>JACJYI010000003.1 GCA_020636225.1 Lewinellaceae bacterium | reverse complement strand
CCTACTCGCAACTCCTTGGAAATAAAGGGGTTGCGAGTTTTTGGTTTTAGTGCGTGCGGATTTACTGGCGCGGAGGTGGAGTAAGATTCCATACAAACCATACCTAAAAGTAACACCTGAAGAACACTTCAGCTTCATTCGTGGTTCCGACAGACCCCGAATCCCTATCCCGGAAGCAGCCCCAGCAAGTCTCATGTCCACTGGAATATGTGTTCCTTCTACACTTCAACGGTACGACAGTAAGTCGTCAATCTCGTCGACGCGAAAGTATTCCTTTCCGTTTATCGTCCTCGCCCACAGAGTTCTCTCCTTCCTGAGAAAGTCGAAAGTTGTCTCGCAGATAGCGAGTCGATTCAAAGCTTCATCAGTATCCAACAGTCCTCCATAATCCCGGCCAAGGACGGACAGTACTATCGGGAGTTCATGAACGGGAATGTCTTGTTTCATCATGAGTTTCCTTTTCTAATAAGTATGGCAGGAAATCACCAAACAGCCCCATTCTTCCAAAAAAAGGTAAAATTTTCCCTCATCCCCTAACTTCAGGACGATGATGACGTGACGTCATCGGTGATCAACCTTCCTACTGATGCAACCAAGACTGTCAAAATCCGACTTCATTCTCGCCACAGACTGCCCGAAAAAGCTCGTCTACAAGAAAGCAGGGTATCCCACAACGAACGACACAGACGAATACATGGAGATGCTTGCTCAAGGTGGGTACATCGTTGGCCATATGGCAACCCTGTACTATCCTGACGGTATCCATATTGAAGGGAATTCTGAAGAGGCAGTGGCGAGTACACAAGAACTGATGATTCGGGACAAGGTGATCTTGTTCGAACCGACCTTCATTTCAGGGCAAAAGATCGTCCGGGTCGATATTCTCGTCAGAGACGGGAACAATCACCTATCCCGACCCGGACACGTTCCCCAACTTCGAGTTTGCCAGAAGCCTCATGAGAAGAATATGAGAGACTGGAACTCAGTTTTTGTGGGCGAGCCATGAGAATTCTGTCCTGAAAACTATTCTCCCACGGATGACAGAATGTGATGTCGACGACCCGGAACTGGAAGGGGGTTGACACGAATGCCCAATGCACTTGGTCGAACCGGCGTGTGGGTGGACATGGAAAGACTGACGATTCATCATTACTTCCATCCACATATGAAGGGACGGACGTCAATCAAAAAAGTTCTCCCTGCGATTTGGAGCCACTTCCCATACTTGCATGAAGTCCCACATTTCAAAGACTATGTCCCGGACACATTCATCGACGGCAGTCTTGACCCGTAAGACAAGCAGGCGGCGGGGATAGATTCATCAGAGACTGGAGACGATGTTGTGTCCGGTGGTACGGATGCTATTAGAACACATTTTCGAATCCGGTTCGACGAAGCAGCAGACGATCAACAACGTGGAGAAATCCGTCGTCAACTACTTAAGTATTGTAAGCTGGATACGATGGCAATGGTGATTATTGCTCATCGGCGGAATCAACAACTTTATTAATTTTAGAATTGATAATAATCACTAATTTTTACGCTGATAGTCCAACTTGCAGCAATCAACAAATAAATTCTGCGATTTTTCCATTACTTTAATATCATCAATTTGATCAGGGGTGAATTCCATTATCAATTTGTCCATAAAGCAAATCTTAATAAAATCCCAATCCAAGGGCGAATCAGTATCAAGCGACTTATTGAGATCATTTTTCAGGTTTTCAAACCATGATGTATCGAATAGGCTCTTTTTCATAATTTCAACAAATTCGTCATCCCATCCATTCCTAAATTCTGAATTAGATTTTTGAATCAAAAATATATTGACGTCATTGGGCTCAGAATAGCCATCAAGTAAATAATTTGTAATTATCTTATACCCCTCAATAAACTGTCGAGTACTATTCCCGAACCTTATTCCATTTGATAGAATTGACGCTTTAGAGCCTAATCCAGTAGATGCAAGAATAACCTCTCCATTAATTACAAGACTACCGGAAAAAGATGAAGTTGGGAAATAACCCAATTGACTTCCAAATCGCCTAATTGACAGGGTAGTCATACTTGTAGAGTTGGCTTTCTTGGTAAAATATATCCCCAGATCATCATAAATATAAAAAGATTCTATATCAACATTCAATGCATCAAATATTGAATCACGCTCCATTCTTGTGGGCTTGACGATTCTGCTCGGCTGACCAAGAATTTCATATAATCTCAACTCGGATATATTCTCATCAATAATTGAATCATTGATGCTAAAGCCAAGGCTGCTTATGCCAATTTTCGCTGCATCGACCTTCTTGCTGCCGTCGCAGCCAGATGAAATCGAAATCAGTAGAATGAAGAACAAGTATTTCATGTGAAATAAATTTATATCTAAACAGTGGCTATTGAAATGATAACTGCTTTACAATTATAAAAATAATTATCAAATACCATCTCAAATCATTAGGCATTGCCTGACATCCATATATCCTCGTATAATTCATCTCCACCCATAATTTTAGTTGATTATGCATAAATATGCCTTTACTCCCACTGTGTCATTATAATTGTACCCGTTGCGAGTCCTTGAAATATTTCCTTATACGTGTCAAATAGTTCTTTTGAATCTTCGTCGCTTATCGATCCAGTCATATATCCGATAACTACAATTTTATCTTTATATATGAGGTAATATGACAACATATACGCATAAAATGTCGCAACTGGACTATTTCTTGATGCGCGGGCAATAACCTCGGCGCATTCTAACCCATCAATCCTCACTCGTCTGCCTGACACAAATGTGCCCGTCCCTTCGCACATACTTCTCAAACCATCTTGACTAAACAGTTCATTTATTTCCGATTTAGAAAAAGAATTAGGCAGTTTATTTACAGTCAATGATTGGGATATTGAACTTCCATCTGGAAATCCGTAAGAAAATGTTTTAACTACGTGTGGCCTCTTTCCTTCAGACTGCTCCCATGCGCATGGAACTGGAACTCGAATTTTCAATCCAAGTGACTTGCCTGAGCCATCGGTTGTAAATTCACATTTGTTTTTCCAAAATGACTCGGGTGAGTTCTGAGCGGAAAGCACCTGAAACATGAGCATGAAAATGATGGCTATATACTTCATTTGATAAATTTTACATTGCATCTGAAAATAAATTCAATATTTCAGTTACAAGATTTTCACGCCAACCTTTCCTCCAACCGTCTCTTCCACATTCTCCAATCTGGCATCACAGTATCCATCACCCCGTAGAACTCCGCAGTGTGATGCGGATGAATAAGATGCGTAAGCTCATGCGTAACCACATACTCAATGCCGGCGCGTGGAGCCATGATCAGTTCAGTGTTTAAAAGTAGGCGATTATTGATGACTTTACAACTACCCCATCGCTTCTGGAGGAACTTATGCTTCAGAGTTGGCTTGCTGATCCCGTACCGTTCAAACCGGGGAAACACTTCATCAAGAATCTTTGGAAACCACTCATCAGCCCGCTCGGCATACCAAGTCCACAATGCCCGGTGCGGAGTGCTGGTAGGATAGACGGTCACCAGCAGTTCGCTGCCCGAGACCTTGACATGGTTACGGTCACCGTTTTCAACTTTGAGACGATACTGTCGACCCAGATACAAGTGTGTAGCCCCGGACTTATAAACTTTAGGCACCTGAATGGGATGATATGCCTCAAATTCCCGAAGCTTTCTGACGATCCACGCTCGTCGTTTTTGGACTCGTTCCCGGATATCTTCAATGTCAGACTCCTTCGGTGCCCGAACTTCAATGGTCAGGTCAGGATGGACGCATATCCCCAGTGTTTTCCGTTCAGACCGTGAAACGATGTAGGTGAACTGTTGATTGCGATATTCAAAGGTCATGGCAACAGATTCCGGATGGCTAACTGGAGGGACTCTTCAACGACGGTTATCTCATCCAATTTGATAGCACCGTAGTGACTCCGATGGACATAAAGTACATCGTCAATTTCTCGCTTCATCTCGTCCTGAACATCATATCGCTTTTTCCAGTCTACTTTCTTATTCTTCATGATGGACTGGTAGATGGCATTCGATACTTCCACCAGCCAATCTAAACTGGGTACTTCTGCCGTCTCTCCTGACTCACCTGTCCCGGACTTGTCAAGAAGCATATGATAGATCGCTTTCGCCAACGGTTCATCGATGAGTTCATCGGGTAGCTCTCCTTCCTTCCGGCTCAGGGCATCGTCCATGACCTCCTTTAGCTTATCCAGATACATTTTCTTGGCACTCTCAGACATTTGATCCCAACGACGATGCATTTCATCCACGATATCCTGAAGCATGTCGGACAGCTTCTTGAAGAAGGCCGGGTCTTCTTTCATCTTCTCAGAGATGTACTTACTCGTACGGCTGGCGATCATATCTGCTTTTGCCCGGGAACCAATGGTCTTCTCCACTTCGGCTTCGAAGGCTTCCTTGTTACGGATATCCACCAGTTCAACCCGGACTTCTGCTTCGCCCGCACTTACGTGCTGATTAATCAACCGTTGAATTTGTTTCTCATACTTCCCATAGTCAATAACATCCGAAAACCGTCGAGTGACATGTCGCCGGAGTTCAGTAAAATATTTGAAGTCTTTCCTGTAGGTTTCTTGCTGATCCAACGGAGTGCTCTCAACCCATTTAATGGTGGAGATCGCCATTTTCAAGAGTCGGGCAAACCGGGAGTGTAGTTCGTAAAATTCATCACGGCGGTCGTCATTCTGTAAATGGACTTCCATGGCCTCGTTATCCAGCTTGTTCCTTACGCCGTTAAACAATGACCACAGATCACTATGTACCTGCTTGATCTTCGTCAACTCCTCCAATACAGAAACCACAGCACCCTCAAGATCATCCTCCTCAAACTCGGAGAGTGAGGTGTACGTGGTCAACGCCGCGTCCAACTCACCCAGAAGGCCATGATAGTCGATGATGTAGCCAAACTCTTTCCCTGCCGAAACGCGGTTCACTCTGGCGATGGCTTGAAGCAGGTTGTGTTCCTGAAGCTTCCGGGCCATGTACAATACCGTATTCTTCGGTGCATCAAACCCGGTCAGCAATTTGTCGACGACGATGATGATCTCCGGAGTATCTCCATTCTTGAACTGGTCAATGATTTGCTTTTGATATCGATCTGCATTCCCGAAACGTTTCATCATGCCATCCCAGAATTGCATCACGATGGAGTCAGCCGCATGCTGAGGCTCTTCGACTCCTTCACGGGTGTCCGGTGGGGAAATCACGACTTCGGTGGTCACATCTCCATTTTCCTGAAAGAACCGATGCAATCGAATCGCGGCATCTTTGCTGGGAGCCGTAAGTTGTCCCTTGAACCCGGTGCCCTGCCATGTTTTTTTGAAGTGCCGTCCAACATCGATGGCAATCATCTGAAGTCGTTGCTCAGCCTCAGATATCTGATCCGCCCGAGCAAACCGTTTCTTGAGATCAGCTTTCTCCTTTTCATTTAGATCACGTGAGATCAACTCGAAGTAATTATCGATCGGCTTTCGATTGACGAATAAAGGCAGTTCCCTACCCTCGTAGAGCAATGGCACAACCGCGCCGTCTTCGACAGCCTGATCAATGGTATACTTATCTATGTACCCGCCGTACTTCGCCGCTGTCGACCGTTCCTTCTTCATCAAAGGGGTGCCAGTGAATCCAATAAAGCATGCGTTTGGCAACACCTGTTCCATCTTCACGTTTGCTTCTCCATACTGGCTACGATGTGACTCGTCTACCAATACAAATACTTCAGACGAATCCTCAATGAATCCATCTTCCTGCGGCTTGTAAAACTTGTCGATGATCGTCGTAATGATCTGTGCTTTCTTTTCCCGGAGCAATTTCGACAGGTGATTTCCGGATCGGGCTTGGTACGTCTCTTTGCCACAATTTTTGAACGTCTTGGTGATCTGGTCATCCAGATCGATCCGATCGGTCACGATGATCACGCGTGGATTCTGGATGTCCGGAGCCAAAATCAATGCCTTTGCCAGCATCACCATTGTCAGAGACTTCCCTGATCCCTGAGTATGCCAAACAACTCCACCCTGACGCTTACCTGCGTCCCTTTGACGTACCCGGCTGAGGGTCTGTTGAACCGCGAAATACTGCTGATACCGTGCGACTTTTTTAGTGCCCTCGTCAAATACAATAAACCGATAAATCAACTCCATTAGCCGATCCGGCCTGAGCATCTGATAGATCAATCGATCTTGCCCCGTGACGGCTATTGGGTGGCTGTACAAGGCTTCGAAATGAGTCCTGCTATATGAGAAGTCACCAGTGAAAACTTGATCCCACACAGCCGGGTTAATGGTATTCTTGATCTCATACAGTTTCTTCTCATCCTCACGCTCATCCCGGTCAGAAGGGTATTTTTCCTTCCAGACTGACCAAAATTGTTGTGCGGTATCTGCGGTGGCATATTTGCCAGTTGAACCGTCGACTGCAAGCAGTATTTGAGCGTACAAAAACAACCGGGGAATACCACCGTCGATATTCTGGTTCCGTAGTTGTTGCTGAATCGCCAGATCAACCGAGGTACCCTTGTTGACTTGAAGGTCTGGACGCTTATTTTCGATTACGGACAGGGGGATACCGTTGACAAACAGAACAATGTCCGGGCGATAGGTGTCCGTTCGTTCTTCCCGGAGCACGGGAAACTCAGACGTCACATGATAGACGTTATTCTCCGGGGTTTGCCAGTCAATATATTTGAGATTGAAACTCTTCTTGTCACCGTCGATCCTTTGCTCCAGACTGGTACCGATCGTGAGAAGATCATATGCTTTTTCATTCGCCACCCGGGAACCATCGACGAAATGGATGTTCTGCAATTGTTCGATAGCCGACGCAATATTGGTATCACTGAACGAGTGGGTGGTTCCGTGGAAATTGATCTGGTTGTTAGCCCTGAGCCAATCCCGAAGTACCGACTCCAGAATGACCTTGCTTTGATTCCCACCACGAATGCGCTCAACCACATCAGGAGACAGATACTGCCATCCCATGTTGCATAGCAGTAACAGGGCGGGTAGTTGGCTGGAGTGATCTTCTCGGTAAGTAGCGTTTATCATAATTATGGCTCACTTTTACCAAAGAGATTACTCCTTAGGCATGGAATCTGATTTCTTCCTCAATAAATTGGCCACCAGAATAGTTTCAATTACCACTATTATTAGGAATACCCATAAATCAAACTGATCTGTTCCAATGAGTCGTAAGTTTCCGAATATGGCAATCGCAAACCAAATAGCAACGATAATATTTATAATTCTCATAATAAATATTTTTAAAATTCTCGAATTTTTACATTAATAGCTGATAAAATAAAGGGCACCTCTATTAACCCATTCCCATTCAAGACTTCACCTCTTACTTGCGATCTATGGGACATAATTGTATTATAATTATAGAATACAATTCGATGTGAGTTTGTTTTTTCTTTTTTCGGCCGATATTTCCTCGTTTTTTATTGTTTTTACTCTTTTCTTATGCCTTTTTTTCTCATTTATTGCCTGACGTATTGCAGGGACATACGTATCCCTTGATTCCTGACTAAATATTCTGATCGAACCATATTATAAACCAGGTTCATCAGGCCGATCTGCACACTTGCCCGATCTAATCCTATTGTTCGTATGGAGATCCCTTTCAGTTGCATGGTCATCTGACCAAAGATATGTTCGACTCTCGCTCGGGTTCTGGACTTCTCGGTATTTCTGGCTTTTTGTTCTTCTGTCAATGGACGGTTCCTGGCTCCCTTCTCATGTACTTGATTCTTGACACCATGGCTCTTTAAGTGTTCTTCGATCGTTGGGCCGACATAGGCACTGTCTGCATGCAATGACTGCCCTCTGTCTTGCTCCCCGATCAATTCCGGCACGGACTGGCTGTCATGTTCACTCGCTGGGGTTACCTGATAGTCTATGATCAGTTTGCTCTTCTCATCCGCCTTCACATGGTCCTTGTAGCCGTAGTGGTTCTTCCCATGCTTTTGGGTCCAGCGTGCATCTTTGTCCTTTTGGCGATTCTTTGCCGGCTTATCCTTCCATTCCTCTGGTGTCTGCCCATCCTTGATCAACTGGTTCTCTTCCCGGTTGTTGCGCTGTCTGGGGGCCTCTACGATGGATGCGTCTACCAAAATCCCTTCATTCACGATCAGACCTGCTTTGGCCAAACCCGCTTTATACCCATCAAACAATTCATCAATCAAACCGGCTTGTTTGATCTGTTCCCGAAATAACCAGATTGTCTTTTCATCTGGTATATCACGGATCGATCGGCATCCTGAAAAGCGTAAGAAACTCGCACGATCCGCCAATTGAAATTCCATCTCGTGGTCACCTAGATTATACAAACGCTGCAATACCAGTACTTTAAACATCATCACCGGATCCTTCCTTGGTCGCCCACCCTGAGGCCCAATCTCTACAGGAAACACTTCTTCCAACTTCCCGCGAAAACTTTCCCATTGGATTGCCTTATTCAACCGGGTCAGACTGTCCCCCAAATTCTCCAGACGCGCCAATTGATCTTCTCTTTCGAACAAATTTGATTCCGATCGTTGTATCTTTCTCATGTCTTCAAGATACGCATTCTTTTGATGTTTTTAGAGGTGCCCTAAATTCTTTCGGCATATCGATCTCTTGCCTTTGTGTAAGCTCTCTTTATATCTTGGTTTGTAAAGCTTCTTAAAGCTATGCCATTCTTGACATGATATTTCAAGATAATATTCCCATCATAATTGATACGGTGTGCATCAGTTACTCCAAGTTTCATAAGTGATTCGTTCGCTCGGCGAACAGTTGACTTTGAGATTAAATATTTCTTTGAGACTGTCATACCTGTATAACATGTTTAAGGAGATAAAGTTATAGAAATCCTGTCAAATAAACAACTCCCCTGTCTTCCCATCTTCCCTTGCCACCGGCACCAACTCGATCTGAAAGTTCCTGTTGGACAGGCCCTTCCTTTTGTACCTGGGGAGGATAAAGCGCTGGAATCCAGGGCGATCCGCTTCCGTCTCGCGCAGGTCGATTCGACTCACCACCCGTACCTCATCAATCAGGCCGACTTCGCCCGCAAAGCACCCGGTCGACTGGTTGGGAATGTCGTCCAGGCTGGACAGCAGGGGTGCCAGTACAGCCAGGTCGATGGCCGGATCAATTTGGCCTCTACAAGGGCAGGATTTTGAATTGTCAAATATTGTGGTTAGCCATCATTATGGCCACCAAAGATTTGTTTGCAGCTTAGCCCTGATGTAGTCAGGTAGTCAGTTGCACCTAATCCAAATATAGAACTTTCCTGAAGTTGATACGATATGATTCGATTGGATACGGTATTGATACGATGCCAAACAGTCGAAGAAGTGAGTATCCTGGGCTTTCCGGTCGGATACGACCTGAAGTTACCGGGAATCCTACCCGAACAACTCCCCTGCCAGCTCATCCACCCGAGACGCAGGCACCAACTCGATCTGCAGGCTCTATGTGGACAACCTCATCCTTGTTGTACATGGAAAGGAAGAAGCGCTGGAATCCCAGGCGATCAGCCTCCTGCACACTCAGGTCGATACGACAGACAGCCCTTCACTCACCGCACAACCCAATTTCGGCAAAGAACGCGTCGCTGTTATATTGGATGGCGCTGCCCAGGGGGTGGGCGGCGGGCAGCTTGCGTTCACTCATCTTTGGAGCTCAACCATCGTTTCACCAGCCAAACGCCCAGGAACATCCCGGCGATGATGAGGATCAGTGCATAGTCGCTGATCCAGGTCCAAGCCGTGTATTCATTGATGATCAACAGGATGATGGTGACCAGGATGATGGCCAGTGCCGGTAGGGTGATTTTCTTCATTGTTATTCGTTGGTCAGCGTGGATGCTGGTTTGGTGGAACCAGACGTTTTCAGACTGATGATACATTTTCACCTGCTCATGGGTTGACCAGAGAATAGACGTGTACCAACTGTTGGTCTTCCATGAGCTCGTGTGCAAATGTAAAGTCGAGCTTGTCAAGCACCCGGATCGATCCCGTATTTTCAGGAAGCACCATGGCGATCAGTTTGTTCAGGCCCAGCTGGCCAAATCCGAGATCCACGCATGCCCGTCCGGATTCCGTAGCGATTCCTTTGCCCCAATATGCGCTCATGAATCGATATCCAAGGTCCACGTCATTCATGGGCACTTCTATTAACCTCCGAAATAGACCAACACTCGAGAGAACCAAGCGAGACAAGGCATTTCGAAAGAGCATAGCCATAGCTAAGTAATTGAGAAATAACGCAGTATCGCGCAGGTTGTCTCGAGTGAGAATCCTGAAAGGATTTGTTTGGTCATTGAGTGGGGTTGATAGAGGTGCCCTAAAGTATTAATAGACCTTAGCTATTCACCTTAAAGCTCTGCTTCACCAATACCATCACTTCATCCAACTGATCTTCCGAATCAAGTCTCACACTATAGTCCCCATTTCCCCAATGACCAATCTCCGAAACATCCTTCGCCAGTCCGGCCGGGTCATGGAGTTGACCTGACCGGAGATTCAGCCAAATTTTCAACTGACTCTTCTGGATCAGCACATCCGCTACATTCCGATTTGCCTTGAATGCGATATACTGTTTACGCGGGACAATCTCCATCTCTCCGAGACTCATGATACGTTCTTTGAACCTATCGTACAGTTCCATCGTACCTTCGGAAATCCCTGCGAGATGTTCGGCTTCCGTGTAGACTTTCACTTCCCGGGTGACTTGCTCGGTTGTGTCGCTGCCTTTTGAAATCGTCTTGATGCTTTCGGTTGCCCTGACCTTCTGAACCTGAGAAAAGCTGAAAACACCACCCTCATACTGTCGGGCTTCATACAACTCAATTGGCAGATCACGGAAGTTGATTGACTCACGCTGGTAGTCCGTGAAAGACGGCGCGACAAATAATACCCGGGACTGCGACCAGTCGATTTCGTCACGCTTCAGGGTCTTCTTCATCTGCTCATTGTATTCCAGAATGAAGTCCGCTTTATTGTTGAGCATCACCGCCAGATAAGCGTACCCTTGATCAACGACGCTGAAATTCTGGTTTCGCTTGTATTCGATAATGATGAAGGCTTTCGCCTCCTTGTCGTATGCCAGAGAATCAATCCGGAAGTTTTGGATAGGGAACTCCGACCGAACCAATTCCAGATTCAACAGGACACCGAGGTTCGACTCGACGATTGATTGGAGGTCTTTCTCCAGCCGGAATGGCTCTTGTCGGATACCCTTTAGTTGCTGCTTGTCCTGCCGATAGAGTGCCATAGCTGTTAGTTCTTCACCGTAGTACGTACGGCTCCAGTGAGAAGTTGTTGCATGAGTCCTCTCTTTTGCTGAACCAGCATTTCCCGCTGATTAGATAAGTTCATGGTCTCCAATTCCGTCATTCGTAATAATGAAGAAATCACAATTTGCTCATCAACGGGAGGTAAGATTATAAGTTGAGATTTAAGTGATGCCTTACTAATACCAAATACATTACTTCCTGTCGCAACCCGACGAAGTGCATTTCGAACATGGTTACACTGAAATATAAAACCCCTGTATCCCGGAGAAGTAAGGCCACCTGTATCACGAGCGGCGATCGTATGCAAACCTGAAAGCACCTTGGATTGATCCAAGATTTCAATTTCAATAGACTCTCCGACACCTTCAATATCTTCTGAAGCGTCGGCGATCACCAAGTCCCCTGATTCTAAAAAATCTACACTCCGGGAAATTCTATCTTGGTCAACTATTTTAGGTAGCTCAAAACCTGCCTCAATCGTTAGGAACGGATACTTAAAAGTCTTATGTATGTCGCCGTAATGAATACAGAAAATTTCACTTGATGGCTCTTCATAAGTCAATTCACTTCTTGAAAATATTACACCCTTCAAGAAATTAAAAGTTCTACCGAACTCTACAACTTCCCAATCCTCCGGCACCAACCCCAGCTTCGTCTCCTTGAACTTCGTGCCGCCCGCCGGGACAAACTCCGGAAACCGCAGTTGCCCGGTGAGCAATTTCTGCATCAGCCCCTTCTTCAATTCCTGCTTTTTGGCGATCAGTGCGTCGAGTTTCTGGATCGCATCGTCCCACGTCGATAGAATCTCGGCGATGCGTTTTTGTTCGGGGAGTGGGGGGAGCGGGATTTGAAGCTTCAGTAATTTGGAAACTGATAAACCGGGTTGGGCCGATGATTCTGAGTACCTATTCAGATTCATCTTCTTCAAAAGAAACTCCAAAAATTCGACTATTGAGTTATCCTTATTGGATACAACAATCGCATGCTCGGAAGCGTAAAATCGTCCCTGTACTTTTAAAACATTTCCACAAAGTGCCCCTTGCCGACCAATCAATACATAGTTGCCTTCATGCGTAAACGTATCCGTATAACCCCTTAATCCATTTCCACCATAGCAAGGGTATTTTGAAAAATCTGAAATGTGGGTACCAGTAATAGTTTCACCACTCTTCATATGAGTAACCTCAAAGAGCCGCTGCACATTCCATTCCTCCGGAATCCACCCAACCTTAGTCTCTTTATACCCCGATCTGCTCTCGTTAATATCTGCCATATATTATCGATCCAATATTAAATGATGAAACTGTCGCGCCTTCTCTCTTACATCGTTAACGGTATTTTCATCCTTCGGAGAGTGCAAGAGTGAGTAAAATTTCCCCGCATTCCATTCAGTTAAAGTTCTCTTCTTATTCTTTGTAATCTGGGTGATGAATCCCCAAAACCAAAGATCGTCCCAGATGTCGACGTTCTTGACTATCCCCAAAGCTTTTATTTCATTGTTTACTCGGGCAAAGGATGGCATTTTCCTCGTCCGGAGAAGTTTCATGAAAATATGTTTTATGACTTCGTCTACTGGAACCATCATCTTATCGACCTTATAGTCAAATGCAGGTACATCCGTCCATAGCTTACCTACCTTCAACTTACCATAATGGATATGATAGATAGCCTTGACAAATAGTGCCGACGTCTTCGAACCCCACCCTTCCTGAGCCTTCAACCCGAGATACAACCTTTCATATGGTGGAGCATCAATGCCTTTGCATACTTGTTTTGAGAAGCTATCGAAAGTATTCAGACAGGATTTATTCCTTTCCAAATATGTCCAGAATTTCAAACTTTTATTGAGATTCAATCTGGATTGGGTATTCAGATAATGATGTAGCAAGGACTTCGCCTTGAACTGAGTAGAGTAATCTGGATTCAAGCATTGCTTGTATGCGCCCGTATGTACCTGAAGCGGGTACTTTCGATTTTCTTTTAGGAACTCGAAAATCTCGCGAAGTTTTGCTGGCTCGACATGTTCTATCATGATAGTCCGAGTTCTTTCAGGTACTGATCCATCTTTTCCCGCAGCCCGTCAAGTTCTGACTCCAATGTTCTAATCTCCTTTTGCACCGACGGGATGTCCACGATCTCTTCCTCTTCGAAGGTATCGACGTATCGTGGGATATTCAGGTTGAAATCATTCTCTTCGATCTCCTCGATCGTGGCAACATAGCTGTACTTGTCAATGGTCTTGTACCCCTTGTAGGCTTTGACAATCTTAACGATGTCCTCTTCCTCCAGAACGTTCTGGTTTGACCCTTCAAGAAAGTCGTTTGATCCATCAATGAACAGCACATCCGTCTTCCTGCGGTTCTTCCGGAAGATTAATAGTGCCGCCGGAATACCTGTGCCGAAGAAGAGATTACTCGGCAATCCGATAACGGCGTCCAGCAGATTCTCTTTGATCAATTGCTCGCGGATTTTCCCTTCCGACGATCCACGGAACAAACATCCGTGTGGTACGACTACAACCATCCGACCATGCTCGTTCAGAGATTCAATCATGTGGGTGATGAATGCGTAGTCCCCTTTCGTTTTGGGTGGTGTGCCACGCCAGAATCTGTTATACGGATCATGTTCGGCTTCATCTGCACCCCATTTGTCTAAGGAAAACGGTGGATTGGCGACAACGATATCGAACTTCATTAACCGATCTCCTTCCCGGTGTCGTGGATTCCGAATGGTATCACCCCACTCAATGAACGCGGAATTGATCCCATGAAGGAACATGTTCATTTTGCAAAGTGCGTATGTGTTCCCGTTGGATTCCTGACCATAGAGAGAGAAGTCATCTGACCCAACTTGTTTCCCGGCTTTGACAAGTAACGAACCTGACCCGCACGTTGGGTCATATATTTTATCACCTTCCTTCGGTGAGATTAATCGTGCCATGAGTTCTGACACTTCGCCGGGTGTGTAAAATTCCCCACCTTTCTTCCCACTATCTGAAGCGAATCGGCTGATCAGATACTCATAGGTGTTCCCGATAATGTCCATCGATCCAACGTGGGACGGCCGGAGATCAAGATCGGGTTTGGCAAAGTCTTCCAGTAGGTGCTTCAGGCGTTTGTTCCTCTCCTTTGGCACTCCCAGATTCCGGGTGGAATTGAAATCGATCTCTTTGAACACACCGTCGAGCTTCCCACGGTTTGAGTCCTCCAGTGACGCAATGGCCACGTTGATCTTCTGACCAATGTCGTCAGCATTCCGGTTCTCATATAGGTAGTCGAAGGTCGATTCCTCCTTTATCTGAATCGGCTCGTACCGCAGCATCCGTTCTACCCTCTCCTCATCCTTCGGGTACTTCTTCCGGAGTTCATCCACCTTGTCCTTGTGGACATCACTTATGTACTTTAGGAAGAGGGTGACGAGAATGTAGTTCTTGTATTCACTGGGATCGACCACCCCCCGGAAAGTATCACATGCTTCCCATGCTGCCCGGTTGATCCTGTCTTGAGTGACTCCGCCGTTCGTTTCTTCTGCCATAGCCTATCTGTTATGGGTCAAAAGATACGACGGATCGGGGAATGGAGAGTCAGATCATCGACAGATCGTGGAAGGAAAGACTCACCCCTTGTATGAGAACGCGACGGGGAATATCTTTATTCACCAGCCCCAACAATGAAGCACCAAGACCTGATGTTCATGAACCATTTCGTACAAAACTGAAGTATTTCCACAATGCCAAGGATACTGAGCTTCCTTCCAGATGATTTCCGTGAACAGGATGGGATCATTCAATCGCCCCTTAATCGTGATGCCTACGAAGATGTCCCGACGGTATCAGGTGCATATATTTTCTATGCCAAATCGCAATACTTTGTTTACCCGCGTGGCAAATCAAAGGTATTCTACATTGGCCAAAGCGTAAATCTATATAATCGGCTTCGGGGTCATGCAGATGCGGTTATAAGGATGTCGGATATGGATGACAACCAATTAACGGCTGATTGGCATTGGTCACGATATCAATATGCATTGGCTTTTCCATGTAAGATTATTTGGTACAAGAATAAGGGAGGTGAGACACCTTCAAGTTTAGAATGGAAGCTGATCGATTACTTCTATCGAAAACATTTCTCCATGCCAGTCGCCAACGGTGCATTCAATTACAAGGGCTGAGAAAGTTCGGAGTGAATCAAATTACCATTTCCAAGGAATGCAACCGACGATACTCCTGTACGGATTGACATACTTCTCCATCCATTTACTCAGCATCACTTGACGGGCAGCAGTCCTGAAGTCAAGACCGTCGAGGATTTCATCCAGTTCCTCCGGAGTTATAAAGCCGATGGTTTCCACAGCTAACCGACTGATGGAATCTGCTCGTTGGATCAAATCGTGAAACTCTTGGATAATTGGGTCGTCGTGCATGGTGGCTCTCCTTTACTATAAGTATTGGCCGGCAGGTGTTTTCCAGATAGGAATACCGACGGTTGGATGGGGTCGACCATCTCGCGTATTTACATAACCGGGACGATACCAGACGTACCGAGGGCGGAATATTCTCGCGATTGATATACGTACACTACATCCGGATGATCCATCCCGAAAAGGAAAGTAGACCGATGAATCCAGTAGGGATTAGCGCGTCCTGATTGGACTGGCGATCAATCTCGACCGATCAGATATTTCCGTCGTACAAGTCTATGACGCGATACTGCCAGAAGTAAAGTACATCGGGTAAACATCCGCTATCATTTTCTCAAGACTGGATGGTGGACATTGATCATTTATGATATCCATTTCATCGAGATGATATTGAATCGCGCCGGGTACGGGATAATTACAAAAAATATCAACCGTGACAGGATATTCACGGGGCCTTGCACGACCAACCGCTTGTACCAATGGACTCTCGATAAAATAACAATGTAAATTTTGCAGAGCCGGATCACCGAATGTCTGCATATTGAAAATTGAGTGATTTCGAGTCACAGTGCGTTGTTTATACTCAGTGTCGATATTGTTCACGTCAACACCCAATAGTGCCGCCCAAAGTAAATATACATATTCCGGTTTCCCGGGCAATCCAAGGACTACTATATCCTGTCCCGTTAGTTCATTGGTGCCCATCACATCCTCCATATGCCTGAAGGGATTTTCAAAATACTTCTGAAATATACTTCCCTTATGAGTGATCACAGGACGCGAACACACCATGTCACCAATCTTTTGCGCCAATTCCTGAGTCTGTGCATTGGTAAAAGTACTCCTACTAAAGCTTCTGGATGAGAATTGCCGCAGTCTTCCAGCCAGTTGGACATTAGAGATATCAAAGAAATCGAGTTCCCCAAACATCTTTGAATAAATATCCTGATCCACGGTCGCTGATAAGATCATCCATCGCAAGCCGGATGGCAAATTGTGACGGACTATAAAACTGAATGACTTCTCACCTTCCGGATCATTCCAGTGAGTCGGGTGAATTATTACAAATGCTGACCGCAATAGTGAAAGCACATTTCCCTTGACACCCCTATCAATCAACTCCTGAACGCGGTGAGGTTTGAGGTACTCTTCGCCCGAGAACAATTCTACAGTTGGTACAACCTTCATCAATTCGGACGGGGATTTGGCTCGATCGAGTAAATCCATTAAGAACGATGTAATACCCGGATGATCCTCCCTGTTCAATACATGCAATACTTCGTCAATGGTGCTGGCTGGAACAGTATTCACCTCACCTATAGACTCCATGATATCTTCATCAACGATAGCCATAGAGTGGTTCGGAAATTCTGTAAAAAAGAGACGTTTGTGCGTACACAACACCGGAAGTGTATCACCAACAGCTCTCTCTATCGCATTGAAATATCTCATTAGAGACCTCCGGAGTTTCGTTACTTCCGATCTGTCTAATCGATACTTGATGACGGGGCCTGATATTAAAGACCGGAGAAATCCAGCGGCAGCATCATGTGCCCCAATTGCTAACAAGGAATGGTATTTACGATGTATTGGATTAGGCAAATCTGGCAACTCTGGAATAACGTGATGCTCAATACCATTAGCAGAGAGTTCACGTGATAGTTCCTGTACCAAATGGTGGGTCTTGCAAGCAACCACACACTCATCTAAATGACGACAAACCGCAATCTGATAGCTTTTACCCACCCCCGTACTTATCTTCAGTACAGAAACTTTCGTATCCCACTTCGACAGAATGTGTTTGAATAAATACCCCGTGTCATGTCGGGCATCGTTTAATGAAATCGGGGGCACTTCAGCACATTTGATCTGTCTTGCTTTACTTCCACGAAGGTGTACCAGATCACTGAGTTTATAACAATGTCCCGCCGCAGAATCATTCGGGGCAAATTTTTCCAGAGCCATTTCATGATACAAGCCGCGACCCAATGCCTCATACTTACTGATGTATCCATGAATCTCATCTATTTTACGATTTTCAATAACGGGATTGCGTCGGATTGAATCAAACCAAAGTTGAAGTCCGTTCACAAATAATCTCATTGAAAGGTAGAGTCCGAGTAATTCAGTATGCCAATATTTTCGATCACATTTCAGAAATCCGTCAAATAATGCAGAACTCTCTCTCATCTTATCAGACCATCCATTTATACGTACTGGTTCAAATAATGTAGGTTGTATAGATATATTATTACAAGTTGCAGTAAATGAATCCCCAGATAATAAATGGTTGGGCGTGGCATCAAGTGATTTCTGAATATTTTTACGGATAGATTGCGTGGTCGTACATTCTTTAGCCCTGTATAGAGTCGATGCCATGGCAAGATCAGGTACATCCAAACAGTATTCATAGTTACGATAAATGACTCCTTTCCCCCCATAAAAAACAGTTGATGTATAACGTCGATCCGCTTCCGGAAACAATCCGGAAGCTATGGAAATCAATTCCTCGTACTCAACTCTACCCACGACGTGGCTCTCTAATACAAACACTACCCGGTACCGCTTGACCAAGTCAAGTTTTTGCTCAATCGGCAATGTGTCATCAGTGTCATCCGAAAATGATCGATAAATTCCAGTGCAATCCAATCCGAACTCACGGAGTCTGTCCAGTACTGAACGAGGATTGACCGATCTATCAAAATCCAAAGCCAATACATATATTCTATCCGGGCTATCCCCATTAATGCATGAAGTTCTGTCGGTTAGAATAAATGTTCCCGGATAAAATGAATGTCCACGTTCACCGATTTTCGTCAATGCCTCATCCGGATAAATTTCAACAGGAAGCTGTTCACTCAGTGTGGCAATTTCTTTGGCAATATCCAATTTTGTAGTGGCACCGTGCGGCGCAATAGTCAATAGCAACTTCTTCATATGAAATATGTTTTGCTATAACTATTGCTGAGAAAACTTCAGAGACCCGATTCGGACACATTTTCTGAATATTTTTAGATAAAATGGAAATATTGGAAGTCACAGTCAGCCCGGAAAATAGCTTTACCAGCAAATGAGGATACACGTTGTTGACACATTGCGGGGTGAAATAATACTTAGGATATAGGGTTGCGGGTAGACATGGCAGTATGCTACCACCATCGGCATGGTGAATGCATCGATCTGGTACCTGATGCATGTACTTGTTCCGGGTAGGACGGCACTATATTCACAATGTGGTACACATGCGTGGATTTCAATCAATCGATATGTTCTCCCAGCCTCATTTGGTTACCTGACATGACAATACTGTTTATGGATGACGTGATCATCCCCGCCTGATCTACATCGAGTCACGCACGCATCAATCCGGGCTGTCCCGGGAAGCACGAGTCCGTGCTATCAGATCGGTTGTCGTCTCGCTTCTGTTGATAACGAGAGGGGAACGGTATGGAATCGGGTTGGATTTCAGCGCGAACGGCTCAATACGCGTCCGGGAACAGTAGTCGATTACCCATCCGGTATTGTGACTATCCGTTGAAACAGTTAATATTGAACAGATTATCTCAGACGGATTCGATCTGACGCGGCTGAGTTATCACGATGAACTTGAAGGATTCAGTATGCAAACATTCATATCCGACATATTCCCACGCCTCCAGAGATATAGCGAGAAACTTGATAACCTAACGTTGTTGACCAATCAGCACTGGGTTATCATTGATAATATTGATCAGACCAAGGCCGTTTACATATTTCGAAGCAACGGTGATCTTCTCATATCAGTCAACGGGAAGGTTGACAAAGGTAGTTGGGCATACCTTGGAAACAACTCCCTGCTTATTGAGAAGTCCGACGGTAGGTACTTATTCAAGCATGGTTTTTTTGATGAAAATGTACTGGCACTAAAAGTGGATAGCTCGAACGAGTATGTGGTTATGGTGAATGAGAATAAGTTTGAAGGTGAAGTAAAGTCAATGAAAGCGATAGTTCAATTCTTGGAGCGCAGGTATTTAGATGCCCAAACGGTGGCATCAATAACTGGTGTCCAAAACGACAATTCTGTACATGTTATAGATTATCAAGATAATCTACAAGGGTTGGGATCATTCGCATTCATCGTTTTAATTATTGTATGTATGATACTCGGCTTGATGTATTTCAGAACAGTCATTTAGTAAATGCTGCATATGTGAATTGCCCAATAATGAAACAGGTGCATCTCCTGAGCATACCGATCTAACATGGGCGAGTTGAATATTACTCGCTTGTCTTATCAGGGTACACCCAAAACCTACATCCTGACCGTGTCGGGAATAGATTAATGTTGAAGTGAGTACGCCCCGAACGAAACACCCGCAATAGTTGACGGTTGTAGTATATACATCCGGCAGCAACCAACCACCCATCTCCATTCGATTGTATGCTTGGCAGCACCAGACGCGATCTGAACGGGTTCCGGGTTGATTTGACTATTGGGGAGGGAGAGATTCACCTTATATATGTTCTCATTACTGTGGGGAGGGAATTGACAGTCTGGATATCGACACCCCCTACCCAGCATCGACGGTGACCTCCGGTAAAGCCTCCCACACGCTCACGATCGCACATCACTCACCAGACCGGCTCTGAATTAATACTGTCGGAGTCCAACACGACAGATACCGTTCAACATGAACCTGAAGGACGTAGGGGAATGTCATGGGTAAATGGGTACACCTTATTGTATTTCTTGATGAGTCCAGAGTTGATTTTGGATCAGGTCGATGCATTTAGACGGGTAATAAACGGTGCATACAGGCAGGTAAAATACGATTGATCTCGGGGTACCATCAGGGTTGATTTGTCGATGCAGCACAGCCGGACGGCTTGGTCACGGATGGACATATTGAAGGAGTCCCGGTATCGAGCAAGAATTTGATAATTGAGACGCCCAAATTGAAGTACCATAGTCCCAGCATCCTGTTCAATGTATGTTTAGTTGGGTTGAACTTGAAATTGTTTATGATTAAATTGGCCAAGAAGAAGGGAATCTCTTCCCCAACCAATGACCGGAAACCATAATAAATATGCATAGTCTATGAGAAACCTACATTATAGCACATGGCTCGCTGCGTTGGTGTTAGTAGCTCTGACGACCACATCGTGCCTCAAGGAGACAGGTTGTACACGTGGATTTTCCGGAGAAAACTGTCAGGTAGTTGACACTTTGATGCTTCAGTACATATTGGATCACGGCGCATCACCGAAGGAGCTATTGGACAAGGGGGTGTCCAAGAGCCAGCTATATGGGCTGTATTTCAAGGATGGACTCATTTTCTTCTTAGATGACAATGGATATGGGCTAATCTGCGATACGATCGATTTGGTTGGAAGTGCCATTTGGGGTTGTCCGGGAACAGATATTAGCGACTTGCCCAATGCTTTGAATCTGCCAACCAATCCCGAAAGTGAGGTTGGGGCGAAAATTGGTGACGGCTCAAGTAATACCGACCGAATTCTAAGTGCATGTGGTACTGAAGGTATTGCCGCTATGATATGCCGGGAAAAAGGATCAGAATGGTTTTTGCCGTCCCGAGGTGAACTACACCAGATGTATTTAAATTTGCATTTAATGGGTTACGGCAAGTTTGTAGAGGAAACGTACTGGAGTTCAAGTGAATACAACAATAATTCATCGTGGATTCAACACTTTGGAATAGGTCATAGAAGTTATTACGGAAAAGATTACCACCACCGAGTTCGCCCAGCCCGGTCATTTTGAAAATTGTCAGTCAATATATCAATCGAGCATAAACTGACGCACGTAGCAAATAATAGCATACACGCAAAGTTATTTCCAATGAAATACCAAATTATAGATGACCGCCTCTGGGACATTGCCAATGCCGAATTTGGAGAATCCGGGGGTGTGTACATCATAATTGGCATCAACGATGGTAAACCTATTCCAGTCAACAGGCTTTTAGGAGTGGACGTGCAGGGAATTCTATATATCGGAAAGGCAAATTCCTTTCTTGATCGTGTTATAAATTTAAAGAAATCGGTTTCACCTAAGTACAAGGGAACCTCTCCCGAATTCGGTGTTAGATATAAAAAGCACAAGCGCATACAGGAATTATATCCACCCGATTCACTTTACTTAGAACTAATTTCTACTGGCAATTCTGAAATTGAGGAAAGAAAGCTTCTGGATGAATACTACCAAGCCTTTGGAGAACTGCCTCCAATGAACAGAAGAATGTGAGACTTGACCTCACTGCATCCGGAACAATTTGGTTACGTGCTGATATCTAAATATACATAAGGGGCGATCCTAATTGGACTTGACAACCCTGCTCAACCCCGACATCAACGGTCTTCTCCGGTACAGCCCCACGCTCATTCACGGACACCCCTAATCGCCGATGCCAGCTATCAATACTATTCCGTCAGGGCTGAGGGCATATAACTGATCTATGGCGATGATAGATACTCCACACCGGGATGAATGGAATGCCTTCGGTAGATGGGTACACACCATATACATGTATGATGTGTGATCGGGGGTATCCCATCAGGCATGTCCAGTGGACGCATATTGACATAAGAAGCAGCCAACCCTAACTGGGTGGAGGAGTATATGATCTGGGGAAGTACCCCTGTCCTGACGCACGTAGATGTACCCACTTCAATTGATCGGGGAGTGTCCATTCAATTTGATCGGGGATATACTCGCTTCCAGTGATCAGGGGGAGGGAGTGAACGGTATGGAACTTACCAATCCATTTATAGACTGATGTCGGACAACCCAGACCGCTTGCCTGATCTACCGGGCTTCGGGGAATAGCTTCTATCCGTATTGACCCCAGTTCATGATCCATCGGGGAACCGACCTATGTATGGTATCCCACTCATTCACTCGAATCCATCCATGATGACTCTGAGTATTAGGTTCCAAGCGAAGCCTCTCTGATAGGGAGCAGATAACGCCGGGAGGGGCATACTGGAGGGGAATACCCCCGGGGAGGGGCATGAATCAACTCGTAAAGGGGGGGGCACCCCGGGGTGTGCTGCTGTAGGGAAGTTAAGCCCTTCCATGGATCGAAGATTCCAAAAAAAAGTTGGTAGAAAAATTTCACATATAAGAGTTTTTTCAAAAAATACTTCACCGATAACCGGGGATCGGCGTTCGTGTTCGGATCGGGGACATTACCGTTGACAAATGGGGGTATCAATAAAAACTAACTCCAAGACTAAGGAATACTGGGATTGGGGTCTCAACGGATTCACTGAACAATAAGAATTCCCTGAAAGCAATACGTCTATTGTTAGGATTCCGATCCGGAAAGGTGAAACACAGGAAATGGTGGAGCGAGATGCGTATATACATATGACCTGAGCAAGGAACCCTATGCTATTGCTTTGCCTCTAAACTCCTTTTCTGAGGGACTTCAGGTATTGCACCTTATGGCCTGTACTCATTCTATTAAGATAGGGAATATATTGCAAATCGTATAGGAAGATTCTCCATCACGGCGGTGTGTAGTCTCAGAAAAAGAAATGCCTCGGAACAAGGGCCGAGGCATTTCAATACGGAAAAGCGTTCCTCTATAACGGCGTGTATACCCCGTCAATTACTTTATCCAGTTCTGACCGGGAATAAAGTATGGAACCAACCCCTTCAACCTTTCGACGGATACTTGGGTACGCCCGTTCCCAGCGCTCTAACGTGGACGCACTGCCACCGATGTAATCCATGGCTTCCTTCTTTTTCAGCCATGGTTTCACAGACTGTCCTGACAGACCTTCGTCATCAGCCTTGTGATTAGGAGGCGTAAGAAATATGTTCAGGTATACTGGCCTCATAGTGCCCGCAATTGTAAATGGAGTAGCAATTTGAACTGCCGGGGCTGCACTCGAATTTGATCCGGATACTGGGGAATACTCCGAGAAGGAGCTTGAAAACATTAGGTTCATGGTCGTTCCATTTTACTTGAAGAAATCATATTTCAATGCATCCTGCATTGCCTCATGCTTACTATGACGCACATACCTCCTGAAAGAAGATTCGGTGGCATGCCCCGACATAGCCATGATGATATTCGTCGGAACGCCATCCCTTACTGCGAGTGTGCAAAACGTCCTCCGAGCAGTGTGCGTTTCAATCTGAGAATATTTCGGTGAACGAATTGTCAACTCATCGCCACGGTACTCTGTCCGAGTAACTATTTGATCAATGCCCGCCATAAAACCAATCTGCTTAATCATTCGATTTATTTCAGTGTTAGATCGTGTAGGCATACCATTTGGGTATTTCTGGAGAATCTCAAAGGCAGCCTGTTTCAAAGGCAGCATACTTAAAATATCAGACTTTGTACTTCGATACTTCAGATAATGCCGTCCCTCTTCAGTCACCCCCAACTCCCACTTATCGATATCAAGATCACAGTACCGTTGACCCGTGTGAACTGCAAACAAGAAATTATCGCGGACAATATCCTTTCTCTGGTCACTTGATAAATCCAAATCAGCAATCCGAATGACTTCATCTTTTGTAAGATAGATTTTCTCGGAAGGGCGATCTTTCAAACCGTATGCTTTTGTCTGGACTGGATTCTCTACAACCGTAGGCAAGCTATCATCAAGGATGGCATAATTGATAAACGTCTTAATATGTTCAAGTGTCTTCTTGATATAGGAATCTTCATCCTTCCGTCCTCGCATGTAATGCACAATAGTGGCAATTGCCTCTTCACCCAACTGATCAACTGGCAAGGTATCTTTTAATGCGGCTTTCATTATGTTGAGACTACGATTATAGGCTTTCACGGATGATGCCTTAATCCGACCATTCGTCGCCCATAGCTGGAGTAGTCGCTCGAAATAACGGATCAGACAGGGAGAGTCCTTTTCAACCTTCTTGACTGGCGGGTTTCGTTTTTCCCGGTAATGCCTATCGAGGTATTCCTTCATCTCGTGGCGGGAAGGATGTCTGCCTTCACCAGATAGGAAAGACATCATCATCCTCTCGAAGGCGGTTTGGAGTGCATTGATCCGGGAATTGATAATCGACGTTCCGATTTTTGAAATCTCTCGCTCCCGTGACTTGTCCCAATTGGCTGGTACCACACTGTACCCTGTGCTGTAACGAAATCGGAATCCACGGTGACGGTAAGTCAGCATGATCGTTGAACGTTTGGCGCGTGGCCGATCCAGTTGAAAATGAATGTTCATAACTTCTCGTTAATTTTGTAATAAATACATATCACCAATAAGTATTCTGCGGAAACCCGAAAAATTTCAAAAACCATCATTTCTTTTTAATTTTTATTTTCATCATACGTACACGGCTCAATTCCAAGTATATAGCAACTTGGTTGCAATGAATATTTATTTTTATAATACAATTGGAGTGCTGCCGCCCAATCGATGAATCCATGGTGCCAGTTGACAACTGGCGGATTTGCGGACGAATCATGATGGAATTTGAAAACTTTTGACGGTGAATCGCCGGGAACGGTTGCTGAATTAGGCGTGTTGAACCCCCAAAACACAGCATTTGCCACCAAAGTGCTGACTAACAAGTAGTCCGGTATCCTCCACAACTTTCAAGGCCCCTTCCAACGAAGGGGCCTTTTTTGTAATCGCTGCCTACGTTAACATCCTCTTCTCCGAATCCAGGAACCAGCACTATATTGGGGCTTCGGCCAATCTTCGTGACCGGATTCTCAGGCATAACCGGGGATATTCCAAATCAACGGCCAGTGGTAGGCCATGGCTCCTGATGTTCACCAAGGCCTTCCCGACATTCCAGGAGGCCAGGGCCTTTGAGGCCCATCTCAAAAAGCAGAAACGATCTTCCGCCTATCTGCACTTGATGGCAAACTACATCGCCAATCCATTTCCATTACCCTGAATGCAACCATTCCTGTTGCGGCTGGGGATTCGCTCAGCTGCCTGCCCGCCGAAGCTTCGCGTAGGCGGGGCTAGAGCGTCCCGCCCCGAGTATTCGGGGCGGGACGGTCACCGGCCCGGACGATCCGCCGGAGGGCGGTTGTCCGGATGCAGACATCCACCCCAGGCGGATCGTCAGCATTCGACTCCGGCCTGACCGCCGTAGGCGGTTATCCTCCACAACTTTCCAGGCCCCTTCCAATGAAGGGGCCTTTTTTGTCATGGCTGCCTGCGTCTTTATCCTTTTCTCTACCGGCACGGACCTGATATCGTTGGCCAATACAATGGCCATCCATCCTGGAGCAGGATGCATCCTGAATGAGTCAAGGGATCATCAGTCCACACCTGACCTGGCGACGAATCCCAACTACGCTCGTGATGCAGGTCATATCCATTGATATGGATTCAGGTCTATTTTTACATAACGCCCGAGAGGGCACTTCATGAAACGAATACAGTTGGCTCATTGACGAATCCATCTGGTCATCTCTTCTTGATTTGGGCGATTTCGCTCCAGTTGGCGACCGCTCAAACCCATGCGGGTCATCCCGTCGCTGGTACTACGACTCAGGATACAACGCAACAGGACGGTCGTGTCAATGAGATGTTGACCATCTTTGTCTATCCGCCTTCGGACCCCATTGACTACAATTGCCCCTCATCCGCCTTGTGGAGCATCTTTCGCATTGAAGCCAAACGTTTCCTCCTGAGTCGAAAACTTCTGTTCTTTTCCAGTAGCCATGGCCAGCCATCAAAAATGAAACTTCCATACAGGTCAACGATCGGCCATACGTTGACCTGTATTTCCTGCACCTTGCCAGATGGGGCCATTTATCAGAACTGGGTCAGCCTGTCCAGCCACCATTATACTGACTCCGCCGTGCATCTGCTGTTCAGGGAACGAACAGGATTGGCATTCCTGATGCACAATTACTCGGATGGCACCCTGATCCGGGGTGATGAGAATCTGCATCGCCTCATCCATTATATCGGCAGACGCAAAGGAATTCATGGCCGACAGCATCAGAGGATAGAACCACGCTACATGGCTTTTCATCTGTCTGCTGTCCAATGTGCTGCAATCAAGGAGATGGTTGAATTCTATACGACAGTTTCACTGCACAGCGCCATTTCACCATCGGCGCGCCAGGATTCACTTGGTCCAGACGTCCTTTATTTTACGAACATGATCGACCCTTTTGACAGTTATCGTTCCTGGAAACAACTGAAGAAAGGCGTCGTTGGTGGCGGATGTGCCCCTTTCGCAGTCGGATTGCTCAAGGCGTCCGGGCACTATCTGCCTGTCTATGATCAGTTCTGGAAGCGCTCGTTCAGCATTTCCGAACATCTGATCGGCTCCTCCCGGGATCCCATCCCGGTTACGGCCTTGCTCTTTGGCGAATCAGGTAAATCGTGGACATATCCGGGCAAACCGGAGATCACCATGAATCTCTACGATCCGGAACTGATCTGGGAATTCATCGGTATCTTAACCAGTTCATTTTCGGAACCTGTTGGCGAAGCCGAATCAAGGGACTCGTCCTATCCACTCAAGCAATGGCTGAACAAGAATGGACTGGATATCTTGCCCGGTAAGGAAATCGACCTGTTCTCACCTCCTGCCCGACCGACCGAAACCAGTAAATTTCCCGTGGTGATCCCGAATCATCAGGGAAACTGGAAACGATCCATTAACGGAGTGATCATTTCAAAACGAAATGCTGACTCCCTGGATCAACATGGGACGGGTAACAGATTAGATCTCAAATGATGAGTTCCGGACATTTTTCTTTCCTGATCTACACAGCATGCCTGATAGCTTTGCTTGCCGGGCAGCCGGGCCATGTGTTGATGGCCAGGCCCCCTGATCTGGACCACAACAAACTCAACCATCACCCGTCCAAGATCATCCGGAGTTGCTGTGTCTTTGGAACCGATCTCAGACTCGGCTTCATCCCCTTTCTCAGAAGGACAGATATCATCTCGAAACATGAACTCGGCCAACATCAGTATCTGGGAAACCGAAATGAAGGCAATGGCATCATCTATACCACCCGCGGCGGTTTCATCGATGTGGCTCATCTGAGAGACATCGCCGACTGGACAGGCTATCTGTACAACCTGA
This sequence comes from Lewinellaceae bacterium, assembly GCA_020636225.1. Classification (GTDB taxonomy): domain Bacteria; phylum Bacteroidota; class Bacteroidia; order Chitinophagales; family Saprospiraceae; genus JAGNXB01. The sequence continues at coordinate 835,711 of JACJYI010000003.1, read as the reverse complement.
TCACCGCCAGGGACAGCACAAGTGATGGGATTGCATATGACCTGGGCATCGAAGGCGGAGAGAAGACATTGACGCTTCACCTTCCTTCGACTTTGGACCAGCATTCAACCGTTGAACTTGCGGGACTGATTGCCTATGAAATTTCTGTCTGGCATGAAATTGCTTCCTGGTTCGGGATCAGCTATCTCCCGTTGATCCCCGAACGGTATTCCAGCTTCTCGCCGGAAGATTTGTATTCCAATCTGATGGGTGTTCATCTGGGCATGAGAGCCATCCAAAGCGACCTGCCGTATAACGAAGCGATGACGACTTTGATTTCATCCATGTTGGACTCACTGGGAGCCGTGGAAACTGCCAACGATACCTACCTGGCGATGAAGAAGGTCGAAGGCATCTGGTGGTCCAACAGCCACCCCCTGCCTTCGCGAAAGATCCTGCTCAGTCGCTACGTGGAAACCGATGATATCCTTTTGCCCTGGCGCCTGATCGAGGATAACGAAAGCTCCATTGCCTATCCATTGGAAAAGCCTGCCAGACATCTCAAAGATGCCTTTGAATTGAACATTACCGTCCGCTGGCCCTATTTCCAGCGAACTGAGGCGTGTCTGAACAGCCGCAAGACGATCACCCAAAACGATTTCGGTGAATTGATCTCCTGCATTTCCGACCAGGTTCGAAACTTGACCGAAAACAGCATCCAACGCAAAAAATAGCACAGGTCAAATGAACGTTACACATCTTGCGTAGAGACTGCCCACCATGCACTCCGGCCGTGATGTTATGGATTCGTCCATATGACCAAACACCCTATCTTGCGGCCCGCCAATGCTCGTTTACTGCTGTTTCCGAACAACATTCGTTTCAATGCCAGGAATTCCTTTCGTTCGACTTCTCCTCTTGTTCAGCCTGGCACTTCCCTTCACGGGACAAGCCCAATGGCTCATCACGGGTACGGTCACCGATAGTGAAACAGCCGAACCAGTCCCATTTGCCACCGTTGTTGCCGGCAACGCCGAGGAGGCCACCACTACGGATGCGGACGGTCGTTATTCCTTCAAGCTCAACAAGCCATATCCCTTCATCCGCATTGAAGCTATCGGATATTCCCCTTCGGAGGTCCGCCTGGGAAAAGAGCAACGACAGGTCCATGACGTGCGGTTGCGTCCTGCGATCTATGAAATGCAGGAAGTGACCGTCCGACCAAAGCGATATTCGAACCGGGACAATCCTGCGGTCGAGTTGATCCGGCTGGTGGTAGACAACCGCGACAAGAACCGGGTGGCCAACCTGCCAACCTACCAGGAAGAACAATACGAAAAGGTGGTGATCGGATTTGGTAACATCCCCCAGCGAACCATCAATCGGCGGATCTTCAGGAAGATCCGGTTTTTGTGGGAGAATGTGGACTCCAACAAGATCGAAGATATCGATGTCGTCCCCCTGTTCGTCCAGGAGAATATCTATGACTATTACAGCCAGGACCCGCCTTCCGAGCAACAGAAGATCACCCAGGCCACCAAGTCAGTTCGATTCAAGGGATTTCTGGATGATGAGGGTATCGACAAGGGGGTACAATACCTGTACCAGCCTATCGACATCTATGAACCCAATATCTTGCTCCTGACCAACAAGTTCCCCAGTCCGATCTCCAATACAGCCCCTCTGCTCTACCGGTACTATCCAGTGGACACCCTCGAACAGAATGGCCAGAAAATCGTGAAGCTGGAGTTCTATCCCCGCAACAAATATGACATGTATCTCCAGGGCGAGCTGTATGTTGCCCTGGACAGTACCTACCCCGTCACCGGGATCCGGTTCACCATCAACCCCCAGGCCAACCTCAACTGGGTTCAACATCTGACCGTAGAGCAACATTATGAACGTCAGCCCAACGGCATGTATGTGATTGCCCAGGAGGATTTCAGGATGTATTTCGGCATTACGGATAAAGGCACCGGTGTGTTCAGTCAGCGATTTGTCGATCACCGGAAGATCCGCATCAATGAACCGTTGCCGGATGACCCCGCCTTGTTTACCAACCGGCCGGCGCTAGCTGTTCCCCATCCGGAAGAAAAAGCCACGGACAGCTTGTACTGGTCGCAGAACGGGATCGCTCTGACCATTCCGGAAGCCCGGGCATACAAGAACATGGATAGCCTGATCCATATGCCCTGGTTCATTCGCATGACCAAGTTGGGACGCTTACTGGCCGGAGGATACGTTGATGTCGCGCCCGGGGTGGAGATCGGCCCCCTGCCGACCTTCCTGGCCATCAATGATGTCGAGAACATCCGGTTGCGCCTTTCCGGCAGGACACGCCCTACCCTGAGCGAACGCTGGCAAGTAGGAGGAACGGCCAGTTACGGGTTTGGTGATCGACGCTGGAAGTTCGGAGGCAATTTTGCGATAGCGACGGGAAAGACTGCCTACCACCGGTTTCCCTTGAATCGGGTGACCGGTTCTTACGAAGAACGACTGTCCCTGCCAGGGCAGAACCAGAACCTCAACAACACACTGGGAACTTCCATCACCCGGGGGGCGAATGACCGACTGCTGTATACCCGCCTGGCCAAATTGACGTATGAACGAGAATTCAAGAACCAATTCTCCTTCCAGGTTGGCCTGGAACAGGAAACCCTGGAACCCGCCGGGGCCCTGACCTTCCTTCCCGCCGATGGCAGTTCCTCTCCCCCGGCCAATCTCCAGTCGATGCGTGGCGTGGTCCTGCTGAGATATGCCCCGGGAGAAAACATCTACCAGGGTGCAGGAGGGGGGCGATCCCGCATCTCCTACCGCTTCATCGGCCAGGTTCGCTATGCCCATTCATTTGCCAATATTCCCGGCGGCCAGTTTGACTATGACGATATCGGCATCCTGCTGCAGAAATTCACCAATGTGCCACCATTCGGATACAATTCCACCATTCTGGAAGCTGGTGCCATGTTCGGTCGCATCCCCTACCCGTTTCTGGTCGTCCATCGTGCCAATCAAAGTTACTTCTACCAGAGTGCGAACTACAACATGATGAACTTTCTGGAGTTTGTCAGCGACCACTACATCGCCCTGACCGTCAACCAATATTTCAATGGATTCTTTGTGAACAAGATCCCGCTCATCAAAAGGCTCCATTTGCGGGAGGTGCTGGCGGTCAAGGTCCTTTATGGAGGGATCAGTGCCGCCAATCGCAGCACGACTGATCCCAGGATCCTGCAATTCCCTCGCCAGGAAGATGGGACACCCCTGACCTATACCCTGAACAATCAGCCCTATGTCGAGGCCAGCATCGGCATCAGCAATATCTTCAAGATCATCCGGATCGATGTGATCCGTCGGTTCAGCTATCTCGACCACCCCGGAGTAGCCGAATATGGCATCAAGGGTTCCTTTGCAGTAGAATTCTAGCCCGGACACCAGAAATGAAAAAGGGCCGGATCCACTTGGATCCGGCCCTTTGCTATTCGTATCGCTGCAAGAGCTTACTCCTCCTCAGAAGAAGCTGTCTCATTTGATTTGGTCGCTACCGGAGCTCCGGAAGTTGCTGCTACGGCAGACGTATCCGCCTTCTTGCCTCCCCGACGTGTGCGCTTCTTCTTGGCTTCGCCATCCGCACCTGGCTTGACATAGGTGGTGTTGAAATCGACAAACTCGATCATACCCATCTCGGCACCATCACCACGGCGAAAGCCGGTCTTGATGATGCGCAGGTATCCACCAGGACGATCGGCAACCTTCTCGGCAATAGGGCCAAAAAGCTCCTTGATCGCCTCCTTGTCCTGAAGATAGGAGAAGACCACCCGACGATTGTGCATGGTATTGGACTTTGACTTCGTGATCAAAGGTTCGAGATGCACCCGCAATACCTTGGCCTTGGCCAACGTCGTATTGATCCGCTTGTGCGTGATCAAGGCAATGCTGAGGTTCTTCAATAACGCTTTCCGGTGGCCTTCCTTGCGGCCCAGGTGGTTGTTTTTCTTACCGTGTCTCATGATGGATAATTAGGGTTAACATCGCAACATCGGAGTCCGGGGACTCAAACAATTATTGCAGGTGAATGATCAGGACCTATTCTTCGTCCAGTTTATACTTTGAAATTTCCATGCCAAAGGTCAGGCCTTTGTCCTGGAGCAATTCTTCGATCTCGACCAGAGACTTCTTGCCGAAGTTCCTGAACTTGAGCAGCTCGTGCATGTCATACTGGACCAACTCGGCCAGTGTATTGATCTTTGCAGCCTTCAGACAGTTGTAGGCGCGAACAGAGAGCTCAAGATCCTCCAGGGAGGTCTTCAACAGCTTGCGCATGTGGAGCACGTGTTCGTCAACAACCTTGTCTTCGCTCTTGCCACTTTCGTCGAACGTAATGTTCTCATCGCTGATGAGCATCAGGTGCTGGATCAGGATCTTGGCGGCATCCTTCACGGCATCTTCCGGATGAATCGTACCATCTGTCTTGACGTTCAGCGTGAGCATCTCATAGTCCGTCCGCTGTCCCACCCGGGTATTGGACACCTGGTAGGAGACATTCTTGATCGGGGTGTAAATGGCATCGACTGGCAGAACGCCGATCGCTGCATCCTTATCCATATTCTCATCAGCCGGGACATACCCGCGGCCTTTGGTAATGGTCAGTTCGATCTCCAGTGTCACAAACGATTCCATGTTGCAAATCACCAGATCCGGATTCATGATCTTGAAGACATTGGTGAATTCTTCGATATCACCAGCCTTGAACTGCTCCCGACCACTGATGGTCAGATAGATCTTCTCGGAGGAGACCTGCTCATCCTCGATGACCTGCTTCAGACGGATCTGCTTCAGGTTCAGTACGATCTCGATCACATCTTCGACGACACCCTTGATGGTGGAGAATTCGTGATCGACACCACCGATCCGGATCGCCGAAATAGCATATCCCTCCAGGGAAGACAGGAGTACTCGGCGGATAGAATTCCCGATGGTCTGGCCAAAGCCAGGCTCAAGGGGCTTGAATTCGAAAACACCTTCGAAGTCGTTTGCCTTCTGAAGGATGATTTTATCGGGTTGTTGAAACTCAAGAATGCTCATATGATCACCTGAGGGTTAAGGGGGAAAAATCGAAGGCTACAAATGCGGAAGGACTGCTTTCGCGGTCCCTCCAATATCGGTCGTGATTACTTGGAATACAATTCGACAATGAGCTGCTCATTGATCTTCTCCGGGATCGCTTCCCTGCTCGGATATTCGAGGAACTTCCCTTCAAGTTTGTCAGGGTTCCACTCCAACCAGGGGAATCTGCGAGAATCATCCTTGGACTTGGCGTTGTTCTGGATGACTTCCAGGCTCTTTGACTTGCCTCGCACCTGGACCACATCACCCGGCCGAAGCTGGAAGGACGGGATGTTCGTGACCACTCCATTCACCATGATATGCTTATGCGACACCAGCTGTCGGGCACCACGACGGGTGGGAGAAAGACCGAGGCGATGGACCGTATTATCCAGGCGGGCTTCCAGAAGCTGCAACAATACTTCACCCGTAACGCCTTTCTGCTTGGTGGCCATATCGAAGGTCTTACGGAACTGGCGCTCCAGTACACCGTAGGTATACTTGGCCTTCTGCTTTTCCATCAGCTGATTGGCGTATTCAGACTTCTGCTTGCGTCGACGGGACGGGCCATGCTGGCCAGGACCATATTTCCGACGTTCAAATGCCTTGTCATAACCGAAGATCGGTTCGCCAAATGCACGTGCTTTCTTCGTAGCTGGCCCGGTATATCTTGCCATGATATCTTGTGTGTTAAAAGTCGAATAGATGAATTAGACGCGGCGACGCTTGGGAGGACGACAGCCATTGTGAGGCACCGGGGTCATATCCTTGATCCGTGTCACCCGAAGCCCGGCACCATCAATACCGCGAATGGCCGCCTCACGACCGGCTCCAGGGCCTTTGACGAATACTTCCACATGACGCATTCCTGCATCTGCAGCCGTTTGGGCAGCATTTCCGGCAGCCATCTGAGCAGCGTAAGGGGTGCTCTTCTTGGAGCCCTTGAAGCCAGCCTTACCGGCAGAAGCCCAGGAAACGACCTGACCCTGACGGTTGGTGACGGAAATGATGATATTATTAAAGGTAGCCTGAATGAAAACCATGCCTTCCGGCTCGACTTTCACTTTACGCTTCTTGACCTTCTTTGTAGCTTTTGCCATGATCTTGGACGACTAAGGATTATTTAGTGACTTTCTTCTTGTTGGCCACGGTTTTCCGCTTTCCTTTCCGGGTACGCGCATTGGTCTTGGTCCGCTGACCGTTCACGGGCAGGCCTTTCCGGTGGCGCAAACCTCTGTAGGATGCAATATCCATCAGACGCTTGATGTTCAGCTGAACTTCAGAACGAAGTTCACCTTCCACCCTGAACTGGGCCTGAATGATCCCGGAGATGACCCGGACATTCTCATCCGACCATTCCTGGACCTTCATATTCTCATCGATCTCAGCTTCCGCCAGGATCCTGGAGGCCGTAGAACGACCAATACCGTAGATGTAGGTCAATCCAATGACCCCTCTTTTGTTTCTCGGTAAATCAACACCTGCTATCCGTGCCATATAAAGACGTTAAAGGCGGGGAATCAACCCTGCCGCTGTTTGAACCTTGGATTCTTCTTGTTGATCACATAAAGTTTCCCGCCTCGACGTACAATCTTGCAGTCGGCAGAACGCTTTTTGATAGATGCCCTTACTTTCATCAGTCGCCGTTTTACGGTTATTTATATCGATAGACAATCCGCCCTCTGGTTAGATCATAAGGCGACATCTCCACCGATACTTTATCCCCTGGAAGAATTCGGATGTAGTGCATTCGCATCTTTCCCGAAATCGTTGCCAGGATCAAATGGTTATTTTCAAGTCGAACGCGGAACATTGCATTGGAAAGTGATTCCTCAATGGTCCCGTCCAGTTTTATCAAATCTTTTTTGGCCATACCTCAATTTGGGAGTGCAAATATCTAACTTTTTACCGAGACTTCCGAGAGTTCCGGATTGTTTGATATCGCCTCCTCGATCATTCGATGATCTGAGAGGATTTCTGGACCATTGATGCCCACCGCAATCGTGTGTTCATAATGGGCTGAAACCTTCCGATCCTTGGTGATCACCGTCCACCCGTCATTCAACTGGCGCACCTGGCGAACCCCCAGATTGATCATCGGCTCTATGGCGATCACCAGGCCCTCCTTGATCAGAGGACCGCGGCCCCGTTTCCCGTAATTCGGGACTTCCGGAGCCTCGTGGAGACTTTTCCCCACACCGTGACCGACTAACTCGCGAACCACACCATATCCATGCTGCCGCTCCGCGAGATCCTGGATAGCAAATCCGATATCGCCGATCCTGTTCCCGACACGCGCTTCCGCAATACCGCGGTACAGGCATTCCCGGGTGATGGCCAACAGGCCATCCACTTCTGGAGCCACCTCCCCCAACTTGAAAGTATAGGCAGCATCTCCAAAATACCCGTTCCAAAGCACCCCGCAGTCGATCGACAGCACATCGCCTTCACGAAACGGTGTATCGTTCGGGATCCCGTGTACGATGGTCTCATTCACCGAAACACAAAGTGTTCCGGGAAATGGCCCACCGGCACCAGGATACCCCTTGAAAGCAGGGATTGCCCCATGGTCTCGGATCAGCGTTTCCGCTTCCTTGTCAATTTGCAGCCCCGTCATTCCGGGCCTGAGTATAGACGCCACGTGTTGGTGGGTCCTGGACACCAGCAAACAACTTTGCCGGATCAATTCAATCTCTTCTTCCGTCTTGTAATAGATCATCGCAGACCTACACCGACTTAAAACTGAGAGCCGATCGGCTGCATGCCTCCGCTCCGACCTTTCAGCTTGCCTGCCTTGACCAGACCATCATACTTCCGCATCAACAGATAGCTCTCGATCTGCTGCAGGGTATCCAGGACAACGCCGACCAGGATCAACAGGGAGGTACCCCCAAAGAACAACGCAAACCCCTGGTTGACACCGAATCCAGCCGCAATGGCGGGAAAGATGGCAATGAACCCAAGGAAGATGGAACCAGGAAGGGTAATCCGGGTCGTTACGGAGTCGATGAACTCGGCTGTGCTGCTACCTGGCTTGATCCCCGGAATAAAGGCATTCTGCCGCTTGAGATATTCCGAGTATTGTTGTGGATTCACCAGCAGCGCCGTATACACATAGGTAAATCCGACGATCAGGATGAAATACAGCAGGTTATATGGCAGACTGGTAAAATCATTCAATGAACGCAGCAGACTGCTGGACGTGGCTTCTGCATCATTGCCAGAAAGAAACTGGACAATGGTTGCAGGCAGGAACATGATAGCCTGGGCAAAGATGATGGGCATGACCCCGGCCGCATTGACCTTGAGAGGAATGTAATCCCGGGCACCTGCCTGAGGAATATTACCCGCTTCACGCCCGACCATTCGCTTGGCAAACTGCACCGGGATCCGGCGGACAGCCTGAACGATAGCCACCGTAGCCAAAACGATCGCAAACAAACCTACGATCTCCATAGCGAAGACCAGAAGTCCACCTGCCCCAAATCGATTCTGGAATTCAAAGATCAGCGCAGATGGCAGTGCTGCGATAATACCGATCATGATCAACAGGGAAATACCGTTTCCGATCCCCTTGTCGGTGATCCGCTCACCCAGCCACATGGAAAAGACCGTACCGGCGGAGAGAACGATGATATTGGCAATAAAGAATACCTGGCGGCTCAGACCCGGGTCGACCGCGTTCACACTGGCCAGATAGGTCAGATAAGCGCCACCCTGGACCAGGGTGATCGCTACGGTCAGCAATCGGGTCAACTGGTTCAGTTTCCGACGCCCGGACTCTCCTTCCTTCTGCTGCAAGCGCTGGAAGTAGGGCACCGCAAAGCCCAACAGCTGAATGATGATGGATGCGGTGATGTATGGCATCACGCCCAGAGCCAGAATGGCTGAATTGTTGAATGCTCCGCCAGTGAAGATATTGATCAGACCGATCAGATCATTGGCATTTCCTGATCCACCAATGGCATTCTTCAAGGCACCTGGAATCACCCCCGGAAGGAGGATATGTGATCCTAACCGGAAGACAAACAGGAGAGCAAGGGTATACAGGATGCGATCCCGTAATTCCTTGATCTTCCAGATATTTTTGATAGTTGTGATCAGTCCTTTCATCGATTGGGATTATACGAGTTCTACACTTCCACCAGCCCCTTCAATCGCTGCTTTGGCCTTATCGGATATGGCATGCACTTTCAGTGTCACCTTACTGGTGATGGCACCGAAGGCAAGGACCTTCACGCGATCTGAACGCTTGATGATCTTATGATCGGCCAGGATCTCCGGCGTCACGGCAGTCAGACCATGCTTGTCGACGATCGTCTGCAAGCGAGCCAGGTTGACCGGCACATATTCTACCCGGTTGGGGTTCTTGAACCCACGCTTGGGGAATACACGCTGGAGGGGCATCTGTCCACCTTCAAATCCGCGCTTGTCCTTGTGACCGGCACGCGACTTGTCACCCTTGTGACCCTTGGTAGATGTTCCACCACGACCTGAACCCTGACCGCGAGCGATCCGCTTGCGACTCTGTACTGCACCCTTGGCGGGCTTTATTGTATGAAGTTTCATTCCAACTGGCTATTAAAAGAGTTTCTGATTCAGATTTCCTCGACCTGGATCAGGTGCTTGACCTTCTCGACCATCCCCAGTACCTGAGGTGTAGCCACATGTTCTGCAGAGCGATTGATCCGACGAAGACCCAATGCGATCAACGTATCCTTCTGACGCTGAGGACGATCAATGGCACTTCGGATTTGAGTAACACGTATCTTTTTCATAAGTAGACCCTTTATCTGCAAAAACTATGCTCAAGCGTTGAAAAGTTGATCCAACTTGACACCGCGCTCCTTGGCAATATCATAGGGGGTGCGCAACTTTGACAGCGCATCCAGGGTGGCCTTGATCACATTGTGAGGGTTCGACGACCCGTGTGATTTGGCCAATACATCATGGAAACCGGCACTTTCCAGTACCGCACGCATGGCACCACCGGCGATAACACCCGTTCCGTGGGAGGCCGGCTTGATCAATACGCGACCTGCACCGTACTTGCCCTTCTGCGCGTGTGGGATCGTGCCCTTGAGGATCGGAACCTTGATCAGGTCCTTCTTGGCATCATCCACTGCCTTGGCGATGGCTTCCTGAACGTCACGGGCCTTGCCCAGGCCATAGCCTACCGTACCATTGCCGTCACCGACAACCACTACAGCGGCAAAGCTGAACGTCCGTCCACCCTTCGTCACCTTGGCCACACGATTCAGTGTCACCAACTTTTCCTTGAGTTCTGTTTCGGCCGGGCGTACCCGGTTTGTTTGATTTTTTGCCATGTTGCTTGGTGCCTAAAAACTTAGAATTGGAGTCCGCCTTCGCGGGCGCCATCAGCAAGAGCCTTGACGCGACCATGATAGAGATAACCCGAACGGTCAAAAACGACCCGCTGGATGTTGGCTTCCTTTGCCTTTTCTGCCAGAAGCTTTCCAACCTGACGAGACTGCTCGACCTTGCTCTGTCCCTTCTCCACGGCATTGTCCTTGGATGAAACAGAAACCAGTGTATGCCCCTTCAGGTCATCGATGATCTGACAATAGATCTGCGTATTGCTCCGGTAGACAGAAATCCGGGGACATTCTGCATTCCCGCGAATCTTGTTCCGAATCCGAAAATGGATTCGCTTTCTCCGGTTCTCTTTTTGAAATTTCATGTTCTTCGATAAGTTGGAATCGTGGCAGAATTACTTCTTGGCAGCTGCTTTACCAGCTTTACGGCGGATCACCTCACCGGAATAGCGTACCCCTTTGCCTTTGTAAGGCTCCGGCTTACGGAATGCCCGGATCTTGGCCGCAATCTGCCCGATCAGTTGTTTGTCGGAGGATTCAAGGATCACGGTCGGGTTGCTACCCTTTTCCATCTTCGTCGTGAGTTTCACCTCATCCGGAACATAGAAATAGATCGGGTGCGAATAACCCAGGGCCAACTCGAGCAACTGACCGGTATTGGCGCAACGGTAACCGACACCGACCAGCTCCAGAGAGCGGGTGAAGCCTTCGGAAACCCCCTGAACCATATTGGCGACCAGAGAACGGTAAAGACCGTGCATGGCACGATGACGCTTCTGCTCCGTCGGACGCTTGATCTGAAGTTCACCATCTTCTATGACAATCTCCAGGTCCTTGTCGACCTGCTGGTAAAGCTCGCCCTTGGGGCCCTTCACTTTGACCAGGTTATTCTTCTCCACCGTGACATCCACTCCCTGGGGAATAGTGATCGGCATTTTACCTATCCGGGACATAGTCTCGCGATTTAACCTTCAGATTAATAGATATAACACAACAATTCTCCACCCACATTCTGCTCCCGGGCCTGCTTGTCGGTCAATACACCATGGGATGTAGAGACGATGGCCAATCCAAGACCATTGATGATCCGTGGGATCTCGGTCGACTTGACATACTTCCGCAATCCCGGACGGCTGATCCGTCCAAGTTCACGAATGACCGGCTGCCGGGTACTGGGGTCATACTTCAACGCGATCTTGATCGTGTCGAACTTCCCCGACTCGGAATCGAACTTGTACTTCGCAATGAATCCGTGGTCGTACAGGATCTTGGTCATCTCCCGCTTCATCTTCGAAGAAGGGATCTCCACTGTACTGTGACCGGCCATTTGCGCGTTGCGAATCCGGGTCAAATAATCTGCTATGGGGTCGAGAATCAGCATAATGTGCGAATTCGAATAATTGATTGTGAATTACCAGCTAGCCTTCGTGACGCCTGGGATCTTACCTTCGTTGGCCATCTGACGGAACATCACCCGACAAAGACCGAATTTCCGCATGTACCCTTTTGGGCGACCGGTCAGTTTGCACCGGTTGTGCATGCGCTTGGCGGAAGAGTTGCGAGGCAGCTTGTCCAGCTCGTCCCAGCGTCCTTCCTCTTTCAACTTAGCACGCAGGTCAGCATACTTGCTCACCATACGGGCCCTTTTGACTTCACGTGCTATGATGGATTTCTTAGCCATAATCGTAGGATCAATTGCGTTGTTGGTTCTTGAATGGCATGCCCAGTTCCTTGAGCAGGGCCAAAGCTTCGGCGTCCGTCTTGGCACTGGTCACAAACGTGATATCCATGCCACTGATCTTGTCCACCTTGTCAATATCGATCTCCGGGAAGATGATTTGTTCCGTCACACCCATGGTGTAGTTACCACGGCCATCAAAGGACTTGTCATTGATTCCGCGGAAGTCGCGAACGCGTGGTAAAGCCACAGCGACCAAACGCTCCATGAATTCATACATCCGCTCATTGCGCAGGGTAACCCTTGCACCAATGGTCATCCCTTCTCGCAGTTTGAAGTTGGACACAGACTTGCGCGCCTTGGTCGGCACGGCTTTCTGACCAGCAATGGTGGTCATTTCCTTCAAGGCCGCATCCACCAGCTTCTTGTCCTGGGTGGCTCCACCAACACCCTGGTTGATAGAGATCTTGAGGAGACGAGGCACCTGCATGACGTTGCTGTAATTGAACTGCTTCATCAACAGGGGCACGATATGCTCCTTATAGTGTTGTCTTAGACTCGGTTGGTAGCTCATCACTGAATGATTTCACCGGTTTTTTTCGAATAACGTACAAGCTTGCCATCGACCTCCTTACGACCGATCCGTGTGGGTTCATTCGTCTTGGGATCCAGGATCATCAGATTGGAGAGATGCAGTGGTGCTGCGATCTCATGAATACCACCCTGATCATTCTGAGTTGGCTTGACATGCTTCTTCACAATATTGACATTGTCAACAATCGCACGGTTCTTCTCAGGAAATACCCGGAGGACTTCTCCTTCCTTGCCTTTCTGAGAACCTGCGATCACACGCACCCGGTCTCCTTTTTTGATATGGAGCTTGGGTTGGAACCGCTTTTGTTGACTGACTGATTTCTTTTGCTGAGCCATGGCCGCTTTCTTTCTCTGTAATTAAAGGACTTCGGGTGCGAGTGATACAATCCGCATGTAGTCGCGATCCCGCAATTCACGAGCCACAGGACCAAAAATCCGTGTACCCCTGGGTTCGTCAGCATTATTGAGCAGGACAACGGCGTTGTCATCGAAACGGATGTAGGAACCATCCCGACGACGGATCTCTTTCTTGGTCCGAACGATTACGGCCTTCGAAACCGTACCCTTCTTCAGACCACCGGGGGTCGCATCTTTCACCGTCACGACGATCTTGTCTCCAATGGAGGCATAACGCCGACGGGAACCACCGAGAACCCGAATACAGAGTACCTCCTTGGCACCACTGTTATCCGCTACTCTCAACCGGGATTCTTGCTGTATCATCGCTTCCGCTTATTATCTGATCAATAATTATTTCGCTTTCTCCAATACCTCCACCAAACGCCAGCGCTTCCGCTTGCTCAGTGGACGTGTCTCCATGATCCGCACCAGATCGCCAATCGAACACTCGGCATTCTCGTCATGGGCCATGAACTTCTTCGTCTTCTTGACGAACTTACCATAGATCGGGTGACGCAAGCGTCGCTCTACGGATACCGTGATAGATTTGGTCATCTTGTTGCTCGTGACCACTCCAACACGCTGCTTTCTTTGCTTTCTAACTTCAGTCATAGGTCTCTCGATTGACAGCGAGGCTTTACTTGTTCTTCCTGCGATTGCGGATCCGGTCACGCTGGGCGATCTCCGCTTCGGACATGCCAGCCATTTGACGGCGGCGTACCTCCGTCTGCAGTCGGGCAATATCACGACGTACGTCCCTGATCGTCATTGGGTTATCCAGTCCCTTGATGGCGTGGTCGAATGTTAACTTCTGAAACTGCACTTCCGTTTCCTTCAGCTCATTGAGCAGATCGGCATCGGAAAATTCCTGCAGTTCTATGGTTTTCTTGCTAGGCATAGCTATGCTACTTTTCCTGGTTAAGCTTCGTAATCGTGACGGGTGACCGTTTTGGTATGGACGGGCAGCTTCTGGGCAGCCAGTCGCAATGCCTCAATCGCGATCTCCTGAGAAACACCATCGATCTCAAACATGATACGACCCGGCTTCACGACCGCAACGAAATGGTCAACAGCTCCCTTACCTTTACCCATACGAACTTCCAACGGCTTGGAAGTGATCGGCTTGTCCGGGAAAATCCGAATCCACACCTTTCCTTCCCGTTTCATGTAACGGGTCATGGCAATACGCGCAGCTTCAAGCTGCCGGTTGGTGATATACGCCGAATCCAGCGACTTCAAGGCAAAGGAACCGAAGGAGATACTACTCCCCTTATAGGCGATCCCCTTGATCCTCCCCTTTTGCTGTTTGCGATACTTTTGACGTTTGGGCTGTAACATAAAGCGTTGTTTTCCCGGTATTTAACTCAATTTTCTCCCTCGTCCCGAAAAAAGCAGGGCAAAGGTAACGGTTTTTGGTGGTAATTACTAACGACGACGATCTCCTCCTCCACGACGATCTCCTCCTCCACCGCGACGATCTCCTCCACCGCGACGGTCTCCGCCACCGCGACGATCTCCGCCGCCACCTGGACGACGATCTCCTCCACCGCCCGTCTCAACACCGACATGGGGTGACAGATCCCGCTTACCCAGCACTTCTCCCTTACAAATCCACACCTTGATGCCGATCTTTCCGTAGACAGTCTGTGCCTCGACCAGGGCATAATCGATATCCGCCCGGAAGGTATGCAGTGGCGTACGGCCATCCTTGTACTCTTCACGGCGTGCGATCTCTGCACCGTTCAACCGGCCGCCAATACGAACCTTGATCCCTTCGGCTCCTGCCCGCATGGTCGATTGAATGGACATCTTGATCGCCCGACGATAGTTGATCCTCGCCTCGATCTGCTTGGCAACGGATTCACCGACGATATAGGCATCCAGTTCAGGCTTGCGGATCTCCACAATGTTGATCTGCACATCCTTACCGGACAATTTCTTGAGTTCCTCGCGAACACGATCGACTTCCTGCCCACCCTTACCGATGATGATACCGGGACGGGAGGTGTGAATCGTTACGCTGATCCGCTTGAGGGTCCGCTCGATAACGATCTGGGAAATACCACCCTTCTGGATACGCGCACGCAGGTACCTCCGAATCTTTTCATCTTCGACAACCTTGTCGCCATAATCCTTGGTGGCGAACCAGTTGGATTCCCAGCCGCGAATGATACCGAGGCGGTTACCGATTGGATTTGTCTTTTGACCCATGAATTCAGGTTCTTATCAGTTCCTTAATTATTCTTCTTCTCCGGCGACAACAGCATCCTGCTCCAGTGGCACACGGTTGGCCACCACCAGCGTGACGTGGTTACTGCGCTTGCGAATCCGGTGAGCCCGACCGTGAGGTGCAGGACGAAAACGCTTCAGCATACCCGCTTCGTCAGAAAATGCCGTCTTGACATAAAGATCGAACTCGTCAGCTGCACTTTGCATACCGGTCTTGTTTTCCCAGTTTGCCACCGCTGACAGCAACACCTTTTCTAACCAGACAGCCGCCTCATTACGAGTGAACTTCAGGATGTTCAAGGCATCGACTACATTCCGACCCCGGATATTATCAACCACCAGTCGCATCTTGCGAGCTGACAATGGACAATTTTTCAGTTTTGCTACCGCTTCCATGGAAGTCTGTTTTTTACCTTCTTTATTTCTTACGGTTACCAGCATGTCCCCGGAAGTTCCGGGTAGGGGCGAATTCACCCAACTTGTGCCCAACCATATTCTCCGTCACATAGACCGGTACAAAGGTTTTCCCATTGTGCACCGCGATGGTCTCACCCACCATATCCGGGATGATCATGGATGCGCGGCTCCAGGTCTTGATAACTTGCTTCTTACTGGATTCCTTGGCTACCTGCACTTTCTGCAGCAGCTTGTAGAATACATAAGGTCCTTTTTTAATTGATCTTGCCATTGGTACGGAAGATTATCGCTACTTACTACTTGGTTTTCCTACGATTGATGATCAGCTTGCTGGAAGGCTTCTTCCGGCTACGCGTCTTCTGACCCTTGGCCATCACACCTGTTCTGGAGGTTGGATGCCCTCCTGATGCACGACCTTCACCACCACCCATGGGGTGATCGACCGGGTTCATGGCCACACCACGGACCCGTGGACGACGTCCCGCCCAACGATTCCGGCCAGCTTTCCCCTGCACTTCCAGACCGTGATCCGGATTGGAAGCCACACCCATGGTGGCGCGGCAGGTCAGCAGGATCCGGCGTGTTTCACCAGATGGCAAACGAAGGACACCATACTTCTCCTCACGGTTGGCCAACACTGCATAGGTGCCCGCACTCCGAGCCATGGCTGCACCCTTGCCAGGCTGCATCTCAATGGCATGGATCTCCGTTCCGAGAGGCACCTCACTGAGAAACAACGTGTTCCCCAGTTCTGGAGCAGCACCTTTCCCAGAGACCAGCGTATCTCCTACCTTGATCCCCTTGGGAGCAATGATATAGCGCTTCTCACCATCCGCATAATGCAACAGGCTGATGAAGGCTGTGCGGTTCGGATCGTATTCAATGGTCTTTACCGTTGCTGGTACGCCATCCTTATCACGCTTGAAGTCAATGATCCGATAACGGCGCTTGTGGCCTCCGCCACGGTTGCGCACCGTCATTTTCCCGGTCCGGTTACGTCCACCAGTGGAGGAGTTCTTCGACAGAAGACTCTTCTCCGGCGTATCGCAGGTCAGTTCGCTATAGGTGTTGGCCACACGATAGCGCTGTCCGGGAGTAATTGGATTTAGTTTTCTAACGGGCATGGTCTACTGGTTTGCCTTGTCGATTAAATATCACCGTACAGATCAATGTTCTCACCCGCAGCCAATGTCACGATCGCCTTCTTGTACGAAGACACATGGCCACGGATAAAGCCTGCCTTGGTATTCCGATTCCGGGTCTTCGCCGGCATGATGGCCGTATTCACAGAAGATACATGGACATTGTACATCTGCTCGATGGCCTTACGGATCTCCACCTTGTTGGCATCGCGATTGACGATGAAGGTGAACTGGTTCCGCTTCTCGGTCAGTTGCTCGGCTTTCTCCGTAATGAGCGGTTTGATCAAAATCTGTTTTCCCATGATCAGGTCCGGTTATGCAAAGGTTTCACGAATCTTGGCTACCGCATTCTCTGCGATCAGCAGATGATTGGCATTCAAGAGTTCATAGGTATTCAAATCCTTGGCGGCGCACACACTTGTCTTGGGCAAGTTGCGGCTGGAACGCACCAGGTTCATATCATAATCAGCAGTGATGAACATCGTCTTGGAAGCAGTCATGCCCTGATTGGCAATGATCTGTTTCAAAGCACCGGTCTTGGGAGCATCCAGTCCGAAATCCTCAATGATACGGATGGCTCCATCGGCATACAAGCTGCTCAGGGCAGACTTCCGTGCGAGCGACTTGACCTTCTTGTTCAGACGGAAGCTGTGGTTGCGCGGACGAGGTCCAAACACACGAGCTCCTCCGCGAAAGGTCGGGCTGTTGATGTCACCCTTTCGGGATCCACCGGTGCCCTTCTGGCGGTGCAGCTTGCGCGTCGAACCGGACAGTTCACTGCGCTCCTTGGACTTGGCGGTACCCTGACGCTGGTTGGCGAGATACTGCTTGACCGCGAGATACACCACATGCTCATTCGGTTCTACACCGAAAATTTCAGAAGGGAGTTCCAATTCCCGTCCCGTTTCCTTGCCGTCTAACGTATATACCTTGAGTTTCATCGCCGGCTTATTTTTCAAGAATGACGAACGACCCCTTATGACCGGGAACCGCTCCTTTAATCAGAATCACATTTTGCTCGGGCAGGATCCGAACAACCCGAAGGTTGCCGGTCTTCACACGTTGGTTTCCGGTCTGACCGGCCATCCGCATGCCCTTGAACACCTTGGAAGGGTATGATGACGCACCGACCGAACCAGGAGCACGTCCGCGGTTGTGCTGACCGTGGGTACGCTGACCCACACCACCAAATCCATGGCGCTTCACAACACCCTGGAAACCCTTTCCCTTTGACGTACCGACGGCACTGATCTTCTCTCCCTCCTCGAATACTTCCTCCACTCGGATCGTATCTCCAATCGCCTTGTCAATGGCAAAGTCCCTGAATTCAGCCACCTTGCGCTTTGGGCTTGTTCCAGCGGCAGCAAAATGCCCCCGGAGCGGTTGAGAAGCACTCTTCTCCCGCATATCGCCAAAAGCCAATTGCAGGGCTTCATAGCCATCCGTATCCGTTGTCTTCACTTGCGTCACCACACAGGGACCCAGTTCAATCACCGTTACGGCTTGATTGCGACCAGTTGCATCAAAGATGCTGGTCATACCTATTTTCTTTCCAATAAGACCTTTCACAGTAGATCTGTTTTGTCCTTCAATAATGAATACGTACCAATAGCCGCAGAGCACACGTCTCGTGCGTCCGTTGGTCCATCAAATTCCTTCCCTGTCCAGTACGGCCGAAGCCGACAGGATCAGGTGAGTTTTACCTGAATATCCACTCCACTGGGCAGTTCCAACTTGGACAAAGCGTCGACGGTCCTGGGCGTGGGCGTGTAGATTTCAATCAGGCGTTTGTGGGTACGCAACTGGAACTGCTCACGAGATTTCTTATTCACGTGCGGGGACCGCAGGACCGTGAAAATTTCTTTCTCAGTGGGCAGCGGAATCGGGCCGCTGACAACGGCACCGGAGTTACGTACCGTCTTGACGATCTTCTCTGTCGACTTGTCGACCAGATTGTGATCGTAAGAACGTAACTTGATTCTGATCTTTTGATTCATGACCCTTTCAAATAAATGATAGTAGAAAGCTCTTTTGCTTCTGATTATACCTTGACGGCACCTTTTGACTTCTCGATCACCGCATCGGCAACGCCGCTTGGTGCCGGCGCATAGTGGCTGAATTCCATGGTGGAACTCGCACGGCCGGATGTGATCGTCCGCAACTGGGTGACATAGCCAAACATTTCAGACAGCGGCACATCGGCTTTCACCAATACCGCGTTGTTCTTCGTATCCTGTCCCTTGATGAGACCGCGACGGCGGTTCAGGTCACCAATGACATTACCGGTGTATTCCTCGGGAGTGGTCACCTCAAGCTTCATGATCGGCTCCAGAAGAACCGGCTTGCACTTGGGTGCTGCAGCACGGAAACCTTCCTTGGCACACAACTCAAAAGCGACCGGCTTGGAGTCCACCGTGTGGGTGGATCCGTCGAATATCCGCACCTTCATGCTGTCCATGCCGTAACCGGCCAGGATACCATTGTCCATCATGGACTCGAATCCTTTCACAGCAGGTGGGATCAATTCCTTGGGAATACTACCTCCGACAATCGCGTTCACAAACTGCATCCGCGTCTTGCCGCTCTTGAATTCATCCGACTCCAGGAACTCGGCATCAGCAGGTCCCAGTTCGAATTCGATGTCGGCAAACAAACCACTACCACCCGTCTGCTTCTTCAAGCGCTCACGATGGCTGACCGTGGCAGTCAATGCTTCCTTATAGTTCACCTGGGGCGCGCCCTGGTTCACCTCTACCTTGAACTCGCGACGAAGACGGTCGACAATGATCTCCAGGTGAAGTTCACCCATCCCACTGACAACAGTCTGGTTCGTCTCTTCATCATAGCTCACCCGGAAGGTCGGATCCTCTTCAGCCAGCTTGGCCAGGGCCATACCCAGCTTCTCCAGGTCCTTCTGTGTCTTCGGCTCAATGGCCAGACCGATCACAGGCTCAGGGAAGGTCATGGATTCCAGGACGATCGGATGATCGACGTCGCAAAGGGTATCTCCCGTCTTCAGATCCTTGATACCAACGGCCGCAGCAATATCTCCTGCTTCGACCATGTCGATCGGGTTCTGCTTGTTGGAGTGCATCTGGTACAGGCGGGAAATCCGCTCCTTATTGCCCGAACGCGTGTTCAGCACGTAGGAGCCGGCAGGCAGCGTGCCCGAATAGACACGGAAATAGGCCAGACGTCCGACAAACGGGTCCGTCATGATCTTGAAGGCCAGCGCAGCGAACGGCTCTGCCGGATCCGGCTTCCGTGAAATCTCTTCATCCGTATCCGGATTGGTACCGATCACAGCATCGACATCCAGAGGAGATGGCAAATACTGACAAACGCCATCCAGTACAGCCTGGACACCTTTATTCTTGAAGGCAGATCCGCACATCATCGGGATGATCTTCATGTCGATCGTGGCAGCACGAATCGCACGACGGATCTCATCCTCCTCAATGGAATTCGGATCCTCGAAAAACTTCTCCATCAGATGGTCGTCATACTCGGCGACCTGTTCGATCAGCTTTTCACGATATTCCTTGACCGTATCCACCAGATCGGCAGGAATCGGAATTTCCTCATAGGTCATCCCCATATCGGCTTCATTCCATACGATCGCTTTGTTCAGGATCAGATCGACAACGCCCTTGAATGAATCCTCAGCGCCGATGGGAACCTGAAGGGGAACCGGGTTGGCACCCAGCATATCACGCACCTGGCGGACAACTTCAAAGAAGTCGGCACCGGAACGGTCCATCTTGTTCACGAAACCCAGACGGGGAACCCTGTAGCGGTCAGCCTGACGCCAGACGGTTTCAGACTGGGGCTCCACTCCGGAAACTGCGCAGAACAGGGCGACAACACCATCCAGTACACGCAATGAACGCTCCACCTCAACGGTAAAGTCGACGTGACCCGGAGTATCGATAATATTGACAGGGTAATTCTGACCGCGATAGACCCAATTGGTCCGTGTAGCAGCGGAAGTAATGGTGATGCCACGCTCCTGCTCCTGCTCCATCCAGTCCATGGTAGCAGCTCCATCGTGCACCTCTCCGATCTTGTGGCTGATCCCCGTATAGTAGAGGATACGCTCCGTGGTCGTCGTCTTTCCGGCATCAATGTGCGCGGCGATACCGATGTTTCTGGTGAATGTGAGATCCTTTTTGGACATGACGGTGAATTGATCGTTCAGGGAATATGTTCTGGGTAGAGCTTAGGAACGGAAATGAGCAAATGCCCGGTTGGCTTCTGCCATCCGGTGTGTATCTTCCTTCCGCTTGACAGCAGCACCTTCATTCTTGCTGGCGGCGATGATCTCCGCGGAAAGCTTTTCAGCGTAACCTTTGCCACTCCGGGCACGGGAAAAGTTGATCATCCACTTCATCCCGATCGAGATCTTGCGCTTGGCACGCACCTCGATGGGGATCTGGAACGTGGCACCTCCGATCCGCTTACTCCGCACCTCGACCTGAGGCATCACATTATTCAAGGCCTTCTTCCAAACCTCATGGGGATTCTCCTCCGTCTTTGTGGCCACAATGTCCATCGCATCATAAAAGACCCGAAGTGCCGTTGACTTCTTACCAGACAACATCATGTTATTGACAAACATGGTCACCATCTCATCACCGAAACGGGGATCTCCTGGAGTTACTCTGACTTTTGGTTTCCTTTTTCTCATTTCCTATGGGGCTCAGATCTATTTCTTAGGACGTTTCGTTCCGTAGCGTGAGCGGCTCTGCTTCCGGTTGTTCACACCGGCCGTATCCAGGGCTCCGCGTACAATCGTGTAACGCACACCAGGCAAATCCTTCACACGACCTCCCCGCAACAATACGATGGAGTGCTCCTGAAGGTTGTGGCCTTCACCCGGAATGTAGGCGATCACCTCATAACCGTTGGTCAGTCGAACCTTGGCCACTTTCCGCAATGCGGAGTTCGGCTTCTTCGGAGTCGTGGTATACACCCTGGTACATACTCCCCGCTTTTGCGGACAGGATTCCAGAGCCTTCGCCTTGCTCTTCGTTTCAATCTTGAGGCGGCCCTTCCGGACCAGCTGATTAATGGTTGGCATGCAGTTACCGTTTAAATCTGGTGACGATCCATCAAACCGATTGATTTTGAACAGGTTTTAACGAAAAACGCCACTTCTTTTTCAAAAAGCGAATGCAAAGATAGGAGTATTCGGTAGGAAAACAAACGCTTATTAAAAAATTTCCTGCTGGAAGCCCAGCCTTTTTCAGCGACACACGAGATGTCCCACCATCATGGCCCCATGTGGTATCTTTCCGGCATGGTCCAAACTACCCCGATCATCCGCCCCGCCACGGACGACGATATGCCGGATATCCTCTCTCTGGTCATCGAACTGGCTGTATATGAACGCGAACCCGAGGCGGTCAAGACCACGCCAGATCACTACCTCAGGGATCTCCGGGACAACTGGTTTCAGGCGATCGTGGCCGATCACCAGGGCAAACTGGTCGGCGCTGCGATCTTCTATCCGGCCTATTCCACCTGGAAGGGCCGGATGATCTACCTCGAGGACCTCATCGTCACGGAATCCTGGCGGCACAAAGGGGTCGGCACCCGGCTCTTCCAGGCCGTCATCGATCATGCGAAAGAACGGAAGGCCAATCTGGTCAAATGGCAGGTGCTGTCCTGGAATGAACCCGCTCTGGCCTTCTATGCCCGTTGGGACGCCCACATCGATGTGGATTGGTGGAATGGAAAGATCCATCTCCCGGAACTGTCTCAGGATCCTCACCCATCCCGCCCCTGAAGTTCGCGGATCATCTGCTGCAAACACGCCTTTCCAGGACCCCGGGACTCGATACCGGCCAACAGACGCATGGCCTCCTCCTCGTAGGCAGAGGCCCTGGCGAGTACCGTTCCTCCTGCCCCGGTCCGGTCAAATATGGCGATGATCCGCTCGATATCCTGTTCCTTCCGCAAGGAATGATCGGGATGATACCAGTCGGCCAGGAATACGCGATCCGACGACCCGGCACCCTCCATGGCCACATGCACCAGGGCGGTCTTCTTCCCTCGCAGAATATCCCCTCCCTGACGCTTTCCGGTCTTGCCCGGTTCCCCGAACACATCCAGCCAATCGTCCTTCAACTGGAAGGACATCCCCAATTGTTCCCCGATCCGGTACAAGGTCAGGGCGTCGTCATGCGGCCATCCGGCCAACAGGGCCCCAAGCTCCAGCGATCCGCCCAGCAGGACGGCGGTCTTGCCGCGGATCATGTCCAGATATGCGGTCCAGCCAACCTGGTCCGTTCGTTCGAAATCCATGTCCAGCTGCTGCCCTTCACAGACACCGACGGCCGTTTCGTGAAAGCGATCCATGATATGTGGAAGATCTCGGGTTGCCCCGGCCCGGGCCAGGAGATGGTAGACCTGGATCAACATCACATCGCCGGACAGGATGGCTGTCGGGATGTTCCATTTCTGATGCACAGTCGCAAATCCCCTGCGCAACGGGGCTTCATCCATGATGTCGTCATGCAGCAGCGAAAAGTTGTGAAAGACCTCTACGGCCAATGCTCCCAGCCAGGCCTCCTCCCGCATGTCCTCCGCCCCGAAGAGATATCCGCAAGCACAGAGGAGGGGCCGAACCCGTTTTCCGCCCAACTGCAGGATATAGGTCACCGGGTCGTATAGTCCCCTCGGTTCCCGGGGCGGGCAATATGCTCTGACCCTGGTCTCGAATTCCTCCCGTAATTGGCTCAATGTTTGCATGATGATCAGGATATCCGGTAAAAATACACTCGTTCGGCAGGACATCACCATGTCCTGGCGGGTTTCCTGCATATGATAGCGAAGAAGGCCATTTCCATCCTCCTGATCGAAGCGACTCCCGAAGAAGCCGACAAGACCATTGGTCTGCTTACCCGGGGAAACGACCAGTTCAAGATCTATCCTGCCGACTCCCTGTATGAAGCCTTCCGGTTGGCATCCCGTCGCACACTGGATGTGATCGTCCTGGAACTCAACCTGCTGGAAAGCAGCGGATACAAGACCTTCCAACGCTGCCGCGAAAAGCTGCCCCACCTTCCTCTGGTGATCCATACCCAGCAAAACAATGAGATCATCGGTATTCAAGCCATCCGTGCCGGAGCGCAAGACTACCTCATCAAAGGTCAGGCAGATCCCCGCCACCTCCAGCGCGCCATCTATTTCGCCACCCAGCGACATGAACTGATCACCCAACTCGACCAGGAGAATCAAACCCTGCAGCAGAAAGAGCGCAAACTTCGCGACGTCCAGGCTGTCGGCGGATTCGGCTCATGGGAAATGAATATCCTGAACCAGGAAATCAGTGGAAGCCCCAACTTCTTTACCCTTCTCGGCCTGAATCCCTCGGATTCAACGATCAAGAAGGATCTTCTTCTTGACCTCGTGCATCCTGCCGACAAGGAGAAGGCCCTGGACTTTTTTAGCTCCCTGATCCAATCCAATACCCCACAGTCGTGCCGGCTGAGAATGGTCCAAAACGGTACCCGGATCGTCCATTTTGAATTGACGGCAAGGCTCCAGATTGACGAAAGTGCCCAACAGGTCATTGCCCTGGGTACACTCAATGAGGTGATCGAAGAAGCCGAGATCATCCAGTTGCGGAGGGAACAACAATACTCCAGAACGCTGATCAACCTGCGCGACCAGGTCCTTCAAGACATTTCCTTCCACATCCGGACACCCCTGTACTCCATTGTCAACTTCCTTTACCTCCTGGAAGAAAGCCCGTTCAAGGTCCAGTTCAAGGAAGCGTTCAATGGCCTGAAGTTCTCCGTGGATGAGCTCCAGCAGCATATCAACCAATTGATCACGTTTTCCCTGGCCGCGGAAGAACAACCTCATCAGCAGATCAAAACATTCGATTTGCGGCAGTCCTTGGACCTGGTGAGCAAAATGCTGGACTTTGGTAAGAGCCGGCAGTCGGTCTGGATGGATATCAAGACCGACCAGCTTCTTCCCCACGAGGTCCAGGGTGATCAGAACAAGCTCATTCAGGTCTTTTACAATCTGTTCGACCTGTTCACGCTGCTCAATCCGGAGCCCCGGAAAGTGGCCGTTCGGGTCAAGGCGGAGACAACCGATCCGGACTGGTTCAACCTGGTCATCCAATGCCGGGATCCACTTGCCTCCAGCACAGCTGTCCAGCTTCAGGACTGGCGCAATGAATCCCTTCTGAACGGCACGGACCAGGATACTCCCGAGCAGGAGCATCTCGCCCGGATCAACCTCTACACGCTGGACAAGATGATCCGCTCCATGAGTGGCACCCTGCAAATGCCTGACGGCCAGCATCTCGCTCTGAAAATGGTGATCTCCCTGCCCATGAAGCTCGCTGTCGTCACTGATGTTCCGGCTCCCATTCAGGATTGGATCGAACCACTTCGTATCCTCCTGGTCGAAGATCATTTTCTCAATCAGATCGCCACGAAAAATGTCCTGCAGACCTGGTCGCCAGACCTGACAGTGGATATTGCCGAAAATGGCCTGGTTGCCGTGGAAAAATTCCAGGCCCATGAATACGATCTGGTCCTCATGGATATCCAGATGCCCGTCATGAACGGCCTGATCGCCGGAAAAAAAATCCGGGAGTTATCCAATGTACCCATCATCGCCCTTTCCGCCTATGCTTCCGAGCAGGAAGCAGAAAAATGTCTTCGGGCCGGATTCAGCGATTATCTGGCCAAACCGTTCAAACCGGAGGAACTCAAGCACAAGGTATTCCGCCTGGCCTCCCTGGTCCGATAAGCCCTCTGTCCAATTCATTACCTTAGCGGTGAATCAATGCTTTATGACTCCCCGCATACTCGCAGCCCTTCTGGTGTTCTCCATGCTGTCCTGCTGGTCACCGGCTGACCAGGGACCCGATGCCATTTATTACAACGGGAACATCTATACGGTCGATCCGCTGCAACCGGGCGCCCAGGCGATGGCCATCGAAGATGGACGCATCATTGCCATAGGGGGTGACGAAGAGATCCTGGTGCTGGCCGAACCCTCCACAAAACTGGTCAACCTCCAGGGCCGGTTCGTCATGCCCGGTTTTATCGACGGCCATGCTCACCTGGTTGGTGTGGGGGAAATGCAGCAACAGGTCCAGTTGCTGGATACCCGCAGCTGGTCCGAGGTACTTGACCAGGTAGCCGAATTTGTGGATCGGTTTCCCGCTGCAACCCTGATCACCGGTCGGGGCTGGCATCAGGAGAAATGGGCAACGCCTCCTGCTGACCTGGACCAGGGGTACCCGACCAACCGCGCGCTCAATGAGCGCTTCCCCGACCTTCCGGTGATCCTGGACCATGCTTCCGGCCATGCCATGATCGTCAATGCCCGTGCTCTGGAGATGGCTGGCATCACTCGGGAAACGCCTGATCCCGAAGGCGGGCGGATCATCCGGGATGCCAACGGCCAGCCAACCGGTGTTCTGGAAGAAAATGCCATGGACCCCATCAACAGGATGGTGATGAGCATCAGGGAAAAACAATCAGAAAATGAAAAGGAAGCCCATCTCCGATCTGCCATCCAGCTCGCCGAGCAGGAATGTCTTTCCAGAGGGATCACCTCCTTTCAGGATGCCGGCAGCTCACGTGCTACCCTGGACTACCTCAAGAAGATGACCACGGAGGATGAATTGGCGATCCGGGTTTGGGCCATGTTGCTGACTCCTCCTTCCCGCCTGGAACGGGATATCCGGGGTCTGCCATGGATCAGCTATGGGGATGATCACCTGACAGTCAGGGCCATCAAGATTTACATGGATGGCGCCCTGGGCTCCCACGGTGCGTGGCTGCTGGAGCCGTATGCGGATGAACCGGACTATTCCGGTCAACCGGTCACCCAAACCGACACGGTCGTATGGATGGCCCAGGTCGCCAAAGATCACGATCTTCAGCTTTGTGCCCATGCGATCGGAGACCGGGCCAACCGAGAATTTCTGGATATGTGTGACTCCCTCTTCCATCGGAATGGACATGCTCCCGACCATCGCTGGCGGATCGAACATGCCCAGCATCTGGACACTGCCGACATCCCCCGTTTCGCTGAGCTGGGAGTGATTCCTTCCATGCAGGCGATCCATTGTATATCCGATGCGCCATTCGTGGTCAAGCGGCTGGGTGAAGACAGGGCCCGCCAGGGTGCCTATGTCTGGCGGTCACTGATCGACAGCGGGGCACGCTTGACCAACGGTACGGATGCTCCTGTCGAATCGCTGGACCCCATGCGCAACCTGTATGCCGCGGTCACCAGGCGTCGACTGGACAATGGAGAGCCTTTCTTTCCCGAACAGGTACTGACTCGCCAGGAAGCCATTCATACCTATACCCTGGCCAATGCCTATGCGGCATTCCAGGAAAAAGACCTGGGCACCCTGTCTCCCGGCAAGTGGGCTGATTTTATTATTCTGGATAAAGACCTGCTCACCTGTAGCCTGGAGGAAATACCCGGTACAAAGGTGCTCCAGACCATCATCGGTGGCAAGGTTGTTTATGACCGGTCAGTGCCTCGTCCGAAGTAATCGCTGCTGATCTGCCAGCTGGAAGTCCGCTTCAACCGGCCCATTCCGCCGGAACAACCGGCAACTGAATCACCTGCTGATGGCGGAAAATTTCCAGGGTACCGGGTATGCCGATGGTCGATGCATCCAATGCACGATGCAGATCCTCGATCCCGCTGATCGGGCTTCCGTTAAAGGTCAGGATCAGGTCGCCCGGAGCTACCCCGCCATTGGCAGCAGGGCCTGATCGTTCCACGCTTTGCACCAGGACAGCCGTTCTGGAACCCAATCGCTCCTTCATGCGCTCATGCAGGCTAACCTGCTGCCCAGCCAGCCCCAGAAAGCCTCTTCTTACCTTCCCGTGCAAGACCAGCTCGCCGGCTACCCAGGAGGCCAGGTTGGAGGACACGGCGAAACACAGCCCCTGGGCTCCCTGGATCACGGCGGTATTCACACCGATCACCTGGCCCGAAGAGTTCAGCAGAGGCCCGCCGGAATTACCAGGGTTCAGGGCCGCATCTGTCTGGATCACATCATCGATCATCCGTCCCGAACCCGATCGAAGCGTCCTGCCGAGGGCACTGACCACACCTGCGGTCACCGAGTACTGGAAGCCGTATGGATTCCCCACCGCTATGGCCATCTGCCCGACCTGGAGCCTGGCGGAATCCGCAAAAGCCAACCCCTGCAATCCCGCACTATGGATACGGATGACAGCAATATCTGTGGCGGGATCATGCCCGACAAGATCCGCCTGCTCCGTCCGCCCGTCGGGCAGCGTCACCGTCCATTCGCTGCCTCCGGCGACCACATGACTATTCGTGACCAGATAGCCGTCGGAGGAAATGAGGAATCCCGATCCCAAGCCCTTTGCGGTGGTCTGCCTTTTTGTGTCGGATGTGCGGATCTGGACCACCGCCTGGCTGACCTGGTGGCTGACACTGACCACGGTTTGGGAATAGGCATCCAGCAACGGAGCGTCCGGGCCGGAAAGAACGGATATTTCGGATGATTTCATGGTTGAACGATGGTTAACCTCCATCGACGAAGACCATTCCAAATTCCGATCTGCGTCATTCTGGCAGACTGAACCCCGGCTCCCACGACGTATTGGCCGATGATTTGAGGAGAACGTCGTAAATTCAACGGACAATCCGGCTTATGACCCCATCTACGCCAGAACGGACCTGCCTGGAATGTGGCGATGTCATTCATGGACGAAATGACAAGCGGTTCTGTTGTGACCAATGCCGATCGGCCTGGCACAACAAGCAGAACAGTGATGCCACCAACTTTGTACGGAATATCAATAATACCCTGCGAAAGAACAGACGGATCCTCGCCGAGCTGAATCCGAACGGTAAGGCCAAGGTGCGACGGGAAGATCTCCTGGACCGCGGCTTCAAGTTCAGCTACTTCACGAATATCTATACCACCAAGGGAGGCAATACTTACTATTTCTGCTATGAGCAGGGGTATATCAGCCTGCCTGACGACTGGGTCGCCCTCGTCATCCGGCAGAAGTATGTGGAATAGACCTTCGAGGGATGACCAGCCTGCCTCAGTTGGAATCGCCCAGGATCAGCGGAAGGCCTTCCTTCCCCGATCCGATCACCACCACCTTGGAATTGGGTGATTTGGACAGCTCCAGCGTTGCTTCAATGCCTTTGTCCCGAAGGATCTTGTCCGTGAGGCTGGCCGAAATGATCTCGTTGGCCTTGGCCTTGGCCCGCGCCTCAATGATCTTCCGTTCAGCCTCCTGGGTCTCCTTCTGCAGACGGTACTTGTACTCCTCGGATTCCTGCTCCTGTTGCAGCTTGCGCTCAATGGCATTCTGGATCTTCTCCGGCAAGGCGATATCCCGGATCAGGGTCGCCCTCAGCTCGACATAGTTCTTCTTCAGCTCGTTCATCAGGTCATCCTGGATCAGTTGTTGCACCTCATCCCGCTTGGATGAGTAGAGCTCCTCCGGTTCAAAGCGGCCGATGATCTTCCGAACCGCGGATCGCACTTCCGGACGGACCAGCGTATTCATGTAGTCCTTTCCAAACGTTTCATGCAGCAATGCGATCTGATGATAGACCGGATTGGTCCTGACCGTTACATCCACACGGATATTCAATCCGTTACTGGAAAGGACTTCCATTTCTTCCTCGATCTGCTTTTCCCGTACATCATACACGTACATGGAATTCCAGGGAGCCACGACATGGAATCCCGGCGTATAGATGGTCTCCATGTCCAAACCACCACCGAACCGTCTGAAGAGGATACCGCGCTCACCGGCATCAATGGTCAGGAACATCCCTCCGGTCAGAAAAAGGAGCATCAGCAAACCAAACCCCACGATGAGTATCCGTTGTAAAACCTGTCTGTTTTCCATAAATCTTTGAATTAGCCACTTGGTAATATAGGCACAATATCTTTACTGCCTGATGAAGACATCTCCACGACTCCTAACACAGAAATGGCAAGATGGTTATCCGCCAGGCACCACCTTGCCGATCAACTGGCGGTACTGGATCGTGATGATCGTCTTGTGCCATGGCATGCGTCTCGCCGCCCAACCCGGCCATTTCTTTGTGCCGGCAGACACCTTTCGACAGGATCGGTTCTGGATCTCCGCTGGAACAGGCACCGCGATCTACGGCGGCATGATGATCGCCCTGCAGCAAGCCTGGTATGCGCAGGCTGAGCAGACCGGTTTTCACACCTTCAATGATTGGGGTGAGTGGCGGCATATGGATAAAATGGGACATATCTGGACCACCTACAATGAATCACGCTGGCTTAGCCAGGGCGCACGATGGACAGGCATGTCCCCTGCATCTGCCCGGTGGACCGGCGTGGGTGTGGCCATGGTCCTGCAGACCAGCATCGAAGTCCTGGACGCCTATTCGGCCAAATGGGGCTTTTCATGGTCGGATATCGGTGCCAATACCCTCGGGGCCGGGATCTATCTGGCCCAGGACATGCTGTGGCAGGAGCAACGGTTGCTGATCAAGGTATCCAATACCCCCTCCCGCTATCCGTCCACCCCGATCGTCGGGAGCCAGGGGGGCATATCTAGCCTGGAGCGCAGAGCGCATGACCTGTATGGTCGGGAATATTCCGCCCAATTCCTGAAGGACTACAACGGCATGAACATCTGGTTCAGCCTGAACCCCTCGTCCTTCTGCCACAACAAACCATCCTGGCTGCCTTCCTGGCTGAATATTGCTGTGGGCGTTAGTGGTGAGCATCTGTACGGAGGATATGACAACCAATGGGTGGAGGATGGCGAGGTATTCTCTTCCGATCCCGCCGCTTTCCCGCGGTTGACCCAGTTCTTCCTGTCACCGGATATCGACCTGACCCGTATCCCGGTGCGAAGTCCATTCTGGCGCACCGTCCTGCATGCCTTGAACTTTGTCAAGATCCCCGCTCCGGCGCTTTCCGTCGATTCCAAGGGACGGTGGTCGGGGCATTGGCTCTATTTTTGAACCCCGTTGTCTGAGATGATCGAACTCCGCGGCCCCGACAAGCCATTGACCGGCACCTTCCATTTGCCCCTGAGCAAGAGCCTCATCAATCGTCAGTTGATCCTGGCAGCGCAGGCAGGCCTGTTTCCGGAGATGACCGATCCTGACCTCCCGGAGGATGTCCGTCAGCTGGCCCACCTGCTGACCCATCCGGGGCCGGAATGGGATGCCGGGGCCGGGGGAACCACCCTGCGATTCCTGACCGCCTACCTGGCCCTTCACGACCACCGAGGACGGGTCACCGGAACTGCCCGAATGCAGGAACGCCCCATAGCCCCGCTGGTCAATGCCCTGATCCAGCTGGGCGCTCAGATCGATTATTCCGGCACGACAGGATGTCCCCCGATACACCTGAACGGATTTACGGAGCAGTCGGCCGACAGGGTCGAACTGGACCCGTCCAGCAGCAGCCAGTTTCTGACCGCGCTTCTTCTGGCCGCACCGGGTCTGCCCCGCGGGATGACGATCCATCTTACCAGGCCGGTCACCTCCCGTCCCTACCTGGACATGACGCTCGCCGTGCTCAATCATTGGGGGGTGCAGACCAGGATGGATAATCAGGAGATCCATGTGGCCCCGTGCCGGATATCCCCTCGCCAACTGGTACTGGAAGCTGATTGGACGGCCGCCTCCTATGCTTACGGAATGTTGGCACTGGCGCCTGAAGGAAGCTGTCTCCACCTTCCCCGCTTGTACCTCTCCGGATTGCAGGGTGACGAAATCCTGGCCACCTGGATGACATCCTTCGGCATTCGCAGCGAACCCTCCCCGGATGGTATCACCATCATTCGTGACCGGCTGACCCGGCCCCCTGACCTCCATATGGACATGGCTGACAACCCGGATCTGGCCCAGACCATGGCCGTGTTGTGTGCCCTGTCGGGTATCGAATCAGAATTTTCCGGGCTGCATACGCTCCGGATCAAGGAAACGGACCGTACCCTGGCCCTGCAAATGGAACTGAGGAAAATGGGGGTACACTTTGCTCCCGTCGAGAACCGGCCAGACACCTGGAGGCTGAGCGGACAGGCCACTGCCCCTTCAGAGGCCTTCTCGACATACCACGATCATCGGATGGCCATGGCCTTCAGCCTGGCAAGCCTTCGCTTCCCCTGTCAGATCGAAGACCCGTCGGTCGTTGACAAATCCTTTCCGGCTTTCTGGCAACAGTTGGAGGCGGTCGGATTCCGGATCAAGGCTGGTTAGCCCTTCATCTCCAGAATCGTGATCTCGACCCGTTGGTTCTTCTTCCGGCCCTGCAGGGTGGCATTGGAGGCAACCGGCTTTCGCTTGCCATAGCCCTTGAACCGGACTCGATCAATGCTGATCCCCTTCTGAATGAGATAGTTGGCAACGGTCTTGGCCCGGTCCTGCGAGAGGCGATCACAATAGGGATGATCACAATTCCCATTGGTATGGCCACCGATCTCCACCACGACATCCACATTCTTTGCCAGGAATTGATAGATCTCATCCAGGGTCGGATAACTGGCCTGGCTCAGGGCAGCGGTATCTGCCTTGAAGTAGATCTTGTCGACGCTGACGACCTGGCCTGTCTTTAGTTGAGCCCGGGAAAGCCCCCCCAGAGTAGCTTCGGGTTCCGGCTTCGGTGGGGCCGGTTTGACCACATCCTTCGGTTTGGGCTCCGGCTTGGGTGGTGCTTCCTCTTCTTCTTCCAGGACGATCGCATCACACGGCACTGGTCGGATCACCGAAGCATTGTCGATCAGGATGTTTCCATTATAGGGAAAGAGGACGGGTGTTTGATAGAACGCTTCCAGGATGAACCAACTGACCTTCTTCTTTGGCTCGAAGGTGAACTGATACCGCACCCAACGGGGGTGGGTGATCACGGATGTGGAGGCCAGCATCTCGGCCTTGTCACAGGGACTGTTCCCACCCCAGATCCGGAACACGGCCGGGGTGGTATGATAGACTTTCTCCCCGCGCTTGTTCGGCGAATAGTAATCCTGGGATCTGGCCAGGTAGATATTGAAGGTATAGCAGGTGCCCGGTTCCAGGGGTCTTGGAAGATGGGTCGATACGGATTCCCAGGTATCATTGTCCCGGGTGACCAGGCCCAGGTAGGAATTGCCTTTTTGGGGACGGGTGGTCACATTGAAGAAGGCAGAGTCAATACCGGGATGGGTATCCGGGGGGGATTCATTGGGGAAGCCGCAATCATACCAGCCAGATGGTTGGGAGCCGGGAGCCGGCACATCTTCGAAGTTCGGGTTGTCCAGTTTGATCGGTTCATATTGTCCAAGGACAATCCCACCCTCCAGCAGGAAGAGGATCAGAAACAGACTAGCAAGGGTATGTCGCACGTTCATTGGCTTAAGGCGTACTGATCCAAATAACGGGCCAGAAGCATCCATCATTGTCCTGGACCATCATGGCCCCTGGACTTTTGCAAATGGTTAACGTTCCAGGCTTCCTCAGGAAAACGCATTGATACCGGTGACATCCATTCCGGTGATCAGCAGATGGATGTCATGGGTTCCCTCGTAAGTGAGCACCGTTTCCAGGTTCATCATATGGCGCATGACCGGATACTCATTGGTGATCCCCATCCCGCCATGGATCTGCCGTGCTTCCCGGGCGATCTCCAGGGCCATGTTCACGTTGTTGCGCTTGGCCATGCTGATCTGGGCGGGTGTGGCCTTGCCAGCGTTGGCCAGGGTGCCAAGCCTCCAGGTCAGCAATTGGGCCTTGGTGATCTCCGTGATCATTTCGGCCAGTTTCTTCTGGGTAAGCTGGAAGCCGGCGATGGGCCGGCCGAACTGCTCTCGTTCCAGCGAATAGCGCAGGGCAGAATCATAACAATCCAGTGCGGCCCCGATCACGCCCCAGGCAATGCCGTACCGCGCCTTGGACAGGCAGGACAACGGGCCTTTCATTCCCTTGACGTTCGGAAGGATGTTGGTTTTGGGGACCCGGACATCTTCAAAGACCAGTTCGCCGGTGATCGAGGCACGCAGCGACCATTTGCCATGGATCTCCGGAGCCGTGAACCCGGGCATGCCTTTCTCGACGATCACCCCGCGAACGATCCCTTCCTCATCCTTGGCCCAGACCACCGCCACGTCCGCTACCGGCGAGTTGGTGATCCACATCTTGGCACCGTTCAGGATCACATGGTCGCCATCGTCCTTGATATTGGTCACCATGCCGGCCGGATTGGAACCATGATCCGGTTCGGTCAGGCCGAAACATCCGATGAATTCACCACTTCCCAGCTTGGGCAGGTATTTCCGACGCTGCTCTTCACTCCCGAACTTGTAGATCGGGTACATGACCAGCGATCCCTGGACGGACGCCATGGAACGGATCCCGGAATCCCCCCGCTCCAACTCCTGCATGATCACCCCATAGGCGATCTCATCCATGCCACCACCACCATACTCGGCGGGAAGACTGGGACCGAATGCCCCGATCTCCGCCAGTCCCTTGAACAGATGATATGGGCATTCTGCCCGGTTGGCATAATCCTCGATGATCGGGCTGACCTCCTGCTTCACCCAGGTCCGGACGGCATCCCGGGCCAGCAGATGGTCTTCCTGAAGCAATTCATCCAGTTGATAGTAGTCGTGCCCCTGATAACGATCCTCCCGTGCAGAGGATTTCCTTGACTGTGTGGTGCTTGTGGTATCCATACCGGTATTTATTGGCGCAAAGGTACAATCTGCCCTTCGAATAGAACAGCTGTCTTATTTTGGGGTTCAAATGGATGAACGGAATATGTTGCGACGTGAAAAATCACAGGACTGGCTGGACCGGTTAGGCAAGGAGAGCTGGCACCTGGAGCTGCTGATCTCCGGATTCAGCATCTTTCTTCTCGTCCAGGGAGTAACCGCCATCGAGACGCGGATCACCCTGTTCACCAATCACACGGAGTTTGTCGACTCCACCTTCATGATCGTGCTGAATTCCTATCTGAGATTGCTCCAGGTCGGCATGAAAGCCCTGATGTACAATCTCCTGATCCACCTTATCCTGCGTGGACTGTGGATCGGGGCCGTTGGCCTGTGGACCGTCAACCGCAACACGGACCTCAGCCAGCTTGGTTATACTCCGTTCTTTACCAGGGTCCTGCGCAGGAACACCATGACCCTGGATCGCTACATCATCAGCCTGGACAAGGTCTGCAGTTCCATTTTTGCATTTTCCTACCTGATCGTCTTTGTCGCCTTGTGCATGGGCTTATACCTCGGCCTGATGTCCATCACGACCCAGGCGATCTTCTGGCTAAATGGATCGGACATCAGTGGATACTGGATCTACCTCTCCGCTCTATGGAATATTCTGATTGTCACTGTTTCGATCTTTTACATCATCGACTTTGCCTTCATGGGCGCCATGAAGAAGGTCGAAGGCTTGGACAGGATCTACTACCCCTTCTACAAATTCCTCAGCTGGATCTCCCTGTCCTTTATCTACAGGACCCTGTATTACACGATGCTGGGCAAGAAGTTCAGCCGTCGGTTCATCTGGTTCATTGTGCCCTTCTTCATCCTGTTGTTCATCGGAGACTCATTCTATTTTCGCACCCAACCCTATATCCCGAAAAGCTCGAATCCCCGCTCCATCATTCCGACCTATTATGATGATCAGCGCGATGGCCTGACCGTCCGTCTAGCCAGCACTCCCAGCCGGTACGTTCGCGATGGTGTCGTCGAGATCTTTATCCCGATCCGCCTGAAGGGCCTGGGTAAAAAGATCAAGCGCCATTGTCCGGACATGAAACCGCTCTACACCAGTCAATTCACCTCGGACATCTGGGCCAATGACGTGGATTTCAAGTGGGTGGAAACGGAAGAGGAAGTTCGACCCTACCTGGATTGCCTGCAGCATCTCTTTGATATTCAACTGGATGGCAGTCCGGTGGACACAAGGCCTTTCTTCCACCAGCATCCTCAGACGACCCAATACGGGTTGTTACATGTTCTGGACATCGACACCTTGCCCCGGGGAGTCCATCAGATCGAGATCGGACTGATCGATTCCAAGCGCGTAGCAGACCAGGATTCAGTATTTTATCAGCCCTATGCCCTGTTTCCCGTATGGAAGATCTGATCCGTCAATACGTAGGTATCCAGAACCTGAGGATACACGCCTTTCATGGGGTCTATCCCGAGGAAGCGCTGGTCGGCCATTGGTTTTGCATTGATCTCCGCGTGGAGATCCCCCCGACCCTGATCCCGGAGGTAGATGACCTGGACACCACCCTCAATTACGCTTCCCTGCACATGATCTGCACGGAGGTCATGTCGGAACGGGCAGACCTCCTGGAGACAGTAGCCTACCGGATCATCCGGCGGATCCGGAAGTCACATGCGCAGGCAGGCGAGATCCAGATCCGGATCGCCAAGGAACATCCGGCCTTCCAGGGGGGATGTGACAAGGTCTTTGTGGAAATATCAGCCCGCCCGGAATAACTTTACCTTTTTATTAACAACGTTCGGCGGCCATCAGGCGTTATCGCTGTCAAATGAACCTACCAACCATGAAACTATCTGCACTTCTGGCCTCCGTCGCCCTCCTCTTTTCCTGCTCCACCGCACATGTGCAAACCCTTGATGATCTGCTTGGCAAGGCCAAGAAAGTGGTTCCCCTCTCCGAAGCCGATGCCGGCAACGGCCTGAAGGAAGCCCTGGAGATCGGGATCAGCAAAGGCGCGGATGCCCTGTCGCAGACGGATGGATACTTCAAGAGCCCCTACAAGATCCTGCTGCCCCAGGAAGCCCAGACGGTGATCAGCCGGTTGAAGGCCGTTCCCGGATTCCAGAACCTGGAGGCCGACCTGACGGAACGGCTCAATCGTGCCGCGGAGGATGCTGCCCGGAAAGCCAAGCCGATCTTTGTGAATGCCATCCGGCAAATGACTTTCAAGGATGCCATGAACATCCTGATGGGCGAAAAAAATGCCGCCACCATGTATCTGGACAAGACCACCCGAACGCCCCTGTACGGAGAGTTCCAACCGGTGATCACCGAGTCCCTGGAAAAAGTGAATGCCGTCAGTCTCTGGCAATCCGCGACCACCGCGTATAACAAGATCCCGTTTGTCAGCAAGGTGGACACCCGGCTGGATGACTACGTCACCAACAGGGCCCTGGACGGGCTCTTCGCCCGGATAGCCGTGGAAGAGCTCGACATCCGAACCAATTTCTCCTCCCGGACATCTGACCTGTTGAAGCGTGTCTTTGCCCGCCAGGACAAATAATTTTCCATCATCATAGGAAGTCCGGAACTTTCCGCGCAAGTTTGTCGTATTATTGCGGAGATCATCCCCCGGTTTCGGGCAAAACGTTGCCCATTCCCTGATGTTTCCAACCTAGTGGAAATCAGCTTTATCCGATCGCGTTGAGTAAGAGTTGTATGCTGGCTACACTGAGAACACAATCTATTGTCATCTTTTTATTCTTTATCTATTTAACTGTGTTATGAACATTTTTGTAGCCAAAATCAACTTCCGGACCTCCAGCGAGGATCTGCAAGCTGCTTTCGAAAAATTTGGCGAGGTTTCATCCGCCAAGGTGATTATTGACCGTGAAACCGGTCGTTCCAAGGGTTTCGGCTTTGTCGAAATGCCTGACAATGAGGCTGCCCAGCAAGCTGTGGATGCCTTAGACGGTTCAGAGCTCGATGGCAGCACGATTGTTGTCAAAGAGGCTGAAGATCGTCCTCGTCGCGAATTCCGTCCAGGTGGCGGAGGTGGCCGTGGTGGCTTCGGCGGCGGTGGCGGACGCGGTGGTTATGGCGGTGGCGGCGGAGGCCGTGGCGGTTATGGCGGCGGCGGAGGAGGTGGTTACAGCGGAGGTGGCGGCGGAGGCCGTGATTTCCGTGGCCGTAGCGACCGTCCAAGTGGCGATGACAATCGCTGGAATCGTTTTGACGACTAACGCAAGCTAGCGTTCAACCGATACAGCCCCGTCCCCAAAGGACGGGGCTTTTTTTTTTGCTGAAAGGGCTCGAGGGATCGTCTCACAGGGGTACCATCCTGCTACTGGTGGTCGCTCACTGATCACCAGTGAAGCGGGATGACAGGCTGTTCAACGAGGCCGGGCACTGCTGATGCTTTGCCGGCAAGCCCTGCCCGTATGCATCAGATCCTGAGAACGACTGCTGCCTGGAATGCCTGGACCTACTCCCCTGCCATCGCCTTTCCAGCCAACCAGCCCCCTGTCCAGGCCGCCTGGAAATTGAAGCCTCCCGTGATGGCGTCAATATTCAACACTTCTCCAGCGGCGTACAAACCAGGCAAGCTCCGGACAGCGAACCGTCGAAAGTCGATCTCCTTGAGATCGATCCCACCTGCTGTGACAAACTCTTCTTTAAAGGTGCTCTTGCCATTGACCCGGAATGTGCTGGCCGTCAACTCCAGATACAGGGCCTGTTCTTCTTCCTTTCGCAACTCTGTCCATGTCCGGTTGGTCGGGATACCCGTCTTTTCCAGGAGTCGCTGCCAGAGACGGGCAGGTATAGTCGGCCAGGAAGAGTTGACAACGGTCTTCTTCGGAGCATTGATCCGTTGCCCGGACATCCAGGTCAGGACTGCCTCCGGTACGCTCCCGGTCCAATTGATGGTGATGGTGAATTGGTAGTTCCTTGTGGCCAATTCCCGGGCGCCCCAGGCCGACAGTTTGAGAATGGCCGGACCACTGAATCCCCAATGCGTGATCAGCAAAGGGCCGTAAGCAGCAAGATCACTGTCTCCGACGGTCACCGAAGCATCAGGCACCGATATCCCCAACAACCCCTGGATGCGTGCATCCTTGATATTGAAGGTAAAGAGGGAAGGTACCGCGTCAATGATGGCCACACCCATGGAGGCGAGCATCTTCCATACACCTGTGCTGCTCCCGGAGGCCAGCATGACCTTGTGCGCCATGACGGCCTGACCATTGACGGTCAGACGCCAGGAGGCTCCCTCAGACTTTGGCGGTGACAAATGCTCCACCCGCGACTGGGTCATGACTTTGACCCCGGCACGAGCAGCCGCCTCCAGCAGACAATGCACAATGGTGCCGGATTGATCCGTAACGGGAAACATCCGGCCATCCTCTTCCGTCTTCAGCCGGACACCGCGTTGCGTAAACCATTCGATCGTATCCCCGGGGGCAAAGCGCATGAAAGGCCCTAATAACTCTTTCTTTCCGCGGGGATAAAAGTTGATCAACTCGGTGGGATCATAACATGCATGGGTGACATTGCACCGCCCGCCACCGGAGATGCGCACCTTTTCCAGAACATCCCGACCGCGCTCGAAGATCACTAACCGGAGGGATGGGTTTGCTTCAGCAGCCGTGATGGCGGCAAAGAAGCCAGCGGCACCTCCGCCGATAATGGCGATGTCAACCTGCTTCATCATGACGATCAGGCATCCCTGGCCTGGCGGCTGGCCTGCGTTTGTTCCTGACTGGCCTCTTCCATCCTCCTCGTCAGCTTTTTCACGATGGTAAACTCGCTCAGGAATACCCGGGCAACGACCCGAAGGACGGTGTAGGTGGGTATTGCCAGCACCATTCCGGGGATACCACCGATCTTGGCCCCGACCATCACGATGATAAAGATCTCCAGCGGATGCGCCAGCACGCGACTCCCCAGGATGAAGGGCTGGAAGATGAAATTGTCCAGCAACTGGACAAAGGCAAACGCCCCGACCACGCGCCAGATGAGGGGAAGCATCTGGGAGTAGAAGTCCAGGTCCAGGCTGGAGGAGATCGTCATCAGGACGCCGAAGACCATCCCGATGATCGGGCCAATGTAGGGGATCACATTGATCAGCGCAGCAAAGAACGCGATCAGAAAGGCATTGCGAACTCCAACCAGGGTGAGCAATCCGGACAGGAGAAAGGTGATCAAGGTGATCTGGACCAGGACGCCGCCGAAATATCGGGTGAGCAGCTCAGATACCTCATCGATCACTCGCCGGGTCCTCCCGTCATATTCCTGCGGCATCAGACTGGCCACAAACTCCATGAACAACCCCTCCTCCCGAAGAAAAAAGAAGGAAATGAAGATCACGCTGAACAGTCCGATCACCAGGGTACCGGCCAGCTCCAGACCGGAGGTGAAAAATCCACCCACCTTCGCCGGCTCGAACCAGGTCTTCAGGGTGGCGATCACCTGCTCGGATGGCGAACGGGTATCACTGACCAGTCCCAGTTCGGACAATCGTTCATTCAACCGGTTGAGCGGCTCTTCCAGCGATTGGGCAATGGCCACGTAATTGACCTTGGATATGGAGGCGGCCTGCTCCAGCAGCATGGGGATGAAGATCCATCCCAGGAATCCGAGGATCCCGAAAAAGACCAGAATGGTGATGGCCGCCCGGATACTGGCATTGGGTGTCCATTCCCTGATCCTGATCTTCCTCATCAGGGACATCAGGGGGGAACCGATCATGGAGATCACCCAGGCCAGCAGGATGTAGGTGACAATGTCGGTGAAGAAATAGATGATCAACCCGATGAATACCAGGGAGGCGATCAGGGCAATGGTCCGGCCCTGCTTGAGCGTAATCCACCATTTGTTCATGAGGGAAAGGTACGGAGATGAGCGACTTTCCCATCCGGAAGCGACCAGGAAATATCATTCCGAGGAAAAGCGTTATCCACCATAGGATCCACTCATGGTTGGCGCCCGTTCATCAGGATGCCCCACCGTCGCCTTTGTCCCCCCGGATTCACGTATCTTGATGTCCAAGTAACGTGGCCGAATCAATCAGAAACCTTTCCATCCAATGAAAACCTACCTCCTCTTCCTGATCTCCCTGCCTGTCCTGGTCATCTCCTGTGTCAAGGAAGAATCCGAAAATGTCAACCAGGATTCGATCTACACCATCTATGAACTGTTCTATAACCAGAACCAGGATAAGACCACGGCCCAGGCCACCTTCCGGTTCGGCGGACCGGGGGGCACCCTGCTCAACCTGTCCGATCCGGCCGTCAGCACGTTCAACAATGATGAACTGAATTACAACCAGCTCCTTGGCGTACACAACCGGGAGTATACCGGACTAACCACTTCAGGGACATTCAGATATACCGACCTGGACAACAACCAGTTCACCAACGCTACCGCCACCATCATTCCCATCGACTTTCCCACAGTCGATACCATTGATGCCGCCAACGCCTTCTCCTTCCAGTGGAGCGGTTCTGCGATCGCTGCCGGAGAAACGGTCAGCCTGACCATTGACGGCACACAGCAGAACAATTTCGAGATCTTCTCCTCCTCCTCCATCGGAGCGACCCAACTTGTCTTGCCAGCCAACCGGCTGCAAAAGCTGGGCGCTGGCAATGCGACCTGTACGCTCATCCGGGCGCACAACCGGGCGGATGTCGATGAAGGCACGTCAAAGGGCGGTCGGATGGCTGTCTGGTATACCGTTACCCGCACGATCCATATCCGGCAGTAGGCTGCATCACCACACCTGATCCATGCCCCGCCATCCCATGAAGAACCGGATAAAACCCGGAAGAATGGTGTATGGTTGGAAACAACCCGATTATGGTGACCAAGCGTCCTTGACGCTGAACGACAGCGCCATGACCGTCACTTCCAGTTGACCCATTAAGGACCAGGCCATTCTCAGAATGCAATGGCAATCCTCCCGGCTCATTCTCGGTAACATCAGCAGGAAATTCCCACTCAATCGCCATTCCGATGAACATTCACCCGGTGAACTGCTGTTTGGCAACGTGTGCTCCTGAAGTCGGAGCTTATTGGAACGAATCGACCACCTGACCTATCCAACCTTCATGAAGCATTCCTACATCACACTTGTAGCCCTCGTTTGTCAACTATCTCTGATGGCCCAATGGACGCCGGTTGCCTCCCCTCCTGGCGACTTTCGGACGGACCATTCCTTTGCCTTTGTGGTGCGGGATACCGGATACATCATGGTCGGACAGTCGCCGAACGGTCTGCGTGCAGATGTCTATCGCTATTCAGCCGAACAGGACGAATGGACCCAGCTTCCGGATTTCCTGGGTGGAACCAGAGGCTATGGCATCGGTGATGTCTGGGAAGACAAGGCCTATTTTGGATTTGGTACCGGCACCACTCCAGGGGAGAATGTGGAGACCCAGAAGAACGACCTTTGGGTGTTCGACCCCGCGACCAACGAATGGACCGAACTGACTCCCTGCCCTTGCCTGCCCCGACTTCATCCGGCGTTCGTGGCCCATCAGGGCAATATATACATGGGCATGGGCCGGGCTGGTGGCGTGGGCAACCTGGATGACTGGTGGCAGTACAATATTGCGACGGATACCCGGACCCAAAAGACCGATTTCCCCAGCCACCGGCGTCACCACCCCTATCAGTTTGCCATTGGTGATCATGTGTATGCCGGATTCGGGCATGGCAGCGACGCGCCGGAGATCTATGACACCTGGTACCAGTATGATCCGGCAACGGACAGTTGGCAAGAGGTGGCCAACATACCCGGGGAGGCGCGGGTGGCGGGCACACAGTTTTCGCACAATGGATATGGGTATGTCCTGAGCGGTGACGGAGATGACCACAAATCCATGGAGATCGGCGAATTCTGGAGATATGATGCCGACTCGGACGCCTGGGAAGAACTGCCCCCTCATCCGGGCTTTTCGAGATGGGCCCCGGCTTCCTTTGTGCTCGATCATGAGGTCTATCTGTTCAATGGGTCTTCCTTCGGGGAGTACCAGGAAGAATCCTACAAATATGATCTGGGGGACCCATCCACCAGCCTGTTGCCATCGGGTGACCGGCTCTCCGACCTGCAGGCCTATCCCAATCCGTTTGTCGACCAGGTCACCATTGACTTGGGCGCGGAGGGGCAAATGAATGGCACGCCCCTTGATGTCATGATATACAATACCGAGGGTCGGCTCGTTCATGGTTCCCGGCAGATCGCTCCCATCGCCTCCATTCGTCTGGGCCATCTTCCCCAGGGCAGCTACCTGCTGGAGTGCCGGACAGTGGATGGCCATGTGGCCACCCGAACGCTGGTCAAAGGAGTCGAATAAGCCTCGTGTACAACCATGGACTTGATGTCGTCTTGATGATCCCATGGGAACAGACCTGATCCCCTGATCGATTCATCGAGAAACCTGGATCGGAATAATTTGCACTTTAAGGAGGATAATCTCCAGAGTGATGGTGATCCCTTACCAGAGCCAACAGGAGATCCGTACCCAGCTACCCCGAGCGACCCGTGATGGTTTCCATGACCTTTCTCCATCCGGCGCGCTTGACAGGCGTATGGCCGAACACGGTCGAAAAGGTCTCCTCCGTCATCTCGACCCAGTCCGCACGGGTCATACCCGCCAGGTCAGGGTGTGGCTCGAAAGCCGGTTCGTCATGACGCTGGGCAAACCGGTTCCATGGACAGACCTCCTGGCAGATATCACAACCGAACGCCCAGTTCTCCAGCTTGCCCTGGAACGCCTCCGGGATGGCCTCCCTCAATTCAATGGTGAGATAGGAGATGCACTTCGACGCATCCAGCAGGTAGCCGGAGGGCGCGATGGCATCGGTGGGGCAGGCATCAATGCAACGGGTGCAGGTGCCGCAATAATCCTTGATCGGCAGATCGGGCTCGATGGGCAGGTCGATGATCAGCTCGGCCAGAAAAAAATAACTCCCGTGGTTCCGATGGATGAGCAGGGTATGCTTGCCGACCCATCCCATGCCTGAACGCCGTGCCCAGTCCCGTTCCAGTACCGGTCCGGAATCGACGAACACCCGACCCTGGATGTCGCCATACGTCTCTTTGATCCAGCGGAACAGCTCCTTCAACTTTCGTCGAACTACCCTGTGATAGTCCTCCCCCCAGGCATACTGGCTGACCCGGGGAGCCTCCAGATCCGCCGATCGATCCGGATTGTGATAGTTGTACCCCAGGGAAATGACGGTCCTCGCCCCGGGTACCAGCCTGGTCGGATCCGTGCGCAGATCAAAGTGGTTGGCCATGTACCCCATCTTGCCATGGTAGCCCTTGTTCAGCCAGTCCTCCAGCCGACGGGCTTCTTCGTCCATGGGTTCCGCCCTGGCAATGGAACAGAGGAAGAATCCGAGCTCGGCTGCCTTGCGCTTGAATGCCTCGGAAGGGTGGTGAATGGACATGGCCTAAAGATAGGGAGGCTCCGGTTCTGTTGATGGGCAGATGCCGGAGGAACCGTTCATGACTCACTCCCACGCACCATGGAGGAATGACCTTGTCTGATCCGACAGGATCTACGGAGACCCTTCCTTCTGCTATCTTCGCCATTCACCCTATGGGAGCTTCAGCACCATCCACAATGACTGGTCTGACGGAGGCAGACGTCCTCCGTCAGCGGGAGATCCATGGCGCGAATGTCTCGCTGCAGGGAAAGAGCACCCTGTGGAAGGTGGTCATTCCCGTCGTGACGGAACCGATGTTCCTGCTGCTGGTCGCGGCATGTCTGCTCTATGCCCTGCTCGGGGAGACCCCTGAAGCGATCACCATGGGCATTGCCCTGATCTTTGTTGCCGGCATTTCCATATTCCAGGACCTCCGCAGCCAGCGCGCCGTGAAAGCCCTGGGACGCATGACGGTCGGGAAGGCCAGAGTGCTCCGGGAAGGGCAGCCCCGGGAGATCCCCATGATGGACATCGTGCTGGGCGACCTGATCCTGTGCGAGGAGGGGATGACCATCCCTGCCGATGCAGAGATCCTCACGACCAATGACCTGTCCATCAATGAGGCCCTCATTACCGGCGAATCAGCGGCCGTGCAGAAGCAAGCCGGAGCCCCCCTCCTCCAGGGCACTTTGGCGGTCAGCGGTTACTGTACGGCCCGGGTGACCGCGATCGGGCTGAACACCACCCTGGCCGGCATCGGCCTGTCGCTGGAAGGGGTCAGCAAACAACGCACACCCCTGCAACAACAGGTCGACCGGTTTGTCCGGTTCATGGTGATCGCCGGCAGTATCGCCTTCCTCTTTGTGACCGGGTATTATAC
Organism: Lewinellaceae bacterium; assembly: GCA_020636225.1. Lineage (GTDB taxonomy): Bacteria > Bacteroidota > Bacteroidia > Chitinophagales > Saprospiraceae > JAGNXB01. The sequence goes on along the minus strand of JACJYI010000003.1, from coordinate 790,816 downwards.
CTGGGCATCGGGAAGCTGGATCAATGGGTTACTCAACGGATTGACGATGGCCATGTCCGTCCTGCCGGAAGAGATCCCGGTCGCCCTGACCACCTTCATGGCCATGGGGGCATATCGCCTGCTCCGTCATGGTATCATCGCCCGCCAACCTCAGACGGTGGAAAGCCTGGGGGCGGCGACGGTGATCTGCTTCGACAAAACCGGCACACTCACCGGCAACCGGATGCAGGTGGTCCACGTGTGGGATGCCCGTACCGGACAGGCCCTGGACTATGGTCATTCCTCCCCTGCATCCGAGGTACTGGACACGGCCATGTGGGCCAGCGAGCAAGCTCCTTTCGACCCGATGGAACAATCCATCCACGAGCATTATTCCAAGAGCGGGGTAACGGATGAGCGCCCTGCCTTCCGGATGTTCCACGAATTCCCGCTGTCCGGCCAACCCCCGGTCATGACCCATCTGTGGAGCAATGACCAAGGCGATCGTCGGATCGCCTGCAAGGGAGGCGTAGAAGGAGTCCTTCGGCTTTGTGCGGTCGATGAAGGCACCAGGGAACAAGCCCTACGGGAAGCCGAGCTTTTCGCCAGCCAGGGCTATCGTGTATTGGGCGTGGCCCGGGGGCACTGGGACCAGCCTTCCTTGCCGGCACGACAGGAGGACATCGCCTTCACCTGGATGGGACTGACCATCCTGTCGGATCCTCCGGAAGCCCATATCCCCGGGGTGATCGCTGATGTTCAACAAGCAGGACTGAAGGTCTGCATGATCACGGGGGATTACCCCGCCACAGCATCGGCCATCGCCCGTCAGGTCGGCATTCCCCCTTTACCGATCCTGACCGGCGATGACATCAACCGATCCTCGGATGCCGACCTGGTGGACGCCGTAAAGGGTGTCCATGTCTTTGCCCGGGTCCGGCCCGACAGCAAACTCCGGATCATCCGGGCCCTGCAATCTGCCGGCGAGATCGTTGCCATGACCGGCGACGGGGTGAATGATGCCCCGGCGCTCAAGGCGGCCCACATTGGTATCGCCATGGGGCGCAGGGGCACCGAGGTCGCCAAAGGTGCAGCCGGATTGATCCTGGCAGATGACGACCTGTCGAAGATGCTGGAAGCCATCCAGATCGGTCGCGGCATCCATGCCAATCTGCGCAAGGCGATCCGGTACATCATCTCCATCCATATCCCGATCATTCTCCTGGTCACCCTCCCCATTTTCCTGGGGTGGTTGCCTTATGCCCTCTTCGCCCCTGTCCACGTCATCTTCCTCGAACTGATTATGGGGCCGACCTGCTCGATCATCTATGAAAATGAGCCGATCCGGCAAGCCACCCGGATGCGGCCTTCCGATTCCACGCGGAAGAACCTGCTGACCGGACCAGAACTGGGGGTCACCCTCCTCCAGGGATTCGTGATCACACTGGCATGCCTCCTTGCCGGTTATCTGGAGTTCAGGCATGGCGAAGATGATCCGGGTATCCGCACGGCCGTCTTCAGCACATTGATCCTCAGCAATGTGTTCCTGACCCTGGCCAACCGATCCTTCCACGTGACCATCCTGGACACCATCCGCTGGCCGAATACCCTCCTTCCCTGGATCATCGGGTCCTCCCTGGCGCTTTGGGTGGCCATCCTGTACATCCCGTCGATCAGTCAGCTCTTCCGGCTTCATTCGCCTGAACCAGGTGCTCTCCTGTGTCCGCTACTCCTGGCACTGGCCGGTACGCTCTGGATCGAACTCTGGAAAGCCGTCCGCAGACCCGGGCATCCCCTTTGATCCATCTGCTCATTTGGCCGTGATCCCTATCTTCAGGGCATGAACCGGTTGTCGACGATCCTGATCCTTTGTACTCCCCTTCTGCTGAGTGCCCAACTTCCGGCGCCGTCGGGCGAATTCGTTCCTACCTGGGCCAAGGAGGCCATCTGGTACCAGATCTTCCCCGAACGCTTTCGCAATGGCGATCCCGGCAATGACCCCACCCTGTCCTCGCTGAAGGGGGCTGATCCGCAGGAGATGCCAAAGGCCTGGGAGATCAGTCCATGGGGCAGCGACTGGTACAAGCTCCAACCCTGGGAACTCCAGAACGGAGAGCCGGAGATGTGGAAACACCTTTTGCGGCGCCGATACGGAGGAGACCTACAGGGGATCATCGACAAACTGGATTATCTTCAGAACCTTGGCGTGACGGCACTCTACCTCAACCCTGTGTTCGAGTCACCCTCCCTGCATAAATATGATGGGGCCACCTATCACCATATCGACCCCCATTTCGGACCCGACCCGGAGGGCGACCGGGCACGAATGGCGACCGAAGATCCCCTGGACCCGACAACATGGGTCTGGACCCAGGCTGACGAACTGGCCCTTGAATTGATCCGGCAGTGTCATGCACGCGGGATCCGGATCATTTTTGATGGAGTGTTCAACCACATGGGATTGAGCAGTTTCGCCTTCCAGGATGTGCTGACCCACCAGCAACGATCCCCATACAAGGACTGGTTTATCATCAACAGTTGGGATGACCCGACTGCCGGGACCCGATTTTCCTATCAGGGATGGTTTGGCGTCCTTTCCCTGCCCGAATTGGCCGAAGACGACCAAGGCATTGTCGCCGGACCAAGGGAATACATCTTCGCGGCAACCGATCGATGGATGAATCCGAAAGGACTGGGACCTGCGGCTGGGATCGATGGGTGGCGTCTGGATGTCGCCTTTTGCATTGGACATCCATTCTGGAAAACCTGGCGTCGGCACGTCCGGGAACTGAACCCCGAGGCCTATCTCACCGCGGAGATCGTAGACAGGCCGGAGGTCGTCATACCCTATATGCAGGGCGATGAATTTGACGGGGAGATGAATTACAACTTCGCCTTTACGTGTGCGGAGTTTTTCCTGTACCCACCGGATATGCGCATCCAGGCCGATGAATTCGATCGCCGCTTGAGAGAATTACGTGACCTCTATCCTCCCGGGGTAGCCTATGCTTCCATGAATCTTTTCGGCAGCCATGATGTCAACCGGATCGCCTCCTGTATCGTCAATGCCGGCATTGGCTCCTGGCGGGATTGGGGCACCTATTTCTCCATTTCCAAAGCCCTGGAGAACCCCGACTACTCCCCCAGAAAGCCGACGAAACGCGAACTCCGTCTGCTCCAGTTGATGACCATTTTTCAAATGACCTATGTCGGGGCACCGATGATCTACTATGGGGATGAAGTGGGCATGTGGGGCGCCAATGATCCGGATTGCCGGAAACCCATGATCTGGGAGGATCTGGCTTACGAGGACGAAGTGACCAATCCCGACCAGAGTCGGCGTCCCGCCGACGTCGTGGAGGTCGACAGGGAGCTCTTCCGCCATCTGCAGAAGATGATCGCTATCCGCAAAGCGCACCCCGCCCTGCAAACTGGAAGCTACCGGACCATCCTGGCCGACACGATCGCGGATGTCTTTGCCTTTGAGCGAAAGAAGGGTGCCGACCAGGTGTTCGTGGTGCTGAACAACCAGGATGATCAACAGCGACTTGACCTGCCGAATCTTCCTCCCGGCCGGTACGTCGACCTGGTCAGTGGGCTTACCTTTGTGTCTGACGGCCAACGCCTCCCGATCACCGTCCCTTCCCAATGGGGATGTGTCCTGGTGAGAAAGCCGTAACATGATCCTTCTAAGGGTAATCATACGGAGATGGAACAAAAAATCAACCATTGGAAGCAGCGGATCGACGCTGTCAGTCAGGCGATCGTGGTCATTTGCGATGACCTGGACGGTCGAGCGCTCAACCGCCGGCCTTCGCCGGACAGCTGGAGTGTCGCCCAGATCCTGGAGCACCTGATCACCATCAACCAGAGCTACTTCCCGATGCTGGACAAGATCGTGCTTGGCGAATACCGATTGCCATTGCATGGGCGCCTGCCCTTTCTCCGGCGATTTTTCGGGCGGTTTGTCCTGAAGGGTGTCCATCCTGACCGGCGCCGCCGGATGAAGACCTTTCCGATCTGGGAGCCCAGTCAGTCCGATCTGCCGGCGGATATGGTCGATCGATTTCTCAAGCACCAGGCCAAACTGAAATCGCGGATGGAGGATGCCGCACCCCTTCTCGAATCGAATGTCACCATCCATTCGCCGGCCAGCCGCATGATCGTCTATCCCCTCAACGACGCCTTCGAGATCATCGTCACCCATGAAGAACGGCACCTGGAGCAGATCAAGGACGTGCTGGATATCCTGGAGGTGAACCACCCTGCACCCGGAAAATAAGATACCTTTGGCCATGTCATCCCCGGCTGTCACCCTAGGTTCACATACCATCCGGAATGGTGCCGGAACAAACTCCCGATCATGTCTTTCCTGCCCCTCGCCATCCAGACATTCACAACCTATCGCACACTGGGCGAAAAAGCCCTCGCCCAGGTACCCGATGACCGCCTGACCTGGGAGCCGGCCCCGGGCGTCAACAGCCTGGCGGTGATCGTCCAGCATCTGGCGGGCAACATGCTGTCCCGATGGACAGATTTCCTGACGTCGGATGGCGAAAAGGACTGGCGGGATCGGGATCGTGAATTCGAGGACATCCTGGAACGCCGGGACGAGATCATGACCCGCTGGGCGGAAGGATGGAATTGCCTGTTGTCCACACTGCACACCTTGAGCGATGCGGATCTGCAACGGACCATCCTGATCCGTGCCGAGCCCCACACGGTGGAGCAGGCCATCGTCCGGCAATTGGCCCACTATGCCTACCACATCGGCCAGATGGTCTATGTCGCCCGGATCATCCGGGGGGAGGCCTGGCAAAGCCTGTCCATCCCCCGCGGCGAATCAGAGGCATTCAACCAACGAAAGATGGGCCGTGCCGAGGATGCATCCTGACAGGCCAGGTCATGACAGGAATTGCTTGTCCCCGTGAGAAGGATCAATGTCCTCCAGGGTTCATACGAACGGGAAGTGGCGTAATTTGCACGAAACTATCGCCGTGAAATCGAAATCGGTTACCGTCCCCATGCAGCGCGGTGTCAAGGTCCTGCATGATCCCGTCCTGAACAAAGGAACTGCATTCACAGAGGAAGAGCGCGATCGATTGGGGTTGCGGGGCTTGCTCCCTCCCCGGGTACTCACCCAGGACCATCAGAAACGGCGGGTACTGGAGAATCTGAACGTCAAGCCGAATGACCTGGAGCGGTATATCTATCTGGTCGCCCTCCAGGATCGGAACGAGAATCTCTTCTACCGCACCGTCATCGATCACCTGGAGGAGACGATGCCGATCATCTATACGCCCACCGTGGGCAAGGCCTGCCAGTCTTACGGGCATCTGTTCCGTCAGTCCCGCGGCCTGTACATCAGCCTGCAGGACCAGGGGAGGGTCAGACAGATCCTCCACAACTGGCCGCATCACAATGTTCGGGTCATCGTGGTGACCGATGGTGAACGCATCCTCGGGCTGGGTGACCTCGGGGTGTATGGCATGGGCATTCCCATTGGCAAGCTGTCCCTGTATACCGCTTGCGCGGGCATTCATCCGACCCAATGCCTGCCCATCGTGATCGATGTGGGCACGAATAACCGGACACTGTTGAATGACGACCTCTATCTCGGCCTGTTGCACGAACGGGTGCAGGGTGATCGCTATGAAGAATTGCTGACGGAATTCATTCATGCCGCCCAGGAGGTCTTCCCGGATGTCCTGATCCAACTGGAGGACTTCGCTACGGACAATGCCTTCCATCTGCTCCATACCTTCAAGGACAAGGCCTGCCTATTCGACGACGATATCCAGGGAACGGCGAGCGTCGCCCTGGCCGGGATCTTCTCTGCCATGAAGATCTCCGGTGGTGCATTGGTGGATCAGCGGTTCCTCTTCCTGGGTGCCGGCGAGGCTGGTGTCGGCATTGCCGACATCATTTGCGCGGCCCTGGTCGAGGAAGGGTTGACCCTGGAAGACGCCCGACGACATTGCTGGCTGGTCGATTCACGGGGCCTGGTCTGTTCGGAACGGGAACACCTGGCTCACCACAAGTTGCCCTATGCGCATGAGCATCAGCGGGTGGACACTTTCGAGGAAGCCATTGACATCCTGAAGCCGACAGCCATTATCGGCGTATCTGGCCAGGGCGGAAAATTCACGAAGGAGGTCCTGCAGAAAATGGCCTCCCTCCGTGACCGACCGATCATCTTTGCCCTGTCCAATCCGACCGACAATTCAGAATGCACTGCCGAGGAGGCCTACCGCTGGACCGACGGGCGGGCCATCTTTGCCAGTGGCAGTCCGTTCAACCCTGTCACCCTGAATGGCAAGACCTACTATCCCGGTCAGGGCAACAACGTCTATATTTTCCCGGGTGTCGGCTTGGGCGTAGCCTTCTGCAAGGCCCGGCGGGTGACCGACCACATGTTCCTGGAAGCAGCGCGGATGGTCTCCCACATGGTCAGCCGGGAGGAGATGGAGGCTGGCCGGATCTACCCTGCCCTGACCAGAATTCGCGAGGTCAGTGCCCGCATCGCGGAAGCCGTGACCCGGGTGGCCATCGACCAGGGGCTGACCCGAATGGCCGAGGATGACCTGAGCCTGGCGGCGATCAAGGAGTTCATGTACAGTCCTGAGTATACTGAGTATATGTAATCTTTCTGCGAAACGATCATTCGTAAGTGGAATGAATTATGTTTGTATGTTCAATGAAAACAGGAACTGCACTTTTTTTCATGTCCCTGATTTGCCTTTCGGCAAGCAGTGATCTATTGAAGATCGGTGCTTTCATGGTTCATCGGGAGGCGATCATCCAGCGATCCTGTGTCAATCTTAACCAGCCTGAAAAAAAATGTCGTGGAAAATGTGCGTTATCGGCACAGTTAGCCGGGCAATCACAACAGGATCCTGTACTGCCCCTTCCTGAACCCGATTCCAAAAGCTTGTTCACACTGGGTGTCGAGTTCGCCTCCCAAAATCTGGTATCCACAGGTGCATTGCCCTTGATGGAAACCGTTCTTGTGCTGACCACCCGACTGGTGATCGTCGACCTGGGCAAGCCACCAGAAATCCTGGAGATCAGAAACAACTGAACCTTCCTTCCATTATTTCTGCATGATGAAACCACAACCTTTTTTCTGGTTGCTGGTGATCGGCTTTCTGCCAATTCAACTGCTGGCTTGCGATGTTTGCGGTTGTGGGTCGGGAGCATCTGGTATCGGATTATTCTGGGCTCAGCCCCGAAACTCCATCCAGATGACCGGCTTCCTGCAACGATTTCAAACTGCAAACGAATCAGAGATCCGAACCAGGGACCACTTTCTATCCTTGAATCTGGTGTTTCGGCACAGATTGACACAAAGTTTCTACGGGCAGATTGCTCTTCCGTACCACTCGAACCGCCGGGATGGGCGCCTGGGACACCAGAGCATCCAGGGAATCGGTGATGCCCGAATAACCGGTCATTGGATCGCCTGGCAGCGGGACAATGCTACACGGTCGGGATATCTGGAGATCGGAGGAGGTGTCATACTGCCTACTGGTTCCTACGATCCAACCATCCATGACAGGGAATTACCTGAGAATTTCAATCCGGGTAAAGGAAGTTGGGGTTGGTCGGTCCAATCACAGTTCAATGTCAATGCCGGTTGGCTGAGTTATATCCTGCAGGCCGAATGGAAAGCATATGCGCCGACTACGGACGGCTATCGGTTTGGACAGGAAGCATCCGCCACCGGGATCCTGGCTGTGAATCGCTTGCGATCGAACAGGCTACAGTTTGTTCCCTGGATATCCGGGTCATTCCAATGGGTCCAAACCGATCAGTACGGGAATGGACAGGATGTACACGGCACCGGTGGGATGGCCGTTTTGGGTGGCCTCGGGCTGCAATGCACCTATTCGGATCTGGCGGTTGGGATCAATGCCCAACTGCCCGTCTTTCAGTATTTCAGTGCCGGAGAAGTCAGTGCCCGTACACGGGTGTCTGTCAACCTGGGCTGGTTTTTTTAACAACACAAATCAAATCACTGATGAAAAGCTATATCTACCTGGCGCTTGCCATGAGCGCATTCGTCCTCAATTCCGGATGTAAAAAGGATTCAACGGATCCAACCCATGAGTATCATGCACATATTCACTCTCCAAACACAGACGCCAAACACGTCGATGATGTGTTGGATATCGAGGTCGAATTTGAGGATCACGCTGGAGGAACCGTACACCACATTCAGGTGCGGATTTATAATAAATCGACCCTGGTGGAAGTGTACCGGATGCCGACAGATGCCCACGTGCATGCCACCAGTGGATCCTACACATTTGAAGATACCTTCGATCTGTCGGTTGCCAACGGCATTACCGGTCACTCGGATTGGGTGTTGGAAGCCAAAGTTTGGGGTGAAACGGATGGTGAAGCAGAAGAGATCGAAACCGTGGAATTCCACGTTCATCCCTGATGTTCCATTGGAATTCGCAAGATCTGGGGTGCCAACTGGCACCCCTTTTTTTTAGCCCTTATCGTTGAATAGACATCGGCAGATGTGCTTCAGGGAAACAGAGCTGGTACATCCCGGCTGGAAGATCGGAGACATCCACATGGGTCCCCCCCTCTGGAATGGTCCTGAGTACCTGACCGAGCATATCGATCAACACCCCGGAGTGGCGGGCTGGAGATGAAAGCAATACCATAGAACTGGCCGGATTGGGAAACAGTCTGAGGTCCGACTGTTGGCCCTTTGCCACCTCATCGATCGGCACACCCGGATCGCCAGTCACGAACCGGGCCAGCAAGCGGATGTAACCCGCCTGGGAATAGATGGCCGGCTCGGTGATCTCCCAGGAGTTGTCCGGCCATCCGGTATTGAAGTCGAGATAACTCTTCATCGGCGGTTGACCGGAAGGCGGTGAGATGGTGGTGACCGAAAAATCCTTGTTCGGCCCACCGGTCACATATCCCGGAGGCGGTCCATACGGGGAATCGATGGCATGGTCCCAATCCGTGCCATCGGCAAACCAGGTGTGGTAGATCTGGTTGACGCCGAAATCCCCGCCCACCTCGTACATGTTGGACAGCATCACCATCCCCAGGGGGTTCACTCCGTGGAAATAGTGCAGATGGTGGGCAGCCCGTTGAACATAGGGCCCTATCGCGGAGGGATTGACCGCATAGCGGGCCGCCAGCAGGTTCAGGGTACCGTAGGCAGCCATCGGCAGGTTACTGCCCCAGTGGAAGGACCAGTCCGGCATGCCGGCGAGGTAAAGCTCCCCGTCCGATTGTCCGTAGAAGTCATTCCAATTGTTTGACACGGCGGCGGAAAAGGAACCCAGGATGGCATCGGAGGCGACCGGATCGGCATCGGGCAAGGTGGTGTAATGCAACAACGCGCTGTTCAATTCCATGTAATACGGCCCCCAGAATCCCCCCAACGGTTCTGCCTGGGTATAGTGTTCCAGGAAAAAGTCGTTATAGGTCGGGTCGCCCGTCAGGTCGAGCAGATGGACAGCTGCGGTGATGGCGGCATTCCATTGTTCCGTCTCATCCCAATCCGCATCTCCGGCGACGATGGACCCGTCATCACAATCCGTTTCCAGGGCATTGCTCTCAAAGGCCGGCAGCACCTGACTGAAACAGGCCTTGGCTTTTGTGCCCAGCAGTGCACCATACCCTTCCCACCCTTCGATCTGCCGGTACACCAATGCCGCATGGGCCAGCATGGAGGCCATGGCGATCGTCGATGAAGTGCATACCGGTCCGTAATACCGCGGATCCTGGTTGAGGCTGGGAGGTGACAGGACATTCTCGCTGTAGTTCGCGCTTCCCATCTTGATGTGGACACTGCCGTCCGGTTCGATCATCCTGAGCAGCCAGTCCAGCTCCCATTTCAGTTCATCCAGGATATCCGGAAAGGAGTTGTTGCTTTCGGGGATATTCCATTCATCAGAAAATGCCTGCGGATTTTCCTCCCAGGCCCAGAGCAGGTCGTGAACGGCCCGATGGGCGAAGGTCACATACTTGTTGTAGTCGCCTGCATCGTACCACCCTCCGCGCAGGTCTTTCCACAGGGCCTGGTTCAGGGGATCCGAAACATCCCGGCACTGGGCCTCCTGTTGGAAGTCCAGGTCGTCGGACCACCGGGGATCGGCATGCGGCGGCTTTTTCTCGAACCCGCATCGATTGTAATAGAATGCCCGGCCTGCTGCCTGCATCACCTCCTGGTAGGGGTCGGTGCTGACGGTGAACTCGGCGGAACGATGCCCCTGGCCGTCATCCAGATAAAAGCGACCTGGCGTTTCATGAATCGAGAGATCGACCCACCATCCCTGGTCGCCGGAAGCAGGGTGCGTGTCTCCGTTCTGCCAGGCATCGATCAAGAACGAGCCTACGGTCTGATCGGTCTCTACCTCCTTCAGATATATCTCTTCGGCACCCGGCGGGGAATAGGACAGGTTGCTGTTGAATCCGGTGATCGGATTGCTCAACACTGCCTGCTTGAGTGCTTCGGGCGTATAGCCAAACTGGTCGATGTGGATGAAGGGGTTGGGGGTTTGACCGGAGGCGGAAGTCGGCAACAAGGAGGCTGACACCACAAGGATGATGGCGCAGCAGCGTAAAGGCAGAGGGGTATATGGGAGCATGGAAAGCGACTTTTTTGTTGGGATCTTCGACCAAGTTACAAGAAAGCATCTTGCCTTTTGTATGCAAAGAGTCTATCTTTCAGGATCAATCCCCCCTGCCTGAAGCACATCTTCGATGCATTGCTTGGGTTAAATGCGTTTTGGCAGGGTGGAATCCAAATTCATCCCTTATGCCAAACCGTTCCTCGTTTCGCTTCCTTTCTCTTCTTCTATTTGTTTGCTCCATATTCCTGGGTGCGATCACACTTCAAGGGCAGATCTCCTGGGCACAAACCAGGGGGCCATTTAGTGGGGATTGTGATGCACTCATTATTCATCCCACGGATGGTCAGATCCTGGCCATATCACGACTTCAGCTCTTTCGAGGATTAGGGCCAGGGCCGGATTGGAGCCCGGTCTTGTCGTTTAATACTGCCGATTTACTACCCGTTCAATTAGTCCAGGCCGGAGAAGATGAAGTGTATATGATTGGCGCGCTCGGTGCATTGAGTCATTCCGCGGATTTTGGTATCACCTGGGAAGACGTCCAATACCCGTCTGATTGGATCCTGGATCTTGTCCCTTCAGAAGAAGGCGTTGCGTTGCTTCTTGGTGGCTTAAAAGAATTCTACCTGACAGAAGACCATGGCAAGACCTGGTCCCCGGTAAACAGCGATTTGGTCCATAACACTTTTGATCTCGAATACGATCCGGGTACGGGATATTTCCTCGCGGCCACAGATCATGGCATCTGGGCGAGTGCCGATCTCGGAACATCATGGGTTGAATGGAATAACGGCGAGATGACTGCAGAGAAGGATGTCAGTCTCATCCATAGAATTGGAGTCAGCGGAACCTTTCTGGCCAGTACAGGAGCAGAGAACTTCCGCAGTACGGATGGTGGCGTCACCTGGTCCAAGCTATCGGATAACCTGGTGATCTATGATATTGATGATCGTGGTCCTGAAGAAGTTTACGCTGCTTGTGGTTTCATGGGGGTATACAAATCATCTGTCGATGGCCTTCTTTGGAAGAAAGTTGCTGGTGAAGGTCTTCCGGAAACATGCACGTTTATTGCTGTAGCAGGAGGGCAGGGCGAAATCTATGTTGGCGGAGCCAAAGGTGAAGGCCTTTTTCAGGCCAGTGATCCGGAAAATCCTGAATGGGTCAATGTCGGTATGCCCGCCACGACTATCAATGGACTGTATCATAATTCTGATCAGGGATTCAGTTTAGCAGCTACAGATAACTTCATCTACAGAACAATCGACAATGGGCAGACCTGGAACCAGGTCAAGGCAGGTCTTGAAAACGATGATATGTCCGGATTCAGTGATTTGGGTCCATATCTGTTTACCTGGTCTGAGAATAGTGGTGCTTATCGCTCGGTGAATGATGGACTCTCCTGGGAAAAAGTATCCAATACCCTGTTCATCTGGGATTTGGTGACCGATCCTGTGAACAAGGTGTTCATAGCGGCCTATAATCCTACATTGAAGGTCCAGGCATCTTTTGATCAGGGGAATACATGGCATGTTTATGATCAGGGATTACCAGGCTCGATCGGTAGCACACTGCTCGAAGTTGTGGAATGGAATGGAAGTGGTCAGTTTCTGCTGGCGTCCACTTTATTTGGCACATTCATCACCCCTGTTGATGATACTACGGCCAGCTGGCAGCCATATAATACGGGATTGCCTTTCACGTATACTCCAAATGATCTCCAAAGCAGCCCTGATGGCAAGCATGTGTTTTTGAGTTGCAACAAAGGCATATTTCATTGTGACCCGACGGTCAATTTGTGGACAGCACTCCCCTCATTGCCTCCTGACCCGGTCGGAAAACTACTCGTACTGGATGGTCAAACTATCCTGGCAACAAGCGAAGAAGGTGTTTATCTGACCCAGGACGGGGGACAATCCTGGAAACTCACGCAAAATGCATTTGCCGATACACGCATCACTTGTCTTGCTGCTGCCGGAAAGGACCAATGGCTGGCCGGCACAGTAGCCGGCGGTGTCCACATCGGTGATGGCAAGATCGTTTCCGTGAATGAGCCGACAGACCCTGGCCCCGGTCTGACGCTGTTTCCGAACCCGGCGACGGACCGGGTGATGGTTTCCGGGGCACGTGATGCCCGGTACTGGACGGCGGTGGATGTCCTGGGCCGGCGGGTCACCCTGCCCGGATCTTCAACCGGTGGTGGGGTGGAACTGGACGTCAGCCACCTGCATGCCGGTCTCTGGTTCCTGATGCATCCGGAGGGTGATTCCCTCTCCTTGATCCGGCAGTGATGATGGGCATGTGGAGAACTTTTTTACTTCTTCGTGCCACTTATTTAGATTTAGTCTAATTACATTTATGGCGAAGTAAATCGTCATTTATGTTTGTCGCCATCAACAACATCACCTGCACACCCGAGTACGTCACCCGCTTTGAAGAACTCTTCGCCACCCGGGCGGGAGCCATTGACCTGATGCCGGGGTTCCACCGCATGCATGTCCTCAAGCCCAACCAGGATGGGGATGACTATCTCATCGTCAGCTACTGGGACTCGGAGGAACACTTTCAGGCCTGGACCCGCTCTGAAGCATTCATCACAGGTCACCGGCGGGGATTTGCCGATCTGGAGCAGGCCCGGAAAGAAGGAAAGCCGATGCCCATGCATTCCAAATTCCGCACCTACCATGTCCTCACCAACTAAGCCCGTGGCCTGGATCAAACGGCTCGGGTGGTTGGGATTCCTGTTCTTCCTCGTCAAAGGCCTGCTGTGGTTGCTCATCCCCTACCTGATCGCCCGGGGTTGGTTCACCTGATCCGCTGGTCAATCTGTGCGACAGTGCGTGCATCGCGGAACGGTGATAGCCAACCATTGCGGGGATTCCCGGTTCGGACTGGATGTCCAGTTCGGGAAAAATCAGTTAACTTGGGAAATCAACCCACCATCCTATGAAGTTCCCAGGCCTTTCTGCGATCTGCATGATCCTGTTGTTCGGTTGGTCCCTCCCATCCATTGCCCAGGAGGGTCCTCCCGCACCGATCTATTTCATTTGTGATGCCAGTGGCTCCATGTGGGGTCAGATCGAAGGGAAAACCAAGATGGCCATCGCGGCAGAAGTACTCACCTCCACACGAAAACACCTTCCATCGGATCAGGCGGTGGCTTTGGTTGCCTACGGACACCGAACGAAGGAGTGTGATGATGTCGAATTCCTGCTCGAACCGGACGCCAGCAACCAGGAGCCCTTTCGGGAGGCCGTTTCCGGCTTGAAACCCCTCGGTAAGACGCCGCTTGCCTTTTCCGCGCTGGAGGTCATCGAACGGTTGAAGCAGACCGGCGAGAAAGCCACCATCATCCTGGTCACCGATGGCATCGAATCCTGCGGTGGGGACCTCTGTGCGGTGGTCCGCGCGGCACGAGAGGCTGGCGTGCCATTCCGCCTGCACATCGTCGGATTTGGCCTGAAGCCGGACGAAACAGAACAATTGCGCTGTGCCGCGGAAGCGGGCGACGGATCCTATTTTGATGCCGAAGATGCCGATGGACTCGAAGGTGTCCTGGAAGAAGCCACTGCTGCCCCGGTCGTGGAGCCCGATCAGAATGTCTTTGTCTATGCGACGAAGAACGGCAAACCGGTGGATGCCAATATCCAGGCCATGAAACCGGGTGCGACCCGCGCAACCCACGGGGCCCGCACCTATGGGGATACCGCCCGCTTGTACCTGCCCCCGGGCACGTGGGATATTGTGGCCAGTCCACTGGAAAACTCTGACGTCCAACCCGTTCGTTTGTCAGGCATCACCATTCCTGCCGGAGAGGTCACCCGCCTGAACGTGAGTTTTGACGGAGGCATCTTTCGGGTCACCACCACCAACAATGGAGAAGGATGGGATGCCATGGTCCACATCTACCCGACCGGTGAAAAGAGATCGGCTGCCGCGGCCCGAACCTACGGCCGGCCGGATGACCAGGAGGTCAACCCGGGCACCTACGACATCGAGATGACGGCCATGCGCCTGGAAGGCACCGGCATCACCCACCGCATCAACGGATTGACCATCGCCGGAGGAGAAACCGTTGAGGTCAGCCATGATTTCCTCAGCGGCACCGTGCGGATCGGGGTAACCTCCGCCGACGGCCTGGTGGATGCACTGGTCCATTTTGCCGACCCGGCCACGGGAAAGAATCTCGCTTCCGGCCGGACCTATACCTCCGACTCCAGTAACCCGAAGACCTTCCTCCTGACCCCAGGGACGTACAAGGTTTCCGTAGCCGGACTGGGGAAGCACAAGGCCAGCAAGAAGACCTTCTCGCTCACCGTCAAGGCCGGAGAGACCATCGAACACAATATCACCTTCTGAGCCATGGCCTGGTCCGATCACCTCCGCCGCGGCATCTTCGTCCTGCTCCTGACTCCCGTCGTTTCGGTCCTGACGGCATTCGCCGTCTCCGCGGCCGGAGTGGCCGATGATCAGGGCATGGCCGGTCCGGCCACCGTACTGGTTTGGGCGGCCATGGCCGCATTGATCGCCTTTGTCGGCGGGTTCTTCCTGGCCCGACAGATCCCCTCTGCCCGCCTTGTCCAACTCAATCTCCTGCTGGCCATCCTGGCGGGCATCCTCGCCGTCTATGTGGGATTCCGGTTATCCAGACAGGCATCCTCCACACCGCCAGCCGATCCACCACCGGTCACCCGGCCCATGTCCTTTCAGGAATCAAGCCCCGATCGACCCATGGGCCTCGGGTTCTTCAAGCCAACCCTCTTCGGGGTTCGGCGCCTGGATTTCTATGGCCTCCCGAATCCCGACAAACCCGTCGACGACCATGCCCCGGAAGACAGTCTGGTGATGGAGATCGGGGAGAACGGTGTCCTCAACCTCCTGCAGGGACCCCCGTGGCTGGCACCCGCCCACCTCAAGCCGGACTATGACATCCTCCTGTTCCGGGTGATCGGGTTGACCCGCGACTGGGCCGAGGTAGAGGTCAACCGCTTCACCGGCGAGACCCGGTATGTTGACCGGTCGGCCGGCCAGTTCCTGGGATGGCCGGATTTCCTGCTGTCCGTGTTCACCGTCGAATGGTCGGAAGGAGAACCCGGTACTGTCCGGATCAAACCCCTCGCCCATGCCGGGGAGGTCATGGTGGATTACGACCTCATGCACCCGATCATGATCCGGGGCGAATGGATGCAGGTGGAACTGATGAATGATGATGTTGAGCCATTGGCGACCGGTTGGATCAAATGGAGGGATGAAAAGGGATTATTGATCCAATATTCTTTATTGAGCTGAATCAATTGATGCCAGGTCGATCCCATCAATCCGGATTGTGTTCCAATAATGGCGGAATCAACCACCGTATCCCCGATCGGAATCGGACCCGTTCAAGTGCTTCTTATCTGCTATTTTGGGGAATAAAACCACTCGTTTTCCTGATCACTCTGCTTGCAACATGGCGCATCGAGGCTCAGAACATCCTCATCGGCCCCTACCTCCAGGACGCCACACCCCATTCCATGTATATCCTGTGGGAAACAGATAGCGGGGATGAATCCATCGTCGAATGGGGCACAGATGCGAATCTGAGCTCCAATACATCCGGAACATTCTGGATAACTCCCGATCAAAGTAGAATGCATGAGGTCCTTTTGGACAACCTGGATCACCATAACACATATTTCTATCGCGTAAAAACCCTGGGCACATATTCCGATATCTATTCCTTCAGAACACATGGTCATTCTGCTCATGAAGATGACACCCATATCGTCGCCATGAGTGATGTACAACAGGATGCCAATAATCCAGACAAGTTCCGCGAGGTCGTCGAGGAAGGAATCATCGAGTATTTCGAACAAACCTATGGAGGTGATATCACCGACCATCTGGCACTGGTCATGATCCCCGGCGACCTGGTGAATACCGGCAGCAGTTATGCGCAATGGCAAACCCAGTTTTTCGAGCCGTCCAAAGAACTCCTGGCGCGGATACCCATGTATCCTGTCCTGGGCAATCACGAAGTCAATGCGGATTATTATTTTCAGTTTTTTCGCTTGCCGGAAAATGGCACACCAGGCTTTGAAGAACACTGGTGGTACAAGGACTACAGCAATATCCGCATCATTGGGCTGGACTCCAATGCACCCTTCACCAACCAGGAACAACTTTCCTGGCTGGACACCCTGCTAACTCAAACCTGCACAGCAGATTCGGTCGACTTTGTTTTTGCCCAACTGCACCACCCGCACAAATCAGAATTGTGGACACCCGGCGAGTCCGACTATACAGGTGAGGTTATTCAACGCCTGGAAGCATTTTCCACAAAGTGTGGCAAGCCAAGTATTCATTTCTTTGGTCATACTCACGGCTATTCCAGGGGGCAATCCCGGGATCACAAACACCTCTGGATCAATGTAGCTACCGGTGGTGGCGCCATTGACTATTGGGGCGAGTACCCCAATTTCGATTACGATGAATTTTCGGTTACCCAGGATGAATTTGGCTTTGTGTCCGTTGCCGTGACGGCTGGAGCCGACCCCCAAATCACCATAAAACGCATCAGCAGGGGGAATAAATTTGCTGCGAGAGACAATGATATCCGCGATTCTCTGGTGATTCGGAAAAACGTAAAGTCCGTTGCACCACCGTATCCCGTTTTCCCTGTCAATGAAATGGTCAGTCCGGACTGCGTCATGCTGAAGGCGACCGGTTTTTCTTCCATGGAGAACAGTGTACATGGTCAAAGTCATTGGCAGGTGACTGCCCAGGAAAACGACTTTGCCTCACCTGTAAAAGACCAATGGAAAAATTATGAAAACTGGTATGATCAAACTGACACTCAAGCGGGCGATGACCTGACCGATGAGGCAATCACCAACCTGGCAGAGAATACAACCTATTGGTGGCGGGTGCGGTACCGCGACCGGGAATTCAACTGGAGTGACTGGTCAGCTATGGCGACGTTTACAACCGGATCTTCCCAGATGGCCGAAAACCAATTGATCAATCCGGGAGCTGAAGACAGCCTGGCCCTCTGGACAATTACCGACGGTGTCGTAGAAGCCCTCACGGCCAATGTATGCAACGGGATCACTCCTCATACCGGAGAACGATATTTTGTGGTCGGCGGACTGTGTACTGAAAGTGCATTTGCCCGTTGTCACCAGGATATGGATCTTACGGCATACCTGGATTCCATCCAGGGTGGCCTGTTCCCCGTTCAATTCGGTGGCTGGCTTTCCAATTTCAATGGTTCCGATCTGCCGGAAATGCGGTTGATCTTCCTGGATGCTTCTGGTCAACCCATAGACTCCAGCCAAACCTTATCCACCAATAACAGTTCCTGGACCAGGTTGGAAAATAGTCTCTTCATCCCTCCTGGAACACAGACGCTGCGATTGGAATTGACCGGCACGCGATTGGCAGGCACGGACAATGATTCGTACTTCGATGACCTGTTTGTCCGTCTGGGCTCGTCCATGACGGACTGTGATGAATACACATCGAATATTCAGCCAGCTGGTCCACGCCCATCCGGAATCAGGATCACGCCGAATCCATGGAAGGAATTGACGCAACTGTCATTTTCATCCCCGGATCCTGACGAAATTCACCTTGTGGTCACTGACGCTTCTGGCCGGCAAGCCTGGTTTCCATATACCGTGACGCATGACGGGATCCTGATGTATCGGGGCGACCAACCTGCCGGACAGTATCTCATCCAGATTCGTCAAGACAATCAGATCCACTTTTCCGAACGATTCATTGTGATCGACTGATGGGCATATCTGTCACATTTCTTCTGCGAACACAGCGGTCAAATCGACGTAAAAACAAAGGGAAAATCGATCTGCACCTTGTAGAAAACATGACTTCCTGAATCCCAATAATTAAATCATATTATTGAAAGAATTAGAAGCAGCACCACAATCATGCATCCATGATCACACTCCAACACCTCGACCATGTCGCCATCCGGAGTTCCCATCCGGACACCAGCGCTGAGCGGTACCGTGATGTCCTGGGACTGGAGCTGGTGCGCGTGCCCGGGTGGGACCCCTACCCCATCATGATGATGTGCGGCAATCAGGGAATTGCCATTTTCCCTCTGAAGGGACTATCGGAAAACGGGGTAGAAAACATGGGCCGGCACGGTTTTGATCACCTGGCTTTCCGTGTCGACAAGGACAGTTTTACCCATGCAGTATCCCGGTTTGAGGAACGAGAGATTTCCTATCACATTCAGGATCACCATTATTTCAAATCGGTCTATATTCATGATCCTGACGGGATTCAGATCGAACTGACCACGCCTGTCATCCCCTTGCCTGCAATCTGATCCAGATGAACATCCATATTGCTGAACCCCAATCCTACCGTTGGGAAGATTTCCCCGAAACGATCCATCCCGGAGAAAAAGGACAGGTCGCCATCAGAGAGATCCTGGAGGGTGACATCCGGCTCCGCCTGGCCCAGTACAGCCCGGGTTATGAAGCTGACCATTGGTGTGTCAAAGGCCATGTCGTTCACGTCCTGGAAGGCCAGGTCTTCCTCGAACATCTTGACGGCGAGTCCATGGTTTTGCAGGCCGGCATGATCTATATGGTCGGGGATGATCGACAACCACATATGGTCAGGACGCTTCGGGCGGCACGACTCTTTATCCTGGATTAGGGACATCCGGGACAGACAGGCCGCCAGGATCCGGTGGGTCGGGACCATCCTTTCTTTGCCGGCTGTCTTATCCAATACTCTTCGTGCATCCAAAGCAAACGCCTGTGTAAAACCACATTATCATCCCTGGCCCTGCGGTGCTTCTTGATGCAGGACTACCCGGCTTTCGGCACTGCGTCTAATCCTGTCTGCACAGGTCGTCACGACATGGGTATCATGCCATCCATAGGCTCCGTCTTCGCCACAGTGGATGGTCAGGCATGACTTTTGTATGACGGAAAACCTGTATGGGTAAGACCTGTACAACGATACAAAACCGATTTTTTAACATCAACGACCGCCGGTGAGCTGGCCGTGACCTGTTGCAGGTCCCGGTTGCCGTTCGCCTGACCGATCCGCCGCGAGGCCGTTGACCACAGCATCGACTGATGAACCACCTGTATTGGACGGGGGTCCTCTGCCTGGCTCTGGCGGGAGCTACGGCACAAACCGAAAGTGACACCCTCAAACTCGCTCAACTGGACGCCATCATGGTGTCTGCTCCCCGTCTTGAACTGGATACCGACCACCTTCCGGAGGTGCAGGGCACCTACATTTTTTCCGGCAAAAAAAGCGAGGTGATCAGCCTCACTGCCCGACCGGCAGCCCTGACCGAAAAATATGCCCGCCAGGTCTTTGCCAAGGTGCCCGGAATCTTCGTCTATGACATGGATGGGACGGGCAACCAGATGAACATCGCCACTCGGGGCCTGGATCCGCATCGGGGCTGGGAGTTCAACATCCGCAAGGACGGGGTGATCACCAACTCCGACATGTACGGCTATCCGGCCAGTCATTACAATATTCCCATGGAGGCTGTCGACCGGATTGAGCTGGTTCGTGGCACAGGCTCCCTCCAGTATGGCGCCCAGTTTGGCGGCATGTTGAATTACGTCACCAAAAAGCCGGACACGGCCCGATGGGTATCCTTCGAAAGTATCCATACTGTGGGTTCCTACGGTCTGGTCAGCACGTATAACGCCCTGTCGGGTGGCAAGGGCCCATTCCGGTACTCGGCCTGGATGAACCGCAAGCACAACGGCGGCTACCGGACGTCTGGCGATTCCGATTACCAGGCACATGGCATTTCCCTGTATTGGGATCCGTCGGCGGAATGGAGCCTGGTGCTGGACTGGACCCGGTCCGACTACACCATTCACCTGGCCGGTCCGTTGACGGATGCCCAGTTTGACGCCGATCCGCAAATGGCCACCCGCCACCGGAACTACTACAACCCCGACATCCATGTCCCTTCCCTGACGGTAAACTGGAAGCCGAGGCCACATACAACGGTCAGCGCAGTGCTGTCGGCCATCCTCGGCGAACGCAACAGCGTCCAGTTTGACAAACCGGCTACCGTACCGGATACCCTGGTCACCGCCACCGGCACCTACAATCCGCGCCAGGTGGATATCGACCGATACCGCAGCCTGACGGCAGAAGTCCGCATCCTCCAGGAATGGCATCTCTTTGGCCGAAGGGCCAACCTCGCCGCCGGCATCCAGGTCATGGACAATGACCTCCACCGCCGGCAGCAGGGCAAGGGCACGACCGGGATCGACTATACCCTCGACCTGACCGAGCCCGGCTGGGGTCGTGACCTGCATTACCTGACCGCCAACCTGGCCGCCTTTGTCGAAAACCGGGTAGAAGTAACACCCCGCCTCTCTGTCCAGGTCGGTGCCCGGATCGAGAACGGCCGAACGGACATGAAGGGGACCACGGTGTACTATGACGACAAGGATCTGCCCAACACCATCGACCACCGCTTTCCCCTTTTCGGGGCCGGGGCGCAGTACGAGCTGACCAAACGGATCAATCTGTACGGCGGTTGGTCCCAGGCCTATCGGCCCGTGTTGTTCAAGGACATTGTGCCGGCATCCATCTACGAGGTAGCCGACAAGGACCTACAGGATGCCTATGGAGACAATCTGGAGCTGGGTTTCCGGGGTAAGTGGCGCTTCCTCAGCTGGGATGTCACCGGCTATATGATCCACTACCGGAACCGTATGGGCACCCTGGCAGAAACGGACGCCAATGGCGACCTCCTCATCCGCCGGACCAACATCGGCGATTCGGAGACCCGAGGCGTGGAGGCCTTCCTCCAGGGTGACTGGGTGCTCGGTCCTAAGACCAGCCTGCAACTCTTCACCTCCACTGCCTGGACCGATGCCCGGTACCGCAACGCTGTTGTCCGGTCGGGTACGGAGAACGTCTCCATTGACGGCAACCATGTGGAAAGTACCCCGGCCTGGATCAGTCGCAATGGAGCGAGTATGACCTGCGGGCGATGGAAACTGTCGGCCCTGTACAGCTATACGGCAGAGAGCTTTGCCGATCCCCAGAACACGGTAGCCGCTTCGGCCAGCGGAGCAGTGGGTCTTGTTCCGGCCTACCACCTGGTGGATGCTCATGTCTGCTATCGGTTGAATGACCACATCCGTCTCCAGGTCAATGCAAATAACCTGTTTGATGTGAGCTACTTCACGAAACGGCCGCAGTTCTATCCCGGTCCGGGCATCTGGCCTTCCGACGGCCGGACCCTGTCGGCCACCGTTACGGTCAATCTGTAAGGCGGCAAGGCGGACAATTGGACGGGAATTTCCCAGGGCTGCTCACAACATAACATCAGTTTGAAGGCTTCTAAATCAAAGTCAACAGCAACATAAGTCAATGATCCAAGTGCAAGTTCTTTGATCATTGACACACTTTATAAAACAGTCTCCGTGTAATCGGTATTATTAAAATTGGGCTTGCTCAACGTTTAGTATAAGAATAGTAGCCGACTGCGTGGCACTTTCCTGTCAAGTTACAAGAAAGTTGAAGCGGGCTAAAGCCTTTGAATTTACTACTATCTCGGCTATTATTTTTATACATTGTTAGGTTTTCGTGCTTTTAAAATTTATATGGTGAATGAGGATTCCATGATTTTTTTTGTAAAGCATCTTTGAAATCCATTCTAAAGATCATGTAAAACTCATATAAATATGCATTAGAATGTAAATGTGAATTTTGACTTCTTTGCAACTCACATAAACCATTAATTATTTTATAGCAATAAAACATACCATATTTCTGCTTAGTTACAGAGGAAATTGAATTATAAATGAAATCTTGTGCATCATTAATTTCTCTGTCTTGTTCATCAGTATGTCTAAACATAGCAAATCCATCCATATGTTTAGATATTTCAATCATAGCTCTATTATTCTTTGTATTCGGATTAAAATGTTTCATTACAATTAAGCTATTAATTTCTCTATCCCATCTAGCAATTGGGTCCTCCGTATTGTTACTGCCAGACAGTTTGTCCAGTTGGAAGTATCTGTTAACTTTTGCGAAATCAGATAGGTTTTTAATTATTTTTGATGAGATCTCACATTTTTCAATTTTGTCTATTAAATGTTCTTGTGAGTATTTTTTAGCAAGTATTTTTGCTTCTTCAAATAACTTTTCAATGTCATGTCCTTTAGATTTTAGAAAGTTTTTGGGCGGGTAATTGTCATTATTATAAATATATTCATAAAGAATCATAAGTTTAATTAATCTTTCTATTCCAACACTTAATGAGAAAAATGCTTGATAAATAAACCCAAGCTGAGCAAAATTATATTTTCTTAAAAATGTTAAACCAACACCTAAGTTCATGCTACTTAAAGCAGCTTCCTTAAATAGAAGATTTTGTATTTCCTTTTTAAATTCTTTTCCCATTCGATTGTCTAATTATCTACATCGCTTGCATGAAACCTAACGTTCCCAGGCTTTGCGTTCGGCCGGGTATAAGGATTCAATTGCGTCAGAGTATTCCAAATGTAACCAATAGTTCAATCGCCTCCAAACCCATATCTGCCGGCTGACGCAAAACCTGTGTTACCAGCAGTTATTCCTCTTTTGCTATTAACGTCACTCCGTCAAACATCTCAGACAATTCAGTTTTAATTTTGTCACCAACCGAATAAGTTGTTTTGTAATTAAAAATGTCTTCTTTATTGAAGGTAATATCGTCAATGCTTTTCGCTTTTATGTCTTCGTATTTTAGTTCTGGGAAGTTTACAATTTCCAGGACTTCTTCTGTCAACATTTTAGCGTTGGCAAGTCGCCACACATTTGTCGGAGCACCTGTCAATGGAATATAAACTTGATAATGAAAATCGTTGTCTGAGTAGTTGGGAATAATCTCGTCAAGAAATATTCTCAATACTTCGCTTAGTTTTGTCGGGTCACAAGCAGCCTCAAATGTTTTGTCTTTTGTTTTGATAAACATCCAGTTGAATCTTCCGTTGTCAATATTCCTTTCAAATTGCAAGTTTTCGAGTGGCGTCTCAGATAAATCAATTTTAATTGTCCAACCAGGATTGTCAATTGTCTCGATTGTAAAACCATAGCTGTGTTCCCAGTCGTCATTGCAATTCGTCTGATACCAATTTTGTATTCTGGTCAATAATATGTCTTGCTCTGTAGTCATTTTATAATTGCTGGTAACATCAGTATTTACGACACTCCCGTGTCGTTTATCCCTATTACATCCGCCCAAAACTTGCGCAAACACCTGATATAAGGTGTCTTTACGACATTCAGCCGGAAGCGGTTCTCCCCATCAAGATACTCACGAATCAACACTCTAGCAAGGACGGATCACCATTTAGACAAGCTGGTGGGATTGGGAATGGTGTCATGATGATTGTCCTGCACACACAGCCCCCCCTGCTTCCCAGCCACCCCATGGATCGTGCTGATGGATCCTGAAGACATCAGTGCCCATCCGACAGGCATGACGCCGCCAATGTCGCTCTGGCTGGCGAGATGAGGATGAACATGAACGCCATCCCCCATATCCGGTGGATCCCGCATTCCGTCAGTCCTGGATTACCGGTAGCCATATCGGGATCCATGGGCTGCGCAAATGCCCAGGATACTGCCGTTTGTGATTCTCAGTGAAGATTCCCGGTACCGAAGCAATCGATCAGGACATGGATGTAACTTACAGGGAGGAACATCGGCATACTGACGATGACCCGAAGGGTTAATTATCTAGTGTACGTGTTCCAGCCCCATGAACATTCGATCATCCAGACAAACACCCTCATGAACAGACCCGGGTTTCTGCTGTCCCTCTTCGAGCAAATGCTGAAGGACTATAGTGCGGCCTGTAGCTAAACGGTATCCAGGACGGGGAATACAACCAAGTGTTCGGCAGTGGGAAGATGAATGGAGATGTGGACATAAATGACTGATCGTTCAATTGGTACTCGTTGGTCATCCATTCAATACCGGGAAGGTGTATTGATTCATGACAAAACATTGTACAGCTGAATCGAATGAAATGGCCCGGCGCACCTGTTTCGTTCAACGGTGCACTGTCCCCAGGCTTCCGCTGGCTCCAATAAAAATGGTTAGCAAAAGACGTGGGGAAAGGAAAAGAGAAGATCCACGGATATCATGACCATCTTCGCCTCATTGGCTCTAGTAGCCTGGTAGAGGACGGCTGTCCACCACACCCATCTGGATATAACACATCGTGGTGCCAATTTCTGGACATAGAATCAACGGGAACACAGCAAGAAAGTGCTATGCGAAAAACCGTATACGGAACCTATCCCATCAACTACAGAAGGCCTATCACCACATATGTTCTTGATAGCCAGAGACCAAAATTTGTCAAGTATGCGAATAGGAAAACAGAAAATTCCGATCTTTAGACTCAAGGAAACAAGAGAAATGCTGGCATCATACTTGAAATCAAAGGGAGCAATTCGTCCGCATTGGAATGGGCTTGCCACCTGAAAACATCCAATCGAAATGCAAACTGTTGAAGAAAAGGTGAAGGCAGGGCTAACCATTGAACCTCCGGCTTTACTATCAACCGTCAGTCGCATCTTGTCACCATAAAGTTATCAACAACGGTCTCAATGGCTATTCATCGTTAATACAAGAGTTCAATAATGGCATCTACACCGACAATCACAATATATAGCAGGGAACTGTTCAACATGCTAACCATTCAGATCAATCATCCTGCCTGCAAGAGAATTCGAATACCTGGTCAACAGTAAATAACCATTCAGGTTACGCACTACTGAAAATATGAATTTAGTAACAACTCTAGGCAACCCCTATGCATTAAACGAACATATCGGTCAAATCAAGCCAAGTTGATTGCCTATCGATATTATTTAAAATACAAAAAAAACACAGCTAATCCCTAAAAATAATGTACACATTTAAGAATCAATTTGAATTGATCGATAAGGCTCAATTGCTTTATGAAACTGGGAGGTATCAACTGGCCCTGGACACATTACAGGAATTAGTGGACGAACCAAACCTTTTTAATCTCTCCAATTTCTGCATTTTATATGCGAACTGTTGTTTAAGTCTAAATGATTATAATAAAGCTTTTGAATTTACGCTTGCCAAACTCAATGAACATCCAAACAACCCCAACCTCTACTATCTAATGTCAAGCGTATGCAACAAAATGAATAAGAACAAAGAAGGCTTGGAATATATTCTAAAAGCAATAGAACTAGAACCCAATGAAGGAAAATATCATACAGTGGCAGCTAGCATCTACTTGCAAATGGAAAATTACGTTCAATCTGACTATCACCTGAGCATATCAGAAGAACAATACCCGGAAGATGAATATAATATATTCGCACGCACAGCAATCCATATTGCCAAGCACGAAAGTAAAAAAGCCAGCATTGCATTAAAACGAGGATTAGATCTACACCCAAGATCAACATTGCTTCAAAACCTATACACACATTTAAAACCAGAAGATAGACCCAATCTATCAACTTTAAAGGAATTGAGTTTTAACGCCCTGGATGAAAATCCATTTGATAATAATGCCAAACAAAGTTTACTCTTCATACTAAAGAACAACAATCCGTTTGTGCGATTTTTTGTTTCACATGGGTTCCAGAGGTTTGAAATCAAATGGACCCCATGGACAATCATTCTGATGATCGTTTTTTGGAAAGCAGCCCTTCTCTGGGGAGTATTTGGCTTATTGTATCTCCTCATTACATGGTCCGGAACTGCTCTATTCTATACAATCATAAGAAAACACCATGCCTACAAATTTTTACTATCGAAACAAGAAAAATATATGTCGAATACTTTTATCGTGGTCGTAACATGTGCCGCCGTTGTGGTGCCCCTGGTCTATTCGACAGCTTCCAGTTTGATAACGGTATATGGAACAATTGCCGGATTTTTGTTTATACTTTTTACGAGTATATCGTATTTCGAGATAGAAACCAAGCAAGGGAAAACGGCTTTTGCAATATTCATGCTCATCGCAGTACTCATTTTATTGATCAGCACAGAAAATATGAAATTCTTTGGAATGCTTAGCTTACTACTTTCATTGATCTATGCCTTTCTATTTGCTTTAAAAATTGCATTTAAATAACACCAGAATGAATAACGAAATAGAAGCCCTCAAGCTTGCCCTTCAGTCAAGTCCCAACAACCTTGAGTTAAAAAAGATCATACACGCAAAAATGTGTATTGACAGGCTCACATATAATGAGGAACTATTTAAACTAAGTAAGGATATTCACGATATAGATCGCACCTATATCCCGGCAGTAGAGAGCCTTATTCGGCACTACTTTGAAAATAATAAAATGTCAACATCAGAACTTATTCTTGATAACTATCCTGAATACGAGGTATTTTCTGAAGAAGGACTCATCACTATATGCAAACTATTGATAAAGTTAAAACAGCAAGATAGAGCTTCTGATATCTATAAAATGATCATTGAAAGAAACCCTGGCTTTCTTGATGAAGACCTGGATCCTCTATTCAGAGTCTCTCAAGTAGACGGCACCGGGGATAAAAAAGAGACACCATTCCTACAAAAGCCGAAAGAAACATTCAAGGATGTGGGAGGAATGAGTGATGTAAAACGAGAAATCAGCCTTAAAATCATAAAACCTCTTGAAAACAAATCACTGTTCGAGAAATATGGAAAGAAAATAGGAGGTGGAATTTTATTGTATGGCCCTCCCGGTTGCGGAAAGACATTTATTGCAAGAGCCACTGCTGGAGAAATTGAAGCAAAGTTCATTTCCCTGCAAATAAACGACATCCTTTCCATGTGGCTAGGAAATAGTGAGAAGAATTTACACGAATTTTTTCAACTAGCTCGTGAGCATACCCCAGCAGTCATTTTTATCGATGAAATCGATGCTCTTGGAATGAAAAGGTCGAATTTTAATTCTTCAGCGGGTCGAAATGTAGTCAACCAGTTATTAACAGAAATGGATGGGGTCGAAAACAACAATGACGGAGTTCTCATCATAGGAGCGACCAATTCACCATGGGAATTGGATTCTGCTCTGAGAAGGCCAGGAAGGTTTGATAGGATCATATTCGTCCCACCTCCAGACAAAGAATCAAGAGAGACTATTCTGAAGTTAAAACTCAAGGACAAGCCTATAGACAGAATAGATTATCGTCTCCTCGCAGATAGAACTTCGGGGTATTCAGGAGCTGATATCGATGCCGTAATAGATGTAGCGATCGAAAACATTCTAGAAAAAGCAATCGAAACAGGAAACACTCCTTTGATTACTGATCGAGATCTATTAACAGCCCTCAAGCATCGGAATCCATCAACACGAGAATGGTTCAATACTGTTAAGAACTATACTACATTTTCAAACAAATCTGGGATCTATGATGATGTAATCACATACATGAAGGCAAATAAAATCCTATAACGGACATCGGATCTGTAGCTACCCCGTCCAAATACTTCTACTCCAGGTCAGATATTTCATACCAGAACGCTTCAAACCAGTTGACCGCCCAGTCGGCGAACTTGTCCAGGGTGCCTCTGAATCATTCAGAAGGATGTGTAGCCTTCCTATCATCGGTCGGGTACAGAGTTTGTCTCCATTGAGGGCATCCATGTAAATAGTACCCCGGCCTGGATCAGCCGCAATGGCGCGAGTCTGACCTGTGGGCGGTGGAAACTGCCAGCCCTGTACAGTTATACGGCAGAGAGTTTTGCCGATCCCAAGAACACGGTATCCGCTTCCGTTAGTGGAGCAGTAGGGCTTGTTCCGGCCTATCACCTGGTGGATATACATGTCTGCTATCGGTTGAACGACCACATCCGTCTCCAGGTCAATGCGAATAACCTGTTTGATGTGAGTTACTTCACGAAACGGCCGCAGTTCTATTCCGGACCGGACATCCGGCCCTCCGACGGGCGGTCCCTGCCGGCCACCGTCACGGTCAATCTGTAGGACGGCCTGGCAGACAATTGGACGGGAATTTCCCTGCCCTACTCACCGCATCATTTCCGTTTTAAGGGCTGCAAAAGCAAACTCCTTGCTTTCCATCAATCAATGATCCCAGTGCAAGTTCTTGAATGATTGACACACTTCATGAAACAGTCTCTGCTCCCCCAACCGGCTCCTTTATCAACCCCTGCCGGTGGACCTTCCTGCCCTGTACCCGGCATCCTCCTCCAAGGGAAGGACACATTTCCTGAGCCCTTCAACCGGAAATGATGTATACATGACACAAGAAAGAAAGGTAAATGACCCCTGGATGAGGTAGGAATATAGTAGGTATGAAGTAAGAATGAAGTATATACCAAGTAGGTATCAAGTAGGTATGAAGTATATATCAAGTATATAAAATGCTTCTCAGCAGCTCCCGGGGACAGAGAGAAATATTAGAATTTCTTGAGAATCGTTACCGGGTCCTAACAATCGGAACCTCGCTGGGAATGACAAGATGGATCTGGCACTTCCGCCTTCCGCCTTTCTCTTGGCTGATACTCTGACTACGTGAGATTTCACGCAAAGACGCAAGTGGCGCGAAATTATTAAGGCGCAAAGAAATTCCTGACGAACCGATTACTTCCGCCTTCCGACTTCCGATTTCCGCCTTCCGATTTCCCCATTTGTCAGAATCACGGATTTACGCGGATTTCCGGATGACACGGATGAATCACTTGACATTTCACGCAAAGGCCCGGACCCCGAGCTCTGCGAGCGGTCCGGATCCAGACAGTATCGTCTGGACGCAAGAGGCGCGAAATTTTTAAGGCGCAAAGAAATTCCTGACGAATCGATCACTTCCGACTTCCGACTTCCGATTTCCCCATTTGTCAGAATCACGGATTTGCGCGGATTTCCGGATGACACGGATGAATGACATGACATTTCACGCAAAGGCCCGGACCCCGAGCTCTGCGAGCGGTCCGGATCCAGACAGTATCGTCTGGGCGCAATGAGCGCGAAATTTTTAAGGCGCAAAGAAATTCCTGACGAATCGATCGTTTCCGATTTCCGATTTCCGACTTTGTCAGAATCACGGATTTGCACGGATGAACGGATGACACGGATGAATGACATTTCACGCAAAGGCGCAATGAGCGCGAAATTTTTAAGGCGCAAAAACATTCCTGACGAATCGATCGTTTCCGATTTCCGACTTCCGACTTCCGATTTCCGATTTCCGATTTCCGCCTTCCGACTTCCGCCTTCCGATTTTACTTCTGCCCTTCCAGGATCTTGATGTAGTTCGCCCGCTCGTAGGCTGTCGGATCGGCTATGTTCTTCTGGCTCATCATGCCCTTGAAGGCTTCGATGGTGGAAAACTGATGGCGCTCCATCCAGTGGGCCAGGTCCTTGTTCATCTGGTCGAGGTGATCGATGCCATATTGGTACAGGGCGGAAGCGGTCATGGCCACATCGGCTCCGGCCAGCAGATACTTGACGACCTCGTCGGCGGTCTGCACCCCGCTGGTTCCCGCCAGGGAAACCGGAACTCGCCCGTGCAGGATCGCGATCCAGAGCAACGGCAAGCGGATCTCATTGGACGTGGAGTATCGCAGATCGGACAATAGCTGCAAACGGTCAATATCGATGTCCGGTTGGTAGAAGCGATTGAACAGCACCAGCGCATCGGCTCCGGCATCGCGCAGGTCGGCCGCCATGGTGCCCATCGCGCTGAAATAGGGGCTCAATTTGACCGCCACCGGGATGGTCACGGATTTCCTGACGATCCGGACGATATCCAGGTACCGGCGTTCAACCTCCTGGGCACTGATGCCCACATTGGCTGGTATGAAATAGATATTCATTTCAATGCCATCGGCACCGGCCTGTTCCATCTGGCGGGCATAGTCGATCCATCCTTCATGGCTGACCCCGTTCAGGCTGCCGATGATGGGAATATCCACTCTGGCCTTGGCTTGTCGGATCAGGTTCAGATACGCCCCGGAACTGATGTGATACTCATTCGCCTCCGGGAAATAGCCACTGGCTTCCCGCTGATCAGGCCCCGACCCGGCTGGATCATCACCCATCCATGCATCCTCACGCCGGATCTGCTCCTCAAACATGGAGAACAGGACCACGGCTCCCGCCCCGGCATCTTCCATGTGCAGGATGTTCTCCAGATTCTCGGAAAGCGAGCAGGCCGACACCACGATCGGTGAGGAGAGTTCGAGACCCATATAGGTTGTGCGGAGATCCATTTGCTGGCGGTTTTGAGGTTGATGGTGATGAGGTCGCGTGGGCCTCATGTCCTGTTCTGATTCGGTTCATGGGATCCAACACTGCAACTTATGCCAAACCCGCTTTGACCTTGTTGATGCGTGGCAGTGCCTGACTTGATCTGTGTCATAGGCCCGACCGGTGACACCGTACACCAGATTCCCTGTATCTTTCGACCATGCGTCCGTTGTTGGCATCCATCCTGGCTGTGTCCATCCTCTTCCCGTCCCTGGCTTACTTCGCCGGGACGAAATGGTACAAGGACATGTGCCGCCGGCAGGCGAAGCAGATCATCTGGAGCGGTATTCCCGAGGAATCCCTGCTTCGCTTGTCCTTCCCGACCGACATGGATGACCTGCCCGGGATCCAATGGATGGATGAAGGGGAATTCCGATACCAGGGCATGATGTACGATGTCGTCAGGTCGTATCAGACGGAAGACAGTCTCATCCTCCTGGCCCGGGCGGATGTTCACGAAGCCGTCTTCGAATCCCAATTGCATGATCTGATGGCCCGCCTGTTGGGGTCGGATCCATTGCATGCAGATCTTCAGCAGAACTGGTCCCATTTTCTGAAGCAGCTCTATCCACCGGCCCACCCGCCGGCCACGCCGGTCCAGCCGGGGATCCATCATGCGCTGCCTTCCGAGGCCACCAGCACCTGGTCGGCCCAGTTTGTCATGAATCCGCTGACCCCTCCTCCCCGGCCGCTCGGCTGAATCGCGGCCCCAAGAGCCAGGCAGTTTTCTTTCATGACAGTCAATTTCTTCCACGATGCCAACCATCCATCGAATCTGGCTTGCATTCATCAGCATGATGCTCGCCACTGCCCTCTGCGGGCAAACCATCACCATCGAATCCATAGTCACCCGGGATGCCCTGATCGGCGCCTCGGTGACCAATACATCGGCGACCCGGATCGCCATATCCGACAATCGGGGCCAGGCCGACATCAGTCCATTCCAGTCGTCCGACACCCTGGTCATTTCCTACCTGGGGCATGACACCCGGCGTATCGCCTTCCAGGACCTGGCCGGAATGGACTACAAGGTCCACCTCCAGGAATCCGGCATCCTCCTGGGTGCCATCCCCGTGACGGCCACCCGTTGGTCGCAACCCATGAAACGATCCGCCCAACCCCTGGCGGTGATCCGACCCGGGGAAGTGCGCCTGCAGAATCCGCAGACAGCCGCTGACCTGCTGGGCATGTCCGGCCAGGTGTTCATCCAGAAGAGCCAGCTGGGAGGAGGCAGTCCGATGATCCGCGGGTTTGCCGCCAACCGGGTGCTGATCAGTGTCGACGGCGTCCGCATGAACACAGCCATCTTCCGCAGTGGCAACTTGCAGAATGTGATCGCCCTGGACCCCTTGACCCTCGACCAGACCGAGATCATCCTGGGCCCTGGATCCCTGCTCTACGGCAGTGATGCCATCGGTGGGGTCATGCTGTTCACCACCCGACAACCCACCCTCATCCCTACCGGTGATCGTCCGTTGAGGGGGCAGGCCTTCCTCCGGTTTGCCAGTGCCAGCCAGGAAAAAACGGTCCATCTCGACCTGCACTACGGCAAGGGCAAATGGGCGTTCCTGACCAGCGCCACCCATACCGATTACGAGGATCTGCGCATGGGCCGCCACGGACCGGAGGAGTATCTCCGGACATCCTACGTACAGCGACTGGATGGCCGGGACAGCGTCATCACCAACCCGGATCCCATCATCCAGGTGGGGAGTGGATACCATCAGGTCAACCTCATGCAGAAGATCCGCTACATGCCGAATGATCACTGGGACATCGAATATTGCTTCCATCTCTCCACGACGGGCGATGTCCCGCGATATGACCGCCTGATCCGGCCCAGGGGAAATACCCTTCGCTCCGCGGAGTGGACCTATGGCCCCCAGAACTGGCAGATGCATCATCTGGAGGCAGAGAACCGGGCGGACAACCCGTTCTACGACCATATGCGCCTGTCCCTGGCCTACCAGTATTCCGAAGAAAGCCGCCGGGATCGCGACCTGAACAAACCGACCCGCTTCCTCCGCGAGGAGGCGGTGGATGCCTGGTCATTGAACCTGGACCTCCACCGGTCCCTGGATGCCAAACAGACCCTGAACTACGGCCTGGAAGGGGTATTCAACACGGTATCGTCCAGTGGATCGGATGAGGACATCACTACCGGCGAGGTCATCCCCGGTCCCAGTCGCTATCCGGATGGATCCACCTGGTCGTCCTGGGCCGGCTATGCGCTCTATCAATTTCGCCCGGCAGAAACCTGGACGCTGGAAAGCGGGCTGCGCTACAACTACGTGACCCTGGATGCCACGTTTGACCCGACCTTCTATGCCTTTCCCTTCCAAACCGCCCAACAACGAAACAGCGGAGTGACGGGGAATATCGGTATCATCTGGAACGGGAATGCCGGATGGCAGGTCAGCGCCATGGGCAGCACCGGCTTTCGCAGTCCCAATGTCGACGATGTGGGCAAGGTCTTCGACTCCACGCCCGGCTTCGTGGTGGTCCCCAACCCGGACATTCGCCCCGAGTATGCCTGGAGCGGAGACCTGGGCATCTCCCGAACCTTTGGCGAACGCCTGAAGATCGACATCAATGGCTGGTATACCCTGCTGGATGACGCGCTGGTCAGGCGGGACTTCACCTTCAACGGGCTGGATTCCGTCCTGTACGACGGCGAGCTGAGCCGGGTCCAGGCCCTCCAGAATGCCGCGCAGGCCAGGGTCTGGGGCGTGCAGGGTGGACTGGAAGGGATGTTGCCCTATGGATTCAAGGTCCGCCTGCGGGGGAGCTGGCAACAGGGGGAGGAAGAGTTGGAGGACGGCAGCACCGCCCCGCTCCGCCATGCCGCACCCTGGAGTGCCCTGGCCCAATTGCAATATCGCCGGGGCAGCTGGCAGGCTGACCTCACCTGGCAGTACCAGGGGGAAGTATCCGCCGGACGCCTGGCACCCGACGAACAGGGCAAGGACTACCTCTATGCCACGGACCAGGAAGGACGACCCTATGCCCCGTCCTGGTCCATCCTGAATCTGAAGGCACTTTGGCAGGTCAGGGATCATGTCACCCTGAGCGGCGGGGTAGAAAACATCCTGGATGTCCGGTATCGGCCCTACAGTTCGGGGATCACGGCACCGGGACGGAATGTGATCCTGGCCTTGCGGGTCGGATTCTGATGCCATCGGAGCGCCTCGGTGGTGGCCACTGGCTTGAAAAAGCTGCCCTGAGGCGCTCTTCCTATGCGACCAGGCTTCGCAATGGCTGGGGATTGTCCTATTTTCGCGCCAGCAATGTGGCACTCTCTCAAACAATGGATCAAGGCGCTGCCGATCCCCATCACCCGGAATCAGCGCTATGATCACCAGACCCGGCAAGTGATCCGGAGGGTCTGTCGACCGGACAGCACCTGTATCGATATCGGATGCCACAAGGGGGAGGTCCTGGAGATCATGCGTCAGGCGGCCCCTGAAGGTCATCATTTCGGGTTCGAGCCGATCCCCGATCTCTTTGACGGCCTGCAGGCCAAATACCAGGGAAGCCCATGCACCATTTCCCCGGTGGCCCTGAGCGACCGGAAAGGAACATCCACCTTCAACTACGTGGTCAGCAACCCCTCCTATTCCGGCCTGGTCAAACGAGATTATGACCGACCCAACGAGGAGGATACCACCATCACCGTGCAGACCGACCGGCTGGATGATGTCCTCCCCCCGGACCAGCCCGTCGACCTCATCAAGATCGATGTCGAAGGCGGCGAGCTGCTGGTCCTGACCGGCGCGAAAAACACCCTTGCCCGGTATCAGCCGGTGGTGATCTTCGAGCATGGCCTGGGAGCGGCGGAGCACTATGGTTCCTCCCCGGACCAGGTCTACGATCTCCTGACCTCCTGCGGGCTCCGGGTATCCCTGATGTCCCGCTGGCTGGCCGGCAAGTCACCCCTGACCCGAGACGCCTTCATTCGAGAGTTTACCGAAAAGCGCAATTACTACTTCATGGCCTATTCGGATCATCCATCCACATAAATTTCCCTGAAGATGTCGTTGGACCAGACCGCCGGAACACCACCTCCTCCCCTCTGTCCCAATTGTCAAGCAGCTGTTGAATCGGGTACCTGTGCTATCTGCGGCACCATCATCCACCCACCCCAGGTCAGTCATTCCACCTATTGGGAGGGGCTGAAAAAGGAACTCTTCAACCACGGAAAGAAGATCCGGTGGACCACCAGGACCTTGCTGACCCGGCCGGGCAAGGCCGTACAGGCCTGGGCCGGGAACAAGGAGAAGAAGGTGATGCATCCCATCCGCTTTCTCTTTGTCATGGCCGGCATGAATATCTTAATGGCCCGGTGGATGCATATCGGTCACGGCACGGTCCAGGGCGACACGGAACAAGCCATCCTGATCAGCCAATGGATCAGTCAGTATTTTGCCTTTGTCTGGGTCGCCCTGATCCCGGCGATGGCCATGGGTCCCTGGCTGGTCGAAAGGCGTCGATTTCCCGCCTACCCGACCCACCTGGGCGTTGTCACCTACATGACGGCCATCAACTGCCTGTTGGCCATGCCGTTCCTCCTGATCGAGTGGATCTGGCCAGAGGGACGGGCGATCCGGTTGGCCATGGGCATGACCATTCCCTTCCTATACAATACATGGCTGTTCCACAGCTTCTACCAGGCACCGGTGGCCCGGACGGTGCTGTCGGTGCTCCTGAGCTGGATACTCGGCATCCTCCTGTTCTTCATGCTCTACATCACCATCTACCTGGTCCTGGCCCTGGTGGGTTGACCCGGTCGCCTGCCAGGCTCCCTGGTCTCCTCTGACGACCTCGCCCGGGAATCCGGACAGATCGAGCGCTGCCCGGCAGGGACCTTTCCGGACCAACCCCTTACCATACTTTGTATTGATATGCCGTAAAAAAATATGTGTTTGTGGCAAAATTTGCCACAAACGGAGGGGATGGTCGGCTGAACTTTGGATCAACAAACATGTCAAGATCATGAAGTATGCTCCGATCCTCCTGCTCTTCTGCCTGGCCATTCTATCCTGTCGCAAGGAAGACACCCCCCAGCCCTGCGACCTGGTTCAGGCTGCGAACATCGCGACACCGAAATGGGAAGTACCGTTTGATCAGCCGGGTAATGAACCACTGAGCTTACTCCACTATGCACAATGGACACCCCAAGGCATCCTGGCCAAACGGACCAACTTCACCGGTCCGGACACCCTGATGTTGCTGGATCCCGATTCCGGACAATCCGTCTGGCACACCAGCCTCTTCAATACCCACGAACCCGGGATCCGGACGATCAAGCTGGACCAGGACAACTCCCTGGTCTGGCAGGACCACTTGCTGATCGGTTATCGATCCTTTCTCCACGTGGTCGATCTGGCCTCGGGCATGATGGTCACCCATGCCCTGGAACAAGGTGACTTTGACGGATTCGGACAGTCGCCCCATCCTGACCGGTTCTGGTACAGCACAAAGGATTGTCCCGGTTCGGATATCGTCTATACCATTTATGAATCGGATATCGCGATGTCGTCCAACCGCATCCTGAAAACGGACGCCTATCCCGTCCATACCTATTCCGATTCCTATTTCAATATCCATGGATGGAATGCGCCTGACGGGGAAACCTACCTGTTTGTCCGCATGGTGGACAGCACCGCAGGCGATATGTCGCTGATCATGTTGCACCCGGAGTCCAATACTGAGGTCTGGCGCAAGGAAAAGACCGGCAATCGATTCTTTTCGATGAACGCAACCCAAGTAATCCAAGCTGAGGATTACCTATTCGTGCACAATCCGACCACTGACCAATTGACCGCCTACCAGCTTCCGGAGGGAGAGGAACGTTGGTCCGTTCCCTCGACCCGGATCTACGGGATGGCCAACGAGTGGATATATGCCGCCAGCCCCGGCTTTGCCCGGATCCATATGGCTACCGGAATGGTTGCGCCCCTTCCTTCGCATCATCATACCAACCAGTTTGCCGGTCTGGACTCTGGCCATACCTATTTCATCAGGAATGGCCATTGTGTCTCCATCCGAAATACCGGAGGCTGCGCCGACCTGACCATTGAACATCCCGTCGCCGGGGAGAATGGCTTCTGGTCGACGACGTTCTTTCATGCCGATGCGGAACGCAAGCGGGCCTATTTGACCGATCTGTATTCCCTCTATGCCTATGACCTTCCCTGACGATCCTGCCGGCACCAGGGGGATCACTCCAGGATCATCAGCTTGGCGAACTTGAGCATGATGCGACGCTCGGGATTGTCGATCTCGGAAAACAGAATGGTGGCCACCCGATTGTCCCGGGCACCATCGACCATGAGCACGTCGCCCTGTCCGAACTTGAGGTGCATGACCTTCATCCCCGCTTCGATCATGCCTGCCGGACTGGGGGTAAAACTGGCCGCATCGAAGGACCTGGCCGACGCAGCGACCTGGACGGCCGGCCGGGCAGCACCCCCAACACGCGCCTTCGGTGCCACCGCGGCCTCCAGCTCCTGGACCATGCCTCCAGTCTCCTCCAGGTTTTCGGTATCGATCTCCTCCAGGAAGCGACTGGGCTCGTTGTAGCGCATCTGCCCATACCGATACCGGCTCTGGGCAAAAGTCAGCCAGAGATACATCTTTGCCCGGGTGATGGCCACATAGAACAGGCGGCGCTCCTCATCGATCTCATCCTGGCTATTCATGGACATGAAACTGGGGAAGAGCTGCTCCTCCAGCCCCACCAGGAAAACGGCCTGGAATTCCAGGCCCTTGGCGGCGTGCACAGACATGAGAGAAACATAATCCGATTCATCCGCGCCTTCGTCCGCATCGGTCAGCAGGGCGATGTTCTGCAGGTAGGATGCCAGGGATTTATCCTTGACCTCTCCGGTGTATACCTCCTCGTCGCTTTCCGTGAATTCCTGGATGCCATCCAGCAATGCCTGGATATTCTCCTTCCTGCTGATGCCTTCAATGGTATGGTCTGCCGCATATTCGC
The DNA here is from genome assembly GCA_020636225.1 of Lewinellaceae bacterium. Classification (GTDB taxonomy): domain Bacteria; phylum Bacteroidota; class Bacteroidia; order Chitinophagales; family Saprospiraceae; genus JAGNXB01. The sequence continues at coordinate 752,969 of JACJYI010000003.1, read as the reverse complement.
CGTAGAGACCGGATTCCTTGGCCACCCAAAGGGCCAGGTCATAGGCATTGAGGGTCTCCGTCTTTTCCCGGAACCCGTTCATCATCTCGATAAACTTGGCAATGGCCTTTCCTGACCGGGTCGATCCGCCGGCCTTGACCAGGGCTTCCCACAAGGTGATGGATTCATCAGCTGCCACCTGGGCCATCTGCTGCATGGTCGAGTCACCGATCCCTCGCTTGGGAAAGTTGATCACGCGCTTCAGGGCCTCTTCGTCGCGGGCATTGACCACCGTGCGGAGATAGGCGATCAGGTCCTTGACCTCCTTGCGCTGGTAGAAGGATTGGCCGCCGAAGATCTTGTAGGGAATATTGTGCCGGCGCAAGTGCTCTTCAAAGATGCGGCTCTGGGCATTGGTCCGGTAGAGGATGGCCATCTCATGGTTGGGCAGATGATCTCGGTTCTTCAGCTCCATGATGGCATCGATGACCCGGCGGCCTTCCTCCGTGTCATTGATCGCCTTGATCATCTTGATCCGGTGCCCCTCCTCCTGGTCGGTCCAGATGGTCTTCCGGATCTGTCGCTTGTTGTATCCGATCACCTTGTTGGCCGCTTCCACGATATGTCTGGTCGACCGATAGTTCTGCTCGAGCTTGAACGTCTGCAGACCCTGGAAGTCCTTTTCAAAATCCAGGATATTGTCAATGGTCGCCCCCCGGAAGGCATAGATGCTCTGGGCATCGTCGCCCACCGCACAGATATTCCGCGGACTGCCCGGATAGAGGGTCAACTTCTTCAGAATCCCGTACTGCAGGAAGTTGGTATCCTGGAACTCATCCACCAGGATATGGGTGAATCGCTTGCGATACTTCTCCGCGATCTCGGGCTTTTCCTGCAGGAGTCGGAAGAACTGCAGGAGCAGATCGTCAAAATCCATGGCCCCGGCCTTCCGGCACCTGGCCACATATTCGGTATAGATCTTATGGAATTGCGGGATGCGGCTGGCCTGGTCGTTGGACATTTGCTCCGCATTCATCTCATAGGCCTTCGGGGTCAGGAGGTTGCTCTTGGCCGAGGATATCCGATTGCGAATGCCATTCGTGGGGTACGCCTCCTTGTCGAGATTCCATTCCTTGATGATGGAGGCGATCAGGTTCTTGGAATCCTCGGTATCGTAGATGGTGAAATCCTGGGGATAGCCGATCTGGTCGGCTTCGATGCGCAGGATGCGGGAGAAGAGGGAGTGGAAGGTACCTGCCCAGACCTGGCTGGCCTTGGGTCCGGCCACATGGCCGATCCGTTCCTTCATCTCCCGCGCAGCCTTGTTGGTAAAGGTGAGGGCCAGGATCTGATGGGGAGGTATCCCCTGAGCCAGCAGATAGGCAATGCGAAAGGTCAGCACCCTGGTCTTTCCCGACCCGGGGCCGGCGATCACCAGCACAGGACCGTTGATGGTGGTCACGGCCTGATGTTGCACGGGATTGAGGCCTTTGAGAAAGTCGGTCATGGGCGCGAAGATACAATCCACCCAAGAAGGAATCGGCCGGAGCCGCCAGAAATTCAGCCCGGATCCGGGAACATCTCCAAGGATCCCGGGAGGGAATGCCACCTTGCCGGGAAGACCGCTATGATCCGATCAGCTCCTCCCAGTACTCTGCTGCTCGGCGGGTGTGCGGGATACAGATCGATCCACCGACCAGGTTGGCGATGCTGAATACCTCGTAGATCTCCTCGGTGGTACAACCCAGTTCATGGCAGGTACCCAGGTGATACTTGATACAGTCATCGCATCGCAGGACCATGGAGGCCACCAGGCCCAGCAATTCCTTGGTCTTCACCGGTAGTGCCCCATCCTGGTAGGTCTGGTTGTCCAGACTCCAGAATCGCTTGAGCACCTTATTCTCCTTGGAGAGGATGACATCGTTCATCCGCTGGCGATAGGCATTGAATTCGTCGACTTGCTTGGACATAGATTCCGGGGTTTACAGGATTCTCAGGCTTTCTTCAGGTTGTGCCATCTCCACACGGAGATGATCATGCGAATGGCCAGGATAGCCAGGGCGATGATGCTGCCGGTGCCGAAGAAGATCATTTCCGACTTGATGAAGTTGCGCAGGCTGGTATAATCGGCATTGGGCAGATGTCCGAGAAAGGTCTCCAGTCCATCCTCATCGGTGAAGACCTGGAAGTCGTGCAAGGAGTCAACCAGATAGAAGACCCCCCAAATGGCCAGAAAGACGATCGCCACCTTGAGGTATTGCTGCCGGACCAGCCAGGAATGGCGAAGGAAGAACAGATACCGGATACATCCCATGAACACCAGGATGAATACACTATGTGTCAACCAGAAGGGAAATTCGACCTGGTTGAGCAGAATGGGAGCACTGAATGTGCCCCAGATGACTGCGGTGAGCAGGATCCAGAGCAGGGTGATGCGCCAATGGCCGGATTGGATGGAAGTCGTCGTCGCCATAATCAACTGCGAATGTAGACCAATCGGATGACAAACAACCAGGCAAGGAGCATTTCAGGAGGGAACATACAGGGCGCATTCGTTGAAGGGAGCAGGATGGCCGGTTGCCCGGGCGAAGAATATGAGGAATTGCCCGTTGCCTCCATGAGCGGTGAAGGGTACAGATGAGTGAAATCCGGTACGCATGCGACCCAGGTCATCCTCCGGGATGGCAAGTCCTTGTACCTTCAGGCAAAATCCGGTAGCCATGAATGTTTCCGATCTGGCGGCCATGCGCCGCAATTACAGCCTGCACGAACTGGATGAATCCAGTGTTGCTGCTGATCCGATCGCCCAGTTGCGAACCTGGTTTGCCGAAGCGGTGGACAGCCAGCTCCTGGAGCCCAATGCCATGACTCTCGCCACGGTCAACAGCCAGGGGCAGCCCACCGCCAGGGTCGTGCTCCTGAAGGAAATCCGGAATGAAGGGCTGGTCTTCTACACGAATTACGAGAGCCGAAAGGGCGAGGAGATCGGTCACAATCCACGGGTCTGCCTCAACTTTCTCTGGCTCGAACTCCAGCGACAGGTCCGGATCGAAGGCAGGGCCCGGCGGATCCATGATGAGGAATCCAGGACCTACTTCCAGTCACGTCCGAAGGAAAGCCAGATCGGGGCCTGGGTGTCCCGTCAAAGCAAGGTCATTGCCAGCAGGGTCATCCTGGAAAAACAATACCGGGAGATCGAAGAGAAGTATGCCGAGGAAGCGTTCCTGCCTCTTCCTCCCTTCTGGGGAGGCTATCTGGTGGAACCGGATCTCGTTGAATTCTGGCAGGGCCGGATCAGCCGACTGCACGACCGGGTCCAGTACCGACTACAGGATCAGCGCTGGGATATCGAACGGCTTTCTCCCTGATCAACAGAATTTTTCGAAGGCCGTGATCAGGTTGTCCGCGATCATCGATGCCGGACGACCTTCGATGTGGTGACGCTCCAGCATGTGGACCAGTTCGCCGTCCTTGAACAGCGCGATGGCCGGACTGCTCGGGGGATAGGGCAGAAAATACTCACGCGCCCTGGCAGTAGCCTCCGGATCAACCCCGGCGAACACCGTACCCAGGCTATCCGGGCGTTTTTCCGAACGATGAAGGGCCAGCTTGACACCTGGACGGCAGTTGGCCGCCGCACATCCACACACGGAATTGACGACCATGAGGACTGTTCCCTCCTCCTTGCTCAGCAGGGCGTCGACATCGGCGGGATCAGTGAGCGGGTGAAAGCCGAAATCGGTCAGGTCCTTGGTCATGGGAGCAGTCAGTTCGATCGGATACATAGAGGTCAGATTTTCTGCAAAGTTAATTGGATTCAGTTTAAACAAGAAGATGTGCTTCTTGTTCGATTCCCATGAAAACTATCGCCCTCTCCGCCATCCTGACCATCCTCCTGCTGGGTGCCTGCAAGAATGATCCCGTGATCACGGAAGGACCTGACCCCTGTGCCACCCCGCTCTCCTATGCGGTGGACATCTTTCCGCTGATCGATGAAACCTGCAACTATGCCGGATGCCATGCCGGGGCCTACGACACCTATGAGGGTATCGAACCCAAGCTCCAGAGCGGTCTGCTGGTGGATCGGGTCTTCCAGCGCATGTCCGATCCGGCCTTGCGCATGCCCCCGAGCAAAAGCGTCTACCCCAATGTCCAGCGGGAAACCCTCACCCAGGAAGAACTGGATCTCATCCAGTGCTGGGTCAACCAGGGGTACCCCCGATAGCGGCTTCTGCCAGAACGGGTTTGCGTTGTATCTTTCCGAAAACGTCAGCAGTTGTCCGGATATCGACCCTACACCATCCTGCGCTTTGATCGTCAGTCGGGCTGGCAGGAGACACCTGATCCCGTGACTGTGGAGGAGCCCCTGGAGATCCGCCTGATCTACGGACCGGAGGACCAACGGGAGGAGCGAAGCCTGGCCATCACCATGCGCACGCCCGGGCAGGACGAGGACCTGGTTCGCGGATTCCTGTTCAGTGAAGGCATTGTCTCCGATCCCTCGCGGATCCGCTCCATCGAACCTGTATCCACCCGGCGCGAAGCGGGCAGAGGGCATACCGTCCAGGTGGACCTCTCCCCTGCTGTACCCATCGATTGGAGCATGCTGGAACGACATTTCTATCTGACCTCCAGTTGCGGCGTCTGCGGCAAGGCCTCGATCGACGCGGTCATGGAAACCCTGCACGGTGACCTGTTCCCGCTGGAACCGCGCATCGAAGGGTCTCTTCTCCAGCAACTGCCCGACCAATTGCGCCAACAGCAATCGCTCTTTGCCTTGACCGGAGGGATTCATGCCAGCGGATTGTTCGATCGACACGGGTCCTTGCTCCTGCTGCGGGAGGACGTGGGTCGGCACAATGCCATGGACAAGCTGGTCGGCAGCCTGATCGGCCAACCAGAGCTGCAGGCCAATGCGGCGGTGGTGGTCCTGAGTGGGCGGGCCAGTTTTGAATTGGTCCAAAAGGCCCTGTTGGCCGGGATCCCTATCCTGGTCGCCGTCGGGGCGCCATCCAGTCTGGCCATTGACCTGGCCGAGGAGGGCGGACTGACCCTCATCGGATTTGCAGGGACCGATCGGATGAATGTCTACACGGGCCGACAGCGGGTGATCACCGACGATTGATCCTTGTACCTGCATGCCGGTTCTCTCCCGGACCGGTGCACTGCCTATCTACCGCTCGCCTTTCGACGCACCAGGGACAGGCTGCCAAATCCGGCGATCACCGCCATATAGAACCCGAAGTCATACCACCAGCCGGTATTGAACGGCTCATAGACACGAATGGTGTCGTTGAACAGACCGGCGATGAGGGAAATGGGGGCGATCCAACCATGCCAGATCCCCATCAGGAATCCGGCAGGTTCTTCCGGTCCGTTGTGCCCCCCGCCCGGCATGCAACCCGAAATCAAGAGTACAGTTCCGACGAAAACCAATGCTGGGAAGATGTGCCTTTTCATAGGATGAATATAGGGATCAGTTTCCTGAATGACAACGTCAGACTTACAATTTGGTGCCACTTAATCCTGTTTGAAATTTGAAATTTTGGATTTGGAATTTATTTGTGATTTGATACTTGTCATTTGGAATTTACCCATTACCATCCTACATATTTCGGCGGACTGATCCCTTTCAGACGCAGGTAGACCACCATTTGCCCGCGATGGTGGGACTGATGGTCGTTGAGCAGCATGATCACCCGACGCTTGCTGATCGGGCCGTCGAAGAAGTCAGTGAGGGTATCCAGATCACGAGGATCCGTATTGGCCACCACATCGGAGGCATCGTCGAAGGCCTTGTTGATCCAGTTGAGCACTTCCTGCTTGTCCATGACCGAGGAGTGTGTGTCCGGCTTTTGGTACAAGGAGTCCTCCTGGATATACCGGTTGGTCAGGTTGTAGATATTCGACACCATGTGCAGGCATTGTTCACCGAAGGTCATCTCTTCCTTGACGGGACGGAAATCAAAATGCCGTTCCGGCATCGCCTCCACCATCTGCAAGGTGTATTGCCGGGCATTCTCCCACCTGAGGAGAAAATCGGCGATGAACGGGTCCTGTTGTGCCAGGAGAGCGCCATTCCACAGGAGGGCCAGGAGTAGGATCATGTGTTTCATATCCAGATCGATTTCGTGTAAAGCTGGGCGTTTTTGACCAGTGCCATGGTGGTTCTGCTCATGAGGGTGGATGACATGGATCAAGCCTTCCCTGGCAGCGGCCTGAGGATTGAACAATTTTGACACCAGGGTTATTTCAATATTCTATCATCCAGAAAAGATCACCTTATGGATCGAAAGACGTTCATCAAACGATCGGCATTGGGCCTGGGTGCCCTGGCCACGGGGCCTTCTGTCCTGAAGGCCTCGAACGTGCGACTGAAGAAATCGACCTATGATCAGCTGGCCGAACAGGTCGGCTTCAATCATTTGCCCATTGCATCTGACATCAAGACAATCCCTGGTTCGACTATGAAGATGATCCATCATCCGGCGGATACCCGCGGACATGCCGACCACGGTTGGCTGGATTCCCACCACTCCTTCAGCTTTGCCAATTATTACAATCCCGAGCGCATGCATTTCGGGGTGCTGCGAGTCCTCAACGATGATATTGTCGCTCCCGGGCGCGGGTTTGGCACCCATCCCCACGACAACATGGAGATCATTTCCATTCCGCTGTCAGGCGACCTGGAGCACAAGGACAGCATGGGGAATGTCGCGGTGATCCGGGAAGGGGACATCCAGGTGATGAGTGCCGGCACAGGGGTTTATCACAGCGAGTACAATCGCAATCCCGACCAGGAGGTCCGCTTCCTCCAGATCTGGCTGTTTCCCCGAGAGAAACAGGTCACCCCACGATATGACCAATTGCCGATCCGCAACGTGGCCCAACCCAACAGCTTCTATCAGGTCCTGTCCCCGTCCATGGACGACCAGGGTGTCTGGATCCATCAGGACGCCTGGTTCCACATGGGCGAATTCCAGGCAGGCCGATCCGCCACATACCCGATCCGACGGAAAGGAAACGGTGTCTATGCCTTCATGATCGAGGGCAGCGGCGAGATCAGCGGACAGCCTCTGCAGCGCCGGGACGGATTGGGTGTTTGGGATACGGATGAACTGACGTTCACGGCGACGACCAACAGCCGGATCCTGCTCATGGATATCCCCATGGTTCTTTCCTGATCCCCGGTTACCACCGGAGCAGATTTGCTATTTGTTTAACGTTTTGGCTCATCTTGATTCATTTTGTTAAACAATATCCCCAATTAGGTGTTCCAATGGGGTGTTCGAGGTGAACACACGGAAGACAAGCCATGAAATTCGAAGAAACCCCGACCTCCAACGGTCATACGCATACCTCCATTTGGGAGCCGCGATCCATCATCAAGGACCTGGAGATCGGAGACGACCACATTGGCACCTCCATGGATACACCTCTCCGGCCGGACGCATTCGTATTGAGCGATCAGCAGAAGATGGTCCGGATCGAAAAGCATTTCCGGGAGATCATGGAAACCCTGGGCCTGGACCTCACCGATGACAGCCTTCGGGGCACACCGCGTCGGGTGGCCAAGATGTACGTGGAAGAATTCTTCAGTGGACTGGATCCCGCCAACAAGCCGTCCATCTCCCTGTTCGACAACAAGTTCGGCTACCACCAGATGCTGGTGGAGAAGAATATCACCCTGCACAGCCATTGCGAGCACCATTTCGTGCCCATCACCGGTGTGGTGCACATTGCCTATATCCCCAAGGGAAAGGTCATCGGCTTGAGCAAGCTCAACCGGATCGCCCGGTATTATGCCAAGCGCCCCCAGGTCCAGGAGCGGCTGACCATGCAGATCGCCCACGACCTCCAGGAGATCCTCGGGACCCAGGACGTCGCGGTCATGGTCGATGCGGTGCACCACTGTGTCTGCTCCCGTGGCATCGAGGACCAGGGCAGCAGCACGATCACTGCGGAGTACGGCGGGAAATTCCTGGAAACTCGGACCCGGGATGAGTTCCTCAGACATATTGGTTGAGGAGTGGAGGAGTGGAGGAGTTGAGGAGGTTGATTCGTTGATTGACCTGAAGAGCGAAAACCACACTCGCCTATCTGTGTAGACAGCCGGTGGTCTGATAAACTGCGGTTCTTTCCGAATGCTGGAGTAGATTCCAATCATGACCTCGGCGAATATCGAACCCCGGAGGGGTTCAATATGAATTGCCCCGGGTGGAACCCGGGGTAACAGAACAATATACCATCCAACCCCGGAGGGGTTGAACCTTTACCAATGCCAGGCGCAGGGCCCATGTCTCTGTGACACACTGATCACCCATCGGCGCGGAACTTCTTCATGGCATTCAACCCACAACACTCCATATGCCTAGCCCCGGATAGACTCAATGTGATCCCACGTGCCTTTTCGATCACGGGAGGAGGTCAGCTCGGGATATTTGATCAACCATTGATAAGAAATCCAAGTCCGCCAGGGTTGCCCGTCAATAGCCCCTGGCTTATCCCCTGCGGCGATCAGGTAGCCCGGGGTTACCATTCTAAGCAGATCTGCTTTGGCGATTGGTTTGCCGGCACTGCTAACAGGGTGACAAAACACCCACCTGGACCATGAGTCGAGAAGTGGAGGAGTTCAGGAGTTATCGCGTTATGGCGATCAGGAAGAAACACTCTTCGAGCCGGGGAATCTATAGACACCTGGACTAGTCTTTTCACACGGGATAGCATGCGCAGGATTCCGCCCCTTCAGGGCTTAGGGAATTGCGTGCATCCTTTGGTTGGGCGCTGCCCAACCCTTTGAGATGACGCCCCTTCAGGGCTAACTGATTGTTCATGCAATGCTTGTTCATTTCTCTTCCCGCTTCCGATTTCCGATTGCCGACTTCCGATTTCCGACTTCCGATTTCCGACTTCCGACTTCGAAATAACCGAATACGTTCTCCCATTCCCACACACGCCCTTGTATTGGCTTTTGTTTTCAATAGCTTTGATTGAGTGATTTTCGAAAATATTCAACCACTCCGTGGTTGCAGGGTCCCTCTGTTGGATACCCCGGGTTTCACCCGGGGCTATTCATGTTCAACCCCTCCGGGGTTTTCCGGGCAGTCGAAATACGAAGTAACTCAATAACCCTTTTTACGACCACCAGGTGTACCCAATTTCAGACAAGGTCAGTTTCTCCGATTTCCGCCTTCCTACTTCCGCTTTCCCTCTTCGAAATAACCCCAAAACCCTTACTTACAACCACCAGGGGAACCAATTTCAGGACAGGTCCTCGGTCCTCGGTCCTCCATCCTCCGTTTTCCCTGCCAGCCGGAAGGCTGGGGTCCTCGGTTTTCCGACTTCCGATTTCCGATTTCCGATTTCCGACTTCCAAATTCACCCCTCTCCCCCCTCCGGCCCATAAAAGATCACCCAAACCAGGAAATCATCACTGAAGGTTTCAAACCGATGTTCAGCCCCTGCGGGAGCGAACAGGACATCCCCGGCCTGGAAGGCGACCCGGATCCCGGAGACGAGAAAGGTCCCTTCCCCACGGGCCACGACATACACCTCATCCTGAAGATGCGGCTGTTGCCGGTCTTCGCCTTCAGGTTGATACAGCTCGATCGACAAGGTCCCATGCTGAAAGAACGTCTTGAACAGTTGTTTCGATTCGCTCAAAGCAGCCAGTGCTTGTGCCAAGGGGATATGCGGGTGGTCCATGATGGATGATTTATTGAACACAGGAGATCATGTTGGCAAAACATCTTCTCTTCTTACACGGAACAGAACATGTTGTTGCAAGGGATGCCCTGCCGGAAGCAGAGGATGGTCAAAGTAACCCGCCTCCTGCATCCCGATCTTTTTCATCACTCCCTGGGAGGCAAGATTTGTTGTCGCCGTGAAGGAGACAACCTCGTCCAGCCCCAATGTCTCCCAGGCATATGCCAGGCAGGCCTTCGCTCCTTCGGTGGCTATGCCCTGGCGCCACACTGAAGGATGGAGACGCCAGCCGATCTCGACACACGGGGTAAACCAGGTCTTCATGACAGGTCGACTCAACCCGATCATGCCAATCAAGCGGTTGTCTGACAAATGGTCGACAGCCCAGAAACAGAATCCGTGTTCTTCCTGATGCGCTTGGAGCCGCTGGATCATCGCAGCGGTCTCTTCCCGGGATAACGGAGCCGGAAAAAACTGCATCACATCCGGATCCGCATTGATCTCGGCAAAACGATCCAGGTCGCCCGCATCCCAGGTGCGCAGGCGCAATCGCTCGGTTTGTATCAGCACCATAGATCTATTGGTCTTGCCAAGGAAGATAAAGCATTTTGGTCAGTTGTCGGTTGTCAGTTGTCAGTCTTCGGTCAATCCTTCCCCTTTCCGACTTCCGACTTCCCACTTCGTAATACCCCAATACCTTCTCTCCTCCCATTCCAACACACGCCTTCGTATTGGTTGATGTTTTCAATAGCTCTGATTGAGTGATTCTCGAAAATATTCAACCACTCCGTGGTTGCAGGGCACCTCTGTTGGATACCCCGGGTTTCACCCGGGGCTATTCATGTTCAACCCCTCCGGGGTTTTCCGGGCAGTCGAAATAACTCAATAACCCTTTTTACGACCACCAGGTGTACCCAATTTCAGGCAAGGTCAGTTTTTCCGATTTCCGCCTTCCGACTTCCGATTTCCCACTTCGAAATAACCCAAAACCCCCTTTTGCAACCACCAGGGGCAACCAAATTCAGGCAAGGTCAGGTCCTCGGTCCTCCGTCTTCCGTCTTCCGTCTTCCCTGCCAGCCGGAAGGCAGGAGTCCTCGGTTCTCCGATTTCCGATTTCCGACTTCCCACTTCGAAAAATCCCAATACGTTCTCTCCTCCCATTCCAACACACGCCTTCGTATTGGTTTTTGTTTTCAATTGCCCTGATTGAGTGATTCTCGAAAATATTCAACCACTCCGTGGTTGTAGGGCACCTCTGTTGGATACCCCGGGTTTCACCCGGGGCTATTCATGTTCAACCCCTCCGGGGTTTTCCGGGCAGTCGAAATACGAAGTAACTCAATAACCCTTTTTACGACCACCAGGTGTACCCAATTTCAGGCAAGGTCAGTTTTTCCGATTTCCGCCTTCCGACTTCCGATTTCCCACTTCGAAATAACCCAAAACCCCCTTTTGCAACCACCAGGGGCAACCAAATTCAGGCAAGGTCAGGTCCTCGGTCCTCCGGCCTCCGGCCTCCGTCTTCCGTCTTCCGTCTTCCATCTTCCCTGCCAGCCGGAAGGCTGGGGTCCTCGGTTTTTCGATTTCCGTCTTCCGACTTCCGCTTTCCGCTTTCCGCTTTCCGCTTTCCGATTTCCCACTTCGAAATAACTCCATACCGAAACAACCCATTACCCCCCTCCCCATCGTAAGTTTGCGGTATGCCTGCGCTTTCCCTGGTCGTCATCACCCTGAATGCTGAACAGCACCTCGCTGCCTGTCTGGCCAGTGCGCGGGACATCGTCCAGGAGATCCTGGTCGTCGACTCCGGTTCGACGGATCGGACGGTGTCGATCGCCGAATCCTTTGGTGCCCGGGTCCTCCAGCAGCCCTTCCTGGGATTTCGCGACCAGAAGCAGTTTGCGGTGGATCACGCACGGCATGATCATATCCTGGTCATGGATGCGGATGAATCCCTCAGTCCAGAACTGGCTGCATCCATCCTGACGGCCCGTGATCAATGGACGGCCGATGCCTGGATCGTCAACCGGTTGAATCATTTTGCCGGCCGACCGGTCCGGCATGGGGGCTGGTATCCCGATCGGATCGTCCGCCTGTTCGATCGTCGGGCCTGTCAGTACGGACCGGCCACCATCCACGAGTCCATCCACGTCGCCCCCCATCTCCGCGTCGGCAAGCTGGAAGGCGATCTGCTGCATGATGCCTACCGGTCAAGGGAAGAGCTCTTCGCCAAACAGAGGCGATACAGCCGCCTGGCCGCAGCGGAATTGGTCCGAAAGGGCAAGACCGGGAGCTGGATCCGGGTACTGGCCAAACCGGTTTACCGTTTTTTCAAGGAATACCTTCTCGATCGGGGATTCCTGGATGGCCGGATTGGCTGGACCATCGCCTGCAGTTCTGCCGCCTATGTGTACTGGCGGGAGCTCGCCCTCCACCAATCCACTCACTGAGCTCCGCCCACCGAGATCCTGTTCAGGACATATCGCTCTTCCCGCCAGGGGTTGACATGCCTGACCACTACCTCCAGACGGTTACCACGTCGCTCCGCGGGCAGCTGAAACAGGATATCGCAGATACCCTCACTGGACAGGTTGACCCGTCCATATTGCAACAGCGTATCTCCTACTGCAATGCCCAACCGTTCCGCATCTGTACCAGACCAGACTTCCCGAATGATCCAATGATCATCCTCAGGCACAAAGCCCAGTCCGAAGTGCTCATACCGATAGCCGGGAATATCGGCATAGGGCTGAAACCAGATCCGTTCCCCGGGATAGTCGATGGTGAGGTTGCCGCGTTGCAACAATTGCATGCCGATATTGGAGTCGTTGTCCAGATTGGATTGGATAGCCACATTGTCTGCAATATGCACATGATCCAGACGCAGCATGCCGGCATCGATCAACCATCCCCGGACATCCACCTGCCCCCCGAGCAATCCGAGGGAGGCGCTGCCGGAGGACTGGGATAACGGAGGACTTGCCAGGAGGCCTTTTTCCCGGACCGAGGAGAGATCCGTCTGGCAGATGGTAAAGAATTCATCCGATCCGGTATCCAGTAGGCTCCAGATCCGGATATTGTCCTGCAGTCGGACAGGGACATAGGGGCTGGCTTGCCGCTCATTGACCCGAATGCGGATCGACTCACCCGGCTTCAGGCCCAACCTGCGGGCTGAATCTGTGATGATCAGTTTTCCTGCCTCCCAGTCGAATTGCACCACATGTTGTTGCAACAGGTTACTTCCGATGATGCCATCGATCCCGAAGCATCCCAACAGGCTGTTCCTGAAATCATAGACCAATGCCGGGCGATCGGTAAAGCTGACCTCGCCAAGGTTGAAGGCCGGTACGCGGATCGTCTTCACCCGCGTCGAATTCCCGGCAGCATCGTTGAGGCCCTTGGATCCAATCGCAGAATACCCCATTTCAACGGCCAGGGTCGAATCGATCATGAATGGCGCGCCGGTATCCACGAGAAAGGTTCGGTCGGCATTCCCGACTCTCACCGTCACCAGGATCTTGTCCCGTTCCACTCGAATGGGAATCTCCGTAAACTCATGATTGTCGAGCCGATCCGGAGAACTGGATGACAAGCCGGTCAACGGCAGTGGATTCATGATCCGGACGAAGAAGAGATAAGGGAGATAGAACCAGAGTGCGCACATGGTCATCAAGATCGGAAATTCCAGGAAAACCATTGCAGATCGCATCCGTTCTTGATGGCCCGGACCCCGGACAACCGGCAGACGGAGTCATTTGTTGTACCTTGGTCGAAAGTCTATCGTCATGAAAAAACGAACATTTCTCAAGCTTACCGGCATTGCCGGAGCCGGAGCACTGGCAGGTTGTTCACCCCTGAAATCCATGGCTGGCGTAGCCTCGATCGGGTCATACCCCTACCAGCTTCCTCCGCTGTCCTACGGATTTGCTGACCTGGAACCGCATATCGATGCCATGACCATGGAGATCCACCACGACCGTCACCACCAGGGGTATATCAAGAACCTGAATGCCGCCCTGGAGCCCGCCCTGAATCTCCAGAGCCTCTCCCTGGAAAAACTCCTGGCCACGATCAAGCCCGAGGATTCCGCCCTGCGCAACAATGGCGGAGGTCACTGGAACCACACCATGTTCTGGCAATGGCTCAGTCCGCAGAAAAGCCTGCCGAGCGACAAACTGATGACCGCCATCAACAGGGAATGGGGTTCCATGGAGACTTTCCAGAAGGAATTTGGCAAGGCCGCCAGTGGTCAGTTCGGCTCCGGCTGGGCCTGGCTCTGCAAGGATGACCAGGGCAAGCTGTTCATATGCTCCACGCCAAACCAGGATAACCCTCTGATGACGAAGATCACGACACAGACTGGGACACCCATCCTGGGCATTGATGTCTGGGAGCACGCCTACTATCTCCACTACCAGAACAAGCGAGCCGACTACATCTCCGCATTCTGGAATGTGGTCAACTGGAACCGGGTCAATACCCTGTTCGGATAGGATCCGGGTACGGGCATCCCGTCATCCGCCTTTACCGGGTGTCGCGCGGTCCAGGGCAAGTGCTTCTTCCCATGTTTCCAGCAGGCTTTCCTCCCGGATCTCCGTGAGGCTGCGATAGGTCACTCCCATGACCAGTTTGCGACCTTTGGCTTCCAGTAGACCATTGGCATTGGACAGCTCCCTGGCCCTGGTAAATACGACCTCCACCCCTCCGTCTTTCAAAGGATTGAGATAGCAGATCCACTTTTTTCCATAGAAAAATGGAATGCCAAAGGCCATTCGGGGACGAACACCCTCCCACTGGAGAAACAACTCGTAGAGGTAGATCAGGATGGCCTGCTGTTCCCCGGAGCGTTCTTCGATGAAGTCAATACAGGAATTCAACCTTCCTCAAGGATTCATTTTCGCGAAGATCCATCCGGCCACTGTGGTCTGGGCAAATCCATAGGCGATCCAGGTCAGCACCATGGAGGCGCCCACATCGATCGCACTGAAGGTGATCCACATGGTGGGGATCGTGGCCACGATCACATAGACCAGGCCCAGTTCCAGTCCGCGAAGGATCCAGTTGCCCCGGAAGCCGCCTTTGAAGCGATCCCAGAACCAGGCCAGGGCAAAACACAGAATAAACGGATGAGCATAGAACATCCAGTTGCGATCATCCTCTGCCCGGAAGATGGGATTGTAGTACTCCTGGGCAAGCCCGGGAAACAGAGCTACCAGGCCGTACAGGGTGGCGATACTCAGAATGAGCAGGACGATGCCTCCGACGATAGCGGGAACGATGTGGTTTTTCATAATCAGGGTGGTTTGTATCCCCCTAAACTACGAAAGCAGGTGATCACCTAGGTGACCACCTGCTTTCAGAATGACGAAGATCATCCGTTAGTTGACCACGCCTTCCACGAAGGTAAAGGCTTTTCCTGCCTTACCCGCGCGACCGGTCCGGCCGATGCGGTGGATATAACTGTCAAATGTCTTGGGTGTCTCAAAGTTGATCACGTGGGTCACATCGCTGATGTCCAGGCCCCGCGCGGCGACATCGGTGGCCACGAGGATATTGGCACGCCCGGCCTTGAAGGCCTCCAAGGCCCGCTGGCGTTGGCTCTGGGACTTGTTGCCGTGGATCTGCTGGGCCTTGAACCCCGAGCGGACCAGCTTGGTGGTCAGGCGGTCTACCCGATGCTTGGTCTCCAGGAACACCAGGACCTTTTCCATTTCCGGCTGCTGGAGCAGACCTTCCAGGACGTCATACTTGTCCATGCCGGGTTCGATACGGATCACATCCTGCTCGATATGCTCGGCCGTGGTGGTACCCGTGTGTACCTGTACCGTGACCGGATCGGTGAGCAGTTCCTGAATGTAGGGTTGCTGGCTCTTGTCGATCGTCGCGGAGAAGAGCATGGTCTGGTGCCGGTTGGGCATCAGCTCGATGATCTTCTTGACATCATTGATAAAGCCCATGTCCAGCATGCGGTCGAACTCGTCCAGCACCAGGGTGGTGAACGGACGAAGGTTGAGCGCACGGCGCTGGGTGAGATCCAGCAAGCGACCGGGCGTCCCCACGATGAGGTGGTGGCCTTTCTCCAGTTTGCGCAGATCGGTATTGATATTGGCTCCACCGATGAAGGTGGCCGAGTACATCCCGAGGCGATTGGTCAGGCTGCGAAACTCCTCTTCCACCTGAAGGGCGAGTTCACGGGTAGGCACGGTGACCAGGGCGGATGGGAAGTCGGGATCCTGCAGCCACATCTGGATCATGGGGATCAGGAAGGCTGCTGTCTTGCCGGTTCCGGTCTGGGCTATGCCCAGGATATCCCGACCGGCCATCCCCGGCTCGATGGCCTGGTCCTGGATCGGTGTGGTGTGGGTATACCCCTTGGCCGTAATGTTGCGCAGCAGATCCGGATGCAAGTCCAGTGCTGTGTACGGGCGTGTCTCGATCTTCGGTTCCTCCTCGCGTGGCAGTGCTGCCTGGATAAACTTGTGGTGGGGGATCTCCGCGCCTTTCTTCAATTTCTTGCTGTTGCCGCGGGATGGCCCCCCGGATCGGGATCCGGAGTGTGAAGGACGGCCGGAGTTGGAACCGCCGGCAGGGGATGCGGATGAGCGTGATGGTTTACGCTTGAACCGCGAGGTTGTCTGATTTTTCATAAAACTGCATTAAATGAGCCGCCTCAGGCCCGGCCGTGTCCGGCAGGATGGGTCCGGAACAGATCCGAGAGATTCGGGCGGTCCGGTCGCGAAGAAAAGGGGCAGACTCGTTTGTCTGGTCCTGATGCTCCGCTTGCAGGAAAAAGTATCGAGAACGAGGAGGTGTGAATAATAACGTGATTAGGCTTCCTGCATTTCGTCCTGATGAACAGGGATGGGTGCAGGCAAATAATCCTGTCGGCCGAGGGTGCGCAACATCAGGAGATGTTCGCGTACGGCGTCGAGGAAGTTTCGTTGTGAATGATAGGGCAGGCCATATTCCTGAGCGGTCTGTTTCACGATCTCGGAGATCCGCTTGTAGTGCACGTGACAGATGTTCGGGAAGAGATGGTGTTCGACCTGGAAATTCAAGCCACCGACATACCAGGCGAAAAGCTTGCTCTTCGGTGCGTAATTGGTGGTGGTATACAGCTGGTGAACGGCCCAGTTGTTTTCCATGGTCCCGGTCTCGTCCGGCTCGGGGAAGGCACAGTCGGGCATCACATGAGCCGTCTGGAAGATCATCCCCAGCAGGAAACTGGCGATGTAGTGCATGGTGAGGAAGCAGAGCAGGGTGAACCAAGGAGAAACAGGTGTAAGCAACATCGGGAGGACCAGCAAATACGCATAGTACCCAATCTTCCATACGACCGAACGGATCAAAAGGTTCCTGAATGGCTTTCCGCCCGGGATCAATCCCTTCTTTTTGTAGTCATTCAACTGCTGCAGCTCCTTGCTGGTGATCCAGGGGATGGTGAGGAATCCATAGAAGAACAGGGCATACCAGTGCTGGTAGCGATGGATCCACTTGCGCTCGACCTGGGGGGAGAACCTCAGGAAAGGCGGGGTGTCAATATCTTCGTCAGCCCCGTGGACATTGGTATAGGTATGGTGCAGGACATTGTGCTGGATCTTCCAGAAGTCGGCATTCCCCCCGACCATGTTCAGCAGGTAACCGATGAGATTGTTCACCTTCGGATTCCTGGAATAGGCCCCGTGATTGGCATCATGCATGACGGCCATGCCGATACCGGCCATACCAAAGCCCATCACACACCACAGGCCGAATACGAGCCATTTGCTGGTGATGCCTCCAAAATAGAGGAATCCCAGGGGGACCAGATAGACCAGCAGCAGCACGATGGTCTTGGTGACCATGGCCGCATTGGCATTCCTGGAGATATTGTTTTCGGAGAAGTAGTCATTCACGCGAGACCGCAGCGTTGGATAGAAGGTCGCCAGGGCGGTCTTGTTATACTTCGGAGGGATAAATGTCATAAACTCAATTCGTAGAAGATGCAAAGATACGACAAAGGTGGCTGAAGTGTCCTTTTACTTTGTTAATCCATGTTCTCCCTCCCACCAGTCCCTGTATTTTCAGAGTTTTCGGTACCACTCCAGCCACCCTGGGAGAAGGCTCATGCCTACCGTTCGCCTGACCGGCCCGCTGCAGGAGGCACCTGATTACCATTCGAAAAACGCCGTTGATTCACGTCCTTTGTCCAATGCTGCGACTACTCATACTTTCGACCCTGTTCTTCCTGGCCCGGTGGACCCTTGCCCAGGATACCATTCCGGTGTACCAGGAACCTTATCACCACCTGGTCTTTGCCAATGACGAGATCCGGATCCTGGATGTCCGCCTGCAACCGGGTGACACCTCCGCCTGGCATGTCCATCGCGATGCCATTACCTATATCGGCCTGGAAGGCAGCCGGATCTGGCTCGACGTCCCGGGTGAGCACCCCCGCAGTGTCTACCTCCCGGATGATTTCTGGGGCGGTGATATCGAGTATCCGGAGACTCCGTTTGTCCACCGCATTGCCAACGTCGGATTCCAGCCATTCCGGCTGATCGCCATCGAGCATCTCACGCCCCGGAAGTCCGTTGGCAATGCAACCCCGATTCAGGAGGAATGGGAAACCCTGGATCGCAATCCGTTCTTCACCATCCATAAGACCATGATTCATCAACAAGGGGAAATCCATGACCTGTTGACTGGCCCTGTTGTACTCATCTGTCGCGGACCTGGTCTACTACTCCTTCATCAAACAGGGACGACCTCATCCATGCAACAGGGAGACTGGCGATTCTGGGCCCGGGAGAGTGAAGCGTATTCCATCGAAAATCCAGGGACGGAACCCATGGAAGTCCTCCTCATCCAACTGTAGGGACATTCCATGAGGAATGCTTAACTTCAAGTGACTATTCCCTGGCATGAAGAATCTCATTCTCTGGCTCTGCTACCTGTCATTCCTGTGGACGGCCCATGCCCAAGGCGGTTTTGTGATTGATCATGACGATGTTGATCTGTTTGATCATATCCCGGAAAGCTATCTGGAAGCTGCCAGGAACACCCGTATGCTCTTTTCCGATCGATCCGTTGGCCAGAATGTCCATGATGCACTGAACTTTCTCACATACCCCACCTGGGCACAGACGCCAGCCTCAGCCCGTCGAGATTACACGGATGATCAATGGCACTGGAAGACGTTCAACCAGAGTGACTGGAATACCGGGCTCGTGCCCGAGCGTATCCGGTTCATTCCTGACCCGGTCCGCTATGACCGGTCCAATTGGCATTTCGAACTGAAATCCGGATCATGGAAGGAGCTGACCCAGGACTTCATTGCTGTTCTCGGTCCAACCTATGCGGACAGTGTAGACGTCTGGTCCTTTCAGTTCTCCTACCTGAACGTGACCGAATCCGAAACGATCGCCGATCCCCTGACAGGGTTCTTTGCCGATCAGCCAAACGCCCCGGATATCGGGGACCTGGAATCATTCCTCGCCAACTATCCCGATCACACGTTCGTGTATTGGACAGCATCCCTGGCCAGGGGGATCGGAAGTAGTGTTTCGACCAGCTTCAATGACCAACTTCGGGACTGGTGTGAGGCCAATGGAAAGATCCTATTTGATTTTGCAGACATCCTGAGCCATACCGATCAGGGAACCCCATGTTTTGACAATCGCGACGGGATCCCGTATACCAGCCAGACGGGGCAAATGGAAGATTATCCGGATGACGGGTATGACCACCCGGCTATCTGCCAGGATTATACGACAGAAACGGATGGGGGACACCTGGGCAGTGTATCCGCAGGCAGTATCCGCATCATCAAAGGTTTGTGGGTCCTCATGGCGCGCATTGCCGGATGGGATGGCCAGGTTTCAGATTTGAGCCCTCCCGCCACGAGTGAACTGCATTGGCAACTCTACCCCAATCCGGTCAATCAAGGCACTACCCTGACCATTGAAACAGGCATCCTGTCATGGGAGGGCCTGATCAGCATCTTTGACCCCCTGGGTCGATGCCTGTTCTCGGAGCAGGTGCAACAACCCGGTGGCAAATTCTCGATCTCCTTACCCGGCAATACATTCCCTCCCGGATCATACTTTCTTATCTGTGCTGATCAACAGTCCTGTTCATCCATTCCTTTCACCGTGCACGAATAGGCCAGCATTTTTAACACCTACTCATTGTTCTGATTCCATTGATCTCCACGATTGACAATCTCGCCTTCCATGACCCACTTCAACCCCAATACGCCCTGGCGCCGCATATCCACGGCCATCTACAGCAAACCCCTGGACGGCCGGATCTTTGGCACTGTCGAACTGGATGTCACCGAGCTGGAGGATTGGGTGTCCCGCCAGCGCCAGGAAGGGTTGAAGATCACCCTGATGTATCCCCTGCTCCTGCTCGCCGCGCGTGCTCTGCGACATGATGTCCCGGAGCTGAATTGCTATGTCAGCCGGGGTCGGATCCTCCATCGGCCATCCGTGGACATCATCGTCAGTGTCCTGATGAAGAAGGACAACCAGATGGGGACCCTGCGACTGCGGAATGCCGACCGGATGACCATTCCCAAGATGGCCGAATGGATGAACACCAACCTGCAGGATCATCGCCAGGAGGATCAGGAAGGCGCGGCCAAGCAGAAAGTATGGCTCGATCGCCTCGGTTGGCCCTTGCGCAATCTCGTGATCCGGTTGTGGCAGAAGGTAGTGATCGACTGGGGGATCCGGATCCCGTTCACCCGCATGGGCCCGGATGCCTTCGGCTCCATCATCTTTTCGAACATTGGCAGTATCGGCCTGGATGTCGGCTATCCGGCCCTGCTGCCCGTATCCAATGTCAGCATGGTGCTGGTGATGGGTAGCGTGCAGACCAAACCGGCCGTTGTCGGTGATCAGATCATGCCCCGACGCATCCTCAACCTGAGTGCGACCCTCGATCACCGCCTGGTCGATGCCTATGCCTGCGGTAAGTTGTTCCGATCCCTCAAGAAGGGGATCAAACGGCCGGATGCACTGATGGCCGACCACCCTGCTGCATAGCGAAAGATAATCCTGCCAATCACCGGACTTCCGCTCATCCTGTCGATTTCATTGTACAGGATAGCAATTTATTTGCGCCATTGTGTATATTGGACCAACTTTATTCACCTAACCAATCAAATCAAACGCTATGAGTACCAACAAAATCCTGATCTCTGGCCTTGTTGCAGGCATTGTTGCTTTTTTTGTCGGATGGATCATCTGGGTCATGATCCTCGGAGGCATGTCGGAATCCTTTGCCGGCACGGCAACCGGCGTCAGCCGTGGGGAAGATGAGATGATCTGGTGGGCACTGGTCCTCGGCAACCTGCTGATGGGTCTTCTCTATGCCTACATCTTTGGCCGTTGGGCGAACATCACCAATCCGGTAACCGGGGCAAAAGCCGGGGCGATCATCGCGTTGATCATGGCCGGGGCATTTGATTTCATCATGTATGCGACGACCAACATCTCAAATCTGAACGGGGTCATCGTAGACATCATCGTCTCAGCAGTTGCATCAGCCATCGTCGGTGCTGTTGCGGCCTGGATGCTCGGCAGGGGCAACTGACCGGCCTCCTACATACCATCAATCACCTGATGCTAACAAAAGGATGGACCTCACGGTCCATCCTTTTTTTTGTTCCTCCTCTTCTTGGACGGAGGTTATTGGCTGACATGATCCTCGTCGCTCCCAGCACTGGACGAAGTTGTTAACTTGCTTCCAAACACGGCATCATGCAACTCCCCGGACATCGTTTGCTGGTCGCATCCACGGCCGTCGGCATGGTCATTATGCTGACATCCAATCTGATCTTCCCCTGGCCCATCCATCCTGGCACGGCTCACTGGAACGACATTTCCATGGCCATTCTTTTTCCCGCCCTGCTCCTGCTCTTCTGGGCACTGGTCACCCTGGGATGGCTGATGTTCCGACTCGACCCGGGCGACAAACTGGTCAACCGCGGCCCCTACCGATATGTTCGCCATCCATTCTTTCTGGGCATGATGGTGGCATTTGCCGGCCTGGCCCTGGCCCTCAACAACTGGCTTGCCGTGGCAGCGACCCTGCTGATCCTCTGGCCTGTCCTCACCCTGCGGGCCATGCGCGAAGAACGTGAACTGGCCCATCGGTTTGGTCAGGAATGGCAGATCTATCGACAGACCACCTATTTCCTGGTCCCGTATGTGTGGTAAACGGCCCTCCGGAATGTCGCCAGGCAAACAGTTTGACAGGTAGATGACACAAGGGAGTCCGTAGCGTTGTATCTTAGTATCCTGAATGATTTCTTCATTCTGCAAACATCCTGTCCCTCTGACCTGTTCAGGTAATCTGATTCATAGACGTTCTCTATCTCCATCCATGAAGGATCTCTTCTCTCTGATCTGGTCACTCGTCCTGCTCCTCCTCGTCCCGGTGGTGGCATCCGCCACTCATATCGTCGGGGGTGAAATGACCTATGAGTGCCTGGGCAACAACCAGTACCGGATCACCATGCGGGTGTACCGCGATTGCTTTTCCGGCCAGGCTGGCTTTGATGGCAGCGGACCGGGATCCACACCGGCCAGGGTCACCATCTTCCTGGGCTCGGGGCCTTCCGCCCAGCAAATGGGCACCCCGAATATCGGCAATCCCGTGATCACCAAGATCGATCCCGTGGTCACCAACCCCTGCCTGACCGCCCCGTCCAATGTCTGTGTCGAACAGGGTGTCTATACCTTCACCGTCAATCTGACCCCCACCAATCAAAGCTATTTCATCGCGTACCAGCGCTGTTGCCGCAACGGCACCATTTCGAATATCGTCACCCCCGGCGATTATGGCGCCACCTATGCCGTGGAGATCACCCCGTTGGCCCAACAGGAATGCAACAGCAGCCCGACCTTCAACGACTTCCCCCCCATTGCGATATGCGTGAATGACACCCTCCGATTTGACCATAGTGCCACCGATGTGGATGGAGATTCACTCGTCTACTCGTTTTGCACCCCCCTCGAAGGTGGATCCAAGAACAACGTGGCCCCCAATCCGGAATCGAAGCCCCCTTATGATGGCGTGACCTTTCTGTTTCCCTTCACCCAAGACAATCCGCTGGGTGGCAATCCACCGGTGACCATTGACCCGGTGACCGGTGAGATCTTCGGGTTCCCGGCTATCCAGGGACAGTATGTCGTCGGTGTCTGCGTGACGGAATATCGCAATGGGGTCAAGTTGTCCACGACCCAACGCGACTTCCAGTTCAATGTCGTCGCCTGCGTCCAGGCCATCAATGCCGAGATCGAGATCCCAGCCGATATCCTCTATGGTGGAAAGGCGTTGATCTGTGGCAAGTCGGTCATGACGCTGATCAATAAAAGCACCCCACTGGACAAGATCGCCGATGTGGCCTGGCTGGTCGATACCGGGTCCCTCCAACCGGTTGTCCTGCAAACGTCCGATACCCTTCAGATGACCTTTCCCCAACCCGGCCTGTATACCGGTGTGCTGGTGGCCAACCCGGGATTGTCCTGTACCGACACCACCACCATCGAGATCCTGGTCACCCCCGAACTGGAAGGCAGCATGACCGTCACCGGTGATTCCTGCCTCTGGGACCCGTTCACGTTTACTGCTCAGGTCAATCGCGACCCTGCGGCCCTGGAGGGGATTACCTGGGATTTCAAGAACGGTCAAGAGATCAATGGCAACCCGGTCAACTACGCCTATCCGGCCCTGGGTGTCTATGCACCGTCCTTTACCGCCGTGGATACCTTTGGTTGTGAACGGACCATTACCCGGATCCTGGATTGGTTCCCCCTGCCGGATCCCGTGGCATTCACCAATGATCCGGATATGGGCTGCCTGCCCCTGGAGGTACAATTCATCAACACCTCCACGCCCCTGACGGCTGAATACCTGCTGGACTGGGATTTCGGCGACGGCGCGACCGGACAGGGAACCATTCCCCGTCATACTTACATGGAGCCGGGGTCCTGGGATGTCGGCCTGACCATCACCTCTCCCTTCGGATGTCAATCATCCATCCTGGAGGCCAACCGCATCCTTACCCGATTTCCGGTCGTGGCCGATTTCAGCTTCTTACCTGCTGAACGGATCAATGAGGACAATCCTCTCGTCCTGTTCAAGGATGAGTCTGCCTATGGCGAGTTTTTCCAGTGGACCATTCCCGGGGAATACAGTTCAACCGCGCCCTCGATGAGCTATTCCTTTCCGGATATCGGCATCTATGAGGTGATCCTGGAAGTGACCAACCTGGCCGGCTGCTATGACAGCATCGTCCGGTATGTCGAGATCGAACCCGTCTACCGGATCTACGCTCCGACCGCGTTCAGTCCCAATGTGGATGGATTCAATGACGGATTCCGTCTGCTGACCTCCAGGGGCCTGGACAACATGTTGCTGCAGGTTTACGATCGATGGGGCAATCTGGTCTTTCAGACCAGGGATGATGAAGCGGAATGGGATGGCCAACTGAACGGCCGGCCTCTGGATGCCGGCATCTATGTCTGGCAGGTCCAGTATGTGGATTATTGGGGCGAGACCAAACAGGTCCAGGGGGAAGTACAGGTCGTCCGATAAGACAGGAAGAACATTCGTTTGACAAGATCCATCCTTGACCAGATCATCTACGCTGCCGTTTGATCGTCATCCTGATCCGGCCACCAGGGAATCAGCATGCTGGTTCGTTTCCGATAGCCCTGATAGCCGGTATGTTCCGCATACCTCTTTTCCAGCATGGGCACTCCGGACACGAAGACCAGCAACCAGGTAATGGTGACCGGGCCCACTATGCCCAACCAGCTCCCGGGCAATGGTATGGTGATGGCCCAGATCGCCCACCACATCAGGATCTCTCCGAAGTAATTGGGATGGCGGGAATATCGCCAGAGGCCAGTGTCCAGGACATCCTCCCGACTGGCACGGTGGCGAACAAAGGAGGCCAGTTGCGCATCGGCAATGGCCTGGATCAGAAACCCTGCCAGCCAAATCCCAGCAGCCAACCAGGACCAACCGGTCAACCGGGCCTCGGGATGTCCGGCCGCCACGAGTATGGGCATGGCGATGATGACCAGCAACAAGCCCTGCAGGAGATACACCTGCAGATAGGAGCGCCAATAAAAGGTGCTCCCCCATTCTTCCCGCCATTTCCGGTATCGAAAATCTTCCGGCTTGCCGATCAGGCGACGACCGATATGCCAGGCCAGGCGCACACCCCAGATAACGATCAGTGAAGCGATCAACCAGAATACCGGGCTTACCGGTCGGGTCAGGATCAGCCAACCACACAATACGACATACCCCAGCCCCCAGGCGATATCCGCGATATCGTTTCGCCGGACGAACAGGGACAGGATGTACCAGCCTGTGGCATAGACCAGGATGATCAGGCCCGCTGTGGCAAGGATCTCCATCACAGGGTCAGTATCCAGCGGTGAATCCCATACCCGGCTCCGCTCACCAGGGTGCACAGCAGCATCCCCCAGGCAATGTCACCCACGACCACTCCTGCAGGAAAATCCTTCATGGTGGCCAGATTGGTGAGGTCATACGCTGCATAGGTCACCAGGCCAAAGAGGGCGCCATAACCCAGGGCGGATCGCAGAGAACCTTTCTCGATGGACGGCAGGATCACAAACACGAAGAGCCCTGCGATGAACAAGGCGTAGAACAGGATGGCCACAGGCCAGTTGACCGTATCCCGCATCAGGTGGCCCATGTGGCGCGCATACCAGTCCCTGGCGATCCAACCCAGCCAGGTAAGGTCGATGGCAAAGAAGACCAGGGCGGTGAGGAGGTAGGAGGCAATCAATTTGATCATCAGCAGAATTAAGAGGATGAATGAACTGTTCTCTCACAGTTACTGGTAGTTGGTTGACATCAAGGTACCCACACCTTGTGGACAAAGGTGCCGACATGCACCAGGTACAGCCCAGACGGTATCTGCACAAGTTCCTGCCGGCATTGTATATCGAAACACATCAAATCGAAAATCGGTCGACCCAGGAGATCCATCATTCTGACCAGTGTATTTTTGGGGACTGATTGAACGATATTCAACCGACCATCCTGCCAGGTGACCTGATCCTGGATTCCGGCTTCATCCTGGTGATCCAGAGCGGTGCTCCCACCCAGGTAGTCTACCAGGAACGGGCTCAGATCCAGGGCATGCAACCGCGGTGGGATCATCAGGACCTGGGCAAACCGCTCATTGGTCAGGGCATACGTCAAACCATCCGTCGTGGTGATCCCCTCCACCTGGTGAAAGGGTAAGGCCAGGTCCAGGCGACGCTTGTTGCCCGTAAAAAAATCCGTGCCCGCATAATCATAACAGAGAAAAACGAAGGGCTGGAGTAAGGAAGAATACCCACAAAGCACCAACAGGTGCTTCTCCTCCACCCATGTCGCACCGGTGATCAGTCCATTGACCGGGAATGTTCCTCTGGCCTCGGCATCATGATTACCCGGATCCTTGGGCAAGGCATACACTACCGTCCCAAGGCTTGTCCATTGCTTGGTGATGAGATAGATACTGTCCGTTCCGACCACCATGGCCTCGCAATCAAAATCCGTGGTATTGCTGGCCTGGGTACTGAAATCGGATTGGTCCTCATATTGGAACCAGATCGTGTCGATCGTCGGTGACCCACTGCAGAGGGAGGCCTTTTCCACTCGAAGGATGTGCAAGTCTTGCCGATTGCCAGAGCTATTGTTGCCGAAATCGCCGATGTAGACGTACGTGTCGTCCTGGTCGACATCCTCCCAGTCCTGGTTGCTCACCCCTGGGAGCAGGCATTCCAGACTGATGCTGCCATCCGATCCATCCAGGCCATACAATCGGGTATCGGTATCATCATTGTGTGTCCAGAGCAGGTCATCCCAACGGATCAGGCCGGAGGTCTCGTTGAGGGCAGATGGCAGATCCCAAGTCAACGTGGGGAAAACCCATTCAGGCGCATAGAGGCATGATCCATCGTTGATGGTGGCCATAGGCTGGTAATTCTCTGCCAATGGGTCCGTACAGCCGGCTATCTGCGCATTCAGGCCCACGCTGCTCAACGATCCAGCCAGCAGGAGAAGGATGCGGGTAATCATTCTGGAAGATAGGAAAGCCTCGGGAAAGAAACTGGCCTTATCCGGAGGGGATTCATCACTGGTCTCGAAAGGACCTTCCTGGTGAGCGGCATTCCCGGATGGTCAACTGGCCATGGATGCTCTCATGAGAAATGACGAGGTGGCGATACGGTCAACTGCTCCTGGAGACCAGCTCCTTTCCGGCCATCAGTCGGGGGGCCACCATGGGCACAGAAAGCATGGTACTCAAGACTGCCATCACCAGCAAAGCGGTGAACGTCTGATTGGTGAACACCCCTTTGTCCAGCAATACATTGGCAAAAATGATCATGATCAGGGCTTTGGTCTGCAGCAACCAACCGATGATGCTGGCTTCTCCCTTCTCCCAGCGCAGGATCCTGCCTGCCACATGGACACCAGCCAGCTTGCCTCCCACAGAAGCAACCAGAAGGAGGGCAGCGGCGATGAAAACAACCTTTCCCCCCACTTCAAAATCGGTCTTCAATCCGGTGCTGAGAAAAAACACGGGCATGATGATCAGCAGGACGAAATGCCGAAGTTTGTCCATATCCTCCTGGTCAAACCATTCTGCATCCATGACCACGCCCGCCAGGAAGGCCCCGACCATATAGTGCAGTCCGGCCCAGTCGGCAATAAATCCGGAAGCGGCCAGCCAGATCAATCCGACAAACCAGCGGTCAGTGCCGGGTAGCCGGCGCATCAATTTTCGGAACAGCAGGCTGGCCAAACTGAAGCCGAGGAGGAACAAGCCCTGGCGACCGACGCGGGTCCAGTCCATGAGGATCAGGGCCAGGACCCCCCAGATGGCCAGGTCATCCAGACTGGCGTAACGCAGGATCCGTTGTCCGATCGGTTGGCGAAGGATGTTCATCTTCTCCATGAACAGGATCAAGATGGGCAGTGCCGTGACGGCGCAGGCCATGCCAACACCCAGCACAAACTGCCATGGTTGGCCATGGAGCCCTATCCAGCCTCCCCAAAAACCCAATAGCACCAGGGCTGCCAGGGCACCAAACACCAGGGGAGTACCCAAAGCCAAACCTGCCGTCAGTCCGCTTTCCGATCGGAAGGTCCAGACTTGTCGAAGATCCAGTTCTATCCCTGCGATCCAAACAAAGATCATCACGGCCCACATGGCGATCCCGTTCAGGGACTGGATCACCGGCGGCGAGAACACGAATTCATAATAAGACGGAACCAGGGCCCCCAGCACACCCGGCCCCAGGAGGATTCCCGTCACGATCTGCACCACCACCAGGGGTGCCCAATACTCTGTTCGACCGACCCGCCAGATCAGATACGGCACCGTATAGATCAGGATCATGGCGATCAGAAAGATCTCCGAAGTCGACATCAAATGCATAGAAGCAATATATCTGGCTACTCAATCCGAAGGAGAAGCCCCGGCTGCCCCACGTATCGGTGGTAAACCGGCCCAAATTACATCAGCGACACTTGTGTTTCCTGTCCATACCACTACGCTTGAAAAATATTCTACATCAGGAATCCATTCTGTTCCTGAATGGGTGGCGGGATGTCCGAATCATTGATCATCTGCCGCAGGTCGATCTCGATCCCCCTCGAGATCGATGTGATCGGCACATCATTGTAACTCCCTTCAAACGGGTTCTCCGAGTAGTCACCGATCTTCTCCATCAGGAAGAACACCCAGGTGATCAGGGCGGAGAACGGAACGGTCCACCAGATCATGTTCCCTGGCATCTCAGCGAAGGTATTGATCAGCCCGAAGGGCAGCAGGACACAGAAGACCACAGCCGTCCACAAGGCAGTGGAAGCATATTGCCGGGGAAAGGGAAAGTTCTTGATCCGCTCACTTCTCCCCTGGTCATCGTATAGGGCGCCGAGCAATTCATGCATGCGCATATGCCGGAAATCATCCATGAACCCCTCATCCCGCAACCGCTGTAATTCCCGGGCCTGATTGGCCAGGACCTGAGTGGCCATATTGCTCTTGCCGAGAATCTCCTCCACTTCCGACTCACGGATGAAGGGCAGGATCTCCTTGTCCAACCGGTCGATGTATTCTTCGCAGACATTGGGCACATAGAGGCCTTTCACCCGGTCTTCGGTGTGTTCCCACGAGCGGGACAACCGGAGCTGGTACCGCAGGGCGGTCAGCCAGACAATGTGCCGGTAGATCAAAGCCTTCCGCTCCCTGGCCAGTCGCTCCGCATCGTCCGACTGGAGGAAGGACACCACGGCCGAGCCAAAACTCCGGCTGTTGTTGACGATCCCACCCCAGATCTTTCGCGCCTCCCAGGTCCGGTCATACGAAGAGTTGTTCTTGAACCCCAGGTAGAAGGCCACGGCGATGCCCAACACACTCATCGGCTGCCAGGGCAAGGAAACGTCAAGGCCGAACGACACATAGGCCGCCGTGATGAGAAACGCATACAGTCCTCCGAGGATGAAGGGTTTCTTGGACCAGTTGAAGGTCATCCAGAAACCGTAATTCCGCTTGACATACATGGATAACAGGTTTGCTCACCAAGATAGTCTTGAATTCGGGATGACCCAAACGGGATGGAGCTTTCAGCCTAATCCCCAACCGTTACCCGGGAATAGCTCCTGCGACCGTTCAACGCCAACTCCACCAGGTAGACACCCGATGGCAATCCCTCCCGACCGATCCGGACAGATGTCGTGCCCGGTTCACACCACTGTTGGCCGGTCCAGATCTCCCGGCCCGTCAGGTCGAGTAAGCGTCCGCTCACCAGTCCGCCATATCCCATGGGGACAACAACCTGAAAAACACCGGATCCCGGATTGGGATAACACCGGAGCATCGTCGGATCGGCTTGGGGCTCCTCCAGGTCGGTCAATCCAACGATAGCTGTCAAAGTGGTCACACTGTATCCCGGCAACTGAAGGGACATGATGTTGCCGAACGGATTGACATCCGTACTGCTCTCCACCCAATAATTTCCATCCGTAGAGGTATAGGTTTCAAAGCTCTCCACGCTGGTGATCAGGGGAATGGAAAGATCGTATGGCACATCATTTTGCGCACCCGTCTGAATGGCGACAATGGTGAGACGCCCCGAAGGGGCATGATAATAGGCGCTGATCAGTGGATCGTAATTCGGCTCGTTGTTCACCTTTACCCGAACAGACCCCGGTGGAATGAACTTGAAGAAATGCTTGGCCGCTACGAATTTGGGTGACAGGTTTCCGGCTGCCTGACTGGTCAGCGTATAAGGCGTTACCTCTCCGTTACTGTCCGCCTCGGTGAAGGTCCAGTAGAGCCAGGCACTTTCCATCCCGGTGGTGAGGGCCTGGTGGATCTTCAGGGCGACACTCCACCCGCCATTCGAAGGATAACCAGTCGCCGGCCACAACCAGCGATGATCCTCTCCGGAGGTTTCCGTCATCCAGCTCTTCTTGCCGAAGGCCAAGAACCCCTCCACATTTCCGGGTATGCCGGGTGCCGGACTGTTCGTCCATCCATTCACCCACCAGTCCCACAACTGCGATTCGGCACCGGCTGAGGTCACCCCGTCGCTACCGTAACCGTGGATACAGAACAGGTCCAGTGCAGCCATGGCCTCCGGATCATCCGACAGATGCTTCAGGTATTGCAGATTCTTGTGCACGGGACCACCATATTCGTACATCCCATAGGCATCCCCGCCCAGAAGGTCCTCCGGACCCATGAGCCGGATCCCGGCCAGTTCGGGGTATTTGTCAAACTCGGCACGGATCGCTTTCAATGCCGTGATGTATTGGGAGGACAAGGGATAGGTGGCACTGTTGTAGAACTGCTCGAAGTTGAGCTCGTTCTGAATGCTGATGGCGTAGAACGTCGTGTTGTATGCTCGCTGATAGCCCAGCACATAGGCTGCGGTACTGCGCGCGAACTGGGTCAGCGCACTGGTCGGGCCTGTACCACCCAGGGCACTGTCGTCAAACTCGTCGTATACCTGGCCGGATACGTCCAGCATGCCGCCGGCGAAGTTGCCACCCCAGATGAACGGCCAGGGCGAACCAAAGACCGGTCCCGGCCACCAACCCTGGCTCCAGGTGTTCCCGCTGGAGATCTTCACCCAGGGTACCGGCGACCAGAGGGAGCCGATCAACTTGAAATCACCCAGCTGCTCTTTCCGATCGATCCCTGCCTGGATGGCCCCGTCATTGGGGAAGGTGAACAACTTGACATTCTCTTCGATATCCGGACCCATCACTGCGATGGGGGCATGCAGGCCGCCAAACTCGCGGCTGTAATCCTCCGGCCCTGTATAGGTGCGTACCCGATTGCCTTCCGGTCCATCCGGATTGTCAGGATCTTCCAGGTTGAAGACACTGTTGGTCTGGGAGCCCATGAACCAGGGCGAATAGTAGCTCAAATCCGAATACGGCGACTTCAGGCGGGGGGTGAGGTCCACCCGATACATACTGGCTCCCAGGTCGTCATAATACAGTTCCTGCCACCAGGCCTGATTGGTTTCCGCATTCCCCTGGTGCGCCCCGAACCCATCGATCTCCTGGTAGGTGGTGGAGAGATCAATCCCAACCTGGATAGGTTGGGCCAACAGATTGACCGAGAGAAACAGTGCTGTAACAAACAGGAATTCCTTCATAGGGGGCAAATTGGTCTGTAACAAAGTGATGATCGATAGATCACCTTCCCGACCACTTCGCTGTCTCACCCCATTCGTACTGCTGCCTGTCGTCCCTCCTAGGCCCGGCCCAACTCGCGCAGGTACTGGATATGGGAAACCAGGGCGTGGCGGAAGCGAGGGTATTCAATGTAGCGGATTCCCTTTTCCTCGCACACCTCGCGCACGATCTTGCTGATCGCCGGGTAATGCACATGCGAAATATGGGGAAACAGGTGGTGTTCGATCTGGTAATTGAGACCGCCGACCAGCCAGGACAGAACCTTGTTCCGAGTGGCAAAATTGGCTGTGGTCTGCAGCTGGTGGACTGCCCATTCCGATTCGACCACCCGGTGGTCGGGGTCAAGGGTGGAGACAGCCGTATCCGAAACGGTATGAGCCATCTGGAAGACCACACTGAGGATCAGGCCAGCGGAAAACGTGTACACCAGGAAACCGATAATCCAGGACACAAAGCCCATGGTGTAGATCGGCAGGGCCACAAACAGGCCCAGGTGAAGGGCCTTGAACCCCCAGAACGTGAGATGATCCGTCCATTTCATCTTGCCGATCGGCATTTCGCCGACCCGCTGGAGGAAATACTTCTTGTAGTCGGTAAAAAACACCCAATAGATGTACAGCAGTGAGTACACCATCCAGAAATAGAGGTACTGGTACTTGTGGATCCAGTATCGCTTTTGCCCCGGAGACAGTCGCAGCAGCGGCCTGGCATTCAGGTCGTCATCGACACCGTCAATATTCGTAAAGGTGTGATGGACGACGTTGTGCTTGGTCTTCCACATGAAGACATTGGCGCCCAGGAAGTTGAGCGACAAACCGGCCAGATCATTGACAAAGGAGTATTTGCTGAAACTGCCGTGAGCCCCATCGTGCATGACATTGAAGCCGATGGCCGCGGTGAGCCCTCCCAGAAGGATGGCCTCGAGGACACAGAGCCAGGCCTGCTCCGGCAGGAAGAATACCAGGTGAACATAGACGGCCAGAAAAGCGACGACAAGAATAATGGCTTTGCTGTGCAATCGGATATCACCACGACTGTCCTCACCGCGGCGATGAAAATAAGCGGTGATCCGCTGCCGCAATTCTGCATGAACAGAATCGTTGGGCTTTAAAAAACGGGGAATATGCATAGATGGGAAACCATTCCACTCCCGGCCGGCCCGGGACTACCTCTTTCCATGATAGGAACCTTACACCGAAAGATACAGACATAACCCTGAAGACAGGATTATTTTTCCGCCATGACGGATAAGTTAACATCAAAAGCCATTTTCAACCCATTTTGTTCCGAGCTCCTCCCGGGCAGCACTCGCCTGCAGGCAATCCGTGGCCATAACTCCGGCAACCCGTCGTCAACAAAATGGTGAGGTCAATGGAGGATGACCACCCGTTCCTGCCCATGCCGACCATCCCCATCCTGCCAATGCAGGATGTAGGTGCCCCCCGGCAAATGCCCCACCTCGATCGCTGTGGACGGAAAGGACAGCTCACCGGAATCGATCGATTGCCCGCGAATGTCCATCATGGACCATTCACCGTTTCCGGTTGGCTGCGCCCATTCCAGCACGATCTGCTGGTCTGCCGGGTTGGGATACGTTCGGACCACAGCTGTCAAGGGTGATCCAACGGATGTCGCGACCTCGGTGATCCCGAAGAAACGCACCGCCAACTTGTTCTGCCCATTCTGGAGGTTGATGAATTGCACCCGCGCAAACCCACTGTCCGGCGACAGATCCGTATAGAAATAGAAGATGAATGGCTGAGTTTCATCCGGACCAATGACGATATCCGTTTCTTCAACATCCGTCGCATAACAGATGTCGGCACACAGGGCGGTCTGCCATGACTTGGGAACATCCACCTTGGCCTTCTTGATCCTCAATTGGACATTGTCCGTTGACGACAGGTTGTGAATGGTGGTATGAATCGACAGGATATCACCCGGTTGTCCGATCGCCAGACTGTCTCCATCATCCAGGGTCAGCGCAAAGGTTCCCTGGTTGCCATTCTGGGTACAGAATCCCGAATTGGTCGCGAGGAGTGAATCGATATCGCACCACATATTATCCGGATTGCGATGAAACCACCCATGCTTGGCCGAAACGGTCCCGTCCGGCCGGATCAGGTAGGCATTGTTCGGGGCAGGGCCATAATGGGACCACCATTCATTGCAGGGGCCATCGACAAGAATAGTTGGCAGGATATCCAGATCATTGATCATGTCTTCTACCACGGCCAGCCGTTCGCCATAGGTCTTGGGCTGCGGGTAGAGCACTCCGTCCACCTCATTGGCAGAGGTGGTCCAGACCTGGCCACTGTATGGACTGATATCCACGGTCGGGTGCGCCTCGACCGTATAGACGACAAAGACGGAGAGTTGATTCGCATAGAACTCCGTCATCTCATTGAGTACATTGATCTTGCCCCGCCACACCGGGCAGGTGTAATTGGCGCCGACGAGAAGGACGGGTTTCCCCTTCATCAATTCGTCGTGCAACCGGACAGAATCTCCCGAGAGGGTATACAGGGTAAAGTCATGCACTGTATCCTGCTCGGCATACCCCGATTGGTACATGTTCCCCTGGTAGACAGGTATAGAACAAATTGGATCGTCAGCCAGAGGCGGTGAAGCCAAGCCGATATGGGGCAAGAGCGATGGTTGAGCATGAACTGCCAACGGGACCCACAGAAGAAAAGAAAGAACGACGTACCGCATGAACACCAGTTTTTCACACTGGTGCAGATCCGGGTCGAGACGTTGTCTCGGGTCAACACAAAGCCACCCAAGTTCCTGCCAGTGGGTGCAACTGACGTTCTTCAGGAATGTCCGCATTGCACTACCGGATCAGCTGCACTTCTCCCTTCAGGTACTTCACACGACCATCCGACAATCGGATCTGGGCTGAATACACATAGACTCCAGGCAGAACAGGCTGACCATGCTGCATGCCATCCCAGCTGATCGATGGATCATTTGGCTGGAAATCCTCGGCTTCGAACAGCAACTCTCCCCAGCGGCTGAAGATCTGGAATCGATCCACCTGAACCAACCCCTTCACCTCAGCGAAGATCATGAACAGATCATTCACACCATCATCATTATTGGGGGAAAAGGCCGTCGGGATGAACACGTCCGGGTCATGGACGACGATGGTGATGGAATCAATGCCCACACAGCCTCTCGCATCCTTGATGGTCAGGGTGTACAGAACGGCGATCCCAGGTTGGGCAAACACCACCAGGCTATCCGTCCGGTCCAGACCATAGGGAGGATACCAGGTCAATTGCGTGATATCCGCAGGATCGATATTCGTCTGTCCTTCGATCCGCACTTCATCGCTCAACTCGATGGTGAGGTCTTCCGGCAAGGTAACGATCACGCCTTCCTCCACCGGGATGGTCAGATCCTCACTCCACGTGCAGCCTTTCCCATCGGTGACCACCACGGGATAGATCCCGGGCCCCAGGTTGCGGAACACCGGGTCAATCTGCATGTTCGCCCCGCCGTCAATGGAATAGCTGTATGGCAAAACACCGCCCTGCACTGAATCGATATGCAATTCGACCACCTGGTCTCCACAATATCGGTCCACCAGGTTCAACGCGGCCTGATTGAGAAAATCCGCAGGTATGGTGACCGTGCTGGTATCCCGGCAACCATTCACCTGGTCGGTCACCACCAGGTACCAGGTGCCGGCCAGAGTGGTCATGGCCTGGATCTGGTTGTTCACGACCGGCAGGCCAGACAGGTCCAGATACCAATCGTAGGTCAGATTGCCGCCCAGGGTCGATCCGGTCCCGTCCAGCAGGGCGGAATCTCCCAGACAAGCGATCTGATCCGGCACCCCGGCATCTGCCTGCGGGGATACTTTGTTCTCCGTGACCACCACAGTCAGGGAATCCCGGCATCCACTGTTATTGTCCACAAGTAGCAACTGGTAAGTACCCGTCTGATTGACCGTCGGCTGGTAGCTGCCAGACCCGGACAGGATATTCCCATTTGGCGTAGACCAGGTAGGAAAGATCTGCGGACCGCTGGCGGAGCCGCTGCCGTTCAGGACGATCTGCGGTGAAGCGCAGGTCAAAGGAGCGGGCGTGGCGATCACCACCGCAGGAACGGAGAAGTCGGCTGAAATGACCACTTCACTGGATGCCGTGCAGCCATTGACATCATCGGTGACCACCAGGGTATAGGTGCCCATCTGGTTGATCTGTGGCATCAGTGTGGTTCCTCCGGAGAGGATCTGGCCGTTGGATGTCGTCCATTGGATGGAGGCATTTCCACTGAATGCCTGTCCGGTACCCTGCAGGGTCAGGACCGGATCCAGACAATCCAACTGATCAGACTGTCCGGCATTGGCGACTGGCGACAACGTATCGATCCCGACCGTGACGGACACCTGGCTGGCACATCCATTGCCGGTGTCGGTCACCAGGAGCGTATAGGTCCCGGGAGCATTGCAGGACGATTGCAGCGCTTGGGTCGGGCCATTGATGTTTCCATTCGCAGTCGACCATTGGTATTGAATCTCCGGACCTGTGTCGGACCCTGTGCCATTCAGAGGAAGGCTGGACTGGATACAGGTCAGGGTACCCTGCACCTGGGCCTGGGCCTGGGGTACTGTCTGGTCGGCCGTGATCAGGGTGGAAACGGTATCGGCACATCCGGAGGCAGGATCCGTCAGGACCAGTGTGTAGGTGCCGGCAGCATCGACCAGGATGGACGACCCTGATGTGCCCCCCAGGATGGAGCCATCGGAGGTTGACCATGCCAGGGTAGTGCCCGGTGTAGTGGTCGAGGCACTGGCATCGAGGAGGATCTGTACATCCGTACAAGTGAGTACCCCGGGGGAAACGATGTCTCCCTGCAGAACCGCCTGCAGGCCGGCGACCTCAATATCTTCTGTAGCCACACAGTTGTTCGTAGTATTGGTCAGGATCAGGGTGTAGGTGCCGGGGGCGCCAACCGTTGGTTGGAGGCTGTTGGCCCCACCCAGGATCTGCCCGTTGGAAGTCACCCAACTGATCTGGATCCCGGGGCCACTGGTCGATCCCAGGGCATTCAATTGAGTACTGGTCAGATTGCACGTCAGAGTATCCGCTGCTTCGATCTGGATCTGGGGGGCATTCTGATCGGGGATCACTTGCACGACGGCCTGGTCCGTACATCCGTTCTGTGTATTTGTGACCACCAGGTTATAGATACCGGGAAGTCCGATCTCCGGCTGGAGAGTAGAGGCACCATTCAGGATGGTTCCATTTGCTGTCGTCCAGGCGTAGGTAATGCCTGTACCGGATGTTGACCCCAGACCATTCAGGTTGAGCGAGGTGATCCCGCAGGTCAGTGTATCCGTGGGGATTGCAACGGCGACAGGGCCAAGGGTGTCGACCGGGATGAGGATGGTGTCCAATGAACTACAACCCGCTGCATCGGTCACGGTGACCGTATATTGCCCACCACTCAATCCGGATGGATTCTGAATGGATCCCCCATTGCCGCTCCAGTTGATTAGATAGGGCTGGGTTCCTCCCGCGATATCCAGGGTCGCCGCTCCACCCGAAGGCATGGCGCAGGTGACCGTTCCGGTTACGGAAGTGGTCAAGGCCGGGGCATCCGGCACGGGAATATCAAAACTCGCATAGGACTCACATCCCCGATTGTCGGTCACGGTCACAAAGGAAATGCCAGCTGGTAGATCAGCTGGATCTTCCAGGGCACTGCCATGGCTCCAGGCATAGGTGTAAGGCAATTCGCCTCCCGTGACCGTGATATCCACCGAACCGTTGGCGGCCTGGCAATCCGTTCCCTGGATCAGCACACCGGAGACATCGATATCCGTCTGGCTGGACAGGGTCATACTATCCACCGCCGTGCAGCCCAGATTGTCCGTCACAGTGACAAAATAGGTGCCTACTCCAACGGAATCCAGCAATGCCTTTTGTTCGCCCGGCACGGACCATTGATAGGTATAGGGTTCAAATCCTTCCTGTCCTGCAGCGATGATCTGGCCGTCCTCAGCCCCAAAACAGGATACGGCCACTGTATCCAATGTTGTTTTCACCTCGACCGCCTCAATAAATGATTCCCCGAAAATGTAGCCATCGCAGACAGTGTTGTTATACACGGTCTGGATCTCACTGTAACCGGTCGTGGTCACGGGGATGGTGATCACCGGCTGGGTGATGTTGGTGAGCACTGGTTGGAGCACACCGTTGATATAGTAGCTGAGGGACCACGGCGCCGTACTCGGAGGACCCAGCGTAATGGTCACCGGGATGGTGTCCTGATTGGGGTTCCCCTTGCACAGGTAGCCATCGCCCTCCATGGTAGCGGTCGGCCTGGCGATCACCGATACATTCGCTGCAGCGGTTGCCGTCTGTCCACACTCATCCGTGACGGTGACGGAATATTGCTGGGTGCCAGGGATGTCGGCGATCTGGCTGATCTCCGGATCACTGGACCCGTCACTCCAGGCGTAGGTGAACTGCTCCACACCCGAGGTGATCTGCGGCTCCAGGAGCAATTGATCATCCTGGCAGACGGTCACATCATCCAGGGTGAGTTCCAGGGGAGGAGTATCCCGGATGATCACTTCTACCGACTCCGTTCCGCTGCAGGTACACGGTGAGTCCAGGCTGATGATCAGCGTTTCATCGCCTTCAGGGAGAAGGTCGGCAATCACCGAGATCGGAATATCGACGCATTCGTCCGGTCCGGGAATGATGAATGTCGCCGGGAATGGCGTAAAATCCTGGCCGGACTGGGCTGTTCCTGCCGGAGAGATGGTGTAGTTCAGCTCCACTTCATCAAACAGCATGTAGTTGTCCAATCGGCAGATCCGCAAGAAAGCATCGCTGCACTTCTCATAGACCACATTGCTGTTTGTCGAGGGCACGATCAACTCCATGCTCGCCGGCTTGATAAAGCCGAAATCCTTGCTCTCGATCATGACCGCCGAATCGTAAAGGCCGTCCCCGGTATCGGCGATGGCAAATTTCAGGTGATAGTCACCGCATTCCTGGATGGGGATCTTGATGAAGATCGGAATGGTGTACCCGTCATACTGCATGTCCTTGCCATCCGTATTGTCGATGTAGAACTTGTCATTGAAACTGGGACCCACATCACAAGCATTGACCAGGTAGCTGCTTCCGGTCAGGAGGGCAAAATTCTGGGCGTTATTGGAAAAGGGTCCCGTAATACCCGGGCCGGATGCAAAAATCCCAAAGGCATCACAATTGCCGGATGGATACTCCTCGGAAGCAAAACTGATCCGGAATTCCAGAAAACCAGTATAAGGCGCGGTGAAGTCCAGTTCCAGAATGGCCGCGTCAAAGGTCTGAGGCGTGCCAAATATGGAGGCGGTGAGATCCAGGTCGCCTGCAAGCCCCCAGTCGGTGCCGGCACTGGGTGAATTATTGGTTCCCAGGGCATTACCGATGCTGCCCGTGGTCATGATCAGCCCATAGTCGAAGATGGGCGCAGAATAGAACAATCCGATCGCGTGACCTTCCCCGAGAAAACTGTAATTCCGAAAATCCCAGCATCCCGAACCGGTAAACAGGACATCCTCAACGAGCAGGTCCAAGGGCAGATAATCGACGCCGATCCCCCGGTTGGCGACCTGCTTGGATTGGGGACAGTCTGTGCACCAGGCGGAAAATCCCCTCGGAAACTGGTCAACCGGATCAGCCTGGTGGAAGTACAACTGGATGGTGGCACACGACCCGTCAGCTTTGAAGCGGAGCACTCCATTCGTGTTGGACAGGAATTCTCCATTTTCCACCTGCCAGCTAACGGGAGCGAGTAGCGGCATTTCGCCGGTCAGCCGAAAACCATACTCCTGCTGTGGAATCAAACCACATAACTGGACCGATTGCCAGCCATTCGCGAACAGCCATTCCTGCCGGACCACATCATTCTCCAATATCACGGCCTGGGCATTCGCACGCAGTCCGAGGCATAGCAGAAGAAGAACTAACATATTGATCCGGGGTCCAGGTAAAGGCATGTTGGTAAGGATTTGACGTTCAGTCAGAAAGATAATGGAATTTCGATTAAATTCCGTTAAACGGAACAGGTGCCCGTTCATTCAAGAGCCCGGGAAGGGCCAATCCGCTGCCTTCACCCAAGGAAGAAATTATCAATTTAAACCCTGAGCCTTCAATCGAACACCCACATCGGATACCCGGGTAACCTTCGCCATGAGTCGACTATCGATCAGTTGAAAAACCAGTAATCCCGCACCGGTTGCTTGCCCCATTGATGGAGATGCTCACGGATCATCTCCTTGCCCTCCGGCGACGAAACAACGACCATGATCTGAGGATTGTCCAGATCTGGAATGGTCTGCCAGGACTGCATGATGATGCCATAGACGTCCTGGCCGATCTTACGCGGATTGTCGCATACCCAATTCAAACCCGCTTCCCGGGCCAGCAACTGCCGGGCCATGTCCTTCCCATTGCGACCGGCTCCCCACAGCACCAATGGTCGCCCGAGGTCGCGGTCGAGTTCATAGAAATAGCGCAGTTTGAGGTCGAAGTAGCGGTTGTCCCGGTATTCCTCCCAGGTCCGGGAAATCCGTTCCGATCGGTCGCGCCAATGGTGCAACACCTTGTCCAGGCCGACCACTCGCAGCCCGGCCCGGTAGAAGCGGAAACAGAGGTCGTAGTCCTCCGGATAGACCAGAGGGTCAAAGGCCCCTACCCGGTCCATGTCCTCCTTGTGCAGGATCCAGCTGTGCGAGGGGATCACGCACTCCTGGTAGATCTCCTGGTAATGGGTATGCGAACGGGCCACTTCGTTCAGCC
This sequence comes from Lewinellaceae bacterium, assembly GCA_020636225.1. Taxonomy (GTDB): domain Bacteria; phylum Bacteroidota; class Bacteroidia; order Chitinophagales; family Saprospiraceae; genus JAGNXB01. The sequence continues at coordinate 712,731 of JACJYI010000003.1, read as the reverse complement.
AGGCTTCGTAACGACGAAACCCGTCGCCCACTTCGCCTTCATCGACAAAGTGCTCCGTACCGCCAGCGATCACCGTCCCCTTGCCATGGGGCAGCCAGGCCTCCACCAGGGACATCAGCTTGTCGGCAGGCATCCGGTCATCGCTGTCCATGCGATTGATCAGACTGCCCCGGACGTGTCGATAGGCGGTCTGCAAGGCCGGGATCAACCGATGGCCCTCACTGTCGAACACCCGGATGCGATCATCCCGCTTTGCATAGTGCCGAAGGATCTGCGGCGTGCCATCGGTGGAGTGATCGTTGACCGCCAACAGCTCCCAGTGGGGATAGGTCTGCGCCAGAATGGAATCCAGGCAGGCTGGGAGGTAAGGCTCCGTGTCCTTGACGGCCATGATGATGGAAACCAGGGGGGCAGGATCGACAGACATGGGGCGAAGATCGGTCGTCCATCGGAAATCCAGGGCGTATCCACAGATCCTCCCTATCTTGAGGGGGCACTTCCTCCATCGAATGTTCAGAACACCTACACGGATCGAATGGGAATGGGCCGGCATCTTCTTCCTGCTGACCCTGGCCTGGATGAGCCTGGAAAAGAGCCTGGGCTGGCATGACGTTCATATTGCCGATCATGCCCTCTACACCAATATCTATGACCTGCTCTTTATCATCCTGATGGCCCTGGCCATTCGGTCAGTCAAGCTGAAACGATATCACGGAATCATGTCCTGGAAGCAGGGCATCGAATCCGGGATGTGGATCACCCTGATCCTGGCCGCGATCAGCCCCCTGACCCAATGGATCACCCATCGGCTGATCTCGCCCTCCTTTTTCCCGAACATCATCCAATTCGCCACAGACAATCACCTGATGACCCCGGAAGCCGCCGCCGCCCAATTCAACCTGCCAAACTACATCTGGCAGAATGTGGTCGGCACACTGATCCTGGGCACAGCCGCCACGGTCGTCCTGGCCCATCTGTTTCGGACGAAAGAACGGGACAAAACAACTTCCACATAGTATCCATCGCCCACCATGATCGCTCAAACCCCTCCTCCCCCCTACTATGCAGTGATCTTCTCCAACACTCTTCGGGATCATCCGGAGGGATATCCGGACATGGCAGAACGCATGGAACAACTGGCCAGCCAACAGCCCGGCTACCTGGGATTTGAACACGCCCGCAGCGAGCTGGGGATCAGTGTCTCCTACTGGCGCGATCTGGCCTCCATCCAGGCATGGAAACAACAGGCCGATCACCTGTTCGCCCAGGAAAAAGGACGAGCGGACTGGTATTCGGCCTACCAGGTCCGCATTGCCAGGGTAGAACGCGATTACTCCTTCCAACACCCCTGAGGAGCGGCTGATCCTGCTTGGCATGCCCATCCTGGTGTGGAAATAGGTCCGGGGCCAGGCTACCGGTATTGATCCTGCAATCCTTTTTGAGCAAGGATCATCGGGATCGCCTTTTCCAGTCGGCGCAACCGGGTTTCTTCTCGTTTGGCCTCGCCGATATATTCCGCATATTCCCGGCGGCAGGAAAGGGACAGTTGATCGAACTGCCTGGCCACGTCCGGATCCGATGCCAGTGCCTGTCGAAGCTCTTCGGGTATGACCAATGGCCGGGACTTCTTGGCCACGACTTCCCGCCCCTCCCGGGCATGTTCCAGGGCTTCCTCCAGATAGGACCGGACCAGGCTTCTGTCGAGGTGGTCGCCTTCCTGAAACCGCCATTGACGCATGGCCTGCGTCTTGCCTTCCTGTGCATTGACCAGGACTCCTCCCGGGTCGGACAGCAGAGCCCCCTGGTAGAACCAGATACCCGCGTACGACTTGAAGGCGGCAATGCCGGCAATATTCTTTTGGTGACCGACATACACGGGGATACCCCACTTGAGGGTCTCCTGCAATCCGGCATCCAGCATGATCTGTCTCAGGGTTGCCAGCTGCTCGGAGAAGGGAGACGGCCTGGAGAAAAAGTCGTCAATGGATTGGGCATAGGCCATAGCGAACCATTCAGATGGACAAGTTACGGATCCGGCCGCAACCAGCTGCCGGGATACAGATCGACAGAACATGCAACCATGCCCGTGTCTTGCTGAATTTGTATTTTGCAAGATCGAAAAACAGACCATGTTCAAAGCCAAACTGATCGACGACCCTGCCTTTTACCGCATGAGAAAGAAAGTGCTCCTGCTTGGCTTGCCTACTTTCGCCCTGATCGGGTTCCTGTCCGGGCAATTTTCCCTGCCACTCCCCTACTTTGCCGGCATCCTGGTGCTGATCGGCTTTCTCACTGCCTGGCGCATCCGCACCCACAAACGGGCCTCCAGCATGGTTCGGAATCGCCAGATCGAGATCACGCCCGATACCATCCGCCTGCTCTCCGGACATGGCAAGATCCTGGAAACCATTCCGGTGACGGACGTGACCAGGGTTACTGTCAAGGAAACCTGGGCCATGCCCGAAGAACGGATCCAGGACCTGATCCGTGAGCTCAAGGGCAAACCATTGGAAAACTACCTGATCGTCCAGCAAGGCCAGGAGGAACGCCGCTTCGATATCCTTCTGGATTCCTTTTATATGATCGAACAATTGAAAAAAGTGATCGACGATTGGCAGGACCGGGGCCTGATCCTCGAAACGGTCAGTTGATCGGCATTTCCAGCATCATTCCGAATTCAGGTCGGCATCCCGGAGTGCTTCCCTGATGCGATCCAGGGCACTATCCCTTCCTGCCGCATAATCGGCAAAGGTTGGCATCACATGCAGGTCAGGCTGGATGCTATCCTCATTCAGGGCATTGAAGCGAAAATACCTGCTGGAATATAAGATCTGCAGTTTCCAATGCGGGGTAGAGAAGGATTTGACCTCCCCAAAGTGATTGGCCTTCCCTCCCGTCATTTCACCGACCGCAATCGCCGCCAGGTGTTTCTTTGTATCCAGCAGGTTGATCACGGCAGAACTGAATGTCCGCCTGCCCTGAAGGACATAGATCTTCTCCGGCTGTTGATCCGGTCGGAGGGCGGCGATCTGGCGGATCAGCCTGGTGCCTTGACGCGATGACCCACCGCCGTTGAACCGCAGATCCAGCACCAGGGCCTTCACCGGCCTGGTCTTGAGGGTATGGATGACCTGATCCCCAAACGGCTTGAAGGCGGGCATGCTGGTGGCGTATTTTCGTTTGCCCTGCTTGCGCTGGACCTCCTTGCTCCAGCACCGATTGTATTGCACGAAGTAGATGCTGTCGGCGGGCAGCCATTCCTCCCAGAACCAGGAGTCCGGATGTTTCCAGCCCTGGGGCCATGACCCGGGTTGATATCGCACGCTGACCCGATGGTCGGATTCCAGGCGAACCGATTGGCTGACCACGTGGACCGTTTCCGGCGCCCCTTCATCATTCTGGACGGTCACCGGTATCGTATCTCCCTGCACAAAGCCGTAATGCCGGAGCAGAGGCACCTGTCGGATCAATCGGGGCAATCGGTCCCATTTCATGGCCTCATTATCCAGTGCGACGACTTGCTCCAGGCTGTCCAGGATCGTCCGGACAGGATGCCCATTGATCTCCAAAAGGCGTTTGCCGACCAGGGCCTGGCAATGTCGCTCCCCCACGAGGACGAACAACCCCTCCTTGAACCAGAAGCATTCCAGAGGCAGCGTAGCCTTGTGATGGATCACCGCGGTTCCATTGACCCAGGTGTGACTGTCACCCATCGCGGCGACGATCTCCTGAAGCCGGATCACGATATCTTCATCTGACAACGAATGCACCTGACGGCGCAGTTCATTCATCTGCGCGTAAAACCAGGTGGAATCTTTCTGGAAAAAGAGGTCTTTGTGCAGCCTCGGAAGGTCCTGTTGAACGACGGCCAGATCATGGTCCCACTGATCCGATCGGTCGATCTGACCCCAAACCCGGGTGGATACTACCAGGACGATCCATATGAAAAGGCAAGTGGGGCACTTGATCAATTGCATGGTCAAAAATAGCCACTCACCTGAATATGAATGAAGCGGGTATCCACCCAGTGGCCCTGCTTGCTCCGGGACCCTTCCCACCAAGTGTACCACTCATGAAGGGTGCACGCCAAATGGATTCCTTCAGACCGTGGCGAACTGGATCTCCACCCACAACCGGGCATGGACCCTGTCCAGGACCATCCGCCAGGGTTCACCATTGCCGGAGAGCCCGGAGACCGTGTAGAGATCATTGGACCAGACCTGCTCATCCGGTTCCAGCAGATCAAAGGAAAAGAGGAGCTGGTCCAGCGCCTGGGAAGTCCTGAGAAACCCGGCCTTGCGAATATAATCCTCCAGGTCTGTGTCGAGGGTATATACCGAAATCCTTCGCCCGCTCTGATCCCGATGACAGTTCCAACTCGTCAGTTCGGGAATATTCACGCCGGTTCTCAGCTCATAGGAATCGATCACAAAGCGGTCACACCCCTGTGCATGACGGGCTTCGGACCAGGCCCACCCATAGAACAACACTGCGATCAAGGCCAGGAGAAATGCACCGGCCAACACCACTTTCAAGGTTTTCAGCATCTGATTTTCGGGTTGAGGTTATCGAATAAATCCGGTAACAAAAGCAAGAAAGCCAACCATCAACAGCAGCCCTGACACCATCCCCAATCCTGTGATCACCCACACCTTGCGATGGAGGGACCAGGACCGGGGCACCAGCAGGGCGATCAACAATTCTCCCAGGATCATGGCCATCCAATACAATCCGACAACGATCCAGTTGCCGGGATCCCGCATCCATCGGAAGTCGTAAAATCCCTCATCAATGAAGGCCATAAAAAAGACAAGGAGCAGGGGCAGCCCGAGCAACATGATCGCCGGGCGACCGGAAAAGGAATGTGCGGATGGAAGGGTCGTCATCATAAGGTTTCATGGATAACGGTCCGGGAAGGGACCGACCGGATATGGTTCGGTCATTTTAACATCTGGACCTGCCCCACAACCCTGCCCGATCGGGTGTTCACACCCGGTGTTCCTTCAGAAAATTCAGCCAATCCTCGTATTGTGCATCCGTCATGACCCGGGGGACCTTGTTCTGGGAGCCCAGCTTGCCACGACGGTCCATCCATTCCATGAACCGGGAGGCCGGCAACCAGTCCACGGTCATCTGCTTCAATGCGCCGTTCTTCCGCTCAACGGCATAGTCATCGTTCAGCTCACTGAGGATCCGATCCAGTGCAGCGGCTGCCCCCATGGGGTCCTCCACATCGGTCTCGCACCCGATGTACCAGCGATGGGCGAACTGGCCCTCCTCGTAAACCCCTTTTACAGTGAATTCGCCGAGGGGCAGATCCAGTTGTTCAGCCAGGAGCTGAATGCCATGATTCATGTTATCGACACTGAGGTGCTCCCCGCAAAGGCTCAGAAAATGCCGGGTTCGTCCCATGATCTTGATCTCGCATCGTTGGAGATCCACAAACCGGATCACATCGCCGATGAGATACCGCCAGGCGCCGGCACAGGTGGAAATAACCAGAGCATAATCCTCGTGTTCCTGTACCGCATGGAATTGGGTCACCTCTGCATGCGGATACACATGACCATGCTCATCGAAATTCTCATCCGTGAAGGCAATGAACTCAAAGAAGATCCCTGCCCGCACATTCAACCGCATGCCCTTGGCATCCTTCCTGGATTGCCATGCAAGAAATCCCTCACTGGCCAGATAGGTTTCGTAGAACGCGACCGGCTTGCCAAACAGGTCATCCAGGCTTTTCCTGTAAGGATCGATGGACACACCACCGTGGATATAGACCGAGAATCGCGGCCAGATATCATGGATGGAGTTCAGCTGATACCGCTCCATGATCCGTTCGATCAACAACTTGATCCAGGCGGGCACACCTGCGATGATCACGATATCCCATTCCGGAGCCTGTTCCACCATCCGGTCCATTTTCTCCTGCCAGTCCCGGATCTTCCGGATCTCCTCGTCGGGCTTGGAGGCCCCCTTGAACCAGATGGGCATATGGGAGGTGGTGATACCGCTCAAGTCGCCCGCATAGGAGGTCCCTTCCTTATGCAGATCCGTACTCCCGCCAATGGCCAGATAATCCTTGGCCAGGAAATCGGTAATGGTCCCTTCCCGGATGATGTCAATCAACTGGCGCCGGCTGGTCCGAAGAATCGACCGCAGCATCTTCTTCGTGACCGGGATGTATTTGCTGGCCCCTTCCGTGGTGCCGGAGCTCAAGGCAAAAAACTTGGTCACCCCGGGCCAGGTGATATTCGGCTCCCCTTGATAACTCCTGACCCACCAGTCGTGCATCCCGGAATAATCCGAAAAGGGCACCCGACTGGCGAAGGCCTCGTAGACCTGTTCCGCATCCAGGATGTCGCCAAACCGGTGCTGACGTCCAAACTCCGTCTCGACTGCCGCGCGCAGCAGATGATCCAACTGGACCCGCTGATGACGAATGGCCTGTGGATAACGCAATTGCCCGATTGGAAAGAATTCCCTGCTCGCCTTGATCCAGTGCGAAAAACGGAGTGGCTCCATACCCCCCCAAAATAGGACAAAATCATCTATCCGATCGTTAGGAAGCCCTAATGGACCACCTCGATGCCTGGAGAGGGCGCACCGTCGGGCAGGATCATGACCAGTCCGACATTCAGCGTCCAATCCGCAAAAGCAGCATCTCCCTGGGTAAAGGTACCGGTGCGGATCGTCCTGTTCTTGTCCGGTACACTCTGGGTGCGATTCCGGACAAGGGCCCAGGGCAGGGACATGAAGAACTGGAGTTGGTCCCGCTGGTAGAACAGGCCAGGCTCTACAGACACAATGTATCCGGGACGGCGAAAACCGCTGCTCCCTCCGATCAGGTCATAGACGGGGATCCCCTCCAGTCGGCCACCCAGGCTGAGCAATACCGGCCCGGCCATCCAGTTCACCCCGATCCGGGTCATGAACTGATCGGGAACGCTCATGGTCGCTGTTCCATCCAGGTAGTTATCCTGGGAGGGCACACTGCCCCGACGAGTGGAAACACCATTCTGCTCCCGTGGATTGATCAGATAGAACGCGTTGGCATAGCAACCAATTTGAGGACTGACCTGGAAGCTGACATTCAGTTCAGTAATCACACCGGTACCACCGTCTCCCAATTGAATAGACTGGTCCACCGGACCCTGCTGGATCGTCCCGTCCGACTTGTAGAACAGGTCTTCTACCTGGTAGTCGCCAGTAGGCAACTTGATCCCCAGTCCGCCCTGAAGGGTCCAGCGGGACATTCGGGCCGGATCGATCAGATTGTAGTAACCGGTCAGACGGGCATCACCCAGTCCGAAGGATTTTGTCTTGTGTCGGGCAGCCTCTCCGTTGCTGTTCCCGCCATGTTCGTAGAGCGAGGACCGTACATTGGAGATCACCGGCACCCCGATCCCGATGGACCAGCGGCTGTTCAGGGTACGGATCATCGACAGGTCGATGGTATGGGTCCAGTTGATCACCTCTGTGTTCTGTTCCAGTCGCTCTTTTTCCTCATGATCGCCCCTGAAATGGCGGAAGGAACGAAAGTAGCGATAGTTGGCCATCAGGGTGGTGCTGCGCGTATTCTGCATCATGGTGCCCGGCATCATGGAGCAGGATCCGGAAGAGCGGATCGCTACACAACCCTGGGCCAGGCCTAATTGGACGCCAACAGTCAGGAGGAAGAAGAATGTAGAGATGAACGATTTCATGGGAATATGATTTGAATTCCCGACAAAGGTCAGGGCATCTCCACTGGCGATGAATAGGCAATCCTTAGAATCTCCTTAAGATTGACCGCCATGACGGGTATAAACGCAACAAGCCGTCCACCTGACGGCGGACGGCTTGTTGACAGGAGCGATGTTCGATCGGATTATTTCTGCTCCGGTGTCATCAGATTGAAGAACTGGTCCAGCTTGGGCGTAATGATGATCTCCGTCCGGCGGTTCATACGGCGGCCCTCATCCGTGGCATTGTCTGCCTTTGGCTTGTATTCCCCGCTGCCACCCGCGATCATCCGGTTGGGATCCACGTTGTATTTGCCTTGCAGCATGCGCGCCACGGAGGTAGCTCGCTTGGCACTGAGGTCCCAGTTGTCCTTCAGGCAATCCGTACTGATGGGCACATTGTCGGTATGGCCTTCGATGAGGATGTCCAGTTCATTGTGGTCATTGATCACCTTGGCGACCTTGCCCAGAACCCCCTCAGCAGAAGCATTGATCACCGCACTGCCCGACTTGAACAACATCTTGTCAGACAGGGAGATGTAGACCACACCCTTCTTGACTTCGACGGTCACGTCTTCATCATTGACATCGGCCAGGCTCCGCTTGAGATTCATCACCAATGCCAGATTAAGGCTGTCCTTCCGTTGCATCTGGCCGGTGAGGTCCTTGATGTACTTGCTTTGATCATTGATCGCCTCCAGGGATTTCCGGATGCTCTCGGCACCGCTCTTGCTGACCACCGACAGGTCGGACAGGCGGTCCAGCAGATTGGTATTGGTCTGCTTCAGATAGGCGATCTGATCTTCGAGGTTCTTGATCTGTCCATCCTTCGTTGCCGCCTGACTCTTCTGGATGCTCAATTCACTTTCACGGGCCGTCAGTTCCTTGCGAAGGGCATCGAGCTCCGTATTGCAATCGGTCAGTTTTTTCTGCAAGGCAGCCCGCAATTCATTCTGCTGGGACTCCAGAGCGAGATACTTCTTCTTGCTGACACAGGAGGTGGTCGTCAGACTGACCAGAATGGCCATGACGAGAAGGGATTTTGAAAAAAGGGTAAGGGATTTCATAGGATAGGTTTTATTCAGGCATTTACACCGCAAACGTAATTCACATCGGAATAGTATGCATGCGGGTCGACCAGAAGGGTGGAAATTTCTTTTTGAACCGGCCGGAAATCCCGCTTTTTTGCAACACCTGTCGTGCTTCTTCGTTATTGTACCTTTGTGAGCATAACCAAATGAACCATGACTCGACTGATCACTCTTCTTTTCTGTTGTTTCAGTTTCTGGTGGGTATCCTGCCAGAATGCGTCGACTTCTTCCTCAGGATCGTCCCTGGAGACACCCACGGGTGTCCGGTCCATTGAGCCTGCGACTCCTGATGCCAGGATCGAGATCACGGTGGAAGGGCTGGAACCGGGAGGTACGGCAAAAATGATCGGCATTGCCGGCGATCAGAACTATATCGCGGATACCTGTATCGTGGATGCCAACAGCACGATGGTCTTCGACAAGGATGAGCCATTCCCCGCGGGATTCTATTACGTGATCCTGCCGGATTATTCCAACCTGCAAATGATCGTCGATGCCAACCAGCGATTCCAGCTGAAGACAGTCAAGAACAATCTGGTTCCTGCCATGCAGGTGATCAACTCCAAGGAAAATGAATTGTACTACAGCAACCTGAGGGAGCAGGGGCCGATCGATAATGCCATCAAGTCTACCACGCAGGAACAGCGTTCCAAGCCGAAGGACGGTCCCGAATACAATGCCTTGCAAGTGAAAATTGATTCGTTGGTCAGCGTGCGCAAGGCCTTGCTGCAGTCCTATGCCGACAACTACGCGGATGCGCTGTTCACCAAGTTCAAGCTCTCCGGCCAGAATCCGGACCTGCAATACCCGACCAAGGAGGACGGATCGATCGATATTCCCCGCCAAACCTACCTGTACAAATCCCAATTATGGGACAATGTCGACTTCAGTGACCCCCGGCTCCTGCGCACACCCATCATCATCAACAAGCTGAACCGGTACATCAAGGAGCTGACCCCGCAACGGCCCGACTCGATCATCGCCGCTACGGATATCCTGTTGGCCAAGGTGGCTAACGACAAGGAATACTTCAAGTTCTTCGCCAATTTCATCCCGCTGTTCTACCGTCCGGGTGAATCGACCATCATGGATGCAGAAGCCATCCAGGTGCACATGGTCAAGAACTACTTCACACCGGACAAGGCATTCTGGTCAGACAGCTCGGAGCTCAATGCCCTGGCCCGGCAGGCCAGTGAAATGGAAGCCAGCCTGATCGGCAAGAAAGGACCAGACGTGCAAGCCAAGGACCTCAACGGCCAGATGAAGTCGATCTATGAGATGAAGGCACCTTACATCATTGTCTATATGTGGAACCCCGAATGCTCCCATTGCAAGGAAGAAACCCCTCAGCTGGTGCAGTATATCCGCAATAACAAGGAGGTGGAGGTGTTCGGCATCGCGGTGAACACCACCGAATCCGAGTTCAAACGGTACGCCAAAGAGATGGGCATGACATGGACCAATGTCTTTGATCCGACCAACAAGGCGATCTACGCCAAGTACTATGTCGACAATACACCGGAGGTCTATGTGCTGAATCCGGATCGCATCCTGATCGGCAAGAACCTGAAGGTCAATCAGATCCAGACGATCATCGATCGCGACAAGATCCGAAATCAGGACTGATCACCAGTTGAATCGCATAAAAAAAGGGTCCCGGCTTCCGGGACCCTTTTTTATTCCGTGCCTTCAAACGGCTACATTTTCTGATAGCCTGATGTGGAGATCCGTGATTTTCGTTGCGGATGCAGGGCGGTGACCTCCATGGTGGTCCGGTCCCCATTCTTCTTGGACACCGACTCCATCTGCATCATCATCCCCTTGGACGGCATCTTGTGTTGACCAAATGGCGAGGATTGCATGGTTTCCATGGTCGAGTAGAACCGGGCCATCGGCAAGGAGGATTTCTCGGCGATCCAGAACGAGGTGGTGGACTGGTCATCGTCCATCTGCCACTCCTCACAGCGGTGATCCAGGATGGTCTTGGTCCGGCCGGTCTTGGTCAGTTCGCCCATCGGGTCATCCACTCCCCTGCCCTGGTTGAACATGGGATTGTTGAGATCCATGCAAATGGCCATCTTCTGACCGTCCTGGTCGACGAGGGTCACCATTTTCTTGTTCTTCGCTTCGAGGATCATCTTGGCCGGGGGCACTTTCTTCTCCGATGATTTCAGGATCTCATACCCCAACACCGTTCCGGCATCGTTCAGGAAGCACCGCATGCTCATCTGGGAATCCATCTTACCCTTCTTGTCGTACTGGCTGATGGTCATGTCAAAGTCGTGATCGAACGGATAATCGGCAGCGATCTCGCAGTTCTGGCTGCCCAGCATGGCCGCCATCATTTGCTTCATAGCTTCCATTTGTGCCTTGTCGTCTGATTGTGCCTTATCCTTTTGGCCCATCGCTGTCATCAGGGAGATGAGCATCAGAAGGAAGAAAAGAGATACCTGTTTCATAGTTATCGAGTGATTGATGATTGGAAAAAAGGTGGCCGACTCTTCCGATGAGCCGCCGGACTCTGTCTTGTCAACCGGGGAACCACCTCAAAGTTACAGGTTCAACGGACAATTGTCCCGGGAAGGTTACCTGACCACCTCGTCTGTAAGCGCATCCTGAAAATCGTAGAAGACCTCCCGCAGTGCACTTTTCCCGTTGGTTCCGTAATTGACCAGGAAACAGCAGATGGTCTTCCGGGCAGGAAAGTAGAAACAGTTGCCGGTGTAGGCGAGATCCCGGCCGGTATGCCCCCAGGCAAAGTTGTCCGAATCGAGTGGCTGGTTGAAATACCGTTTCATCATCCCCGGGCCCAGGAAAAGATCCGGTGAAGGGTCATCCGGCGCGATATGTGGCTGGAACTGCATCATCTGGTCCAGGCTGGCCGGTTGGAGAATGGTCTGGTCGACCACCAGGGCGCGGATGAATGTCGCGATATCAAACACGGTGGAGAACATGCCCCCATACCCATTGCCACTGCCGGTATTGAAGTTGGTGACATTGGCGATGGTGCCATTATTGTACAGGTCGAAGTATCCCTGGGCGGTGGACGGCGGCAACACGTCATGAGAATAGTAATAGGTATCTTCCAGGCCCAGGGGTTCGAGGATACGCTCCCGAAGCAGCTGATGATGGGGCCGACCGGTGACCTTGTCGATCACCATGCTCACCAGGAGAGTATTGGTGTTCGAATACCGGCAGCTGGTCCCCAAGGGAAAGAGCGCATCCTTTCCATAGGCAAACTCGATCAGGTCGATCGCCTCCCAGTGCTTGTCCGGATCGTTCAGGACGGCCAGATAAAAACCATTATCTGTGATGATATCATAGATCCCGGTGGTATGCCCCAACAACTGGCGAAGGGTAGCTCCCCTGACATTGGCCACCTTGTCCAGTACACGGGAAGGCAGCCAGGGATCGACCGGCGCATCCAGGTCCAGGACGCCATCCTCGGCCAGCAGCATGGCCAGTGTGCCGACAAACATCTTGGTGATGCTGGCCACCTTGGAGACGGTACAAGGCTGGAACGCGACACCCGCCTCGATATCGGCCATCCCTCCGGAACCGGCCCATTCGCCATCCTCATCCTGGATATACAGGGAAATGCCTGGCAATCCGAGGGCCACATACTGATCGATGATGGTCTGGTAAGTTTCTGCCCTGGGATGCTGGGCCCAGGCAGGATCCGAAACCAGGGTGCAGGTCGAACTGGATGGAATATCCGCCTTCTGGCAGGCAACACCGAGAAGGATCATGGCTCCGAAGATCAGGGAGTGCTTCATGGCTCGAGGCATTTAGAAGGTCAGTGGAAAGGTGGCTCCCAGGTGCAGCGAGGTCGCAGGAAAGAAGGGGACGTACGACTTGACGAACGGGGTCATTACCCGGAACCGATACTGGAGGAATGGCTTGATCGCCCATTCGGGTGGTGCGAGGTTGATGCCCAGCATGGCACTGATCATGGCGTGAGGCTTCCCGGCACGGCCTGTTCGCCGGTAGGTGCCATCGGATTGCAGGGTAAAGATCTCGTGTTGCTCGAGGGTATGCAGATATCCCAGGCCGGCACCACCCTCCAGGGCCAGGCCCTCGGCTGCATGGAATCGCCAGGTGTATTCGCTGTACAGCTGAATGCCGTGATGGACGATCCGCTGGTGGTAATACCCCAGACGGGTGGTCAGCAGTTGGTCCCAGCGATTTCCTTTCCTGACGGCATAGACCCAACCGATGTCCACCCCGGGATGAAAGGGCGCGGTAAAACTGCCTCCGGGCAGGGCCACGGCATTGTTGAAAAAGGAAGCGGAGAATGTGTGGCTATCCTGGGCCAGGGCCATTCCTGACCACCAGCAGAGTGCCAGCAGGATGATGGTGCGCATGGAAGGAGAATTCACGATGGAAGTTACTCTGTTATTTGGGCATAGAAGGAAAATCGGATGACCAGAAAGAAGAAAAGGTGATGGATCGACAGGGATGTCCTGAATCCGGGCATGGTCATCCTTGTATGACCGAAAGGTGGACCGGATACCGGTACGGGCTGGCCGGGCAATGGACTGCCGTGTACCTGTATCGCAAAATAGACTCGGCCCGGAGACCCCCCTCAGGAGGTTCCAGGCCGGTATCGTGAAAGGTGCCTGCCCGGGGAGGGCAGACACGCTATGGTTGGGGTCTATTGCAGGACGATCTGCTTCTCTTCGATCATCTTCCGGATGTTGATCAGGGCATAGCGCATCCGGCCGAGGGCCGTATTGATGCTCACCTGGGTCAGGCCGGCGATCTCCTTGAAGCTCATATCGGCATAGTGACGAAGGATGACCACTTCGCGCTGCTCCTCTGGCAGGTGATCCACCAGCTGGCGGACCTTGTCGTGGGTCTGACTGCGCATGATCGACTCCTCGGCATTCAGCTCGGGTTGCTTGAGCACGTCGAAAATATCAAAGTCATCATTGGAGGACACGATGGGCCGGCGCTTGCCACGACGGAAATAATCCACGCACAGGTTGTAGGAGATCCGCATGGCCCACTGGAGGAATTTCCCCTCATGGTTATACTTCCCCTTGCGCAAGGTGTCGATGATCCGAATGAAGACCTCCTGGAAGATATCATCTGCCAGGGAGCGATCCTTGGTAAAGAGATAGATCGAGGTGTAGATCTTGTTCTTGTGACGGTTGAGAAGGACCTCAAACGCTTTTTCTTCTCCGTTCAGGTAGCACGATATGAGCTCCTGGTCAGTAAGCTTGGTTACTTGCATAACTATCCGATTTGTTGCTCCGCAATCAATAGGTTAGTGTAGAAGTTTCCAGCTTATACGCGAACGATGAGTTTTGTGATCAGTGAAAAAATTGACAAGAACTGCTCCAAATATAGAGGGATTCCTGACACTCGTCAACCCCGGCCCCTGCTTTAAATGTTTTTTAACGATTGCCTCCGTTTCGCCCGACATGGCCAGAGCCCTTGAAAAATCAGGTGTTTCAGCACTGGACCAGTAAAGATATGCCCCGTGATTTTTGTAACATTGCCGAGAAAAAAAGTCGTCAAATGGCAAAAAAGAAGGTCGACCAACCTCTGCAAAAGCGTTCAAAAGCCAATCCCGGCCCTGCCTTTGTCTGGGTCCCCGGTTTCCTGCGGGCGCATTGGCCGGCCCTGATCATCCTGGCAGCATTGGCCATGATCCCCTACTGGCAGTCCCTCGACTATCAGTATGTATTGGACGACCAGATCGTCATCAGCAAGAACGACTATACCAAGAAAGGCCTGTCCGGCATTTGGGATATCCTGCGGACCGAAAGCATGGCCGGCTACTTCGGTGAGCAGAAGGATCTCGTCGCCGGAGCGCGCTATCGACCCCTCTCCATTGTCACCTTTGCCGTGGAGTACAGCCTCATGCCCGACAACCCCAGGATCGGCCATCTGGGCAATATCCTCTTCTACATGCTCACCTGTCTGCTGCTGTACCGCATCCTGGTCCTGCTGTTTCCCCTGGCCCCTGACCGGCAATGGTGGTGGAGCGTCCCGTTGGTGGCCGGTGTGATGTACGTCCTTCATCCGGTACACACCGAGGTCGTGGCCAATATCAAGGGCCGGGATGAGATCATGACCTTCCTGGGGGCACTGGGATCCGTCTGGTTTACCCTGAAATATCTCTCTGACAAGAAAAACCTCTGGCTGATCCTGTCCGGGATCAGTTTTTTCCTGGCGCTCTTGTCCAAGGAGAATGCCATCACCTTCCTGGCCATCATTCCGGCAGTGCTGTGGTTCTTCACCGCTGCACGCAAGGACGACTACATCCGGACCCTGGCCCCCGTGTTGGGTGCTGCCGTGCTGTACCTGGTCATCCGCTACAATGTGATCGGGTACTTCCTCTCCTCCGGAAAGGAGATCACCGACCTGATGAACAATCCGTTTGTGGAGATGCGCCTCGATGAAAAGCTGGCCACGATCATGTATACCCTGGGGCTCTACCTGAAACTGCTGATCTATCCCCATCCGCTGACCCACGATTATTATCCCTATGCCATTCCGATCATGAACTGGGGAAAATGGCAGGTATGGGCCAGCTTGGCCGCCTATGCCGGCATGGTCGCCATCTTCTTCAGGGGATACAAGCAGAAAACGGTTCCCGCCTTTGCCATCCTCTTCTTCCTGGCGACCATTTCCATCGTGTCCAACCTGGTCTTTCCTGTGGGCACGTTCATGAACGAACGCTTCATCTTCATTTCATCGGCGGCCTTCGTGATGGTCCTGGCCTGGATCCTGGTCGAGCGTCTGCCCGTCTGGCTTCCCTCCCGGATCGGTCTGCCACTGGGTCTCCTGTTGGCCGGGGTCATTGTGGTCGGCTATGGAGTGAAGACCTGGAACCGGATCCCCGTGTGGGAAAATGCCCTGACCCTCAACAGCGCGGCGATCAAGGTCTCTCCCAACAGCGCGCGGGCAAACACATTCATGGCCACGGCGCTCTACCAGGAATACCGGGCCACGGATGATCCCGAGGAACAGAAGAAAATCCTGGGCGACATGGGGATCTACATCCGTCGTGCAGTGGATATCTATCCGGCCTACTTCAGCGGGCTGACCATGTACGTTGGCGTGTTGGCCGAGGAGTTTCGGTACGACAACGATCTCGACAAGCTGCTGGCCGGGTTCAGACGAGTATTTGAACAGCGGGATTACCTGCAATTCATCGATCAGTACCTCGACTTCCTGGACAAGCAGCCCCAGTACAGCCAACAGCTGACCGAGTTCTATATCCAGGTCGGGTATCAGATCTTCTGGCAACAACGCCGAAACAAACAGTATGCCTTGAAATATCTGCAGCGAGGTCTCAACCTGATGCCCGGTGAACCGACCATCCTGGCCGCCATGGACGAGATCAAACGCGGGTGATGAACATGCACGGACATCTACCCTGCAGGAAGGGGACGGAGGGGATCACACCATTAAATTTCGCCAATGCCCTCCAGGAACCCGGTTCGATCGGAGTTTTGGCCGTATTTTTGATACATATGTGAATTTTTAATAATAAATTTCCTCTATGCAAAGCCGCTCGACCTTTACCATCCTGTTCTTTCTGGTCCTCTCGTCCTGGACGCTGACCGCCCAATGTGAATGGTTCAAAACAGGTACGACTACCCAGGCTGGAAATGATTCCCGCGCTGTGGCCGTCACCTCGGACGGGCAAGGAAACGTCTATGTCGTTGGTGATTACAACAACATCTTTTCCATCCAGGGCCAGGATATCGCCAATCTGTACGTGAACAACCCCGGGGTCGCCCTGTGCAAGTTCAACAGTGCCGGCACCCTGCAATGGATCACCAACCTGTCCAGCCCGAATTTCCGGGCCTGGGACATCGCTGTGCGGGGAGGGAATATCTATATATCCGGCAATTACGTCAATTTCGTCACGATCAACGGTCAGAATTTTTCAGGCCAGGGCGAAAATGGCCTGATCATCAAGTTTGATAGCCAGGGCAATATGGTATGGGGGAAGACGATCAACAGCCCGAGCTCATCCTATGCGTATGACATCGCCTTCATCAACGACAACAGCTTTCTGTTCACCGGCCGGTTCCGCCAGAGTGTGATCGTGGACGGGATGCAGATCACCGGTTCCAGTGGATCCAAGAATTATGGTCTGTACGGCCGGATGGACACCGATGGCAAACTGACCTGGATGAAAACCTCGGGGGAAAGTGGCAACCTCGTTACGCCCAATGCCCTCGCGATCGACCCCAGCAATGGCAGTTTCTACCTGGGCGGAGTCTTCCGGCAGGGTGTCTCCTTTGGCAACCAGACCGCCCCCAGCCCCGGCTCTTCGATCGCCAATCTGCCCTTTGTGGCCAAATTCAATAGCAGTGGCGATGTGCAATGGTTGAAGGCAGGCAGTGTACCCACCGGATCGACCACGCTGCTTTCCTCCGTGACAGGCCTGTCAGTCGCACCGAATGGCAACCTGATCCTCACGGGATTCCTGGAGGATGCCGTCAACTTCATGGGCCAGACCAGTTATGGCGAATCCACGGCATTGATGATGCGCATCCAATCGAATGGCAATCTGGCCGGCAGCCTGCAGGTACAGGGTACCTTTGAAGGCACTGCCTTCAATTTTTCCCAGTTTGACGCACAGGGCAACCTGTGGCTCGGTGGTGCAGCGAAAGGAAATCTGGCGGTCCTGGAAGACGGACAGCCACACAGCATTGGCTATACGACGATGGGATACGACATCCTGGCGGCTTATTATTCGGCGACAACCGGCTTTTCCGGCATCGAATTGCTGGGTGGCCCGGGCAATGAGGGCTGGACGAATGGCGCCATTGACAATGCCAATCGCCTGCTGGCCACGGGGTACTTCTCCGGCACGTTTACACGCAACGGTGTCACGGCAACCAGTCCGAACGGGTCGACCAGTGACTTCTTACTCATGAAGATCTGCACCTTTGCCCCGAGCTCGGATATCGAAGATACCGACGAGCTTGCCGGTCAGATCCACCTGACTCCGAACCCCGCCGGTGACCAGACCACCCTGCAGGTACCCGACGAACTCATCGGTTCTACCTGCCGGATCTTGGACATCCATGGCCGGATCGTCTATAGTACCATCCTGCCGGGGGCGACGTTCGATCTGCCCTTGCACACCCTGTCCAACGGAATGCACCTGATCCAGATCCAGCGGGACGGATCGGCCTGGAGCAAGCGCCTGATGATCCAGAAATGATCTGATCGACAAACAACTCCTGAAGAGGACGGTCCATGACCGTCCTTTTTTTTGAACTTCTCCCCCGCCTGACGGTTATCCTTTCCGTTGTGCCAGCCGGCGTGTCCCGGTGCTTATCTTTAGTGTTTTCAACGAAACAGAATATGCCGTCGACCAATACGCTTCCTGCTCCCTCGACCACTCCGAAAATCGATCTGACCAGGGTCTTTGGTCGCTTGCGGGACCATGCGTACATGATGGCCCTCACCTCACCCGCCGACCGGAAAAAACGCCTGAAGGCCTTGAAGAAAGCCATCCTTGCCCGGCGAAGCCAGATCCACGAGGCCCTGCGACTCGACTTTGGCAAGTCGGCGATCGAGACAGATTTCAGTGAACTCCTTACGGTGACTACCGAGATCACCTCCACCATCGCGAACCTCGATCGATGGATGCGGTCGCAACGGGTGCCAACGCCCATCACCCTGGTAGGCAATCGTTCGGAGGTCATCTACCAGCCCAAGGGCGTTGTCCTCATTATCGCACCCTGGAACTTTCCCGTCAACCTGACCCTGCTTCCATTGGTGTCGGCCATCGCCGCCGGCAATACCGTTTGCCTCAAGCCAAGCGAGTTTACACCCCACAGCAATCAGGTGATCCGGGAGATCATTGACGAGGTATTCCCTTCAGAAGAGGTGGCCGTCGTTGAAGGTGGACCTGAGGTCGGCTCCGCCCTGCTGGACCTGCCCTTCCATCACATTTTCTTCACCGGCAGCCCCCGGGTGGGGAAAATCGTCATGGAAAAGGCCGCCGCAACGCTGGCCTCTGTGACGCTCGAACTGGGGGGGAAATCTCCCGCCATTGTTGATGAGACGGCAGACCTTCAGCTGACCGCCAATCGCCTGGCCTGGAGCAAATTCTACAATGCCGGTCAGATCTGTATCGCTCCTGACTATGTGCTGGTTCCGGAACACCTTCGCGATCCACTGATCACTGCACTCCAAAAAGCTGTTCACGCCCTCTACGGGGACGATCCGCAACAGAGTCCGGATTACGCCAGGATCATTCATGACCGACACTTTGACTTCCTGAACAACATGCTGGGCAATGCGGCGGAACGGGGCACGCAAGTGCGGATCGGCGGACAGACCGATGCGCCGACCCGCTACATATCGCCGACCGTGCTCAGCAATGTGACCCTGGAATGCCAGGTGATGCAGGAAGAGATCTTCGGCCCCATCCTGCCCATCCTCACCTATCGGACTCGCGAAGAAGCTCTTGACATCATCCGGACCCTGCCAACGCCATTGGCCTGTTATATCTTCTCCAGAAAAAAGGCAAATCAGGATTGGTTCATCCAGGAGACACGCGCGGGCAACACTGCGGTGAACACCGCCCTGGCCCAATTCTTCAATAATGAGTTGCCCTTTGGCGGGGACCATAACAGTGGTTTCGGGAAGGCCCATGGTTACTATGGCTTCCTGGCATTTTCCAATGCCCGATCCGTCCTGCGTCAGACCTTTCGGTGGTCGGCGATCGATCTGATCCAGCCCCCTTTCGGACCCTTGACCCGAAGATTGGCTGATTTCTTCCTGCGTTGGTTCTGACCTGATGATCGCCGGATGAACAGGAAAGTGGATACAACGCCCCCTGGCCGCGCCGTAGTGATCGGAGCTGGCATCGCCGGTCTGGGCGCAGCCATCCGCCTGGCCGTAAAGGGATACGACACCCATGTGGTGGAGGCGAGAAAGGAGCCTGGAGGCAAACTGCACAGTTTTGACCTGGAAGGCTTCCGGTTTGATGCCGGGCCATCCCTCTTCACCATGCCCGAACAGGTGACGGAGCTGTTTGACCTGGCCGGTCGCGATCCGGCAGCCTACTTTCCCTATCGTCAACTCAACGATGCCTGCCGCTATTTCTGGCCGGATGGTCATCGGTTCATTGCCCGAACGGATCCGGAACAGTTTGCCCGGGAAGCGGCCGCCACTTTTCATGTACCGGAATCAGAGATCCGGGAACACCTCATCCATGCCCGGGACCTGCTCCAATCGGCAGGAAAGGTCTTCCTGCACAAGCCCTTGAACCGGTGGCAGACCTGGACTGACCCCGCCGTAGTGACCACCCTGCTGACTCTCAAGGCCGCCGACCTGCTCTACCCGCTCGACCGACTGAATCGGTTGCGACTGAAGGAGCCTCACCTGGTGCAGCTCTTCAACCGGTTTGCCACCTATAACGGATCTGACCCCTATCGCACTCCCGGCCTGATGACCATGATCGCCGCCCTGGAACACGGCCAGGGTGTCTTCTTTCCTGAAGGCGGAATGGTGGCCATCACCCGCGCTTTGCATCAGCTTGGCCTGGATCTCGGGGTCACCTATCACTTCAATACAACAGTCGACGAGATCCTGGTACAGCAACAAAAGGTCAGGGGCATTCGGATCGGGACCGAAACCATGCCGGCCGACCTGGTATTGTCGGACATGGACATCTGGTATACCTATCGACGTTTGTTGCCTGATCATCCCGCCCCGGAGCGAATCCTTCGACAGGAGCGTTCTACCTCAGCGCTGGTCTTCTACTGGGGTATCCAACACACCTTTGAGGAGCTGGGACTGCACAATATCTTCTTCAGTGCTGATTATCAGCAGGAGTTTGACCTTTTGTTCCGGGGAGAAGAGGTCACCGATGATCCCACCATCTATGTCCACATCAGCTGCAAGGAGGAATCCGGAGATGCTCCGTCCGGAGGGGAAAACTGGTTTGTCATGGTCAATGCCCCACGCCATGAGGGCCAGGACTGGACCGCCATCATCCAAGAGGTCCGGAACAATGTCCTGAAGCGGTTGACCCGTGAGTTGGGGCAGCCGATAGAGCCCCTGATCGTGCGGGAGAAGATCTGGTCACCTCCCGGGATCGAGGCTGACACATTGAGCTATCAGGGCGCCCTGTATGGCAACAGCTCGAACAACCGATTCTCCGCGTTCCTCCGGCATCCCAATGAAAACCCTACTATTCAAGGGCTCTATCATATCGGCGGCACGGTGCACCCCGGAGGGGGGATCCCCCTTAGTTTGCTATCAGCCAAGATCTCGACCGAACGGATATGAAGCAGCAACATCTTTTCCTCTTCCTGATCATCAGCATGCATCTGGCAGGCATCATCGGCCTGCAGACATCCTGGCAATGGCTCTTCCAATGGTTCACCCCCTTTCACATCCTGGCCATGGCTGGTATTCTGCTCTGGCCACATCGGGCAGATCGGCGTTACCTGGCGGCCGCTGGTGCAGTGGCATTGGCCACCTGGCTGATCGAAGCCATCGGGGTCAACACCGGACTGATCTTTGGAGCCTATACCTATGGCCATACCCTCGGGATCCAACTGGCTGGCACTCCACTCCTCATCGGGGTCAACTGGGTGCTCCTGAGCTTTGCCATTGGCCATCTCCTGGGCAATATCCCTGAACACCCGCTGGTCAAGGCTGCACTGGCGGCCACCCTGATGGTCGGCACAGATGTCCTGATCGAACCCGTAGCCATGGCATTTGATCTGTGGGACTGGCAGGACGGAAACATTCCTCATCAGAATTACCTGGGCTGGTGGATGGTCTCCTTTGTCCTGTTTGCCGGCTTGTTCCAGTGGGTGCGCTTCCCACGGAATGTCTATGCGGCCTGGATCCTGATCGCTCAGATCCTCTTCTTCCTGACACTGGGTTCCCTGCTATAAACCACCTATGACAAACGGCCTGCAGGTTTCCCTGCAGGCCGTTTGATCGGGCTGTTCCCGATCACCGTTTTTCACTGGCCGGCCTAGGGGGCACGGGGGGCTGGTAGTTCTTCAGCTGCTCCATCAGGTAGCCCACGGCGCGATCGATCTGCGGGTCCTGCCCCCGGGCAATGGCACCGGGGTCTTCCGGTACAAGGATATCCGGATCTACCCCATGACCTTCCTTGAACCATGTTCCATCCGGATTGTACATCCGGAAGGTGGGCACCGTGACCCCGCCATTGTCGATCAGCTGCGGCGCACCACTGATACCGATGAGTCCACCCCAGGTCCGGGTGCCGACCAGAGGACCCAGGCCCGACTTTCGGAAATAATCCGGGAACGCATCCCCTCCTGACCCGCTCCAGCCATTGATCAACATGGCCTTGGGGCCGAAATGGCCAACTGGCGGCCAGCGCCAGGTCTCGCCGTCACGCACGGCCCAATAGGCCAACGGCTTTCGATTGAGCAGTTCGATAAACCGATCAGGGATCTGCCCACCACTGTTCCAACGTTCATCGATCAGGAGGGCGTCCTTGTGCCATTGTCCGCTGAACTGGCGCATCAGTTCATTCTGGCCGTCAACTCCCGTGTTCGGCACATAGATATAGCCAACGCGACCGCCACTTGCCTTGTCGACATACTGGCGATTGGCCTCGATCCAGTCCAGGTTGCGCAACCTTGCCTCACTGGACATGGTATGGACAAGTACTTTCCTGGTCTTCTGCGGGTCAGCGGCCGATGCCATGGTCAATTCGACGTCTGCATCCGCCAATCCGATGAATGCCGCTGAGGGCTCCTGATCCCTGGTCAGGGGCTGGCCATTGACTGCCAGGATCAGGTCCCCTTCCCGGATGGTCAATCCGGGTTGATCCAGGGGTGATCGCACTTCAGCATCCCAGGGCGCGCCCCGCAGGATGCGGCCTACGGCATAATAGGCGCCGGATACCGCCCAGTCGATCCCCAGATATCCAACCGGTGTCTGACTGGGCTCTGGCATATCGCCTCCGCCCCGGTAGGCATGCGACGCATTGAGCTCACCGATCAATTCGCCGATCACCATGTTGAGATCACTTCGGGTTGCACATACGTCCAACCATTTGCCATACCGGGCATGCATGGCCTGCCAATCCACGCCGTGCATGTCCTTGTCGTAAAAGAAGTCCCGCTCCAACCTCCAGACATCATTGAACACCTGACGCCACTCTGCCGGCGGATCGACCGTCATTCTCATCTCTGACGTCCGGAAGGATTTCTCCAGCTTCTGGTCCGGAGCCGGATCGATCAGGTACAGCTGGCCCTCCTTCCAGACCAGGACCTTCTCGCCATTCGCGGTCAGCAGGAACCCGTCAATGCCTTCCACGATGGTCTTGACCTCACGTTCCTGTCGATCGTACAGCTTCAATGTCGCAGACTGTCCATCTGAGCCGGAATTGGGGCCTTGCAGGAAGATCAGATTCTCCTTGGCTGCCGCAATGCCACGGAAATTGCCGGCGGGAACAGGGAATACCTCCATCCTGCGCTCGATCCCTTCCAGATCGATGGTCACGGCAGGTATCCCATCCGGGGCATCGGCTTCCTCATTGTCCTTCTTGTCTTTCTTTCCCTTTTTCTTGTCCGCATCAGGCAGGGCAGCCAGGGCAACGGTATCATTTCTGACCGCCCACAGGGACGGGGTGTCCTCCTGCAGGGTCAGCACGGCCAACCGGGTTGAATTGGGATAGGTCCAACTGTTGTCAAAATCGCTGTATACGGGATCAAAGGACCGGTTGGTGGTCAGGTAGAGATACTTCCCATCTCGTGAGAACGAGGGATTGGCATCCGTATAATAGCCACTGGTCGCGGCGTGGGCGACCCCCTCACGAGTGTCATACAGGATGATCACCTGGCCCTGATTGACCTGGTCGCGTGCATAGGCCAACCAACGACTGTCCGGCGACCAGGACACGGTGAATCCCTCCAGTCCGCCATGCATGGCATAGCGTTGGCGATCGATCACCTGATCCATTCTGGACTTGACATTCAGCAAATGGATGGCCATCGTCTGGTCGATATACGTGATCCATTGTCCATCCGGCGACCAGTATGGCTGGTAGCGATACCCCGCTCCAAGATGGGTCAGGATCTCTTCTTCGCCGGTGGTGAAATCATACAGGGCCAGTTCATATTCACCGCTGCGATCCGTCCACCAGACCGCCTTCCGGCCGTCCGGACTCCAGGCGGGATAACGTTCTGCGGATCCGGGAGCACGGGTCAGGTTCACGACCGGTCCGTGTTCAGCTGGCACGGAAAAGATCTCGCCCCTGGCTTCGATGATCGCTCTTTTTCCATCCGGAGCGATCTCAAAGTGCTGCATAAAGGATGAAACGGATGCTTGATGCGGCATACGTGGGGCCATGTCGGTCACCAGGTTGATGGACACTTCCTGCTGGATTCCTGTTTTCAGATCGTACACGTACATCTGGTCGCCAGCCAGGAAGACGATGGCATCCCCGCCCAAGCCAGGGTAACGGACATCCACCTCCGTGAAGGAAGTGATCTGCCGGGTCTGGCGTGAGGCCAGATCATAGGCCCAGAGATTGGCCCGGGATGAGGCACCCCGGTCAGAGAGGAAATAGATGGTCTGCCCATGCCACATGGGCAATTCGTCATTGGCATCGTTCAGGGTGATATTCTCGGATTGATCCGTGGCCAGGTCATACAGATAGATATCGGCAGCCATGCCGCCACGGTAGCGCTTCCAGGTGCGGAAAATGCGGCTCTTGGTGGTAAAGGCCAGCTTGGTGCCATCCGGGGAAAGGGAGGCGAACTCGCCGAATGGAACAGCGAGCTTCCGGGGCATTCCCCCATCCCTGGAAATGGTATAGAACTGGGAAAAGCGATTGGATCCACTCTCCCGGTCGGAGGCAAAGAGGATCTGCTTACCGTCCGGTGTCCAGTCCTGGGCCATATCGGCCCATGAGCTCCAGGTCAGCCTGGTGGGTACGCCCCCGGTCACCGGGAGGGTGTAAAGGCTGTAATTGCCATTGTAGTTGGCCGTGTAGACGACCGTCTGTCCGTCCGGAGAAAACCGGGGAAAGAATTCCGGGCCAACGGGTGTACTCAGGCGCATGGCCGTGCCACCCTTGCGGGACACCAGCCAGAGATCATCGGCATAGGAAAAGACGATCTGTTCGGCGGAAATGTCCGGATAGGCGAAAATACCTGCAGGTGCCTGGGCGGATACTGTTCCAGTGATCAAACAAACCAGTACCAGGAGGAAAAGGATCTTCTTGTACATCTTGACGTTTTTCAGGTCCACCGTGAAGATAGGGCAATGCACAAGGCTCCGAAGCCGGACATGAACACATCCAGGCTGTTTTAAGAGTTGTATAACGTTTCTGATCGGGGATCGGAACGGGTTATTCCGTGTCTGGCTTCCGGGGCGTGATCACGGTGTCATAGGAAGTGACCACCTGAAGGACCTCTTCGTAGGTCTCCGGATAAAAGGTGATCACGGTGTCACGGACCTCTGTGATCACGGTATCCATGAGGGCGGCATCCGCCTCCTTCATGTTATCCGGTTGGTTGCATGAAAGGAATGCGAAAGACATCATGAAAAACAAGAGAAGCAGGTAAGAGAACGTCTTCATCGGGATATGATTTTTCCTGAAGGTACCCATTAACCTGGAATGCACGGCATTCCAAACACAAACAGGCCATCTGCCAGAAGGCAGATGGCCTGTTTTACATTCTGTATTCTTGATGCGAATACTGCGGTCAGACAGCAAAGCTTTCCCCACAACCACAGGTACGGGAAGCATTGGGATTGTTGAAGGAAAATCCTTTCCCATTCAATCCTCCGGAAAATTCCAGTGTGGTGTTACACAGGTAGAGGAAACTGCGCAGATCGGTCACCACCTTGACGCCGTTGTCCTCGAACACCTGATCGTTGGGCTTCGACTCATTGTCAAAATCCATGGTGTAGCTCAGTCCTGAACAGCCGCCACTGGTCACACTGACCCGAACGAAATAGCTGTCATCGAGGGCTTGGTCCCGCATGATCTCCATGATCCGTTCCTTGGCCGTATCGGCAACAAATAGCATGAGGTAATTCCTTCTTGATCGTGATTAGTGAGCCTTTTCTTCTTCCTCGACCGGCAGACCATTCTTGATCCGATAGTCGCGAATCGCTCCTTTGATCGCATCTTCTGCCAGCACACTACAGTGGATCTTCACCGGCGGCAAGGCCAGTTCTTCGACGATCTCCATGTTGTCGATGGCAGCCGCTTCCTCGACCTTCTTACCAATGATCCACTCGGTGGCCAGGGAGGATGAAGCGATCGCTGATCCGCAGCCGAATGTCTTGAATTTGGCATCCGTGATGATCCCGGAAGCTTCGTCGACTTCGATCTGAAGTCGCATGACGTCTCCGCACTCGGGAGCCCCTACCAGTCCGGTACCGACGTTCTTTTTGCTTTTGTCCAGTGTACCCACGTTGCGGGGGTTCTTGAAATGCTCGAGGACTTTATCTGAATAGGCCATATTGGATAGATATTTTCAGGTGAATTGAGGTTGATTAATGTTCGGACCACTCGATCTTGCTGAGGTCCACTCCTTCTTTATACATTTCCCAGATAGGGCTGAGTTCCCGCATGTGGTTGACCCCGGCGCTGATCAAGGAGATGGCTTCATCCACATCCTGGTCAGTCGAGAAGCGGCCTAGGCTCAGTCGGAGAGAACTGTGGGCCAGGTCATCACCCAGACCCATGGAAACGAGTACATAGCTGGGCTCCAGGGAAGCCGACGTACAAGCCGAACCGGAAGAAAGGGCAATGGTTTGATTGAAAGTCATCATCAATCCCTCCCCTTCGACATGCTTGAAGGAAATATTGGTCACATGGGGCATGCGGTGGTCCACATTCCCGTTGATCACGGTTTCCTCAAGGGCCATCAGACCTTCTTGCAGGCGATCACGAAGCTTGCTCAGGCGCTCAGCATCCTGGGCCATTTCCTTTCGGGCCAACTCGGCGGCTTTTCCAAAACCGACAATGCCCGGGACATTGAGGGTACCGGAACGCATCCCCCGCTCATGTCCGCCTCCGTCCATCTGTGCCGTCACCTTGACCCTTGGATTCTTCCGGCTCACGTAAAGCGCGCCCACGCCTTTGGGGCCATACATCTTGTGCGCCGTGAAGGCCATGATGTGCACTCCGGTGGCCTTGGGATCGACAGGAATCTTGCCAACAGCCTGGGTGGCATCGCTGAACAGGAGGACACCGTGCTTGGCACAGATATCGCCGATCTCCTTCATGGGCTGGATCACACCCGTCTCGTTGTTGGCCCACATCACGGATACCAGGATCGTCGAGGGCTTGATCGCCGCTTCCAGTTCAGCAAGATCGATCCGACCGTCGTGCTGCACATTGAGATAGGTGATCTCCGCCCCTTGTTTTTCCAGGTGATCGCAGGAATCCAGGACGGCCTTGTGCTCCGTTCTGACCGTGATGATATGGTTGCCCTTGCGCTTGTACATCTCGTAGACACCCTTCAAGGCCAGGTTGTCGCTCTCGGTGGCTCCGGAGGTAAAGATGATCTCCTTGGGCTCCACCTGGATCAGACTGGCCACCTGTTCGCGGGCATAATCCACGGCTTCTTCCGCAACCCATCCGAACGGGTGACTGCGACTGGCCGCATTGCCCGGATGCTCATAAAAATAGGGAAGCATCGCTTCGACCACCCTTGGATCACAGGGAGTGGTTGCATTATTGTCCAGATAGATCATCCGCTTACTCATGGCTTATTTAGATTTGGTCT
Organism: Lewinellaceae bacterium; assembly: GCA_020636225.1. Taxonomy (GTDB): domain Bacteria; phylum Bacteroidota; class Bacteroidia; order Chitinophagales; family Saprospiraceae; genus JAGNXB01. Next base: position 685,185 of record JACJYI010000003.1, on the reverse strand, counting down.
AATAACAACTGAAGACAAAAATAACATCTCCGGAGGAATAATGTTTGCGAAAAACCGGAATTTGTATCTTGCCCGAATGGAATCCTTCACACCTGACTGGTCGGCATTTCCTATCCTGGATGAATCCACCTGGTACCAGCTCATCGAAAAAGAGCTGAACGGAAAACCGCTGCAAGGACTAGACTGGGACATTGATACCGACCTGACCGGGCGACCGGTGTACCATCGGCCCGATGAACACTATGGTGGGCCCTTGACCGCCGGCAGGGGGTCGGCGGACTGGTTGATCACCGATTGGCTGGAGAGCGGCCAACCCGTCCAGGCCCATGCGCTGGCCTTGCAGGCGCTGACAGGTGGAGCACAGGCATTGATATTCGACGGCGTCGACCCGGGTGACGTCGCTCCTCTCACCGATGGTATCTGGATGGATATGGCCCGCATCTTCTGGGGTTTGGCACCCGGGGTCGCGGCAACGCAATTCGCCGACGCATTGTCCAGCATCGCAGGCACACGAATATCGGATGCACCAACAGGCATACCGCTCGGTGGCTTCATCACGCCAACGAGCATCGACGACCACCTGATGATGCAGCAACGGTTTTCCCAATGGCAGTCCGTCATCGCCCGAACCGGACCTGCCCTCCAAGCGACTCAGGAACTGACCGCACTGTTGCATACCGTCAGGGATTGGCTGGACCACCCCATGGCCACCCGTGACCAGGCAGAAGGGGTGATCGTCCGGATGGAGATCGGACCCAACTATCTGGTCGAGATCGCCAGGATCCGTGCCTGGCATATCCTGTGGGGTCATCTCATGCGCAGCTACGGCTGGCCGGAGCACATTCCCTGTCGCATTCTGGCCTCGATCAGTCCCGATCCGGACCAGGCCTGGGAAACCACCTATATCGCATCCTCCACCCGGGCGCTCAGCGCCATTCTGGGTGGCGTAGACTACCTGGCCATCCGACCGCCTGCCGTTGAACGACCGGAATTCGGACACCGCATTGCCCGCAACATCCAGCATCTGATGAAAGAGGAGAGTCATCTGCATCGGGTGATCGACCCGCTGGCAGGCAGCTATGCCATAGAGACCATTACCCTGCAACTGGCGGAACGGGCCTGGTTCGGGCTGACATCCTGAACAGGCATCCCTGCTGTTCAGGACAGCAAGGCAGCGGGTCGGGGTGCCTCCGACACAAAGGACCGGGTGGCAGATCCATGGAAGAGAACAGGTTGACCGGTGAAGGTCTGGATCTGCACACCCGGTCGTACAACAGGTGGATGACCCAAGGTAACCGACTCCCTTTCTCACGCCAATAGCGTGGAGGCACATTAACCGACCGCCCCCAAATCCTTAATATCGGAATGCTCACAATGAGGCTGTTACCAATTGTTAAAAACATCATTTGTGGAAGTCTTAAAAAGATTAACGCCGATGATGAATCCAGGAAATCGGTACATTCGTCTCCATGCAACGAACGCCAGTGAATGCATTGGAACTCTTCCATCGGCTGCGGCAGGGTGACCGGGTAGCCCTGGGCCGTGCCATCACCCTGATCGAAAGCACCCGTCCATCCGATCGTTTGCCAGCTGCGGAGCTGATCGAGGCCTGTCTGCCACATACCGGACGATCCGTCCGTCTGGGGATCAGCGGGACGCCCGGAGCTGGAAAGAGCACCCTGATCGATGCATATGGAACGATGCTGACCCGTCAGGGGCATCCAATCGCCGTTTTGGCCATCGACCCTTCCAGCGGGGTCCACAAAGGCAGCATCCTGGGCGATAAGACCCGGATGGACCGCCTGTCCAGGGACCCGAAAGCCTTTATCCGGCCCTCTCCCGCCGGGACCACCCTAGGCGGTGTCGCCAGAAAGACCCGGGAGACCATCCTGCTTTGCGAGGCCGCCGGATTCGATCATATCCTGATCGAAACGGTTGGGGTCGGACAGAGCGAGACCGCTGTCCAGGCCATGACCGATCTCTTCCTGCTGTTGCTGATCCCCGGTGCAGGCGACGAATTGCAGGGGATCAAACGGGGTATTGTCGAAATGGCCGATATCGTGGTCATCAACAAAGCCGACGGGGATCGACTTCGTCTCGCCGAGGATGCCCGGATGCATTACCGGCGGGCCCTGCATCTCTATCCGGCCCGGGATTCCGGATTACCCGTCCCCGTACTCCTGATCTCGGCGCTGGAACAAACCGGCCTGGATGAACTGGACCAACGTATCCGCGACCATATTCAAGCCATCCGGCAGAACGGCCATTTCCAGCGGCAGCGACAGGACCAGGCCGGATTCTGGCTGCGTGAGAGCCTGATGGACCAGTTATCCGCATGGGTCTTCGAGCAGCATGGCACCACCTACAACGATCTGCACCAGGCCGTCCTGGAGGGACAGATCAGCCCATTTGCCGCCGCCGACATCTTGATGCGCAAGATCACCGGCCGGGATCCGGATTGAACCGGCAACCCGCCGTATCTTTAGGCCTCAAGAAAAACACGATCATGTTCTCAGCACCAACTTACCAGGGGCGACGTTCCCGCCTGGCCGCCGACCTGGGAAAAGGCCTTATCCTGATCAATGGCAACATTGACGCTTCCATGAACTACCGGGGCAATCCCTATCCCTTTCGGCAAGACAGTTCCTTCCTGTATTTCGGAGGGCCGGACAAGCCCGGAATGGCCATGACCATTGACGCGGCCACAGGCCGTTCGGTGCTGTACGGAGACGACCTGACCCTGGAGGACATTTTCTGGGTCGGCCCACAAACCACGGTGCAGCAATTGGCCCGACAGGCCGGTTTTGATGAGGTGAGGAGCATGAGCAAATTGGCTGGAGACGTCAAGTCAGCTGGCGACCAGCTGCATTACCTGCCCGTCTATCGGGGGGACAATGTCCTTCGCCTGGCTGCCTGGACCGGTCGGACGCCCGATCAGATCCAGTCCGGACATTCCGAAGCCCTGATCCATGCCGTGGTCGCCCAACGATCCATCAAAACAACAGAGGAGATCGCAGAAATGACCTGGGCGGTAGACCTCACCGGACGGATGCATGTGGCGGTGATGCGGGAAGCCGAGGCGGGATTGCGGGAATCCGATCTGGCCAGCCTGGTCACGGGAATGTGTGAGGCCGAAGAGGTCGTTCCGGCCTATGGGATCATCCTGAGCAAGGACGGCCAAACCCTGCACAATCACCATCATGGCAACGAACTGCAAAGTGGCCAGCTGGTGCTGGGCGACTTCGGAGCGGAATCCCCGATGCATTATGCAGGTGACATTACCAGGACCTTTCCGGTCGACCGGCATTTCACCAACAAGCAACGGGAGGTGTATGAGGTGGTTCTGGATGCCGAAATGCTCGCCATCGAAGCCTGCCGTCCAGGGGTAGCCTATCGCGATGTCCATCTGCGGGCTGCCCGTATCATCGCCAACGGATTGAAGGATATCGGACTGATGAAGGGCGACTGCCATGAAGCCGTGGCGGCCGGCGCACACGCCTTGTTCTTTCCGCATGGCCTGGGCCATATGATCGGCCTGGACGTCCATGACATGGAAGATCTGGGCGAGAACCACGTCGGATACGGATCGGAAGTGCAGCGCAGCGACCAGTTTGGCCTGGCTTACCTGCGCCTGGCCCGGAAGCTCCAACCCGGATTTGTCCTGACCGTCGAACCGGGCATCTACTTCATCCCTGAATTGATCGACCAGTGGCGTGCAGAAAAGAAACACGCCGACTTTATCAATTATACAGCCCTGGAAAAGTACCGCAACTTCGGAGGCATCCGCATCGAGGATAATGTCCTGATCACCGACAAGGGGTATCAGATCCTGGGCGACCCGATTCCCAAGACCGTAGCGGAAGTAGAGGCGCTGCGATACATTGTTTAGAAATCCCCGATGGCAATCTTCAAAACAAATAAATACTCAATCACAAATTTCAATTCCAAAACAGCTCCCGGTTTTAAGCATTTGAATTTTTGATTTGATTGTTATTTGGAATTTGGAATTTGATTATTGGCATTTTCCAATAACGCTTCTTCCAGGATCTCCACCACATGCCTGGCCGTGCGCCTGGTGCCATCGGTGATCTGATGGCGACAACTGTGTCCTGAGGCAGCGATGACCGTCGTCTCCGAAGCTTGTCGAACAGCTGGAAAGAGCACCAGTTCACCGATCTGTTGACTGAGGGCATAGTGCTCCTCCTCATATCCGAAGCTGCCGGCCATCCCGCAGCAGCCGGAAGGAATGATATCCACCGAATGGCCAACGGGCAGTGCCAGAAGGAAGGCGGCCTGGCCTTGTTCGCTGAGGGCTTTCTGGTGACAGTGTCCGTGGAGCAGGATCTGTCGTTTTCGGTCGGAAAAATCTGCCGGGGTGATCCGGCCGGCCTCCGCTTCCCGGTAGAGGAACTCTTCGAGCAGAAGGGCCCTGGCGGCCAGTCGTTTTGCCGCTTCCTGGTGGTCCGGGCCCGCCAGGCGCAGGTACTCATCCCGCAAGGTCAGCAGTGCGGAGGGTTCCAGACCGATCAATACATCATCCTCCCTAAGCTGGCTGTCCAGCATGGCAATATTCTGCCGGGCCAGTTGGCCAGCATGATCGAGCATACCCTTGGAGATGGCCGCCCGGCCGCTGTCCCCGTGACGGGCCAGCCGGGCAGCATACCCCAGGCCGTGCAAGAGCCGGATGGCGGCCTGCCCGACGGTCAAGTCGTAATGCTCGGTGAATTCATCGACAAAGATCCAGACCTGGCGCTGCACCGGCTGGCGTACGGGAATCCCGCGGCCATAGCGGGTCATCCAGGTCGAAAACCGCTGGTTGTTCAACCGTGGCAAGGTCCGATCCGGGTGGATGCCCATCGTCCATTGCAGGATCTTCTTCACGGGGGCAGTCCGAACCAGTGTGTTGTACCAACCAGGTGCGATGGACAACCAACGATTCACCGTGGCGATCTGCCCGATCAGGCGATGACGAAGGGGGATTCCCTTCACCTGGTGGACCTGGTGCTGCCATTCTGCCTTGAGAGCAGCAATATCTACACTGGAGGGACATTCACGCGTACACCCCTTGCAACTGAGACAGAGGTCCATGACATCGTCCAGGGCCGGCTCAAGAAAGGGGGAAGACAGGTCACTACGGGTCAGGAATTCCCGCAAGGCATTGGCCCGGGCGCGGGTGGTGTCCTTTTCTTCCCGGGTCGCCTGGTAACTGGGGCACATCGTGTTCCCATGCCCTGGAAGACGACGGCAATCACCGGCCCCGTTACATCGCTCGGCCATGCGCAGGATGCCCCCGGAATCGGAAAAATCCATGGCCGTAGGAAAGGTATGGGTCTGCTGCCCGCCTGCATAGCGCATGTCCTGGAGCATGGGCGGTACATGCACGATCTTGCCCGGGTTCAGGATGAAGTCGGGATCCCAGGTGGTCTTCAGGTCGTCAAACCACCCGGCAATCCGGTCGCCGTACAGGATCGGCAGAAACGAACCCCGCAACCGACCATCCCCGTGTTCGCCGGAAAAGGAGCCTTTGTATTGTTTCACCAATGCAGCCACTGCCGTGGTGATCTCCTGAAAAAGCTGCTGCCCACGGATGGTTTTCAGATCGAGGATGGGCCGGACATGCAGTTCGCCGGCACCGGCATGGGCAAAGTAGGCGGCGGTCTGCCCGAATCCCCTGATCAGTCGATCCAGATCATCGATGTAATCGGGCAGATCGGCCAGGGCCACGGCGGTATCCTCGATACAGGCGACCGCCTTGGCATCCCCGGGCAGATTGGCCAGTACCCCCAGACCGGCGGCCCGGAGTGACCAGACCCGATCCGCCTGTGGACCGGTCACCACCGGTGTCGCATACGGTGATCCACGATGTCGGAGATCATCGGCCACCTGGTCGGCCAGATGGCGCGCTTCCTGTTCGGATGCTCCCCGGCATTCGCAGATCAGCACGGCGGCCGGATCTCCCTCCACAAAGAATCGATTGGCCTGCTGCGCGCGACTGGACCGGGTACATTCCAGGACGGTCCTGTCCATCAGTTCGCAGGCAAAGAGGTGGTGTTCCATGGCGATCAGGACCGATTCGGTCATCTCGCGCAAGGAGTGAAAATGGGCGCACACCAGGGCTACATGCGGGGGTGGCAGCGGGTCCAGTTGGAGAGTGATCCGATGAGTCAGGGCCAGGGTCCCTTCGGAACCGGCCAGGAGGTGACACCAGTTGAATGCCGGGCCATCCTGTTGAAAGGGTTGATCGGCCAGGAGACGATCCAGGGCATAACCGGTATTGCGCCGATGGATCTCGGGCTTGGGATATCGCGAGCGGATCTCCCGGGCGACTTCCGGATCGGACAGCAGGTCATGGATATGCCGGTACACGCGGCCTTCCAGTCCGGGAGCCTGCAGTTTTTGCGCGAATGCCCGGGAATCCAGGGCCTCAAAGCGAACGCGCGAACCGTCGCTCAGGAGCGTGTCCAGGGCCAGGAGCCTGTCGCGCGTGGTGCCATAGACAATGGACGTGGAACCACAGGAATTGTTGCCCACCATACCGCCGATCATGCATCGGTTGGCCGTGGCCGTATTGGGTCCGAAGAGCAATCCGTGAGGCCGGAGGGAATCATTGAGCTGGTCGCGGATCACACCGGGTTGAACGACCACGGTCCGGGCCTCCTGATCCAGGCTCAGGATCCGATGCATATGCCGGCTGAAGTCAATGACCAGGCCCGACCCGACCACCTGGCCCGCCAGGGAGGTCCCGGCTGTCCGGGGGATCAGCGGGATGCCTTCCTGGCGGGCGAAGTAGAGGATGGCCTCCAGGTCTTCTTCCTGGCGGGGATATGCTACACCGACCGGCATCTCCCGGTAGACGGAGGCATCGGTGGCATAGAGAACGCGGTGCAGGTGATCGAGGCGCAGGTTGTCGCCCAAGCGGTTCTGGAGGTCGGTCCAGTTGGTCATGGCGACAAGATAGGGAGGCGCTGAATCATCTGTGGGTTAATCCATCCGGATAACTTTTTCCATCCAGCGCCCACGTGGAGACGTGAATTCCATCAGGTACATGCCGGCTGGCCAATTGTTGAGGGGATAGTCCACTTGATTCTGTCCCTCCTGGATAGGCAACCGGTCCAGGATCTTCCCTTGCGTATCATACCAGGTCACCCATCCGCCCGGGCAGGAAGGCCATTGGATCACCACCTGATCGGAGGCCGGGTTGGGACTGACCGATCCGACGACCTGCGACGGATCGGAAACATCGACCGAGGTGACCTGGCAATCGATCACCTCACTGGCGACCTGATCGATGAATGAAAGATCATAGGAGGAAAATGTTCCCGCATCGATCTCATTGATCAGCTGGGGGATGATGTTCGGCACATAGTCCGTGGAAAAAATATTCGCCGGCCCCAGACCACAAAGATTTTGGGTCGGATCGTTAACATTATGGACGGCCGGATAGTCCTGCCCGTCGATCACCCATCCAGCCGTGATGAAATGACCTTTGGAACTGGCCTGAAGCGAGGACAGGATAAAATTGCCTGTTGTGGGGATCCAATAACCATCCTGGACAGATCCCGTATCATCAATCGAAAAGACCACACCGTCATCCGCCAGGTGAATGCGCCCGCCGGGAGAGACGGACATGGCCCGCAGGTAGGAGGTATTGTACGACTTTGCCCAGACCAGGTCTCCTGATGCATCAAATGTGCAAATGGCATTCTGCCCAATTCCGTCAGCATCGTGCAAGGCCACCAGGACTTGTCCATTATCGTTGACGCCCATGGACTCGACACTTTGCTGCGCGGCATTGCCAATGAGTCGCACCCACTCCAGAGAGGCCTGGCCATTCAATTTCAACAGGAAGGCGCTGGGAGGATTTCCGGGAGAAGTGTAACTGGTCGTCGTCCCGGAAACATAGATCTCGGAGGGAGAGGCCTGGATGATCGCTTTGGGATACTCCAGTCCGGCAGCACCAATTTGCCTGACGATACCTCCGACGCCCTGCTGGTCCAGGAAGCCGACCACCAGGTCATAGTCAGCATTATTGTCCTGGGTATGGCCTGTCAGGAGCACACCCTTATTGGATGGACAGATATCCCAGAGTTCGTCCTCAAAATCTACATCCAGTGTCCTGGTCCATTGGACCTTGCCCTTCAAGTTCATCCGGCAGACCAGCATGTCCTTGCCCTGGAGATTATCGACGAAGATGGTTCCACCGATCATGACGGAAGAATCGGTATCGGCGATCACCGTGCGGAATCGGCTTGAATTGGTGAGGTTGTCTACTGTCTGGCTCCAGATGAGCTTGCCATCGGCATCCAACCGGGCCACCCAACCCCTGGGGATCAGGCTGCCGGTCAGTTCCCCGACCAGGATCACGGAACCATCCGGCATACGAACCAGGTCCCGGCAAATGCCGCTATTGGAAAGGTCCAGTCGCTGATGGAAATCCTGGCCGACAGCAATGCCCAACCAACCAGAGAGCAAGCACAACAGAAGTGGTAGTTTTGTTTTCATGGCTAATCATTTACATAAACCTTGACAAAGCGAGTTCGAAAAATAGATCAAAATGATATTCTATGAAAGCCGGGTTGCCCTGAACTTTGATGCGTCCTGGTCAGTGATCCCATTCGACCAGTCCCGCTACTTCAAGGCACTGGCCGGTCAGGGGCTTCGGGGGGTGGACTTTCTGGGCATCCGGGAACAAACCCTGTTCCTGATCGAGATCAAGAATTATTCACCGGCCAAAAAGGCGAAGCACTATCCATACGGGGCGGTCCCGGATGAATTGGTTGCCCAACTGCACGAAAAATTTGCGGACAGCCAGCGTATTGTCCGCATCATTGAATCCACCTTGCAACGGCACTTGCTCTATCGGGCCTGGCGGTTGATCGCCCGCTATCTTGCCAGGTGGACACATCTGGGACCGGCGGATTGGTCGTTCTGGACCCGAAGCGCCGAGCTGGCCAGGCGTGGATCGGTTCGGGAGGTCCTGATCCTGATCGACCCACTCGGACAAATTGACACGGATAAATTCCCTGATTCATGGGAGATCATCCCTGGCCAGCCATCATTCCATCCACTGCCTGGACTGGAGATTTCCCCGCTTAGACCATGAATCGGGCATAAAAGCAGGGAAAAGAGGATATTTGCCGCATAATACCATCTCGCGAATGAAGATCGTGATCGCCGGTGCCGGTGATATCGGATTCCACCTGGCCAAACTGCTCTCCTTCGAGCAAAAGAATATCGTCCTGATCGATATCAATTCAGAAGTGCTGGAATATGCCCAGTCGCACATCGATGTCCAGGTGGTTCGGGGTGATTCCGGTTCGGTCTCTGTCCTGGCCTCTGCCAATGCGGACGAGGCTGACCTGTTCCTGGCGGTGACGACCTCTGAAAAAACCAACCTGGTATCCGCCATCCTGGCAAAAAAGATGGGGGCCAAGCAAACCATTGCTCGGGTGAACAATGTGGAATACCTGGAATCGGCCAATCGGCAGATGTTCTGCGAACTGGGGGTCGACAGCCTGATTTCACCGCGAGCCCTGGCGGCCCAGGAGATCGAGCGACTGGTCCGGCAGAGTTCCCTGACCGACCATTTCGAATTCGAGGATGGCAAGATCTCCCTCTTTGGGATCACCCTGGACAGCCAGTCCAGCGTGATCAACCAAACCATCGATGCGATCACCCAGAACGACCAGAACATCAGATTCAAGCCCATTGCCATCCTCCGGGGCCACAACACCATTATCCCCCGGGGAGGAACCGTACTGAGAAGCAATGACCACCTGTATTTCATCACTTCTCGCGACAAGATCGACGAGGTGCTTGCTGTATTCGGCAAGAAAGGCAACCGGGCGACCCGGATCATGATCGTCGGTGGATCGGATGTAGGATTGCGCAGTGCGGAACTGCTGGAAGGAGAGTACCACGTCACCATCGTCGAGAACGACAAGAACACGTGCAAGGACCTGGTCGATTGCCTCGCCAGCTCCCTGGTCATCAAGGGGGATCCCGGCAATGTCGAATTGCTGAAGGAAGAAGGGCTGGAGCAGATGGATGTCTTCATCGCCGTCACCCCGAACTCCGAGACCAACATCATCACCAGCCTGATGGCCAAGGAATTCGGCATCCGGAAAACCATCGCCCTGGTGGAAAATGCGGATTACACCCACATTTCCCAGAATATCGGGATCGACACCATCATCAACAAAAAACTGATCGCGGCCAATAACATCTTTCGCTATGTGCGGAAGGGGAAGATCGAGGCGATCACCAGCCTGCACGGTGTCGATGCGGAGATCATCGAGTTCGTGGTCCAGAAAAGCAATCGCATGACCAAGTATCCCCTGCGAGATCTCCACTTTCCCGAAAATGCCCTCATTGGCGGGGTGATCCGCCAGGACAAGAGCCTCATTCCGGACGGGAACTTCCAATTGCAGCTGGATGACAAGGTCATTGTATTCGCCTTGCCCGAAGCCATCAATGCTGTTGAAAAAATGTTTCGCTGATGCTCTCCTTCAAGGATACCGCCCATGTTCTCGGCGCACTGTGCATGATCCTGGGGCTATCGGTCTTTTTGTGTCTCCCCTTTTCGCTCTGGTATGAGGATGGCCAGCATTGGCCCATTGTCTATTCCGGTCTGGCTACCTTTCTACTGGGATTGGCTGGCTGGTTGCTTCGTCCCCGCGGCACGGCCAGGATCAACAAGCGTACAGGATACCTGATCGTTACCTTTGGCTGGCTGGCGATATCCGCTTTCGCCATGCTGCCCTATCTGTTCAGTGGCAGCATCGGCTCGGTGACCGACGCCTTTTTCGAATCCATGTCCGGCTTTACGACGACCGGCGCCTCCATCCTGAATGATATTGAAGCGGTAGCGCCCAGCATTCTCTTCTGGAGGAGCCTCACCCAATGGATCGGTGGCATGGGGATCATCGTACTGTCCGTGGCCATTCTCCCCCTTCTGGGCATCGGGGGGATCGAGCTCTTTGTCGCCGAAGCGCCGGGGCCGACCTCCGACAAGATCCATCCGCGGATCCAGGAAACGGCCAAGCGGCTGTGGCTGGTCTATGTCGGCCTCACCGCCCTGCTGTTTGCCGGCCTCAAGCTCTCAGGCATGAACCTCTTTGATGCCATCAATCATGCCTTCACCACCATGGCCACCGGTGGCTTTTCCACCAAGAATGCCAGTGTGGCCCATTGGGACTCCCCGATGATCCAGTACCTGATCGTCATCTTCATGTTTCTGGCCGGAACAAACTTCACGATCATCTACTACTTTACCACCGGCCGTTTCCGACGGGCCTGGAAGAGCACGGAATTCCGCGCCTATTCGCTGGGGATGCTCATCGCCTCCCTGATCGCGGCCATCCTGCTGTTCCTCTACAGCAATACGGCCAGCGAGAAGTTGTTCCGCGATGCCTTGTTCCAGGTGGTATCGGTCGTGTCGACCACGGGATTCGTAACCGCCGACTATACGACCTGGGGCTACCTCCTGGCCTTTTTCTTCTTCCTGCTCATGTTTACCGGCGGCAGTGCCGGTTCGACTGCAGGCGGGATCAAGACCATTCGCCATCTGGTCTTCATGAAAAATTCCTTCCTGGAATTCAAGCGGATCCTCCACCCCCGGGCCATGATCCGGATCAAGCTGGATGGACAGGTGGTGGCTCCTCGTATCCTCACCCACATCCTGGTCTTTTTGCTGGTCTATCTGGGCTCCTTCGTCACCGGCACCCTGGTCATGACGGCTTTGGGCATGGACCTGGTATCCTCCGCCGGCGCCGTAGCTACTTGTCTGGGCAACGTGGGACCCGGCCTGGGCGTGGTCGGCCCGGTATCCAACTTCGCGGACGTCCCCGATCCGGGCAAGTGGGCATTGTCCATCTTGATGTTGCTCGGTCGACTGGAGCTGTTCACCGTGCTGGTCCTGTTCACCCCATTCTACTGGCGCGCCAACTGATTCGTGTTCTGAACTATCGGGAAACGACTATTTTCGGGGGTGCGTGATTTGCTTTTCCGACACTGGTTTTCCCTGGCCATCCTGCTGGTCGGGTTGGGCTATGTGGTGTTGACCCCACCCTTCGATGCCCCGGATGAGACCAACCATTTCCTGAAAGCCTGGTCGGTCAGCGAAGGCCACCTGCTCCTGGCACCAAGTCATGATCATCGCCTGGGGGACACCCTGCCTCAATCGGTGGGGGAACTCTGCCAGTATTTTCGACCAAATGGGCATGCCCCTGCCGATCCGGTCGGCTGGCAGGACATCCGCACCATGCTCCAGCTGTCGCTGAACCAGGAGGATCGGGTTTTCACCGACTTTGCCAACACGGGGATGTATGCGCCATTCGCCTATCTGCCCGGTGCCGGCGTCATCCTGGTCATGCGATGGCTGGAGGCTCCTCCCTTGTACGCCCTGTATGCTGTCCGGCTGCTGCATCTCCTCGCCTGGCTCTGGGTCTTGTTGGCGATCGGTCGGATGGCCGGACAACGCCGATGGCTGTTCTTGTACGCCGGCCTGTTGCCGGGCATCCTGGTCTTCCAGAGCTCGGCGAATCCGGATGCCCTGACCCATGCTGCGATCTGGTGGATCCTGGCAAAGGTGCTGTTGGGGGATCAATCCAGCAGACCGAGCCTATCCGAGGGGGTGTTGCTATTCCTGTCCAGCGTGCAGAAACTGATCTTTGTTCCCCTCGGCTTGCTCTTCTGCCGATCAGTTGGCTGGAAGGCCGCCGCTGGCTGGTCTGCCCTGGCGCTGGCCGGAGCCCTGGCTTGGGGGAATTGGGCGAGCGGAACCTTTATTCCTTATGACCAGTATCACCCGCAATACCGGGATGGCCAAACCCTGAACCCCGGGGTTGATCCATCGGCACAGCGGCAATATGTGTTCGAACACCCGATAAACTTCATGACAGCAATGGTGACGGGGTTCCTTCGCTCTACACCGGCAACGATTGCCCACCTGGTTGGAAAGTACGGGTGGGACAAGCACTATCTGCCGGGTTGGGTGATGGGTTTGCTGTTGATCGGGCTCTTCCTGGTGATGATCAGCACGCCGATCGAACTGTCACCTGGCCAGCGGATCACGTATCTGGCCATCGCCTGTGCGATCATCCTGTTGTTCAGCCTGACCAATTATCTGCTCTGGGAGCCCGTGGGCCAGGATCGGATGGACAATTTCCAGGGGCGGTACTTCATTGGAGTGGTCCCTCTGGTTGTATTTGCGGGCAGCCACAGGTTAACACATTGGCCTTCCTGCAGAATAGTCAGCCAGATCCTGCTGATTGCCGGTCATTTATGCATGATTCTTTTTCTTTTTCAACAGATGTTTCATCCGGTTTGATGCGCTCATGACCTGAAATTCGCTCGCTATGAGCATTTTGCGAGGCGTATACGGGATATATATCATGCAAGAGTCTTTGAAATCTTAATCTTTTCTTAATTTTCCAGCCGATTCTTTAACCAAAATCAATCTAGTATGAGAAGATGGACATTACTGCTGGTGATGATCTTCGTTACCCTGGGCATGGCCCAGGCCCAGCGAACAGTCTCCGGCACCGTCACTGACGAAAACGGTGAGGCCCTGATCGGCGCATCCGTTTTGGCCAAAGGGACAACAGCTGGTACCATCACAAACGTAGACGGACAGTACCGTCTCGAGGTACCGGCCGGGTCCAATGTACTGGTGTTTAGTTACACTGGTTTTACTACCCAGGAGGTCACACTGGGTGCGTCGAATATTGTCGATGCCACCATGTCGGAAGGGGTTACCCTGGAGACAGCCGTGGTCACTGCCCTGGGTATCTCCAAAGAGGAGAAATCCCTGGGTTATGCCGTGAAATCCGTTGAGGGCGGTGCGGTCGTACGTTCCGGGGAGGTCAACGTCGTACAGGGCTTGGCTGCCAAGTCTTCCGGTGTCCAGGTGATCGGCTCCGGGGGTACACCTGGTGCGTCCTCCAAGATCCTCATCCGGGGTAACTCGACCTTCACGGGCAACAACCAGCCCTTGTTTGTTGTCGATGGTGTACCTTATGACAACCAGACCAACGGATCGGTTGCCGGCGACTATCCGTTCAACGCCGGCCTCAGCGGTGTCAACAACTCCAACCGTGCATTGGACATCAACCCCAATGACATCGAGTCGATGAACATCCTGAAGGGCCCTGCTGCCGCTGCCCTGTATGGTACGCGTGCGGCCAACGGCGTTATCCTGATCACCACCAAGCGTGGTAAGAAGGGTCTTTCCGTAGACATCAGTTCCAGCCTGGCGCTGGACCAGGTCAACAAGCTGCCCGAACTGCAGGACATGTACTCCGGTGGTAACGGCGGTGGCCGGTTTGATGCCAATGGCAATGTAGTTGCTGCCGGTGCATTTGGCACCAACACTTCTGCAAGCTGGGGTTCCCTGATCGGTCCGGACAATCCGGATGCCCCTCGTGCCTACGACAACTATGACCAGTTCTTCGAAACCGGACAGACCTGGAACAACAACGTAGCCATTTCCGCGGGCAACGAGAATTCTCAGATCCGCTTTTCCTATGGCAATACCAACCAGACCGGTATCGTACCCAACACGGAACTGCAGCGGAATTCCTTCCGCCTGAATGCAGACACCAAGGTGGGTGCACTGAAGTTCTCGGCCTTCGCCAACTACACTAACACGCAGGACATCAAGGCCCAGAACGGTTCCAACCTTTCCGGGGTTATGCTGTCTCTGACCCGTATGCATGCCAACTTCGACGTCGTCGGTGGCGAAGGTCCAAACGGCTATGACAATCCGGATGGTTCGCCATACAACTACTTCTTCGCTTATGACAACCCGCTTTGGTCGGCCTACAACAACCCGCTGACCGGTGATGTGGACCGGATCACCGGTGGTATTACCGGTACCTGGTCACCCCTGACCTGGCTGGATGTGACCGCCCGCGTCGGTGTGGACAACTACACCGACCGCCGGAAGCAGATCTTTGCCGTTGGTGCCTTCGATCCTCCAGCTCCGGTGGGTGAAGTGTGGGAAAACACCCAGCGCCACCGCGAGATCAATACGGACATCTTTGCCACGGCCAACAAGGCCCTCACTTCTTCGATTGAAGGATCCCTGACGGTGGGAATGAACCTCAACTCCCGCTTTGATGACGACGCCTTCGCTCGTGGCCGTAACCTGGCCATCCCGGGCTTCTACAACCTGAGCAATGCCTCCGACCTGTACAACAGCCAGGTCACCACGGAAAAGCGCCTTGCCGGTGTGTATTTCGCAGCAGGTGCTTCCTGGGCCAACCAGTTGTATGTCCAGGTGACCGGTCGGAACGACTGGGCCTCCACCTTTGGTGCTGATGCCCGCGACAAAGGGTTCTTCTATCCGGGCGCCAACCTGTCATGGGTATTCTCCGAGAACTTCGAATCGGACATCGTCTCCTTCGGAAAAGTTCGTTTGAGCTGGGCACAGGCCGGTATCGAGCCGCCTGCCTACCGCACGGTCACCTACTTCAATGCACCGTTCATCACGGACGGATTCACCGACGGTCTCGGCTTCCCTTATGGCGGCCAGAACGGTTTCGGTCAGAGCTCCAGCCTGGGTAACGTGGATCTCGAGCCTGAGGTCGTGACCACCATTGAAGCCGGTGTCCAGTTGAAGTTGTTCAACAACCGCATCAACCTCGACCTGAACTACTACGATGCTCAGTCCAGCAACCTGCTGGTCTTGCGTCCGATCGCTCCATCCACCGGATTCGAAGCGGCATTCACCAACATTGGTGAAATGTCCAACAAAGGTTTCGAGATCGAACTGGGAGCCAACATCGTGAACACCCGGAACTTCTCCTGGGACATCAATGCCAACTGGACGAAGAACGTGAACGAGGTGACCAAGCTGGTGACCGGTGTTGACGAGATCAACGTCGAAGCAGCCTTCAGCTCCATCGGATCCTTTGCTATCGTCGGCGATCCATACGGTGCCTTCTATGGCACCCAGTGGCAGCGCGATGCCAATGGCAACCTGGTGATCAACTCCGCTGGTGTGCCCATCGTGGCTCCCGGACGCGGCAACCTGGGCAACCCGTTCCCGGATTGGCTGGCTGGTATCAACAACTCCTTCAACATTTATGGCGTACAGGTCTCTGCCCTTCTGGATATCCGGGAAGGTGGCGCCTTGTGGAATGGCACGCTGGCTCGTTTGCACCGCTTGGGTCGCACGCAGGCTTCGGGTGACAACCGTGGCGAATCCTTTATCATTCCCGGCGTGAAGGAAGATGGCACACCGAATGACATTCCGGTGGATGCCTTCACCTATTACAACCGCTATGTCGGTGACAACGGTGCCGCCACCGAGCAGGCCATCCAGGACGGATCATGGGTTCGTCTTCGTGAACTGACGGTCGGCTATGACATTCCGATGGCCAACGATGGTTTTGTGAAGCGTCTGAACATCTATTTCACAGGTCGTAACCTGTGGCTGCAGACGGATTATGAAGGCGTCGATCCGGAAACATCCCTGACGGGTGCCGGTTCGAACGTGGGTGGCTTTGACTACTTCAACATGCCAAGCACGAAATCCTTCATCTTCGGCTTGAACGCTTCTTTCTAATTCTCACCTAAACGTGAAAATCATTATGAAAAAATTTCTCATCATGATCTTGGCCGTCGCTTTTGTTGCGGGATCCTGCAGCAAGTATGTCGACGGATACGAGTTCTCTCCAAATAGTCCGACAGAGTCCAATGAGGCTCTCCTTACCACGGTCATCCAGGTCGCAACTTTCGCCCACTTTGGCGGAGAGCTGGCCCGTTTGTCCAATAACCTGATGCAACTGACCACGGGAGTCCAATTCCAGGCTCAGGAGCGTGCCGACTATTCCATCCTGGAAGGTGATGTCACCAACGAATGGGCTTCCCTGTACTCGGCCATGAATGATTGCAATATCCTCATGGAGAAGGCCGGTGATGCCAACCCGTACTATCGCGGCATTGGCCGTGTCCTCAAGGCCATGAACCTGGGCCTGACCACTGACCTGTGGGGCAATGTACCCAACAGCGAAGCCAACCTGGGCGAGCAAGGCGAATCAGCCTGGAACCCCGCTTATGACACCCAGGAAAGCATCTATGCCAACATTCAGTCCCTGCTTGACGGCGCCATCGCCGACTTCAGCAAGGCTGAAGGTGACAATGCCATCCTGCCTGGTACGGACGACCTCATCTTCAATGGTGATGCTGCCGCCTGGTTGGGTACTGCCCATGTGTTGAAGGCCCGCTATGCCAACCACTTGAGCAAGCGGGATGCTGCAGGCTCTGCCACGGCTGCCCTGACTGCCCTGGACAATGCCTATGCAGCCGGATTTACCAGCACCGCATCTGACTGTAACGCATTCTTCCCCGGTGACGGTAACTCCCTGAACCAGTGGTATGCATTCGAGACGAACCGTGCCAACTACATCAAGATGTCGGCGCCGTTCATCACCCTGTTGCAGACCATTAACGATCCTCGCCTGCCTTTCTATGCAGCTACGGACGACAATGGCGGTTACTCCGGTACGGCCATCGGTGATGTGGATGTGACCACCTCCAGTGTGGGACCCTTCTTTGCCAGTGCAACATCTTCGACTCCCCTGGTCACCTTCGTCGAAGCCAAGTTCATCGAAGCTGAAGCGGCCATGCGTGCCGGCAATCCGACCCGCGCCGCCACGGCTCACAATGATGCCATCAAGGCGCACATCGAACTGGTCACCGGTGCACCTGCACCACAGGCCTACATCGACGATCAGGCCAGCGAAGATCTGAACTCCATTACTATGGAGAAGATCATGACCCACAAGTATGTGGCCATGTTCACCCAGCAGGAAGTATGGACAGATTGGCGCCGGACCAACATCCCATCATTGACACCCAACCCACAGGGTGCTGCCAATGGTGTGACCGTTATCCCACGCCGTTTGCCAACTTCTCAGGAAGAACGCCAGTACAACACCAATGCCCAGGTACAGCAGGACATCACCGTTCCTGTCTGGTGGGATGAATAGTGCATCCTTTCAGTAACGGATACAGCCTGGCTGATCGGTTACCTGAATGATGCATCCGAAACACCCTCGCCTCCCGGCGGGGGTGTTTTCGTTTATCCCATGAACAGATCGAGAAGCTTCCTGCCGTTGCTGTCATTATCAAATCGGGGGATCAACAGCCCCTGGCGTTCCTCGCGGATGGCCCGGGTGAACGGAGTGGACTGTACCTCAAGGACAAGGCGACGAAACGCCTCCGGCGTATCGCCAACGGCGCACAGAGAGCCCAACCCGGTTCCCTTGACCATCCCCGGATTGGCGATCACATGCCGCCCCTTGAAGAGGCTGCTCAGCAATTTCAGTTTCAATCCGGTGGCCTGGAAGGTAGGCAGGACGACCATCTGCGCATCGCGCAGCAGGGTATCCATCTCCTCCTGCTCCGGATCACCGATCACCCGGATCCAGGGGTACGAGCGGACAGCCCTGAGTAGCTCCTTCCTGGGTGCTCGCCCGGCCAGGACCAGCGGATAATCCAGATCACGGAAGATCTCGTTGACCAGCCAGAGGGCCGCCCGGTGATTCTCGATCACGGACAGATTCGCGTGGTAGAAGGCATAGGCGCCTGTGCCCAGGGGTCCGGACACCTCATGGTACGGGTGAAACCCGGGCACCTCCACCACGCGCTCCCCGAATCGCCAATGCAGGGACCGGGCATCTCCCTCGGAAATGGCGGCAATGGCATCAGCCTTGCGGAGAATCGATTCATATTCCCGCAACCGGCGGGATTCCAGAAGATAGAAGATCTTCTTGCCGGGATGGGATTCCTGTCCCGCCAGCTCCCGGTAATAGTCATGCTCGATATTGTGCATGCGCACCACCTGGCGCCGCCCCGCCAGCAAGGGATGACCCAGGAAGGCCGTGGTGTGCAGCCCTTCGAAAAGGATCGGTGCCTGATCCTGCTGAAGTCGGGCCAGGAGATCGGGATGCGCCCGGGACCCGGTGATGTAGGGCATATGCCTGGACAGGATGCCCTTCCCCCTGGGACGGTCATAGTAATGGACCTCGGAGGCGATGTCCAGGAGTTCCCTCCGCGCAGGCCGGCCGTACTGGAAACAATGCAGCACCACCTCCGCTCCCAGCCGAGTGAGCGCCCGACAGGTAAAATAGATGTCGATCACCCCACCGTAGTCGGCTGGATAGGGCACATCGAAGGAGACAATATGGATACGCTGGGCGGACATGGACGACCAAGTTACAGCAGTTTGGCAGGAAGTCCGCCATGAACCCCGCACGGATCGGATCGGGCAGTCCGGGAGAAGCTGATCCCGGCCATGGACTTGGCTGGCGATTTGTAATTTCACCGGTGAACATGAACCAGCTGCTCGACTATACCGACACCATTGCTGCTCTGAGCACCCCCCCCGGGGTCGGTGCCCTCGGGGTGATCCGCATCAGTGGTCCGGAGGCCATCCCGGTCATGGCTTCCGTCTTTTCCGGAAAGGACCTGACCGGACAGGCCGGATATACCCTGCACTTCGGGCGTATCCGGGATGAGCAGGACCACACCCTCGACGAGGTGGTCGTCGGTTTGTTTCGCGCCCCCCATTCCTTCACCGGAGAGGATATCGTGGAGATCAGCTGCCATGGATCGCCTTACATCCTGCAGGAGGTCCTCCAATTGCTGGTGAGAAAGGGAATCCGACTGGCCAAGCCGGGCGAGTTCACCCAACGGGCATTCCTGCACGGCAAGATGGACCTGACCCAGGCAGAAGCCGTAGCCGACCTGATCGCCGCTACCCATCGGTCGGCACATGATATCGCCCTGAGCCAGATGCGGGGCGGCATTTCCCGACAGATCAAGGACCTGCGGGAAGAATTGATCCACTTTGCCAGCCTGATCGAACTGGAACTGGACTTCAGTGAAGAGGATGTCGAGTTTGCCAATCGGGAGCAGTTGCGTAGCCTGATCGAACGGATCCTGGGAACCATCCGCCACCTGTCGGACAGCTTCCAGCTGGGGAATGCCATGAAGGAGGGCGTCAGCACCGTATTGGCTGGCCGGCCGAATGCCGGCAAGTCGACCTTGCTCAATGCCTTGCTGGAAGAGGAGCGGGCCATCGTCAGTGAGATCGCCGGCACCACCCGGGACACCATCGAAGAGAACCTGAGCATCCAGGGCATCCGATTCCGACTGATCGACACCGCCGGCATCCGCGAGGCCCAGGACCAGATCGAGGCCATCGGAGTAAGCCGAACCATGGAAAAGATCAGCGAATCGGCCATCCTGATCTATGTCTTTGATGTGTTGGCGATGACCCCGGCGGAGGTCGAGCGTGATGTCAGGTCCCTCGCCCGGGAGGGTCTGACCATCCTTCTGGTTCCGAACAAGATGGACCTGAATCCCTATACGAAGCCCGAAGACTATAGCTCGGAATGGGTCGATCCAGAACACATCGTACCCATATCGGCAAAGAATGCCCAGAACATCCCGTACCTGAAAGAACGACTGTACGCCACGGCCCTGGCCGGCGCCCGACCGGAGGATGATGTCCTGGTGAGCAATGCCCGTCATGCCGAGGCACTGTATCAGGCGGGCGGTGCTTTGGACGCCGCCTTATCCGGATTGCAATCCGGCCTGACCGGCGATCTGCTGGCCGAAGATATCCGTCAGGCGCTCTATCACCTCGGGGAGATCACGGGGCAGGTGACGACGGATGATCTGTTGGCAAATATTTTTGGGAAGTTTTGCATTGGGAAGTGATTCCGATTCTGCTGACTACTCTTGCTTTCCTTTTTGTTGATTATCAGCTGTTTGTTTCTTTTCCTTTCTTCCTGATTGCTCCTTTTCTCACGTTTTTTTTGCCATTCCACAAATGGGCGAGATTTAAAGGTGTGCTCATCAATTCCATGTCCAAACGATCCTCATTAGGGCTAGGATTACCAATTTCGTCTGGACACAAAAGGAAACCTTACTGGTCAGGAGCCCTATCTATGGCCGTATAGATCCGGCTCAAACATCTAGCCCCTTTGGCCATCAAGAAGCAATAAACCATGATGATTTGATGATCTTAAACGCCAACTTACTGTCTGTTGGAAACGTTCTATTCTTTTCCTGAACCGTTGTCAACTTGCACTTCTTCCTCTGACTCACTCCCAAAATGCAACCTCACTGTCAAGCTTAATACCTTTTCCATTCCAGTCTCACCAACCCGCTTTCTGAAATACCAAAATCTGTCGGATCAAATGGTGGCTTATGTTGAAAATATTGTTCCCCGGTAAAATATTGCCAATAGGGATTTTCTACCCACCTCGCCAATACGGATTCGTCACTTTGATTATGAAGCTGCTTCAGAAACAGCATACCAACCATCGTACGAATGGGAATGCTCGGTCTGCCTTCTTCAGAATATGAATCCTTCAATTCGTTTTCAATCCAATTCCAATCTACCTCTTTGGCTAAGATGATTAGCTCATGGCTCATGTTCACCATCTGGTCCAGGCGCATCCGGAAGAGGTCATGTTGATCCTGTGGTAGAAATTTTCCCAACATTTTTTGCAAGGTTTTTTACTCAATTCTTGCTTTCCTTGCGAAAAATAAGGATTACTAACCATATGCTACATCCCGCATTGGCCTTATTGTCAATATATTAGAATGCTGTGAATAACTTCTTCATGGACCACTAATCTAGGACAGTCCGAAGAATAGGAAGTCTTCACTCCCAACCCTTCAGTTCTGAATAAGACCCTACCCGGCACTCATGGTGCTTGGGACTATCTTAATGAGTCTGATGCCCTATGGAAACCTGCATCCAGACGCTAACAATATTCTTTCATAATTCATTTCTATATAAATTAGTCCAGAAAAGTGATAATAGAATAATAACATATCAAAATGCTATATAAACATGTCTTAATACTTCATCCTTTGCCCAACAGAATAAGATTCTGGAATTAGCAAAATCAAAATCGCTTACTACTTTCTATAATAATTATCAAGAATCATCAAATTTGCGCCTCTACAGTTTTGCTCATAGTTTCCAATTGGATCAGTAGTTTGATTCAATATATATGACAATAGTTTCACTGTAAAAATACTTCTTCCTAGCAAGAATTGACAATCCAACAAATAATCCGATTCAATTAAATATTTTCTTATCCGAGTTAAGCCATCTTTATTAACAATAGCCCCATAATAAACTGGATAACCACTAGAAATGTCCAATTCATCAACTGGAAAATAATAATCAATCTTATCAACAACCTGTCTGATACAAATTCCCTTATTCACCATTCTTTTTGTCAATTCAATTATAAATGTATTGCTATAGCGCTTGCTCTCAACTAATGAACTAAATATCTGACAATTGTCATCCAATTTCTCAAGCAATTCATTTATAAGCAAAGTGTCACTTCTATTAAGTTCTACTCTGAACTTCCTCTCATAATCATTAAGTATTGAATCCATATTCACCTCTTGAGTTCTCCCAAGTGTGCTTATAGTAACAAATAATATCAATATGATAAATTTCATAGTAAATCAATTTGCAGACATATGATTATTTGCAACTGGGAGGTCTAAAATATTAAATACAAATTTACTTCTCCCAGAAAATGATATACTACCATTGGCAATACAAATGTCACCAGTAGAATAATTGATTATCCATAGGTCATTAGAGTCAGAAAACCCACGACTACATCATAAAGAGGACGTCTCTTCGTATTTTTCAGAACTAAAACCCAGTGCCACCCACTTCTATCATAGCACCAAATGAACTCCAAACTTGGGTACGTATCCTTTCCTTCCATAGCAGATACAACAAATTCTAACTCCTTCCTCAGTGCGTAGTTTTCGGTCATCAGTTCATCTAGCGCCCGGTTCTCTGCATCTTGCTTCCACTCCCGAAGCATCTCCTCTGCAAAGGTAGTTCCGTCAGAATCTATTAACCTGGCATGGATGCTGCAAAGCCAGATGCCAATATCTGGTGATCTTCTTTCTGCTTGGATAAGTCTTTCATTGAATCTAGGTCCTCCTTTTGACGCTGACGTGATATGGGCTGCTTGACCAATACTAATAGCCTTCCTATCGTCAGAGTGAGGCCCAAAGCAAGATTTCCCGCAATCAGGTTTGGAGCATCGAAGTCCAATACGTTTTGCTAAGATCGTCTTTGTTGACTCAGAGAATTCGTCTCTAGATTTACTAACCATTGGTCATTTTCACTTTACTTATCGATACTTTAAAGCCACAGTAATGTATAAAGTATAACGATCCTCCGCGCTTATTAACCATACTAAAAGGCTCAATTTTGGCAGTATAAGGGCAAATTATCAGAAATTTATTGCCATAAGTCTTAAATCCCTTTATTGACGGGCATTATCACATTCTGTATCGGAAAGTGATTGTGAAGACTTCCCATCCTTCGGACAGTCCTGAAGAAATTGACCTGTTATTTTGACCTCCTCCCATTCACCATAGTGCACTAAACTACAGAGAACGCCATGTTCATCCTGATAATATCCCTGTATCCAGGTTCTCTACCTGTCGGGATAGAGGGGCACTGAAGCAGAGTTGCAGTATAGATAATCCATAGTTATCCTATCAGTATTCCGTCAGTACTCCGTCACATCCCCCTCTACAGAATGGCTCAAATGACAAATCTGTTGCCATTTGTTCTGCCGTCACCGGACTCACCTCTCGTTCATAGACATGATCACATTTTGTATCAACACCGAACCCCTGGAAACCTCCCTAATCATCGGATCATCCACAAGTACATCTGCTCCACCCTCTCCCTCGCCCAGGGCGTCTTCCGCAAAAAGGTCAGGCTGGACTTGATGGAGGGATCGTTCGTAAAGCAGCGGATGGGGATCTGCCGGCCCAGTTCTGCCCAGCCGTAATGATCGACCATCCGGCTCACCATATCTTCCAGTTTGACACCGTGAAGGGGGTTGTTGGGCTGTTGCCGGGGAGGGGTTCGTTCGTCGGACATCGGGAGGATTGGTTCTGATCAGCGCATGATTGATCGGACGAAAGTACAGGATCTCGAAAACTATTGACCATCCGAAATAATCACCGATCAGACCGCATTCTGCCCCCAATATCTATCTAACCCCAATCCCGGATCGCCATATCCTACCTTCTTATCGTACATTTTAGGATAACCGTGATGCTCCATATGATCATCACTTTTTTCCACCCTAACTCATTTCCACTATGAAGACGAAAATTCTCTGATTTGCCCTCATCCTCCGCTGGCCATGATGCCCAGGAGGAGAAGGAATCTTACTCCCTGTGGCAGACCATCTACCTCACGCCCAACACCGCCAACCTGAAGGCACTGGGCACGGCCATGGCCAATCACAACAAGACCTTTCACAAGGATGGTCTGTACAGGGCTTCCGTCTACAATGTCGCCAACGGACCGAACACCGGGAAGATGGTCTGGCTGATGGGACCATTGACCTATCCGGATCTGGACAAGCGCCCCAGCGATGGTGGACATGATGATGACTGGCGCGACAAGGTGTTGCCCAACATCACCAAGGTCGAACAAGGCGAGTACTGGCGCACGGATGACAAGCTGTCCAACTTCAAGGAAGGCACTGGTCCATCCAAACTGATCTATGTGCGCTATCACGAGATCAATGATGGCGAAGGCCATCGTCTGAACGATCACCTGACCAAGATCAGTGAGACGATCAAGTCCATGCCGGATGGCGGTCCTGAATGGGGTGTCTTTTACAACGAATTCTGGCAGGGCAACAAGATCGGTCGTCATGTGGCCACCTGCATGTACCTGGACTCCTGAGCAGAACTGGACAGGGACATGAACTTCAAAAAGGCCTTCGAAGCCAAGCATGGCGAGAATTCCTGGACGTCATTCCTGGACAATGCCAGAGACATCTTCTCTGACCAATGGGATGAGATCTGGGTCTACAATGCCAAATTAAGCAGCGACCGATAATCCAGACACTTCACTCAGATAAAAAAACCCATGTTCCGGGATCGGAACATGGGTTTTTTCTTGGCCTATCTTGAATCCTTTCTTCCTAAGAACGGTTGGACGGGTGTGCCTCCAGCCCCTTAAACGCATTCACATATGCCTAAATCAAGGGAGGTCATGTCGGTCCACGCCAGTTGGCGGCCGGCCGGTCAGTTCGGTCACGGATGGATCAATAATTGTTGGCCAACAATCCTTTCTCGGCAACTGTAGCACTTCTTGAAGATCATCTCCAACCCTTGCTGCTCGGCCTATAAAACACCCTTTCGGGTATATTTTTACATTATAGTGGTATTATTATACCCGTTTGGGTATATCTTTCATCAAAACGAAATGAATTATACCTGATCGGGTGCATAATCAGAAAACAACTGCGATATTGTACCCGAAAGGGTATATATGGATTTGGCTTCATGGGTAAAATCAAAGCGGAAGGCCGTTGGACTGACTCAATGGGAACTGGCAGCAAAGGCCGGGGTTGGCCTCAGGTTCGTCCGGGAATTGGAACAACGAAAAGAGAGCCTTCGCATGGACAAAGTAAACCAGGTCCTGAACCTGTTCGGATATGAAGCCGGACCCGTTCCGATCAGCCACAACAGGAACACAAACCCGGAGATCGAACCATGAGGAAGGCTGCTATCTCCATCCACGACCAATTGGCCGGTTGGCTCACAGAAGATGAGGACGGTTATCATTTCCAGTATGACACTGACTACATCTCCCTGCCGGACGCGACACCAGTCAGTCTTACCCTTCCCGTGCAGGGCGGTCCTTTCACATCCCGGGTGTTGTTCCCCTTTTTCGATGGCTTGATACCCGAAGGCTGGCTGTTGGAGATTGCCGAGAAAAACTGGAAACTGAACCCACGTGATCGGATGGGCCTGTTGCTGGCCTGCTGCAAAGATTGCATTGGCGCCGTCAGTGTAGAAGAAATCAAGGACCAGCAGCCATGAGTCAGTGTCTGTATTGCTATCGCCCGACAGGTCAGGAAGAGACCGACTTCCACTCTTCCTGTTCAAAGCAGTTCTTCGGACAACCGGATCCGCCTTTTCTCCCCTATTCGGAATCCGATCTGGAACCGCTGGCCTTGGACGTCATCCAGGCACAGACTGCATTGACCGGCGTTCAACCCAAATTGTCCCTTCACCTGACAAAATCATACCGTGAAGGCAACCGCAAACGATTCACCATTGTCGGCTTATGGGGTGGATATATTCTGAAACCACAGACACCCGCATATCTTCACTTGCCAGAAGTGGAGGACTTGACCATGCACCTGGCCCAGCTGGCCAACATCAAGACTGCACCTCACAGTCTGATCCGCATGGCATCGGGAAATCTGGCCTATATCACGAAACGTCTGGATCGTTATAAAAAGAACAAACTGGCCATGGAGGACATGTGTCAGCTGACCGAACGGCTTACCGAACACAAATACCAGGGAAGTTATAAGCAGGTCGCAAAAGCGATACAGAAATACTCCGCCGTTCCAGGTCTGGACGTCGTCAATTTCTTCGAACTGGTCCTTTTTTCATTTCTCACCGGAAATGCAGATATGCATTTGAAGAACTTTTCTCTGCTGGATCAACCCGGATTAGGCATGATCCTGTCACCTGCCTATGATCTGGTCAATACGGCATTGGTTAACCCTGCCGATGATGAAGAAATGGCGTTGACCCTCAACGGGAAAAAAAAGAAACTGTCCAGGACGGATTTTGTACAGGCTATGCAAACTGCTGATCTGGAAGAAAAACAGCAGGAAAATATTTTCCGGAAAATGGAGATAGCCTTCCCCGACTGGTTGTCCATGATTGATGCAAGCTTCCTGCCGGAACCACTCAAGGCTCAATACAAGACGATCCTCCAGAGTCGCATGCAGCAAATCTATTGATCCTTCGATTCTTGCATGGAGCACAAACAGTTCCGTTCAGGACACGGATGCCAGCGTCATTCACAAGGAGCAACTTTGGGCTGAACGGCCTACCCCTCCAGCCACTTCCGCGCATTCACAAATACCTCGATCCAGGGGGAGATGTCGTCTCCATGCCGGTCGGCGGGATAATGGGCCCAGTTCCAGCGGAACATGGAGCGCTCGAAGTGGGGCATGGTCACCAGATGGCGACCATCCGCACTGGCCAGCATGGCCGCATTGTAGTCGCTTCCATTCGGATTGGCCGGATAGCCGTCATACCCGTATTTCGCCACGATATTGTACCGGTCTTCTTCCAGCGGCAGATGAAACTTCCCCTCTCCGTGGGACACCCAGATCCCCAGTCGCGTTCCCGCCAGGGAGGACAGCATCACGGAGTTGTTCTCCGGAATGACCACCGAGGTAAAGATGCTTTCGTGCTTGTGGGAGTCATTGTGCAGCATCCGGGGTGGCTGTTCGTGCTCCGGATTGATCAGGTTCAACTCCACGAAGAGCTGACAGCCGTTGCAGATCCCTACCGAGAGCACGTCCTCCCGGGCAAAGAACCGTTCCAGGGCCGTCCGTGCTTTGTCATTATACTTGAATGCACCGGCCCAGCCCTTGGCCGAACCCAGCACGTCGCTGTTGGAGAATCCGCCCACGGCACCGATGAACCGAACGTCCTCCAGCGTTTCCCGCCCGGCGATCAAGTCGGTCATGTGCACATCCCGCACGTCAAACCCCGCCAGATACATGGCATGGGCCATCTCCCGCTCGGAATTGCTGCCCTTTTCACGAATAATGGCTGCCTTGATCCGGGGTCCCTCTCCAAGTCTCTCCGGCCGCCGACCCTCAAATCCCTTAGGGAAGACATAGTGCAGGGGCTGCTTCTTGTAGTTGGCAAACCGCACATCCGCCAGCCCATTGGCTGTCTGGTGGCGGTCAAACTGCCGGGAGGTCTCATACCAGACATCCCGTAGCTCGGTTACATCAAACCGGTGAGTCATGTCACCAAACTGGATGGTCAACTCAGCCTGTTTCGTTACCTGGCCAATGCGATAGAAGGGAACACCCGCTGCCTGCAGGACATCTTCCACTTCCCCATCCGCAGCCTGGAAAACAACCCCGGCATTCTCGGCAAACAGACGCTTGACCAGGTCAGGTTCACCAGTGGCAGACAGGTCGATCGAGACACCCAGATCGTTGTCGGCAAAACACATCTCCAGCAGGCAGGTTAGCAGTCCGCCAGCCGAGATATCGTGGCCCGCCTGGATCTTGCCCTTCTTGATCAGGTCCTGCAAGGCATCAAAGGCCCGGGCAAAGGCACCGGCATCCACCACCGATGGCGCCTGTTCCCCCACCCGATTCAGGGTCTGGGCATAGGAGGACCCGCCGAGCTGGCAAGCCTCGCCGGACAGGTCCAGGAGATAGATGGGACCGCCATCCTTCCGGAATACCGGCTCGACCACTGCGGCGCGATCCACACAATGACCAGCCGCCGAGACGATCACCGTGCCCGGAGAGATCACTTCACTGCCGTCAGGATATTTCTGCTTCATGGACAGGGAGTCCTTGCCCGTGGGGATATTGATCCCCAGGTCCAGGGCAAATGCCGACATGGCTTCCACGGCGGCATACAGCCGGGCATCCTCCCCCTCATTCTTGCAGGGCCACATCCAGTTGGCCGAGAGAGATACCGATTTCAATCCCTTCTCCAATGGCGCCCACACAATATTCGTCAATGCCTCGGCCACCGAGTTGCGGCTGCCGGCCACCGGGTCGATCAGACCGGACACCGGACTGTGCCCGATCGACGTCGCCAGTCCGCTTTTTCCCTCAAAGTCCAGCGCCATGACACCACAGTCGTTCAGTGGCAGCTGGAGCGGACCGGTACATTGTTGTTTGGCGACGAGGCCACCCACACAGCGGTCCACCTTGTTGGTCAGCCAGTCCTTGCAGGCCACGGCTTCCAGGCGGAGTACGTTGCGAATGTCCTCCTGGATGGCAGACCCATCCGTCTGAATGGGCGCATATGGGCGGTCCACCGTCCGGTCGGTCATCACCGTCCGGGGTGAGCTGCCAAACATATCGGTCAGGGCCAGGTCCATGGGCCTGGCTCCAGTGGATGAAGATTCAAACGTAAAGCGCATATCACCGGTCACTTCACCTACCTCGTACAGGGGGGCCCGCTCGCGCTCGGCGATCCGTCGAAGAGTGTCCAGGTGCTGCGGGTGGATCACCAGGCCCATCCGCTCCTGGGATTCATTGCCGATGATCTCCCTGGCGGATAACGTGGGATCGCCGACAGGCAACTTGTCCAGGTCGATCTTCCCACCGGTCGCCTCGACCAGCTCGGAGAGGCAGTTCAGATGCCCTCCTGCTCCATGGTCGTGGATGGAGACGATCAGGTTCTCCTCCCCTTCCACCATGCCACGCACGGCATTGGCCACGCGCTTCTGCATCTCCGGATTGGACCGCTGTACGGCATTCAGTTCGATGACGGAATGGAACTCGCCTGTATCGGCCGAGGAGACGGCCGCCCCGCCCATGCCGATCCGGTAATTGTCGCCTCCCATCACCACGACCTTGTCACCCGCCTCCGGATGACCTTTCTGGGCCTGTTCGGCCTTGCCATAGCCGATCCCGCCGGCCAGCATGATGACCTTGTCAAAGCCCAGCCGTCGTCCGTGCTCCTCATGCTCGAACGTGAGTACCGAACCGGCGATCAATGGCTGGCCGAACTTGTTGCCGAAGTCCGACGCGCCGTTGGAAGCCTTGATGAGGATATCCAGCGGAGTCTGGTAAAGCCAGGGACGCTCCACCATGCCGGATTCCCAGGGGCGTTCGCCGTCGGCGAGACGCGAATAAGCCGTCATGTACACTGCCGTTCCGGCCAGGGGAATGGAGCCCCGACCACCAGCCATGCGGTCGCGGATCTCACCACCGGAACCGGTAGCAGCCCCGTTGAATGGCTCCACTGTGGTGGGAAAGTTGTGGGTCTCCGCCTTGAGGGACAGAACCGAATCGATCGCCTTCTTCACATAATCAGCTGGCACATCCGGCCGGGCCGGCGCGAACTGGGTCATCTGCGGACCCTTGATGAAGGCGACGTTGTCCTTGTAGGCCGATACGATCTCGTTGGGGTGTTCCCTGGAGGTCTTCTTGATCAGCTGGAACAGGCTGGTGGGCTTCTCCTCGCCATCGATCACGAAGGTGCCGTTGAAGATCTTGTGCCGGCAGTGCTCGCTGTTCACCTGGGAAAAGCCGAATACTTCCGAGTCGGTCAGCTTCCGGCCGATGCGCCTGGCCACGTCCTCGAGATAGTCGATCTCCTCCGGGTTGAGGGCGAGTCCTTCCTGTTCATTGAATGCACCGATATCCTCGATGGCCCGGATCGGTTCCGGCTGGACATGGATGTCGAACAGGTGCTGGTCCAGCGATGCAAACTTCTGGGACAGCATCGGATCGAAAGCGTCTCCCTCCCGGAACAAATGATATTCCTCCATCCGCCGGATGCCGGCGATGGCCATGTTCTGGGTGATCTCCACCGCATTGGTGCTCCAGGGACTGATCATGGTGGCCCGAGGCCCGACGAACGGACCATCCACGGAGGGCCCTTCCAGCAAGGGTGCCTCACCAAACAGCCAGATCAGTTTCTCCACATCCCCCTCCGACAGGGCTTGATCCGTTTGGACTGCATACACCTTGGAGTTCGGTTGGCCAAAGAAGAGGATCATGAGGGCGGGGTTTTCCTGGGAAATTGAAGGCGTAAAGGTAGGGTTTGCGGCCGGGACCAATGCCCATTGTCAGGATCGAATTTTTCGGAAAAACCCGATCATGTTTCCCGATCATCCCTTCCTGCCCGCGCAATCAATCTTGTTACCATACCGTTAAGATGGTTGTACATCCAGGGGAAGAATCCCATCTTCAAGGCATCGATTAACGGACAACACTATGCAGCGTATTCTCACCTTGTCAGCACTCCTGCTGATCGCCCACTCCTTGTTCGGACAGTCCAGGAACCTGGACATTTCGGGAACGGTGGTCGACACGCTGGGTGCTCCCCTTCCCCTCTCCACTGTACTACTGCTCGACCCGGTCGACACGACTCTGATCAGCTATACCCGTGCCGATGAACAGGGGCGCTTCCTCCTGAAGAATCAGAAGCGCACCAGTGCCCTGGTGAAGATCAGCTACGTGGGCTATATGCCCCGGATCATCCATATCGATCCGCAAACCAGTGGCGATATCGACATCGGAGAGATCCGTCTGGAAGAGATCGCCAAGGACCTGTTCGAAGTGGTGGTCAAGGCGGCCAAGGCGCCGATGTCCATCCGTGGCGATACCATCGAGTATGACGCCAGCAAATTCAAGGTGGCTCCCGGCTCATCCGTGGAGGACCTGCTGCGTCGGCTGCCCGGCATCGAGGTCGGACAGGACGGTGGGATCACCGCCGAAGGCCAGGCTGTCACCCGGGTGACGGTCGATGGCAAGCGGTTCTTTGGCAATGACCCGAAGACGGCCACCAAGAACCTGCCGGCTGAAGGAGTCAAGAAAGTACAGGTGTTTGACGAACAATCCGAGGAAGAAAAACTGACCGGGGCTTCGTCCACACCTCCCGAAAAGACCATGAACCTCGAGCTCAAGGACGAATTCAAGAAGGGCGGCTTTGGCAAGATCATCGCCGGGGCCGGCACCGAGGAGCGCGCAGAACTCAAGGGCAACTTCAACAAGTTCAACGACAAGGAACAGTTTTCCATCATCGGCATCGGCAACAATACCGGCCGAAACGGCCTGAGCTGGGATGACTACCAGGATTTCCGGGGCAGTCAGTCCTTCAACTGGGACGATGACGGGGATTTCGGCTTTGGTTCAGGCGGTGGCTACATCATCCGCTATGGTGGCGACGAAGGAGATGATGATATCGGGGATATTGAAAACAGTTTTTTCGGGGATCAATCCGCCGGTTTCCCCCGCAACATCCAGGGAGGGCTGAATTACACCTATGCGCATGAGAAGACCGATCTGAATGCGGTCTACTTCTTCGATCGGTCTCAGCTGATGGCCGAAGCCACCCGGAACCAACAGAATTTCCTGCCGGACGCCACCTATACCAATCAGGACATCAGCTCGCAGGACAATACCAACATGGGGCACCGGGTGCAATTCAGGATCGAACAGAAGATCGACTCCCTGAACACCCTCGTCTTCAATGCCAATGGCGTGTTGAACCAGCGGGACAATCTCAATGATGGCACGTACCGGTATTTCCGGTCCAACAACCAGCTGTCCAATTTCACGCAATTCGACAACCGGTTCCAGCAGGATGCCCGCTATCTGACCGGCAGCCTGATCTACCGGAAGAAATTCAAGAAGAAGGGCCGCAGCCTGGGCTGGAGCGGCGCCTATTTTGTCAACGACTCCGAACAGACCGGCACACAGTCCAGCATCAATGAGTTCTATGACGACAGTGGAGCCCTGGATTCCACCCTGGTGATCGAGCAACAGATCGATGCGGTCGGATTGCGCCAGCAGGTCAAGTCCAGCGCCATTTATGTCGAACCGTTTGGCAAGCGCTGGTACTGGCAGACGTTCTACAACTACAATCTCCGTCTGGAAAGCGTAGACCGTGACGTGGCCGATGTCGTCCAGGACCTCCCTGCCCCCAATGATTTCCTGAGCCGATACTATGACAACCGGATCGACCTTCATCGCCTGGGTACGTCATTGCGATACTCCTATAAAGGGATCAACATTTCAGCCGGCCTGGCCCGCCAGGAATTCCAGCTGGAGGGTGACTTCCGCAGCGGACCATCCGGCATGATCGACACGGTCATCCGGCGGACCTTCCCGAACTGGATCCCCAATGTCAATATGAGTATTGACCTGAAGCGCAATCGGTATCTTGACGGAGGTTATGTTGTCACCGCACGCGAGCCTTCCATGCGGAACCTGCAGCCGGTGATCGACAACAGCAATCCGCTGTTCATCCGGGAGGGCAACCCCAACCTGATCCCCCAGATCGATCACAATATTCGAATGAGTTTCCGGCGCTTCAGTCCGGCCACCTTCACCAACCTGTTCACCAACATCAATTTCCGGATCGTGGAGAATGCCTTTGTCCAGGAGCAAACGGTCGACTCCCTGTTGGTCACCAATTCGCGGACGATCAACTACAAGGGTGGTCAATCCCTGTGGGCGTCGGTGAGCTACGGGTTCCCGATCGTCAAGAACAAGTTCACCATCAACCTGAATTACAGCTACAGCTGGAACAAGCGCTTCGCCCTGGTCAATGCCGTGGAGAATGAGACCTTTTCCAACGGGCACTGGACCAATCTTCGACTGAATGTGACCCCCGGGGATCGGTTTACCCTGTATCTGAGTGGGCGGTTCAACCTGACCGATACGAAGTATTCCATCAATGCGGAGCAAAACCAGCAACTGTTCAACCAGACCTACAGCGTCGACCTGAACACCATCCTCGTCTGGGGCATCTTCGCCAATATCCATTTTGATTATGATATCTACCAGAACGATCGATTCGGGTTCAACCAGGATGTCCCCATCCTGAGCGCCTCCCTGTACAAGGTGCTCTTTCCGAACAAGCGCGGCGAGATCCGTCTGTCGGGATATGACCTGTTGAACCGGAACCTGGGTGTGAATCAATTTGCCACCGCCAACATTGTCAGCGAGACCCGGACCACCACTCTGGCGCGATATGCCATGTTATCCTTCACGTACAACCTTCAGGGTATAGAGACCAGCCTGAAAAAGAACCGGGGCTGGTGGTAACTTTTTCATTGAACATCATACTTCCTAGCACAAATGAATCGGATGCGATCAATCTATAGTCTTTTCCTCCTCATCCTTGGCACAGTGTCCTTGTGCGGCCAAAACGTCAGTGGCGAGATCACCTATGAACGCACATCCTACTGGGTCAGGATCATGGAAGAACTCCCCTATCTCAGTCAGGCGGAAAAGGATCGGGCCACGCTCACCTGGGGCTCCGACGACGGGTATTCCAGCAACTATATCCTGCGATTCACCGCGAATGAAAGCAGCTACACCCATGATGAGACTGCCGCCACCAGCGAGGACAATGGCTGGGCCTGGCGCAAAGACGACTACCTGATCCATCGGGATCTTCAGAATATGCGCCGCACCGACTGGATGGAGATGCTGGACCGGACCTATCTGGTCGAGGATGACCTGCAATTTCCCAAGTGGAAGATCCGCACGGAGATCAAGGATATCCAGGGCTACGTATGCATGAGTGCGGAGACCTGGGACACCATCAAGAACCAGCACATTATCGCCTGGTTCACCGATGAGATCCCGGTGCCAGTCGGCCCCGAAATGCTGTGTGGATTGCCCGGCGCCATCCTGGAGATGGAAGTGAATGGTGGGGCTTTGATCGTCACGGCGACCAAGATCGATCTCAAGCCCATGCCCGATGGTGTGGGCCTACCCAAAAGAATGAAGGGCAAGAAGATCGATCTGGCCCAATATCAGGATCTGATCCGCACCTACCTGAAGGACAGCGTGGGAGCCGAGCGGAATCCTTACTGGAGTATCCGATATTGACCTGGACTAAAATGCCAGATCGACCCGGGCGCCCAGGCGGATGTGGGACATTCTCAGGGTAAAGGAAGACAGATAGGACTTGTATTCCCCGTCGTTGTCCGAACTTTCGATGGAAAACCCGTCAAACGTTACTGCTGATCGAAGGCGACCTTCCGCAAAGACCCGCAACCAACGGTTGAGGGAGACCTGCGCACCGGCTACACCACCCGGCCGCCATTCCTTCCTGACTTGATACTGGAATTGTTCGCCATTGCTGATCCAACGGAGATCCAGGGTAGGCCCAACATGAACAGCGCACCTCGGGGTCAACTGATATTCCGCCCGTATTCCCAGGTAGGCGGAGGAAACAAATCGATAGGCCGTATGGCCGGACGTACTCAATGAATAGAAGAGCGGCCAGTTGCCCGGTTGACCAATGGAGAGGGAAGAGCTGGATATCCGACGAAAACCCGAAGCACCAGCGCTGGCATCCCGTCCGACAGACAGGCCCACCCACCACTTGGGCCGGAGGCGATAATCCACGCCGAACTCCAGGCCCAATGAACTGCCTTCCGAAAGCGGATAATCGTCAGATGAATCGAATGACAGGATCCACAGACCCGTTTCACTTGACCGGACATCTCCAAAGCCCGTTTTGTCGAACTCACCGGCAAGGCGATCCGACAGGTCGGGCACGGCCTTGCTCGCGGCCAGTCGAATGCGGATGGTCTTCCCCGGAAGGAGCCACTTCTCATTCGGAGAGGCCTGGCCAAACGATTCACAGGCCAGGAACATGGCCAGAAAAAGGATCAGAAGCCTGAAGGGGTGCAGCGTCGTCATGATTGTTCTGTTTAGTGAAGAATGAATGCATGTCAAAATTCCGGGAACCCAACCCTTCATATGAAGCAACTTTTGCCACAAACACATACTTTTTTACTATATGTCAATTCGGATGGCCTGAAACCCCATGTGGCTGGTCAAGATACTTTCCGCAGTCATCGCGACGTTGGATCGATCATCGGCCCATTTGCACCATGCGATACCTGATCTTCCCTTTACTCCTGTTGACCCATATGCATCTTCATGCCCAATCGCCGGTGGTCATCCAATGGACGGAAGATCCGACGACAGGCGATGTGGTATACACCGCAGCCTGCGATCTGGCCGGTCTCTTCTCGATCGAACTGGATGTACAGGTCAGGAACCTGGTTGCGGATCAACCCTTGCCCGTACGAATCGTCTTGTGGGGGCCTTTTGAACCCACGGAGATCCTTCGACTCAACCAAAAGCGCCAAGGGCAAGGGTACTCCTCCCGGTTCAGCTATACCATCTCCCAGGGAGATATCTGGAATGTCCATCCTGATGCGGATCAGATCTATTGGCTGCCTGTCGAACCCGGACGGCCGGTGCGGATCAACCAGGGATTCAAGGGGGCAAC
Organism: Lewinellaceae bacterium; assembly: GCA_020636225.1. GTDB lineage: Bacteria > Bacteroidota > Bacteroidia > Chitinophagales > Saprospiraceae > JAGNXB01. The sequence goes on along the minus strand of JACJYI010000003.1, from coordinate 649,302 downwards.
CAGCCACCGGAATGACTATGCCATTGACCTGGACATGCCGGTCGGCACACCAGTCACCGCGGCCCGGGCAGGACGGGTGATCGATCTGAAGGAGGATTCAGACCGGCACTGCAATGCCCCCCGATGCATGAAATACGGAAACTTTGTCCTGATCCAACATGAGGATGGCACCTTTGGCAACTACGTCCACCTGCAACAAGGCGGGGTCGACGTGGAGATCGGGGACCTGGTCGAGGCCGGACAGCGCATCGGACGAAGCGGCAATACGGGATATACCTCCGGTCCGCACTTGCATTTCGACGTGTCCGTGCCGAACGGACTGAACAGAAGGACCATCCCCTTTCAGATCATGGATGCATCAGGGAAACCGGTGCGCCCCAGGGAAGGACAGGTATATACCAGGACCTCCCATCCGGGCCAGATTGACTGAACCGTATGGTGCAGTGGGTGGAATCCCGTAGCTTCGGGGCAACAATACAGATACCATGCGCTTGTTCTTCCTAGCCCTGGTGATGGCATCCCTGCCGTCCCTGGCCAGTGCCCAGAAATCCGACCTGCAGGAAGCCCTGTATGCCTTGCCGGATGTCATCTTCATCCCAATGGATTCGCCGGAAGGGGTTTCCGAAAGCTATGTACTGAAGATCCGTCAACCGCTCGACCATCAGCATCCCGAGAAAGGTTCGTTCTGGCAGCGGGTCTATCTCGAACATACCGGCTTTGACAAGCCGATGACCATTGTGACCCATGGCTACAACGTTACCCGCGATGCCCGATATGAATTGTCACAATTGCTGCAGGGCAACCAGTTGCTGGTGGAACACCGGTTCTTCGGGGAGAGCATGCCCGATTCAGTAGATTATACCTACCTCACGCTCGAACAGGCCACCGCGGATTACCACAGGATCCGCGAACTCTTCCGGGATGTATACCCTGGAAAATGGCTGAGCACCGGGATCAGTAAGGGGGGCCAGACCACCATCTTCTACCGGTATTTCTATCCGGAGGATGTGGATGTTTCCTTCCCCTTTGTGGCCCCGATCAACCACAGTGTGGAAGATCCCCGGATCTATACGTTCCTGGATACCGTCGGAACGGCTGCCTGCCGGAAGGCATTGTATGATGTCCAGGTGCGCTTGCTCAAGGCCCGTGACCAGGTCCTTCCGAGAGTGTCCTGGTTCGCCAGGGGGGCCGGGCTGCAATTCACCTACCTGACCCTGGAACAAGCCTGGGAATACACCGTACTGGAGTATCCCTTCTCCTTCTGGCAATGGGGCTCCGATTGTGCCGACATTCCAGGCAAGGATGTATCCATCGATTCCCTGCTAAGCCATGTCCTGAAGGTCTCGGACTTCGGATTCTTCTCCGACCGGGATATTATCGGATTTGCCTCCCACTACTATCAGGCCGGCACCCAGGCCGGCTATTATGGCTATCAAACCAGGCCCTTCAAAGGGCTGCTCCATGCCCTGCCCACCGATACCAATCCCAGTGCCGTCTTCATGCCCAACCATATGCCGATCCGGTTCGATCCCACCCTGACCAACACCGTCTTCGAGTGGACCCAGACGAAAGGGGATCATATCATCTATCTGAATGGAAGCTCCGATACATGGTCGGCGACAGCAGTGCCCCACAGCGATCAGGTCGATGCTGCCTGGTTCTTCCTGCCTGGCACGGATCATCGGGCGGCACGGATCAAGAACCTCAGTCCTGCCGAGCGAGCCAGGATGGTCCAGGTACTGGAAGGCTGGCTCGGCATGGAGATCGAATAATCATCCATCAATCCTTATTTCTCTTACCTCGTAATCCAATTCCTCCTATGTCCACTTCCCTGCCTGAAATCGGAAAAGTCGTCGAGTACACCCGCGTATTCACGGCTGAAGAAGTCCGGTTGTTCGCCCAGATCTCCCTGGATGACAACCCCATCCATCTGAATGAAGACTACGCCGCCAATAGTATTTTCCAGCAACGTGTCGCCCATGGGATGTTCACCGGCTCCATGTTCTCCCGGATTTTCGGAAGTATCTATCCAGGGGAAGGCAGCATCTACCTGAGCCAGGATCTGCGGTTCATGAAACCCGTGTTCTTCGACCAGCCGATCACTGCCCGGGTCGAATTGACCGCCTACGACGAAGAGAAACGGATCGGCACCTTTGCGACGATCTGTGCCAACGAAGAAGGCAAGCCGGTTGTCAAGGGCGAGGCACGCATTCTGTTCCCTCCCTTGTAAGGAAAGGATAGATTCAAGGATTTCTCCCGGACGAGGGCAACTTCAACGCCATTCAGCAGTTTACCCCTTGTACCTGATCCGTCAGCCAACCATTTTTCACGTTAAATCTGTCCACTATGATCGTTCTGTTCCGCTCCCTCCTGCTTACCCTGTTGGTTTCCCTGACGGTCATCCAGGTGTCCCAGGCTCAACAAACAGATGATGAGGCCATTCGCCAATCCATGGCCACCTACCTGGACCACGCCCGAAACCAGCGGATCGATGGCTTGCTGGACGAACTCTATCCCGGGATCTATACCATTCTGCCCCGCGACCAGATGCAGGCCTATTTTCAGCGGTTCTTCACGGATGAAGAGGTTCGGTTTCGGTTTGAATCAATGGACGTTTCCTCCATCTCTCCCGTGTTCCGAACCAACGGGCGCGCCTTTGCCCGTATCAACTACCACCTGGTGATGAGCATGGAGTACCGCGGGGCCCAGCAAGATGACTCTGTCCTGGAGATGCTCCGACATAATGTCGTATCCGAATACGGAGCGGATCATGTTCGCTTTGATGAATCCACCTCCACCTTCCAGATCGATGCCGACAAGATCATGCTGGCCATTCGGGACAAACAAGCCTCTTCCTGGAAGGTGATGGATTACGACAAGACCCTGACGCCATTCCTGGAACAGATGGATATCCCGGCAGAAGTGATCACTCATTTTGAACTGAACTAATCCTGATCGGTCCGGTGCAGTTCAAATCCTCGGTGCTTGCCAGAGTGTTGCTGGTGCTTTGCCTGGCCTGTACCTTGCTGGAAACTCGGGGTCAGGTGATCATGGGGCAAATTGTGGATCAATCCACCGGCCAGCCCATTGCCTATGTGAACATCGGTGTGGTTGGAGCCGGGGTAGGTACCGTATCGGATGATCAAGGCATGTTCCGCCTCCGGATCGACGATCTACCGGATGATGCCATTCTGCGTTATTCCATGCTTGGATACCAGTCCATCGACCAGGAGCTCCGACAGGTTCGGCAGGCCGCCACTTCTTCCGATCATACCATCCGCATGACCTCCATCGCCCTGGAATTGCCGCAGATCACAGTCAACCCCAGGGACTATAAAGCCATTCGAGCGGGAAATGAACTGACCAGGCCGAATCTGAATGCCGGATTCTTCTATAATGACCTGGGAAACGAATTGGGCACCATGGTGGCCATCAAGGCTCGCCCGGCATTTGTCGACCAAGTCAATCTGCATCTGGCCTATTGCCAGTATGATACGATCTTCTACCGCCTGAACATCTATCGAACCGAATCAGGACAGCCTGTCGAACGGATCTACAGTTCACCCCTCATCATTGATTATCGGGGCCACCAGGGCGAGGATGTCTATGTCGACCTGCGGGAGGCCCAGGTGCTGGTCGAGGATGATTTCCTGGTCAGCCTGGAGCTGATCCGTGAACTGGGAGAAGGTGGCCTGATGTTCTGCGCCGGCTTCTTCAAGGACAAGACCTGGTACCGGAAGACCAGCCAGGCCTCCTGGGAAACCTCCAATGTGGGCATCGGGATCAGCGTGGATATCCGCCAGGAAAAAAAATAGGATGGAAGGCATCAAGCCTTCCATCCTGTTCCCAATGATGTATGGATCCAGAGGCTATTGGACCGCCACCAATTCGATGGTCAGAGCAATATTATCGCTCAGCACGGCATCCTTCGCACCGCTGGACCAGGATACTCCATATTGCTGTCGGTCGAAGTTCAGCTGACCGGTCGCCTTGATCGTACCATTGCCCATATCCGTGACCAGGATATCCTTCACCACTTCGTTGTGGGTCCGGCCACGGATGGTCATTTTCCCGTTGGTGTTATTGTCATATGCACCGGTCACATTGAAGATTGCCGTCGGATAATTGGCGACATCGAAGAAGTCGGCTGACTTCAGATGGGTCACCAGTTTATCCTTGGAATACCCCGTTTCCGGCTGATAGTTCTCATCGGTCGGCACCATGGAGCTCAGATCAGCAACGAATTTGCCGCCGGTCACCCGGCCATTGTCCACGATGATGGTCCCCTCGGTCAGGTTCAATGTTCCTTCATGAAACTTGACGCCCAGCATATCCCCCCGCCACTTGACCACGCTTTGGTTGATGTCCAGGTTGTACACGCCAGACGGTCCGGTGGGTTGTTCGGATACAGCCTCCTCAGAGGTGGCGGAAGGCTTCTCGTTCGAACAGGAGATGGCCAGGGCCATCACGGCCAGCAAGGGAAGAAATGGAAGAAGTTTTTTCATGTTCTGTAGATTAGGTAACGAATGAATACCGTAACAAATTCGATCCGACTTGGTTTTCGATGGCTATACCGGACATGAAAAGGGCCCTGCAAAAGCAGGGCCCTTTTGATTCTGGCGCTACCGGAACCATCAATGTTGGATGGTCAACGGCAGACTGCGTGCTCCATTGGCGGAGCTGATGGTCATGAAGTAGATACCCGGACCCCAATCACCTGTATCAATGTGCAGATGTTGGAGGTGGTCAGCCGGCAACTTGGCGCGATAGACCTCGACACCCTGCATGTTCACGATGGTCAGGCCCATTGGTGACGCATGATGCTGGGTAATATCGATCTCCAGGTAGTTGTTGGCCGGATTTGGCCAATAGGTCACACTGGGCACTTCGTCGACACTGAGATCGACTTCCGGCTTCTCCACGATAATCTGATCATCCGGCTGGGTGAATCCGTCATCCTGCAGACCGATCGCATCTTCCTGGCAAACCAGGACCTGCACTTCGGCCAGCATCAGTCGGCCGCTGCCCGCCAGCTGAACCTTGATATACTGTCCCATTTCTCCCACATCGAAGGTGTAGGAGTCTTCCAGTGGACCGTCGTGATAGAAGGCCAGGATCTCCGGATAGAACACCAGGTCCTCAGGGAAGATATTATCCGGGATCGGTGTTTCAGAGACGAAGACGTAGAACGGATCCAGGACATCACCACAGCAATCGGTACGGTTCCAGATCCGGATCTGTTCGATCGGCAGTGGTTCGATGTACGCCAGGCTCAGGTAGTTCTGGAATCCGGCCAGGGTGCTTGATACTGAACCGTTGGCGAAATCGCCATCCGTGTTCTGGTCAATTGCCCGGTCGGCAACAGCTCCCTGGAAGGTGCTGCTTTGCTTGGCGAGAGCGTTCTCGGTCATGTTCCCAGGACGGCAGGCATCCTCGTAGTACAGGATACAATCCTTCGGTCCAATGACATCGAAGTCCGTCGTCTGGGTATTGCCGACCTGATCGGTTACGGTCACGTCATACATACCCGGAGCCACATCACCCAATTCCGGACCAGTTGTGCCGGTCGACCAGACCACCGGATAGTCAAATCCATCCAGGGAGATGACCTCTGCGGCATCCTTGATCAGGTTGGTCGTCGTACAATCCAGCTCGAAGGAGAAGATGCCCTGGGCGACCAATTGGTCGGACTGGTTGGTGATCCCCAGGATCACCCACCCGCCATACGCGTTGGTCTTGGTATTGGCTCCTTCACCCAGTTGGAATCCGAATTTCGGGAAGTTGGGGGAGATCCGCACATTGTAGTTCTGACCGGTATAGCAACCGGTACCACTCATCTTACTGCGCGATGCATCCACCTCGAAGAATTCCCACAGGGTAGGATCACCCAGTCCGGAGAAGGCACTGATATCCCCTCCGGCAGCCACCCAACCATCGTGGGTCCGACGGCGGTGGAACCAGATATCCATATCCCATCCGCAGGTGTTCGGGAAGTCAGACCAGGATCCCGTCAGATGAGCGGAACCATCGGCAAACATCTCGAAGCGCCCACCGGAAGCAATATCAAACGGAATGGGGGCCATATTCGGAAGGATGTACTCGAAGCTGTAATTGTCAGGAGACGGAAGGTCCATCACCTCACAATCCGTGAGGGAGAGGTCTTCACAGTCCACTTCGTTCAACACAACGATGTAACCGGAGCCATCCAGTGGCACATTCACCCAGAACGAGCACTGGTAGTGGGTTCCGTAGAAATCGACATGCTCATAGGTAATCAGCGTCTGGCTACCCGGATTGAAGTAGCTCAATGGCGGCGGCCCTCCGATCTGTACCATATCCACGGACCCCTCGCAGATGTCATCCACCGATGGGATCGGCCAATCGACCTTGATCGGGAAGTGTGTCGGCTGCGTGACAATATCCGGCGAACAGTTGATCAACAGTTCGCCACCAGGCAGGACGTAGACTACCTGTTCGTAGCTGATCTCGTTGCCAGAGGCATCGAATGCCGTCCAGGTCCGACGGACCAGATAGCTTCCCATTGGACCAGCTGGCCAGAGTTCCTGTACATCCGACCAGTTGATATTCACACCACCGCAATTGTCGGCGGCTTCGGGTTCATCATCCAGGACATCGATACAGTTCACCGTGATATCGCCCGGCATGTATGTCCAAACCGGAGGAATGGCATCCACAACCGTCACGATCGCCGAACAATTATTGATATTTCCGCTCGGATCCTCCGCTACCAGATTTACCACGTTCTGGCCGATATCGCTGCAATCGAAGGTCGTCTTGTTGAGGGTCAGACTGACGATCTCACAATTGTCGGCACTTCCCGCGTCGATCTGGTTGGGGAAGATGGTGATCGGGTCTCCCTGGGCATTGATGAATACGGTCAGGTCCTTGCAGGCCATGACTGGCGGGAGATTGTCCTCCACCGTAACAGTTGCCGCACAGGACGAGGTATTCCCGCCCAGATCGGTTACCGTCAGGGTAATGGCATTCGCCCCGAGATCATCACAGGTAAACAGGGTTTTCGACAGCGTGTAGGACGTGATGTAACAGTTGTCTGTCGAACCATTGTCAATGTTCGCCTCTGTCACCACAGCCTGGCCCTGGCCATTCAGGGAGACGGTATAGTTCTTGCACTTCGCCATAGGTGGAATGGCGTCATCCACCGTCACATTGGCGGTACACGTAGAAACATTGTCGTAGATATCCGTCACCGTCAAGGTGACGACACTGACGCCGAACCAGGAACAATTGTACTGTGACTGGGAGATGACCAGACTCTGGATCCCGCAGTTGTCGAATGAACCATTGTCGACATCATTTGGCGTGATGCTACCCTGGCCATTCTGGTCGAGGAATACGGTCACATCCTTGCACAGGGCCGTCGGGGCAATGGCATCCGTCACGGTGACTGTCGCCGTGCAGTTGTCGTTATTCCCGCAATTGTCCGTAACGGTGAGGGTCACGATGTTCGGCCCTTCATCATCACAGTCAAAGGCAGTCTTGGACAGGCTCAGACTGACATCAACATCACAGTTGTCATTGGACCCATTATCCACTTCTTCGGCAGTGATGCTGGCCATGCCATTCTCATCCAGGAAGATCTCCCGGTCCTGGCAGAGCGGATTCGGATCCGTGGTGTCCTGTACCTGGATCTGCTGGGTATGGGTAATGGCATTGCTGCAATCATCGGTAGCCGTCCAGGTCCGGGTGAGGATATAGGTATCCTCACAGACACCGTCCGTCCGGGTTTCCCCGTACACCACATCCACATCGGTATCACAACCGTCAGAAGCGGTGGCGACAAATGCGTCGGGAACAGCGTCACACTCGACCGTCACGTCGGCTGGCATGGCCGAATCCCAGGAAGGATCGGTGGTATCCTCGATCGTGAAGGCACCGGTTGTACTGGTGCTGTTACCGCATTCATCTGTCAATGTATACGTCACGGTAAGCACACCGGTGATCCCGCAACCATCCGTCAGGTTGGCGTAATCGAAGGTGTCTGTCACCATGATCGTGCCACACAGATCGGTAACACAACCTTCGAGGAAGGTCACATTCGCTGCATTCCATGCCTGGGCTGCCGCCAGGTTACCCGCATCGCCATCACATTCATGGGTGGCATTGAGCAGGTTCAGGTTGCATCCACTGAGGTCAGGCACCGTATTGTCCACCACAGTGAAGGTGCCGGTAATGGTCGAGGTATTCAGGCATTCGTCAGTTACGGTATACGTGGCGATCAGACTACCCGTCTCTCCACACTGATCTGACAGCGTTGTGAAATCGTAGTTGCTGGTGACCACGATCGCACCACAGACATCAAATGCGCAGGATTCCAGGGTAGCAATGTTGGCTGCATTCCAGGCATCTGCCGCAGCTTCGTTACCAGCTGGTCCGTCACATTCATGGATCATGCTCAAGGCTGCCGGATCGCACTGGATGAGTACCGGTGGATCGACATCCTGAACGGTGATGATCTGGGTACAATTGGTGGTATTGGCACAAACATCCTCAGCCATCCAGGTGCGGGTGATCGTACCGGTCATCGAACAACCGTTGAGGTCATTGACATCGCCGTAGGTGACCACCGGTGTCGGATCGCAATTGTCCGTAGCGGTCGCCTCTCCTGTGAGGAGAAGGTCGAACGGATCATCATCGCAATCGATGGTCACATTCGCTGGGCAGGTAATGACCGGCGGTGTGTTCTCGATCACCGTGAATGCCTGTTTCCGCTGTCGGTGATTTCCGCAGCGGTCGAACAGCCGCCACGTTACCTCAATGGTGCGCTGGCAATCACCAGCATCATTGTTCAGGTCTTCATCGATGGCCCAGACATAGAGTTCCATCTCTTCGTCCGGGGTACAGTTGTCGGTCGCATTGCCATTGGGCGACTGGAAGGTCACTCCATGGATGGTAAAGGAAACCGTCGTCTGGCCCGTAGCCAATGGAATGTTCTGATCCACCACAAGGCTGTAATCTGCCGTTGCCGGACAAGTAGCGTTATCATCCAGCGTATAGATGGTGACATCGGGTGTTCCCTGGTTGTATTCCGGTTGTTCGACATCCTGGACCGTGATCTTCTGGAGATAGGTCGAGGAATTCGTACAATCATCGGTTGCGATCCAGGTCCGCTCGATCACGTAACTGTCCGGGCATGCTCCCGGGACAACATTGTCTGCGTAGGTGATCGCCGGATTGGCATCACAAACATCCGAAGCTTCGGCAGGGCCATTGGTATCCAATGGGTCCTGGGAATCCTCGCAATTGATGGTCAGGTCGGCCGGCTCGTAGGTGAATGCCGGCGCAACATTGTCCTCAATGGTAAAGACAGCCGTGACCGTGCTGGTGTTCATGCATTCATCCTCCAGGGTATACACCACGGTCAGGATGCCCGCTTCTCCACAAGTACCGACCAGGTTGGCGTAATTGTAATCACTGCTCACGGTGAAGTCACCACAGAGATCACCAGCGCAATTGTTCAAGGTATTGATATTGGCGGCATCCCAGGCAGTAGCAGCCAGCTCGTTGTTGGCCGCTCCATCACATTCGAACGTGTCATCCAGATCGGGACAATTGAAAGCGTCCGGACCCGTCGTATCCTCGATGACCAGGGTAGCACTGGTGGTGGTCTCATTGCCGCACTCGTCAGAAACCGTATAGGTCACCGTGATGGTGCCGGACTCGCCACATCCCTGGATGAACTGCGCCCCAAAGTTGTAATCACTGGTGACCGTTTCCGGGGTGCAATTGTCCGTCGCACAACCGTAGAGATAGGTGATATTGGCGGTATTCCAATCGTTGGCAGAGATCTCATTGCCAGCCAATCCGTTGCACTCGACCGTTCCATCCAATGGCACTGTACAGGCGCTCAGGTCTGGTGGCGTATCATCGCTGATCGTAAAGATCTGCTGGCGTTGCTGGAAATTGCCACAGTCATCGTAGACCCGGAAGATCACCTGGATCTGACGGTCACAATCGTCACCGATGCCCATGAAACTGGTATTGATGTTCCAGACATACAGGTCGAGATTGGCTGGTGAGCTGCAATTGTCACTGTACACGGTCGGGCCATCAAACTCGATGCCATGGACAAAGAAGGTGAATGGATCATTGCCGGAAGCCACCGGATTCGCCTGATCGATCACCAGGGAAATGTCCGGTGTGCCGGGGCATGTGGCCCCATCCTCGGTCGAGATCACCTGATCATCCGGTTTGGGGAAGATCGGGTTGATCTCATCCACTGCAGTGATGGTCTGAACCTGGGTGGTCGTGTTGCCACAATCGTCTTCCAGGAACCATGTCCTCGTGATCACCTGTTCTCCTTCACAGCTGCCCGGATTGACCACATCCGTAAAGGTGGCATCCATTTCCAGCGTACAGTTGTCCGCTTCGTCCGTCACGTCTCCGGTGATGGAGACATCGGCATCATACTGGCAGTTGACATCCTTCTGGATGGTGATGTCTACCGGCACTGTGAACGTAGGCGGCGTATTATCCTGGACGGTGATGGTCTGGATCTGCAGCGTATCGTTCCCACACCCATCTTCCAGGTACCATGACCGCGTGATGATCTCCTCACCTTCGCATGAACCAGGAAGGACGGAATCTGAATAGGTCGCATCCAATCCTGTCGCACAATTATCATCCTCGTCGGTCACATCCCCGGTAATGGATGGATCCGCATCGTAGTTGCAATTGGCATCCTTGTAGATGGTGATATCCGCCGGGACCGTAAAGGTCGGATCCGTGTTTTCAAGGATGGTAAATGTCTGCTGTCGTTGCTGGAAGTTTCCACAATCATCGTAGACCCGATAGATCACCCGGATGGCGCGCATGCACGCATCGGCGGTTCCACCGAAGTCATCATCGATCGACCAGATGTAGAGGTCCAGATCCGGAGCCAGGCTGCAATTGTCGGTATAGACCGTTGGTCCGGCCTGGATCAATCCGTGCACGGTAAAGTTGAACGGCGCATTTCCGGAGACGATCGGATTCATCTGATCCACCGGAAGGACGATATCCGCAACCCCGGGACATGTGGCACCATCATCGGTATAGATGGTCACGTCATCCGGTTTGGGGAAGGTCGGAGTGATCAGGTCTACAGCTGTGATCGTCTGGATCTGGGTAGCTGTATTGCCACAATCATCCACCAGGGTCCAGGTCCGGGTGATTACCTCTTGACCTGCGCAATTGCCTGCATTGACAACATCCATGTAGGTAGCGTCCAATCCGGCTGTCGTGCAATTATCAGCCTCATCCATCACGTCACCAGTCAGTGATGGATCCGCATCATACGCACAGTTGACATCCTTCTCGATCGTGATGTCTGACGGAACAGTGAAGGTGGGTGGAATATTATCCTGGACAGTGATCGTCTGGACCTGTTCTACAGAATTCCCACAATTGTCCTCAAGCATCCAGGTACGTGTGATCACCTGTTCGCCTTCGCAAGTACCCGGATTCACATCATCAGTGTAGACGGCATCCAATCCGGAACTGCAATTATCCGCTTCATCGGTTACATCCCCGGTAAAGACAGGATCCGCATCATACTGACAATTATTATCCGAATAAATGGTCACATCCGCGGGTACAGTGAATGTTGGCGGTGTATTGTCCAGCACAGTGAAGAACTGCTGGCGGGTCACAAAATTGCCGCAGTCGTCGAATACCCGGTAAGCAATCCGGATGACACGCTGACAATCGTCCGCATCTCCATTGAAATCCGGATTGATGGATACCACGTAGATATCCAGATTGGCCGGAGAGCTGCAGTTGTCACTATAAATCGTCGGTCCGTCCACAGTCACCCCGTGAATAGTGAACTGGAAGGGAGCATTCCCACTGGAGATCGGAGTCATATTATTGACGACCACTCCAATATCAGCCGGGCTGGGGCAGGTAGCACCATCCTCCAGCGTATAGATGGTGACATCATCCAACAGCGGGAAGTCGGGAAGGATCTCATCCACAGCCGTGATCACCTGGATATCCGTGGTCACATTGCCACAGTTGTCCTCCAGGCGCCAGGTACGGGTAATGATCTCCTGACCCTCACATGAGCCCGCCGTCACGTCATCCGTGTAGGTCGCATCCAGACCAACACTGCAGTTGTCTGCTTCATCTGACACGTCACCGGTAATGGATGGATCGGCATCATAGGCACAATTCACATCTTTCTGAATGGTGATGTCCGCAGGGGTGGTGAATGTCGGTGGAGTCGAATCCTGGATGGTAATGACCTGGATACAAATGTCAGCTGAATTGCCACAGGCATCCTCAGCAGTCCACGTCCGGGTGATCGTACCAGTATAGCCTCCACAGCCGTTCAGGTTCAATTCTTCGATCTGGGTCTCTACAGGATCTGGATCGCAGTTGTCCTCTGCCGTTACCACAGCTACCGGTGGAACCGGATCGCTGCACTCGATTGTGACATCAGACGGACAACCAGCCAGCAACGTTGGCGCTTCTGTATCCTCGACGGTGATCACCTGGGTACAGGTGCTGACATTGGAGCAATTGTCCTCGGCGGTCCAGGTACGTGTGATCGTTCCCGTATAACCGCCGCATCCGCTCAGGTCGACCATTTCGGTATACCCGATAGTCGGGTCGGCGTCGCAGTTGTCGGTAGCGGTTGCCGATCCGGTATTGGCCGGACTCTGATCCTCATCACACTGGATCACCAGGTCAGCCGGGCAATCGATCACCGGTGGGGTGTTCTCGATGATGATGAAGTCCTGCGACCGGGCGCGGAAGTTGCCACACAGGTCATACAGGCGGTAGGTCACACGGATCGTCCGCTGACAATCGTCTGCCGTGCCTCCAAAATCGTCATTGATGGCCCAGACGAACAATTGCAAATCACCATCTGGCGTACAATTGTCCGTCGCGGAACCATTCGGGGTATCGAAGGTCACACCGTGAACGGTGAAGGACGCAGGGGTCTGCCCAACCGCGACCGGATTCACCTGGTCGACCACCAGACTGATATCGGCCGGTGTCGGACAGGTGGCATTGTCATCCAGGGTATAGATCGTAATGGCTGGCGATCCTACATTATAAGCGGGGATCTCGGTGTCCTGTACCGTGATCACCTGGGTGCAGATATCAGCACTGTTTCCACAGGCATCTTCAGCGGTCCAGGTGCGAGTAATGGTGCCGGTATATCCGCCACAACCACTCAGGTCGGTCACCTCATCCATGGTCACTACGGGTGCCGGATCACAATTGTCATCCGCCGTAACTACTGCGGCAGCCGGTACCGGATCATCACATTCGATGGTCTCATCGGCAGGGCAACCGGCCAACAGGGTCGGAGCATTGGTATCCTCGATCGTGATCACCTGCACGCAGATGTCCGATGAATTGCCACATGCATCCTCGGCTGTCCAGGTACGGGTGATCGTACCGGTATAGCCTCCGCAACCACTCAGGTCGGTCACCTCATCCATGGTCACCACAGGAGCTGCGTCGCAATTATCCTCCGCGGTCACAGCAGCGGCTGCCGGTACCGGAACATCACATTCGATGGTCTCATCGGCCGGGCAACCGGCCAGCAGGGTCGGCGCTTCTGTATCCTCGACGGTGATCACCTGGGTACAGGTGCTGACATTGGAGCAATTGTCCTCGGCGGTCCAGGTACGTGTGATCGTTCCCGTATAACCGCCGCATCCGCTCAGGTCGACCACTTCGGTATACCCGATAGTCGGGTCGGCGTCGCAGTTGTCGGTAGCGGTTGCCGATCCAGTGTTCGCCGGGCTTGAATCATCGTCACACTGGATGACTAGATCTGCCGGGCAATCGATCACCGGTGGGGTGTTCTCGATGATGATGAAGTCCTGGGAACGAGCCAGGAAGTTTCCGCACAGGTCATACAGGCGATAGGTCACCCGTATGGTGCGTTGACAATCGTCTGCCGTGCCTCCAAAATCATCATTGATGGCCCAGACGAACAATTGCAAATCACCATCTGGCGTACAATTGTCCGTCGCGGCGGCGTTCGGAGTCTCGAACGTCACGCCATGCACGGTAAAGGAAGCAGGGGTTTGTCCAGTTGCGACCGGATTCACCTGGTCGACCACCAGACTGATATCGGCTGGTGTCGGACAGGTGGCTCCATCCTCCAGCGTATGGATCGTTATATCCGGAGAGCCCACATTATATACGGGGTTCTCGGAATCCTGGACAGTGATCACCTGGGTGCAGATGTCAGCACTGTTTCCACAGGCATCTTCAGCGGTCCAGGTGCGGGTAATGGTGCCGGTATATCCGCCACAACCACTCAGGTCGGTCACCTCATCCAGGGTCACTACAGGTGCCGGATCACAATTGTCATCCGCCGTAACTACTGCGGCTGCCGGTACAGGATCATCACATTCGATGGTCTCATCGGCAGGGCAACCGGCCAACAGGGTCGGAGCATTGGTATCCTCGATCGTGATCACCTGCACGCAGATGTCCGATGAATTGCCGCAAGCATCCTCGGCTGTCCAGGTACGGGTGATCGTACCGGTATAGCCTCCGCAACCACTCAGGTCGGACACCTCATCCAGGGTCACCACAGGAGCTGCGTCGCAATTATCCTCCGCGGTCACGACAGCGGCTGCCGGTACCGGAACATCACATTCGATGGTCTCATCGGCCGGGCAGCCGGCCAGCAGAGTCGGTGCCATGGTATCCTCGACCGTGATGGTCTGGATATGTACCGCACTATTTCCGCAATTGTCGGATGCAGTCCAGGTGCGGGTGATGGTATAGGCATCCGGGCAGTTACCGGGTGTCTGGACCTCATTGAAGGTCACATCCACCATGGCATCGCAATTGTCACTCGCGGTGATCGGCGAAGGTGCCGTCGGCACGGCATCGCATTCCACCGTTTCATCGCCAGGCATGGCCTGATCCCAGGTCGGGAGAGTCGTATCGATGACCGTGATGGTTTGTACATGCGAGGTGGTGTTGCCACAGTCATCCTCGGCTGTCCAGGTGCGCACCAGCGTATAACTGTCCGTACATGCTCCAGCATTCTGCACTTCATTGAAGGTGACTGCGACCATTTGATCACAGTTGTCACTTCCTGATATGACGTCAGCCATGGGTACGGCATCGCACTCAACGGTCAGGTCTGCCGGCATCATATCCAGTGTCGGCTCGATGGTATCGTCGACGACAATGGTCTGGGAGCAGGTGGCGGAATTACCGCAAAGGTCCTCTACGCTGTAGATCCGGGTAATGGTTTCCGGACAGCTCATATTATCGGATACTTCGCTGACCAGCATGAAGCTGTTGGCATCTACCTCGCAATTGTCGGAGGAGGTACCCCCATCAGCCTCGAATGCAGCCAGGTCGGCATAGGCCGGTTGTTCAGAGATGTTGCACTGTGCCGACAGGTCTGCCGGGCAAGTCAGAACCGGGTCTTCGTCATCCTCGGTGACCGTAAAGGTGGCCGTGCAGGTGACGTCGGCCTCACAATCGCTGGTGACCGTCCAGGTGACCACGGTTGTTCCACCACATGCATCTGGGGCTGGTGGATTATCATGAGACAGAACCGGGTTCTTGCCTCCGGTAAAGCTGGCCGTGGTCAACCAGTCAGCAAAGGCCTGGTCAATAGTGGCCTGGTCCTGGCAAGCTGCCGCCGTGGTATCATTGGCACAGGTCAGGTTGACCTCAGCCTTGATGATGAAGGTGTACTCGATCCAGTCGCCGGCACATTCACCCGGATCGATCTGGTTGTTGCTGTTCAGGTCCAGCCAGGCGCGGAAGCGCATCACCAGGGATCCATCCATGGACGGATCGATCAGGGTGGTGGTACCGACTGCACCGGCAAAGGCGGCCAATGGTGCCGAACAATTGTTGCACATGGCTGTGGTCGCATTCACCGTCGACACGGTCTGCCAGGCTTGTACATTGCCGGGAACATTATTGAGATCGATGAATGAATCGAACAGGATATTCCCGGGAGGTGCATTGCATACCTCGATCGGGGCGGCAATGTCATCCATTCCATCATTGTTGCTGGTTACGACCACGCCAAGGATAGACGTCTCCAGGAGCGGATAGTCGTGGACAATGACGGTGCGGGTCACCTGGACTGCCTGGTTGCCGCAAGGGTCCTCGACATCATAGGTGACCATATAGGTGCCTGGTGTATTGACATCCACCGGATTGTCGGTCACGATATCTGCAGTCAGGTCACCGAAGCAATCGTCCATGGCCGTGGCGCCGGCATCATTGTAGGCATCGCCGACACAAAGATCGATCGAGGCCGGGCCGGTCAGGGTGATGACCGGAATGATGACATCTTCCACGGTGATCGTCTGCTCGCAGGATGTGGAGTTGCCGCAACCATCCGTTGCTGTCCAGGTCCGTGTAATGGTATAGGAATGATCCGTGCAGGAACCATCCATGGTCTGGGTAGATACTTCTGCCGGTCCGTTGACGACCGGAGATGGATCACAATTGTCCGTAGCGGTAACGACTGGTGGCGTCGGGATCGGATCATCGCAGGAAATCGTTTCATCCATCGGACATCCGATCAGGACGGGATCAATCTCATCCAGTACTGTAATGGTCTGGGTCTGCTCCAGGCTGTTTCCACAATCATCCTCGAGATGCCATGTCCGGGTAATGATGGTCTGACCGACACAGGCACCTGGCTGTGGGTCATCTGTATAGGTCGCATCCAGGCTCGGATCGCAATTGTCATCTTCATCGGTCACATCGCCGGTAATGGACGGATCAGCATCATAGGTGCACGAAGCATCCGCCTGGATCGTGGCATTGGCTGGTACCGTAAAGGTTGGCGGAGTAGTATCCTCGACCGTGATCGTCTGGGTATGGGTGATGGCATTGCCACACACATCCTCGGCTGTCCAGGTACGGGTAATCACGTAGTTATGATCACAATTCCCGGGAGTGATCATCTCGTCATCGGTGTAGGTGACCACGGGATCACAATTGTCCGTAGCCAGCAGACCCACGCCGCCGACAGGTGCAACCGGAATGGCATCGCATTCTACTGTCTCGTCTGCAGGCATCGGCTGATCCCAAACTGGTGGGGTGTGGTCCGTGATGGTGATCAACTGGACATCACTGGTCATGTTTCCACAAGGATCCGTAATGGTCCAGGTCCGTTCGATCTGGTACTTCCTGTAGTACAGGCCATTGCCTGTCACACTGCAGGCGCCCAGAGGATGCGGGTCAATGATGACATCGGTGAATTCCACCATATATCCATTGGAGGTCATCCAGGAGGTGGCTCCGACGGTATATCCATTGGCTCCGTTCTCATCATCTGCGGCACAGTTGTCATCGATATTATCCGGAATTCCGGTCAGCGACAGGTCATCCTCGTCTCCGCATTCCAAACCATCGTTGCCGACGATGTCCGCTGGCAGATCGAAGGTCGGTGGCGTGGTATCATCTACTGTGATGGTCTGCACACAGGAGGTGTTGTTGCCACAGGCATCTGTGGCAGTCCAGGTCCGTTCGATCGTCCAGGCATGCGGGCAGGCACCAGGCACCACATTGTCACTTTCAGAAACAACAGGGGCCATGTCGCAATTATCGGTAGCCGTGGCAACACCCTGGGTGGCAGAGCTCAGGTCATCGCTGCACTCGACCACGACATCCGCCGGACAAGTGATGGCCGGTGGGGTGGTGTCCTCTACAGTGATGGTCTGCAGACAGGAGGTGCTGTTGTTGCAATCATCCGAAATGGTCCAGGTCCGTTCGATCGTCCAGGCATCCGGACAAACACCTGGAACGACATTATCCAGGAAGGTGATAGCTGGTGAAGGATCGCAATTGTCCACCGCGGTGGTCATGCCCGTGTTGGCAGGTTGATCATCGTCATCACATTCGATCACTACATCTGCGGCACAGGTCACCACAGGAATGGTGGTATCCTCGACCGTGATGGTCTGGGTATGGGTGATGGCATTGCCGCAGACGTCCTCAGCTGTCCAGGTGCGGGTCAGGGTGTATTCGCCCGTACAACCCCCAGGAGTATTGACCTCATTATACCCATAGGTGATCAGACCAGGAGCATCACAGTCGTCCGTAGCGGTCAGATCGACACCACCAACCGGTGCAACCGGTACATTGTCGCATTCAACGGTTTCATCGGCCGGCATGGCCTGATCCCAGGTTGGCGGAGTATCGTCAATGATGGTAATGGTCTGGTTGGCCGTGGTCGCGTTCCCACAGGGATCTTCTACGGTCCAGGTGCGGGTATAGTGATACTTGCGATTGTGCAGACCGTTGCCTGATGTGGAACATTCCGCCCACGGCTGTGGAGCCGTCAGAACGGTGACAAAGGAAACGGTATAGCCATTGGCGGTCGTCCAGGAAGAGGCACCCATCGTATACCCGTCATTGCCATTGGCCTGCGCTGGAGCGCAGTTGTCGGCGAGGTTGGTGGGGAACCCGGTCAGACTCAAGTCATCCTCGTCACCGCATCCCAATTGGCTGGCCGCCAGAATACTGGCCGGCACGGTGAAGGTTGGCGCGGTCGTATCCTCTACTACAATCTCATGGGTATGGGTGATGGCATTGCCGCAATCGTCGGTGGCGACCCAGGTGCGGGTAATTGAATAATTATAATAGTCGCAAGCAGTTGGATCAACACCCTGCGTTGAAACAGGCGTGAAGACTACGTCCACCATGGCATCACAAAGGTCGGTTGCCGTGATGGTTGGTACTGCCGGGACAGCAGTACACTCGACAGTCACGTTAACGGGCATGCCCTGATCCCAGGTGGGAACAGTTGTATCGATGATGGTGAAGGTGGCGTCTTCCTGAATGGAGTTGCCGCAATCATCCGTGGCGATTATTGTGTAGGTGTATTCTACGGTTTCTCCGCAATTGTCGACGACAACCGGACCGGTCGAGCTGAGGGTCACTGCACTGCACTGATCAGATGCCATGGCTCCGGCATAACTGGTCAACCAGGCAGTCAGGTTGGCTCCATTGGTGGCCAGGTCACATTCAATGGTCTCATCCATTGGGGCGACATCAAACATCGGCGCGGTGTTATCCTCAACGGTCAATGTCTGGACGCAATCCGCGGTCTGTCCGCACTCATCTTCTGCTGTCCAGGTCCGTTCAATGGTGAATTCGCCATCACATAAACCGGAGATCGTCACATCATCCTCGGTAATGGTAATCGGGGCTCCGCAATTATCGGTAGCCGTGGCGACACCCTGGGCATTGGAGGTCAGGTCATCGCTGCACTCGACTACGACATCGGCCGGGCAGGTAATCACCGGTGGGGTGTGGTCAGTAATGTTGATCTCCTGGACGGATGTAGAACTATTGCCACAGGGATCGGTGACGGTCCAGGTCCGGTTGACCCGGTACTTCCGGAAATAGCCATTGGAGGTCACGGAACATAATCCGCCTGGATGAGGATCAATGACCACGTCACTGAAGCTGATGGTGTATCCAGTCGCGGTCATCCAGGAAGTTGCTCCCATGGTATACCCATCGGCTCCGTCTACATCATCATCAGCACAGTTGTCATCGATATTGGTCGGGAATCCAGTGGTCGACAGATCCTCTTCATCTCCACATTCCAGGCCATCGGCTCCCGCCCAAAGCTGGGGCGGATCAAAGGTTGGTGATGTGGAATCCTCCACGGTAATGGTCTGGGTATGGGTGATGGCGTTCCCGCAATCATCGGTAGCCGTCCAGGTGCGGGTAATGGTTTGTTCCTGCGGGCAGGCACCGGCAGCGCTGCTTTCCGTGAACACAACATCCACCATGTTATCACAGTCATCGCTGGCAGTAAACACATCGGCAACAGGAATGGCATCACATTCGACCGTCTCATCGGCCGGCATCGGATCATCCCAATCCGGGGCGGTGGTATCCTCGATCGTAAAGGTGGCCGGGTCGTCGGAGAAGTTTCCGCACTGATCGGTAGCCCGAATGGTCACGGTATAGACGATGGTATTCCCACAACCCGGAGCGGGTGTCAACCCGACGGTGGTTAATGTCACAGATCCACAGTTGTCCGTGGCTGCTGCACCGGCAAACGAGCTCAACCAGGCCGTCAAGTTCGCGCCATTGGTAGCGAGATCACATTCAATGACCTCATCCATGGCCGGAGTGGTAAACACGGGTGGCGTGGTATCCTCGATTTCGATGGTCTGTTCACAGGTGGCGGTATTGCCACAATTGTCGGTCGCCGTCCAGGTCCGGGTGATGGTCTCCTCCTGTGGGCA
Source organism: Lewinellaceae bacterium (assembly GCA_020636225.1). Taxonomy (GTDB): domain Bacteria; phylum Bacteroidota; class Bacteroidia; order Chitinophagales; family Saprospiraceae; genus JAGNXB01. The sequence goes on along the minus strand of JACJYI010000003.1, from coordinate 629,059 downwards.
TGCACCCGGAATGGAGGCATCACTGTAACTCATGGTGACATCCATGTCACAATTATCTGTGGCAGTACTACTGCCGGTATTGGCCGGATCGGTACTCTCATCGCATTCGATGGTCGTATTCGCCGCGCAGGTGATCACCGGATCGGTGGTATCATCAACGGTGATCTCCTGGATACAACTGGAGGCATTGCCACATTCGTCCGTGGCGGTCCAGGTCCGCTCAATGGTATAGGCATCGGCGCACAGACCGGGAACGATATTGTCCGATTCCGTGATCACGGGCGCAGGATCGCAATTATCCGTAGCCGTGGCTACGCCATTGGCTCCGGAGGTCTTGTCATCACTGCATTCCACCGCTGTATTGGCCGGGCACACGACTGCCGGCGGGGTACTGTCATCTACCGTAATCGTCTGTTCGCAGGTGGAGGTCAGTCCGCATTCGTCCTGGGCTGTCCAGGTACGAACAATGACATATTCAGCTGTACATGCCCCCGGTGTGGAGACATCTGAAGAAGTGATCGTGACCGAACCACAATTATCCATTGCACTGGACATGCCGGTATTGGCCGGATCGGTTGGATCGGTACATTCGACAATGATGTCTGCTGCACAGGTGATGTCGGGTGGTGTGGTGTCTTCAATGGTGAAGGACACATTCTCCTCAATGAAATTCCCGCAATCATCCGTAGCCCGGACATTCAGGGTATAGACGATTGTATTCCCGCAACCGGGTGTCGGGGTCAGTCCATTGGTGGACAGGCTCACACCTGAGCACAGATCGGTCGCTGCTGCACCGGCATAGTTGGTCAGCCAGGCTGAAAACGCTGCCCCATCGCCGGGGCCACACTCGGTCACGTCATCTGCAGGAGGTGTATCCCATGTTGGCGGGGTTGTGTCAACGACGGTGATGGTCTGTTCACAGGTAGAGGTCTGGCCACATACGTCTTCAGCCGTCCACGTCCGGGTAATGGTATATTGCCCCGTGCAGCTACCCGCAACCGTCACATCGTCAAAAGTGATGTCGATCTCGTTCGGCATATCACAATTGTCAGTCGCCGTCGCCTCCCCTTGGGCGGCTGGTGAAAGGTCGTCGCTGCATTCAGCCATGGTATTGGCCGGGCAGGTGATGACCGGTGGGGTATGGTCGGTAATATTGATCTCCTGATTGGAGGTCGTGGTATTGCCACATGGATCGGTAACTGTCCAGGTCCGGTTGACGCGATACTTGCGGAAGTACCCATTCGTGGTTACCGAACACAATCCCCCGGGATGGGGGTCAATGACAGCATCGCTGAAGCTGATGGTATAGCCTGTGGTGGTCATCCAGCTGGTGGCACCCATGGTGTATCCGTCTGCACCATCGACGTCATCAGTGGCACAGTTATCGTCAATATCGGTGGGGAAGCCCGTGATGGACAGATCATCTTCATCGCCACATTCCAGGCCATCGGCACCTGTCCAGGTGGGCGGTGCGGTGAAGGTCGGAGATGTCGAATCTTCCACAGTGATCGTCTGCACATGCTCAGCGGTATTACCACATTCATCGGTGGCCGTCCACGTTCGGGTGATGGTATAGGACATGTAGTCGCACTGAGCAGGATCAGCACCCTGGGTAGATGTCTCGGTGTAGACCGTAGCCTGGCCGCTGGCCCCGCAATTATCGGAGAAGGTCAGGACATCCGGGGACGACAAAGCATCGCATTCCTCGGTCGCATCCGTTGGCAAGGATTGGTCAAAGGTAGGGGCAGTGGTATCCTGGACGTTGATGGTCTGATCACAGCTGGTGGCATTGCCACAGTCATCGGTGGCGGTCCATGTTCGGGTAATCGTATACTCATCGTCGCATCCGCCCGCCGTGATCACATCCGCATGGGAGGACATCGGATTCATGTCGCAGTTATCCGTTACCAGAGGCAATCCCTGGCCTGCCGGGGTGAGATCGTCACTGCATTCGGCAACCGTGTTGGACGGACAGGTGAGGTCCGGAACGGTCGTGTCCTCCGTCGTGATGGTCTGTACGCAGGAACTGCTGTTGCCGCATACATCTGTTGCCGTCCAGGTACGTGTGATCACGGATTCACCCGTGCAGACACCACCTACTACACCATCAGCATACAAGATGGTGATGTCTATCGGATCATCGCAATTATCCGTCGCCGTCGCCTCCCCCTGAGCAGCGGGAGACAAGTCGTCGCTGCATTCGACAACTACATCTGTCGGGCAGGTGATCACCGGAGGGGTATCATCAATGATGTTGATGGTTTGCAGGGCCGTGGAGGAATTTCCGCAAGGATCTTCGACCGTCCAAACCCTTGAAACCTGGTATTTCCGGTTGTGCAAGCCATTCCCAGACAGAGAACATTCAACAAATGGCTGGGGGACCGTCAGGAAGGTGGTAAAGGATACCGTATATCCTTCAGAAGTCGTCCATGAAGTGGCACCATTGGTATACCCATCCATGCCATCTGCATCGTCCGGGGCACAATTGTCATCGATATTGGTCGGGAATCCGGTCAGACTCAAATCATTTTCATCACCGCAGGACAATTGATCGGCGGCCACGATATTCAGCGGGGCCGTAAAGGTCGGACTGGTCACATCCTGAACGGATACGGTCTGGGTATGGATGGTTTCATTTCCGCAGTCATCCGTGGCTGTCCAGGTGCGGGTAATGGTGTAGGTGTAGTAGTCACATTGGGTAGGATCCACACCTTGTGTCGACACCTCATCCAGCATGACATCCACCGCACCATCACAGTTGTCCGAAGCGGTCAGGCCACCCGGGGCAGTTGGCACGGATTGGCAGTTTACGGTCTGGTCGCCGGGCATGCCCTGATTCCAGGTCGGGTCGGTCGTATCCTCTACGGTCAGGACCTGCACGCAGTCTGCAGTATTGCCACAATCGTCCGTGAATACCCATGTCCGGGTGATGGTGCCGGTGTAATTGCCACATCCGGTCAGGTCATCCACTTGCGTGAAGTCGATATCCACATTCGTGTCGCAATTGTCCGTCACGAATGGATCTACAGCGACAGGAATGGCATCACATTCAACCACCTCGTCTGCCGGGCAGGTAGGATCCGGAGGCGTGGTGTCCACCACGTCGATGGTCTGCTCACAGGTTGTGCTGTTGCCGCATTCATCGACCAGGGTAAATGTCCGGACGATCTCATATTCATGTGTACACAGGCCAGGGTTGATGGTATTGGACCAATAGACTGCCGCCATGCCGCTGCACAGGTCATCGCCTTCGGCCAGGCCGGTCGACGCCGCAGAGGTATCCTGGTCGCACTCGATCTGGATGGATGGTGGGCAGAAGGTCACCACGGGAGCGACATTGTCGACCACGGTGATGGTCTGGCTGCAGGTCACCGAGTTGTCACATTCGTCCGTAGCTGTCCAGGTGCGAATGACCTCGAAGTCCCAGTCACATCCATTCAGGGTAATGTCATCCATTTCCTGAATATCGACTAACATGGAACAACTATCCTCTGCAATGGCAAAACCGGTACTGGCAGAAGAATAGTCGTCCTCACAATTCACGGTCACGTCGGGTGGACACAGGGTAATCCAGGGATCGTTAGTATCGATCACCGTGACCAATTGGGTGCAGCTGGCGGTATTGCCGCAATCATCTGCTACCTCCCAGGTCCGAAGAAGAAGGATCTCTTCAATACAAGGGCTTGGATTGTTGGGATCGGGAATGATCGCCTCCATCCCGACCACGGGAATGACCGTCGGATCACAATTGTCTACATAGGTGACCATCTCATCATTGACAGACGGGATGGCATAACATTGGACCGTTACATCACTTGGACATCCAGACAGCACGGGTGGGATATTGTCCAATACCGTAATGGTCTGGACCTGCTCCAGGCTGTTCCCACAATCGTCAATGGATGTCCAGGTTCGAAGGACAATGGTCTCCCCGACACAGGAACCGGGGTTGGTGATATCCACATAGGTCGCCTCAACGCTCGGGTCACAATTGTCCGACTCATCTGATACGTCCCCGGTAATCGTCACATCGGCATTAAATGCACACGCTGCATCCACATAGATCACAATATCAGCTGGCACCGTAAAGGTGGGTGCCTGGGTATCCTGGACAGAAATTTCCTGGACACAGGTAGCCGTTCCGCCACAATCCTGGGCCGACCAGGTCCGTTCGATGACGGTTTCACATGGAGTGACCGATATCGTGATGTCGCTGTAGGAAATGGTCACATCTGCCATGCAGTTATCCATGGCTGTTGCTTCTCCCAGGTTTCCATTGACCATGGGATCCAGGCTTTCATCGCATTCGATGGTCACATCACCGGGACAGGTGATGACCGGGGGGACATTGTCCTGGATGATCACGGAGACCGCAAACGGGCCGTTGGAGGCACAGTTTCCGTCATTGTCTGCCGCATCGACCATGATCATGATCGACCCCACGCAATTGTTGGCAGGGGGAGCGGAAACAATACAAACGGGGACGAACCCATCCGTAGCATCGAACGCCGAGACGGTCATGGGGTCACCGACCGGGCCATTGATCAGGGCCTCGAGATCTTCGTAGCAGGTCACCGTCGGGGTCATCAGAGCACCACTGATAAAGGGTCCGTTTGCATTATTGCCATTCGGGCAGGGACACTGGGCTTGGACGGATTGCCATGCACCAAACAGGAACAACATTGCCGTAGTGGTCAACAGGGAGAGCGTTCTCATAAGAGGTATTTGTAAAGGATATGGGAAATGGGATCAACGGGTAGGAGCCGCCTGGCGGGCTTGCTCGGCTTGTGCAGCCACAGCCTGCATCTTCTTTCGGTCAGTCGGGCTCATGGCTTCCAGGCGATCAACCTTGGCGAGTTGTGCCTGACGGATCTGCCTCCAATGGGCGGCCAGTTCGGTCGTCAGACCCTTCTTGCCCAAGGCCTCATCCGCAGCAGCAATGGCTTGCCTGGCGGCACAAATTTCCCGATCCACCACATCCTGGAGAGATGAGCAATCGTCCATTGGCCTGGAAGAGATGGTTGTCGCCGTAGTGCGATCTGAGGACTCCTGGGCCTGTAAACCGGAGACTCCGATACAGATCATTCCCAGAAAAAAGGAGAGTAGACCTTTCCAATTCATACATGCAGGTTTTAACTATCATGAGTCAACACGACAAACCAGTGCTTGTCCTGTTGACATTCAATTTCTCAACCTTGCAACGGGTGGTCAGGCAATCTAACGAAGGAGGAACCGCAATTTCCCTCACCCCGAGATGGGGCCAATAACACCGTTACACAGGAACCGGCTCACCCGGTTCAGTGCATGTTCATGGGAAAAAGGGATCAGGTATGGCGAACCATACCTGTCGCAAAGGTAAGGAGGTTTTTGTCAAGATGCCAGCCGATGAGCAAAAACACTTCAAGTAATCCTTTATCCTCATATGATCCTCTCTCCTTCCTCCTTGATTCCGATCCCAATCGACAAGGCAGATGACCGAAAACAGTCAGGGCCCACCCGTTCCCGGGTGAGCCCTGAAGCATTCATTCTTGACCAAAGATTAATGTTGTACCTGGACCCACTGGGTCTGGATACCCTCTGTTCCGGATAGTACAACGGTATACATACCCGACAACCACTGCCCTACCGGAATCCGCAATTGATGCTCACGCGCATCCGGCAGGTCCTGACGATAGACCTGTTGACCGGTCATGGACAGGATGGTCACCGAAGTAGCGGCCACCCGGCTCTGGTGGATGTAAATGTTCAGTTCGTCCGAGGCCGGATTCGGCCAGGCAGCCAGGTCGCTTACAGTGGCCACCTTGTCGCCATTGGCATTGCCGGGGCCATTGGGCCAGATCGGCGCTCCGGGAATCGGATCCAGGCGATCGTCCTGACAGACCAGGGCTTCCACCTCGGCCAGCATCAGTCGGCCTTCCTCCGCCAGCTGCACCTTGATATACCGTCCGGTCAAGCCTACCGGCATCCGCCAGGCCTCGTTCATCGGGCCCTCGTGGCGAATGGCCCGGATACCCGCCGTGGTCAGCAACTGCTCAGGAGCCAGATCCGGGATCGGATCGGCGGAGACCAGGACATAGAACGGATCCAGTCCGCTGTGGTTCCCGTCCGTGCGGGGCCAGATCCGCACCGATTCAATATTGTAGTTGCCCTGGAGATCGGCCGACCACCAGTTCTGCCAGCCCGCCAGCGTACTGGTCACCGACCCATTGCCGAAATCCCCATCGGTATTGCCATCCACAGCCCTATCGGCTGTTCCATTCTGGTAGGTACTGATCTGCCAGGCCGTGGCTTCCCAGGTGCTGTTCAACTCCCGGCAGGCGTCCTCCCACAGCAGGGTACAGCCGGTCGGGGCGACCAGGGCAAAACTGTGACTGTACACCTGGCCGTTTTCATCCGTTACCTGGACCGACCAGTTGCCCGGAGCGGCATTGCCCAGTTCAGGGCCAGTTACCCCATTGGACCAGGTCGTGGGGAAGTCGGCACCGTTCAGCGAGACTACCTCGGCAGCATCCACGATCAGATTCGTGTTGCTGCAGTTCTGGTTGAAGGCCAGTTCGCCCCGGCCGACAAAGACATTGTTCATGTTCCGGCCGGCTATGGCACACCAGCCACCCTGACCGGGCGACCCGTTCGCACCGTTGCCCAGTTGCAGGCCCTTGCCGACATGGTTGGGCGAGGCCTGGATTCTCATAGTATCCAGATTTCCTACACCGGCAAACAGACTGGCAGAGGCATTTACCTCAAAGAACTGCCAGTTGTCCACATCCGCAGATGGCTGGTTTGCCTGGCCGCCGGCCTGGGTCCACCCGTCATAGCTGCGACGGTGGTGGAACCACAGGGTTCCGTCCCAACCGTTCGTTCCGCTAGCATCTCTCCACTGCCCAATCAGCAAGGCGGTGCCATTCGCGTATTTTTCCAGGGTAGCCCCCGGCTGCAGACTGTATTCCACCTCGACGCCACTGCCTTTGGGTGTCCAGTACAGGCTGGCACCCGACACGTCGGTGATCGTACATGCCTCGATCATCAGATCGTTACAGTCGGCATCGGCCTGCTGGATATGCACCTGATAGTCGTCATTGATGCCGGGTACCTCCACATGGAAGGCACACTCGTAACGAGTTCCCCAGCTGTCCTGGTAGCCGTAGGTGATCCGCGTCCTGGTCCCCGGATTGAAGTAGCTACCGGAAGCCGGCCCTTCCATCTGGGTCATGGCATAGCTGCCATTGCAGATGTCATCCACCTTGGGCGCATCCCAGGTCGCCTGTACCGGCGCCTTGCTCGGTGCGGTCACGATGTCGTCATTGCAAAGAGTGACCATCTGGCCATCGGGCAGGACGGTGATCCATTGTTCCGCACTTGAGGTATTCCCGGCCAAGTCGGTGGCCACCCAGGTGCGTTGGACCAGGTAGCTGCCTTCCGGCCCTCCTGCAAAGTACTCCTGGGTTTCTGTGAGGACAATGCTGACGATCCCGCAATTGTCGGTAGCTTCTGCCTCATCAGGCACTCCGTATTCATCGCAATAGGCAGTTACATCCTCCGGAACCACGGTAAATACCGGTGGAAGAAGATCATACACCCGAACGTTGCTGGAACATTCGCCCTGGTTGCCGCTTTGGTCCGTGGCAAATAACTTGATCGAATTCTCACCAAGGTCACTGCAATCGAAAATCGTCTGGGACAGTTCCAGGGAGACAATGGTACAATTGTCCGTGGTGCCTCCATCTACATCCTGTGGGGTCAATACCAGGGGTGTACCAAACTCATCCAGGTAGAGGTCGATCGGCGAGAGGCACACCATATGGGGCGGCAAGGCATCGATCACCGTGACGGTGGCAGTACAGGTCCCTGTATTGCCACAGGCATCTGTCGCCGTCAGGATCACGGTATTCTGACCCAGGTCATCACAGGTGAAGAGGTATTGTGACAAGTCCAGATGATCCAATGTACAGTTGTCAAAGCTACCGTTGTCAATCTGGTAGGTGTAGAGCTGGGCCTCGCCATCGCCGTTCAGGTACAGGGTGTGGTCCTTGCACAATGCCGTGGGATTGACCGTATCGATGACGTTGATCACCTGGGTGGATGTAGTTGCATTCCCGCAGTTATCGGAGGCGGTCCAGGTGCGGGTGAGCGTGTAGGAATCAACGCACGGACCCGGGGTTACCTGTTCCGAAAAGGTCACAGGCACATCAGGATCACAATTGTCCGTCGCGGTGACCACCGCTGCAGGAGGAACCTGATGACACTGCACCGTTGTATTGGCTGGAACACCTGCCAGGACCGGCGGCTTGGTATCCTGTACCGTGATCACCTGGGTACCGGCTGACATGTTTCCACAGTTGTCGGATGCTTTCCAGGTGCGGGTAATGGTGTAATTCATGTAGGCGCAACCGTTGACATCCGCACTCTTGGTACTGGTCTCGGTCAGCGTAACCGGCACGACCGGATCGCAATTGTCTGTGGCTGACACATTCGCCGGGGCAGGAACAGCATCACATTCTACAGTAGCATTGGCCGGAACTCCGATCAGGGTCGGGATCTGGGTATCGACCACAGTGATGATCTGGGTGCGGGCAGTGGCGTTCCCGCAGTTGTCGGATGCTGTCCAGGTCCGGGTGATCGTGTAGTTCATGTACGCACAGCTGTTGATATCGGTGCTTTTTGTACTCGTCTCCGTCAGCGTGACCGGCACGACAGGATCGCAATTGTCCGAAGCTGTCACGACAGCCGGGGGTGGGACGGCATTGCACTGGACCGTGGTATTGGCCGGCACCCCATTCAGGGTGGGGATCTGGGTATCGATCACGGTGATGGTCTGAGTGTGCTGGAGCATGTTCCCGCAATTGTCCATGGCCGTCCAGGTGCGGGTCAGCGTGTAGTTCATGTAGGCACAACTGTTGACATCTGCGCTCTTGGTGCTGGTTTCTGACAGGGTCACATTCACGGAAACATCGCAATTGTCGCTGGCCGTGATCGGGGTGGCAGCCGGTGGCACCGCATTGCACTGGACGGTGATATTGGCCGGCATAGCCTGGTTCCAGGTCGGTGGGACGATATCCTGGACCTGGATGGTCTGGAAGAAGGGCAGGCTCACATTCCCGCATTCATCGATGGCCCACCAGCTTCGAGTAATGGTGTATGTCTCCGGACAGGGGCCAGCAGTAATGGCATCTTGCCAGTACAACCCGGTGGGGCCGCCAGCAGTCGGAGGGCCTTGGGGCTGGATGGGAATCGAATTGGTGCAATTGTCAAAATCCATAAAGACATCCACGTCGACGGATTGGCTCGGGTTGGGAATATCCCCACCAAGGTCCACCGGATCCAGATTGGCCGTACAACTCACTGTCTGATTGAGGTTCGGAGCGTTGGGGTTAATCGCCAATGGTGCTTTATCCACGATGGTGATGACTTGTGTGTATTGGGTGATATTGCCGCACCCGTCATTGAAGTCCCATACCAGGTTGATCTTCAGGGTGCAGGGCAGCATGCTGGCGTCTACAGTCGTCGCTCCGTAGTTGATGCTTTGGGAGACTGTTCCGCAAACATCCGTTGCCGTTGCCTTGGGTACGGTCTGAAACTCATCACCATGGAAGTGTTCGAACCGGAGATCGGTTCCGTTATACGTCAGATACTCAGCGGGAGAATGGTAGAGGTACAGGTCATTCGGGCAATCGTGGGTGTGATTGGTCCCATTGTGGAAATCGGCATAGATCAGATCCACCTGGGCATCGAACCCACCCGGGCCCTGGTCAGGGGTAGGCCCAGTGAAATCCTGCAGGACAATGGTCTGCGTGCAAGCATTCGTATTGCCGCACCCGTCATTGGCCGTCCAGGTCCGGGTAATGGTCTCGCGGACCGGGCAGGCGCCCGGCACAGATGCGTCTGTATAGGTAAAGGCCAGATTGACCGCGCAGTCGTCACTTCCCGTAGGGGATCCGGTCAGACCGGTATCATTCGGGTCAGCCGCACAATCGATGGACACGTCTTCAGGACATTGAATCGTCGGAATAGTCTTGTCATAAACATCCAGGATAACTTCATAAGCTCCAGTCGTATTCCCACAACCATCGCTATACATGAAGTTGATAAAATACCGGTACTGGCAACCATTATACCAGTAGCTAATCGAACCTGGAACGATATTGTTGATGGTCCCGCAGTTTTCCGTAGCGGCGGGTCCTTGAACCGTGTGGATAGGTCCGTTGATCCCAATAACCGTCAAGAGCGGTGGAAAGACACTGTTGTCCACCGAATAGGTAAAGGGTGTATTGGTACAGAAGTCTGCAGTAGCTACGCCAATACTCACGTCCATGGCTCCGGGTCCAGGAACAAATACCGGCGGATCATTGTCCACATTGAATGAAAACGTCTGGCTACAGGAGGTCATATTATTGTTCGGGTCCTTCAGGGTATACGTCCGGGTAACCACCAGGGGGGGCCCACAAATGGAACCACCATTGTCACTATCCACCACGGTGATCGTGACATCCTGGTCCTTGAAACAGTTCGCTTCAACGGAGCCGCCGATGGCTTCGAAGGCGGCAGCTGTCGTCGGAGGAGGATTATTGGCTGACCATGCCGCCAGGCTACCGGGCCATGAGGTACAAGGCAGATTGCTTTGACTGGGCGGACAAGAGGCTGTCACCGTGCAGGGGACCGGGGCACAGGCTGGTTGCAGGCAGGTAGCGCCTGCCACCCGGTTGCGAATGACATCGCCGGGTTGGGGCCCGAAGCCGAGATTGAAATTGATCCCCACATTGAAGTGACAATAGCTCATGATGGTCCCGCCGCCCGGAGGATTGCCCGGGAGTGCACATCCTCCTTCGACGAAACCCGCACAACCGTCAATGGCCGTGTTATTGCCATTCCAAACACAAGCATGGGTATGACGTGAGCCGATCAGGTGACCCATCTCGTGGGTACAGACCATGACCGTCCAGGAATATGTCGGGACATTGTTATAGGTTGCATCCAGATCCGAATAACACATATTCTGATCATAATTTGGATTGCATACCCCGGAGAATCCGGCAGCAATCCCTCCGTAACCGAAGCCGAGCGTCACGTAATGCGCCAGATCACCATTGAGTGTGCCGTTCAGGTTCTGGAAGGATGATAAGCGAGCACTGGAACTTCCCCCCGAATATGGTTCCGGTGAGGTGAATACGTAAAAGGTATACGTGCTCATGTTGATCATCTCATTGGCATACAGCGTGTACACCTGGGCTGCGACCCCGGTCATCCAGGCTACAGCGGCAGGTCCGCTCCCCTTGCTCGTGACAATGGAATTTCCTACTTCCCACCAAATCCTGAGACAATCACCTGCATCACGTTGACCAGGATTGTGACCTGGGGGATCCAGATTCTCCTGTGGAGACAGGTCATCTTCCATACCACAACTGAATGGATTCAGGGAAGCCAGATCAACATCATTATAACAAATATGCAGATGCTCTGGAGTGGGGTTCTCCAATTGTCCGAGATTCCAATTCCCATTGTCGTCTGCAATCATGGCCATGATCTGGTCGCGATAAAGACTGAACGATACCAGGCTATTGTAGTCACCTTGGATGATCCCGCGATAATGGACTCCCGGAACATCATGACTGACGGTTCCGTCGGAATAGACCACCTGGAAATCCGGGGTTCCGACGTTGACCTGGTACAAGAGCAGGGTTAGCATCTGATTATCGCGACCCGGCACGGTCACGCTCAAATATTCCGGACGCTGTTCTTCAATGTTCTCCAGAACGGCAAGATCGGGTACCAGGCCCCAACCGGAATTCCGGACTTCTTCCGGAACATCCATACGCTGGATGTCTACCACATTCGAAAATGGCAGGACAGGGACAAAGGTCTCTCCCCTGCTCAGGGCAGACTCGACGTTGGCCGCAATCGGTTTCAGGCTACCTGGAATCTGGGCAAAGCCCATGAGACCAACAAAACACAGCCAAATGGTCAAGAGTGTCTTCATAGTGTAGGTAATTTTATTCATGATCTAAGGTAAGAGGGCTATCCGTGTTATTGAATTAATTCTTTGCTAAGAAAAATGCAGACCCACCGCCGGGGGAGTTCCATTCTGGGAAAACGAAAAAGAATCGACAGACCATTGCCAAGAATTCATCGGCATCCATCAATAGCGGTAAAAAATGATCTAGGAATCTTCAACGTCTTAGGGTGAACATCCGGAATCTCATTCAGCCTTCCTTTTAAATACCCTTATCAAGTTAGACATTATCCGGAATCCCCACAAATCCTCGTCCACCAAAAGTCAGCTAATCGAAACAGAAAACCTGAATCCTGTGACGTCGATTTTATCGGATCATACGAGGCATTCCACCCGTAAATTTTGGAAAACAGGAGATTACAGGGAACATCCTCTGATTATTCTGTGACATGTTAACATAGCGTGGAGAATTTTTCAATGAATTCATCTTTTAGGATTTCCAAAAGCCAGAAATAAAGGTGTAAATGGGATAATCCTGTGAGCCATCTTTTGCATACCAGGCCATACCCTGGTCGGTTCAATATGTATAATCAACGTATTCTTTTGCCCATTTCCATTCTCAATTCCAATCCACGAGTGTAAAAAAAATGGCCGGCATGATTCACATGCCGGCCATTCAGGGAAATCCTGTTTGATTGATCTATCGTTGGATCAACACCGGCAGGGTCTGTACCCCGTCGGAGCTGCTCACCGTGATCATCACCATTCCAGTGATCCAATGGCCGACCGGAATTCGGAGCTGATATTCACGAGCATCACCCAGGTCCTGTCGGTACAGCGCTTGACCGCTCAGGCTGGTGACCGTCACCACTGCAGGAGCCACCCGGCTCTGGTGGATGTAGATATTCAGTTCGTCCGAGGCCGGATTCGGCCAGGCAGCCAGGTCGCTCACCGTGGCCACCTTGTCGCCATTGGCATTGCCCGGGCCATTGGGCCAGATCGGCGCTCCGGGAATTGGATCCAGGCGATCGTCCTGACAGACCAGGGCTTCCACCTCGGCCATCATCAGTCGGCCTTCCTCCGCCAGCTGCACCTTGACATAGCGTCCGGTCAAGCCTACCGGCATCCGCCAGGCCTCGTTCATCGGGCCCTCGTGGCGAATGGCCCGGATACCCGCCGTGGTCAGCAACTGCTCGGGAGCCAGATCCGGGATCGGATCGGCGGAGACAAGGACATAGAACGGATCCAGTCCGCTGTGGTTCCCGTCCGTGCGGGGCCAGATCCGGACCGATTCAATATTGTAGTTGCCCTGGAGATCAGCCGACCACCAGTTCTGCCAGCCCGCCAGCGTACTGGTCACCGACCCATTGCCGAAATCCCCATCGGTATTGCCATCGACAGCCCGATCGGCCGAGCCATTCTGGTAGGTGCTGATCTGCCAGGCAGTGGCTTCCCAGGTACTGTTCAACTCCCGGCAGGCGTCCTCCCACAGGAGGGTGCAACCGGTCGGGGCAACCAGGGCAAAGGTATGGTTGTGTACCTGGCCATTTTCATCCTCTACCTGGACGGACCAATTGCCCGGAGCAGCATTGCCCAGCTCAGGACCCATCACTCCATTGAGCCAGGTCGTGGGGAAGTCGGCACCGTTCAGCGAGACCACCTCGGCAGCATCCACGATCAGATTCGTGTTGCTGCAGTTCTGGTTGAAGGCCAGTTCGCCCCGGCCGACAAAGACATTGTTCATGTTCCGACCGGCAATGGCACACCAGCCACCCTGACCGGGCGACCCGTTCGCACCGTTGCCCAGTTGCAGGCCCTTGCCGACATGGTTGGGCGAGGCCTGGATTCTCATAGTATCCAGATTTCCTACACCGGCAAACAGACTGGCAGAGGCATTCACCTCAAAGAACTGCCAGTTGTCCACATCTGCAGATGGCTGATTTGCCTGGCCGCCGGCCTGGGTCCACCCGTCATAGCTGCGACGATGGTGGAACCACAGGGTTCCGTCCCATCCGTTCGTTCCGCCGGCATCCCGCCAGGATCCGGTCAGCAAGGCGGTGCCATTCGCGTACTTCTCCAGGGTAGCCCCCGGCTGCAGACTGTATTCCACCGGAATACCGCTGCCTTTCGGTGTCCAGTTCAGGCTGGCACCCGACACGTCGCTGATCGTACATGACTCGATCAAATGATCGCCGCAGTCGGCATCCGCCTGCTGGATGTGTACCTGATAGTCGTCATTGATGCCGGGTACCTCCACATGGAAGGCACACTCGTAACGGGTGCCCCAGCTGTCCTGGTAGCCGTAGGTGATCCGCGTCCTGGTCCCCGGATTGAAGTAGCTACCGGAAGCGGGTCCTTCCATCTGGGTCATGGCATAGCTGCCATTGCAGATGTCATCCACCTTGGGTGCATCCCAATAAGCCTGTACCGGCGCCTTGCTCGGTGCGGTCACGATGTTGTCGTTGCAGAGGGTGACCATCTGGCCGTCGGGCAGGACCACCACCCGCTGTTCGGCGGTGACGTCATTCCCAGCCTTGTCGACTGCCCACCAGGACCGGCGGACCAGATAGCTGCCTGCCGGGCCACCGGGCACCAGCTCCTGGCTGTCGGTCATGCCGGTGGAAACCACCTCGCAGTTGTCGGCCGCGATGGGCTCCTCACTGGCTTCGTCCTCGGTGCAATACACGGTGACATCCGGAGGGAAGTAGCTGAAGGTCGGTGGAATGAGATCATACACCCGGATCGTGGCCGAGCATTCATTGCTGTTGTCGCTGAGGTCGCGGGCGATGAGCTTGACATTGTTCTCACCGATATCATCGCATCCGAAGGTCGTCTGGCTGAGTTCCAGGAGGATCACGCCACAATTGTCGGTCACCCCGTTGTCAATGTCCGCCGGATCAACGGAGACCGGATTGCCCGTATCATCGAGATAGATGTCCAGACCCTTGCAGGCCATGTGCGGCTTGAGGGCATCGATCACCTCTACCGTGGTGTTACAGGTTCCCACGTTGTTGCACCCGTCGGTGACGATGAGGGTGACCGGGGCATTGCCCAGGTTGGCACAGGTCAGCGTGGTCGGCGCGACGGCCAGGGTAATGGAGCTGCAGGCATCCGAGCTGCCGTCGTCGATATCGCCGGGTGACAGGGTTGCCTCCCCGGCCTGATTGAGGTAGACCTTATGGCCCGACTTACAACGGGCAATGGGTGGCGTGGTATCCACCACGTTGACAACCTGCTGCCGGGTGGAGGTATTGCCACAATCATCGGAGGCGGTCCACAGGCGGGTGATGGTATAGCCGCAGGTGGTGCCCGAGATCGACTCGGTCATGAAGATGGAGGCCGGTCCGCAGTTGTCCGAGGCGGTCAGGATGGGTGCCGCCGGCACCGGACTGTTGCAGTTGATGGTCAGGTTATTGGCCGTGCCTGAGATCACCGGAGGGGTGTTGTCCACCTTGGTGATGGTCTGGGAGCAGGTTTGGGTATTTCCGTTATCCGTTGCGGAGAATGTCCTGATAAATGAACCGGTCCCGTTACATAGGATCAGCCCGGCATTGTTGTCCGAATAGCTGAGGGTTGGCGAACAGGACCCGCTGGTGATCTGGATGGTCGCGTTGCCTGAGGAAGCAGGCAAAGGATTTGGCCCGCAGTTGACCGTGGTATTGGGCGGACACGTAATGGTAAACGTACAAGGAGCTGCACCGCAAGTCGTCAGGCAGTTGACTGCATTGATCCGGTTCAGGATCAAGGTCGCCGGTTGGGTACCAAATCCTTCGGCCAGGTTGATCCCCACAGGCCTCAGATGGCAATAACTCATCACTGTACCACCGGTGGGAGGATCCGGAGGATTGTTGTTGCAATTCCCCTCAGGATAGCCTGCATTCCCACCGCAATTATCCAGTCGGGTATTATTCCCGTTCCAGTTGCAACTGTGCGTATGAGGGGAACTGAGATTGTGACCCAGTTCGTGAGCGGTCACCATGACCGACCAACTATAGGTGGGGACATTGTTGTAGCTGCCGGTGATTCCACTGTAAGCCACACCCCAGTACTTGTTGCACAATACATCCAAATAGGCCACGCCACCACCACCGCCATAGCCCAGCAGATGAGCGAGGTCACCATTATACACGCCATTCTTTGCGTTCCTGAACTGGTCCAGGAAATTCCCTGAATTGGGGCCGGTATACGGACTGGGTGTGTTCCAGATGAAGATCTCACTGGCTGTCACTTCGATCCCATAGTTGGCATACAGAATATACACCTGGTTCAACAACCCCGTGATATAGCTCAGGGTATTGACACCTTTGTCCTGGTAAACGTTATAGTTTACCTCCCAGTAAACCTTGACACAATCTCCAGGTGATCGTTGGCCACCCGGTTGTTCATCCGGTCGAGTGACCCCACTGTGATCCAATTCCTCCATCCCGCAAGTAAAGGGGTTCTTACTCTCGATGCTTCGGTCATCATAGAACAGATGTATTCCGGAGGAAGATTGATTCTCCAGTGGACCTAGAACAAAATCTCCCTGGCTATCTGACACGATCGCCATGACATGGTCCCGAAAAAAACTGAAGGACACCAGGCTGTTCTCATCGCCCTCGATCATCCCCCGGTAATGAACACCGGGAGTTTCAAACTCGATCATCCCATCTGAATAGACCGACTTGAATCCGGGAGCCGTGACATTGGCCTGGTAAAGCAATACGGTTACATCCTGTTTTCCGATTGCCGGTATGGTGACCTTCAGATACGCCGGACGATTGTCGACGATCGTCTGCAGGACAGCTTCATCTGTCAACAACCCCCAACCGCTTTCCTTCACTTCTTCCGGTATCTGAAGCCGAGAAGGGTCAACGGTCTCTGAAAACGGAGCCACTGGCTGGAAGAACACCCCCTGATCCAGGTGTTGCTGGATATTACGGGGAACAACTTTTGTCGAAGGCATCTGCTGGGCAAATGCAAACATGACCAGACTGGCCATAATTATGGTCAGGGTGATTCTCATGAGCAGGATTCATTTGGTGAATTTTCGAAGATAGGCAGGACATCAACATTTCACAAACACACTGCCATCCACATGAAAATCTCCAGACACACCCCATTCGTATTCATCTTTACTGAATTTGTTCGTTTGGCATGATAAACAACGCCATATAAATAATGAATACTCGAAATATGATCCGGATTAAATTTTGTTAATGAATCATCTGCAAGGGGAAATCTGACGAGACCATTACCTTCGAGAGAATATACCCACCCTCTGTGCTCTCTTACAAACCCAAGGACTGGTTTTCCTTCATTTTCCGCTTTCACAAGGCCGATACCGTTCGCGCCCTCTTTCCCCTGATGTTGGGTATAGCGGCCTATTCGGGCCTGATCGCCTATCTCGAGCTGGAATTCTGGCAATTGTCGAAGAATGACTCCATCAGCAAGATCACCATCATGCACAACATGCTGGGCTTCGTGATCTCGCTGTTGCTTGTCTTTCGGACCAATACCGCCTACGATCGCTGGTGGGAAGGCCGGAAGCAATGGGGGGCCCTGGCCAACAATGTGCGCAACCTGGCCCTGAAACTGTCTGCCATCCTGCGCGATCCATCCGACCGCCGGTTCTTTCGCGGTTGGATCCCCGTCTACGCCTATGCCCTGGCCGCTCACCTGCAGAAGGAGGAGACCCGCGTCGTCCTGTTCGAGGATGCCGACCTGGACCACAGCAAGCATGTCCCCAACCAGGTCGCCGGACTGATCATCCGCAAGGTCACCCACTTGTACCAGGTCAGCAGGATCAGCGGGGATCAACTGATCACCATCAATGCCGAGCTCCAGTCCTTCACCGATATCTGCGGGGCCTGTGAGCGGATTAAAAACACGCCCATCCCCTACTCCTACAGCGCCTTCCTGAAGAAATTCATCTTTTTCTACATCATGACCCTGCCCTTCGGCTATGTCTTCGACCTGGGGTATCTGGTCATCCCGGTGGTGGTTTTCATCTTCTACGTACTGGCCAGCCTCGAATTGATCGCCGAAGAGATCGAAGAACCGTTTGGTACGGACACCAATGATCTGCCCACCTATCGCATGGCGGAGAACATGCAGGAGCAGGTCGAGGACATCTTTGATGCCGGAGGAAATCGGTAGACTCTTTCTTCAGACTGCTGACGGAACCTTGGCACCATCGATCTATTGATCACCTACCCCCGCGAATGCAACGCGATCCGATTGCCCTCACTGTCCAGGAATAATCCCATATAACCATGGTCGGGAGAGATCTGCTTCTTGGGGGTAAGAATGTTCCCGCCAGCCTGCTTAACCCGGTCCAGCTCAATGGCCAGATCACCAGAGAAGGCGGTGAAATAGAGCAACGGGCCTTGTGTGTCCGAAGGAAAATAAAAATCCTTGTGGCGGACGAGAGAGCCCATGGCACCTATTCCTTCGTGAAACGAAGGGAACCAGGCCATCTCCAGTTCACCCATTTCATGGCGTTCCAGGGTGATCTGGAAAACGGCTTCATAAAAGGCAACGGCACGGTCCATGTTCGTGACGGGAATCTCAAACCAGCCGACTGGGTTATGGGTCATCATGAGTGGGGGAGGTTATGAGTTGGGAGGTAATGAGTTGAGGAGATCTAATTGCCTAAATAAATGACCTTCATCCAAATCGAAAAACAATGTTTTGAGCATTCGAATTTAGGAATTGGAATTTATTTGTTATTTGAGATTTGTTATTTGGGATTTCGATTTCATTTCGTTGTCTTTCCCTGGTACAATTTTGTGAAGACCGGATCGACCGGTTCCCATAGCTCGACCTTGGTTCCTTCGGGATCCAGGATGTGGGCGAATTTTCCGTATTCATATTCCTGGATCTCCCCGACCACGTCGACTCCTTCCGCCTTTAATGCAATGATCAATGCCGCCAGATCATCCACACGATAATTGATCATGTACGGCTTGTCGGAAGGTGCATAATAATCAGTGGTTTCCGGCATGGGACTCCAGACGGTATATCCGGTTTGTTCAGGGTTGGCCCCTTCGCGAAACTCAAAGACGGAACCATAGGGGTTGATCACCAGGCCCAGGTGACGGCCATACCACTCCGACAAAGCCTTCGGATCCCGGGACTTGAAGAACACACCTCCCAGGCCGGTCACCCGTTTCAGATCGGATCCTTCCGGAGGTTCGACATTCCCCTTGTATGGCAGTCCTTCTCCCGCCTCGCACAACAAACGCAGGCTGTCCAGATACTGCCCCCAGGAATAATTGCACTGGGCCATGAAATCCGATTCTTCCGGATAGCCGCGATGGGTGAACCGCACCCGGGTCTTCTCTTCATGCCGGTCCAGCTCAAACACGATCTCTGTGCCCATCCATTCCGGGGCAGTAGCCGACAGACATTTCCAGATCACTTCATGGGGCTCCCGAATAAAGATCAGTTGGAATACATTCCTGAACCGCTGGTCGAAATCCACATGCAGGATGCCGCCATCCGGATAATCTCCATGCGCCTGGACAGACCACCATTTCTTGATCCCGTCCAAGGTGGCCAGTTGCTGGAATACCCGCTCCTGAGGAGCGGCAATATGCAGGAGGTGGTGGATGGAATGCATGTCAGTTGTCAGTTGTCAGTTGTCAGTTTTCGGTTGTCAGTTGTCGGTTGTCAGTTGTCAGTTGTCAGTTTTCGGTTGTCAGTTTTCGGTTGTCAGTTATCAGTATGAATTTTTTCACCACTAAGACACTGAGCGCACAAGGATTGTGACTACAGCCCAAATTTCCTTCAGCTTTTCAAAGTAGCCAAGATGACCAAGTTCACTAAGAATTCCCCGATGATGAATCTCTTAGTGTTCTACTTTTAACTTTAATCCCATCAATAAATTCAGATAAATCAACAGAACAATACTTCCATCTTCTGAGTGCCTTAGTGGTAAAAGGAAAACACCAAATAAATAAAAGCGAGGTCAGTTGACCGTTTTGGTCATTTGAATTTTAGAATTCGAATTTGTTTGTGATTTGATTTTTGTGATTTGAAATTTCTATTTACCGGTATGATCGATTGATCTGCTCCAACGTCTTCGAACCCGGACAGAGGTCTTTTTCCTGCAATTGGTTCAATGGCTCATGCACGGTGTCCAGGGTAGCATGCAAGTCCTGGCTGTCCGGCTCAATAAATAATAATCCGGTGACGATCTCACCGGTCCGACGCGCCTGGTGCAACCGATTTAATGCAGAAATTCGATCCAGGGGATCCCACTCGGTGGGCAGTTTGTGTAATACAATTTTATTCCCACCATGCAATTCCAATTCCCGGGCCGTATTCTCCGGATAATCGACCGAAATGGTCTCTTCCGGAGGGACGAAATCGATATTGCTGGCCGCATGGTTATGCTCACGCACGTAGCTGTAGGACTTGGTCGATCCGAAATTGTTGTTGAAGGTCACGCACGGAGAGACCACATCCAGGAATGCAAAACCGCCGTGTGCCAATGCCGCCTTGATCAATGGCACCAATTGCTTTTTATCACCCGAAAAACTTCGGGCCACAAATGTTGCCCCCAGCTCGATGGCCAGGGAGGCCAGGTCGATGGTGGCGAATTTATTTTCCGAACCGGACTTGCTTTTCGATCCGACGTCGGCCGTGGCGGAATCCTGTCCCTTGGTCAAGCCGTAGCACCCGTTGTTCATCAGGATATAGACCACGTTCAGGTTGCGCCGGATGGCGTGGACGAATTGTCCCATGCCGATGGAGGCTGAATCTCCATCACCGGACACACCCAGGTAGGTCAGATCGCGATTGGCCAGGTTGGCTCCCGTGGCCACCGAAGGCATCCGCCCGTGGACAGTATTGAATCCGTGTGAATTGCTCAGGAAATAGGTCGGTGTCTTGGAGGAACAACCGATTCCGGACAGCTTGGCCACCTTGTGCGGCTCGATGGCCATCTCCCAGCAAGCCTGAACGATGGCACCACTGATGGAGTCATGGCCGCATCCGGCACAGAGTGTGGAAATGGCCCCTTCATAATCCTTCCGGGTATATCCAAGGATATTTTCCGGCAATTCGGGATGGCGAAACGTAGGTCTGAGATACGTCATATCTGGGCATTACATGGTTGCGGCCACCGGCCAATGTTCCCGGATCTGCCGGGCAATAAAATCCGCCGTGATCGGCAAGCCATTATAGTTCAGGATGGAGATCAGCTTCTTGTTGGAGATATCCAGTTCCTGAATGAGCATGGTGCGCATCTGGGCATCGCGATTCTGTTCGACGACGAAGACAAACTGGTGTTCCTGGATGAAAGTCTCGACCTCCCTGGTGAAGGGGAAGGACCGGATGCGCAAACCATCGATCTCCTGGCCGTCTGCCTGCAGCAGATCCTTGGCTTCACGAGCGGCATGGCCGGTCGTACCGAAGTACAGCATCCCGATGTCACTCTGGTTGGATGGCTGCAGGGCGATCGGACCGGGCACCAGGGTCGCTGCCGTCTTCCATTTGACCATCAGTCGGTCGACATTCCGGACATAGGCGGCTCCGAGTTCGGTGTACCGGGCATATTCATCCTTGGAGGTACCGCGGGTAAAATAGGCGCCCTTGCTGGGATGACTGCCCGGCAGGGTGCGGTACGGGATACCATCACCATCGACATCGAGATACCGGCCCCAGTCCTGGATCTCTTCCAGTTGTCGGGTGGTCAGCACCTTGCCCCGATCATACTGGCGCTGGTCATCCCAGGCCAATGGAGCCGACAGGTGATCATTCATCCCCAGGTCCAGGTCGGTCATCACGAACACCGGTGTTTGCAGCCGATCGGCCAGGTCGAAGGCCTGGGCGGTCATCTCGAAGCACTCGGCCGGGGTACTGGGCAACAGGAGAACATGCTTCGTATCTCCATGAGAAGCATAGGCACTGGACAACAGGTCCGCCTGCTGCGTCCGGGTGGGCATACCCGTCGACGGGCCTCCGCGCTGGACATTCACCAGCACAGCCGGGATCTCGGCGAAATAGGCCAGTCCGATGAACTCGCTCATCAGGGAGATCCCCGGACCACTGGTTGCCGTAAAGGCTCGTGCACCGTTCCAGGCAGCGCCGATGACCACCCCGATGGAGGCCAGTTCATCTTCCGCCTGCACGATGGCATATTTCTTCCGGTCACTCTTCTCCTCCCGTCGGTATTCCTCGCAATAGGCCGCGAAGGCATCCATCACGGAGGTCGACGGGGTGATGGGGTACCAGGCAGCCACGGTGGCCCCGCCATACACGGCGCCGATGGCGGTGGCCGTATTGCCATCGATCATGATCCGGTCGCCCACCAGATCCCGCCGCTCCAGGCGGAAGGTGGTCGGACAGGAAAAATGTTCCTGGGCATAATTCCGCCCCATCATCAGGGCCTTGTCGTTCAGGGCAATGAGCTTTTCCTTCTCCCCGAACTGTTCCCGGATCAGCTGCTTGAACACCTCCACCTCCATGTCCAGCAGGGCAGACAGCACCCCGACGTAGACCACATTCTTCATGAGCTGCTGGATCCGGGCTTCCGGAAAATGCTCGATACACATCTTGATCATCGGAACGCCGATCAGATGGATGTCCTCCCTGCGCAATTCCGGCGGGAGGTCCTTGCTGTTGTCATAGACCAGATATCCGCCCGGCTCGAGGACCTCGATATCCCGGGCCAGGCTCTGGGGGTTCACGGCCACCATGATGTCGATCCCTTCCCGACGCCCCAGGTAATTCTTCTCGGAGATCCGGACCTCGTACCACGTGGGCAGGCCCTGGATGTTCGAGGGGAAAATATTCTTGGGGGAAACGGGGATGCCCATCCGGAACACCGCCTTGGCGAACATATTATTGGCACTGGCCGATCCGGTTCCATTCACATTGGCAAACCGGATCACCAGATCATTCACACCACCTCTTCCTGCTTCCATAACGGGGCTGCTTTTGCCGTGTTGTATAAATATTTCTGCATATCCCAGGCGGCGGTGGGGCAACGTTCGGCGCACAACCCGCAATGCAGACATACGTTCTCATCCTTGACCATCACCCGGGTCGTGGGCAGTGGCTTGGACACATACAGGTCCTGGTCCAGCTGGTTGGCCGGCGCCACCAGTCGGGTACGCAGATCGGCCTCATCCCCGTTGGTCACGAAGGAGATGCAGGAGGTCGGGCAGATGTCCACGCAGGCATCGCACTCGATGCATTTGGGTTCGGAGAACACGGTCTGGACATCGCAATTCAGGCAACGTTCCGCCTCACGGTACGCTTGCTCCAGGTCAAAGCCGAGCTCGACCTCCTTCTTCCGATCCTGCAGGGTCAGCTTCTTGTCGGCATGGGGCACCTTGTAGCGCAGGTCGGGGACGACAGCACTGTCATAGATCCATTCATGGAGGCCCATTTTCTGCTGGGCGAGATTGGTGCGAGGGGCCGGCCGATCGTGCACATCCTTGCCCCGGCAGTAGAGATCGATGGAGATCGCTGCCTCATGGCCCTGGGCCACAGCGGTGATCACGTTCTTCGGACCGAGGGCCGCGTCACCACCAAAAAAGACATCCGGGCGGGTGGACTGCAGGGTCCGGGCATCCAGTCGGGGCAATTCCCACTGGTTGAATTCCAGACCGAGGTCCCGCTCGATCCATGGAAAGGCATTTCCCTGCCCGATGGCCACGAGGACATCATCGGCAGCGATGAACACCTCCTCGCCGGTGGGGACCAGGGTTCGCTTGCCGTTGTCGTCATATCGGGCCTGTACCTTCTCAAATAGCATGCCCTGGAGCTTCCCTTCGCTGGTGACAAACGCCTTGGGGTTGTGGTTGTTCAGGATGGGGATATCCTCCATCTGGGCATCTTCGATCTCCCATGGAGAGGCTTTCATGTCTTCGAACGGGCTGCGTACCACGACCTTGACATCCTCTCCGCCCAACCTGCGGGCAGTCCGGCAACAGTCCATGGCGGTATTGCCCCCTCCCAGCACGATGACCTTCTTACCGATCTTGTGGGTATGTTCGAAGGCCACGCTGGCCAGCCAGGTGATGCCGATGTGCACCTTGTCGGGATCATCCCAGCGCCCGGGCAGTTTGTCCAGGTCATTTCCCTTCGGTGCGCCGGTGCCGACGAATACGGCATCGTAGTCCTTGTCGAGGATCTCCTTCATGCTGGAGACATAGGTCTTGAACTGCGTATGGATGCCCATGTCCAGGATGTAGTTCACTTCTTCGTTCAGGACTTCCTCCGGCAGTCGGAAAGCGGGGATCTGGGACCGCATCATGCCGCCCCCGGCGGGCTGGTCGTCATAGAGATGGATCTCGTAGCCCAGGGGCGCCAGGTCGCGGGCGACAGTCAGGGAGGCGGGCCCACCGCCGATCAGGGCGATCTTCTTCCCATTGGGAGGAAAGGGTCCCTTGGGCAGGATGTGATTGACATCCTCCTTGAAATCAGCTGCCACCCGCTTGAGCCGGCAGATGGCCACCGGCTCCTCTTCGACCCGGCCGCGCCGGCAGGCCGGCTCGCAGGGACGATCGCAGGTGCGACCCAGGACACCGGGAAACACGTTGGACTCCCAGTTGATCAGGTAGGCTTCGGTGTATCTCCCCGCGGCGATCAGGCGGATATATTCCGGGACGGGGGTGTGGGCAGGACAGGCATACTGGCAGTCGACCACTTTGTGGAAGTACTCCGGATCCTGGATATCGGTAGGTTTCACAGGCACGGACATTTAGTGCGTGAGGAAGAACGAACCAATATACAAAGTCCTCAGACGATGGCAAGGGGAAGTTGGTTCGAATAGGATTTCCGACTTCCAAGCCTTTGGAATTTGCTTTCCCTTCACATCCGGTTCGGCGACTCCCCCCTCACATCCCGAACCGCATCCCCGTGCGGGCAATCTGGAAGCCGGCCTCCAACACCTGCCGGGTAGCATCCGATCCCGGATCCAGCATCGGGTTGGTATGATTCATATGAATGAAGAAGACCCTGGCCTTCTGTTCATCCGGCAATCCCTCCAGCAAAGCCATGGTCTCCACCACGAATGGGTGCGGGATCTCGCTCATGTCCCGGCCGGGCAATTCTGTACCATCAAAAAAAGTGGCATCGATGAATACCCAA
Organism: Lewinellaceae bacterium; assembly: GCA_020636225.1. Classification (GTDB taxonomy): domain Bacteria; phylum Bacteroidota; class Bacteroidia; order Chitinophagales; family Saprospiraceae; genus JAGNXB01. Next base: position 604,029 of record JACJYI010000003.1, on the reverse strand, counting down.
TCTGTCTGCAGAACCCAGGGGATCAGCGATTGGTCCCATTCCGACCACTTGTCGATATCCGGAATGAACAGGGCCGATTTTTCCGGCCCCTGGATGAGGTAACCGACGGTCTCCGAATATTCATCCCGATGGGGCACCTGGATCGGGGTGACGCGCAGGGACGCGCTGAGGTCGACCACCATCCCGGCCTTGATGGATTGCAAGGTGATATTCTCCAGGGCCACCAGTTGACCCCAGGGACCATTCCCGGTCAGGAACTCCTCCATCCGGGGCATAGCGTAGACCGGTACCTGTTGAGCACCCATCGCCTCCCGCCCCAGATACATCAGTCCGGTATAATGCCCGATATGGGCATGGGTCAGGAAGATCCCATCCACGGTGTTCTTGCCGGTCCATTCCTGCAGGGCCATCATCTGGGCGGGCAGGTCGGGCGTGGCATCGAACAGCCAGGATCGCCCACCGGTCGGATCGACCAATCCAAGGCAACTGACCGGCTCACGAGGCACGGAGTCCTGCCAGGCCGGCAGGCAACATACCTTCCTGCACCCGGCATGGGGGTAGCCGGCATCCTGGGCCGTGCCGAGCACCTGGATGAAGGGCTTGTCCTGGGCCCAAAGGGCAGATGGAATGAACAGGATCAGAAAAACGAATGGACGCATGGTTGGAGTGGAGGAGTCGAGGTGTGGAGGAGTGGAGGAGAATTTCCTTTTCCGAAAAAACGAATAAACGAATAAACGAAAATTTATCCCATCGCCAGCCATTGCCATCGGATCACGAATTCCCTCAATGGACCAGGGCATAGATATCCACGCTTATCCACTTTCCATTCTTCATCTCACAATCACGCATGGTGCCCTCATGGTGAAATGGCAATTTGGCCATGGCATTTTTGCAACGCACATTCTCTGATTCGACAAATCCCTCGATCCGATGCAACTGCATCCGGTCGAATCCGTACCGGCAGATCTCGGGCATGACCTCCTGCATCAGGCCTCTCCCCCAGGCCACAGGCAACAACCAGAAGCCGATCTCGGCTTTCCGATGGGTATGATCCCAGCCATTGAATCCGCCGGCCCCGAAAAAGGTTCCGTCATGCCGATCACAGATCGCCCACCAGATCCCGGTCTGGTTCGCTTCCAGATCGGCATACCAGCGCATCTGTTCGGCGGTCTCCTCGAAGGTCGAAAAAGATACCCCGTAATACGGGATCACCTCCGGATGGGAGAGCCCCTGGAACACCGCCGCCTGGTCTGACGGCCGGATCTGGCGGAGCCGACAGCGCTCGGTGGTCAATTCGGGAAACGTATCCATGCCGGATCATTCATGTGGTGAAGGAAGGGAACGGGCCATTCAACTGGCACAATGCACACAATACGGACTCTGGGGCATCAGGATCACCCGCTTCAGGGGGATGGGCTGCTTGCATTTCACGCAGATCCCCAGTTCCGGATCATCCAGGCGCTTTTCCATGGTTTCCAGGGCATCCAGTTTGGACCGGGCCTGTCGCAGTGCTGCCTCGGCCACACTCTTGTTTTGGATGGCATCCATCCGGGATACCCGACCAATGGCATTCTCCGGACTGACCGGCGCTGTCATTTCCTCGTAAGCCGTGATGGCCGACCGGGTCTTGTCGAGTTCGGCCACCAGGGCCTCGGCCAATTCCTGTCGCTGCCCGGGTGAAAGCATGGTCGATCCGTTGTGTTCCACCAAAACTAGGGAAAAGGACCGGAATGGATGGTCAGGTGGATGGAAACGCCTAGGCATGTGATCTGCTCAGCGCAGGTCCATTGACCCTTTGTCCTTAACCCATTATCGTCAATTCTAAAAGACCTGCTTTCATCTTCGAACCTTGGACAGACCATTATTCAACCCCTCCGGGGTTGGTTTTCATTTCGCAAGAAACCCCGGGTTTCATAAGAAACTCCGGGGGCTATCGGACCCTACAGCTTCCTTCCTTCTCTTTTCTTAGACTGGAATCTGCTTCAAGAATCTCCTTATTAGGTATTCAGGGACAGGTCACCCTGTCCTTCCCCCGAAAAGAGTTGACCCTTTGTCCTTTTCCCATTACCGTCAATTCTAAAGGAACTGTTTTCATCTTCGAACCTTGGACAGGCCATTATTCAACCCCTCCGGGGTTGGTTTTCAAGAAACCCCAGGTTTCACCTGGGCTATCCATCCCCTGCCAATTCCTTCTCTTTTCTTAGACTGGAATCTGCTTCAAGAATCTCCTTATTAGGTATTCAGGGACAGGTCACCCTGTCCTTCCCCCGAAAAGAGTTGACCCTTTGTCCTTTTCCCATTACCGTCAATTCTAAAGGAACTGTTTTCATCTTCGAACCTTGGACAGGCCATTATTCAACCCCTCCGGGGTTGGTTTTCATATCCCAAGAAACCCCGGGTTTCACCCGGGGCTATCCATATTGGACCCATACAGGGTCTGCCTGCATGCTGGCTTTCTTCCTTCTCTTTTGTTAGACAGGAATCTGCTTCAAGAATCTCCTTATTAGGTATTCAGGGACAGGTCACCCTGTCCTTCCCCCGAAAGGTCCTTTTCCCATTACCGTCAATTCTAAAGGAACTGTTTTCATCTTCGAACCTTGGACAGACCATTATTCAACCCCTCCGGGGTTGGTTTTCATATCCCAAGAAACCCCGGGTTTCACCCGGGGCTATCCATATTGGACCCCTACAGGGTCCTCCTGCCCGCTGGCTTCCTTCCTTCTCTTTTCTTAGACTGGAATCTGCTTCAAGAATCTCCTTATTAGGTATTCAGGGACAGGTCACCCTGTCCTTCCCCCGAAAAGAGTTGACCCTTTGTCCTTTTCCCATTACCGTCAATTCTAAAGGAACTGTTTTCATCTTCGAACCTTGGACAGACCATTATTCAACCCCTCCGGGGTTGGTTTTCATTTCGCAAGAAACCCCGGGTTCCACCCGGGGCTATCCATATTGGCCCCCTACAGGGTCCGCCTGCATGCTGGCTTTCTTCCTTCTCTTTTGTTAGACAGGAATCTGCTTCAAGAATCTCCTTATTAGGTATTCATGGACAGGTCACCCTGTCCTACCCCCGAAAAGAGTTGACCGTTTTTCCGGGTTAAAAACCAGGTAAAAATGGCTACATTAGAAGCGTACAGAGATCGAAAGAGTCGTCAGAACAGGTACTTTAGTGAGAGCTTCCGTAAAAAGAAGGTCCGGGAGATTGAACGCAACCAGACTACCGTTCGGGAAGTAAGCAAGGAGTATGACGTTTCTACTACATCCGTCTATAAATGGCTGTACAAGTACTCCAAGTTGTATCAACGTGATCTTAAACAAGTGGTTGAGCCAATGAGTGACACACGTAAGATCAAGGCATTGCAGGAGAAGATCAAAGAGCTGGAACAGCTGGTGGGCCAAAAACAGATCATGCTGGAGTTCTACGAGAAGATGATGGATCTGGCCGAACAGGAATACGGCATCCGTTTAAAAAAAAAAAGCGTGGTTCAACACCTCATCTGGTATTGGGAGAATAGATCGCAACACGGCTGGACAATGAATGCAGTATACGGGGCTACAGGAATGACCAAGCAAAACTTCCACCAGCGGCTGGACAGATATTTAATCCGGCAGGACGAACAGGCCCAGATGGTGAAAGTCATGCATCAGGTGAGACAAGACCATCCGGCCATGGGTGCAGAATCGATGTACAGGCTATTGTCACCTCAGACCATGGGCAGAGATCGGTTTTGAGGCCTGTCTATCAATCACATGGGTTTGTTCTGGAGCAGAAACGCAACTATCGAAGAACTACCGATAGTCAGGGTGTACTCCGATTCAAGAACCTGTTGGCCGATATCGAGTTGACAGGAGTCAACCAGGCATTTGGTAGTGATATCACCTACTATCAGATCGGTGAAAGGTTTTACTATCTCACCTTCATTCTTGATCTGTACAGCAGATATCTCAGAGGCTTTAGCGTGAGCAAAAACCCTGGCGACCCATGAGACTACTCTCCCGCTTTACAAATGGCCCTTAAGGGCCTGAATCGAGCCCAGACGCAAGACTTGATCATCCATTCGGATGGTGGAGGCCAATACTACGCCAAGGCATTTACAGCCCTGACCAGGAAGGCAGGCAGTATGCGCAACAGTATGTGCACTTCAGTCTATGAAAACGCTCACGCAGAGCGTATCAACGGGACGATCAAGAACAGCTATCTGAAACACTTCGACCCAAAGGACTTCAAGAGCCTACAGATCCAAACCAAACGGGCAGTAAACCTGTATAACAATGAACGTCCCCATAAGGCTCTGGGTGGGTTAAGCCCTAGAGCATTTGAGCAGACCCTATTGAGTTATCCACAATCTTTTGAGTTTCTAACAAAGAAAAAAGAAGCAAAAAAGAAAGGTGATGATAAGAGTAACCTTATTCTTAAATCAACCTCTAAAACGGTCAACTCTATTTAGGGATAGGTCACCCCCTTGCCCTTGACCGTTCACCTTTTTCCCTTCACCCGCCCACATCAAGCCTCCTGCCCAAATGGGGGAAGGTGATGAGGTGATAAGGTTATGAATCGAGGGGCGAAACGACCAGAGTCCTCGGGTGCGAAAAGCGAAGGGCGTATAGCGAATAGCGAATACCTGGGGGATCAAGCCAGGGAACGCTTCCTTTTGATCCGGTCCAGGACCAGGTAGGCCAATCGAACCAGTACATACAATGCCACGGAACCCGGCACCATCACCGTCAGCCAGGCCCCCAGGGCCTGGATCTGCCACACGCCGACCTGTTCCAGCCATGGCACCATGCCGGCCAGGTCCAGGGAAAATCCGTCCATCATGGGATACCATCGGGCCCCCATCCTTATGAAGGGCACCACCATGGCAGCCTGGATCGGGGTGATCGCAAAGGTGAGCCCGACGACCAGGGGGATGGACACCCGCAGCGCCCACCCGCTGAAAAAACTCAAGGCCGTGACCAAGCCGAGCATGGGCATGGTCCCCCACAGAAATGACACGGCTACCGCCAAACCCCACTGGTGTGGGGAGAGACCGGACTGCCAACTGTCCCGCAACAGGTTGCGGGTGTTCGTCCAGTACTTCTTCAGCCATTGAGCGATTGACTTCATGTGCTTGGCGCAATCATCATTTATCTATCCCTAGAACAACCGGCAGAGCGAAATGATCACAAGCCGGCCACGATTTCCTGACGGATGAGTTCAGCCACCTCCGCCGGCTTTTCCAGCGGAAACAAATGACCCGCATCCACTATGCTGGCATACCGAACATCGGGTCGGATCCGCTGCAACCGGCTCCAGGATCGGGGCAAGATGGTATCCGAATCCGCACCGCGGACCACCAGCATCGGCACGTTGACCCTTCTGATCGCCTGCCAGGGAAAGGTCACCGTGGCATAGATCCTGGACTCCCACTCTTTGGAAAAGGCCAGCCGACAGCTGCCGTCCGGCTCCTCCACCAGCATGGCCTCCAGCATATCCCGGAAGACGGCATCGGAAATCCGGCCAAAGACCCGCTTCGGCCGCAGATGGGCCCAGGCATCCTCTCGACTTTTCCAACGATACCGCCGCTTGCGGGCAATGCGCGACAAGGGGATCAACCGCTCGTGCAGGATGCGCGGCATCAGGGATTTAATGGTATAGATCCGCCGGGGAAGCAGTACCGGATCCAGCAGAACGATCCGGTGGAAGAGGTCAGGGCGTCGACTGGCGGCCAGCAAGGTCACCACCCCACCCAGGGAATGACCAATGCCAATCCCTCCCTGAAACGAATGCTGGTCCAGCCAGGTGATCAGGTCGTCGACCAGATCATGCCAATCCTTCAGCTCGTGGGGAGAGGTACCGGGCATCAAAGGCCGAAAGGGCATGGCCAGCATCGGTCCATCTACCGGCAAGGCATCGATCAACTGCCGGTAGCACCCTGGAGGATACCCGTTGGCATGGGCGAAGTGAACCGGTCGGGGAGTTGGATGGGCCAAGGCGCGATCAATCAGGTTTGACGTAGAAATAGCTGCGCAGTCCGTCCGCATCGTCATAGGTCACCAACGCCTCCTGACGATGTTGATGGAAATAGCTCAACAGGCCGATATCACCGCTGCAGAATGCGGTATGGGTCAGAAGCATGCTGCTGATCATCAACCGGTGATCGGGAATGAGCAGGAACAGGATCAGCAGCGCGGTGGAGATCAGGACGAAGGGTGCCAGGGCCACGATCCTGAATTCCCGGGCATTGGCCACGAAGTCGGGCGCCTGGGCAGTAAAGATGAACTTCTTCCAGATCGCCGTATACCGGATGTTCGGAGCTCCGACCCATCGATAGGCCAGTCCGTGGATCCATTCGTGCGGGACGACCAGCAGGAAGGCCAGGGCGAATCCAAGGCCGATCCGGGACACTTCATCGAGAATGTCTCCGCCTTCTGCCACAATCACGAAGATCAGCCCGGCCACCAGTCCGAAGGCCAGCAGGTTGGCCAGGGTATACCCTCTTGTCCAGCGGTTCCCGACCTGAAGATGCACCCGGATAAAGGCCACGAGCTCCTCGTGCACCAGGGCTTCCTTCTGCACATATCCCGCCGCCTCCAGCTGTGATGGATGGATCTTCATTCCACGAAGATAGGTCAGCCACCTCAGGTGCTCAAACCACCCCGACCTGGCTGGCCGTTCTCCCTGTTGGTCCCGGCCTGGCCGGGTGATCTGCGGCCCGGTGTGCCGCCGTATGGTCATGAAACCCGGGATTAGAATTAACTTAAATTAAACAGATTGTTGACCGAGGTCATGGCTCCATCCCTTCCCTAGCCTCTACCTTAGCCCTGGATCAATTCATCAGGCTCATGGACCAGCAACTGGAAGCCCTCACACGAAAGCTGTACGACGAGGGGATTCAAAAAGCCGAAACCGAGGCCAGGGCGATCCTCGACGCCGCCCGTCAGGAGGCCAAACATATCCGCGATCTGGCCGACCGGGAAGCCCTGGACATCCGCGAAAAAGCCAGACGCGAGGCGGCAGACCTGACCCAACGGGCCCAGGCAGAACTCCGGCTGGCGTCCCAACAGACCCTGAGCACGCTCCGCCATGCCCTGGAGTCCTTCCTGCAGCAAAAGGCTCTCTCAGAGCCGGTCCGAGCCGCCCTGCAGCAGCCAGACACCATCACCGGACTGATCCGCCTGGTGGTCGACCGGATGGCCCTGTCCGATGCCGGCGATCCGACCATCCTGCTTGCTCCGGAAGAGGAAGCCCAGGTCCGCGATCAGCTGAATGCCTCCCTGCAAGATGTCCTCCGCCAGCAACCGTTGATCCAACCTTACCCCGGCATTCGTGCCGGATTCCGCATCCAGGAGCATTCAGGGCAATACCAGCTCTCCTTTACCGATGAAGACTTCATCGCCTTCCTGATGCCCTATCTGTCGCAGGAAATCCAGCAGATCATCCGACCCGACCATGAAGCAGGCTGATCGGACATACCCGGGCATAGCCGCCGCCTTGCCGGCGATCCGATGGGATTCCAGTGATCCGGTCCGACTGGTCAATCTGGCGCATGCCTACCATTATCTGCTTCATCCCGACGATCGGGACCTCTTGCAGTTGGTCTACTTGCCCATCGACCATGAGAACCTGCTCAGTCTCCTCTTCGATCAGAAGCGGTTCCTGGCCGGAGGCAATTTCAACGAGGATGAACTGGCCCGCATCGCTCGTGGCGACACCAGCCCCTATCCATACTGGGCATCCTTCCTCCATGCCTTCCAGCACGCCCGATGGTCCTTCGCTGAGGCGGACCGCTTGCTCCATACCGACTACCTGGCCTGGCTGATCCAGGGACCCAGCCCCCTGCTGTCTGCCTGGGCCCGGTTATCCGTCCAGTTGCGGTTGTCCACCTGGTCGCAGGAGGATCTCCCCTCCTGGGTGCATCCCGACAGGGAGCAGCTCACCTCGCTGGTTGGCGAAGAATGGCCTCCCCTGCCGGAGGAGCTGAACCGCACCCTCCGCGATACCGATCTCTGGGCACGCGAGCAGGCCATCGACCGTTGGCTCTGGGACCATCTGGAACAGACCATCCAGTTTGACCCCTTCTCCATCGATGCCCTGGTCAGCTATGCCCTGCGCATATTCATCGCCTCCCGGTGGTCCGCTTTCCAGGTCACTCCCGGCGAACAACGACTCCAACATTTGATCACTACCATCACCTCCAACTGATATGACATCACCCACCACAGGCACGGTCACCGGTATCACGGCCAACCTGGTCGAGATCCGTCCGGAAGGACCGGTTCTTCAGAATGAGATGTGCCAGGTACAGGCTGGCGATGCCAGCCTCCTGGGCGAAGTGATCAAGGTGACCGGCGACACCGCTTTTGTGCAGGTCTTCGATTCCACCAGGGGCCTGACCGTGGGCAGCCCGGTCATCTTCAGCGGCCAGCGGCTGGTGGTCCAGCTGGGGCCGGGCATCCTCAGCAAGAAATACGATGGGCTCCAGAATGATCTCGACAAGTTTGAGGGCATCTTCCTGCAGCGCGGACTCCGGTCCGAGCCCCTGGACCCGGACCATCGGTGGTCATTCGTGCCCCTGGCCACCGTGGGTGATCCGATCCGGGCGGGCGACTGGCTCGGCGAGGTGGATGAACAAGGTCTCCCCCATCGCATCATGGCCCCCTTCACCCTCCAGGGCACCTGGACGCTGGACCGCCTCGTGCCGGCCGGAGAGTACACCATCCGGCAGGAGATCGCTGTACTGCGATCAGATGCCGGCAACACCCTCCCGGTGACCATGGTGCAGAACTGGGCCGTCAAGGAGCCCCTCACTGTCTATGCCGGCAAGATGCGCCCCGGCAAACTCCTGGAAACGGGTGTCCGCATTGTCGACACCCTGCACCCGATGCTGGAAGGGGGCACCGGATTCATTCCCGGTCCGTTCGGGAGCGGGAAGACCGTCCTCCAGCAGGCCCTGGCCAAGCAGGCCGATGCCGATGTGGTCATCGTGGCCGCCTGCGGCGAGCGAGCCAATGAGGTGGTGGAGATCTTCACCGAATTCCCCGAACTCGAAGACCCCCGCACCGGCCGGCAACTCATCGACCGCACGGTGATCATCGCCAATACCTCCAGCATGCCGGTCGCGGCCCGCGAAGCGTCCGTCTATACCGCCATGACCCTGGCCGAATACTACCGCTGCATGGGACTGCGCGTCCTGCTCCTGGCCGATTCGACCTCGCGATGGGCCCAGGCCCTCCGGGAAATGTCCAACCGCCTGGAGGACCTGCCCGGTCCGGATGCCTTTCCCATGGACCTCAGTGCCACCATCGCCCGGTTCTACAGCCGGGCTGGCATGGTCACCCTGTCCAATGGCCAGACAGGTTCGGTGACCTTCATCGGCACGGTGTCCCCGGCCGGTGGCAACTTCAAGGAGCCCGTCACCGAAGCGACCCGCAAAGCTGCCAGGTGCTTCTATGCGCTCAACCAGCGCCGTGCCGACAGCAAGCGCTACCCGGCCATCGAGCCCCTGGAAAGCTATTCCAAGTACCTCGACTACCCCGAATTCCAGGACTATGCCGCCCGGGAGGTCAGTCCCCACTGGATCGAGAATGCCCGCACCCTGTCCAACCTGCTGCTCAAAGGCAAGGAGGCCGGCGACCAGATCAATATCCTCGGGGATGACGGCGTATCCATCGAGAACCACCTCGACTTCTGGCGGGCTGAATTGATCGACTTCGTCCTCCTCCAGCAGGATGCGTTTGACCCGGTCGACCAGCTGTGCCCGCTCCCCCGCCAGGATGCCATGAGCACCCTGGTGCTGGAGATCTGTCATCGCCCCTTCCGCTTCGACGATTTCCAGCAGGTGCGGCCATATTTCAAGCGGCTGATCAATGCCATCCGGCAGATGAACTATTCCGCCTGGGAATCCGAAGACTATCAACATCACTATCAGGAACTGGAAGGGATCCTGGCCGAACAAGCCACGGAATTGGCCGTCTGACCATGGAGATCAAAGCATTTGCCAAGCGATTCACCCATCTGGAGGACATCACCCGGGCGACCTGCACCCTGCGGGCGTCCGGGGTACACAATGAGGAACTGGCCCTGGTCGATGGCCAGCTGGCCCAGGTGGTCCGTATCCGCAAGGACGTGGTCACCCTGCAGATCTTTGCCGGCACGGAAGGCCTCTCCAATCATGCGGAAGTGGTCTTTCTCGGCAAATACCCCAACCTGAAGGTGGGTCCCCACCTGATGGGCCGCTTCCTCAATGCCTATGGTCAGCCCCTGGACGGCGCGCCCCTGCCCGAAGGCGACGGCACGGAGCTGGGCGGCCCCAGTGCCAATCCGGTACGGCGGGCCCAGCCTTCCGTACCCATCCTCACCGGACTGCCGGGAATCGACCTCAACAACACCCTGGTCGGTGGCCAGAAGATCCCCTTCTTCGCCGATCCGGATCAACCCTACAACGAAGTGATGGCCATGGTGGCCCTCCGGGCCAAAGCCGACCGGATCATCCTGGGGGGCATGGGCCTGTCCTACGATGACTACGTCTATTTCCGCCAGACCTTCCGCGAGGCCGGGGTGCTGGACCGGATCATCGCCTTCATCAATACCACCCAGGACCAGCCGGTCGAGCGGCTACTCATACCCGACATGGCCCTGACCACCGCCGAGCATTTTGCGGTTGAGCAGGGCGAGAATGTGCTGGTGCTCCTCACCGACATGACCCTGTATGCGGATGCCCTGAGCATCGTGGCCAACCGGATGGACCAGATCCCCTCCAAGGACAGCATGCCGGGATCGCTGTACAGTGATCTGGCCCGGATCTACGAAAAATCCCTGCAATTGCCCGACGGCGGTGGCTCCATCACCATCCTGGCCGTGACCACCCTCAACCAGGGGGACATCACCCATGCCATCCCCGACAATACGGGCTATATCACCGAGGGACAGCTGTTCCTCCGCAAGGACAGCGATACCGGCAAGATCATCATCGATCCCTTCCGGAGCCTGTCGCGACTGAAGCAGCTGGTGATCGGCAAGCAGACCCGGGCGGATCATCCCCAGGTGATGAACACCGCCATCCGCCTCTACGCCGATGCCCAGGAGGCCCGTACCAAGAAGGAGAATGGATTCGAGATCACCGATTACGACCAGCGCACCATGGCCTTCGCCCAGGCATACACCCGGGAGATCCTGGCCATCGATGTGACCATGGACATGGATGCCATGCTGGATACTGTCTGGAAGCTGTTTGCGGCCCACTTCTCCCGGGAGGAGGTGGCCATCAAGCAGGAATGGATGACCCAATACTGGCCCGGCTGATGGCATTGCGATTCCAATACAACAAGATCGCGCTCCAGGAACTGGAGAAAGGCCTGAAGATCCGCCTGGCCGCCGTGCCGACGCTGCAGGCCAAGGAAGCCGCCCTGCGCCTGGAGGTCAAGCGCCTGCATCACCAGCTGGATCAGGCCGAGGCGAGCTATCGGCAGGCCTTGCAGGATGCCGGGCGTGCCGGGGAGTTGTGGGAGGAGTTTGACACGGACCTGGTGCAGATCCGGGAGGTATCCACTCGCTGGGAAAAACTGGCCGGGGTACGATTCCAGGTTCTGGAAACGATCACCTTCCAGGATCCTCCGGTCGCCATGATCCATCAGCCCTTGTGGCTGGCAGAAGGCATCCCGCTACTACAGGCTGCTGTCCGGCAACACGTGCGTTGCCACTACCTGCGCCGGCAGATGGACCTGCTGGATTATGAGCGAAAGAAGACGACCCAGAAGCTCAATCTCTACATGAAGGTGCAGATCCCGGAACACGAGGATGCCATCCGGCGGATCAAGCGCTTCCTCGAGGATGAAGAGAACCTGGCCAAGGCGGCCCAGAAGATCGTCAAGAAGAAAAAAGAACAACTGGCCCGATGATCGTATCGATGCGACATACCACCTTCCTGGTCCATCACGGCGACTACACCCGTTTCCTGGAGCGACTCCGGGATCTGGGCATCGCCCATGTGCATCCGGTCAGTGAGGGAGAGTCGGATCAATGGGAACCATTGCTGCAAACGATCCGCCGGTACCGCAGCCATTGGATGGAACTGGAACAGCGACAGGTGGCCCAGGGCCCGGCTACTGGGACCACTGCCCCAGAACTGGCCGCGCAATTCGAGACACTGCGGGAAGAACGTTTCGCCCTGGAACAGGCCCAGCAACAGGCCCGGGCCAGGCTGAACCTTCTCGGTCCCTGGGACGGCATTCCCTGGCAGCAGATCGACGCCTTGCAGGCCAGGGGGGTATATGCGGGCTTCTATCGCTGTGCCTCGTCTGCTTTCCGGCAGGAGTGGTCGGACGACCATCTGCTCGGAGTGATCCGACGCGACAAGGCCGAGGTGTCCTTCGCTATTCTCCAGAAAGGTCAGACTCTTCCGGACCTGGCTGGGGCCCAGCGAACGGACCCGCCCCGGTTCCAGAAAAAGTCGCTGCTCGACGACCTGAAGGTCCTGGAGATCCGCCTGGCGGAAAGCGACCTGGCCCTGGACCAGGTGGCCCGTCAACGGCAGATATTCCGCGACCAACTGGATGCCCTGCAGGATGAGATGTCCTGGACCGAGACCCTCCACCATACGGTCGGGCAACATGATGACCGCCTGATGCTGCTGGAGGCCTGGATCCCCTCCACCAGAATGGACACCCTGGCCGAAGCACTACGGGACATGGATGTGGTGTGGCGCGATCGCACCCCCCGGCCGGGGGAGGATATCCCGGTGTTGCTGAGGAATAATCGATTCGCCCGCTTGTTCCACCCCATCGTCGAGCTGTTCTCCCTGCCCATGCCCACCGAGATGGACCTGACCCCCTGGTTCGCTCCGTTCTTCACCTTGTTCTTCGGCTTGTGCCTCGGCGATCTCGGGTATGGGCTGCTGCTCTTCCTCGGGGCCACGGTGGCCAGTCTGGTCTCCTCCCTGGCCCATCAGCGATCCCTGTTCCGGCTGATCCAATGGCTCAGCCTGGCTACCATGCTGGCCGGCATCCTCACCGGGACGATCTTCGGGGCCGACCTGGGCCGGATCGGCCCGTTCAGTGGGTTGGCCGGACAGTTCCTTGGGGCCGACCAGCTGTTCCAGCTGGCCCTGTGGATCGGCCTCGTGCAGATCCTCTTCGGCATGGTCCTGCGCACGGTCAATCGCAGCCGCCAATTCGGGTTCGTGTACGGCGTGAGCAGCATCGGCTGGATCCTGCTGGTCATCGGTCTCACCCTCCTCTGGTATGCCCTGCTGCCCCTGGTATCCACTATCCTCATCGGTGCCGGGTTGGTATTGATCCTGTTGTTCAGTGATCCGGAGGCAGGCATCCTCAAGAGGTTCGGTCTCGGGCTGTGGGACCTGTACGGGATCTCCGGATTATTCGGCGACCTGCTGTCCTATATCCGGCTATTCGCCCTGGGTCTTTCCTCGTCCATCCTCGGGCTGGTGGTCAACGATATCGCCCTGAGCGTGAAGGGCGACGGATCCATCCCGGGCTGGTTCTTCTTCCTGCTCATCCTGCTCGTCGGGCATGGGATGAATTTTGGCATTGCCACGCTGAGTGCCTTTGTCCACCCGATGCGTCTCACCTTTGTCGAGTTCTATAAGAATGCCGGATTCACCGGAGGCGGAAAACCGTATTCACCATTTGCAAAACGCTTAAAACCACAATCATGATCGCAGTAATTCTCGCGTATATCGGTATCGGATTGATGATCGGCCTCGCCGGGGTCGGCAGTGCCATTGGCGTATCCACCGGGGGCAAGACCACGATCGGCGCCCTGAAGAAGAAGCCGGATGCCTTTGGCAACTATCTCTTGCTCAGTGCCCTGCCGGGCTCGCAGGGGCTGTACGGGTTCGCCGGGTTCTTTGTGATGAACGGCAAGATCCAGGAGTTGGGCGAGCTGACCGTGTACCAGGGGGCCGCCGTCCTGGCCGCCGGACTGGCCCTCGGACTGGTGGGCCTCTTCTCGGCGATCAAGCAGGGTGAGGTGGTCGCCTACGGGATCGAGGGGATCGCCTCCGGTCATGATGTCTTTGGCAAGACCATGGTCCTGGCCGTTTTCCCGGAGCTGTATGCCATCATCGCCTTCGCGGCAGCCTTCCTGATCAGCGCCGGTTTGTAGGCCCATATGAACAACGCCAGCTCTTGCGAACAGGAGCTGGCGTTGTTTCCATTGCTTGCGGAGAACGTTCCTAGTCCTTGTTCAGGGAAAAGCGCACGCCGATACCGACCTGCACAAGACCGGTCGAGCCGTTCAGTGTCCTGTTTCCGACATTATAGTAGCCAATATCCAGGCCGAACTTGTGGCGATCACCGAAGAAAAAGCCCGTGTTCCCGCCCAGGTAGTTCAGTCCGACCCCCGCGCCGGTATAGGCGGTGAACTGATAGATATATCGCGGACTGAGATACCAGGAGAAGCGCTCACTGGGGTGTACCGAGAAAAAGAGAGGCACCTGCACATTCCACAGGCCGGACACCAGCCCGAAGGTCCCGACTTCCAGGCCGACTGCCAGGGCAGTCGGTGATTCCCGATCCCCGAAGAATTGATATTTCGCCCCGAGGTTCAGGTTGAGATAGGTATTGACCTTGATGTTGATATCCAGATTCTCGGCAATGCCATATCGACCACCGATCTCGATATTGGGCAGGAACAGATCGGGAATGAAACTTTGGACCGTGTCATCCTGATCGGCCCAGTCATTGAAATCAGGACTTTGGGACACGTTCAGGGATGCGGTCAGATCGCCTCTATCCTTGCCCGCAGTGCGGCCATCCTGAAATCCTGTCAGGGACGCACAATTGCTGAACAGGACGGCGATGGCCAACAGGCCAATGATGTGTGGCAGGGTATTTTTCATGAGTTGTCCAATGAAGTTGTTTAAAAAGTTCCTGCGAATATAGCTCTCTTTCATCGCTGCCACCATACCCCGAACCACGACGGGGCCACGTGCCTGATGACCATCAATCCAGCCTGTAACGAAGATCAACGGGTCGGACCATCAGGAAGGGTACCTTTCCCTTGTAAACAAGAGCATCATGAACACCCATCCAAATCCCACCCCGCTCGTCTCCATGACCATTGGGCAGGCCCTTCGCACCACTGCCGCACAATGGCCCGATCGCCCCGGCATCCTGTTCAGGAAACCTCGCTGGCAACGAAGCTGGCAGGCATTCGACCAGGAAGTGGATCGCGTAGCCAGGGGATTGATCGCCCTCGGTTTCCAGAAGGGAGACCATATCGCCATCTGGGGGACCAATGTCCCGGAATGGCTGCTCACACAACTGGCTGTCGCCAGGATCGGAGCGATCCTGATCACCCTCAATCCCGAGTGGAAACAAGCCGAGCTGACCTATGCGCTCCAACAATCGGACACCCGGGGACTGGTGATGATCAAGGGATTCGAAAAGCCTGGGAAAGACAAGCCCTTTGTCTACGATTATCTCGGCACGCTGCAGGCCATGATCCCGGAACTGTCCGGGTTGCCGGAAGACCAGGACCTCCAGGTCGCCGAATTCCCCGCCTTGCGGCGGATCGTCATCGTCGATGATCAGCGACATCCGGGGATGATGCGATGGGAGGACCTGATCGCCTCGGGGGATGGGGTCTCCGATGCGACCCTTCATCAAGCCGAGCAGCAGGTGGATGCGGAAGATGTGGCCATGATCCAGTACACATCCGGTACCACCGGATTCCCCAAGGGGGCCATGCTGACGCACAACAACACGGTGAACAATGCCCGGATCGCCACGGCCCACCTGTTCCTGAGCGAAGAGGACCGACTATGTGGCCCGGTACCGTTCTATCACTGTTTCGGGTCGATCCTAGTCAACCTGGGCTGCGTGGTGAGTGGGGCGACGATGGTCATACCCGGCCCCATTTTCGACCCGCACAATACCCTGGAAGCCATCGCTCAGGAGCGGGCCACGGTGGTTTATGGTGTACCGACCATGTTCATCACCGAGCTGGATGAGCGCGATTTCGCCGCTTACGACCTGTCCTCCCTGCGCACCGGGATCATGGCCGGCGCCCCGGTGGACAAGGAGCTGTTCGAGGCCGTGACCCGGCGCATGGGCGCGACGGAGATCACCATTGCCTACGGGCTGACCGAAACCTCTCCGGTCACCCACCAGACCTATGCCAGTGATCCCTATGAAAAACGCCACAGTACCGTGGGGCGCCCCATCGAGCATACCGAGGCGAAGATCATTGACCCCTCCACCCTGGACGAACTGCCGGACGGCGAGGTGGGCGAGATCGTGGTGCGCGGTTTCCATGTGATGAAAGGATATTACCAGAAGCCTGAAGAAACCGCGAAGACCATGCTGGACGGCGGCTGGTTGCGATCTGGCGACCTCGGCATCCGGGACAGGGACGGGTACTATCGGATCGTCGGCCGGTTGAAGGAAATGCTGATCGTCGGAGGCCATAATGTCTACCCGGCCGAAGTGGAACAAGCCCTGCACTCCCTGTTGTCGGACAAGGTGGAGATGCTGCAGGTGGTGGGCATTCCCCATCCCAAATTACAGGAGGTGGTCGGGCTGGCGGTCAAGTTGCACCCCGGCCAGTACCTGACCCTGGAGGAGGTCAAGGCCCGGTGCGAAGGCAACCTGGAATGGCCCAAGATCCCGAGGCAATTGAAGATCATGGATGACTTCAGTGCGGTGATGACGGTGACGGGCAAGATCCAGAAGTTCAAGTTGAGAGAGTTGTTGAACGCATCGGAAGAACCCGTTTGAACGAGCACCTGAAGGGACGGGTTCTGACCACGACAAGCTCAGGCCAAACGCTCCGATTCTTGTTTGAACGGGATAAAGTAGGAAAGAACTATCTTGTGGAGGCGTGCAAGCGAATTCCCGGAGTGGCCGGAATGCCGGTCAGGAATATCCGAGGGTTGCCGGCCCGATCCAGCACGAATGACATACCAACAGAAGCAGAATGTTGAAATGGATTTTTCATCTTTCAAGCTGAATGTCATGAACAAGTATGGTTTTCTTTTTTTCTGCCTGATTCTCGGTGTTGGACAGGTCTATGGACAAACGGACACGACGGCACAAGAGCAGCCTGCCTGGCAATTGATTCTCAAGACCGATGGAGGGGAACTGATCGGCAAGGTCATCAGCCAGGACCCCCGGGAAGTGTTGATCGAAATGGAGGATGGTCGCCAGATCTATGTGCCCCAGCATATGATCACCAGCATATCGCCATTATCCAAGAAAGACTTCTCGCAGAACGGAGCGTTTATCGGAGAGGACCGGTTCGCTACCCGATATTTTATCACCACCAACGGCCTGCCTATTCGCAAAGGGGAATCCTACGTCCAGTGGAGCCTGATCGGTCCGGATTTCCAATTCGGTATCGGAAAGAATGTAGGTGTTGGATTTATGACCTCCTGGCTAGGTGTCCCTATGATCGGCACCATCAAGAAAAGCTTTTCCCTGGGTGACAATGCCCATGGCGCGATCGGCCTGTTGGCCGGAACCGGTTCCTGGGCAGATCTGGGTGCTGGCGGTGTGCTTCCCTTTGCTACAGTCTCCTTCGGGGACCGTCGTTCCAATCTGGCCCTTTCCGGGGGGTACGGTGCGGTTTGGGCCGACAGTGAGGGCTCCGGGAGAGCGCTGTTCAGCATAGCCGGAATGACCAAGGCAGGACGAAAGATCTCGTTTGTTTTCGATTCGTTCATCAGCCCGAATCTCGGCGGTAATGGTCCATCCGGATTCGCCCTGCTTATCCCGGGCATTCGTTGGCATCAGGCACCGGGCAAGGCCTTTCAAATCGGGTTCACCGGAGTGGTGACGAATGGAGATGTCGGTGCCTTCGGCATTCCCATGGTCCAATGGTACCGGAACCTGTAGTCTGAGGCAACTCCTGACCTCGACAGCGGATGGCCAACCAGAATGGTGTAAAGGAAAATCTGTAAGGTCGATCACCTGTTGAATCCCGAACCAAGGGCGTAGTCTTACGACATGTGAATACACAGGAGTCGTGGCCGACCTGTTCTCATTGGATGGGGCTATTCTTGGAGTAGGCTTTCTGACCCTGGTTTCCGGCGTCGTCATCCGGGTGAGGATGGATCCGTGATGGGGTTATGAGTTTGGAGGTTATGAGTTTGGAGGTTATGAGGGAAAACGCGAAGTTGCGAAGTCGCCAAGGCAGCTGATCTGGTTCCTTCAGTTCCCTTCGCCCTTTGCCCTTTACCCTTTACCAGCCAGAGTGGCGACAGCCACTGACGTACTCTGCGAACAGCCCCGACCCCGAGTACTCGGGGGGGCGAACGGCGAAAAGCAAAGAAGGTAGAGTAGAGTAAGGAGCAGCAAGATAGCTACTCCTCACCCCCTCGTCAAACCGTACGTGCGGTTTTCCCGCATACGGCTTTCCTATTGGTTTCGTCCTTGGGCATACACAGGTCGTAAACCATTGGTCGTATACGGTACTATTAAACCAAATTTCTTGGTTAATAGATCGTAGGCCTCCTGACCATGAAGGCGCGATTTCCTCTGGCTTTTACGATTGTAATATCTATTCAGACGGATTCTAAGGTAGTCATTCAGCTTCCTGAATGCCGCCTGTGTGTAGCTGACTCCTTCGATTTTGTAGTAGTTCATCCAACCCCTGATTATAGGGTTGAGTTCTGAAGCAACCTGTTTTGCCGGGTAGTGACCTATCAACTTGAGTTTCACATCGATCGCTTTTCGTATCCCTTTTTGAGCTTTCTGCTTTGGGAAGATATTCCAAAAGCGGCTGCCTTTAAATAGTATACTCCTGTCATATCGTACGGTAAATCCAAGAAAATCAAAAGGCTCTTCTCCCTGCATTTACCAGCTTGCTCTTCTTCTTCGTTGATTGTAAGTTCCATGCGGTTGAGGTATCCATGCAGCTTCGTGATTACTTCTTGTTTGATCTCATGTGACATCAATATGAAGTCATCCGCATACCTGATCATCCGTATCCCCAGGTTCGCGAAATAGCCATTCATCTTGTTGACAATTCTGTCTAGAAGGTTCATGTATATATTCGCTAACAGTGGAGATATCACGCCGCCCTGGGGCGTCCCTCTCGATTGTCCTTTTCCTCCACTATACCTTCCATCACTCTCTACTACTGGTGACTTTAGCCATAGCTTCACTAGTGCAATTATTCGGGGATCGGCTATGCGCTCTTCCAAAGCCTTCTACTAGCTTATCGTGTGGGGATGGTGTCAAAGTATTTGCTTAAATCCGCATCGTATACCACGTGCTTTCCCTTACTCAGATTACCCTTAATTTCAGCCATCGCTTCTTTTTGCCGATCGTTTCGGCCTGAACCCATAGGATGATTCGTTAAAGTCAGCCTCGAATATTGGTTCAATGACCATCTTACAGGCTTGTTGTACTATCCTGTCTTTAATGGTCGGTATCCCCAATGGTCGATGTCCGCCGTTCTCCTTCTCTATCATGACTCGTTTGACTGGTTGTGGTTTATATCTGTGCTCTTGTAGCTCTTCTCTAATTGTTTGGAGAAATGCTTCGCGCCCAGTATCCTCAACCTGTTTAAACGTCAGCCCATCCACGCCGGGAGTTTTTGATCCTTTTCGCGATTTACATCGCCGGTAGGCCTCCTCCATGATGTAGCTTAGGCTGATTTTGTCATATAGTATGTAGAACTTGAATTTACTTTCCTGCTTGGCTTTCTGATATAGTTTTAGTTGTAACAGCCTGCACCTGTCCTGCGTACTTTGATCCTTTCGCTTCTTCTGCTCCAGGATTTCTATCTCCGCTTGTACCTTTTCTAGGATACTTCGCTTCTCCATTTAGGTAGTCATTTTGTTATCTAAAAACGTTTCCAATAGTAATGCCCCTTCCTCCTCTGTGGTTATGTTGTCCTCAGTATCAGCAGTACTATGGGCATCTCCGACTTCCCTCGCCCATGTAGCGGTCTACTACATGGCGTTAGGGGATCCCATGTTCATGTGTCTCCCTCATTATACGCGCCATCCCGTCCTACTCCGTGCAGCCATATTGGTGCGTTTTACCGTTTCTTCCCAATATGTTTCAGGTTTCGCCATCTTCGGAAGGTTGACCACTGCAGTGTTGCGTAACGAAGCCTTACCGGGTTCACTTGTGTTACGGCTCGCATAATCGCTTGACCAGAAACTTAGCATGGTTCGTTTCCTCCTCATGCCTTCCGGCTGCTTCAGGCTGAACGGCAAATTGGCCTGTGTATCCCTTTCATGATACTGGGTTTAATGGTTAATTAATATAGACACACGCCTCATGGCGTACCGAAGTCGCCAAGGTGGCTGATGTGATTCCTTCAGGTCCTTTGACCCTTCGCCCTTGACCCTTTACCGGCCAGAGTGGCGACAGCCACAGACGTACTCTGCGAACAGCGAAGGGCCCCGAGTACTCGGGGGCGAGCTGCTACCGGCATTCTTCACCCACATCCTGGCTGCTGAGGCAATTCTCTACAGGTACTCCCATAGCCCTGCAAAGCTGTATCCGGAGCGTAGTCCAGAGTACGTTTATATACTTCATATATACTTCATATATACTTCATATATACTTCATATATACTTCATATATACTTCATATATACTTCATATATACTTCATATATACTTCATATATACTTCATATATACTTCATATATACTTCATATATACTTCATACCTACTTGATTCTTACTTGATACCTACTTCATCCATACTTCATTTTCATGTTATTTTTATATCATTCATACGTCGTTTAAACGTTATGATTAGGTATACCCTGGAGGAAATACGCTCTCCAGCAACTGTTTCATCACGCTTCAAACCAGTTGACCATGCCCAGATTGACCAGTCTTTTCAAAGTCACCGGTACGATGGACGACCTCACCTTCTACCATTCGCGTACGGAAGGGTACCTGGTGCGCCGGACACATCGCCATGACCCGGAAAAAGTGAAAAACAGCCCGCAATTCGAGCGGACCATGGAAAATGCCACCGAATTTGGTCGGGTGACCAAGGTGGCGGCCTTGCTGCGACGCCTGATGGGATACAAGTTCAAGTCCTGTGGGGATGCGCGAATGACCTCCCGGTTGATCAGCACTCTGCACCAGGTGATGAAGAAGGACCGTACCTCCTGGAGGGGCCATCGATCGGTCGGTCCGGGCATGACCATGCCGGAGGGGAAGGAGATCCTCCTCGGGGTCGACCTCAACAAGACCTATCCCCTGGACCAGATCCTGCGCGCCAATCGGAGGGTAGACCTGGAGACGGGGACCATCCGCATCGAATCGGTGCCGAACATGCTCAAGTGGCCTCCGACGGCCACCCATGTCCGGTTCAGGAGTGCCTGGGTGCGACTGGACACGACTGCCCTGGAAGGGGATGCAGTGTACACGGAAACAGAACTCTTCGGACGCGGGCAGCTCCCTTCCGAGATTACCTTGATCCCGGAACGATCACCTGAGGGGCCGGGCCAGGACCTGCTCCTGCTCCAGGTACAGTTCTACATCGAGGAGGGTCAGCAGGCATATGATCTGACCGAGGGTTGGGCGGCCGGAATCGTGGGGGTGTGAAGTCCAGGGTATCGTGTCTTCCTGTCAGGGGACCCCATCTATTGCCGCGTTCAACAAATGCCGGCTCGAAGAGGGGAAAGGAATTCAGTAGCCGATGGGAAAATGACCCTGGTGCGGTGGTGATGAGAGGAGGTAAGGCCCTCCCCCGGTCCGGCAGCCTGGGCATCTTCTGTCTTATTTGATCAAGAAGGTGCCGGACCACCCCCTCCGATAGACAGTGACCTCCGCGATACAGATCGGGGGCTGAGGGGGACATGGGGTGGTGTTCGGTGCTCGGCGTTCGGCCCGCCTCGGCGGGCAGGCGTTCGCTACTTTACGTTTAGGGAAAATCCGTGTCATCCGTTCATCCGTGGGCATCCGTGATTCTGACAAGAGGAGTCGAGGAGGCAAGGCCCTCCCCCGGTCCGGCAGCCTGGGCATCTTCTGTCGTATTTGATCAGGAAGGTGCCGGACCACCCCCTCCGATAGACAGTGACCTCCGCGATACAGATCGGGGGCTGAGGGGGACATGGGGGCGGCGTTCGGCCCGCCTCGGCGGGAGTTTGGAGGTTATGAGGGAAAACGCGAAGAAGCGAAGACGCCAAGGGACTCCATCTGATACCTTCAAGGCCCTTGACCCTTTGCCCTTGACCCTTTACCGGCCAGAGTGGCAACAGCCACTGACGCGCTCGACAACAAGTTGAAGAACTTTTTTCAACAAAAGTTGCAGGATGACGTCATTCATCGTAATATTGCAATGAAACAATGAATTGATCATGGGACTGACCAAGACCGAAGCGTTCACCGACCAGCAGAATGACCTGGCCAACCTGGCCAAGGCCATGGCCCACCCGGCCCGCATCGCCATCCTCGAACACCTCATCAAGGTCAACGCCTGCGTGTGTGGCGACCTGGTCGACGAACTGCCCCTCGCCCAGGCCACCGTCAGTCAGCACCTCCGCGAACTGAAAGCCGCCGGCCTCATCAAAGGCAATATCGAAGGGACCTCCGTCTGCTATTGCATCGACACCGACCGATGGAGGACCATCCGTGAGCGTTTTCTCTCCCTGTTCGACAGATGCTGTGGACCGGATAGTTCCTGCTGCTAGAGAACGCGGTGGAAATTCCAAATCACAAAAAACAAATTCCAAATAAATCCCAAACTCAAAATTCAAATGACCAAAACGGTCAATTGGACTCAGGGATAGGTCAAACTGATAACCGACAACTGATAACTGATCGTGGAAATCACAAATCACAAAAAACAAATTCCAAATAAATTCCAAAATCAAAATTCGAATGTCCAAAACGGTCAATTCCTTTCAGAGATCGGTCAATTTGATAACTGATCGTGGAAATGCCAAATCACAAAAATCAAATTCCAAATAAATTCCAAACTCAAAATTCAAATGACCGAAACGGTCAACACGAATCAGGCAAACACAAACCAGGAACTTGGAACACAGGAACTTGGAACGCAGGAACCAGGAACACAGGAACTGACACCCTTCCTTCTGGACTCCTCGACCCCTCAACTCCTCCCCCCTCATAACCTCAAAAACTCATAAACTCATAAACGCATGAACCACGAAGACCTCAAATCCATCGTCCGCGACAAATACAGCGAGATCGCGCATCAATCCAAAGAGCAGAACCAGTGCTCCTGCTGCGGGGCCGGTGGCTGCTCTATGGTCGACTACACGATTTTCAGTGAAGACTACTCCACCCTCAAAGGCTACAACGCCGATGCCGACCTGGGACTGGGTTGCGGCCTGCCCACCGAATTCGCCCTGATCAAGGAAGGCGACACGGTCGTCGATCTCGGTTCCGGCGCGGGGAACGACGCCTTCGTCGCCCGGGAGATCACCGGGCCGAGTGGAAAGGTGCTGGGCCTGGACATGACCCCGGCCATGATCGACAAGGCCAGGGAAAATGCCGAAAAACTCGGCTTTAACAACGTCGAATTCCGGCTCGGGGATATCGAAGACATGCCCATCGGGGGCAACCGCGCCGATGTGGTGGTCAGCAATTGTGTGCTGAATCTCGTGCCCGACAAACAGAAGGCCTTCTCGGAGATCTATCGCATCCTCAAGCCCGGCGGACATTTCTCGATTTCCGACGTGGTCATCCAGGGTGAGCTGCCGGATGGCCTGCGAAATGATGCCGAAATGTATGCCGGCTGTGTGGCAGGTGCCATTCTCAAGGACGAGTATCTCGATCTTATCCGCCAAACCGGATTCAAGGGCATCCATGTCCAGAAAGAACGGGCCATCGTGATCCCGGATGATATCCTGGCCAACTACCTCACGGCCGACGAGATCCACCAGGTTCGGGAAGGCCGGGTCGGCATCTTTTCCATCAACGTCTATGGCGAAAAACCGGTTGAGCCATGTTGCGAACCCGGGTGCTGCTGATCACACTGGTTGGCATCCTCCTGCACATTCCATTCCTTATGTCGGACATCCACGCGCAACCGCTCCTGTCGTCTCTGGCTTCGACAGTTGATCAACTGCCATCTGTCCATCCTGATTTAGCCAGGAGGGAGACTCTTGATCGCCTGGCCAGCTGGATCAAGATGCGCCTCCTTGATGGTCGACCTGATCCGGTCGAGGTTGTGTTCATCTGCACGCACAACAGCCGGCGCAGCCAGCTGGCCCAGGCCTGGATGGCGGCTCTGGCCGCACAGGCCGGATGGGATCGCATCCGGTCATTCAGTGGCGGGACGGAGGTAACTGCCTTCAACCACCGTGCGGTCCAGGCCCTGGAACGGGCCGGATTCCAGACCACCATCTATGATGAACTTCAGGACAATCCTCGCTACGAGGTCAAGTTCAGTCCAAAATCAGGTCCAATGCTGATGTTCAGCAAACGATATGACTATCCCGAGAATCCGAGGTCCGGCTTTGCTGCTGTGATGGTCTGCTCGGATGCCGACACAGATTGTCCCTACATTCCGGGAGCCGACATCCGGATCCCCCTGCCGTTCATCGACCCCAAAGCCTCGGATGGCACCCCGGAAGAGGCTGCAACTTACGACCTTCGTAGCGGCCAGATCGCTGCCGAACTAGCCTACGTCATCAACAAAATCCAGGCCCATGAGTAATCCGGGTATTTCCTTCTTCGAACGTCACCTCACCTGGTGGGTCCTCCTCTGCATTGCCATCGGCATAGGCGTGGGTGCAGCAGGCGGAAATGCCATTCGCCAGATCGCAGGATGGGAAATCGCCCACGTCAATATCCCTGTCGCCATCCTGATCTGGTTGATGATCTTCCCGATGATGGCCTCCATCGATTTTCAATCCCTGCGCGATTGGCGCCAGCATATCCGGGGCCTGTCGCTGACCGTCACGGTCAACTGGCTGATCAAGCCGTTCAGCATGGCCTTCTTTGCCTGGATCTTTTTTGACCATCTCTACTCGGCCTGGATCACCCCGGAGGAGGCCGACCAGTTCATTGCCGGGGCCATCCTGCTCGGCGCCGCTCCCTGCACAGCCATGGTGTTCGTGTGGTCCTACCTGTCCAAGGGCGACCCCAACTATACCCTGGTCCAGGTGTCGGTCAATGACCTGATCCTGCTCGTCCTCTTCATCCCGATCGTGCAATTGTTGCTGGGCATCACCGGCATCCGGATTCCCTTTGATGTGCTGGCCACTTCGGTCGTAGCCTTTGTGGTCATCCCCCTGGCAGCCGGCTACCTGGCCAACCGCTGGCTGATCCGGACGCGTGGTCGGGAATGGTTCACCGAACGCTTCCTGCCCCGTCTCAAGCCCTTTTCCATCAGTGCCTTGCTGGTCACCCTGGTACTGTTATTCGCCTTCCAGGGCGAGCAGATCCTGACCCATCCACTCCATATCCTGCTGATCGCCATTCCCCTGACACTGCAGACCTACCTGATCTTTTTCATTACCTGGTTCGGGGGAAAAAAACTGGGCCTCCCCTACCGGACATGCGCCCCCTCGGCCATGATCGGGGCCAGCAACTTTTTCGAACTGGCCGTGGCCGTCGCGATCATGCTGTTCGGACTGGATTCGGGCGCCGCCCTGGCCACGGTGGTGGGTGTGTTGATCGAAGGACCCGTGATGCTGTCGCTGGTGGGATTGGCAAATCGCTGGACCTATGCCTGATAGCACAACGACCAACGGGACCCGGAGGGCTCCCATTGGTCGTTGATCATTTGGATATCGAAACGGAGTCGATCAGTTGACCACCTCCGTCATCTCCTTCACCTTCTCCAGGATCTGCCGGCTGTATTCATTCCGGATGCGGCCGCCTTCGGCGCCCTGCTCATAGATGCCGCGGATGTCGTCCAGCATGTCCATGGCCCGAAGATTCACTTTTTCTTTGCCCATGTACACAAAGTGCTCGGGCTTGGCCTGGCCCAATGCGTTCCTCGCTTCGATCAGGTCCGGCGTGATGTCGAACGGATGGGATTGCGAGGTATTCTGCAACAACTTGAACAGCTTGAGGCGGTCGGGCTTGTAGTGGCAACCGTTCACCACCAGGGGAAGGAAGACATAGAAATAGGCGATCTCGATCCAGTTGAGGCGGATGGCACTCAGGAAGGGATCGTGCATGGACGGATACCAGTTGGTGATGGCTGTCTGGGTGGCGATCACCGGACCCATCATGGCGTCGGACAGCGTTTCCACGAATTGCGGTTCCAACCGGCCCTCCAGGTCCTGGGTGAGCATTTCCCCCATCTGGTCCCACTGGATGGTCCCGAAGGCCAGTCCATTGGAGAAGAGAGGATCCGGAGCGTAGGCGGCATCGCCGATGATGGCCCAGCGGTCCGGGGAATACACTTGCTTGACGACATAGTGGTAGCGGACCATCTTGTTGATGTCCATCACCTCACCGGAGCGGACCAGGTCGCTGACCACCCGGTGGGACTTGTCCGTTTCCGCCAGGAAGCCCTCGATGTTGCGCACATTCCCCTGGAAATGGCCTGGGTGGGAGGTAAAGCCGATGCTCATCATGTCTTCTCCGTTCTCCCCTTTCATCGGGATCAACCAGATCCAGAATCCCTTCCCCATGAAGTGATGGGTGGAGTAATACCGCTCGTAGTGATATTCCTCGCCAGGACCGGCCGGCATGGGACCGAGCGCGTTGACATTCTTCAGGAGGCTCTTGTCGAAGTTCTTGATCCGGAACCAGAAGCAGTCGCGCTGCCCCTCTGGCTTCACCACGAGGTTGAATTTCCGGCCGAGCAGCTGGCGGCGTCCGGTGGTATCGATCACCCAGTCGGCTTCCACGGTCTGTTTCGTCCCGTCCGTACCGGTGACATGGAGAAGATGTTTGCCGCCGGGATGGATGTCCACGTCGTCTACCAGGCCCTTGACCTGCCGGATGGCCGGTTCGTCGTCAACCCATTGGTGCAGGTCGCGGTCGAAAACATCGCGGTTGAGCAGCCAGGATGGCGGATGGTCCATCGGGCCGGTCCAACCGGGTACCATGCGGCAATTGGACGGTGCCCGTTCATTGCAATGCACGGAATAGGTGCGATCTTCTGGGTTGTCGGGATCGACCTTGAAATAGTAGGTCAAGGCATATTTCGGCAGGTGGTGGTCGCGGAAATAGGTGGCCAAGCCGAGGTGTTCCTCCAGGAAATGCGTGGTGATCTCGATGATGGATTCCCCGACCACGGGAAACCCTCCTCGGTCGTCCGGACCGATCCGGGTAATGTGTACACGATCTCCGAACTTCTTTTTCAGGTAGAGGGCCCCGATGTTGGCCTGGATGCCGTTACCGATGATGGCGATTTTCATGGCAGGATAGTATTTGGATCAAAACTGGATGGATCAAAGGATCAGCATGACTATGCAAGATCCACGTGCTCCTGGAATACAAGTCCTAAAGTTGTGCCAGTTTCCCTTGAGGAGCAAGTAAACCGGGATTCCCGGTCCATGATCTTCATCAATTGGACCCGTCGGCCACGCCCTCGTGGCCAGCCTGAATCCGTTATCTTCAGGTTTTTTGATTCACTCAGGCCTATGAAACCTCGTCAGATCTTCCTTCTCTTGTCCGTTCTTGTCCCCCTGGCCCTGGTAGCCCTGTCCACATGGGCACCCGGTATCCTGTGGCTCTTCCTGGTGGTCGGCCCGTTGATCATCATGGGCTACATGGACATCCTGCAACGCAAGCACACCATCAAGCGGAATTTCCCCGTGGTGGGCCGCCTGCGATACCTCCTGGAATCCTTCCGGCCGGAGATCATGCAGTACTTCGTGGAGACCGATACGGAGGGTCGCCCCATCAACCGCATCTTCCGTACCCTGATCTACCAGCGCGCCAAGAAGGCCAACGATACCACGCCCTTCGGCACCCAGATGAATGTGTACCGCACGGGGTATGAGTGGCTGGAGCATTCCATCTACGCCCGGCATCCGTCCGAGCAAGAAATGGATCCGCGGGTGATCATTGGTGGTCCGAATTGCCGGCACCCCTACTCATCGAGTCTCCTGAACATCTCGGCCATGAGCTATGGGTCCCTCAGCAAGAATGCCATCCTGGCGTTGAACAAAGGGGCCCGGATGGGCGGTTTTGCCCACAACACAGGGGAAGGGGGGATCAGCCCCTATCACCTCGAGCCGGGCGGCGACCTCATCTGGCAGGTGGGAACCGGCTACTTCGGCTGCCGCACCGAGGATGGTCGGTTCGACCCGGAGAAATTCCGGGTCAATGCCACCTTGCCCCAGGTGAAGATGATCGAACTGAAACTGTCACAAGGGGCCAAGCCCGGCCACGGAGGCATCCTGCCGGGGGTGAAGAACACCGCTGAAATTGCGAGCATCCGAGGTGTCAGACCGGGCACCGATGTCCTCTCCCCTCCCGGACATTCGGCTTTCCATGATCCGGTGTCGTTCATGGAATTCATCCGCAAGCTGCGGGATCTCAGCGGAGGCAAGCCGGTGGGCTTCAAGTTGTGTATCGGCAAGCAGGAGGAATTCCTGGCCATTTGCCAGGCCATGAAATCGACCGGGATCCTCCCTGACTTCATCACCATCGACGGCGGGGAGGGCGGCACTGGCGCGGCACCAGTGGAATTCTCCAACTCCATGGGCATGCCTTTGCGGGACGGGCTGGTCTTTGTGCACGACACCCTGATCACTATGGGGCTGCGCAAGGACATCCGCCTCATTGCGGCGGGAAAGATCTTTACCGGCTTCCACCTGGCCCGTGCCCTGGCCATCGGCGCCGATGTCTGTGCCAGCGCCCGGGGCATGATGCTGGCCCTGGGTTGTATCCAGGCCCTGGAATGCAACCAGAACACCTGTCCGGTCGGAGTGGCCACGCAGGACAAGCGCCTGATCCGCGGACTGGATATCACCGACAAATCCGTACGGGTCTACAACTTCCACCGGGAAACGGTGAAAAGCGTGGTGGAACTGACCGCTGCTGCCGGCCTGGATGCGCCTCAGCACCTCTCGCGTAAGGATATCAATCGCCGGGTCACCACCATGAAGACCATGGATTATGAGGAGATCTACCCCACACCGGTGGAGGGAGGTTGAGGAGGGGAGGAGTGGAGGAGTGGAGGAGGTTATGAGGTTATGGGGTTATGAGTTTATTCGTTTATGAGTTTATGAGTTATTTCGTGATTGAGTTATTTCGTGATTGAGTGCCTGCCTTCGGCAGTGTTCGGGAGGGTGCTAAAAGGCGTGTCAACACGTTTCCGACTTCAGCCCTGAAGGGGCGCAATACCCCAGCGTTGGGCAGCGCCCAACGAAAGTGAACGAAATACATGGAAGCCCTGAAGGGGCGCAATATCCATACCTGGAATGGCAGAATGGAGCCTGATCGGCTGGACGGGAATTCATCGTCGGAAGGGCGGTGAGGAGATGATGAGTTTATTCGTTTATGAGTTTATGAGTTTCTAGGGAGTAGTCTAAAAGTGTGTCAATAGGTGTTGACCTTTTCCGGTCTAGCCCTGAAGGGGCGCAATACACCAGCGTTGGGCACCGCCCAACGAAAGTGAACGAAATATCTGGAAGCCCTGAAGGGGCGCAATATCCCTACCCTAAATAGCGGATCGCAGTCTGATCTTCTGGTCGGTCCTTCATCGTTGGCGGTGGCGGTGATGAGGTTATGAGTTTATGAGTTTATTAGTTTATGAGGTTATGAGGTTATGAGTTTCTAGGGAGTAATGTAAAAGTGTGTCAACACGTGTTGACCTCTCCTGGACCCAGCCCTGAAGGGCTCAATTTCCTTACCTGGAATGACAGAATGGGGCCGGATCCAGACCTTTTGGTCCTCGGGATATTTGGACGCCTGGATTGCACAAAATTCTTAACCAAAGACGCTGTAGCCCGGGGTTTTAACCCCGGGGAAGAGGATAAACAGGACCCATGAAACCATTTCAATGGTTTCCCTCATAGTCCACATACCCTATCTCAGTAGTCTCTCTCTTGATCTCCCTGAAATTCATGATGACAATCTACATCCAGATTCCACCTGTAAGCCCGCAGGCGCATGTCAATCCCGGAGACGACAACGGAACCAGATCTCCTTCTCCTCCTCGATCACATGTTCCTCCAGGATCGCCAGACCGTTTGCCAGAAGGATCTGACGGATCTGTGCACTGGTCAAAGTGTCATCACAACCCGTATCCGGGTCCAATTCCCCCATTGGTTCGTTGATGATCAGTTGTGATCCGGCATCCATCGATTTACGGATGGAGGCCAACATATCCTCTTTTTTCTTGAAATGATGGAAAGCGTCCCGAATGATGATCCGGTCAAAACGAAAGGACTCCAATCGGGTATCCTTCTTTTTTCCCCAAACAGGGTACAATCGGAGCGGTAGGCTCACCAGGGAATCGGTTTCATATATCTTTCTTCCAAAATCGAGCCTTCGCGGTTCGATATCCTGATAGCAAATACGCAGTGCCGGATAGTGACAGGCCAGGACATAGGAGATCAATCCTTCCCCTGCCCCGATCTCAGCCACCCACATCCCGTCCCGGATATCATACCAGGCCAATTCATCCCAGATGGAAGATGCCGTATCCTTTTCCATCAGGTCCTCTCCGTGGACAAACCCTTCGAAATTCAGCAATTTACCAAATGCACCCTCTCTGATCATCCGAATATCTTCCACGTCGAACTGCTCCGCGACGGATTCCCCCAAGGCCAGATCCTTCTTCATATAATTCCGAAGATATTTTAGACTCGCGTTTCTGAGGACACCATAGGTCATCTGACCCAATACACGATTTGTTTGCGTCGAATCACCCAGGATCCCCAGCCATTTTTGCCTGACCTGTGCCAACACGGCAACCTGATCGGCCACTCGATGGACGTCCAGCAGCCGATCCACCGTAGGGTAAAAATCTGCTCCGGACAAAGCCTGGATATCGGTCGACGCCATGCCGGATGGAGACGACCCAGGAAGTTCTTCACTGGCAAAGTGGAATACATGAACATGGGTATACAGATTCCTGAAGGGCATCCCCTCCCATGGCAAGACATATGGAGAGGAAACCGTATCCAGGGTGGTGAGCACCAGCTCCAACTGGCCAACCCCGGACAACCTCCCGAGCGGCTGGCCGCGCACCACCCGATCGCCAATACCGACAAAACAATGCTTCGGATCCAGGTTCAGGTACCTCATTTGTCCCCCATCCGGGTGACTGATATCCACGCGGGTGTTGAGGCCTGGCGACAATGGTCCTCCCGATGGGCGATTCAGCACCACACCATCCCGGCAGGCATACACGGTGTCGCCGGGTTGCCCGACAAGCGTCACCACCGGATCTTCCCCAGCCAGGTCCGCTTGGCTTTGTCTGGCATTTCCTGCCGGACCCAGCGGCCATCGATAGGCATACGACCGGTCAATCACCGGGGCGAGCACACCCGGAACGGACATGAACTGTGCTGAATAGGAACCAAATCGATCGGGATCAAGGGGTACGATCCGGAACAGATGTCCCTGCCGATCATCGATCGCATAAAACCCGCCCAGGTCCCGTGTATTTTTCGCCCGGGAACTGGCGGCATACAGGATGCGTGGAATGGCATGTTCCTGAAAATAGGATACGTCTATGGTGTAATCCCAGTGATAGAAATGTTGGAAGGTCACCTCTCCGGTTTGCGCCCTGCTGACCTGTAGTCCGAGCAACACCAGCAATACGACCTCGCAGATCTCTCTTCTTCCCATGTTCATATTGACTTACTTGACCGGTGATCCTGTCTGGAATTCAGGTTGCCTACTCCCGGGCGGTGTTGACCGGAGCCACACTAGACCGGCCAGGAACATCACCCATACCCCCGCCAGGGACCACCCCGCCATCGGCAGGGAGGATTCCAATCCGAACCATCCCCCACCCTGGACCCCGATCATGCTGATCCCGAAGGCCACCTTCAGGACTTCCACGACTACGGACCAACGACTGCGATCCAGCGCTGTGGTATAACTGAATACACTGACCACCAGAAAAAGACCGTACAGGAGGATCTGGGAAAAGGGCAGCTCCCCGATCCGGAGGAACAGCCAGAACATCAGCGCCAGGGTCAACCCCAGCTGGGTCCAGGCCCATAGCAGGAGCGCCTGCCCCGGATGACTGTCGTATTTCTGCAACTGGTCAGGGGAATCGACCTGGTCGACAGGGTACCGTTGGGCCACATCCGCCGGACGCCATCCGGTGGGCATAAACCAGATGCGGACCTTGTCCCACCAGCTCCGCGTACGCCAGGCATCGCGGATCAGGAGCCAGAGATGCTGCACATTGATCAGGAGGGGATTCCAGGTCCGCACCGGGCGTTTTACCCCGTACACCGGCGGCTCCGCGGCCAATTCCGGCTGGAAAGTACCGAACAGCTTGTCCCAGATGATCAGGATCTGCCCGTAATTGCGATCCAGGTAACGATCGTTCATGGCGTGATGCACCCGGTGATGGCTGGGGGTAACCAGCACCGCCTCCAACACGCCCATCTTGCCGATCAACCGGGTATGATACCAGAATTGGGCGAACAGATGGATCGGTGCAATGAAACCGATCACCTGCGCCGGCACACCCAGGAGGGCCGCCGGGATCATGAACAGGGCAATGAACGAGGTGACATTGGACACGCTCTGCCTCAGGGCGCAGGACAGGTTGAACTCCTCACTGCTGTGATGGATGATATGCCGGTTCCAGAACACATTCACCTCATGCTCCAGCCGATGCATCCAGTAGCCCGCGAAATCCAGGACGATAAAGGCCACCAGATAGACAGCCCAGGTCGCCTGGATGGATACCACGGCGATATGGTCCACCAGCCAGGCATAACTGATGATCACCACGGTCAACCCCAATACATCCTTGATCACATTGGTGATCCCCGAACTGAGACTGGAGATCATGTCCGCACCCCGGTTGATGGAAAGCCCCATCCGCCAGGCCGCCAAGGCCTCGATCCCGATGAGCAGGATGAAAAAAGGAATGGCGATCACCAATGCCTGGGCATATGCTTCCATGGGGTAAAGATAAGGAGTAGAGGAGTGGAGGAGTGGAGGAGTGGAGGAGGTTATTGTGTTATGAGTTTATGAGTTTATGAGGGGAAACGGTAGAGTAGAGTAAGGAGCAGCAAGATAGGAGGGTATTCAGAAAAGTGTGTCAAAGGCAAGAATTGAGAAATGCTTAAATTGACACAATGAAGAAAAAGAAGGAAGAAGTATTCGACTATGCAGCATTTGAGCGAGAAGCGATATCCAAGCTTCGATCTGGTAAAGGGTTGACAGGAGAAGGCGGAGCGCTTACCGACCTGATTGGCAGGATAGTGACTGCAGCGTTCGAGGGAGAGATGGAAGATCACCTATCCTCGGAAGAAGAGCCAGGGAACAGGCGCAATGGGTATACACGCAAGACGGTTCGAACAGGTTTGGGCCCTATTGAAGTGCGGCCTCCCCGTGATCGACAAGGGAGCTTTGAGCCTGAGTTGATCAAGAAGTGGGAACGCAGTATAGCCCCTGAACTTGAGGCACAGATCCTGACGCTGTATTCCATGGGAACGGGCTATGAGGACATCGGTGAGCACATGCGAAGGATGTACGGTCTGAACTACAGTCCATCCTTTATCAGCACGATCACAGATCGAGTATTGGATGAGATCACAGCCTGGAAGAACCGGCCTTTGGATGAGGTCTATGCGATCATTTATCTGGATGCCATACACTTCAAAATCAGAGAGAACCGTCAGGTGGTATCCAAGGCTGTCTACACGGTGTTCGGCGTAAATCTGGAAGGAGAGCGAGATGTACTCGGTCTGTTTATAGGCCAAAGCGAGGGTGCACGGCACTGGGGTCGAGTGCTGGAAAACCTGAAGGATCGAGGTGTACAGGACGTATGTTTCTTTTGTGTGGACGGATTGAACGGGTTTAGTGAGGTGATCGAGAACGTATTCCCCCGATCGATCGTCCAGCGGTGTATTATCCATATGGTCCGCACGAGTATCCGACATGTATCCTGGAAGGATAGTCGTGCGATCTGTTCGGATCTGAAGAAGATCTATAGCCAGGACAGTGTTGAAGCAGCATCAGAACAGTTGGACCGCTTCAAGATAAAATGGGATAAGAAGTATCCTGCCATAGGCCAGAAGTGGGAGAAGAACTGGTCCGAGTTGACCCCATTCTTTGATTATCCCGAAGCAATCAGGCGAAGCATCTACACGACCAATGCGGTAGAGGCCCTCCACCGGTGCCTAAGGAAGACGACAAAGACAAAGGGTGCGTTTACCAATGAACAGGCCCTGGAGAAGCTGCTATATTTGACATTGCAACACAACACAAAAAGCTGGAAGCGCAAGGTCAGATGTTGGCCAGAAATGGCCAGATCGTTCGTGGAGTTTTTCCCCGACAGGTTCCCATCTGGGGCTGGATAATCCTTCATGCGCTCAAATGCTGCATAGTCGAGCCTGGGATGCCTTTTCGCCTACGGCCAGGAGTTTAAGGGTATCCCTGGCCTTCTTAGTGTTGACACACTTTTTAGAATACTCCCCAAGATAGCTACTCCTCACCCCCTCGTCAAACCGTACGTGCGGTTTTCCCGCATACGGCTTTCCTATTGGTTTCGTCCTTGGGCATACACAGGTCGTAAACCATTGGTCGTATACGGTACTATTAAACCAAATTTCTTGGTTAATAGATCGTAGGCCTCCTGACCATGAAGGCGCGATTTCCTCTGGCTTTTACGATTGTAATATCTATTCAGACGGATTCTAAGGTAGTCATTCAGCTTCCTGAATGCCGCCTGTGTGTAGCTGACTCCTTCGATTTTGTAGTAGTTCATCCAACCCCTGATTATAGGGTTGAGTTCTGAAGCAACCTGTTTTGCCGGGTAGTGACCTATCAACTTGAGTTTCATCACATCGATCGCTTTTCGTATCCCTTTTTGAGCTTTCTGCTTTGGGAAGATATTCCAAAAGCGGCTGCCTTTAAATAGTATACTCCTGTCATATCGTACGGTAAATCCAAGAAAATCAAAAGGCTCTTCTCCCGCATTTACCAGCTTGCTTTCTTCTTCGTTGATTGTAAGTTCCATGCGGTTGAGGTATCCATGCAGCTTCGTGATTACTTCTTGTTTGATCTCATGTGACATCAATATGAAGTCATCCGCATACCTGATCATCCGTATCCCCAGGTTCGCGAAATAGCCATTCATCTTGTTGACAATTCTGTCTAGAAGGTTCATGTATATATTCGCTAACAGTGGAGATATCACGCCGCCCTGGGGCGTCCCTCTCGATTGTCCTTTTCCTCCACTATACCTTCCATCACTCTCTACTACTGGTGACTTTAGCCATAGCTTCACTAGTACACAATTATTCGGGGATCAATATGCGCTCTTCCAAAGCCTTCACTAGCTTATCGTGTGGGATGGTGTCAAAGTATTTGCTTAAATCCGCATCGTATACCACGTGCTTTCCTCACTCAGATTACCCATTAATTTCAGCCATCGCTTCTTTTTGCCGATCGTTTCGGCCTGAACCCATAGGATGATTCGTTAAAGTCAGCCTCGAATATTGGTTCAATGACCATCTTTACAGGCTTGTTGTACTATCCTGTCTTTAATGGTCGGTATCCCCAATGGTCGATGTCCGCCGTTCTCCTTCTCTATCATGACTCCGTTTGACTGGCTGTGGTTTTATATCTGTGCTCTTGTAGCTCTTCTCTAATTGCTTCGAGAAATGCTTCGCGCCCAGTATCCTCAACCTGTTTAAACGTCAGCCCATCCACGCCGGGAGTTTTTGATCCTTTTCGCGATTTACATCGTCGGTAGGCCTCCCCTCCATGATGTAGCTTAGGCTGATTTTGAAGTCATATAGTATGTAGAACTTGAATTTACTTTCCTGCTTGGCTTTCTGATATAGTTTTAGTTGTAAATAGCCTGCACCTGTCCTGCGTACTTTGATCCTTTCGCTTCTTCTGCTCCAGGATTTCTATCTCCGCTTGTACCTTTTCTAGGATACTTCGCTTCTCCATTTAGGTAGTCATTTTGTTATCTAAAACGTTTCCAATAGTAATGCCCCTTCCTCTCCTCTGTGGTTATGTTGTCCTCAGTATCAGCAGTACTATGGGCATCTCCGACTCCCTCGCCCATGTAGCGGTCTACTACATGGCGTTAGGGGATCCCATGTTCATGTGTCTCCCTCATTATACGCGCCATCCCGTCCTACTCCGTGCAGCCATATTGGTGCGTTTTACCGTTTCTTCCCAATATGTTTCAGGTTTCGCCATCTTCGGAAGGTTGACCACTGCAGTGTTGCGTAACGAAGCCTTACCGGGTTCACTTGTGTTACGGCTCGCATAATCGCTTGACCAGAAACTTAGCATGGTTCGTTTCCTCCTCATGCCTTCCGGCTGCTTCAGGCTGAACGGCAAATTGGCCTGTGTATCCCTTTCATGATACTGGGTTTAATGGTTAATTAATATAGACACACGCCTCATGGCGTACCGAAGACGCCAAGCCCCGGACGTTTACAGTCCGGATCCAGACAGAATCGTCTGGGCGCAAAGGATGATCGTCCCGGTTCTCCAATTCGACGATTCGACGATTCCCATCTTGCCATGGCAGATGGGAGTCGAGAGGTGGAGGAGTGGAGGAGTTGAGGAGGTTATTAGGTTATGAGTTTATGGGTTAATGGGTTTATGAGGGAGTATTCTAAAAGTATGTCAACACGTGTTGACCTTTCCTGGATCCAGCCCTGAAGGTGCGCAATACGCCAGCGTTGGGCCAAGCCCCGGACGTTTACAGTCCGGATCCAGACAGAATCGTCTGGGCGCAAAGGATGATCGTCCCGGTTCTCCAATTCGACGATTCGACGATTCCCATCTTGCCATGGCAGATGGGAGTCGAGAGGTGGAGGAGTGGAGGAGTTGAGGAGGTTATTAGGTTATGAGTTTATGGGTTAATGGGTTTATGAGGGAGTATTCTAAAAGTATGTCAACACGTGTTGACCTTTCCTGGATCCAGCCCTGAAGGTGCGCAATACGCCAGCGTTGGGCAGCGCCCAACGAATGTGAACGGAATATCTGGAAGCCATGAAGGGGCGCAATATAGCTACCCGAGATAGCAGATCGCAGTCTGATCTTCTGGTCAATCTTTTATCGTTGGTGGTGGCGGTGATGATGTTATTGGGTTATTGGGTTATGAGTTTTCTCGTTTATGGGTTTATTCGTTTATGGGTTTATGGGGAGTATTCTAAAAGGGTGTCAATAGGTGTTGACTTTTTCCAGCCGCAGCCCTGAAGGGGCGCAATACGCCAGCGTTGGGCGGCGCCCAACGAATGTGAACGGAATATCTGGAAGCCATGAAGGGGCGCAATATCCCACATGACCCCGGAGGGGTCACATGTCTGTAGCCAATTGCCATGAGCAAGATATTCGACCCCGGAGGGGTCGCATGTCCATCCTGAGGATTCCGGCAGATTCTAGCAATGATCACCTGACCAGCGCCGGGCCGTGGATGATCTGGCCATCAGACAGGCGGACGGAGTAGTAATAGATCCCGGGGATCATCTCCGGGGCAAACGGCCGGAATCCGGCGGCCTGCACCTGGAATACCTGGGCAACCTGACCGAGCACGGAAGACACGATGACCTCCCCGCTCAACCCGGGGAGAAGGTCCCATTCAAAACCGGCCGGTCCGACACGGAATATCTCCTGGCCATTGGGCGCAGATTCCACCCGGGTCACCGGCTCCGGACAACCGATGCGCTGGGTGGCGATGACCACATTGTCGAAATACCGTTCCTGTTCGACCGGTGAACCGGCATTCCAGTAGTTGTTGATGAACAGGGCATTGATCCCGTAATGGTCCGGATCGGCATTCCAGTCGCCATGCCAGTTGAGGTTGTAGCTGCCTTGCTGCAGGGTATCATTGATCCAGAACTCGAACACGCCGTCTGACTCGCCGGGGGTATTCAGGCGGATATGTCCTTCGACACAAAACCACTTTCCGGCCTCCTGGTCTGCAAACATGGGGGTCGTGCCGTATTTCCAACCCAGCCAGCGCATATTGGCGAAATCATTATAGGTGGTGGTCACCAGGTTGCCGTTGACATCGATGCCACTGGCCGGGTCCATGCCCAGATACTGATCATTCGGTCCTCCGGTCCAGAGATGCGCCATGGCGCCCGTGGCCCAGTTGGCATTGGCCATGGTCAGGGCCCGGCACAACTTGGCCGGACCATTGCCCTGCCAGCCTTCCTGATGGCGCACATCCAGCTTCCAGTAGACCTCCATGAAATTGCTGTCGGGCAGATTCGCATGCTGTCCGATATAATTGGAAGGCGTGCGGCCGAATGATTTGAGCAATCCACCGGCATCCACCTCCCCTTCCTGCCACAGGCCGCGCACGCCCTTGCTGCCATCGCGGCCCACACCCGGTTGAACACCGAACTCGCCGTTGTTGTCATCGACCTCAAAGTAACGGCCGGTCAGGGGTTCGCTGCTTTCGAAGTCATCGCAAAAAATCAGCCCTTGCTGATCCAGGGTAGTGCAATAGTCGGACTGCCCCCGGAGGGAAATGGCGGATAAGGTCAGACCTGTCAGGAGGAGAATGTACGCCTTGTTCATGCAAGGAAATTACAACAAATCCTGGAGATCACCCATCGTGAATCCGGTAAATGGGGTGCCGTACACTCCTGCGGATGCGTCAGTGCAGGATGCCGAACTTTCCGCTCTGAAACTCCTGGATGGCCTCGACGATCTCTTGCTGGGTATTCATGAGGAAGGGGCCGTAGGCGGCGATCGGTTCGTTCAGGGGTTCGCCCATCATCAGGATGAAGCGGGAGGGGTGCTGTTCGGTCCGGATGGTGACCTGGCCGTCCTCGTTCCCGAACACCGCCATATCGCCTTCCTCGGACGACTGTGAATCCTGAATGATGGCCTCGCCATCCACCTGGAGGAGAAGCGCGTTCCATCCGGACGGCACCGGAATACTGGTCTGGCTACCGGGCACCAGCCGGATATCCAGCAGGCTGAGCGGGCTGAGGGTCTCCGCAGCGCCCTGGACACCGATATAATCACCTCCAATGACACGAACGATACTCCCGTTTTCATCCAGCTTGACCACCGGGATGTTCTCGCTGGTCAGGGTCTGATATCTGGGGGCATGCTGCTTGTGCCTGGCGGGCAGGTTGACCCACAGCTGGAGCATGTGCTGGACCCCACCGGCTCGGGAGAACTCCGGTGTCTGGAACTCCTTGTGGAGCACTCCGGCACCGGCCGTCATCCATTGCACCTCATCCTGGCCGATGGTGCCGCTGCTGCCTGTGGAATCGGCATGGGCCAACTCACCCTCAAAGACGATGGTCACCGTCTCGAACCCCTTGTGCGGATGGACGCCAACACCCCGCGGAGTATCCGTCGCCGGAAAGAAGTGTGGTGAATTATAGTCCAGCAGGTAGAATGGACTGACCTGCTGTTGCAGATTCCGTGGTCCGGGCAGATACCCTTTGACCCTAAAGCCGTCGCCAACCATGTGCGGCTGGTCGACCCGATAGAAATGAGCGATGGATTTGTTGTTCATAGACAGGATAACAACCGGTTTCGCCTTCTGGTTTACGCCGGGTGCAGAGGGCCATCCCATGGTTTACCGCCCAGGGGCGGAGGCAGGGATAGGTGAGGTGTGGAGTTGATCATCAACTCTAAATGACAAGAAGGAAAATGAACGATCCTTGCAAAGGAAGTGCCCAATCCGAAGATCAGAGTCTGGAATTTATCCTTGCCGTATTGACAGTATTGGTGATACTCCCGATATTAACACCAAAAAAAAGCGACCCGAAGGCCGCTTTGATTGTTTTCACAACGGAAACATCCTTATTGTGATTAGCTTCAGAATTGGTGATTCAAAGATAGATCATTCATTGTTATGAAAAAAGTACTCGGATTAGATTTAGGTATTTCTTCGATCGGCTGGGGCATGATCGCAATAGACAAAGACAAAAAAACAGGAAAAATTCTAGACGCAGGTGTCCATATCGTACCGATCGACACCAGAGATGCAGATGAGTTCTCCAAAGGAAACTCGGTCAGTGCTTCTGCTGAACGGACAGCCAAACGATCCTTGCGCCGGAATAACCAGCGCTTCAAACTCAGACGTCAACAACTCCTGGCCATCATGGAAGACATTGGATGGATTCAGAGTGGATTTGAGTGGCAAAGTGATGATCCACTTTACATCTACGGGCTTCGAGCCAAAGCAGCCACCTCGATCATCGGCAGGGAGGAACTGGCACGCGTTTTCCTTGCCTTGAACGGGAAACGTGGTTATCAAAGCAATCGAAAGGCTGTCAATGATGATGAAGAAGGCACAGAATACCTGGAAAGAATCCGGGAACGAGATAGAGAGTTAATCACCAGAGATATGACCATTGGCCAAAAGCATCTGGAACTTCTGTTGGTCAATCGATGGTCAACATTAAAGAACCGCACTTACAGTAGAAGTAGTTATCGCGCTGAATTTGACCGTATCTGGCATACCCAAAAGAAGGCCTATGCGGAAATGGATGACCGTCTCTATCATCAGATCGCCAATCGGACCATCTTTTACCAACGACCTTTGAAGTCACAAAAAGGGTTGATCTCCAAATGCACCCTCGAGCCTTCCAAGCGGGTTGCTCCGAAGTCTTCACCGGTCTTCCAGGTCTTCAAGATCTGGCAGCAGTTGCACAATATCCGAATCAAAGATGATAGTGGCCAGGAACAATTCTTGGACATGAAGACAAAAAATCGACTGTTCGAAATCCTGAACAGCAAGGGAAAAATGACCACCGCTGCCCTGAAAAAGGAATTGAAGATCGGACGATTGGATCCGGTGCAATTCAACTTTGAGGTCCTCGAAGGAAACTATACCCGTTCTGGACTGGATGCCGCACTGGAGGGATGCGGTTTCGACACCTATGACCTGATCACTGTCGATTGGACCCTGGAGGGAAATGATTTCGACAAGCAACCGGCCATGATGATGTGGCACCTGATCTATAGTGCCACCGACCAGGACAGTTTGATCAAGAACCTGCAGGAACAATACAAACTGCCAGATCTGGTCGCCCGCAAGGTTGCCAACGTGAGGCTCGTCAACGATTACGGCAGTTTGAGCGTGAAAGCCATGCGAAGGATCATCCCTTATATGATGCAGGGGCATGAATATGACAAAGCCGCTGAATTGGCTGGATACCGTCATTCGTTGCATGAAACCAGAGATGAACGGGATTCTCGAGAACTGCAGGATCACATCGAGGTGCTCAAGAAGAATTCACTCCGGAATCCGACGGTCGAGAAGATATTGAACCAACTCATCCACCTGTTGAATGCCATTATCCAAGATCCAGCCCTTGGTCGCCCTGACGAGATCCGGATCGAGTTGGCCAGGGAACTGAAGATGAATGCCAAGAAGCGGAAGGATGTGAGCAAACGCATCGCCGAAAACACAAGGCGGAATGAAGACGCCGCGAAGAAGCTTCGCGATGAGTTTGGGTTGACTCAGATCTCGCGAAAGGATATTGACAAGTACAAACTATGGAAGGAAGCGGGCATGAAATCCCTCTATTCCGGACAACCGATCAGCCCGGCCAGATTGTTCACGACAGATGAGTATGATGTCGATCATATCATCCCTCAATCACGGCTATTTGATGACTCATTCACCAACAAGATCCTATGCGAAAGCGCGCTGAACCGAGAAAAAGGCAATATGACCGCCTGGGAGTATATGGCCTCTAAGGGGGAAGCTGAATTACGCCGTTTTCAACAGGACATTGAGGCATGCAAGGACATGCCGTTTGTGAAAAAGTCAAAACTGCGCATGCAGGCTGCCGACATCCCTGACGATTTTATCAACAGACAGTTGAATGAAAGCCAGTACATCGTCAAGGCTGCACTCCAGATCGCCAGGAAGATCTCCACCATGGTCACTTCGACAACTGGTTCGGTGACCAGCACACTCCGAAATGAATGGGGGCTGGCCCATATGATGCAGGAACTCAATCACAAGAAGTATGAGGAACTGGACATGGTCACCTGGAAGGAAACTAAAGGTGGAAAGCGGATCATGAAGATCGAGGACTGGAGCAAACGAGATGACCACCGCCACCATGCTATCGATGCCCTGGTCGTAGCCGCCACCAGCCAAAGCATCATTCAACGACTGAATACCCTGAACGCCCGCGCAGATGACCCTCAACAGAAACGGATTCGCGAGAAAGCCTTTGAAGAACCTTGGCCTGCCTTTCGTTCCGATGTCAAGTCTGCAGTCAGCCGAATCCTGATCTCGTTCAAGGGCAAGAACAAGGTCACCACCTGGAACACCAATCGATACAAGAAGAAAGGGAAGGGCCATTACGGTACCCAGCGAACCCAGACCCCGAGAGGTCAACTGCATCTAGAGACGGTATATGGTCAGATGAAATGGTATGATCCAAACCTGACCCCATTGGACAAACGATTCACCAATGCTCATCTGATCGTCGATCCAGACGTTCGTCGTTTCGTCCTGGCCCATTTGCAATCCCATGAAATGGATTCTGCCAGAGCATTTGGGAATCTGAAGAAGAACCCATTGATCTACAATGGCAAACCCTTAACCGAAGTAAGGTGCTGGAAGGAACAGTTCACCATTCGCAAGGCGATCGGCCCCGACCTCAAACTGGAAAAAGTGGTAGATCCCAAGATCCACAATATTCTCCAGGAACGCCTCTATGACTTTGGTGGGGATAAAAAGAAAGCCTTCAGCGATCTGGAGAACAACCCGATCTGGTTGAACCAAGCAAAGGGCATCGAGATCAAATCTGTCAAGGTGATCGACAATGGTGATCTGATCCCATTGCACCATAATGGTCGAAAACCGATCGATTATGTATATACCCGAAACAATCACCACGCCGCCGTTTTCAAAGGTCCGGATGGTGAACGGAAGCTGGAAATGGTATCCTTTATGGAAGCTGTAGAACGAAGGAGACAGGGATTCCCGGTTTATGCATCACAAAATGATCTTGGATGGCCTTTGGAATATGCGTTACACATCAATGATTATTTCATCTTTGACCTTGATCCAAACGAGGTCAATATTTTCGACCCATCCAATCGGGAATTGATCAGCGATCATTTATTCCGGGTACAAAAATTAACTACAACTGCCAGTGGCGGACCAGATTTTGTATTCCGTCATCACCTGGAAACAACCCTGAAGCGCGAAACCGAATTTGCCTTTAAACGAATTACCAGCTTCAAGAATCTAACAGGCTTCAAAGTCAAAATAAATCGGCTAGGCCATATTGCCCAAATCGGCTAAGTGATGATCAAGCGGACCCTGTTATTTGCTAAGCCAGCGAAGTTGTCCATTCGGAATCGTCAACTGTGGATCGAACGGAAGGAGGAGGCGCCCCGATCTGTCCCCGTTGCCGATATCGGCATGCTGATCATCGAGCACCAGCAGATCAGCCTCAGCCATGCGGTGATCCAGGCCTGCATGGAGGCGAACGTCATCATTGTCAATTGCGACGACCGGCATATGCCGCAGGGCATCATGCATCCCCTTGAAGGGCATGTCGAACTCAGTGAACGGTATCAGGCCCAATTGTCCGCCAGCGTCCCGTTGAAAAAAAATCTCTGGGCTCAAACCGTACAGGCCAAGATCACCAACCAGACCGGAGTGTTGAGGTGGCGTGGTCAACCTTCTCTGAAAATGGACCATTTGGTCCGGGAGGTCACTTCTGGCGACGGCACCAATTGTGAAGGGCAGGCGGCGGCAATCTACTGGTCGTCCATCTTTGACTCATACCCCTTGTTCATTCGGGAGCGATTTGGCGAACCGCCCAATCATTATCTCAATTACGGCTATGCAGTGATCCGGGCAATGATGGCCCGGG
Source organism: Lewinellaceae bacterium (assembly GCA_020636225.1). Classification (GTDB taxonomy): domain Bacteria; phylum Bacteroidota; class Bacteroidia; order Chitinophagales; family Saprospiraceae; genus JAGNXB01. The sequence continues at coordinate 560,188 of JACJYI010000003.1, read as the reverse complement.
CATTGGTCAGCAGCGGCCTCCTCCTGGCCCTGGGCATCCACCATCACAACAAGTACAATGCGTTTTGCCTGGTCGATGATATCATGGAACCCTACCGCCCCTATGTGGATGCTCTGGTCTGTGCCCTGGCCGATGAGAGTCGGATCGGTGATGAACTACTGACGGCAGAAAAAATGGCGTTCTGGTCGCTCGCTTCCCAGGATGTGCAGATCGACAGTGTGACCAGCCCGATGTGGAATGCCATGCAACGTACGGCACAGAGTCTGGTCAAGTGTTTTGACGGGTCGGCACGCAAATTGCTGTACCCACAATATGAAGCCGTTTAGAACCGACCGGCTGAATCAATACCGCAATATGTGGGTCGTTGTCTTGTTCGATCTCCCAACCGAGACCAAGAAGCAGCGCAAAGATGCGCATGACTTTCGCCTGGGCATGATCAAGGACGGATTCCTGATGTTTCAGTATTCGATCTACATGCGGTTCTGTCCCAGCAAGGAACACGCCCAGACCCATCGCAACCGGGTCAAGAAAATGGTCCCCAAGGATGGATTCGTCTGCATCCTGCTGATCACAGATCGCCAGTACAGCCTCATGGAATTGTTCCGGGGCGCAGTTCTCACCGGTGCCGAACCGGCTCCACAGCAATTGGAATTATTCTGAGTACCGGGTGCAACCGGTAAACGTGTCGTCGATTTCAGATCCTGAAATGAGATATAAATCACAGCATACCAAGGCGTTACGCCAGGGTATGCTGTGATCGAAATCAAATATACCAATCCTGAAAGCTAATCACAACAGACAGGGAGATACCAACTGACTTGACCAGGCTGTGATCGAAATCAAATATACCAATCCTGAAAGCTAATCCAACAAACCTGGCACAACTGTTATGCCTCAGACTATCTGTCTGGCTGTGATCGAAATCAAATATACCAATCCTGAAAGCCAGGGTATGCTGTGATCGAAATCAAATATACCAATCCTGAAAGCTAATCACAACGGTTCACAACAGACAGGGAGATAAATCAACTAAATACCAATCCTGAAAGAATCACAACCCTCAAATTAATTGTCCAATAATCGACCCACCGCTGTGATCGAAATCAAATATACTGATCCTGGAAAATGCTAATCACAACTGGCTGATGTTGAAAAGCACTGGCTGACGTATTGGAGGGTGAACTGTGATCGAAATCAAATATACCAATCCTGAAAGCTAATCACAACACAACTTGCCTGATGCAGATCGAAATCAAATATACCAATCCTGAAAGCTAAATCACAACATGGCTGTTCTCAGCTGCCAATAGGCTGATCGAAATCAAATATACCAAATCCTGAAAGCTAATCACAACAATGCCTTCACTGGTAGGTTGACACAGCCGATCTCAAATATACCAATCCACGAAAGCTCATCACAACTTGATGCAGCTTTAGTGATCGAAATCAAATATACCAATCCTGAAAGCTAATCACAAACGTAAGTTGCTCCACTGGCTAGCTATGGATGGCTGTGGATCGAAATCAAATATACCAATCCTGAAAGCTAATCACAACCGGCCATGCTGATCACACAGCTTATGCTGTGATCGAAATCAAATATACCAATCCTGAAAGCTAATCACAACACGGAACACGACCATCCAGCATCTACAAGCTGCAGCTGTGATCGAAATCAAAGCTATACACAATCCTGGCAAAGCTAATCAAATCAACCAATCCTGAAATAATCACAATTGTGGCATTGAGCTTCCAGGAGCCGGTCCAGCTGTGATCGAAATCAAATATATCCAATCCTGAAGAAGCTAATCACAACGATCTGAAAGCTAACCTGACTCACAACAAAATATACCAATCCTGAAAGCTAATCACAACGACCCATGCAGCTCCAGCATGGCGTCCATCACCGCTGTGATCGAAATCAAATATACCAATCCTGAAAGCCAATCACAACCCATCCTTGGCATTTGAAAAAATGTTTCCGAGTAGCTGTGATCGAAATCAAATATACCAATCCTGAAAGCTAATCACAACCTTGTTGGTAAGTTCCGTTTATCACATAAAGCTGTGATCGAAATCAAATATACCAATCCTGAAAGCTAATCACAACCGGATACGTTTCATTCCATTAAGCACCGCAGCTGTGATCGAAATCAAATATACCAATCCTGAAAGCTAATCACAACCGGCCCATTGGGCTGATGGATGAATATATGGCTGTGATCGAAATCAAATATACCAATCCTGAAAGCTAATCACAACAGGGCTTCCTGTAGTTCGCGTGTGCTGTCCGCTGTGATCGAAATCAAATATACCAATCCTGAAAGCTAATCACAACAACTGTGCCATCGTACTCCAAGAGAACAAGGCTGTGATCGAAATCAAATATACCAATCCTGAAAGCTAATCACAACGAAGGAATCACGCTCCCGTTTCACCGGGATGCTGTGATCGAAATCAAATATACCAATCCTGAAAGCTAATCACAACTATCTGGTGCTCCGGGTGCAGCAGCTGCAGGCTGTGATCGAAATCAAATATACCAATCCTGAAAGCTAATCACAACTGATCCCGAATCGTAGTTCAGCACATAATTGCTGTGATCGAAATCAAATATACCAATCCTGAAAGCTAATCACAACCTCATGGCTTGTATATGATATTATAGGAGGGCTGTGATCGAAATCAAATATACCAATCCTGAAAGCTAATCACAACTGGATGACCATGTTAAACATCGCGTTCGTGGCTGTGATCGAAATCAAATATACCAATCCTGAAAGCTAATCACAACCTCGATTTGGGTCGAGCGTCCGGCTGTATGGCTGTGATCGAAATCAAATATACCAATCCTGAAAGCTAATCACAACCTGCCTTGTTCGTTTTTGAGGATCCGCATCGCTGTGATCGAAATCAAATATACCAATCCTGAAAGCTAATCACAACTTGCTCTTGCTCATCGCACCGTTGATAAGCGCTGTGATCGAAATCAAATATACCAATCCTGAAAGCTAATCACAACCAATGGAGTATGTTGTGCATGGTGGAGAAGGCTGTGATCGAAATCAAATATACCAATCCTGAAAGTCAACCACCACAAACCCTGGCAAGCATCGGGAGATAATGCGTTCCCAGGATTCAGGGCTTGTGTTCAGGTGGATCGAATTTTACCTGGATGTCGCCTGGTAAAAGCACGATCAGTGCGAACTGGAGATATCCTTCATGAACGAACAGATCCGACAACATAAAAAAGCTGACAACTTGGAACCGGTTGATAACCCGGTCCAGAGGTTGTCAGCTTTCACTATCAAAAATACAGGTTCATCATGGAAGCTGCAAGCGACTTCTGGAATCCTTGTACCGGACTGTGGCAGAAACATGCCGCCTGGTTGACATGCTCCAGGTGGAGAGTAAAGAGTCTGTGATCTCAATCAACTTTTTCCATCGTGAAAGTTGATCCCAACGGTTCAGTTGTTGCTATTTCCATAACTCCAACAAACCTCAGAATCATTCATCCAACGAGGTTCCTTTCCCACGAAGTTGGATATCCTGCCGCGATTCGCTTATCTTTGTCGTACCGGCCTCTGGACCTGCTTGTCGAGCAGCATTCTACGCCGGCTTTTTTTATGGAATGATCCGGGATTATCGTTCACAAACATCAATGGTCATCCCCTTAGATTTCCTCACCCTGACATTTCCTTTTTTCATTTCTTGGCAAGGGAAGCATTCATAGACCTGCTCGGTAGACAATGCAACATGAGGGGTGAGAAATGCATACATGAAAACCCACTGCTGTCCGGAAGACTTCATATTAAGTTAATCGTCATTGATAATCAATATTTTAGATGTCAAAGATCTTGAAATTCCGTTCCTACCCCCTTGAATGGATCGTCGCCAAACCAGGGCCTGCCGAACACATCAGAGACCCGTATGGCCAGCATAAAATGAAGATTTAAACCAAAGGATATTTATCAAGCGTAAAAACGGCCGCATTATTTGGTCGGACAATGGATCCGAATCCTGATCAAGATTCGAGATTCGACAGAGTTGATGAGGAATCCTGCCACCGATCAAATACGAGCGGCCGGGTCCTGATGTAGGCATGCTACAGATCGATAAACGAGATGAATGGTATGCCAGACAAGAATAAGAAGGCCCATTTTGGCGACAGCGGTTTTCGGCAACATGCCCCGCATGTTGTCGTCCCGGACGTCATCCGGGGGATGACGAGCGGGATGCTTCCTTTTGGTGCATCAAAAGGAAGTGCCTCGCCGGCAAGAGGCGGGCCAGAGGCAAACTCTTACAATCAAATATTCCGAATGATGTCATGAGTGGAATACAACAGCCTGCCAAAGGCAACCTTCCGGGGTTTATTTTGGACAGATATGATGAAAACCAAACCTCCCCTGACGAACCTGGCGACCTCCCGGCGATGGAATAAGCCACCTCTCCCACAAACCAATGGACACCCATCAGCCAAGTAAGAAGAAAACCAGGAACCAGGAACACAGGAATCTGGAACGAGAAATCGCCCCCATTCCGTAGTTTTGGAACCTTCACGAAAAGAACACCCCTGCATGCCTGATTCCTCACGTTCCAATTTCGTCCTCTATGCTACCGTCGCCGTCGCGGGTCTGGGCTATTTTGTGGATATCTACGATCTGCTCCTGTTCAGCATCATCCGTATCGAGAGCCTGAAGGCCATTGGAATCACCGATGCCCTGGAGCTCCAGAACATTGGCCTCAGCCTGCTCAACTGGCAGATGGCCGGCATGCTGATCGGCGGGGTGCTGTGGGGTGTCTGGGGGGATAAGAAAGGGCGGCTGTCGGTGCTGTTCGGGTCCATCATCCTGTATTCCCTGGCCAATATCGCCAACGGGTTCGTGGAGACCGTTGCCCAGTACAAGGTCCTGCGCTTCATTGCCGGACTGGGTCTGGCGGGTGAACTGGGTGCCGGGATCACCCTGGTCAGCGAGATCATGTCCAAGGAAAAACGGGGCTACGGCACCACCATTGTCGCCACCATTGGCATCCTCGGTGCCGTGGCTGCCTACTTCGTCAGCCAGGTGTGGGACTGGCGGACCGCCTTTTTCGTCGGTGGAGGATTGGGCATCGCCCTGCTGGTCCTGCGGATCTCCGTCTATGAGTCGGGCCTGTTCGAGGGCATGAAGGCATCTGCGGTGCAGCGTGGGAATTTCCTCAGTCTTTTTCAGCGCCGTGACCTCTTTTCCCGGTACATCAAATGCATCCTCGTCGGACTGCCCACCTGGTTTGTCGTAGGCATCCTGATCACCCTGGCCCCGGAATTCAGCCAGCAATTCGGCATGTCCGACCCGATCGCCACCGCTGGTCAGGCGGTGATGTGGTGCTACCTCGGCCTCACCCTCGGTGACCTCAGTAGCGGCCTGATCAGTCAGTGGCTGCGCAGTCGGCGAAAGGCCCTACTGGTCTTCCACCTCCTGTCCGCAGTCACCATGATCTGGTACCTGACCTCCGGGGATATCTCCCAATCGGCCTTCTACATCAAGATCTTCGTGATCGGCTTCGGCGTGGGCTACTGGGCTGTCTTCGTCACCATTGCCGCTGAGAACTTCGGGACAAACCTCCGGGCTACCGTCACCACGACCGTCCCGAATTTCGCCCGGGGGGCACTGGTGCCCATCACCATCGGCTTCAAGGCCGCGGCCGGTCCCATGGGACTGATCCCAGCTGCCTGGCTGGTCGGCGGCATCACTGTGGCCATTGCCCTGATCACCCTGCACTACCTGCCGGAAACCTTTGGCAAGGACCTGGATTATCTGGAACAGGAAACGACGCACTTGTGAGTAGGACAACCTCTATACGCAAGGCAAATCACAAATTTCAAATCTCAAATCTCAAATCTCAAATTTCAAATTTCAAATCTCAAATAAATACCAATCTCCAATATCAAATGACCGAAACATCTGTAGGTTTTGGTCATTGACTTTTCCCCATTGGTGCTTGATTAGAATTTGTGATTTGTCATTTGGCGACGGTCATTAAATTGAAATATTCCTATTTTATTTGGCCGAATACCAATTCCTGAACGCCGAAAATTGTCTGAATCACGGATGAGCGCGGATTACGGGATTTCACCGAAGGAACGTGTAAAAGCAGTGGGCCACACCTCAGTGAACGCCGAAATCCGAATCCCGTTTTCGGAGGTCCTACTCTTGAGAAAGTTTCTACTAAACGAATACCTGTCCGCAGTGGCGGAAACCCCCTCCCCCGAGGACTAGGGGTTAAAGCTTCGGCGGGCATAGCATAAACGAATAAACCCATAAACGAATAAACGCCTTACCTGGTCAGCGTAACATCCCCCTTGTACAATCGGACCGAACCATCAATCAATTCCACCCAACGACATAGATATACACGCCCGGGTCCATGATGACATCCCGGAATGTGCCATCCTTGATTGTGGAGGGGTCGTTAATGGGGAGGTCAGTTACTAAAGTCAGCTATCAAGACATTCAGAAGAAGGTTTGGATCATGCCAATGTGTCAAGCCAGGTACAAAACGGGCGCAATGACAGTCTATCCGTCACGCACATGAATACTGATAATAGAATCTGCTGAGGTTTCCTACCGGATTGCCCCTTCTGTTCGGATTTGGCATGGCCTACTGGCAAGGTGGTCTGTGCTACTCCACCACCACCTTCATCGGCAGCGTCATCCAATGATCACTGCGTAAAGAAAGCAAAGCTATACCGGCAGGCCATGAGCGGATATCTAACGATAAGGAACCCGAAGCACCGTTGATCGGCCAGGTGCCCAGTAATCTGCCCGAAATGTCGTGGGCAGACAAATTTGCGGTGCCGCCAGGAAGCTCCTCCCAGGACAGGTGAAGTACATCGCTGACGGGATTGGGGAAGACCTGCAGGTAATCATCCGGCAGAATACGAAAGGTCTCCTCGGTGGGCAGGAGGATCACCTGCTCCGCGCAACCTGGCTCGATGCAGCCATCCGGGCCGACTTTAACTAGCCAAAGATGACCTGATTTGATTCAGGCGCATCTTGAGGTTGAATGCCGCTCCGGCAATGCTAAACAATTTGTCTTTGCATCATCAACACTGGTTTTTTACTCTCCATTCTCTGACCTTAATTGCCAGGTTTCCTGTACTTGCTTTCCTCGCCATTTTGTCAGACCAATTTGCTTTTCAAAAAATAAGCAGCCTGGCTACCTAAAAAGTTCAACCTGCATACTAGGTTTCATCTCGATGATCTTCCTTCTGTGAATATTTCTAAAGCGTTTTCTGTGTTTTGCTTGTCGTAACTCGATTGACTTTTTATTTCCTGATGTCGGACTCCAGAAATTGGTGTTCCGTTCCTCCGACACCACATTTACCACACTGTCTTGTACCTCCCCACTGAAATAGAGATTTTCATAATCGTCTTCGGCGACATTAAAAAAGAATTGCCTCTTCGGAAACTTCACATCCGGTTCATGATAGACTCTATCCCAAAGCACCTCACCCTCTGGACTGATCCGCAAAGCACATCCAACGGCTGTCAAGCCCGATCCGGGCATGATGTGAATGGGAACCCGTTCGCCGGCAACAATGTAGTCTCCATTCCTGGCCCGAATGACTTGGTTGACCCATCGGAAATCAGAACCAGGGTCCAGTATGGGCAACAAGGTTCGCCAGATAATGGAACCATCCTCCTTGATGCGGGCAATGTAGGGGTTGTTGTCAAAGCCATTCTTGTTCTGTTGATACCAGACTATCACGAATGACGTACTGTCATACGGGGCGATCAGCGGGCGTTGACCATTAGTGAAATTCGAAACCATGGTATCCAGATACAGATCAAGGACCAGATTCCCAAAGGTGTCTACTGCAAATACATATGGCTTCATGGTCGGATACTCACAGCCTGTGCAACTCATGGATATTCCTGCAAACTTGTTGGAGGTCATCTCCACCACACTCCCCCCAATCCCATTGTAATAATATTTTTCTCCAATATTTTTTTTCCATTCCAACTTTCCATTAGGATTTCGATAATATAAACTGCTGAGAGAGTGCTTTGTGACGGGATTGTATTCCTGGCCATACTCAAGGGTGCTCTTATTGGACAATTGAATGTGTCCTTGCACATTGTATAAATCATATGACAGGGGATAACTCACTTTTACCGAATCAATCATTAATTCATCCTTATTCAGATAAGCCAGATAAGACAAGAATGTATCCACATAAAAATCTGATCCAAAGGAAACTCGAATACTGGCTTCAGACATTGTAATGCCAGGCTTGAATGTTGTATAGAACTTATAACCAACCTCGTGAAGTTTGTTAAAATTCTGAATCTCGCCCTCCAAATCCAATTTTACAAGAATATAACATAGATCTTCCAAACCCGAACACCTTGAAATGGCACCCATCAATATGACAGAGTCCACCACGGTCATTTGCCATACCTGTTCGGTCCCAGGATGTACCTCAAAAGTTTTTGACCAATAATTCTGTGCGAAGAGGCAAGATGCATTCACCAGAATCAAGATGAAAAAAATAGACGATCTCATGAGATAGCATTTCTAAAAGGGCACGGACTGGAATCCCGTGCCCAAATAAATAGTTGGATTAGCGGCGGATAGTGATGATGTGTTGTTCGGACTTTCAAAATACTCGTTTTTTTAAGCCTAACAAATGAGCATCTGCATATCAAAACTTCACAATCCACAAGGCTACTCCACCACCACTTTCACCGGCAGCGTCATCCAATGATCACTGCGTAAGGTGAGGAAAGCCATCCAGGTAGGCCATGAGCGGATATCTAAAGATAGGGAACCGGAAGCACCATTGATCGGCCAGGTGCCCAATAATCTACCCGAAATGTCGTGGGCAGACAAATTTGCGGCACCGGCAGGAAGCTCCGCCCAGGACAGATGAAGTACATCGCTGACTGGATTGGGGAAGACCTGCAGGTATTCATCGGGCAGAATACGAAAAGTCTCTTCGGTGGGCAGGAGGATCACCTGCTCCGTGCAACCCGGCTCGATGCAGCCATCCGGGCCGACTTTAACTAGCCAGAAATTCTTGTTTCGATCTTCGGAAATCTCATTCACGACGCTATCCTCTACTTCGCCACTGAAGTAAAGATTCTCAGCCTCATCCTCTGCAACGTTCCAGAAGAATTGTCTTTTCGGAAACTTCACATCCGGTTCATGATATACCCGATCCCAGATCACCTCACCCTCTGGACTGATCCGCAAAGCACATCCAACAGTTGTCAATCCCGCTCCAGGCATGATGTGAATAGATATCCGTTCACCGGCAACAATGTAGTCTCCATTCCTGGCCCGAATGACTTGATTGACCCATCGGAAATCAGAACCAGGGTCCAGTATGGGTAGCAAGGTGCGCCAGATAATGGAACCATCCTCCTTGATGCGGGCAATGTAGGGGTTGTTGTCAAAGCCATCCTTATCCTGTTGATACCAGACCATCACGAATGACGTACTGTCATAAGGAGCGATCAGGGGGCGCTGACCATTAGACAAGTTCGAGATCATGGTATCCAGATACAGATCCAAAACCAGGTAACCCAGGGTATCCACAGCAAACACATAGGGCTTCATGGTCGGGTATTCACAGCCCGTACAGCTCTGGGATATACCGACAATTTTATTTGGTGTCATTTCACAGATACTGCTGCCAATCAGATTGAAATTGTAGGCATCGCCTATATTCCTCTCCCACACCAATTTTCCATTTGGATTGCGATAATACAAACTGCTTAATGATTGCTTTGTGACGGGATTATACTCCTGGCCATACTCCAGGGTACTTTTGTTGGACAATTGTATGTGCCCTTGCACATTATATAATTCATAAGAAATCGGATTCGTCAAGAATGCCGAGTCAATCGTCAGACCGGATGTATCCAAATAGAATAAATAGCTCGACAATGTACCGGTGTAATAATCTGTCAGAAACGATTGGAGGTAACTATTCCCGTATCTTGAAAATGCAGGAAAACCAGTGGGATAAAATTGAAACCCTTCTTCTGACAAGACATTTGACTTTAAAATAATACCATTTGTATCTAATACTACAAGGACATTACATGCATTTCCATCCCCCTTGCAATTGGCAATGGCCGACATGATAATTTCACCATTCAGGTGGGCCATCTGCCAAACCTGTTCTCTCGCAGGAGCAATTTCAAAAGTCTTGGACCAGTATTCCTGCGCATGGATGAAATTCACAAATCCCCAAAGTAAAAGAAAACATATACGAACTCTCATAAGAACAGGTTAAAAGGGCACAGGCGAAACGCCTGTGCCCGAGTTTAGATAAACTTTTAATTATCGACGAATAATGACAGGGTGATGCTCAATACCAGCAGAAGCAGTCTGGATTATCAACATGTACACGCCATCTTGGAGATGTGATGTTGAAATGGCGATATCGTTTCCACTTATCTGCTCCACCAGTACTTGCTGTCCAAGCATATCCATCAACTTGACCTCGCCCCGTTCATCCACTCCAGACCGATCCGATGAGATGTGAATCAGATCACCTGCAGGATTGGGATAAACGCTCCATTGCCTCCGGGCACTATTCATTGGTGCTTCAACAACATTTGAAGACCGGGGCAACGCCGGCATTTCCGGGTAAAACTCCATGCCGGTATGCCAGATGAGCATGGCCCTTGCCCATGCTCGATCTTCATGTTCTTCATTGGCAATACTCAACAGGAGCTGCTCCTGGACGGAATCCAGTACAAATGAACCGGGGGATTGATAGTAGGACAGATTGATCTGTTGCGCTGCTACAAAATGCTGATCCTCAATGGCCGTACTGGTTGCCATTGTGGAAAGTACAGCAGCGGCATCTCCGTATTGATTCCGATTCAAATAAAAACCATACAACAACCGTTGTGCATAAGGTGTACCCTCGCTTTCAAGGAGACTGGTCACGAGGCTATCCTGTCCGTCATTCGCATAGAGGCCGATCTGATCCATAAGAGCCTGATGCCGCAATGACGCATATTCCACCATCTGGTGGTAGGCATGTGTATTGGATGTATCAGTCTGATAGATGGCCAACCAATAGTCATACAAGCTGTCTTTCACCCAGAACTCTGGTTCGATTGGAATGGTAGGATCAGGATTGTTACAGCGAGTAGGGAATAGGGTTAATGTGTAATCTAATTCATAATAATTCGGACTCCCACAACCATCCGACAGATTGCACCAGGGTTTTTTACATGAGCCATTGGGAGTGCCTGTTTCCAGAATATAGTCAAACAAGCCAGTTGGGCCATCGGTGATGATGTGCCCTGTTTCCTGACTGAAGCAGTTATCTGCCGGCCAGCCGGATGTGCCCTGAAAAATTCTGATTGCAGTGAGATTCTGGGTGCCACCCAGATAGACATCGACAGCCCCACTACTGAGAAAGTTGTTTTCCAAAAATTGGGACAAGACGTTCTCACCTGCATACCAGATACTGAGCTGTTCGTCCTGGAAGGCATTGCACTCAAAGTAGTTCAAGTCTGCACCTGCCGAACTCACCACTGCTCCAAGTGGCTGATTCAGGAAACTGTTCTTCCTCACAGTGTAGTTGTTCGTCCCATCCATAATAACTCCTGCGAGTCCATTAAAAAAGTCGTTGTTGGCAATGGTGTACTTCCCTTTTCCCGGATGTTGCAGACCACTTGCATGCACATGGATATAGTTATCCTCGAATACATTTCGATGGACACCCGTACTGGTTTTACCGATAATCATACTACCCAGAAAAGGGGCCGAGGCGATGCCGGTGATCCCATACTGGTTTCCTTTGAACAGGTTGTCATAAAATACTTCGGCAAAGGCATCATAAACGAGGAGTCCACTTTGCTTGATATCCTCAAATGTATTTTCTTTGAATTGAATACCGTCAGTTGCCCATATCGTCACTCCAGTAGAATTCGGCCAGTAGTTGCCCGTACCCCGGATATCACAATCAATAAACCTGGACTTGTTGGCATGCCCGACATAGGGCCGGTACTTCATAAAGGCTGCTGCCCGATAGCAATCCTTGAAGAAGGCGTTTTGTGCATATACGGCACCACCCCAGTAATCTGCATTCCAGCTTTCACTTCGTTTGATCGTATTGATGGCGATGCCCGCCTTTTCTATTGTTGCGCCAAGAGTAAGGATAACAACCCCTGCCTCATTTGCCTGTGGCATGGCAGCTGGTCCGGCTTGATCTATTGCACCATTCCCTTCGACAAAGATGCCATCCCATTGATGTTGGTCACAAGCAACGGTCAGGAGGCCCCCTTCAACTTTCAGCCGGGCACCCCGCTCAACCTGGATACCATAACCTTGGGGAAACCGAAGTGTACCTGTCACCAGCACATCAGCTCCTGCATGGAGGATGAGGTTGCCATTGATGATTTCATCCCCTGCATACGTTGTCGCATTGTATAGATGTACATCCTGAGGATTGCAATTGCAATCGATGCTGTTGGCATAATCCAGGGCTGTCCTGGTGATATCAGCCAGGTCAGGATGGGTCTGGAGAAAATTGTGCATGACTAGGCCCTGTTCATATGAGAATTGGGTTCGACAGAGTGAATTGTTTTTGCTTATGCTCATATAATTGGAAAAATCTGGTGTGTATTTTTCACAATTTGGGTCAACCACTTCTGGATTATTGCTTGAATTTAATGGATGACAATTTGGATCATAACAATCAAATTTGCTCAATATTCTGTATGGATAACTTTCCAAGTTACAGGAGTATTCATACCAGTCCGCTGGTGTATCACAGATTCGATCGCCACAGTCTTCACAATTATTTCCATTGACGAATTCGGCACAAACACTAAACGAATGTGCAGTTTTTGTGCAATCAAAATATGATTCTGTCACAGGGGCTACCGGACAAAACATTTTCACATTTTTTATATTCCCTGTATATGTATGCATAAGCCCAAGACAATGACCCACTTCATGGGGCAGAGTTGCGGATAATGCATTTGGAATCTTCACGCCTGGTGAGCCAGAAGGTTCCCATGACCCTCCGACAACCAACCAGTCTGACGGGATGGATCCGGCCAGGCCGGCTGCCCCATGTACCCCATTCTGACTGCTCAGGATGTAGATGTCCAGTCCATCATCATGACTGTTGATCGATGATACATTGCAAGTGTTGGGGTAATAGAATGGTCCACTGTCACTTGGACTATTTGGATACACCTTTACTTTCTCGAGACCATTCTCGTACAGATAAGTATTGGGAATAAAGTCTATGACACAATCATAGATAAAATAGATCCCGTGGGGATTGAAACTGTTATCCAGCAATGTCTTTGCCTGATCGATCTGAATAGTGGAAAGCCCCCCGGAGCCGTCGTCTTCCTGGAAAACATGAAAATAGATCTTCACGAACGCTGTTTGACTCTGTTGATTGAATCCTGAAGGCAGATTATAGTATTGGGCTCCTGGATCCCACACCAATGGACAATCATCACTTGACTGAGCAGATAACTGGCTGAAATGAGTAGCAAATAGTCCTAAAATCGTGAACAAAATCGCCCTGTACCATTTGCTAACGAGACGAGACGAGACGAGACGAGACGAGACGAGACGAGACGAGACGAGACGAGACCCGACCTGACGATGAATGAATGAATGAAATTGACGTGTTTCATATCTATACGGTTTTTGGTTACATCGGTTCGACCAACATCATTGCTCCACATCTACCCTCTTTCTTCATTCCTGGGGACTCTAGTTCATTTCTGCTTTTAACAATCTATACCAGCCTCCAAGACGGATTGACCTGGAGACTCTGTCTGTATTACTCTCATTCGACTAAAGTTAAACCAATTCTGTCAGATCACCAAGAGTCGGAAGATAGAATCTGTGTTTTGTCTCCTTCTGGTCAATCCATGTTGGAGAAGAGTCAAATGCAACACGGTTTCTGCTTGTTAGAAAGCACCGTAGCTGGCAACCCATGAAAATGGTTTCCTGTAAATAAAGTCTCAGATACCCAGGGTGAAAACTCCTTCGGAATAGACCAGTCTGAAATGTTTCCCGGCTTTCCGATTTTCTTCATGACATCCCTCCTACAGCCCTGACCGCGAGTACTTGGGGGGATCTCGGCGGGCAGGGTTGATTGGCATTTCTCCTGGACTCCCCCCTCTCAACCTCCCTCCCCCGAGTACGCGGGGCTACGGCTCCGTTATAGAAAAGCACCAAATAACAAGCACCCTGCCTCATCGGCAGGCAGGCAAATCACAAATTTCAAATCTCAAATCTCAAATCTCAAATAAATACCAATCTTGAATACCGAATGACCGAAACATGGTTCCGTTTTGGACATTGAAATTTGTCTATTGGAGCTTGTTTGGGATTTGGCATTTGTCATTTGCCTGCCTGTTTTCTATGGGTTAAGCAATCATATGTTGAAAATTTGGATCATACATAGTGTCATCCCTGACGAGGGCAAAGATTCGGTGCAAGATTTTGTTCCGAACGGCATTTAGAACACTCATTTTATGTTTTCCCTCAGCCACTTTTCTACAGTAGTAGTCACTCAGCTCTCCTGGGACGGCAATTGCCGATCTGGCACATTGATGGAGCAAGGTTTTGATCCGTTTATTTGCCCTCGGGCTAACATGACGCTTGCCTTTGTAGAGGCCTGAAGAGTACTCGAAAGGAGCGACACCGGCAGCACAGGCTAATTTTTTAGCATTTTCATATTTAGTGAACTCATTGGTTTCTATCATCAATGCGACAGCAGTCACCATGCCAACCCCCTTTACAGAGGTGATTTGATCAACTTTGCGGCTCACCTGAGCATCTTGTTCGATGATCTGCTGGATCTGCTTGTCAATGTTCTTGATCCGCTCATTGATCTGTTCGATAACCGGTGTGGAGTTTTCACTGACCAAACAAGCCATCTCCGGCTTTGAAAATGAATTGAGTTCTTTCATTGGCAGGGTTAACATCGTCTTGGCTCGAATGAGTCTGGATCGTAGACTGGCCATAACACTCAATTTTCTAATGACATCTCTTGGAGGCGTCCAGAGTCTTGCTTTGTCTTGAAAGCGAACACCATAGATGGCAATTCGCTCTGCATCTATGGCGTCGTTTTTACCTCTTGTCATGCCACTTGATGATTTGATATGTGAGGCATGCTCAACCCATGTAGGCACTTTTTAGCCCAAAGAACTTCGAGAAGTAGATTGCCATACACACCGGTTGACTCCATGACAACCAACATTTGGCTCAGGTCACATCAAACGATTTTCTTAAAGTGGTAAGCGTTGCTCGGATGTCCGTTTTGTAGTTATCAATTTGGCCTTGCCAAACCTTGGCTCCATCTTTGATGAGACATAGATCGAGCCATTCCTTACTGACATCGACTCCTAACGTGGCACAAAAGTTCATTTTGACTTACATTTAGATGTTTGAAATGTGATAGGAATCTTAAGCTGCGCCGAGACCCTACTAGTAGGTTTTAATACCTGATTTTCTATCTGGCCTTGATGCTTAAGAAAGCCGGGTTGGGATTGCAACAGGCGCTGGGCTTCAAAACCCACGGCAGGCCTAATTCGCCCATCCCGGCTCCTATCATTTATCCATAAGATGGCAGCAAAGAGTTTTCCACTTTTACACATTCGCTAACAAAAAGAAGAAAGAAGCAAAGAAGAAAAATACATATGATGATAATGACTATGTATTCAATTCTGACCTCTTTGCAAACCTAAGGGCCGGCAGGCAGGGAATTTCCCCATTGGTGCTTCATTGGAATTTGTGATTTGTCCTTTGGTGCTTCCTCCCGGTAAAGCACCAAATAACAAGCATCAAATCACAAATCCTCCTGACGGCGGACAGGCCCTCCTGACGGCGGGCAGGCAAATACCAATCTCCAATATTGAATGACCGAAACACCTGCAGGTTTTGGGCATTGACTTTTCGCCTTTGGTGATTCATTGGGATTCACATCTGTCCAAAAATCCTCGGAAGGTTGCCCTTGGCATGCTGCAGTATTCCACTTGTGGCCTCATTCGGAAATTTTGATCGGGGTAGTTCACTTTTCGGCTCTGCCGCCGAGGCTCCTTCTTTTGACGCGCCAAAGAAGGCAAAAGCGCTTGACGCCAAAATGGGCCTTCTTTTTTATGTTTGAGGGCAGTGTAACTCGTCTCGAATTCAGTTGGCGTTTACATCGATGACCTGGCCGCTAGTATTTGATCGGTGGCCATTTCATAGTTGACAACCTTGGAACATGGGTATAATAAAAGGATTCATCCCATGTCCGATCAAATAATGCGGCACTTTGTTCGATTGATTGTTTTGAAAAACAAAAATAAGACCATTGCTTGCTTGATAGGCGGGTCATTGATGTGTTTGGGAGGCCCTGGTTTGGCGTCGAACATGTTTCAAGGGATAGTTTTGTATTTTAATGAGTATTGAACGCTATTTGGTTGACTATCAGCAATTTTTTTGTATTTTATAGAACATTATTGACAGATGTGATTGGGATTTGTGATTTGTCATTTGGGAGGGTTGTAACAGCCCCCTAAGCAATCAGACAGGATTACGAATAAATATTTGTAATTATGTCGATGAAAGTGACCGAATCTGGAACCAAAAAGTTCACCAAGGATGAAAAGCTGGCCATCATCCGAGAAGCTGCGGAGAATGGGGTAAAAGTGACCTTGGCAAAGTATGATCTGTACCCTGCAACCTTTTACTATTGGAGGCACAATCTGGCAAAGCACGGTGAGGATGGGCTGAATCACCGAACGATGAAAGATCAGCAGGCTGAGATCAAGCGCCTGGAGAAGGAAAATGAAGCACTGAAACTCCTTCTGGCGGAGAAAGAGCTTGAAGGGAAATTGAAGGATGACCTTCTAAAAAAAAGTATCCTGAGCTGAGAAAGAAGCCTTAGTTCGAGAATACATGACCCAAGATTGAAGCGTGATCATTGTTTGACCATAACCGGTCTGACAAAGAACCAATTCCAATACTATGTCCAGAGCGGTGTAAGGCCAGGTCGTTGTCGATCCAGTAGCACGCTGTGGCGAGACCCTGCTACAATTTGACCTACGAGGTTGACAACGTCGAAGTTGTCCAGAAGATTGTCGAGATCAAGCTCAACCCAGACCTGGCGAATGGGTACAGATTGATCGCTGTGACCTTTGCAAATATAGGGTTATTACATCAATCACAAGAAAGTATATCGATTGATGCTGGAGTATATATTGTTGGAAAGCCTGCGGAGAAGATCGGGGCGTGAATTTGCAAAATACCGGCGAGTGGCACCACTGAGGCCATTGGAAATCATTGAGATGGATATCAAGTACGTCTGGATTTACGGCATACGGAAGTATGCATTTATCCTGACTGTGATCGATACGTTTACCCGGTATGTCCTGCATTGGGATATCGGCTATACCATGAAAAGCCATCAGGTCAAGGCTGTGTGGGAGTACATCATCACACACTACCTGCAACCAGCTGGGATATGTGAACAGCGACTGGACGTCGAGGTCAGGAACGACAATGGAAAGCAGTTCAATTCAAACCTGATCATTGGCTTCTTCAAGGAGAACTATTTGAATCAGGTGTTTACCCACCCATATACACCAGAGGAGAACGGGCATATTGAGAGCTTTCATTACACGTTGGGCAAAGCCATCCAAAGGGATCAGTTCGTATCACTGGAAATGCTGAGCCAACGGTTGAAGAAGTTCTACACCAGCTATAACAATGACCGCAGCCATGGAAGCATCAACGGGTTACCCTGTCGAAATTTTTGGGCACTGTATGAGCAGGATAAAATAGAAGTGATACCTTTAGAAAAGCGGAGGGTTAAATTTGGTCTTAAGGTAGCTTACCAGGACATCCTGAGCATCCCGTGGATCACCAAATATGACTATCGGGCATTGGGAACCTGAGAGAGACTCTCGCTTATTTTGAAGCCCTCGATGGGCTGAGAAATAAAAAAAGTATTGGTAGGCCTACACAATACTGCATCGACTTCGGTCTAATGATCGCCGTCGGTCGACTCTCGCAGGAGCAAAGATAGGCCACATAGAGGTGATTAGTAACCCTCGTAGTTTATTGTCTGAATTATAGGGGGCTGAACCAAGGGTATTCAGAAAAGTGTGTCAAAGGCAAGAATTGAGAAATGCTTAAATTGACACAATGAAGAAAAAGAAGGAAGAAGAATTCGACTATGCAGCATTTGAGCGAGAAGCGATATCGAAGCTTCGATCTGGTAAAGGGTTGACAGGAGAAGGCGGAGCGCTTACCGACCTGATTGGCAGAATAGTGACTGCTGCGTTCGAGGGAGAGATGGAAGATCACCTATCCTCGGAAGAAGAGCCAGGGAACAGGCGCAATGGGTATACACGCAAGACGGTTCGAACAGGTTTGGGCCCTATTGAAGTGCGGCCTCCCCGTGATCGACAAGGGAGTTTTGAGCCTGAGTTGATCAAGAAGTGGGAACGCAGTATAGCCCCTGAACTTGAGGCACAGATCCTGACGCTGTATTCCATGGGAACGGGCTATGAGGACATCGGTGAGCACATGCGAAGGATGTACGGTCTAAACTACAGTCCATCCTTTATCAGCACGATCACAGATCGAGTATTGGATGAGATCACAGCCTGGAAGAACCGGCCTTTGGATGAGGTCTATGCAATCATTTATCTGGATGCCATACACTTCAAAATCAGAGAGAACCGACAGGTGGTATCCAAGGCTGTCTACACGGTGTTCGGCGTGAATCTGGAAGGAGAGCGCGATGTACTCGGTCTGTTTATAGGTCAAAGCGAGGGCGCACGGCACTGGGGTCGAGTGCTGGAAAACCTGAAGGATCGAGGTGTACAGGACGTATGTTTTTTTTGTGTGGACGGATTGAACGGGTTTAGTGACGTGATCGAGAACGTATTCCCCCGATCGATCGTCCAGCGATGTATTATCCATATGGTTCGCACGAGTATCCGCCATGTGTCCTGGAAGGATAGTCGTGCGATCTGTTCGGATCTGAAGAAGATCTATAGTCAGGACAGTGTTGAAGCAGCATCAGAACAGTTGGACCGCTTCAAGATAAAATGGGATAAGAAGTATCCAGCCATAGGCCAAAAGTGGGAGAAGAACTGGTCCGAATTGACCCCATTCTTTGATTATCCCGAAGCGATCAGGCGAAGCATCTACACGACCAATGCGGTTGAGGCCCTCCATCGGTGCCTACGGAAGACGACAAAGACAAAGGGTGCGTTTACCAATGAACAGGCCCTGGAGAAGCTGCTATATTTGACATTGCAACACAATACGAAAAGTTGGAAGCGCAAGGTCAGATGTTGGCCAGAAATGGCCAGATCATTCATGGAGTTTTTCCCCGACAGGTTCCCATCTGGGGCTGGTTAAACGGGCGAAGCCCGGGGGATGCCCTTTCGGCCTACGGCCTCCAGGGCATCCCCCGGGCCTAAAAAGTGTTGACACACTTTTTAGAATACTCCCTCATTTGGTGCTTTCTGCCTGCCCTTCCCACTTCCGCTCTATCTTCGCCTTCAAATCCTGCACATTGACCACCCTTGACGCCATCCTCACAGCCATCCTCGAAGGCCTAACCGAGTTCCTGCCCATCTCCTCCACCGGGCACATGATCCTCCTCTCCCACCTCCTGGGCCATGGGGAGGATGAATTCACCAAGACCTTCGAGATCTTCATCCAGCTTGGCGCCATCCTGGCCATCGTCTTCCTCTATGCCCGCAAATTCCTGCTCAAACCGGAGATCTACGTCAAGCTTTTTGTGGCTTTTCTGCCCAGTGCCGTCCTCGGTTTCCTGTTCTACAAGATCATCAAGTCCTATCTCTTCAACCACTGGGTGGTGGCCGTATCCCTCATCCTGGGAGGTGTGGTCCTGATTGTGATCGACAAGCGATTGCATGCGCGACAGGCAGATGACCATGCCGACCTGGCCCAGCTGTCCTATCGGACCGCCCTGTTCATCGGCCTGTTCCAGGTGATCTCCATGATCCCGGGTGTATCCCGGGCCGCGGCGACCATCATCGGGGGCATGGTCAATGGCCTGTCCAAGAAACAGGCGGCCGAATTCTCCTTTCTCCTGGCCATTCCCACCATGGCCGCAGCCAGCGGTTATGACCTGCTGAAGTTTGAAGGGACCATCTCGGGCGATCAATGGATCCTCCTGGCCATCGGGTTCGTCGTAGCCTTTGTCACCGCCATCGGGGCGGTGATCTGGTTTGTCAAGTTGCTGGAACGCTATGGATTTGCCGGTTTCGGCTGGTATCGCATTGCCATCGGCATCCTGTTCCTGCTTTGGGCGGGTTCCATGGGCTGATCCTGGTCAGGCTTGCCAGATCGTCAGCCAGACCACCGAGGCCGCAGTGACGGCGGAAAGGCCTGCCAGCCATCGGGGGATGCGCACCCCCTGCTCGATGATGAAGTAGAAGGTCATCAGGATCACCGGGGCCAACACCCGCAGAAAGCTCCACATGTCTCCATAGATGGGTACATCGTATGCCATCCACAGGATGATATTGACAGGGAGGGCCACGGTCATCCAGGTCCAGCGCAGGTGCCGGCGCCGTACCAGGAACACCCACAGGCCGGTGGCCACTACGCCCAAAACCCAAACAAGCGCCAGGATCTTCGCCGCGAACACATCCTGAACCAGACCCTGGACCATCCCCCGGAACGGCCAGTCGAAGTGAGCGGCCAGGCGGCTGGACAGAGTCGGCTGACCCACCGGATACAGGTGACGGAGGAATAGCGTCCAACCCGCCAACATCAGCCAGGGAATGCCCAGCCAAAGGGTCGCCAGCCAATGCCGTAGTCTGATTTCCCGGATCGCCAGCACTACAAAGGCCGGAAACAAGTGGAAAGCGGAGGCCTCCCGACAGTACAGGAGCAGGGTCGCCGCGAGCAGGAACATCCATCGTCGATCGTCCAGGAGGGACCACCAGGCCCAGGCCAGCAGGGCACAGGCCGGCAGGTCGGACAGGTCGCGGGCCAGGCTCATCCACAGGCCACCGATGACCAGGGGCAGCCAGGCCAACCAGGCCGGTTGATTAAAGTGAATGGCGATCTTTCTGGTCAGATGGACCAGCCAGACCATGGCCAGGATGTTCACCAGGATCAGGGTCCACGGAATCGCCCAGGGTTGGCCCAGGGCCAGGACCCAGGCCGCCAGGGGATACACCACCCGGCCCCGGCGGTAGGTGGGAATATCCACCTTGACCCCCATGTCTCCGACCTTCTTGCCATACGGTTTGTCCGCCGAGAACGGCGCCAGGGCATAGCGGTAGAAAAACTGGCCGTCGTACCCCTGGTCATACAGGGTCACGGGATGGACCCATTCATCCAGCACCACACGGCTCCTCTCCGCCAGGATAAATCGCCCGGGATCAAAACTGCCCACGGCCAGACGGGCCAGCACAATGGCCAGGACTACCCCGACTGTAACCCATTCGGGAGCGTTGAACATGACTGATCGCAACTTCTGTATCATCCTCATCCTGGTCAATTCCACCCGCGGGATATGGCACCCTGTCCTTGTCGACCACAGGATATCCACTATGTGTCTACGAAAACAGGGCCAGAATCGCGTCCGGATCATCTGGCAGCTGACCTGGATGCGCCACGGAAGAGTTCCATCAGGCACAAGATCGGCCATCTGGATCCATCCGATTATCCGGATACCGAATTGAGGTCATTCCCTTACCTTCATCACCTGCAAACCTGACCCACACGATGTCCCAACCCTCCTCCTCTCCCCAGCTCCTGCGCGTCCTCGGCCTCTCCACCGGCATCCTGCTGGTGGCCAGCTCCATGATCGGGTCCGGCATCTTCAAGAAGATCGCGCCCATGGCGGAGACCATGCAGGACAGTGGCGATATCCTGCTGGCCTGGCTGCTGGCCGGGGTGATCTCCATGTTCGGGGCCTTTGCCTTTGCCGGTCTGGCCACCATGACCGAGGAGGCCGGGGGGCAATATGAATACCTGCGCCTGATCTACGGGAAGTTCTTCGGCTTCCTCTATGGTTGGACCTACTTCTCGGTGATCGGCTCCGCTTCCGCGGCCTCCATCGCTTATGTGTTTGCCGAGTCGGTGAACAACCTGATGCCCCTGGGCAATCCCCTGGAGGCCTGGGCACATCTCAATATCGGCGGATTCATCTACCCCTTCGCCAACAGCGGGGTCAAGATCCTGACCATCCTCACCCTTGTCGGCTTGACCTGGATCAATATCCGGGGGGTAAAGAAGGGTGGGGCCCTCAACGACATCACCTCCTCCCTGAAGATCCTGGGCATTCTCCTGATCATTGCCCTCGGCCTGAGCCACACCGGTGGCACCGACGCCTTTGCCCACAGTGGGCCGGTTCCCGTCGACCTGACCGGATTGGGCTGGTATTCCGCCCTGTTCGCCGCCATGCTGAGCGCCTTCTGGGCCTACGACGGATGGATCAATATCACCTTCATGAGCAGTGAGTTCAAGGATCCCCGCCGCAACGTGCCCATCGCCATCGTGTCCGGGACCCTGCTGGTCATGCTGCTGTACCTGGCTGTCAACTATGCCTACCTCAATATCCTGGGCATTCCCGAACTGCGGGGGATCAACGAAGCCGGCAACCAGATCGCCGGTGCGGAGGTGGCCCGTCATGCCCTGGGCAATGCCGGGTATTTCTTCATTTCCATCCTCATCATGATCTGCACCTTCGGCGCTGCCAATGCCACGGTGATGACCGCCGCCCGCATGTATTTCCGCATGTCCCAGGAAGGTGTCTTTTTCCCGGCGGCCAGGGAGGTCCATCCGAGATACCACACCCCCGCAAAAGCTTTGACCATTGCCATGGTCTGGTCCTGCATCCTGGTCCTGAGCGGCACCTTCGACCAGTTGACCGACATGCTCATCTTTGCCGCCTTCATCTTTTATGCGGCCGGCGCCCTGGGCCTCATCCTGGCCAAACGACGCGGACAGATCACGGCCAGGACCTTTGGTTACCCCTGGATGCCTATCATCTTCATTGTCTTCTGCATCGTCCTGGTGGGGAATACCCTCTATGTCTTCCCGAAGGAGTCGATGACGGGATTGCTGCTCATCCTCATTGGCCTGCCTGCCTGGTGGTATTTCACGAGGAAGGGGAGGAGTTGAGGAGTTGAGGAGGGGAGGAGTCGAGGAGGTTATGGGGTTATTGAGTTATTGGGTTATTGGGTTATGAGTTTATTCGTTTATTCGTTTATAATGGAGCATTCAAGGGAGTATTAATGGAGAGTACTCTAAAAAGTGTGTCATCACGTTTTGACCTTTTCCGGACCCAGCCCTGAAGGGGCGAAATACCCGAGCGTTGGGCAGCGCCCAACGAATGTGAACGGAATACCTGGGAGCCCTGAAGGGGCGAAATAGCACGACTTGTAATGGCGGAACGGGAGGTTATGAGTTTATTCGTTTATGAGTTTATAAGTTTATGAGGGTGGATTCAAAAAGTATGACATCACCTCTTGACCTTTTCCTGACCCAGCCCTGAAGGGGCGCAATAGTACGACCTGTAATGGCGGAGTGAGGAGGTTATGAGGTGAGGAGGTTATGAGTTTATTCGTTTATGAGGGTGCATTCTAAAATGTATGACATCACTTCCTGACTCCCATCGCACCCAGCCCTGAAGGGGCGCAATACCCCAGCGTTGGGCAGCGCCCAACGAATGTGAACGGAATACCTGGGAGCCCTGAAGGGGCGAAATAGCACGACCTGAAATGGCGGAGTGAGGAGGTTATGAGTTTATAAGTTTATGAGGGTGCATTCAAAAAGTATGACATCACCTCTTGACCTTTTCCTGACCCAGCCCTGAAGGGGCGAAATAGATGAGCGTTGGGCAGCGCCCAACGAATATGAACAGAATTCCTGGAAGCCCTGAAGGGGCGAAATAGCACGACCTGTAATGGCGAAACGGGAGCGGATCTTTATGACGGTCTTTCATCGTCGGAGGTGGCGGAGGTGAGCTGTTTATCGGGGAGACCGCCAAGGCGCTAAGACGCCAAGTTGATACCTTCACCCTTGGCCCTTCACCCTTTGCCCTTTACCCTTTACCCTTTACCCAGCCCAGGTGGCGACAGCCACTGAAGCACCCTGCGAACGGCAGACTGGATCATTCCTCTTCATCCGGAACGGGCGAAACCGTTCTCTCCCGATGGAACAGCTGCGGATCCAGGGGTCGCAACACGGACAACACCGAATCCAGCTCTTCACTTGCCGCCCGGTCCATGATCTGCATGGATCGCATGGACAGGTCGCGGGCAAGAGGGATGGGGTCATTCCCGTTGCGCTCTGACAAGGACATAAAGATCAGCTTGTCGCGGGTCTGCCCCTCGAACATACGTACAGCCCGCTTGCGTGCTGCCTCCGTCTGCGAGGTGAAGGGTGCCGAGGAGGCCTGCAGCAACATGGCCGGACTCTGGTGAATGGGCCGGGTCATGTCCTTGTCGGACGGGGTGCCATTCTCCATGGCCAACACCACGATCCGTGCCTCCGGACAGACCGCGTCCAGTTCGGCACGCAAGGCCCCATAGACTTCCAGGATGGTGGTCAGGCCCTTGTTCTCATAGGCCCCGCCATCCATGAAATTCCCTACGCTGTCCACATAGCTGAAGGCGGAGAAGACCGGGAAGGCCTCACTCATGTTGTTGGCCGTTCCCAGGGCGATGGTCTTGCCCCTGACCCGGCGTCGACCTACTTCCTCCAGCTGGCCGATCACATCAATGGCATCGATAAAGATCCGGTCGTCCAATCGTACCGGACTGAGCACGCCCCGACGGCCGGTTTGCATATGGGTGGTGTTGAAGAGCAACAGGGGCCAGCGAGTGACCGGCTGGCCCGACTCATCCTGGTAGAGGTCCGGCAATCCGGTGAAATGCAGGTTGGGGATGACCAGGTGCCTGCCTCCAGGCACTTCCAGGGAATCGGCGTTGCAAGAGCCGCGCTTGTAGGTGTTCCGGATCTCCAGGGTTTGCTTGCCCAGGCCAAATAGAAATCCGTAATTCTCCTCTTCCTGTAACCGAAGGTTGCGATCGGAACGCCAGATATTGAGCGTCACCAGCTTGAACAGGTCGCGGGTGAGGATATCGATGATGGATCCCGTCACGAAGTTGTGGCCGAAGGTCCGGCTGGAGAACCGTCGCCCGATCCGATCCTTCTGTTCCGGATCCAGTGCCTGGCTATCCGTAAACCGCAACAGCTTGTACCAGGCCGAGGTGCCTGCCGAACTGCCCGACACGGTCGACAAGGCGAACAGACGATCGGCAAACCGGTATCCGGATGCCGAATCCAGTTTGCCCAGCAAACGGCTGGTCCAGAAGGCCGCGCGACTGCCTCCTCCCTCTCCTGCCACCAGGTAGATCACCGGCGAGCAGATGCTATCCTGTCCCAATCGCCCGGACAGCCAGGCCGATTGGTAGTCGGCATAGCTGATTCGGGGCTCATCAACCGTGCGGTCCACCAAATGGACATAATGCCCCTTGCTCGGCCGCAGTACCATCAACAGGATGATTACTCCCACCCCACCCCAGAAGATCAGCTGACGGGTGGGACGCAGGAGATGATACCAGTAGGTCACCAGGTTGATGACCAGGATATAGGCGGCGACAAAAAAGATCAGGACGGGGATGGTGGCCATCCGCATAGTGTTCGGCCAGAACATCAACATCAGGCCAAAGACCAGGACACCCAATCCGACGTACCGGTAGATCTGTCCGGCCAGCCAGGCCAACTGCCGGGCCCGGGTCGGATCCGCCGCATCAAATCGCCGCTCCCACCGATGGAAGAGGGCAAAGAGGAGGATGGAACAGATCAGCAAGCTGTTCCCCAGGACGGCATAGGCCAGCTCCGGCTGATTGGGAAAATACCCCAGCACCAGGGCAAAGCCGATGGGGATGACCAGGATGATGGCCACGATCAGACCCGCCACTTCCCTCAACCGCCGCAATCCGTATCCGGCACAGATCCCTCCCAGCAGGAGCAGGACAGCCAGGACGGCATTCACGCCCCAGTAACCGATGGAC
This sequence comes from Lewinellaceae bacterium, assembly GCA_020636225.1. GTDB lineage: Bacteria > Bacteroidota > Bacteroidia > Chitinophagales > Saprospiraceae > JAGNXB01. Next base: position 534,131 of record JACJYI010000003.1, on the reverse strand, counting down.
CAGTTGGGGGTCACCTGGACCCGAATGGCAAAGGTGATCCCGTACAGGCCCAGGGGCAGGATTGACAGCAGCCGCAGGAAATTGGAGGACATGCTGATGGTGCCCCCGAAGGGCAGTTGATCCCTGGTCACCCCCTGGCTGACCAGCAGATCCATCTTTTTCTGTTTCTCGATCTCAGCCCGGATATAGAAATTCGGGATCACCCAGATGGCATAGGCCTGGAGGGTCAGCATGGCCAGCATCCAGAGCATGCGGATATAATCGCTGGCATAAAACCCTGAGCCGCGCGACTGGAACAGGTTGAGGATCAGGTCGCGCCCCTGGTCCATGAGCCACAGCAGAAGGATGGGCACCAGGATCATGACGATCAGCACCCCGTGTTTCCAGATGAATCGAAGGACGGTCAGGATCAGCCGGGCTTCCTCCGTCCAGCCTTTGGTCGCCCGCCAGGCCTGCCACTGGTCGGCAATGATCCGCCAGAGCGCACGCAGGCGTTGCAGGCAGGATTGATCGTGATCGAGAAACTGCCGGACGGATTCAGGGGAAGAGCGCATGGCGGAACGGATTGAAGGAAGATCGGGAGGGCTGACCATCAAATATAACGATCTGATCGCATCCTGAAGGAACAGTGGCTACGCTTCATCCACCCCGATCGGATTGAGTATCAACCTTGATGAACAATTCCCCGGAATGGAGCGGCCAGGCCCGGACCTGAACAGTATGAACACCTGACGACACCGGGACCACCACCTGACCCAACAGGAACAGTTAACCTTCCCTTGACCGGAACTTAAGACGATGGACATTTTGCCATAACATACCACCGATAGCTTTGCCCGAAATTCAAAAAGATCCTCCGATGAAAAAACATTCCTTTCTCCTGGCTTTCGGTTTCCTGGCCATGGCCGCACTGCTGATCACCTCCTGTTCCAAGGATGACAATGGCACCGCCATTGAATTCAAGGACAAGTCGGTGAACGACAAGCTGGTCTCCATGTTCCCGGCTTTTTCCAATGTTGAGGTGTATTCGCTGATCTCCAGTGACGATGTCCTCCCCGGCTCACCGGATTTCATCTTTGGCGCCCAACCGGATGGTGCCGGCCTGCTGAAGGACCCAAACAGCGATGGCTACATCATGCTGAACAACCATGAGATCCACCGTGCTGTGTCACGAGTGATGCTCGACAAGACCTTTACTCCCATCTCCGGCGAGTACATCGTAGATGGTGATGGTGGCATGACCCGCCTCTGCTCGGCAACACTGGCCACCTTTGAAGAACACGGCTTTGGTCCGATCTTCCTGACGGCCGGTGAAAGCGGAGCCGACTCCCGCGTGCATGCCATTGACCCATTTGGACCTGCTTCCGACAAGAAGCGCACCGACCGGGTGGTACCTGCTCTCGGACGGGCCAGCATGGAAAATGCAGTCCCCCTGCCCAAGGACGCCTATCCGGGCAAAACGGTCATCGTGATCGGGGAAGATGCCGGCAATGGCCAGGTCGTCCTGTATGTATCCAATACGGTGGGTGACCTGAATAACGGCAGCCTGTACTTCCTGCGTCGCACCAACCAGGACCCGGTCGAGACCAACATGGCTGTCGGCCAGACCTATGATGTCGAGTTTGTTGCCATCGACAATGCCAGCACGGCAACCGGTGCAGAGATCGAAGCCCAGGCTGCCAGCAAACTGGCCATCCAGTTTGCCCGCGTCGAAGACCTCGATTACCGGAAAGGTGGTGGAGCCAATAGTCGCGAACTCTATTTCGTCGCCACAGGCCAGCTGGGTCAGGTCGGCAAGACCGAATGGGGTCGGATGTACCGACTGATCTTTGATGCCAGCAACCCGCTCAAGGGCAAATTGACTCCGGTCGCTGATGGCGTGAAAGACCCCGGTAACGATCTGATCAATCCCGACAACGTCTGCGCCACCGAAAACTACGTCTATATCCAGGAGGACGGCGATTCCTACTACCCGGATGCCAAGCATGACAGTTATATCTGGCAGTACAACATCAAGACCGGCCAGTATGTCCCCTTCCTGACCATGGACCACCAGCGCAACAATCCGGCGTTCAACAGCAAGTACAACACCACGGGTGAAACCCGTTTTGGTTGCTGGGAGTTCGGAGCCATGTATGATATCTCCGATATCATCGGCGAACCCAACACATTCCTCTGCAATATCCACCCACACACCTGGCAGGAAGAGAAATTCCTGAACTCCGATGGATCGGGTGTGTCCAACAACAAGGAAGGTGGCCAGGTCGTCATCCTGCGTAACGTTCCGAAATAACCATTCATTCGTGTCATTGATAACCCTTCCGGAAGTATCCGGGAGGGTTTTTTTCATCTGCAATCCTCCCCGTCATGCGTTATCCATCCTTGCTGTTGAACGCCCTGTTGATCGCCCTATTCCTGGTCACTGGCTGCCAGCCCACAGCTGAGCCTACCGATCCGATCCAGGTGATCCACACCGATATCACCCGGCAGATCCAGGGACTGGACGAATGGTGTGCTGCCGAATGGGAACCATTGATCGACCAGGGCCACCCGGATTCACTCCGGCAGGCCTTCCTCCGCGGCCATGCCCGATACAAGGCCATGGAATGGGCCGTGGAATATTTTTTCCCCTTCACGGCGGATCAGTTGAACGGGGCGGCGCTGCCCGAGATCGAAGAAGCGGAACACCAGGTGGAGGACCCCATGGGGTTTCAGGTATTGGAGGAGCTGGTCTTTGCCGATGAACCCGATCGGGAAGCCTTGCGCATAGAGACCCGGAAGGTCAAATCCTTGCTGGTACGCCTCAATGAACTGTGGGCAGGCCACCAGTTCAGGCCTGACCAGACATTCGACGCGATTCGGTTTGAGCTGTATCGCCTGGCCTCCCTGACCCTCGCCGGATTTGACCTCCCGGTCAGCGGCCGGTCCATCCACGAGCTGCAACCCACCCTCCATGCCCTCGAACAGGTCGTTCTCCTCTGGAAGGACAGCCTGGATAGCAACGGACTGACCCGGTTTCAACAAGTGCTGGATGGAGCCGGCCAATATGCCGGAGCCCACCCCGACTTCAACACGTTCGACCGCTATACCTTTCTGCAATCCCACCTGATCCCCCTGATGAAGGCATTGCATCAGGTCCAGTCCGACCTGGGCATTCCCTTCCTCGACGGGGTTTATGCGTTCCGGGGGGATGCCCGTCACCTGTTTGACGAAGGCGCCCTTGATCCGGATTTCTTTTCCAGCAACGTCCTGGGCACTGGCACACCCGAACGTATCGCCCTGGGTGAACGCCTGTTCTATGACACCTCCCTGTCGGGGAATGGCCAGGTGTCCTGCGCCTCCTGTCATCGTCCTGAACTGGCCTTCACCGATGGCCTGGTCAAGGCCGCCGCCCTGGGCTCTGCCGGCAGCCTGACCCGCAATACACCTATCCTCCTCTATGCCGGGTACCAGCAGGCACAATTCTACGACCTGCGCTCCAAAACCCTGGAAGACCAGATCGATGATGTGATCCACAACCGTGATGAGATCCACGGCAACCTGGACCTTTCCGCGGAAACCCTGGCGGCGGATCCGGATTTTGTGGCCGGGTACCAGGCCGCCTTCCCCGGCCAATCCAGCATTGACCCCGGCTATTTGCGACTGGCCCTGTCGGCCTATGTCCGTTCCCTGGGTGCCTTCAACAGTCGGTTTGACCTTGCCATGCGCGGGGGAGACGCCTTATCTCCAGATGAACAGGCCGGCTTCAATCTGTTCATGGGCAAGGGCAAATGTGGCACCTGTCATTTCATGCCCGTGTTCAATGGGACCATTCCTCCGCATATGACCAACTCGGAGAGCGAGGTACTGGGTGTACCTGCCGATGTGGCCGGCCGTCGGATCGATCCGGACAGTGGCCGCTATTTGATCCATGCCATTCCGCAGTACGCGTTCTCCTTCAAGACACCGACGGTTCGGAACAGCAGGCGGACCGCACCCTACATGCACAATGGCGTCTACCCTGACCTCGAATCCGTGCTGGACTTCTACAACCTGGGCGGAGGGAATGGCCTGGGCTTCGATCTCCCTTACCAGACCCTGCCATCCGACAGTCTCGGACTCACCCCCTTGGAGATCCGTCAGATCCTGGCCTTTCTCGGTTCGTTGGATGACAGTACCCCGACGTATTGAACCCGATGACCTGACGGTGGGGTGCTCCAAACCTGATTTCAGGGGAAGGTATCCGGTCATGGATATGGGATGGGTGATCCATTTCATCACAGACAATCATGGCCGCATTCCTGACACTGAGGTCATTGTATCCAAAAATGACCGTCGCGTCAGAGCCTAGTGGTGCAAACCGTTTTCCCTATGAATACATATCCAGGGAATGACTGTGCCGTTCCAGTATCTCCAGTCTCCAATTGAAGGCTCAGATAGTAGATCACGCCGGATAGCTGGCACAAACCGCCACCGATCGTCTGGGACAAACCTGTCCCGACAATGGACCGGCTGCTCCTGAAACCGTGGTTCAGGTCAGGTGGCCCGACCATCCGCCAGAATGACAAGATCTCCCCTGGATGAATGACGAATGCTTCCATGCGTTTCCCAGCCAATCTCAAATTATGGATCATGCCGACAGAATGGCTTTCCATCAACCTGGCCAATGGAAACCGGCTGAATGATCGGGATCGCACCCTTCCAACTTACAGTGCCACCAACACAAATTCGGCTGCTCAGGCTCTTTTCTTTCGATAGCCCTCAAATCCTGCCTAAATCCCTTCGTCGAACCAAAGGTTATTTTTATCGAAAAAACGGAGGAAACGTTTCAACCTTTGGGCGTTTCCGACGTTACTTTGTCCTTCGAACGACTATGAGCACACATCAGCAGATCATCGAACGGGCAGAAAGCCTCTTTTTTCGCTTCGGCGTAAAAAGCGTCACCATGGACGATGTGGCCAACGAACTGGGCATCTCCAAGAAGACCCTCTATCAGGTCGTGCCTACCAAGGCTGACCTGATCGACCAGATCGTCGACAACCATATCCGCGCCGAAGTGGCCATGATCGAGGACCAGCGCGCCCAGGCCGTCAACGCCATCGACGAGATGCTGGCCGTATCCCGCATGGTCGGCGACACCCTCCGGCGCATGACACCCCTCCTCCTCTTCGACCTCCGCAAATATTACCGCCAGACCTGGGTGAAGATCAATCAGCTGCATCGCGACCATATCTACCAGATCATCCGCACCAACCTCGAAAAGGGCCAGGCCGAAGGCCTCTATCGCCCCGACTTCGATGCCGCCGTGATCGCCCGTCTCTATGTCATCAAGGCCCTGGCCCTGATCGACGAAAAATATTTCCCCCACGACCAGTACGACAAGGCTGACCTCGTGGCCAACCATCTGACCTATCACCTGCACGGCGTCCTCACGGAAGCCGGGCGCCAATACCTGCAAACCCAATCATCATGCGCATCCGGAATCTCTTCCTGATCCTCCTGGCCGCCACCGGCCTGACTGCCCAGACCCCGATGACCCTCGAACAGGCCATCAGCTATGCGCAGTCCAACAACCAGGAGATCCAACTGGCCCGCCTGAACGTCGACGACGCCGACGGCCAGATCACCGAACGCCGGGCCTTCGGGATCCCCCAGCTCAGTGCGGATATCGGTTATACCCGCTATCTCGAGCTTCCGGTATCCGTCCTTCCCGCCGATTTCTTCATCGACCCCAATACCGGCCAGCCGGACCCCAACGCCGAGCGGGCCATCCGCTTCGGGGTGAAGAACAACCTCAGTGGCACCCTCGCCCTGAACACCATGCTGTTCGACCCCAGCTACTTCGTCGGCCTGCGGGCGGCCCGCGCCTATCGCGACTACACCGCCCAGGAACTGTTGAGCAGCCAGCGCAAGGTCAAGTACCAGGTCATCGATGCCTTCCTGCCCGTGTTGCTGGTGGATGAGAACCTGCAGAACCTCGACAAGAATATCGCCAACCTCCAGAATCTTCGGAACGAAACGAAGGCGCTCTACGATGAAGGGTTTGTCGAGCTGCTGGATGTCGACCGCCTGGACCTCTCCATCGCCACCCTCCAGACCGATCGGGATAACCTGGCCAACCAGCGCCAGATCATCCTCAACGGCCTGAAGATGGTGATGGGCTACCCGATGGACAAGCCCCTGGACGTTACCGGCAACCTCGAGGATTTGCTCACCCCTCCTGATGCCAACGACCTCACCGGCAAGGTGGACTACCTGCGCTGGCCGGATTACCGCGTGGCCATGCAGGGCAAGAACCTGGCGGAGCTCAATGTCAAGCTCAACCAGGCCGGCTACCTGCCCAGCATGCGGGCATTCGCCAACTTCCAGCGCTCCTACCAGGGTGACTCGTTCAATGACGGGATCTGGGCCAATGCCTCCTGGGCCGGGGTATCCCTCTCGGCCCCCATCTTCGACGGACTGCTCACCAAGGGCCGCATCCAGCGGGCTAAGGTCACCGAACAGAACACCAATGTCCAGATCAACATGCTGGAGCAACAGATCGACATGAGCGTCCAGAATGCCCGCGATCAATATGCCAGCGCCCTGGACAAGCTGCGCAGCCAGGAGAAGAACCTGGCCCTCGCCGAACGGATCTACGATACCACCCGCGTCAAATACAAGGAAGGTGTCGGCAGCAGCCTGGAGATCAACCAGGCCGAACAGGCCCTCTTCACTGCCCAGCGCCAGCATGTGCAGGCCCAATATGATGTCGTCCGCGCCATCCAATCCCTCGAAAACGCATTAGGTCAATAAAACCTCCTCCAACCGTCATGAAACAACTCATCCTCTCCCTCACCCTCCTGAGCTTCCTCCTGGGTTCCTGCAGCCAGCCTGACCAGGAAAACACCCTTCCCAATGATGTGGAAGGTCAACGCAGCCTCCTCGAAGCCAAACGCCAGGAGTTGGTCCAACTCAAGAAAGAGATCGCCGACCTGGAAGACCTGCTCGGAGCCTCCGCCGGTGCCAACACCGAGGAAGAAGCCAAGATCGTTACCACAGCCATCCTCGAGCCGGTCACCTTCCGCCGCTTCACCGAGATCCAGGGCAATGTCGAACCGGTCAAGAAGAACAACATCAGCAGTGAGACCGGTGGGCGCATCGTCCGCCTCAATGTGAAGGAAGGTGACAATGTCAATGCCGGACAATTGCTGGCCAGCGTGGACATGGAGCCCCTCAACAAACAGATCGAGGAACTGGAATCCGCCCTCGACCTGGCCGCGGATGTCTATGATCGCCAGAAGCGGCTGTGGGACCAGAAGATCGGTTCGGAGATCCAGTACCTCCAGGCCAAAAATAACAAGGAGCGCCTGGAGAAAAGCCTGGCCGGCCTGCGGGCCCAGCTGAAGAAAGCCAATATCTACGCCCCCATCTCCGGGGTGATCGAAGGCCTGACCGTCGAACAGGGAGATGTTGCCCCTCCCGGCATGCCCATCATGCAGCTGATCAACACCCGCGACCTGAAGGTGGTGGCCGAGGTGCCCGAACGGTATGTCGGTACCGTGAAGAACGGCGAGAAGGTCAAGGTGGAAGTCCCCACCCTGCAAGCAGAACAGACCGAGTCCATCCGGGTGGTCGGCAAGGTCATCCATCCGTCCAACCGGACCTTCCACCTGGAGACATCCCTGGCCAACCGCAATGGCGAGATGAAGCCGAACCTGCTGGCATTGGTCCATATCGAGGATTACCGGGAAGAGAATGCCATCGTGGTCAGCGTCGACCTGGTCCAGCAGGAAGTGGGTGGCAAGCAGTTTGTCTACATCGCCGAAACCACTCCTGAAGGAAAGGTGGCCCGCAAGGTCTATGTGAAGACCGGCGAAAGCTATGACAACCAGATCGTCATTACTGAAGGCCTGAAGGCTGGCGACGAAGTGATCCAGCGCGGGGCGCGCAGTCTTTCCGAAAATGATCTGCTGACCGTGAAAAACGAGACCAATGGTTGAGGAACAATCCCCCCTGAAACGGAAGGTCAAGGAATTCGGCCTGACCTCGTTCGCCGTCGACAACGGTACCAGTTTCTTCATCATCACCCTGATGATCGTGATCTTCGGGATCGGGGCCTATGAGAGCATGCCCAAGGAGCAATTCCCCGAGGTGAGCTTTCCGACGGTCTATGTGAACACCCCGTATTTCGGCAACTCCGCCGCGGACATCGAGAACCTGGTCACTCGCCCGATCGAGAAGGAGATCAAGTCCATCGTCGGCCTGAAGAATGTCAAGTCCACCTCCCTCCAGGACTTCTCGGTGATCACCGCCGAGTTCGAGACGTACATGGACATCGACGAGGCCGTCCGCAAGGTGAAGGATGCCGTGGACAAGGCCAAGTCCGACCTGCCCAACGACCTCACCCAGGACCCGGACATCTTCGATGTCAACCTGTCGGAGATCCCCATCATGACCGTCAACCTGTCGGGGAAGTATACCAATGACGAGCTGCGCAGCTTCGCGGAATACCTCGAGGACGAGATCGAAGCCATCGACGAGATCTCTGGCGTGGAGATCAAGGGCTCCCTGGAACGGGAGGTCAAGATCGATGTGGACCTGCCCCGCATGGATGCTCTGGAAGTGTCCTTCCAGGATATCGAGAATGCCGTCAACTGGGAGAACATGAACATGTCGGCCGGCGAGATCGTCAATGACGGGTTCCGCCGGGCCGTGCGAGTGGTCGGCGAATTCGACAACGCGGAGGACATGGAGCGCATCATCGTGAAGAGCGAAGGTCAGCGCCCGATTTACCTGGGAGATATTGCCAAGGTCACTTACGGATACAAGGAGCGCAGCAGTATTGCCCGCTCGGATGCCAACCCGGTGGTCTCTCTAGACGTGATCAAGCGAAAGGGTGCCAACCTCCTCAGCGCGGCAGACAAGATCAATGAAAAGGTCGAGCATGCCCGTCAGCAAGTCTTTCCCGCAGAACTCAAGGTCAGCCTCTTCAACGACCAGTCGGTCAACACGCGGACCGAGGTCTCCAACCTGGAGAACAGCATCATTTCCGGGGTGATCCTTGTGGTGCTCGTCCTGCTCTTCTTCATGGGAATCCGCAATGCCCTGTTCGTGGGTATGGCCATTCCCCTGTCCATGCTCATGGGCATCATGGTCCTCAACTTTACCGGCACAACCCTGAACATCGTGGTGCTCTTCTCCCTGATCCTGGCCCTGGGCATGCTGGTGGACAACGGGATCGTGGTAGTAGAGAATATCTTCCGCTACATGCAGGGAGGAGAAAAGCGAAAGGAAGCCTCCAAGCACGGTACCGGTGAAGTGGCGATCCCCATCATCGCCTCGACGGCCACCACCCTGGCCGCCTTCCTGCCCATGGCCTTCTGGCCGGGATTGATGGGCAGCTTCATGAAGTATTTGCCCATCACCCTGATCATTGTGCTGACCTCCTCCCTTCTGGTCGCCCTGGTGATCAATCCGGTGTTCACCAGCAAATACATGAGCGTGGACACCAAGGCGGGTACGGAGAAACTGCGGGCCCGGCGGGTGCGCAACACTTCCATCCTGGCCGGCGTGACCTTCCTGATCGCCATCCTGGCCCATGTTTCCGGAGCGATCTGGTTGCGCAACAGTATGCTGATCATCTCCGTGTTTACGCTGATCAATTTCTGGCTCCTCCGCCCGGCATCCTTCTATTTCCAGGAGAATGTGATGCCCTGGCTGGAGAAGAAGTACTATCAGTTCGTGCATTGGGGCCTGGAAGCATGGCGTCCCTGGGCCATCTTTGGAGGCACCTTTGTCCTGCTGTTCGTGGCGATCATCGCCCTGGCCATCAAGTCGCCGAAGGTCGAGTTCTTCCCGGTGGCCGATCCGCTGTACATCAATGCCTTCGTCGAGCTGCCCCTCGGTCGGGATATCGAGGAGACCGACAAGATCATGGTCGACATGGAGAAACGCATCGAGAAGACCCTCGAGCCCTATACCACCATCGTGGATGCCGTACTCTCGCAGATCGGGGAGAACACCTCGGATCCCAACAGCCCGCCCGAACCGGGGGTGACCCCGCACAAGGCGCGACTGACTGTGTCCTTTGTGCCGGCCTCCGAGCGGAACGGGATCTCGACGTTCGAGGTGATGGAGAAGATCCGGGAAGCCGTCAAGGGATATCCCGGGGTGGACATCATCGTCGACAAGAATGCCGATGGACCACCGACCGGCAAACCCATCAACATCGAGATCCAGGGCGAGGATATCGACCAGCTGGCCGTGCTCTCCCAGGAGGTCATCCACTTCATCGAAGAGAAGAACATACCAGGCATTGAAAAGCTCCAGGCCGATGTCGACGTGGGCAAACCCGAGCTGATCGTACACATCGACCGCGAGGCGGCCCGCCGGTTCGAACTGTCCACTGCCCAGATCGCTTCCGGTATCCGGACGGCCATCTTCGGCAAGGAGGTCAGCAAGTTCAAGGACGGGGAAGATGAACACCCCATCATGCTACGATTGAACGAGCGGTACCGGAACGACATCCAGGCCATCCTCAACCAGAAGGTCACCTTCCGTAATCCGACCAACGGTCGGATCGTCCAGGTGCCCGTATCCGCCGTGGCCACCATCGAGTACGCCAGTACCTACAGTTCGGTCAAGCGGAAGGACCTCGACAGGGTGATCACCGTGTACTCCAACGTCCTCAAAGGCTACAATGCCAATGAGATCGTAGCCCAACTGAAGGAGGTATTGCCGGAATTCAACTGGCCCGCGGGATTCAACTATGAATTCACCGGCGAGCAGGAACAGCAGGCCAAGGACCTGGCCTTCCTGAACACGGCATTCATGGTGGCCATCTTCTCCATCTTCATCATCATCGTGGCGCAGTTCAACTCCCTGATCTCGCCGTTCATCATCATGCTGACGGTGTTGTTCAGTACCATCGGGGTGTTCCTGGGCTATGTGTTCACCGGGGCGGACATCGTGATCATCATGACCGGGGTGGGGATCATCTCCCTGGCCGGAGTGGTGGTCAACAACGCCATTGTGTTGCTGGACTATACCAACCTGCTAATCCACCGACGGCGGGACGAGCTGGAGAAGGAAAGTGAATACGACCTCAACCTGGCCGAGGTGAGGGAAGCGGTGATCCAGGCCGGCGCACGGCGTTTGCGGCCTGTATTGCTGACCGCCATCACCACGGTCCTCGGACTGGTGCCCCTGGCCATCGGATTCAACTTCAACTTCTTCACCCTGATCACCGAGACGGATCCGCATATCTTCATCGGGGGGGACAACGTGGCCTTCTGGGGCCCCCTGGCCTGGACGGTGATCTACGGCCTGACCTTCTCCACCTTCCTGACCCTGGTAGTGGTGCCGGTGATGTATTGGCTCAGTTTCCGGGGCATCCGGTGGAGCCGGATGCGCTTCGGCACCGGAGAGTAACCGGATGATATCATCCGATCATCAAGCCGGCCTCCTGGACAGGGGGCCGGCTTTTTTTATATAAAGCGACGATCAAATTGCCTATTTTTAAGTCAATGACGAAATGGCTGGATCCTCCATCACTGAAACCGGTTCGGATAGCCGCTATCGCCTTGAGTTCATTGAGCCTTGGCATGCTATTCTATGAATGGATCACAGATACCTTGAGTTTCGGGGTCTTGCTCACACTACCAACATTTGTCATATCATCGATCATCGCGATGATTGTCCCATCATCAAAAAAAGCACGGTCTCTTCCCTTTACATTGTCAGGCGCTTCCATTTGGGTTGTGTGTATGATCCTATCCGTCAGTCTTACCTTTTCTTATGTCTATATCCGAGATCTTCCTCCTGTACTGTTTACAGTCGAGTACGCATGGGATAAAGAGATTGAGATTGACTTCAGGGAAAACCACACCTTCAAGGCCATTTATCGCGACCTGGTCAATTCTTCCATATTCTATGGAAGCTATTCGCTGGAAGATTCCATGATTATCTTGCGGGATGACCTGTTCTTTGGCATTTCAGAGATCAAGGATACATTATTCATCATGGACGAAGGGGTAGCTTTCCAGCTAGATCCACCCGTTCACGGTATCTCTCATGGAATGATGACCTACAAAGAATAAACTGAAACCCAGAGACCCCCTGCTGCCTTTCTCCATCAAGGAGATAGGACATTGATCACTGATAGACATTCTGACCATGGTTGTATTCATACTAAGCGTACTCTCCCATTGATCCGCCCCGCATAGACATCGTCAAACACCTGATCACATAGTATGCATTCGCATATGTTAAGATATGAAAATTATAGTCAATTGTATGGCTGTAGATGGATCTATTGCTTTGGTTTTCATATATTTACCTATAGAAGATCACGATTGGAGCCCTTTTGATATATGGATATAAGGGCAATAGTTGCACATATACAAGTTACCTGCAATCACTGCATTTCGCATATTTATTCTCAACTTGAAAACACAAAGCAGACCATATCGAACAATTAGAGCCTTTATCGCCCTTGTTTGGTTGGTGAACGGTCTGTTTTGCAAAGTTTTGAATCTAGTGCCAAGACATCAGCAGATTGTAGAGCAAATTTTAGGAACTGGACATTCAAGGTTGTTAACAGTTCTAATAGGAATTTCGGAAATTGTCATGACGATTTGGATTCTTAGCAACTATAGATCAAGACTAAATGCTATAACTCAGATGTTGGTGATTGGAACAATGAACATCTTAGAGTTTTTATTTGTGCCGCAGTTGTTGCTTTGGGGAAGGTACAACAGTGTGTTTGCAGTCATGTTCATCGCTCTGATCTACTACAATGAATTCAAACTTAACAAAGGAACTCAGTGATTAGCTTTTTAAAAAATCACCCTTTCCCTGTCGAGGCGTTTTTTGAGCGTTCGCTCGTACTGACTTTTGCCATACAAAAGAAGCAAATCAGTGGTTTCATTCCTAGCAAACTAACTCTCGACATATTTCAAGATGAGTGGGCTTTCTTAGCCGTAGCGATGGTTCAGACAAATTCATTAAGACCCAAGGGATTCCCAAAGATTCTAGGTAATGACTTTTTCTTAATTGGCTACAGAATCTTTGTCCGGTATCAGAACCAAGCAGGTAAAAATCTCAGGGGTTTGTTCATCTTAAAGTCTGAAACGGATAAGAAGAAAATGCAGTATTTGGGGAACGTATTCACTCACTATAATTACACCACTACAGATATTGAGATCACAGAAGATGATCAATTGGAAACCATAAAATCTAATCTCTCGAACTTTAAAGTCACCGTAAGCAAAGAGAAAAAGGATTTGGTCCTTCCAGTATCAAGCCCCTTTGATTCATGGAAAGAAGCTAGAAGATTCGCTGGGCCAATGCCATTCACATTTACTTGCAACGATCATAAGAAGTCCGTCCTAATCATCGAAGGATTACGGAACAACTGGAAACCTGATCCTGTTCATGTAGTGGATTATTGCTTTGACTTTATGAGCAAGTCAGAATTCAGCAAAGCGAAACTCGCTAGTGCTTTTGAGGTTAGAAATATCCCATATCATTGGAAGAAAGGGAAACTTGAAATATGGCAGTAGGAAGAAGTCCATATCAGGGTGTGTCGAACGTATTGCGCTTTAACTGGCATTTCTATGTAGTTGCAGCAATTGGAATAATGATTCTTCTTCTTTCATCTCAATACTTAAGCAAAGACTGGATTTGGATTCCGTTAGCCGCTTCAAGTTTTATTTTACTAACTACGCTAGTTTCATTATTCGTGACTTACTATATCTATGATCTCTCTAAACTCTATGAATTCCCATGGCTTGACGGAACAGCAGGAAACAGCAAAATTAAAATACTAAATATCAATGCTGGATTTGATGAGACCAGCCAATTAATAGCAAATAAGTTTAAAGATTCCGAATTACATATTTGTGATTTTTACGACCCAAAGTATCACACAGAAATTTCCATAAAACGAGCGAGAAAATTTTACCCACCGCAACCAAACACCTTAAAAGTCAAAACCAACACATTGCCCTACCCTGATGGATCATTTAATGTAGTATGTGTGACATTTGCTGCCCATGAAATTAGAAACCTAAAGGAACGAAATCAGTTCTTTCAAGAACTTGCAAGGGTGACAAGTCAGGAAGGGAAAATCTTTGTAACAGAACATTTAAGAGACACTTATAACTTCTTGGCATATACAATCGGATTCCTCCATTTTTATTCAAGAACGACCTGGATCAACATTTTTAAATCCGCGAAACTGAACATCATTCAAGAAAGGAAAACCACTCCCTTTGTTAGTACATTTATCTTAGCATCCAATGGAACTACATTTTAAAATCATAGGAATGCTCTTGATCGCTTTGGGTTTTGTTCATGTCATCTTCCCAAAGTACTTTAACTGGAAAGCTGAGTTGAAGTCTTTGTCATTAATCAATAGACAAGTAATGATGGTGCATACCTTTTTTATTGCCTTAACTGTAATCCTAATGGGCTTGCTATGCTTGACCTCAGCACATGAATTAGTAAAAACATCGTTAGGGAAAAAAGTATCGCTCGGTTTTGGGATTTTCTGGACTTGTAGACTTCTTATTCAACTTTTTGGCTACTCATCCCAACTCTGGAAGGGTAAGAAATTCGAAACGCTAGTTCATATGGTCTTTACATGCACCTGGATATACCTGAGCGTAGTGTTTCTTACTGCTGGACTATCTGATTAACTAAAAAGCAAGCAGGTAACAGGCGCTAAGCCCAATCGGCTTACTTAGTTGTTTGCAAAGGGTGTCTGAATCAGATACATTTGAGATATTTGAAAGGCTGAGCCGACTGTGCTTAGCTAATCGTTGCCCATCCCCCCGAAAATGCGCATCTTGAAGGGCGAAAACCCTGACCGGATGCTGACCCCCTCCCCTTCCCGCCTGGCTACGATACATGCCCTTGGTCTCCTGGCCGTTCTCGGCCTGGTTCTGACCCCCTCCTTCACCCCCCTGCCGCCCCTGGAACACCCGGTCCTGTTCGTCTCCCGCCAGATCCCCTGTTGCGGCAGCGTATACATGGCCGACGCCAATGCCCTGCCTGGTGTAGGAGGCTACAGCAAATACCAGGTGGCCGCCCCGGCCTTTCTCTGCATCCTCTATCCCGATGGCACCATCGACACCCTCATCAACGGTGCCGACCCCCAACCGGAAAGCCTTCACCTGATCGACATCAGCGCACCCAAATTGAACTGGGATGCCACCCGCATCGCCTTCGCCGGCTTGCCGGACGGGACCTACGAATTGGGGAACGGCAACCAGATCTCCCAGGGACACGACGCCTGGCGCATCTATACCATGGACATCGATGGCACCAATCTCACACAGGTCACCGGACTGCCGGGCATACCGGGCAGCGATCAGGATCTCGACCTTAGCCAGTTTCACCCCCTGGCCCAGAATGGACTGACCGGCTATGACGATACCGACCCCGCGTGGCTGCCCGACGGCCGGATCGTGTTCTCCTCTACCCGCTACCCGGGCATCGCCATGTACAATGTCACCCGGACCTCCAACCTGTTTGTCGTCGATCCGGACGGCACCAACCTCCACCGCATCACCACGGAGAAGAACGGGGCCGACCGACCGGCCGTTGATCCGCTCACCGGTAAGATCGTCTTCTCGCGGTGGTGGCGCAATTTCTACTGGCCCTACGACGGGATGGAGTCCGTGGCCAGCACCCAATACCCGAGCGGATGGGTCTACCACCAGGGCCTGACCAGCGATCTCAACAGCGTGATCGACGGCGAGCTCTACATGTTCAACAACAACTCCTTCCTGCTCACCGAGATCAATCCGGACGGCAGCGGCCTGCAGCTCTTCTCCTCCCATTTCCGGGAGACCTCCGCCAACAGTTGCTATGGTGGGAGCTTTGATCCGGAAGGCCACTATGTCGGCAACTGGTTTCCGATCGAACACAGCACCGAAAGCTCCGGCTTCGGAGGGATCAAACGCTATTTCCGCGGGGCCGGGGCCGAACCGGTGGGCCTCGCCGGTACGACAGGCTATGGCAACCTGGACTATTACATCGACAATCCACCCAGCTACGGTATCCTCGTCGGCGACTACGCTGCCGAGCCCTATGTCCTGGAGGATGGGCGCATCCTGTTCTCCAGGGCGCCCACGCCGGATCAGGATTACGGCCTCTACCTCATGGATGCGGACGGCAGCAACGTGCAGCCATTGCTGGATCAACCCGGCATGACCGACCTGCACGCCCAACTCGTCAAGCCCCGGCCCGCACCACCGATCATCCCCGACGGGATCATCCAGTTGGCGGGATTCCTGCCGCCCACGGGCCTGTCCGACCTCAAGCAGGAAGGCACCTTCTCCTTCGATTGCCGCAACATCTACTTCAATGCCCCGGTGGATGTGCCCATCATCTCCGCCCCGGCAGTGGGGGACATCCAGTCGGTCCGCTTCTTCGCCTCCCCCCTGATGGACCAGCAGTTCGGCTCGGTCGAGGCCCTCGACTTTCCCCTCCTCTACAATGAGATCGAGGTAGATCCCTACGGGCGGGTACTGGAAACTGACGCTCCGGCCAACGTGCCTCTGTTCGAGCAGGCCCGCTCCTCCCTGGCATCCGGCTATCATATCCCCCGCACGGGAGGCGGGATCATGGATGGCGCCGCGCAGGTCATGGGATTCAACTACGGCTGCCCCGGGCAGCAGGTCACCTGCGTGGGTTGTCACAACGGCCATAGCATGATCCCGGTGCCGGAGGACCCGGAGGCGCTGTTGTTCACCAACCTCGCCCCGGGGGCCCTCATCACGGCCAGCAGTGCCATGAATGCGCCCGGCTTTGCCATCGACCGGAAGAATTTCACCTCCAAGGGCAAGCACTGGTTCTCCCCCGAATTCGAGGATCCCAACCAGCAGTGGCTGCGCCTGCAATGGCGCGTACCCATCTGGGCACGCCAGATCGTCCTGCACAATGTCCCCGCCGGATGGGACCTCCAGGTCCACTCCTGCCGGGTGACCCTCTATGCGGACCCGGACTGGAGCCAGGAACTTTTCTCCCAGACACTGGCCCAGGATCTCAGCGACCAGGGCACCCCCATCACCCTGCCATCTGACCTGAAGATCCAGTCCATGCTGCTGGAATTCCTGGACTGCGAAGGGGGCATCTATCACTGGGACTGCGCCGCGATCGGCGACATCGAGGTGATCGCCTCCCATATCGACCCGGTGAAGATCCCGGACATCGCCGATTGCATGGGCATCGCCTACGGACCGCATCAGCTGGACACCTGCGGCCACTGCCTGTTGCCGGATGATCCGAAGTTCAATGATTGTGGAACCTCCGCCATCCATGAGGATAGTCAGGACCTGGCATGCCGGGTATGGCCAAATCCGGCGAGCGACATCCTGCATGTGGATCTACCGGTTCAATTCTTGTCCGGCATACTGGAGATCCGGTCCCTCTCAGGTACCCTCGTATTCAGGGAATCCATCGGAGCGACCAATATGACCATCGCACCAGGGGGATGGTCACCCGGCGTGTATTTCGTTGCCTTGCGCAGGGACGGCCATCGGCTGGTCCGGAAAATTGTGATCGAATAGCTCACCATCTCTCTGTACTATCCTGTATCCAATGCAATGACTTGTGATGAGTAACCTATCTTGTAGGGCATAAGGCAGAAATGATCTCAAGAATAATAACAAATAGCTCCAGCCACATTGAACTTCCACTACCGACACTTCAACTCAATCCTGACGACAATCGATGCACAGGGCCTTTTGTTCCTTCAATTTCGACAAATCACATGCTCAAGAGTTATTCCACATCCATAGACCTCAGGAAAAACAAAATTCACATTGTTGGACTCGCATTCCTGTTCCTTGGCTGGTTGAACCTGCCAGCCCAAGTTCAGGTGGGTCAAGTCATTTATGGTGATACACTAGGCGACGCAGCTGGATCGGCACTCTCCATGCCAGATGAAAAAACAATCGCCATAGCTGCACATGGCAATTCTGGGAAAGGTTTATCAGGACATGTTCGAGTCCTCAGCCTCAATGGAGGTCAATGGATCCAAAAAGGTCCTGACATCTATGACTTATCAGAACATGACTGGACAGGGTGGTCCATCGACATGCCCGATGCCAACACATTGGCTGTTGGGACGATCAATAGTAACATCCCCGGAAAGCGTGCTGGTCATGTCAGAATTTTTGAATGGGATGGCCAATCATGGGAACAAAAAGGCCAAACCATTGTCGGAGAATCAGCTGGTGACCGCTGTGGCTCCTCGGTAAGCATGCCTGATGCCAATACCATAGCGATCGGTGCATATCAGAATGGAGGAAATGGTCCACAATCAGGCCATGTACGCATATTCACCTGGGATGGAGAATTCTGGATTCAAAAAGGCCAGGATATTGATGGCGAAGGGAGCTTTGACCGGTCAGGTTGCTCAGTTTGTATGCCAGATCCCAATACGATAGCTATAGGCGCCTACTTGAATAATGGGAATGGAATAAACGCCGGGCATGTGCGGATCTATAAATGGAACGACAGTGCCTGGATTCAAAAAGGCCAGGATATTGATGGTCAATTTGCTGGGTTTCGTCTAGGGTTTTCAGTCAGCATGCCCGATGAGAATACTATAGCCATAGGAGCTGATTTGATAGAAGCGCCAGGAAAAGACACAGGGAGAATTCAGGTATTTACCTGGTATAACCATCGATGGGTTCAGAAAGGACAAGATATCATGGGAAGCGAGGTTAAAGATTTGACAGGGTTTAGCGTATCCATGCCTGATGCAAATACAGTCGCATACGGAGCATTTGGAAGTAGCCTTACAAAAAAACAAGCCGGTGTTGTTCGCATGTTTTCATGGAGTGGAAGTCAGTGGATGCAAATTGGTCAGGATATATATGGAGAACTGCCGTTTGACTGGTTTGGACATTCACTCAGCATGCCAGATCATAAAACCATTGGCATTGGCGCACCAGGTGACTTTCGAGATACTGGATTTGTGAAGGTCTACCGCCTGCCGGAATCCAGGTTTATCTACAAGCCGGTTCTAGAGAATATTGTTGTTTACCCTAATCCAACCAAAGATGAGATTACCATTCAGTTTGATGAGGTCCAACATCGAATAGAATTGTCTTTGCAAACACCAAATGGAAAAATTCTGGACGTACAAACTCATCAAAACATATCTGTTCTGCCCTATAAAATACCTGCACCACCAGGGGTTTTTCTATTGCATATTTCGAATGGACTTCAAGAGGCGACAATACGAGTGGTCAAGGAATAACTGATTGACCGATCCCACATGCCATTCCATTAAAACACATGAGGACGATATCGACATTCATTATTAAAATGTCAACGAATTTTTCTCCTTCCAAGTTGACAACCCATTCACTTCCCCCGGCTCCAACGCACAAAGGCATTCATCACCTCCGGCCAGCCGGGTCGCTCCTGATCGGGGCGTCCATCCGGACCGACCGGAAAGAAATTGTGCTCCCGATGGATGTACCGCTTCAGGGTGAGGTTCTCCTTGCCTTCCCGGATGAAGAAGAGGGGTACCAGGTCACATAGATCGGCTGATCTGTCTTCTGTTCCATAGGCGATATAGATCGGAATCTCCAGGTCCAGCCAGTCGTCGATCATTGGCTCGGAGAAGGACCACAGGGTTTTCAATCCGGGATCGGAAGCCCGGACCGCCGGGTCAGATGATAATCGGCTCAGCTGGACATACTCGGTGATCAGGGTATCCACCGTTTCCCAGGATTGCCGCCCCAATTGGGCGTCGAGCCGCGCTTCCCGGATGAACTGGTCCACCCGGCCATAGGGATTGGGCGAGAACAGGCCCAGTCGGGTGATCCACGGTGTGGACCGGGCCACCCTGGTCGCCACCTTGGCCCCCTGGGAATGACCAGCGACCACCCATCCATCGGGATCGACCCAGGGTTGCTCCCTCAGCCAGTCCAGGACAGCCAGGGCACGGTCGACATAGGTGTCCAGGGTATCCGAAGCCAGATACCGGGGATCAAATTGTCGTGAGGCCGCCGGGTCGGTCACATAGCAAAACGCCCCGTTCAGGTGAGACTGGTCCGCGACCAAGGGTGTATACGGCATGGAGATCACCACGGGATGATAGGCCTGTCGCACGGTATCCAGGTCAAGGTTCGACAAACCACCGCCGATGAGATACAATCCATAACCGTCCAGCATGGCAAAGAGGGGAATGGGCAGTGACCCCTGGCAAAACAGCAGGACGGGTTTCCGGTCCGCCAGGGAAGTATCGCCGATGAGAAAATCGATGGTATCCTGTCCGTGGGGCAAGGCGACATGAATGGCCTTCCGGTCGATGATCTCCGGCGTCTGGGCCTGCAGGGATCCCAAGGTGACCATGCAGGCCAGGGTGACTGGACCGATCAGCCAGGCCAGTTTTCGTTGGAACAGGTGACTTAGCACGTGGAATGTCATCATCAGGGGTATAGCCAAAAATACATCACCGCGGAATGCCTGCAAAAAAATCGCCCTCACATGCCCTACAGCCCGGTCAGCCTCACCTTTCGCCCCTTGATCTTCTGGTTGTCCAGATCCTGGATAATCCGCTCGATCGCCCCCGGGTCAATGGCCACATAGACCTCATCGCGGGTCAGTTCGATCTGCCCGACCTGATCGGCCAGCAGCTGTCCCTGCCCGGTCAGAAAGCCGACCACGTCCCCCTTGGAGATGTTGTCCTTCCTTCCGGCCGAGAGAACCAGTGTCCGCCATTCGGGCCCGTCCACGGGAGAGGCTGGCTGGACCTGCTCGACCCGCAGCCGGGGGATGAACTCGGGCAATCGCTCCCCCTTGCCCCGGAGGATGTAGGCCACCCCGTCCTGGTCCATTCGCGCGGTCCGGCCATTGCGGTGGGTGTACTCCTGCTCCCGGGTGGGCAAGTGGTAATGAATGATGTAATCGATGGCTGGCACATCAATCCCCCGGGCTGCCAGGTCGGTGGCCAGCAGGGTGCGATAGCTGCCGTTGCGAAACTGGATTAATGCCCGTTCACGATCCCGTTGCTCAGTGCCGCCATAAAAGCATCCATGCGCGATACCATGCGCATGCAGGTGATCACTGATGCGCTGGATGGCATCCTTGAAATTGCAGAAGACAATGCCCCTGGCCTCACCCAAATGGGCCAGCAAGGCGGACAGGGTTTCCAGCTTGTCCTTCGTGGGTGATTCGACGATCCGCACCTCCAGCCAGGATCGGCCGGCATCCGTGTGATCCAGAATGAGGGGATCGTGGATGCCCACGAAATCCGGAATGTCCGTATCACGGGTCGCCGAGGTGAGGACCTTTTTCTCCAGGGCTGGCAATGCCGCACAGATCTCCGCCATCTCCGCTTCAAAGCCGATCTCCAGGGATTTGTCGTACTCATCCAGGACCAGCAGGCGGATAGTGGCCGGATCGATGGTCCCTCGGCGGATATGATCGGCTACCCGCCCCGGCGTACCGATCAGGATGGCCGGCCGGTGCTTGAGATCGTCCTTGTCCTTCGCGACCGCCCGCCCGCCATAGACGGCATTGGTCTTGAACCCAGTGCCCATGTTGCGGACCACCTGTTCGATCTGGATGGCCAGTTCGCGGGAAGGCACCAGGACCAGGCACTGGACCTCATGCTGGGATGCCTCCAGATGGGCCAGGATGGGCAGCAGAAAGGCCAGGGTCTTCCCGGTACCGGTCGGCGAATGCAGGATCACCTCCCCGTGCCGGTGAATGGCTGACTGGGCCTCCAGTTGCATGGCATTGAGGGAGTCAATGCCCAGTTTGTCCAGGATGGCTTTTGGGTTCTTGAGGGGCTGGGAGATCATGCAGAAAGCAGGAAAAACAATGAAAGAAGTGCAAGATACCTGTTTTCACATGCCATCCCCAGGGCTGCGTTCATGACCAGATATTCAGCCATCATGAGCCGAATGCTCATTTGACCGGTTCAATGAGTCATTCATCAGAAGGATCCGTTCATTCGGAAAGTGGGACATACGCATGACAGATAAATTGATCATCATGACGCTGGTCCAATCGGTTCAATTGACATAGGACCTCCTCCTCTGGCTGGTCATTCTTCTTGCAAGTCAAGCAAAGAGCTGGCCTGGGATAGAGATCAGGATTGATCGGATGGCCATCGTCATCAAAAAACCCCCAAATGTTCATCTCTGGATCCATGATGTTACCGCATTTTTTCATTCAAGAAAACCCATTATCGGGTTGGACCAATTGATCTAGTGTGACCCCCCACTGATGGATCTCGGTCGCCAGTTCATGATCTGTCAACAGATCGGTTCGAACGAGGTCAACATGATAGGGCAACAGCAGATCATCGATGTCCATCGCGATGCTGTCCATATCCTCTTTGGTCAATTCTTCACCTGCCAGAGCCAAATCGATATCAGAACCAGGGCGGTAGTTCCCTCTTGCCCGGGACCCAAACAGGATGATCGTCCCGACTCTCGGATTCATGCGGATACAATCCAGTAATACCTGAACGTCCGCTGCGCAAAGACCGGTGTCTGGCAATATCTTCATCATGCTGTGGTCATATCCCGGCTCCTTCTTTCCATATCCTGTCGGAACTGATCAAATAAACCATGGTAAGAATGGATGATCCGTTCGACGATCTCTTCAGCGGTTGCCTCGTTGTACGTATGTGATGTTTCATTCCTGCTGCGGATCATGGCCATCCAGCCATGCCCATCCTGGATGATACCCATGGAGAAGGCTTCCCTGGTGGCATCCCTGGAACCGGAGATATCCGGGTTGCCCTGATAAAACAGGAAATCCTTGAGTACTTTCCAGGCCAATTCATGGGTGAATTCAAAGGCCTGGATCAGCCCTTGCTTTTCCAGATTGGAAAGTGGTCGTTCCTTGCTCAAAGCAACCGCCTCATCCAGCTGCTTGAATGCATCCTGAAAATGCCTGAACCGTTGAACCCATCGTATTTGCATCATGACAATTGACCGTGCATGAAAGATAATGGATTCTGAGATAATCCACCGACACCAAGCCTCGGCTGAGCTGCCATCCCATTGCCAAAAAAGAATACCTGACACAACGGGCGCGGGAAAGCAAAAGCGAACCACAGAGAATCAATCGCCACAACGGCAGATCGTCCTTCTTCCCCTACAGGTCAGTCCACTGACCTTTCATGGATCAAAACGCCGCGTACCCCACCCCGAGGACTCGGGGTCGGTCAAGGGATCACATCCCGGATACCTGGCATCTCCGTTACTTGGAGACACAAACCTCATTTGTAGAGTTTATGACCCTACATTGACATCAGGGATAGATCTGACCAATGAACTTGCGAACTCCAGACTGACCCTGAAAGGGTCAAAGATCATAGCCCCGGGTGCAACCCGGGGGCAACAATCGACTGGCTCAACAACCCTGAAGGGGTTGAAGAAACCTCAATCTCTTGAACCCGCCTTGGTTAAAACGCCGCATAACCCGCCCCGAGGACTCGGGGTCGGAAAGGGGATCAGAACGCCGCATAACCCGGATACCTCGGGAAGGGGATCACATCCCGGATATTGGTCATGCCCGTGACGAAGAGGACCAAGCGCTCGAATCCGAGGCCATAGCCCGCGTGCGGCACTGTCCCGAACTTCCGGGTGTCGAGGTACCACTGCATCTCCTCCTCGGGGATGTGCATGTCCGCCATCTTGCGGCGAAGCACGTCATATCGTTCTTCCCGCTGGGAACCACCGACGATCTCCCCGATGCCTGGGAAGAGGATGTCCATGGCGGCGACGGTGTTGTTGTCGTCGTTCAGGCGCATGTAGAAGGCCTTGATCTTTGCCGGATAGTTGTAGAGGATGACAGGCTTTTCAAAATGCTTCTCCACCAGGTAGCGTTCATGCTCGCTCTGGAGATCCGCCCCCCATTCCTCCAGGACATACTGGAACTTCTTTTTCTTGTTGGGCGTCGAGTTGCGCAGGATGTCGAACGCCTCGGTATAGGTCACCCGGGCGAAGTCGTTGTCCAGGCAAAACTGCAGCTTCTCCCGGAGGGTCATGGCCGACCTTTCGTTCTGGGGCTTGTTCTTTTCCTCATCCAGTAATCGCTGCTCCAGGAAGGCCAGGTCGTCGCCGCACTGGTCCATCACATGCCGGATGATGTGCTTGAGCATGGCTTCGGCCAGGTCCATGTTGTCGTCCAGGTCGGCAAAGGCTACTTCCGGTTCGATCATCCAGAACTCCGCCAGGTGGCGGGTGGTATTCGAGTTTTCCGCCCGGAAGGTGGGGCCAAAGGTGTACACCTCACTCAGGGCCAACGCCCCCAGCTCGGCTTCCAGCTGACCGGACACCGTAAGATTGGTCTGCTTGCTGAAGAAGTCCTCCTTCCAGTTGACCTCGCCATCTTCACCCAGGGGTGGTTTGACCGGATCGAGCGTGGTCACCCGGAACATCTCTCCCGCGCCCTCGGCATCCGACCCCGTGATGATGGGGCTGTGCAGATAGACAAAACCGCGATGGTGGAAGAATTCGTGAATAGCCCAGGCCACATGATGGCGGATCCGGAAGACCGATCCGAAGGTATTGGTGCGGAATCGCAGGTGGGCGATCTCCCGCAGGAATTCCAGACTGTGCTTCTTGGGCTGCAGGGGATAGACCTCCGGGTCGCAATCGCCGTAGACATGGATGGCCGTGGCCTTCATCTCCAGGGTCTGGCCCTTGCCCATCGACGGGACGATCTGTCCGGTACAGGCGATACCTGCCCCGGTGGTCAGCTGCTTGAGCAGCGCAGGGTCGGTATTCTCGAAATCCACCACCACCTGAAGGGTCTGGTTGGTCGACCCGTCATTCAACGCAATGAACTGGTTATTGCGAAAGGTGCGGATCCACCCCATCACAGTGGTCTCGAATCCGGTGTTTCCTTCAGCCAGCAAGGTGGCGATCTTGGTCCGTTTGGGCATCATATCGTGAGGTATACGTGTTTTCGGCCGCAAAGTTAACCGATTCAATGGTTGGATGCCCGATTTTACCCGATCACGCCCCGCCTGGTCCACCCAGCCGATCCGGCCGGACCGGTTTGGTCCTGTTTTTGCACATATAAGGAATATGTCTAATGGCTTACCCCAAACAATAGCCATCCTGGGCGCCGGCAACCTCGGTCAGGCCATGGCCCAGGGCTGGCTCGACCGCGGCGAAGTGCCGGCGTCCCAACTCATCCTCACCCGGCACCGGGTGGGGCATCTGCACCCCTTTGCCGATCGCGGTGTCCGGGTGACGGATGACAATGTCCAGGCCACCCGGGCAGCCAACATCCTCATCCTGGCGGTCAAGCCTTACAAGGTACAGGAGGTGATCGAGGAGATCCTGCCTGTGCTGCGAGACGACCATGTCCTGGTCAGCGCTGCTACCGGCATCTCCATCGCCGACATGCGCACCTGGGCCAACGGCAAGGAGGCCATCTTCCGGGCCATGCCCAATACGGCAGTGGCCATCGGCGAATCCCTCACCTGCCTGGCCGGTGACCGGGGTGCCAACGGGCGCCTGGACCAGGTCGAAGAGCTGTTCAACCGGGTGGGTCGCTGCGTGCGCATCACCGAAGACCTGATGAATGCCGCGACTGTCCTGGGGGCCTGCGGGATCGCCTATGCCCTGCGCTTCGTGCGGGCCATGCAGCAAGGCGGGATCGAGATCGGTTTCGACTCGGACACGGCGGCCCTCATCGCCAACCAGACCGTGCGAGGCGCGGCAACCATCCTGCTCGAAGGCAGTGCCCATGCCGAGGCGGAGATCGACAAGGTCACCACCCCCAAGGGCTGCACCATCGCCGGACTGAACGAAATGGAACACCAGGGCTTCAGCTCCTCCCTCATCAAAGGGATATTGACCTCGTATGGGAAGATCGGTTGATCTGTTTCGCAATAGACGACAATGTTGTTTTGCTCCACAACTCACAGCAGGACATCCGCAAACCCTTCCATATAACCATCCTCCACCCGGCCGTAATAAACACCCGGAAAGTGATCAATATCCTGCTGAATCAGCACACCCTCAAAGGAAAAGCCGATGATATGGCGCTCGCCACCGGGGAATGGTACCACCTCATGCTTCACGATCTCGGCCTTGCTATCCGGATGATCCTGGAGAATCAATAACCCCGTTTTCATGGCCACCTTCGACGGCAATTCGGTCAGGGGCCAATTGACACAACTGTAATTAAAATAGATCTGGATATGTCGAAACCGAGGATCGGTATTATTTTCCGTGATCTTCACAGGTCCGACGGCCAGCTCCTCATCCAGATACCGTTTCAGCTCGAAACTGTCTGCCGGGATGGTTCGGGTTCCTATTGAAAATCCAGGAGTCGCATCAATGGGGCTGTTGCGGTTGGTTAGAAATCCAAAGCCACAACCTTTTCCAAACGACGATCCGGGGATCAGCACCCCCTTCGGATCGGTGGTAAAACTAGTTTCAATACCAAAAGAGTAGTGCGTGAGGTCGACACGATGATACATGCACCACTCCACACCATTGACGGTCGCCTTCATCCAGGCATCACTGACCGTATCCCGGGTACAGATGAGCATGTCCAGCCGCTCCTGCATGCAGCGGACAAAGGCTTCATCCACCGGCATCGGTTCTTTTTCACAGGAGCCCCCGGTAAAGACGATCAAGAGAAGGAAAATTAAATAATTCGATTTCATATCGGTTGGATTCAGGTCGGGGAGCAGGTGGTCTGCTCCCCGAAGTGAATGACTGACGTTTACAACATGCCGCCGCACTGATCCCAAGTCAAACCGGGATAGTTTCATCCTGCACCTCAGAGCAGGACATCGGCAAACCCTTCCATATAACCATCCTCCACCCGACCGTAATAAACACCCGGAAAGTGATCAATATCCTGCTGAATCAGCACACCCTCAAAGGAAAAGCCGATGATATGGCGCTCTCCACCCGGGAATGGTACCACCTCATGCTTCACGATCTCGGCCTTGCTATCCGGATGATCCTGGAGAGTTAGCTGCCCTGTTTTCATAGCCACCTTCGACGGCAATTCAGTCAGGGGCCAGTTGACACAACTGTAATCAAAATAGATCTGGATATGACGAAAACGGGTGTCAATAGTCTTTTCCATGATCTTCACAGGTCCGGTGGCCAGTTCTTCATCCAGATACCGTTTCAGCTCGAAACTGTCTGCCGGAATGGTTCGGGTAATGATTGAAAATCCAGGAGTCGCATCAATGGGGCTGTTGCGGTTGGTTAGAAATTTAAGGACGCAACTTTTTCCGAAGGTTGATCCGGGGATCAGCACCCCCTTCGGATCGGTGGTAAAACTAGTGCCAATACCAAAAGAATAGTTGGACAGGTCGACTCGATGATACATGCACCACTCCACACCATTGACGGTCGCCTTCATCCAGGCATCGCTGACCGTATCCCGGGTGCAGATAAGCATGTCCAGCCGCTCCTGCATGCAGCGGACAAAGGCTTCATCCACCGGCATCGGTTCTTTTTCACAAGAGCCGACAGTAATACCGACCAAAAGCAAGAAAAACAAATATTTCGATTTCATATCGGTTGGATTCAGGTCGGGGAGCAGGTGGCCTGCTCCCCGAAGTGACTGAAATACGGTTACAACATGCCGCCACCATCAAAATCGACGCGCAATTCAAAGGTCCGCTGGCGGTTCGAACAGATATTGTGGACGGTCACCTGCACCCCCCCCCAGTCTTCCTGATCATCCCATAGGATGGAGACATACGGGCCATTGACGGAGAGGATGGTGCCATGCAGGGCATGGAAGCTGTAGGTGTACCGGTTGGGATCTACCCCCAGTCCATAGGCCACATAGTCATAAGCCCCCAGTTGGGGCAGCACCTGGGTTTCCCCCAGGATAGAGGTCACCTCCACGGTCTTGCTCAGTTCATACAGGTCATTAACTGCCCTCGACCAGGTGATTTCCTCCTCCCCACATTTCGGGTATAATGTTGATGTCAAATATTCAGGAAGAGGTAAAATCTGACTGACCTGCAGTTCGAATGTGGGCGGATAGGTGATCGCATATTCCGGAAGGCCATTATCATTGAACCATTCAATCTGGCTGATATCCTTCCCCATCCCCCAGGGTATGGCGATGCCATTGGGGCCGCAATCCAGCATGTCAAAGGACAAGCCTAACACCGGACTGCAATCATCACAAGCACAATACTCCAGGGCAAAGGGCAATGCAATGAAGACACCAACGGCTGCGCCAATGCCTGCTGCGGGCCCAAGGAGGATACCAATACTACTTCCTGCTGCGGCGACTCCGAGAATACCGCCACTGGGAAGCACAGCCGCACCTACTACACCGCCTATAATGTTGCCGAGAAACACTGCCGGACTGTTCAGGATACATCCCAACTGTTGCCAGAATCCTCCGCAGTCAGCGCGCAACACCATTTCAGGCCACGATTCAAACAACGCCCTGGCGACTTGTTCCTGGATGTCCAGAAAGGTGTGCAGGTAGATCTTTTCCCCACAGGACAAGGACGAATGTTGTGACACTCCCAGATGCTGAACTACAAAATGTCCATGCAGATCAGCCAATGTGGATATGGCCGGCAACGGGCTGGCGGCATAGGCCTCCAACCAACCCGACAATGTCGGCGTGATCACGTCCATCTGCACCAGTGCCTGCATACCACTGGATACGGAAGTCTGATCGACAAGGGCCAACAGACTGTCGTATGAAGCTCGAAATGACGTGCGGATGGAAGCAGGGAGATACTCCACCGGATCGACGGAAGCCTGCCAATATCGGACATGCCGATAGCTTAACTCGGCAAGATCCTCTGCATTCCAGGGTGTTGGACACCCGGCCTCTGAACCAGCCAAATCGCCTTGTTGGGAAATCATCTGCTCCTGATGCACAACACCAAGTCCATCCTTTTGACATCCGGACATCAGGAATGCCGACAAAAGGACCACCTTGAATTCAATAGATTGAGCCTTCCGAATGAACCGAAAAGCACTCAATACAACATCTGGAATGATCGGGATTGAAACAGTACGCATAACTAATTATTTGAAGGTGAGAAAATCTTCAATGACTAGTTATCCTGTTGGTTGGTTGGTTGGTAGGCCATTGCAACATCAACATCGGCAGTTGATATGCATCAATGGCTCTTAAAAATACGGCATATTCTCAATTCTTCAAACTTTTTATCTCAAAATGAGAAGGAATACCATTCAGCAAGGAGATTCCAGCCATTGCATCCTGGCCGACGTATCCAGCCGCCGGGTGGGTCGCTGCGTGCGCATCACGGAAGACCTGATGAATGCCGCGACTGTCCTGGGGGCTTGCGGGATCGCCTATGCCCTGCGCTTCGTGCGGGCCATGCAGCAAGGCGGGATCGAGAACAGGCAAGAGCGATTCCTGCCTGATCTGAATTCTCATTTTCAGGCAACTCTTTTGGCATGAAAATCGTTGATTTGTGACAAGGAATCCCTGTCTATGAAAATCCTGATGGTCTGCCTGGGCAATATCTGCCGTTCGCCACTTGCGGAGGGCATCTTCCGCCGTCATGTGGAAACCCGGGGACTGGACTGGACCATTGACTCGGCCGGCACCGGCAGCTGGCACGCCGGTGAACGACCGGATCCGCGATCCATCCGGATCGCCGAACGAAACGGGCTGGATATCAGCACCCAGCGCGCCCGTCAGGTCCATCCTGATGACTTCATGGAATTCAACCTCATCTTCGCGATGGACAAAACCAACCTGCGACACCTCCTCGACATGCGGGAAGGTCGCCACAGGGGTGCCGACATCCACCTCTTTCTGGATTACGCCCATCCGGGAACGAGCGAGGATGTGCCCGATCCCTATTGGGATGACCAGGGCTTTGCCCGGGTGTATCATATGCTGGATGAGGCCAGCGGCATGGTCATCGAGCGGATCATCCGCGAAATCCCTCCATGCGACCAGCCGGAACTCATCGAATCCCGGCACTCCTGAATCAGGGATTCAGTCGATCTCCCCTTTTTCCTTCAATTCCTCCATCATCTGCTTGCGCAGCTCAGGCCAGTATTGGTTGAGATAGAACTGCGCACTTTCCAGGGTCCGTGTACACGGCAGCATGGGGTCCCACAGTAGATCGGCAGGGGGAATCCCCGGGGCCAGGACTTTGCCCCGTTCCAAAGCAAAATAGAGTTGTTCCCCGTCCCGGAAGTAAAAATAGATCTCCCTTGCACTGCTGGCTTCCGGTCGTTTGTTCCATTCCCGGTATCGGAAATAGACCATTTCACCATTCTCGAAGAAGATGTCGTTATACGCTTCCTGTGCCGGATTGAACACAGGAATGCTGACATTGATGATCTCCCTGTCCAGCAGTCGAACCGTAAAGGAGTCCACAGGACTGTCGCCCTTGGGGAAAATCAGGATATCCCTGGTGGTCTTGTGATTATAGATCGCCGCCTTGATGGAGTCTACCACTGCATCCGTATACTTCATGGTCACGGTGTCCATCACCATCCATTCTGAGGCAGGCGTTTCACGGACGATCTCCGGTGCAGGAGCTTCTTTCGGCTGTTCGGATTGGCAACCCATCCATCCAAGAAGGAGGACGGCCATCCACAAGATGAGACGGGAATCGGTAAAGCTGGTCATGGTGTCAACATTTGTAAACGAATCTGATCTTGTTTCAGTTGCAAAAGTCATACCTTTTCCCAAACCGGACAAACCGGAATGCCCGGAATATTCCACAAGTCAAACTGGCATGGTCCTTTCCGTGTTCGTCTGTAACCAGAACGGCAACACCCGTTAGACCGCCCCGGACATGAAACTTCACCGACTGCAATCCCATTGGGATCGATTGGGCGAAACAGACCCCATGTGGGCCATCCTGACAAAACCCGGGACCCGCGGCCAACAATGGGACGAGTCTTCCTTCTTTCAAACCGGACGAGTCGAAATCCGATTCCGGATGCGGGACCTGGCCGAACGGGGTATATATCCATCCGGGTCGGCACTTGACTTCGGTTGTGGCATTGGTCGTCTGTCCCAGGCCCTCGCCGAGCGATTCGACCGGGTCACTGGTGTCGACATTGCTCCCACCATGATCCAAAAGGCCCAACAACTCAACCGGTTTCCCGATTCCTGTACCTATGTGGTGAATGCAGCCCCTCACCTTCAGATCTTTCCAGATTCAGCATTTGACTTCATCTATTCGAACATCACCCTCCAGCATATGGAACCCGAATATGCCTTCGGCTATCTGGCCGAGTTTGTGCGGTGCTTGAAACCGGGTGGGACTCTGCTCTTTCAGCTGCCCGATCACGAATCCGGTCGGGGGATGGCCGATACGATGCGGCGTTGGGCGAAACGTTGGCTCGGGATGCGAAATTACCGGCGCTTGTCGGATATCGGCCAATCCCTGGTCTTCGGTTTCAGGCCACGGATGGAAATGTACGGGACGAACCCCGAATTGGTCCGAAATATCCTGGAACAAGCCGGAGCACGGGTCCTGGATGTATGGCCAAACGATCACGCAGGAGGCAACTGGATCAGTTACTGGTATGCCTGCTCGCTGGACCCCCATGATATGGGCCACGATCTCGGCTGACGAAAATCAGCAAAGACGTTTCGGTGTCCGTCTACCTTTGGCGCGTTTCCATATTCGTTGATTGCCATGAAAAGTCGCAGCGCCTGGGCCGAGCCCTACAAGATCAAGATGGTCGAACTCCTGCAGATGACCACGCCGGCCCATCGCAAGAAGGTCATTGCCGAGGCCGGCTACAATACCTTCCTGCTTCGATCCAAAGATGTCTATATCGATCTGCTCACCGATTCAGGCACCTCCGCCATGAGCGATGTGCAATGGGCCGGCATGATGCGGGGCGACGAGGCCTATGCGGGGAGTGAGAATTTCTACCATCTGGAAAAAACTGTCCAGGAAATCTACGGATACAAATACCTGGTGCCGACCCACCAGGGCAGGGGCGCCGAACATCTGCTCTCGACCATCCTCATCAAGAAAGGGGACATCATCCCGGGCAACATGTACTTCACCACCACCCGGCTCCACCAGGAACTGGCCGGAGGACAGTTTCGGGATGTCATCATCGATGAGGCCCACGATCCGGACAGCGACCACCCCTTCAAGGGAAATGTCGATCTCGCAAAGCTGGAAGCCCTGATCCGAAAACATGGTCCGGAAAAGATCCCCTATGTCTGCATCGCCACCACGGTGAACATGGCCGGGGGCCAACCCATTTCCCTGGCCAACCTGAAAGAGGTGCGCGAGCTGACGTCCCGTCACGGCATCCGCATCATCCATGACATGACGCGGGTGGCGGAAAATGCCTATTTCATCCAGCAACGCGAACCGGGCTATCGCCGGAAATCCATCGCCCGCATCGTCCGGGAGATCTGCGACCTGACGGACGGCGCGACCATGAGTGCCAAGAAGGATGCCCTGGTGAACATCGGCGGATTCCTCGCCCTCAATGACTGGGATACCTTCGAGGAGGCCCGCAACCTGGTGGTCGTCTATGAAGGCCTCCATACCTATGGCGGACTGGCCGGACGCGACATGGAAGCCATGGCCATCGGGATCCGGGAATCGGTCAACCAGCATCATATGCATGCCCGGGTCGGGCAGGTGGAATACCTGGGACACAACCTCCAGGCCGCCGGCATTCCGGTCGTCCGCCCCATCGGTTCACATGGCGTATTCCTCAATGCCAGCGCCTTCCTGCCCCACTTGAGCCAGGATGCCTTTCCCGCACAGACCCTGGCTGCCGAGTTGTACCGGGATGCCGGGATCCGCACCATGGAACGCGGAATCGTCTCCGCAGGTCGCGACCCGAAGACCGGCGCCCACCGCTATCCCAAACTGGAACTGGTGCGCCTGACCATCCCTCGCCGGGTGTATACCCAGGCACATATGGATGTCATTGCCGAATCAGTGATGCGCGTCTATGATCGTCGACACAGGATCAAAGGCCTGCGAATGGTCTATGAACCCAAATACCTGCGCTTCTTCCAGGCCCGCTTCGAGCCGCTGGGATAGCCTATTGGCCATCCTGCTCCTGGATCACTTCCACCCGGGGTGGCAACAACTTGTACAACAACGGGGTCACGATCCGGCTGAGCATGGTGGAACTCAACAATCCACCAACGATCACCAGGGCCAAGGGGGTGATCAATGGTGATTGTTCCAGGATCAGCGGGGTCAATCCGCCGATCGCCGTGGCGGCCGTCAGCAGGATGGGCAGAAAGCGCGTCTCTGCGCCTTCCATGATGGCCTGCTCCAGGGGAACCCCCTGTTCACGCAGCTGATTGGTAAAGTCCACCAACAGGATGGAGTTCTTGATCTCGATCCCCACCAGGGCGATCATGCCCACGGTAGCCACGAAGCTCAGGGTCTCCCCGGTGAGATACAGCATGACCAGCGCCCCGATGATCCCCAGGGGAATGACGGACAGGACGATCAACGTACTCTTGAATGTCCGGAATTCCAGGACCAGGATGGCCAGCAGGCCGAAGAAGGCGATGATGATGATCGTACTGATCCCCGCAAAGGACTCCTCCTGGGTTTCCCGTTCGCCGGCGGCCACGAAGGTGTATCCTTCGGGAAAGGTCGTATTCTCCAGTTGCTCGATGACCTGGTCTGTGAGGGCCGCCGTGTTGTAGCCGGTGGCCACAAAGGCACTGACACTGGCATATCGGTTCTTGTTGAAATGCCGGATCAGGGAGGGTGACCCTTGCAACTGCAGGCTGGCGAACTGTCCCAGGGGAATCAG
The DNA here is from genome assembly GCA_020636225.1 of Lewinellaceae bacterium. Lineage (GTDB taxonomy): Bacteria > Bacteroidota > Bacteroidia > Chitinophagales > Saprospiraceae > JAGNXB01. The sequence continues at coordinate 500,412 of JACJYI010000003.1, read as the reverse complement.
GCTTCCCGTCAAGGAGGTGACATAGATGCGGTCGAATGTGGCCATGGCCTCCTCCGGGGTTGCCGGCAGTTCGGCACGGATGCTATACTCCTCCCCCTCCTGGGTACGAAACTCGCCGATGGGCAGACCGCCGATGGCCAATCGGACCGTCCGGGCGATCTCCGCTGTCGGAATGCCCAGCATGGCCGCCTTCTCGCGATGGATGACCACCTCCAGGTCCGTCTTTTCCTGGCGCAGGGGGTTGCGAATATCCAGCAGACCAGGCGTAGCACTGAGGATCGCCTCTACCTTCATGGACAGGGACCGAAGGGTATCCGGATGTTCGCCGAACACCCGGATCTCCACTGGCGCGACCACCGGAGGACCCTGCTGGAATTGCTTGACGATGATCTCCGCGCCCGCCACATCCCGGAATTGATCGCGGAATGAATCTGTGATCGCTGTGATCTGGGGCACATTCAGTCCCTCTTCCACCTGGACGAACAACTGTCCATAGTTCGGGGTCACCTGTTTCTGGAACTCGTTGTAGTATACCCTGGGGTTGCCCCGGCCGATATTGCTGCTCACGCTCACCACCTGCGGATGGTCGAGCAGGCGGCCTTCCAGCAGGGAGACCACCGAGTCTGTCGTACCGAGATTGCTGCCCAGAGGGGTTTCCACATCCACCAGGAACATGGGTTTTTCCGACTTGGGAAAGAGGCTGAAGCCGATCGAGGGGATCAGGAATAGGCTGGCCACAAAGACCAGGGCCACCCCGCTCAGGGTCATGACCGGATGGCGGAATGCCCATATCAGGATCCGCTCGTACGGGCCGTTCAGGTATTTCATGAACAACTGCAGGAACCGGTTTCCTTCCGGCCGTTCATGCTCCTTGAGGACCTTACTGGCCAGGAACGGGATGATGGTGATCGCCACAAAGAGCGACGCGATGACCGTGAGCATCACCGCCATGGGCAGGCTTCGGATAAAGTCGCCACTCCCCTCCGGCAGGAAGGCCAGGGGCAGGAAAGCCAGCAGCAGGGTAATGGTGCAGCCGACCACGGCAATGCCGATCTGCTTGGTGGCCAGCACGGCCGCTTCCTTCCGGGAATGGCCCATGCGCAGGAATCGCTCGATATTCTCCACGACAACGATACTGTCGTCCACCAGCAATCCCAGGGCGACCACCATCCCGACAATGCTCAACTGATTGAGGGTGTATCCCATCAGGTTCAGCAGGGCCAACCCAATGGCCAGGGACAGTGGAATGGAGATCATCACTACCGAGGCGGCGCGCATACCCAATGGCAGCAGGGTGAGCAGGACCAGGGCGATGGCGATCAGGAAGTCCTTCCCCAGCCCCGACAGGCGCCGGTCCACACTTTCAGCCTGGTCAAAGGCCAGATCCATATGGACAGAAGGAGGCAGACCGGCTTCAAAGGATTCGAGGACAGGGGCGAGCTGTTTCCTCACCTGGACGATGTTCTTCTTGTCCTTCATGGTCACATTGACCCAAAGGCAGCGTTCCCCATTGTATCTCGCCAGATAGCTCTCCTCCTCTTCGGCATACCGCACCTCGGCGATATCCTCCAGCCGGGTCAATCCACCCGAAGCCGAGGCCATCACCACGGTGGAACGGATATCTGCCAGGGAGGTGAACTCCGAATTGGTTTTGATATTGAAGCGCCGCGTGCCGACATCCAGGCTGCCCCCGGGAATATTCACATTGTTCGCCTGGATCGCTCCCAGCACCTGGTTGACCCCCAGTCGGCGGCGAGCCAGCTGGTCCAGGTCCAGCTGGATGGCGATCTCCCGCTCAGGTACGGCCTGTACCTTGACGGCCTTGATATCCCGGAGCTTCTCGATCTCCTTTTCCAGCTTCTCCGCATGGTCCCGGACCGTCTGCAGATCTGCCAGTTCCGAATGCAGGGCGATCTGCATGATCACCACATCCGAGCTGGCCGCGCGGATCACATCCAGGGCGATCAGTCCATCCGGAAGCTGGGGTCGCAACTTGTTGACCTCCCGGATCACGTCATTGTTCTTCGCCACCGGGTCCACCTCATAGACAAACTCGACTTGCATGAACATCAGGCCGTCATCACACTGCGTGGTGATCTTCTTGATATCGTCCAGCTCGTAGATCACCTCCTCGATCGGATCGGCCACCAGTTCCTCCATGTCGGCAGGGCTGGTGCCCGGATAGATGCCGGTGATCACATAGATGGGCGCATTGAAGGGAGGGTCCTCTCCCCTGGGCATGTTGACCAGAGAATTGAGGCCGAGGGCCAGGACCATCATGAAGATGATGATGGTAAAGGAGGAATTCTTGACAGAAAAGGAAGCGATTTTCATGATATCTGATCTTGATGGGGCGATGAACCGAGGAAAAAGGTTGCGGGTGATCAGGCTTATTGGGCTTGCACGAGTTGACCATCCACGAGATAGGGGGCTCCGGCCGTGATGACCCGTTCGTCCGCCTGCAGTCCGTCCACCACCCAGACCTGGTCACCTGCCAATTGATCGATCGTGATGGTTCGCTGGCGAGCCGTCTGCCCATCCAGTACGAACACCCTGGCCTGCTTGCCTTCGCTGCTGACCAGTGATTCCAGGGGAATGCGGAGCCGCTGTTGGCCTCCTTGCAGACGAAGTTCGGCAGAGGCGATCATGCCGACAGCCAGCTTCCTGTCGCCGGGCTGAATGCGGATCTCGATCGGGAATGTCCCCGTAGTGGGATCGGCCACTGGCGCCAGTCGGCTGATCACCCCGGACATGGTCTGACCGGGATAGGCATCCAGGCGGATGACCGCAGGATCGCCTTCCCGGACCTGCACCCAGTCGCGATCGGTCAAGCCAACCTGAAGCACCCAATCTCCCGCACCTGACCCGACGATGGCATAGACCGGATTGCCTGGTCCGGTGATCTCCCCTTCATTCATCAACTTCCGGATGACGCGACCCGAGATGGGGGACCGCACTTCGGAATAGGTTTGATTAAAGGTGGCCACCTCGACCTGACGCCGGGCGATCTCAAAGGCCGTCTCAGCATTCTGCACCTGTTCGCGGGTCGCCACCGAATCCTGCAATAGTCGCCTGGCCCGCTGAAGATCCCGTTCGGCCTTGTTCAATCCCTCCCTGGCCTGGCCTACCTGGGCACCGATCTCCGTGAGATCGAGGGTCGCCAGGAGCTGCCCCTGCTGCACCCGGTCCCCTTCATCCACCAGGAGTCGGCGGATCACGCCACCGGTCTTGAAGGAGGGCCGTGCTTCATTGGACGAGGCGATCAGTCCGGTGACCTGGATCGCCGGAGTGGTGGAGACCTGCTCGACCGGAGCGGTCCTGACCGGTGTCCTGGAGGGGTCATGTGTGGATGCGGCAGGCGTTGGTGATTCGCTGCACGCTGCCAGAATGAGGATGGTGAGAAGGAGAAGCAGATGAACTGGGTATTTCATGATCAGATGATTTGCGAGAATGGAGAATCAAAGGGATGAGGATGAGGTCAGTCGCTGGATCCCGGCCCATTGGCGCCAGAGATCAAAGCGGGCAATATTCTGTTGCAGCCGGGCGCTGGTCACCCGATTGCGGGCATCGGTCAGCTCGAGGTGATTGGCCTGGCCTTCCTGGTAGCGACGAAAGGTTTCGCGATAGGATCGACGCTCCGCCTCCAGGCGGGCATCGTACTGCTCGTAGGCAGCCCGGTCGGCCAGATAGCCGGTTCTGGCGGATTGCAGGCCCCATTCCAGCTGACGTCGGGTATCCTCCCGTTGCAGGGCCGTCTGCTGGATGGCCAGGCGGGCCTCCTCGATCTTGTATTGCTGGCGGCCGCCGTTCCAGATCGGCACATCCAGGCTGACACCCAGCAGTGCATATGGACCCCAATCCAGATCGAATGCCTGTGAACCCAGGTCCAGTTGCAAGCCCAGACTCGGGAGGCGCCAGGCCTCTTCCCGTCGAAGGACGGATGACTGAAGCTGCTCCATGATCTGCAGGGCCGACAATTCCTCCTGCCGGATGGCCGGGGTGGCCGAACCGGCTGGTGGCAATTCATCAAACACGTCATCGACAAGCACCTCTGCCTCGGGTTCCCGTCCAAGGAGGTGATTGACCTGGAGCCTGGCCTGGTCGCTCCGCGCGCCGGCCTGCACCAGCTGAGCCCGCACCTGGGCCAGGTCAGCCTCACTGCGGGCCAGTTCGCCCGGCAGGATCTTGTCGTTGCGCAGCAGGCTTTGCTGGACAGCCAGTTGCTCTTCCATCAGGGCCAGCACATCCTCCAGGATCCGGTGGCCGTCCAGTGCCTGCAGGTACTGCAGGTAGGCCACCCGGATATCCTCTTCGAGATCCCGTCCGGCGATGGTCAACTGGGTGCGGGCCAGGTCAGTCTGACGGTCCTGCACCTCCTGGTTCAGCCGGATGCCCCGGTTGTACAAGGGCTGGGTGACGCGCAACCTGGCATCGTAGAAATTATTGGGAAAGAACTGTTCACTGACATTGTCCAAAACAGGAAAATCCTGGGTACCCGTCAGATTGTTCAGGGTGCTGTACACGGGGTTCAGCAGATCGCCGATCGGAATGGCGATCTCCCGGCCGCCAGCGGCCAGGGTATAGGTGGCGCCGAAGCTGACCTGAGGCCAGTAACCGCGATCAGCGCCCTGCTGCATGGCCTCCTGGCGCTGAACGCCAAGGGTCTTCGCCTGGATTCCTGCATGATGCTGCAACCCCTGCCGGACATAGTCGTCCAGGATCACGGACTGGGCAGACAACCCGCCGGCCAGGAACAACAGAGATAAGATCAAAGTCCAATGATTAACCATAATTTATTAATTGAACAATGTTTAGTTATTAGGCAAAAAAATTAGTCCGCTCCCCGGCTGAAACAATGGATCATCGCATCGATGGAACCGGCGATCAATTGGGGGACCTCCTCCTCGGCGAACATCTTGAACCGATCCCGCAAGTAGAGGGCAGCCAGACCGTGAACGGAGGACCAGAAACTGAGGGCGATCACCTCCGGGGAGGCCTGGGAAAACCGATTCGCCTGCTGTGCCTGTTTCACCGCTTCCACCAGGAAAAGAAAGGAACGGTGTCCTTCCTCCCAATCATCGCACACTTCCTCCGCCTTCATCGGGGCCTGCAGGATGAACATCAATTCATACAACATGGGCTTGTCCAGGGCAAACCGGATATAGGTGTGACCCATCTGGCGAATGCGTTCCACCGGGTCATCGATCGTCAGCAAGGGGGCAAATGCCCCTTCCAGTTCACCGAATGCCCGCTTGTGCAGCTCAAAGAGGATGGCATCCTTGTCGGTAAAATAGAGATAGATGGTACCCGGACTGTACTCGATCCGCTGGGCGATCTTGCGGATGGTGGCCTGCTCGTATCCGACCTCCGTGAACACGTCCATGGCCCCCTGGAGGATGTGCTCCCGCAGCTCGACCTTTTCCCGTTCCTTCCGTTCGGCAATACCCATATGACGACGATCAAATAATTGAACAACGCAAAGTTACTGAACGCTGTTCATTTATACAAGTTTTGTTCACTAAAAAATTGTCGCCTGATGGCTACTCCGCAGGTCCCTTCCTGGAAACCAGCACTTTATCAATACGGGCCCGATCCATATCGATCACTTCCAGGAGGAAGTCATGCCATTTTACCCGGTCTCCTGTTTTGGGTACCTGATGCAGCTCGTGCATGATCAGGCCACCCAGGGTATTGAACGGGTACTCCGCGATCCATTCATCCAGATCGAACCGGCAAAAGAACTCCGCCAGGGGATACTGACCGTCCACCAGCCAGGAGCCATCGGGCCGTTCTACAAAGCCATATTCATCGTCGTCAAACTCGGCGGCATCCCCCACCAGGGCCACCAGCAGGTCTTTCATGGTGATCAGCCCCTCGAGCTGGCCGAACTCGTCAATGACCACACCATAGGTCACCTTGGTATCCTTGAACTGCTGCAATGCCTCATAGGCCGAGAGGCGCTCGGACAGATAGGGAACCGGATGGAGGTGGTCCTTCAACTGAAAGGATGGCAAATGCAGTCCGGCAAACAGGTCCTTGAGAAGGACCATGCCGACCACATCACCCGGGTCGCCCTCATGGACCGGGTAGACCAGGTGCAGATCGGCGGAAACCACTTCCCGGATCATGGCGGGAGACATGTCCATCTGCAGGAACACCATGTCGCTGCGATGCGTCATGAGCGAAGCGACCTTTCGGTCGCCCATGCTGAACACCCGCTCCACGATATCCTGTTCGATAGCCTGGACCTCCCCGCCAATGGTCGCCTCGTGTAGGATGGACTTGATCTCTTCCTCCGTCACCTGATCATCGGCCGAGGAGGCCACCGGCAGGATGGCCAGGATGAGATCACTGGTCCGGGTCAGCAGCCAGACGAAAGGGGAGGTCAGCCAGGCGACCCACTGCATAGGCCTGGCCACCATGCGGGCGATCCACTCCGGACTGCTCAGCCCGATGCGCTTGGGCACCAACTCACCCAGGACGAGGGAGAAGAAGGTCATGATCACCACCACGATGACCATGGCCAGGGTATCGGCAAACTCGGACAGCCAGGAGACCTGGCCCAGTCGATCGGCCAGGTCTGCCGTGATGTGTTCGCCGCTGTACAGACCCATGAGGATCCCGATCAGGGTGATCCCGATCTGCACGGTCGACAGGAAGGAATTGGGTGCCTCGGCCGTTCGCAAGGCGATGCGCGCCTTGCGGTCTCCCCGCTTGGCCGACGATTCCAGCCGACTCTTCCTGGCCGAGACAATGGCGATCTCGCTCATGGAGAAAAACCCGTTCAACAGAATCAGAAAGAAAAGGATCAGAAAGACCATAAGCGTTTCGTGGTAGCTACCCAAAGATGGCAAAGTCACTGAAATTTCTCCGCATCCGCCTTTGGATACGACCCCGCTCGCCTCCTGTCCCTACCCTGCCAAATTCCCGGAAACCGAAAAAAAGATTTCCACCTGCTGTGGATAAAAACACCTGACAAATTCCTCTCATGTCTTTGCCCCCTCCTCTGAATTCCGGACCTTCACCTTTCCAAAGGGACAGCACTTCAGCACATCCCTTTTTTGTTCGAAAAACCCAAAAAAATGCCTTCCATCAAGACAAAGACTCACGTGGTGAGCCAGCCTTCCTATGCCCGTTCTGAAGTCCTCCAGGCCGCTACCGCCTATTTCGGTGGCGATGAACTGGCCGCTACCGTATGGCTGAACAAATACGCCCTCAAGGACTCGAGGGGAAACATCTACGAGCGCACGCCCGATGACATGCATCGACGCATCGCCAGGGAGCTGGCCCGTATCGAGGCCAAGTATCCGAATCCAGTAACGGAAGAAGAGATCTACCAGGCTCTGCATCAGTTCAAACGGATCATCCCCCAGGGCAGTCCGATGGCGGGCATCGGCAATACCTTCCAGGTGGCCTCCCTGTCCAACTGTTTTGTCATCGGCACAGGAGCCGACTCCTATGGCGGGATCATGAAAGCCGACGAGGAACTGGTCCAGCTCATGAAACGCCGCGGAGGCGTGGGGATCGACCTGACGCATATCCGTCCCGAAGGCTCCGCTGTATTGAACAGTGCCCTGTCCAGTACCGGTATCGTCCCGTTCATGGAACGCTATTCCAATTCGACCCGGGAAGTCGCCCAGGACGGCCGGCGCGGCGCCCTGATGCTCACCGTTTCCTCCCGGCATCCGGATGTGGAGAAATTCATTGATGCCAAACTGGAAATGGGCAAGGTGACCGGCGCCAACATTTCCGTACGGGTGGACCATGGCCTGCTGGAGGCGGCTCGCACCGGCAAGCCTTACGAGTTGCGCTACCCGGTCGATGCCGAGACACCGAAGATCACCAAGGAGGCGGACGCCGGCGCGATCTGGAAAAAGATCATCCACAATGCCTGGAAATCTGCCGAACCCGGTGTCCTCTTCTGGGATACCATCATCAAGGAATCCGTGCCGGATTGCTATGCCGACAAGGGATTCCAGACCATTTCGACCAACCCGTGCGGTGAGATCCCGCTCTGCCCCTACGACTCCTGCCGACTCCTGGCCCTCAACCTCTATCACTATGTGATCGATCCGTTCACGGAGACGGCCTACTTTGATTTCGAGACCTTCCGGGCGGATGTCCGGCTGGCCCAGCGCCTGATGGATGACATCATCGATCTCGAACTGGAGCATATCGATCGTATCCTGGACAAGATTGACCACGACCCGGAGGCCGCCGGTGTGAAGCGGACCGAACGGGAACTGTGGGAAAAGATCCGCCACACCTGCGTGCAGGGACGCCGCACCGGCCTGGGCATCACGGCGGAAGGCGACATGCTGGCCGCTCTCGGCCTGCGCTATGGTGGCGACGAAGCCATTGCCTTTGCCGTCAAAGTGCAACAGACCCTGGCCCTGGAAGCCTATCGCTCCTCGGTCATCATGGCGGGCGAGCGGGGCGCCTTCCCCATCTATGACAGCGCCCGGGAACTCAAGAATCCGTTCATCCAGCGCCTGCGCGAAGCCGATCCGGACCTCTATGAGGCCATGACGGCTTCCGGACGTCGGAACCTGGCCTTGCTGACTATTGCGCCCACCGGCACCACCAGCCTGCTCAGCCAGACCAGTTCCGGGATCGAACCGGCATTCCTCATCCACTACACCCGTCGTCGCAAGGTCAATCCACAGGATGTCGATGCCCGGGTCTCCTTCATCGACGAGGTCGGCGATCACTGGGAGGAATACCAGGTCTTCCACCATCATTTCATCACCTGGCTGAAGGCCAACGGATACGATCCGGAGAAGGTGATGCGGATGACCAACGACGAACTGGCGCCGATCATCGAACAATCACCTTATCATGGCGCAACCGCCAATGACGTAGATTGGGTGCAGAAGGTGAAAATGCAGGGAGCTATCCAGAAATGGGTGGACCACTCGATCAGCGTCACGGTGAACGTCCCTGCCGAAACCACCGAGGAAATGGTCAACCAGATCTATATGGCCGCCTGGGAAAACGGTTGCAAGGGCTGCACCATCTATCGCGATGGCTCCCGGTCCGGCGTATTGGTATCGGACTCCGCGGCCAAGGAGCGGGCTACTCCGGCCTTCCAGGAAACCATGCCTCCCAAGCGTCCGGATCGCCTCGAAGCGGCCGTCGTTCGGTTCAAGAACAGCAGCGAGGACTGGATCGCCGTGATCGGTCTGGTCGATGGGCGTCCCTACGAGATTTTCACTGGCAAGGCAGAAGACACGTTCCGCCTGCCCGACTATGTACACAGTGGCTTTGTCCTCAAGCAGAAGGATGACGATGGCAACAACCGCTATGACTTCCAATTCCTCGACCGGGAAGGATATCGCATCACCATTGAAGGTCTGTCACGGAGCTTCAACAAGGAATACTGGAATTATGCCAAGCTGATCTCCGGCATCCTTCGACATGGCATGCCCCTGTATTACGTGGTCGATCTGATCGAAGGACTCAATGTCCCCGAGGATTATATCAACACCTGGAAGAATGGTGTGGTCCGAGCATTGAAGCAGTTCATTCCGGACGGCACGACCGCCGCAGCCAGTCACTGTGATGCCTGCGGAGACAAGGAAGGCCTCCAATACAAGGAAGGCTGTCTGACCTGCAAGAGCTGTGGATTTTCTGAATGTGGTTGATCCAGATGCCTGAAAAAAAAGAGCCCCGAGTGATCGGGGCTCTTTTTTTATCGGGAAGTTCGTTCTGACTATTCAGCAGGGGCCGCTTCTGTGGCTTCTGCAGCATCCTTGCGAGGCATGGAACTGACCGCCATGTCGCGGATACAGGAATAGGATCCGTCCTCATTCTTGCGGAAGATCGAGAAATAGGTTCCCTTGTCGGCAACCGAACCATCCGGCGCGGTATTGGTCCAGGAGCCGATCTCGGTGAGATAGTCACCGCTGCCAAAGATCTCCAGCACCTTGAAGCTGGGGGTGTTCCCGGTAGTATCCTTGGCCATCCGCTCCGCCAGCCGTTGACGAATGGCATCCTTGCCAACCTGTGGTTCGCGATTCGTTCCGTAGCTGATGACATCATCGGCATAGTAGGCCACGATGCCATCGGCATCCTTGGCGATCTCGGCATTCATGTACGCATCCTCCATCCCCTGGATCTGGGATGTCAGTGCATCCATGTCCACAGGTGGTTCTTCGGTGGCCTGGTTGCAGGCGGTCAGGGCGAGGAATAGAATTCCGGCAAGTAGAAAGGGAGTTCTCATAAAGGGTATTGATTAACATGTGATCGAAAAAAGAAACGTTCATTGCGGCCCGAACAGCCGATCGGTGATCCCGAATCGGATGAAATCCAGACGGGAACATGCTCTAAATGTATTGTTTTTCAACCGGATATATGGATCTCATCCCATGAAATATTCAAATCACGTATCCATTATCCGATTCAAGACATGGAAAAGGCCCATTCCTGCCGACCGAAAGGATGCCGTTCCATAGTGCCGGAATTTTAAGAAAACCTTAACACTGTCAGCCGGTACTTGTGTTTTTCCGACCAATACCAGGCCATATCCGATGATCGTCCTGAAAACGCATGAGGACATCGCTTTCCAAGTGCCTGGCTTTCAATATCCAATAGCCAACACCCGCCGTGAGTTGTCTTCTGAATACAAGCGATCAGTGAGGGAGACCACGAAACAAGACCCGGCAACCTCCTGATCCATTCACCAGAAATCTGCACATCATGAAAAACGCGATCATTCTCAGCATCCTACTCAGCACATGCATCACCATGTTGCCCGCCCAGGATCGACCGCTTTCCAGTGTGCCTGTCATCGCCGGCAGACACCTGCAGGCGAACTACCCTGATGCCGTCGTCGAAGACTGGTACAGCATTGACGAATCCCTGATCAAGGTCAGGTTCCTCATGAACGAAAACTGTACCTGGTGGACTACGGCGATCTACACCATCGACGGAACCTGGAAGGAAACCTGGGCCTGCCTCCCACTTCGGGAAACCCCTGAGGAAATCCTGGAAGGAGCCACCATGAACCATCCCGGTTATCATCCGGTCAAGGTGATCTGGTGCTCGACACCCGAACGGACCACCCAGTACGAAGTGGTGCTGGAAAACCAGGCCAGCCAGGCCATCCTCTTCCAAAGCGATGTACTGGACACTGCCTCCTCCGTCCTGGCCGCCAATTGATCTGCATCCGAATTGTTCTACTCATATAGGTTGGGCCCGGTGATCATCTGAAGTGATGATGCCGGGCTTTTTTCGTGCCCTTTACGACCCACCCGGCATGGATCACACCTCGCCACTTGAAAAGAATGGAACCGTCCAGCCACACTGGCAAAAGAGCGCAGCATAGCTCGCGCCTGTTCCGTACTGATCGGAATCAAACGATCCGTCGGGCCGGCCCCATGAAGGCGAACAGTCGCCTGAACAGACCCGTCCGGTTGGTCTCCACACTGGCATGGCCCCCCTCCATTGATCCGGCGATCTCCTGGGGCATAAGTCCGGCGGTCAGGTCAGGGATGATATCCGGATGGTCATGTACATCGGTATTCGCTGCCACCAGATCCCTCCGGGGTACCATGCCGGATCGTCCTGAGTGAAACGACCGGTCAATATCGAATCGAATTTAATTATTTCATATTTATACAATTAATCATTTGTGGTTCATTAACATCCTCTTCGAGTGCCTGGGTTTCACTGATGACCGACCTCCCTTCATCGACAAACATCGCCCCGGATGGGTGGTCAACCTGGTCATCCAGGGATCTCGAATGCCGGTGTTGCATCAAGCCTGGTCGTCAATGGTCTTTTCTATACAGCGGCTGCCGAGATGCATGGAACGCCAGCAGACAGGCAGCCTCACCCAAGCGATTCTTGAACACCTGACCTTCACACCATGAAACAGCTGATCATCCTTTTCCAACTGATCCTCATTGGAAGCTACCCCTCGGTAGCTCAATCGACCGCCTGGACCCAGGTACCTGAGGAGGCATCGACCGCCCTGCTGGCGCAACACCCTGATGCCCGTGACGTTGCCTGGTCCCTGACCGACCGCGAATACCTCCAGGCACGATTCCTGCCATCCGAAGGAGATCACCGCACCCGCCACGCCGTATTCACTCCCAGTGGCGAGTGGGTGGAGACCCGGATCCGCCTGGAAGAAGTTGACCTCCCCGATGAGGTGATTACGGCCCGGAAGGCATTCTATCGCGGATACACCATCTCTGCGGCGTACCAGGTCTCCAACAGGCGATACCCCGTGTTGTATGAACTGCATCTGACCAGGCGTGGTGCCCCCGCTGACACGATCCGGGTCAATCCGCAAGGCTACCTGGTGACACACATACCCCGTCAATGATAATCTCTGGAGGTACAGCCGACACCCTTCTATGGAAACACCCGCCATTCATCCTGATCAGGCTGCACCTGCCATCTTCGCCGATGCCTCCGCTTGCGGGGGCATCGTGCATTTGAACCCGACATTGCGGATTGCCCGGTAGTTTCACGAACTTTGGGATGAATAGCCTACCCCGATCGTGACCGACACCCTCCTCATCCTCCTCTGGCTGACCTTTGCCATTTCCCTGATCAGCCTGATCCTGGCCCTGGTCCGCAAAGGTCCCGACGCGGATACCCTGACGGCCAGGATCCGGGAAGAACTCCTTCAGTCACAGCTCCTGGGCGCAGAACAGGTCCGATCGGAATTCCGCTCCAACCGGGAAGAACAGGCGCAGCAACACCACGCCAACCGCGAAGCCACCACCTCCCAGCTGAATGCCTTCGGCGAACAACAGGCCCGCCTCCTGCAGGCCTTCCAATCCCAGCTGAATGCCTTCATCGACAGCAACCAGAAGCGTGGCCATGAATTGCAGGAATCCCTCCTCAAATCCCTGGCCGATATCCGCTTCGAGGTGAACCGACAGCTGGAGACCTTGCAGAAGGACAACCACGCCCAGCTCGAACGCATGCGGGAGACCGTGGATGAGAAACTGCACAAGACCCTGGAGGAACGACTGGGGCAATCCTTCAAAACGGTCAGCGAACACCTGGAGAAGGTCCAGCTCGGACTGGGTGAAATGCAAACCCTGGCCACCGGCGTGGGCGACCTGAAACGGGTGCTGTCCAATGTCAAGACGAGGGGGGTGATGGGCGAGATCCAGCTGGGCAACATCCTGGAGCAGTTGCTCACCCCTGACCAGTATGGCCTGAATGTGGCTACCATCCCCAACAGTGGGAACCATGTCGAATTTGCGGTCAAATTCCCGGGAAAGGACAAGGGAGGCGATCCGATCTGGCTGCCCATCGATTCCAAATTCCCCATGGACCGCTACGAACAGGTCCTGGCCGCCTACGAAGATGGTCGGGCCGAGATCATCGATGCTGCCCAAAAGGAACTGCTCCGTACGGTGAAAATCATGGCCCGGGATATCCGCGAGAAATACATCGCCCCGCCGCACACCACCGATTTCGGTGTCCTCTTCCTGCCCATCGAAGGACTGTATGCCGAGGTGGTCCGGCACCCCGGACTGATGGAGGAGTTGCAGCGCGACCAACGCATCCTCATTGCCGGCCCCACCAACCTCGCGGCCTTCCTCAATGCCCTGCAAATGGGATTCCGGTCCATTGCCATCGAACAGCGCAGCAGCGAGGTATGGAAGACCCTCGGGGCGGTCAAGGCGGAATTCGGAAAATTCGGGGACGTGCTGGCCCTGACGCGCAAGAAACTCCAGGAGGCGACCAATGTCATCGACAAGGCCGACGTGCGCACCCGGGCGATCGAGCGCAAACTTCGCGACGTGGAGGAATTGCCGGGTACCGACTCTCCCTCCCCACTGGCCGATGGGCTTGACCTGGATGATCTGGTCGGTGGCAGCCCCGAGGGATGATCGAGGGTCAACCCATCCGGAACCACCTATTCGTCGTCATCCATGTCCTCATCTTCCTCGAAATCGAGGTAATCCCGCATGCTCTCCAGGACACACTCGATCAGGTACCGCTGGGCTTCCGGATGGTCCTCATGATTTTCCAGGACCGCATTGACCAGCATGCCCAGCATGTCGCCGAGATCCTCGACATCGGCTGCCGAATACATCTCGCCATTGAGGAAGGGATTGTCCGGTGCTTCGGGATTGGATTCATGCTGGCCGATCAGGGCCAGGAACCGGAACGGCGTCTCGGCCAACTGCGGCATTTCCGTCAGTTCCTTCAACCGGTTCCGCAGTTCTTCAAACCGTTCGTCCATGGTGTGTTCACCGTTGTTCATCCTAGAGGTTTTTTGTCTTCGGCCAATCGACGACCGGGTGGTAAGGTCCGGACAAAAACCTGAATGGCAAAATTCAGGACAGGAAGGATGTGGAAATGGTCGACTACACGATGGATTTAACCATGGCCATGGCATACCCCAGGTGCAGTCCCTCATGGACGGGCGCAAACCGGATGGCATCGTCCACTGATTGCAACCTGGCTCCATACGTCGTGGTATAGGGTTGATATGCCTGGAAGACTCCGGCCTCGTAGTCGGCCTGAACCCCTGCAAGCGATTCCTCGGACAACAGCTGCAAGTGCTCCCAATGCTCCCGGCTCACGGGCCCTTCTGGGCTGGATCCACGACGATACATCCCGACCATCCCCTCATCCAGGGGAATGGGCAATCCGGACAGGCCATAGGTCAGCAACGGCAGGGTCACCACCATATGCCCGAAATTCCAGACCAGGTTGTTCCCGAATCCGGGAGGGATCCGGTTCAGTTGATCGATGGACAACGGGTGGACCATCTGGAGGAAATTGGTGCGTGTCTGGCGCATCAGCGCGAAGGAGGTCTGGATCATATGAAGGTATGGAAGCGGACAAGGTACAATGTCCACATCTGGTGGACATGTATACGGCGGTCCAAAGATACGAGCAGGTCGCCACAGAAACAGCTCGCCACGCCAAGCTGCCGATGGAAGACAACATCACAACACCAGATTAAGAATCAGGCCACTAGATATAAGGATGAATCGTCATGCTTTCGTACCTTCGGGTCGGCCGGTTCATCCGGCGGCTACATGTTGTCCCAAAAACCGCCAGCGGCCCGGGTGGGCCGGCTATTTGCTTATTGCCTCTCCTCCAGGACATGCAGGAGGATCGGAGTCTCCATGGATCGGAATCGTTTCCAACGGTTCTGGGCGCCATACCGGTAGTAATGTGATTGACCAATGGCAGGGAAATGGACTGGCAGAGACAATCGTCCTCCCTTCGCGCCGGCATCCACCCACTCCAGGACCACCATCACATCCTGTTCCGTGCCGATCTGCAAATGACGCAATGGCACCTTGATCCAACCTCGTTGCTGACCGGTTACCGGAACCAGCACCGGCTGCGTCGTGATCGGTCGATCCGGACGCCCCTTCCGTACGGAATAGAATTGCAGCCTGAAGGTCACCGAATCAAAATCATTGGTCGCCACAAAGAAGAACACCGAATCCAGCAGTACACTACGTTCCAGATGGAACACCCTGCCAATGGCCGCTCCCAGGTTCTGGTCAGGTCGCTTGGCCAGGGCAAGATTCACTTGGGTCCGATAGGTCCCCCGTACGGATCCATACCGCTTCGGCTCACTCCAGGGCCTCACGATCAACTCCGGCAGATCCAACGGTTCCTCGTCTAAGCTCACGACCCGTTCTGCCTGGAGCAAGGCCACCGTATGCTCACAGGATTGGTATCCCACATGGGAAAACCGAACCGGCAGGTCAACCTCGGCCGGAAATTCCAGATAATAGTTCCCCTCCTGATCACTGACCGTTCCAGTCGATGTGCCGATCAGGCCGATGTTCACATAGGCCAGCCCCTGTCCGGTGCCGGCATCGATCACCCGCCCCTCCAGCACGGTTGTCTGGGCCTGAGCGATCAGGCTACCCAGCAGGAAGATCAAACTCCATCCGATGGCATGAATTGTCTGTTTCATTGGACCAATGTTTACGCGAAGTATGTGAAGACCAGCCGCAGGCCACCCATGCTCAGGGCCGTACACAGACTGAACCAGCCCAGCGCGGGCTTCAATGGGACTGGAGCCTGCCGGATCCATCGGATGATCAACCAGATCATCAGCACGCCCGCCAAGAAGAGAGGTATGCGCAGCAGCGGTTCGTATTCCTGGACAGAGATCATGTCGGACATCGGCAGGATATTGCTGATGGTCAGATAGGTGGCCACTTCCAGCAAATGGCTGATGCCGAAGAACAGCAGCCATTGGCGGAGGGGTCCGGCAGCGGTTTGTTTCCAGAAGAAGTAGGTACTGATAGCCAGAAGGATATTCATCATGATCCCCCCCATGCCCCCGAGGAACAGCGATTCGGTCGACAGGGCGTTCAGACAATCCGGATCCAGCGGCCCCGGATTGGCGTTCGCGAAATGCCAGGGAACGACCACATCCAGAAGGTATTCATTACAGCCATAGGCCTGGAAGACCAGGGCATGCCCCAGCTCGTGCAGCCAGATGGCACTGTACAGGGCAGAATAGGCGATCAGGATCATGCCGGCGGTGCGAAGTAACTGTTGCATCATCCAGGATTTCAGGCGTGAAGAAACGATGGCGTGGATGATGCCATAGGCTGGGATATCCCCATTGGTTCGGCAGGATTCCTCCAGAGGTTTTCCCGGGTGATGCGTGGGCCGCCATTGGTCTTGTTGCGACGAATGGTCACGATGACCGAAATGGCGATGGTCAAGCCTCTGAAGAGATTGGCCTCCCATCCTCCTGCGGCATCTGTCCCGGCAGCGAAGAGCGTCCACCAGGCATTCATCAGCATATGCATGAAGAGGGGCACCCACAGGTTCCGATCCCATTCGATGTACAGCCAGGCGAACCACATTCCCCCCATAGCGGTGACGGAAAAGATCCCGATGGCACTCAGCAGGTCGCTGGCCTGGTAGAGGTGGAGGGCCCCGAACACCAGGGCATTGATGAGGCCGGCAGGAATGAAGCCCCAACCGGCAAATCGAAACAGCTGACCAAACAGGAAACCACGGAAGACCAGTTCCTCCAGGACAGGGGCCAGGATGATCGTCCAGGCAACCGCCCGCCAGGAGGCATGGATGTTCAGGTTGGCCATGACCCCATAGCCGATCAGCATGGGCAGACAGAACAGGAAAGCCTTCCGTAAGGCCAGGCGATGGTCAGCAGCCAGCCCCCATACCGCTGCCAGGTTGGTGTGGCGGTGGATCAGCAAAAGGGCCAGGCTGAGAGTGGCTAAGGGAAAGGCGACCCTGAATAGGTAGTTGATCAGGGGAAAATCGGTGTGGACAGTGGGCATGAAATAACTGGACAGCACCCAGGCCACCAGGGTAATGACTGTGATGAACGTCGTTGAATGTTTCATGATCGGTTGTGTGTTTGTGAATGTTGATCGACAAGAACACACCAAAGATGAAGGGCCCTGGATGCAGGTAAAAGCGGGAAGGGGCCAGGGGTCGGGTCCCGGGACGAATGGCAACCCGCCGGGATGATCGGTCGGATCCAGGGGTGAATGGCAGAGGCCGCTCAGGGGCGAACCGTCGGATCGCGGGGCGAGGATCAGACCGGCCGGCTGGCCAGATAGTGCCGGATCGCGCCGACCTTTGATCGGGAAACAGGAATACGGGTATCCATCTGGTACAATCGCAACTGATAGGCGGGTGACCGCCCCTCCAGTTCGGCGACATTGGCCAGATTGACTAAAAACGATCGATGCACCCGAAGGAAGGGCCGGTCTGACAGCTGATCCTCCAGGTCCTTCAGGCTGGCTCGCAGTACATGGCGCTGGGTCCCGTCTGATTTGGCCAGGTGGATCTCCGCATAGTTGTCAGCGGCCTGGATGTACATCAACTCGGCGAGGTAACAGGTGATCTGTTCGGACTGGTTCTCCCCGTACAGGGTCAGGGTCTCCGGCATATCCTCCTGGTGTTGCTCCAGGGCCATCCTGGCGAGCCAGGCCTGGCTGCCCATGATCCTGGCCGTCAATACCAGGGCCAGGGGAAAGATGGATGTGGCCAGGGCAATGCCGAGATAATAGAGATAGCCGTACAGAGACAGGGTGCCGCCCAGCATCGCCCAGCGATACAGCCAGGTCGCCGTGATGCAGAAGATCACCAGTGGCAACAGGAACCCGATCTCCCTGCCGAGGGTCCAGGGCCGATGGTCCAGCCATCGGGGAGCCATTCTGCTGACCGTTTCATAATAGATGATGGCAGCCACCACAATGGCCAATCCATAACCGGCCAGGAAGACATACTTGGCTGTATGCTGGAAGGCAGCCGTACCGAATGGCTGAAACAGGACCAGGATCAGGACGACCGTCACGCCCAAAACGAACATTCCCCGATAAAAGTCCCGGGGAGTATTCGGGCGAAGTCGTTGTTGCCAGATGGATGACATGAAGGAATGGATTGTCCGCTGCGAAAATCGACAAAATATCGGTGGTCATCCCGATCTTGGGTGTTCATTCGATCGGAATGACCGTTCCTGACCCAAAGCTTCGTCTTGCCTATTTGCAGACTACCTACATGGTGGATGAGCCTCCGCTGTCCATCCGGATCGGACAGACCCATCCCCGGCTGGATGAATGGCTCGCCGGCCGGGATGCCTCTTCGTGGGCATTCCTGACGGCCTGGAATCCACAATCGAACCTCTTGTCCGACGCTGACAACAAGATGCGAATGAATGGTTTGGTCCAGGACCTGGCAGCGTACCTCATCGGTCCGGGAAGAGGGTTACCTCCAGATCCTGGCTGGCAGGCGGAAGAAAGTCTGCTGGTGGTCGGCATCTCCAAGGATGATGCCCTCCGCATCGCCCGCAAATGGGATCAACTGGCATTTGTCTATGGAGAATCCGGGGGGCCAGCGATCCTGGTCTGGTGTTGAAGTGCTCAGATGATCTCTGCCTTCTTGGCAAAGAGTCCCTTGTTGTTCTTGCCCAACTCGAAACGGACCTCGTCGCCGACCTTTGCCCGTCCCTTGATCTTGGTTCGGTGCAGGAAGATCCTTCCTTCGATACCGGGGCATTCAATGAACCCGTAACCTTTTGTCCAGTTGAAAAAAGTGATGGTCCCTGTTTTCGTATCGCCGGTCAAACCGGCCTGGCTTCCATTTCCGGAAGGAGAAGATGTAGAAGAAAAGAGGCCTTTTAACCAATTCAGCACATTTGCCATAATTCTGATTTGCGTTGTCTAAACTGTTTTCTTGTCGATATACTTCGAATTCAGGAGCCCGAGGGCGCCCATATAGACCAGATCGAATTCGACCAGATGCCCCACCTCATATCTGCCATGGTCTTCACCAAGGTCAAGAATGAGCATGTCCGAACTGGCATTGACGATTTCCAACTGAGGATCCACCGGTTTCAGGAACTGAGTGGGTATATCCAGCAGGCCAATATCCAGGATAGCTCGGTAACTGGTCCGGCCGTAATCGTCCGGTTCGATCTCAAAGGTATTACCTGACGGATTCTCAGCCAACATTCCTGTCGGAACAACCGGTTTTTCCGTAATTTCAATGATCTCCGAATACAATTTGAACACTTCCTGCTCCATTTCCGGCACCGGACCACCAGTGAACAGGTCATTCCCGAAGAACAGGGCCTCCCCAATGCGAAAATGGTTGATCCCTTTTGGTACGCGATGCTGGCGCAACAGGGGCAGGACCACGGATGTCCCTCCCGTGATATACGGGATCTTGCGATCAAAACGACTCTCGATCAGCTGCTTGTACAAACACAACTGGATGAGCTTGTCCTCGGAAGGCATAACTCCGTGCAGACAATTCAGATTGGTACCAATGGCCACGACCTCGATATGGGGCAGCTCGAACACCTGCTCATAGAATGCCAGCAGGTTCTCTCCCATGATCCCTTCCCGAAGGTCTCCCAATTCGATCATGATGGTCACCTTGTGGACCTTGCCCTGGCGTCCGGCTTCTTCAGACAGCATGCGGATCGTTTCCGTCTCCGAATTGAAGCTGACGTCGGCAAAGCGAACAATACTTTCCACCAGACGCTTTGCCGGGGGCTTGATATACACGGTCTGCACCTCCGGACGGATCTTCTTGATCATCTTCAGGTTGCTCAGCCGACTGTCGCAAACCTCCTCTACGCCCAGGTCCAACACTTCTTTCAAATAGGCCGGGTGACCGCACAACAATTTGGTGACCACGGCCCATTCGATCCCTTCCCGCCTGAAGAGGTCGTCCAGGAAGCGGAAATTGTGCTGCAGTTTGCTGCTGTTCAGTTCAATGTACGCCATGACTCAATCCTTGATGATGCGACGCTCGATGGATGGCGGCAATCGCGTTAGTAGTTCATAATTGATCTGATCGGAAAACTCACTGAAGGAAGATACCGAGATCTCCTGTTCACCCTGACGGCCGATCAGGACCACCTCATCACCGACGGCCACTTCAGGCACTTCCGTGACATCCACCTGGATCAGGTTCATATTCACCATCCCGACGACATTGACCCGATGCCCGCGGATGAGTACCCTGCCCTGGTTACTGAGATTCCGGCTGTACCCGTGTCCATATCCCACCGGTATCTGAGCAACCCGGATGTTGGCATTGGCCAGATAGGAAGAACCGTAGCCGACAAACTGGCCGACCGGCACAGACTTCACATCCATGACCCGGCTCTTCCAGCTGATGATTCGTCTCAATGGGTCTTCAGCCGGTTCAGCTGACTGGGTCACGTATTCGATAAACGTCTCCCTGCTGGGAAAGAACCCGTATTGCAGGATACCGATGCGGACCAGGTCCCAATGCGTAGACGGGTATCGCAACATGGCGGCCGAACAGGCCGCATGGATGGTCCGAGGCTTGATCCGGCTGGTGGACAGCACAGATTTGATCTGCTTCCTGAATTGGATATGCTGTTTCTTGATCCGCACATAATTCCCGATGCTTTCTGCACCGGCCAGATGGGTGCACAACCCCTCCAGGACCACCAATGACGGCTGATCATTGATCAACCGGATGGCAGATCCCAGATCAATGGGATCCAGGCCGGTCCTGTTCATTCCCGTTTCCAGCTCCAGGTGGATCCGGGCCGGCTTGCCCATGCGCCGGGCCAGGTGCATAGCCTGCTCCAGTCGCTGCTGGTTGAAGACAAAAAAAGCATGTCCCTGATCGACGGCCCAGGCCAGCTGATCATCGTCGAGCATACCCATGATCATGATATCGATCGCTCCCTCGTCGACCTGATCGACCTTCCATGCCTCATCGGCACTGAAGGTGGCAAAATGCTCCACTCCACATGCCCGGGCCATCGTGACAAACTCCTGGATCCCATGCCCATAGGCATTGCCCTTCACCACTGAATAGAACTGTGTATCCGCCTGCAACCGGGATCGTATGAACGCCAGGTTGGCCGCCAGGGCCTGCTGGGACAACTCGATATAAGACGTACTATGGGGAAATCCGGTCATGACTTCTGGTATCGCTGGAGAAGATGATAAAAGAGATCGATCCCGGTGTCCAGCAGGTCATCGGGAAAATCATACGCCGGATGATGGAGGGGGGACAGATCGACCCCGGATCCCAATCCGATCAGGGCTCCCGGCCAGGTGGCCAGGAAGTGGCCCATATCCTCGCCCCAGGCATAGGGTGCCGGAAGATGGCTCAACTCCAGTGAAGCATCCTGGATCGCCAGGATGACCTCGTCGATGGCATCGGGGTCATTGATGGACGCCGGAAACGCCTCCAGGATCGTATGTTCCAGGTTCAGTTGATCCTGCACCGCCAATTTGTTCGCATAGGCCAGTAAGAGGGTCTGCAGTGTCGCCAGTCGATTGTCATCCGCTGCCCGCAGGGTCAAGTGGATCTCTCCCTGGCCAGGCGTTGTGCCATATGCCTGCCCACCGATCAGGGTGTGAATCGGAGTCACCACGGTAAAGGACGGGTCCGTCCGATCTGCCCGGGTCATCGATTCGGCTGCCAGCAGCAGTTGGGCGATGGCCCGATTCGGACTGTGGGCCAGATGGGGTTCGGCCGCATGGGACGACTGCCCCTTGAGGGTCAGTACCGTCGAATGGACCGCCGCTGTAATGGGCCCCTTGCGCAGGAGCACGTGTCCCAGTGCCTCCCCGGGTATGTTGTGACAGGCAAAGACCCGATGCGGCTTGAGGTCCTGCATGATCGGGTCTGCCAGCATGGCTGCTGCTCCCTGGCCGGTCTCCTCAGCCGGTTGAAGGATCAGCCCCAGTCGGACACCCGCCACCGGATGGTCATGCCAACGCCGGGCCAGGCCGATCAGCATGGTCATGTGGCCATCATGGCCACAGAGGTGGGCTTTGCCAGCAAAATCCGAGCGGTAGGACAGGTTGGATGCCTCCTGGATGGGCAGGGCATCCAGCTCGGCGCGAAAGAGGATCAACGGATGTGACTCATCTCCATAGATTGCCAGAACTCCATGTCCGCCGATCTCCCGATGCAGACGATCCGGCCGGGTAGGGGCCAGCCAGGTACAGATGCGTTCTGCAGTGGCCTGCTCTCCGCCCGAGAGATCAGGGTACTGATGCAGGGTATGTCGGATTTCGGTCAGGGATTCCCGGATCATGAATAGGTTCCTGTCAATGGGTGAACAAATCGGTGAACAGCAGCAAACAAGATCGCAGAAACGGTGATCCCCGCCAGATTGGGATCCAGACCACCGGGTAGGGTAAGGCCGGCGACCTGCATGGACAGTGTCGTCGTTCCACCGCCCAGCATCGACCAGAATGCCGCCTGTGGTGAGGGTTGCTTGATCCATAATGCGCCCAGCACCGGGATCAGCAAACCGGACACCATGAACGCATAGGACATCAACATGAGCTCCAGGACATTCTGCATGCCGGCGGCCAGTCCGATGGCCAGGAGACCCACGATCAGCGTAATGACCTGGGAAAGGCCCAATCCTGTAGCCTGATGTTCAGCCCGGGTTTTCTTGCGGCCGATCAGGTCGATGACGATATTGCCGGAGGCCGCCATCAAGCAGCTGTCGGCCGTGGACATGATCGCAGAGAAATACGCCGCCAGCATCAACCCCATCAGTCCGGCAGGCAGGACGGTCCGCAAGAATAGAGGTAGACCCATCTCCGGGTCCATTGATTCTGGTCCGGCATATCCGGCATAGGCAAACATGCCCTGCTGGGCCGCTACACGGGCAAACAAGCCCAGCAATACACCCATGAAGGCCATGACCGGATACTCGAAGAGCCCCGCCTTGAACCAGGCACGCCGGGCCGTTCGTTCGTCCCGGGCGGCATAGATCCGCTGGTAGAGGGTCATGCCCACGAACCAGATCGGCACGATGGTCACGAACCAGTTCACCAGCTGGATCACAGAGATGTGGCGCAAGGACAGGAACTCCGGACCAAGTGAGGAACGAAGAGCCGAAATGCCTCCAATGGCCGTGTAGCCAAGCGGAATACCAATAAAGATCAGGCCGATCATCAGGATGGCCCATTGTACCGTATCCGTGTAGATCACGGCTTTCAATCCGCCGATCACCGTATAGATCACGGCTATGGCGCCCATGATCAGCAAGGCATCCAGTCGATCCAGGTCCAGGAAGGTAGCCGAGGCCAGCTTGGCTCCGGCCAGGATCTGGGAACTGGTAAACCCGACATATCCAATGGCGGAAATGATCCCGGCCAGCAAGGCCACCCTGGGGCCATAGCTGCTGCCCAGAAATTGCGAGAGGGTGAGCCATTGGTTCACCCTTGCTCGTTGATAGATCCTGGGAATCAGGAGTACCGCGCTGAGCCATGCACCGATCAGTCCCGTGAACAACATCCACGAACCGCTGATGCCCATCAGAAAGCCCAATCCGCCAAGACCGATGGAAAACCCACCGCCAACATCGGTGGCCACGACAGACAGGCCGATATGCCAGCTGTTCATGTTCCGACCACCGACATAGTAGTCGTCGTGGTCCTTGTTCCTCCTGTAAAAATAGGTGCCAATACCGATCATGGCCAGCAAATAGGCCAGGATAATGGCTCCATCTAGAATACCCATACGTTTATCTCGTTGTCCAACCGTCCTTCGGATTGTGCACGGCTGGTCTGGTCACCGAATCAAAGCCCCTGGATCAGAACCAGGTACCGGCCTGGTATGCCGATCACCTGTCGATCAGGGCTGGAACCTCATTTCGAGGTACTTATTCGTAAAGCCCAACTTCTCGTACAATCGGCGGGCAGGATTGTCCGGCTCAACATGCAATGCAATACCTCCCTGAACCGTATGGAGGGCCGTTTCCATCAGGCGCTTGCCCAGCCCCATGCCCCGGGTATCGGGGGCAACGGCAATATAGACCAGGATATACTCAGGGATATACCCGGACATGCCGGTCTCGTTGATCACCACCGCTCCGAGCATGGTATCGCCTTCTCCAAGAGCCGTGAGGACCAACCCTCCCTGGCCAGGTTGGTCCTGAAGATTCAGGGCATAGGTCATGGCCTTCTGGATGTCTTCCAGAGGGTCGCCATATGATTCCAGAGCCTTGAACAGAAAGGTACTGATCTGTTCAAACTGATCGGATGATGGTCGAAGATTGGGGGTGTAGGTATGAATGGTCACTTCTGTCATGGTAGGGTGTGTCATAGGCTATAGGTATGCATGGCTGTTCAGGCAAAGCGGATGAAAAACGGAAAGCCCCCACCAGGGAGGGCATTCAATCAACCGCTCTCTTGAATAAGGAGAAAATCAGATGGACACCATCTTGGCATCCAGTCCATGGGTTTCAACCAGGCCACTGGCGAACGCCTTGTGACCCCGTGGGATCAGTAAAAAGAACTGCCCGTTCTTCATGGAGGCCAACGTGCTGAGCAGTTTCCAACGGGTCACCGTTTCCTCCGGTGAATCACTCTTCATGGCGACTTCAATATAGGTCTTTGACGAACCATTCTTCAGGGCTGTGATATCTGGCTGGACTTCCAACCGGGAGGTACTGGAGGTAAAACTCATGGGCGCTTCATAGCCCTCCATGACGGAACGCACCTCTTGAAAATCGCGCTTCTCCACCCAGTCAAGGGCTTTGCGCAAATAGGTCTTCTTTTCGTCATTCATACAGAGGTGATTTCATGAATTATTCAGGATCAATGAATTAACGCAGAAAATGACCTTCTGGTTCATTGGCATGGACATGCATGCCCGGGAAAACCCGGAATCTCGCCCGGGCAACACAACGATCCAGATCGCGATATGGCCTGCTCCATGTCACTTGATGTGACCCGGACACATGCCACGGATAGCGAACGCAAATGCGATGGATTCGGAGAAAGGCTATACACGCGCTGTCATGGGGACTTCCCATGATCCATGTGGCAGATCACCACGAAAAGCTCTGGCCAGACAGGCCAGGAATGCGCATGCCCGATGGGGCAATCATGAGCCGTAAAACGCCTGTACTCAGGCGTTCTTCTTCTCGATATACGCGGCCTTCAACATCTCCGCACGACGGGTGATGGAGGGCTTGGTGAAGTGCTTCCGGCGACGAAGCTCCTGGATGAGCTTGGTGTCACGCACTTTCCGGCGAAGGCGCTTCAGCGCATTGCTGAGTTGTTCACTGTCTTTTACTTCTACGATCAGCATATAGGTCAATTATTTACAATCCAATATTCAGTCAGCTTTCGGATGAATCCCCTCAGACAGGTCCGATGGAATAATTCCGGTCTTCCAGACACATTTCCACCCCTGCTGACCTTGCCAACAGGTAAAAAACCGGTTCGCCTGGACGGATCGTCCCGACAAAGGGGCTATCCAAAGGGAGGTTCAGTGAGCTGAAATAGCCGTACAGTCAACCGCCCCGTTTCCTTCAATACCTATATAAGCCACTGAAGATCAACTACCTGAAACACATCCAAGGGGCATCCTTGGCTGACTGATCAACAAAACCGATGCAAAGGTCGTATTTTTTTTCGGGAACAACAAGGAAGCCGGGGCAATGAGAGGCCTTACAGAAGGTCGGAAACGCCCCGACCACCCTCCGGATCCGATCGGATATCCACATCCGCATCCAAGGCCCGCCCGATCCAGGGTCGAAGGAATCCAGTATCTTGACCGCTCCGCACCTTCAACTTCACATCGATGCCAAACAAAGTCAATCTATTGGAAAAACTGGGCCAGTTCCAGGACTACTGGCACCCCCGGATCGTCGGTGACCTGAACGGACAGCAGGTCAAGCTGGCCAAACTCAAGGGTGAATTCATCTGGCATGCCCATGAACAGGAGGATGAGTTGTTCTATGTCGTGGAAGGTTCCCTGGACCTGGAGTTTCGCGACCGGACCGTTCAACTGCAGGCAGGTGAGTTCATCATCGTGCCCAAAGGGGTAGAACATCGTCCCGTAGCCCGGGAAGAAGTATCCATCATGCTGTTCGAGCCGGCCTCCACCCGAAACACCGGCAATGTGACCAGCGACTTGACCCGATCAGACCTGGAGCGCTTGTAACCTCCGACCATCCGGCCAATGCCAGGACAGAAACCATGAACGAAAGGCCCGGGTCCCTCCTGATCCATTGCGTCCATCATAGCTGCCCATGATCGGTATCATTGGATTTCTAAAGGAAGAACCCGAGATTGGGTGCATACAAAAACCGCCAGATCATGAACACACACACAAAAGAACCTCCTGTCGATACCAACCTGACCCGACTGGAGAAAATGCAGGCCTTTTTCGAAGACTTGGAAGTGCAGATGGCCCTTGGCCGGAAGGAATTCCAGGACTTGTGGATGCGCGACATGAAAGACTTCCGCAGGTTCCTGCACGATGAGAAATTCACCCTGATCGAAGATCGCCAACTGGCCAGGGAAACCTGGGACAGGATCCTGAACGCCGTGGATGCCCTGGACAACACCATGGACAAGATGGAATCAGAGATCGACAAGATCTGGACAAAACAGAAGCCAACCCTGGATATTCGGATCAACGATCTTCGGAAAGAGTTGAATGCCACCGGCGAAGACTTCAATGACGCATTCGCCGAAGCGTGGGATCGCTTCCGCAAGGAGGTGAAATCCTCTCCGAGGGAATTCCATGACGAACATCCGGATGCCCTGACGGACCGGATGGATGTGCTGAAGAAGAAGGTGCAGGAGTTCCAGCAGGAGTTCAAGGAGAAACTCCCCGATGATGAAAAGCTGAAAG
This sequence comes from Lewinellaceae bacterium, assembly GCA_020636225.1. Classification (GTDB taxonomy): domain Bacteria; phylum Bacteroidota; class Bacteroidia; order Chitinophagales; family Saprospiraceae; genus JAGNXB01. The sequence goes on along the minus strand of JACJYI010000003.1, from coordinate 473,307 downwards.
CCTTCCGTCATGAGGTCAGCGACTCCTTTGACAAAATGAAAAAAGCCTTTCATGACCTCTTTGCCTGATCGACCGGACGGCCCTGCTGATCCTCAATCCGACACACCTCCCCCGAGCCCGTCATCGGACTCACTCGATGACGGGCCTGTAACAGAAGCCGTGACGGAAGAGGCCCGCATGATTCCCTCCTCTTTCAAGGAAACGAAACACCCTTCACTGATCAGCCGGTATGAAACGGTGATCGGTGTGTTGATGAAATACGGATTCGCGGATATCATCGCCCATCCTCCCCTCAGTCGATTCGTCCCTGCCTCCGGGCGCTTTGCACCGTTCCTTCACGGACGGTCCGTCCTCGAATACACGCGATATGAGCGTATGCGCATGGTGTGTGAGGAATTGGGCACCACCTTCATCAAGTTTGCCCAGATCGCCAGCAACCGACCGGATTTGTTGCCGGAAGAATTGCTGAATGAGCTGGAGAACTTCCAGGACAAGGTTCCGGCCGTGCATCCGGCCGCCATCAAACTGGTCTTTGTCCAGGAATTTGGTCAACCTCCCGAGGAATTGTTCGCCGAGTTCGATTATACCCCCATCGCCTCCGCCTCCATGGCCCAGGTCCACTACGGCCGGCTGAAGGATGGTACGGAAGTGGTGTTCAAGGTTCAGCGACCGGGTATCCGGCAGATCATCGAGCTGGACATCCAGATCCTGCGCCAACTGGCCAACCTGATCGAATCCTACTTTCCGCAATACCAGTCCTTCCAACCCAATGAGCTGGTCACCATGTTCGAGGACAGCATCCACAAGGAGCTGCACTTTCGCCATGAAGCCTCCAGCCTGGTCCGGTTCCGCAACTACTTCACGGGCAATCCCGATATCCACGTCCCTGCCTACTATCCGGACTTCTCCACCGACCGCATCATTTGCCTGGAATTCATTCGGGGGTACAAGATCACCGACCTTCACGCCTTGAACGCCCTGGGCATGTCCGGCCCCGAACTGGCCCTGAAAGGGATCAGCCTCTACTTCGAGCAGGTCTTCGATCACGGCTTCTTTCACGCCGACCCGCACCCGGGGAATATCTTCATCCTGCCCGACAAACGGGTGTGCTTCGTGGACTACGGCATGATGGGTGTCGTTCTGGACAGCGACAAGATCCTCATGGCCAACCTGTTGCTGGCCATCGCTGACCGGGACATCCTGGGCCTGAAACGGGCGCTGCTGAAATTCGGCAAGATCGAAAAACTGCCCGACGACAAGGACAAGGAACTGGAGTATGACCTGGAGGAGTTTCTCACGGAATACACCTCCATGACCCTGGAGGACATCGAGGGTACGGAAGTCATGGCCGCCGTGAACCGGCTCTTTTTCAACTACAAGATCCGCATCCCGCCCAATCTGCTCTTGCTGATCAAGGCCCTGGTGATCATCGAAGGGGTAGGCCTCAAACTGGACCCCAACTACAATATTATCGAGAATATCACCCCATTCGTCCGCCGTCTGCTGGCCCGAAAATATGAGCCTGCCCGATTGGGACGACAGGCCGTGCGGGCAGCCGGTGATGCCGTACGGATGCTCACCTCCCTGCCCGAGGACATCATGGAGGTCATGCGCAAGGTTCGGCAGGGGCGGTTGCATATCGAGTTTGAACATACCGGCCTTGATCCGTTCTACAAGACCGTGGACCAGGTATCCAACCGACTGGCCTTTGCCATCCTGGTGGCCGCCCTCATCCTGGGGTCTGCCCTGCTGGTGATCGCCCATATCCCCCCGTACATTTACGGGATATCTGCCCTTGGCTTTTTCGGTTTTGTCATTTCGGGTCTGCTGGCCATCCGGCTGATCTGGTCAATCCTCAAACATGGGAATTTCTGACCCGGGTATCCAATCCGGCATCGGGAAACCCGCAAATGCCGACCTGTTCCGGACCGATCCGGTTATGCTTTGATGAAATATTCATTCCACTTGACCTACCATCCCTGAACCCGTTAACTTGCCTACATGAAACTTCCTCTCGGCACCCGGAACACGCTCGCGGAGATCGGCGACATCAGCCGGTTCACCGCGCGATTCTTTCGGGAATGGGGTGGCCCGCGATTCGAGGTCCAGGAATTCTTCCGTCAATGCTATATGATCGGCAACCGATCGCTGGGACTGGTCGGGATCACCGGGTTCATCCTGGGGCTGGTCATGACCATCCAGTCGAGGCCGACCATGGCCCAGTTTGGCGCAGAAGACTGGATCCCGTCCATGGTGTCCGTGTCCATCATCCGGGAGATCGGGCCAGTGGTCATTGCCCTGATCTGTGCCGGCAAGATCGGCTCGGGTATCGGAGCCGAGCTCGGCTCCATGAAGGTCACCGAGCAGATCGATGCCATGGAAGTATCCGGCACCAACCCGTTCAAATACCTGGTGGTCACCCGGGTGTGGGCCACTACGTTCATGGTGCCCCTCCTGGTGATTTTCGCGGATGTGGTTGCCATGTACGGATCCTATCTGGCGGTCAACATCCGGGGCGACACCAGCCTGGCCCTCTTCACCCAGCAGTTCGTGGACATCCTGGCCTTCAGCGATGTCCTGCCGGCCTTCATCAAGACCTTCTTCTTCGGTTTTGCCATCGGGATCATCGGCTGCTATAAAGGATACACCTCCAACAAGGGCACGGAAGGTGTGGGGCTGGCGGCCAACTCCGCCGTGGTCGTGGCCTCCCTGATGGTATTCATCCTCGATCTGCTGGCGGTACAGATCACTGACCTGCTCGGACTAACCTGACCCCCATGGAATCGCAACAACACCGAACGGATCGGGAGGTCGTCCTGGATGTCCAACACCTGTCCATTTCCTTTGGCGACAATCATGTGCTGCGGGATTTCAACCTGCAATTGTACCGGGGTGAAAATCTCGTCGTCCTGGGCAAGTCCGGATCGGGTAAATCCGTCCTGATCAAATGCATCATCGGTTTATTGAAACCCGACCATGGGCAGATCCGGGTGCTGGGACAGGATGTGATCGGGATGAGCAAGGAAGAACTGGACCGGATGCGGACACGGGTCGGGTTCCTTTTCCAGAGCAACGCCCTGTATGACTCGATGACCGTCCGGGAAAACCTGGAATTCCCCTTGCGCCGCCACGGTCGCGACAAGAGCCACAGTGAAGTGGAGGCCCTGGTCATGGAAGCCCTGACCAATGTCGGGCTGCCCCATACGGTCGACCTCATGCCCTCCGAGCTGTCGGGCGGCATGCGCAAGCGCGTGGCCCTGGCCCGCACGATGATCCTCAAGCCGGAGATCATGCTGTACGACGAACCGACCACAGGCCTGGATCCGGTCACCTCCCGGGAGATCAACGACCTCATCCTCAAGGTGCAGCAGATCTACAAAACCTCCTCCATCATCATTTCGCACGACATGAGCTCCGTGTTTCAGACCAGCAACCGGATCGCGGTGCTGATCGATGGCCGTTGTTCTGCAGAGGGAAACTATGATCAACTCACCCGGAATACCGACCCGGCGGTGCAAGGTTTTTTTCAATAACTTTCCGGTCATGGAGAAACAGACTTCCAGAAATATCCAACTCGGTTTCTTCGTCCTGCTCGGCCTGGGCGCGATCATCACCCTGTTGTATTTCATTGGCGCCAATCAGAACCTCTTCGGCAAGAATTTCACCATGGAAACCCGCTTCAAGGATGTCAGTGGCCTGCGGGTGGGAAACAATGTGCGGTTTTCCGGCATCGTGATCGGGACGGTGAAGAGCATCCAGATCGTCAGTGACACAGCGATCCAGGTGGTGATGAAGATCGATGACAAGCTGGTCCAATTCCTGAAAAAGAACGATGTCGCCAGTATCAGCACCGATGGCCTGATGGGCAACAAGGTGGTGGATATCGATCCCGGGCCGCCGGGTGGCGAGGCCATCGAGAAGGGGGACATCATCCAGGCGAAGGAGGCCCTGGACATGGACCAGATGATGCGTACCTTGGACATCACCAACCGCAACGTGGCCGCCATGAGCGAGGACCTCAAGGAAACGGTGCAGCGGATCAACCGAAGCGTAGCGGTCTGGGAGATATTGGATGATGCCCAATTGCCCCAGTATGTGCGCAACTCCCTGAAGAACCTGCAGTCGGCCACGTCCCGGGCAGATGCCCTGGTGGCCGATGTGAGCAAGGTCCTCCAGGAGGTGGCCACCGCGGATGGCGGCATGATCGCCCTGCTCAAGGATTCAACCCTCACCCACGATATCGGCGAGGCGGCATCCCGGATCCGGAATGTGTCCGCTCAGACCGAAAAGCTGACCATGCTCCTGGAGCAGTCCATCACCTCCATCGACCGGGATATCCATTCCGGAGGAGGACCACTGACCGCCATCCTGCAGGATACCGCCATGACCTCCTCCCTGGACCGCAGCCTGCAGAACATCGAGAAGGGCACCGACGGCTTCAACGAGACCATGGAGGCGCTCAAGGCCCACTGGCTGCTGCGGGGCTATTTCAAGCGCCAGGCGAAGAAAGCGGAGAAGGAGTAGGCGGGTGTCGGTTGTCAGTTATCAGTTGTCAGTTGTCAGTTGTCGGTTATTCCGTGGGCGGAGGACCGAAGACCGAGGACCGAAGACCGGGGATTGTGGACCGGGGACCGAAGACCGAGGACCGAAGACCGGGGATTGTGGACCGGGGACCGAAGACCGGGGATTGTGGACCGGGGACCGAAGACCGAGGACTGGGGACCGAGGACTGAAGACAAAAAAAGAGCCGCATTCAGGATGCATCCAGTTCTCCGATTCTACAGTTCTTCGGTTCAACAGCCGCGGCGGCGGCCAGGGTTCTACCTCCAGCCGTTGATCCACTCCCGGACCCGACTTCCCGCCTTGCACAATCGCCGTCTATTGTACCTTTGCCCACATGCTGATGTTCATCCTGTTTGTTGTGGGGCTGGTGCTCGTGATCAAAGGGGCAGACTGGCTGGTGGAAGGTGCTGGCTCTCTGGCACGTGAATTTGGCGTTTCCGATCTGGTGGTCGGGTTGACCATCGTCTCTTTCGGCACCTCACTACCCGAACTGATCGTCAACCTGCTCGCCAGCTTTCAGGGGAGTTCCGAACTGGCTATCGGAAATGTACTGGGATCCAATATTGCCAACATCCTGCTGATTCTGGGTGCTGCGGCTCTGGTCGGCAATTTGCCAGTCAAACGGCCCACTGTCCTTTCTGAAATACCCTTCTCTCTCGCTGCAGCTCTGTTGGTCGGATTTCTGGCGAATACCACCCTTTTTAATCCGGGAGCAGGCATGGGAATTGACCGACCTGAAGGCGTCATCATCCTGTTCTTCTTCCTGCTCTTTCTGGTCTATATACTCGATCTGGCCAAACAGGACCGATCCATCCTGGGCAAGTCTCCGGAAGCCACAGGAAAGGGAGTGACCTCCAAACAGATCATTCAGATCGGAGCGGGAACAATCGGGCTGTTCATCGGGGGTAAATGGGTGGTGGATGGAGCCATAGAAATGGCCACTGCCATGGGCATGAGCGAAGCCTTTATCGGACTGACCATCGTAGCCATAGGCACCAGCTTACCCGAGCTGGTGACCTCTGTTGTCGCCTCCTACAAAGGCAACACAGATATTGCAGTCGGCAACGTAGTGGGATCCAATATCTTCAACCTGCTGTGGGTATTAGGCTTGAGTGCCACCATTCGCCCACTCGATTTCCAGGTACCTTCCAATGTGGATATTCTGATGATCATCCTGGCCAGCAGTTTGGTCCTGGTTGCTCTGGTCGTGGGCAAGGGCCTCAAGATCAAACGGATAGAAGGAGCCTTTTTTCTCCTGGTGTACTTCAGTTATCTGGGGTATCTGGTGATGAGGGGGTAAGCCAATCTGCCCAGCCTTTGCATTGTTCGAGATGGTTAATAAAACGTTATATTCCTGGTCGGTGTACGCTCTCAAAGAGTAATTTTGTATTATTGTTGAAGGTGAAAAGAATAAACCCTCTCAAAAAATGTGCAGCCATCCTGCTTTCAGGACTGGTTCTAATATCTACCTGGGGATACTCGGTGGATCAGCATTTTTGCCAGGGTAAACTCATCAATACACGGTTTTTCAGGGCTGCCCCATCCTGTTCAGGCGGGGCAATGAAAGCCTGTCCCGTTCACCCGACATCTTCAGAAGGATCCACCTCCTCTCAATTCCACCGCCCCCCCTGTTGTCAGAATACAGGCACTTATGTGCATGTGGATATGAATGGAAAGTCAGCTTCAGAGACTCAGACACTGGCAGAAAAGGTATCACCACCTGCTCCCAATTATGTCGATGTCAGCATACGTGAGTCGATATTTTCATCCAGTCTATTCCTGTGGACCAGATGGATGCACCCTCCACCCCTCTTGCGATCACATTGCCGCTGGACCTCTTCCTACCGCTGTTAGACAAGTCTTTCCCAGATGGACACTGAATGCATTTGCATTTGGTCAACCATCCTGTCCTGGTCGTACCAAAGCCTCATTACCGCAGGTTGATCACAGTCATTCTTCACCCGGGAAAGTCCTGTTTTTATGTTATCCAGCATCATACGTTTCTTCCTAGAGAACAAGCTCGTCGCATGGCTGCTTCTCCTCTTCTTTATCGGATGGGGAATCGTCAACGCACCCTTCGATCTCCCTGTATCCTGGTTGCCCAAAGACCCGGTTGCTGTGGATGCCATCCCTGATATTGGTGAAAACCAGCAGATCGTCTTTACCAAATGGATGGGACGTTCACCGCAAGACGTCGAAGACCAGATCTCCTATCCCCTCACCTCTTCATTATTGGGTATACCCGGGGTAAAGTCGATCCGCAGCAACTCCATGTTCGGCTTTTCGACCATCTACATTATTTTCCAGGACGACATTGAGTTCTACTGGAGCAGGTCCCGTATCCTGGAGAAGCTCAATTCCCTACCCACCAACTTGCTACCAGAAGGCGTACAACCGGCCCTTGGGCCCGATGCAACCGCCCTTGGACAAATTTTCTGGTATACACTCGAAGGACAGGACTCGCTGGGTAATCCAACCGGCGGCTGGGACCTGCATGAGTTGCGGACCATCCAGGATTTTTATGTGCGATATGGATTGACTGCAGCGGAAGGTGTAGCAGAAGTGGCTTCCATTGGTGGCTATGTCAAAGAGTATCAGATCGATGTAGATCCAGAGGCCATGAAAGCCAATCGCATCACCCTCGATCAGGTGATGGCCGCCGTTCGGGGCAGCAATCTGGACATCGGTGCACAAACCATGGAGATCAACCTGGCGGAGTACTTCGTGCGAGGACTCGGCTACATCCAGAATATTGAGGACATTGAATATTCTGTCGTCACGTCCAATGATCATGTCCCGATATATATCAAGGATATCGCCAGGGTCAATATTGGGCCCGCCACCCGTCGCGGGGCTCTGGATAAATCAGGTGCCGAAGCCGTGGGTGGCGTCGTAGTGGCTCGATACGGGGCCAACCCCATGGCGGTCATTGACAATGTCAAATCCAGGATCGGCGAACTGGCTCCTGGGCTACCCACCAAAACTCTGGAAGACGGAACCGTCAGCAAGGTCCGTATCGTGCCGTTTTATGACCGGACCCAGTTGATCCAGGAGACCATCGGCACCCTGGAAGAAGCATTGACCCTGGAGGTGCTGATCACCATCATCGTAGTGATCCTCATGTTATTCAATCTCAAGTTTTCATTGCTGGTCGCAGGCACCCTTCCGGTCGCAGTTCTGATGTGTTTTGTGGCCATGCGACAATTTGGAGTCGATGCCAACATTGTCTCGCTTTCAGGGATCGCTATTGCCATCGGTACCATGGTGGATATGGGCATTGTCCTGACGGAGAGCATGGTCAAGGGGATGAAAGAAGCCCCACCGGGAAAACCCTTGCTCACCACTATTTATGAGGCGACCATGGAAGTCGCTTCTGCAGTGATCACAGCAGTAGCGACCACTATTGTCAGCTTTCTACCCGTCTTTGCCATGGAAGCATCTGAAGGGAAGTTATTCCGTCCACTGGCATTCACCAAGTCTTTTGCTCTGTTGGCCTCCATCGTCATTGCCATTACCATCCTCCCAGCGCTGGCGCACAGCCTCTTCTCCTTTCAGCCGCGAAAAGCCCGATGGCAGATGGTCATCAATCTGATCCTGATCATCGGTGGTAGTCTGGTGGCCAGTCTATTCAATTTCTGGTTTGGCATGATCATCATCTTTGTCGCCCTGCTCGAAATGATCAGCATATGGGCTTCCGTTCGCTTTTCTGAAGAAACGATCAAAACTGTTCAGTGGGGTAAAAATATCGTGTACAGCCTTCTCGTAGCCTTTTTTCTTACCCGGGCCTGGATGCCTCTGGGGGTAGAAGCCAGCCTGCTGACCAACCTCCTGTTCGTGGCAGGGATCATCGGCACATTGATGGCGGTGTTCTTCACCCTGATTCACTTTTACGAAAAGATCCTCTTGTTTATCCTGCGGTTCCGATGGGTTTTTCTGGCACTGGTCACCGGATTGGTCATTTGGGGTTTTTCCATTTTCAGACATACCGGGCAGGAATTTATGCCCGCACTGAATGAAGGGTCATTTCTGTACATGCCGACATCCATGCCACATACCGGGATGCAACAGAATCTCAATTACCTGCGCACGCTGGACATGGCTGTGACGGCCATCCCTGAAGTCGAATTGGTGGTGGGCAAACTGGGACGGGTTGAGAGCCCGTTGGACCCGGCCCCGATCTCCATGTACGAAAATCTGATCCAGTACAAATCTGAATACAAGACGGATGAAAATGGACATCGTCAGCGGTTCAAAGTGAACCGATCAGGTGATTATATGCTGGACAAAAACGGAGAACACATTCCGGACTCCAATGGAAAATATGTCCGTCAATGGCGTGACCATATCCATTCACCTGAGGATATCTGGAAAGAGATCCTGCAAGTCAGCTCTCTGCCGGGTGTCACCTCAGCTCCCAGGCTGCAACCGATCGAAACGCGGCTGGTGATGCTGCAGACAGGCATGAGAGCACCAATGGGCATCAAGGTCAAAGGCCCTGACCTGGCCAGCATTGAGGCGTTTGGTCTGCAGCTCGAAGACATCCTCAAAGAAGTTGACGGTGTTAAGGCCTCCGCAGTATTTGCTGATCGCATCGTCGGCAAACCTTACCTCGAATTTGAAATTGACAGAAAAGCGATGGCCCGATACGGGTTGACCATCGATGAGGTGCAACGTTATATCCAGGCTGGCGTAGGTGGAATGACCATGACCACCACCGTTGAAGGTCGTGAGCGTTATCCGGTACGCATTCGATATCCCCGGGAGTTGCGTTCTGATCCGGACATCGTAGAGCGTATCCTCATTCCGGTGAAGTCGGGAGGCCAAATCCCTCTGGGCGAACTGGTGACCACCCAGTATCGACAGGGCCCACAGGCCATCAAGAGTGAGGACAGTTTTCTGATCGGTTATGTCCTCTTTGACCGGGATCAGGACCAGGCAGAAGTGACTGTCGTTGAAAATGCACAAAAACATATCCAGAATATGATCCAGGCGGGAGAATTGATCGTCCCTCCCGGGATCAGCTATCGATTCGCCGGCACCTACGAGCAACAGGTTCGTGCCAGTAAAAAACTGGGAGTCGTCCTGCCGATCGCCCTGGGCATCATTTTCCTGATCCTGTATTTTCAATTCCGATCAGTGGCGATCACCTCAATGGTCTTCACCGGTGTGTTTATCGCTTTTTCCGGTGGATTTATCATGCTCTGGCTTTACGGGCAACCCTGGTTTATGGATGTGGATATTCTCGGTACCAATATTCGCGATTTCATGCAAATGAAAACGATCAACCTCAGTGTCGCGGTCTGGGTCGGGTTTATTGCTCTTTTTGGCATCGCCACAGATGATGGTGTCCTGGTGGCCACCTTTTTGAAGGACAGTTTCAAAAGCAATCAACCCACTACGAATGCAGAAATCCGGCAAGCAGTAGTAGAAGGTGGCCTGCGGCGGGTCCGCCCGGCCATGATGACCACTGCGACTACTTTATTGGCCTTGCTTCCTGTCCTGTCCAGTACCGGCAGAGGGGCAGATGTGATGGTCCCCATGGCCATTCCATCATTTGGAGGTATGGCTCTTCAAGTGCTGACCATGTTCACAGTCCCTGTCCTCTTTTGCATGTGGAAGGAGGGTCAGCTCGCCTGGAAAAACAAGTTTGGAAACGAAAACGAGAGCTCTGATGAGATCATTTTATAAATATACCTTGACAGGCCTCCTGTTGTGTCTATTCAGCTTGGCCGGCACGGCGCAAACTCTTGCTGAATTGCTGGCCGCTTCGGATAGTGCCAATCTCGAGCTTCAGGCCCTGTATCACGAATATCTCGCAGCACGGGAACGGGGCCCTCAGGTCAGTCAGTTACCCGAACCCGAGTTTGGATTGGGGTTGTTTGTATTACCTGTCGAAACCCGGCTTGGGCCACAATGGGTGCGGCTCAGTGCGTCACAGATGTTCCCCTGGAAAGGCACATTGCAAGCACGGGAAGACGTCGACTTCGCTATGGCATCTGTTCGGTATGAGCGCATCGCAGCGACGAGACTTCTGCTCCACGATCAGATCCGTACGGCCTATATCCGACTCCAGGAAATGGATTGGAAACAGGTTATTCTTCGTGACAATATTGCCCTCACTCAAGAGCTCGAACGAATCGTCACCACCCGTGTAGAAACCGGACGGGCCAGTCTGGCCGACCTCCTCCGTATCCAGGTCAAAACCCGGGGATTGGAGGAAGAACTGAAGCTGGTTGAAAATCTGAAGCACATCCCACAGGCCACAATCAACCAGGTCCTGAATCGAAGGGTGGACCTTTCCATCGTTCCAATGGATACCCTCGTGGTGGCCAATCTGAATCATGATCGAGATCCTGTGTTCGCAGCTATTCGGGATGAACACCCCAGCCTGCGCATGCTGGCACTGCAGCAGGAAGTCTCCCAAAAGACGATCCAACTCAACGCCTTGGAGGGCAAACCTTCCTTCAATGCAGGGATTGACTATATCGCTGTCGGTCGTCGCAGTGATGCCACACCCGCTGGAAATGGACGGGATATTCTTTCCCCGAGGATCGGGATTCGGATACCGATCTACCGGGACAAATACCGGGCAAAAGCCCAGGAAGAAAAATGGACCATTCAGGCCCTGGAATACCGGAAAGAAGATCAGTTCCTGCAATTCCAAAGAGAGGTAGAACAGGCTTACGCCGAATATGAAGATGGTCGTATCCGGCATGCTCTGGCCAGGGAACAGAAGGCTATTATTCAATCGGCCATCGAACTGCAATTGACTGCCTACAGCACCAATGGAGCCGGCTTCCTCGATTTAATCCAAATGGAAGATCAGCTCCTCCAGTATGACCTCCAGATGCTTTCCGCCATGGTAAAAACACAAATGGCTCAGGCACAACTCCAGAAAATCATTCCTCAATCAGAACGACCCGATCATGAAGAATAGAACAATCATTATGCTGATAAGTCTGGCTGCAGTCCTGGGCCTTGTTGTTGGGTATGTATTGTTTGGCAGATCTGCCAGGGATGCTGCTTCTGACGCCACAGCAAAGAACCAGCAGGTGGAAACCGAAAGTGAGATATGGACCTGTTCCATGCACCCGTCTGTTCGTCAACCGGAACCGGGACAATGCCCGATCTGTGGAATGGATCTCATTCCGTTACAACAGGGATCATCCACCGGCGATCCCCTGGTGTTGGAAATGACCCAGGAAGCCGTGCAACTGGCCAATATCCAAACCATCGTGGTCGGTCAGCAAGGAGGCCGAAAGGCTGGTAGCATCATCCTCTCTGGAAAAATCAAGGCTGACGAACGCCGCTTCGCTACACAAGTCGCACATGTACCGGGGCGTATCGAACAACTGTATGTCACCTATGCCGGCGAATCCGTTCGAAAGGGACAAAAACTGGCTACCGTTTATTCTCCGGAATTGGTGAATGCACAACGTGAACTTCTGGAAGCGATCAAATGGAGTGAGTCAAAACCGCAGCTGGCAGAAGCGGCACGTACCAAATTGCGGTATTGGAAAATAGATGACGCCACGATTCAGAACATAGAAACCACAGGGAAAGTACAAGCCTCCATAACCCTGTTTGCGGACAAGAGTGGCATCGTCTCCCAACGTCATATAGCCGTTGGCGATTACGTGCGGGAAGGACAGGTTCTGTTTGACATGATGGACCTCAGTCGGGTCTGGGTGCTTTTTGATGCCTACGAAGAAGATCTGGGCAAGATCCGGATGGGAGATCAGATTGCCTTTACGGTCCCTGCAAATCCCGGAAAAACATATCAGACAACAATCTCATTTATTGATCCTGTCATTGATCCGCAAACCAGAATAGCGACCCTGCGTGCCGACCTGGCCAATCCGACCGGGCTGTTCAAACCAGAAATGTTTGTGCGAGGAATCCTGACCAGTAGATCTTCCCAAACAAAGAATCAGTTTGCCATTCCCAAAACTGCAGTCCTGTGGACTGGAAAACGGTCAGTTGTCTATGTTCAGGAACCCAATATGGACATCCCTTCCTACTCGTTCAGAGAGATTACGCTGGGTGAGTCCACAGGTGATCACTACCAGGTTGTCGATGGATTGGAAGGTGGGGAACATATAGTGGTGAATGGTGCCTTTGTCATTGACGCTGCTGCTCAATTGAACAATATGAACAGTATGATGAACAGGCAGGTTCGATTAAAAGATAAAGAGAACACATCCTCTCTTCCGGACTACACGGCCTCTACTTCAGTCCGGTTCAAACAACAACTCGGCCAGGTCGCTGAAGCCTATCTCCATTTGAAAGAGGCCCTGGTGTCTTCTTCTCAGAAAGAGGCCTCCAGAGCTGCGGATCAATTGATCCAGAGTCTGTCCAAAGTGGATATGTCCCTGGTCAAAGGCGAGGCTCATCTCTATTGGATGGATCAGTCGAACGCCTTTCGGTCACACGGCAATCTGATTGCAACTGGGGACGATCTGGAAAAACAACGTGAGCAATTCCGTTTCCTCTCTGATGCACTGATCCAAACACTGAAGGTGTATGGTATCTCAGATGGGACCTATTACATCCAACATTGCCCTATGGCGAATAATAATAAGGGTGCCAATTGGATCAGCAAGGATCCAAAAATAAAGAACCCCTATTACGGTGATAAGATGTTGACGTGTGGAACCAATGCAGATACACTCACATCTACCAAACACAAAGAAAATGATTCAGTGGAAAATTCTTCTCAAAAACAATTTCATAACCATTAAATAACAGATCATGAACAAGTTTCTCTTTTCATTTCTCATTGTCAACTTGATGTTCGTTTTTTCGGCTCAAGCGCAAGAGCAAACGTCGGCTTCCAAAACCAAAAAAAAGGTGGCGACGGAAGTCTTCACAGTGTATGGCAACTGTGGCATGTGTGAACGAACCATAGAAGGGTCATTGACTGGCGTCAAAGGAATTAAAAAAGCAGGTTGGGACAAAGACTCCGATCAAATGACTGTTTCATTCAATCCAACTGTGATATCGTTCGACCAGATCAAACAGCGAATTGCTGATGTCGGATATGACAGTGATAGTCACCGAGCCACAGACGAGGTATACAACAATTTGCCTGGGTGTTGTCAATATGATAGACCTGTCAGGTAAACACAATATCATGTTCCTGCAGTAAAAAGGAAATCCTATTTACTGCAGGAACAGATTTAAACTCTAACTGTAAAATTTATTACCGGACATGCTAAAATGTAATAAACACAATTTCAAGGAATCCAGTAAAAAATAAATAATCATGCAACTAATTCACGCGAATAAACTCGGATTTGCTATTGGTGCTACAGGGGCTATATTCTACATAGGCTGCAATGCCGTAATGTTTGTTGTTGGAAAAAATGCAACTGTTTGGCTTTTTAACAGCCTCCTTCATGGATTAGATGTATCCACGATTTTCCGAATGGAGATACCCATCAGTGAATCCATAATAGGCATTGTACTGACATTTGTCTTGGGGTGGTTAATGGGTCTACTTATTGCATCCATCTATAACTGGAAGCTAAAATGAATCTGTGCTCCGATTTTCGGTGTGTCAATTCGTTCATCAAACCACATTGCACCCATTTCAACTATACTTTTGTCATGAAGAAAGCAATCCTTATCACCATCTTGATGGCCCTCTCCATTGGGCATGGATACTCTCAGGATAATACCTATTACACACAGAGTGCGATACTTCTCATTCATGGCAAATATGGAGATCAAGCGCTCGTTGGCCTAACCAAAGAATTACGCGTTAGCCTGGATTATGAGACTACTGAAATGATTCTAAAATTCAATTTGAATACGCTTTCTTTTAATGTTGATACTTTAAATCACATGCTCGAAACAACGCATCAGGAAGTCACTTTTTCCGGGGCATTAGACTTGGATTACATAAACACAAAAGGGCACCCTCCACTGGATTTCGCAATTGAAGGCAGGCTATCAATAGAGCAATCAACAGTGAATATGAACGGAAAAGGAGAACTCCATCATATCACAGATGCCGGCATTTACTCCTGTTTACTAGGAATAACAATGAAATTAAATTTAAATGATCTTCAACTTGAATTGCCTTCTCAAGTATATCACGAGATTGAGATTGAAATAACCCAAGCCTTACTTGAGCGAGATAAAAATTGATTCTCCACCAATGCAATTGAGACATATGGAACATACTTACAAAGTATCTGGAATGACCTGTGACCATTGTGTACAAATGGTCCGCAAAACACTCGAATCGATAGATGGAGTAGAATCGGTTGTGGTCACTCTAGAACCACCTCGGGCTACTTTAACCATGCATCATCATGTGGCAACAAATACATTGAATGATGCTCTTCAAGCCATTGGTGATTATCGAATATCTGAGGCACACACAGATCATGTAAAAACCAAGGCCAATAAGGAGCAACCGGAAGTTCGTCATTCCATGGATCATTCGCAACATGGTCCTCAAAAAGGGAATGATCAACATATGCACCACGATCATCATCGCATGATGATTCAGGATTTCAAAAAGCGACTATGGGTATCGTTGATCCTCACCTTACCCGTATTACTACTGTCACCCATGATCCAAAGCGGACTGGGCGTCAGCTGGTCTTTCAATGGGGACAGCTACTTGCTTTTTGCCCTTTCCAGCATGATCTACTTCTATGGTGGATATCCATTTTTAAATGGCTTACTTAAGGAACTGAAGCAGCGTGCTTCAGGCATGATGACCTTGATCGCAGTTGCCATCTCTGCCGCATATCTGTACAGTTCTGCAGTAGTATTTGGCCTGGAGGGAAAAACGTTCTTTTGGGAACTTGCTACCCTCATTGATGTCATGCTCCTGGGCCATTGGTTGGAGATGCGTTCTGTTTTAGGTGCAAGTAAGGCACTCGAGGCCCTGGCTGCGTTGATGCCCGACCAGGCAAACCTGATCATAGATGATCAAATCACGGAGGTCAAGGTCAGTACATTAAAATCCGGGGACATCATTCTAATTAAACCGGGTGAAAAGGTGCCCGCCGATGGCGTGATCATCGAGGGCCAAAGTGATCTCAATGAAAGTATGCTCACCGGGGAAAGCAAGCCCGTCATGCGATCTCTGGATCAAGACGTGATCGGTGGGGCGATCAATGGGAGTGGCGCCATCAAAATCCGTGTCAAAAACACGGGTAATGACAGCTATCTATCCAAAGTGATCAATATGGTCCAGGATGCACAAGGCCAAAAATCCAGGACCCAACGATTGGCCGACAGGGCTGCTTTATGGTTGACGATCATTGCATTGATTGCCGGATTTGGCACATTTGCAGCGTGGCTGTTGATGGGAAGTGAACTTTCATTTGCGCTTGAACGCATGGTGACCGTCATGGTCATTTGCTGCCCACATGCACTGGGATTGGCAATCCCACTGGTGGCCGCCATATCAACCAGTGTCTCTGCCAAAAATGGACTGCTCATACGCAACCGAACTGCGTTTGAAAATGCAAGAAAAATATCCACCATTGTTTTTGATAAAACAGGCACACTGACGTATGGATCACATGAAGTTGTCCGATTGTCAACACTTTCCAAAAAATATTCTGAAATGGATCTTCTGCAATTTACCGCAGCTGCAGAAAGTTCATCTGAACATCACATCTCAAAGGGGCTCCAAAGAAAGATGAAGCAAGAGGATCTGACTCTGTTTTCGAGTTCAGATTTCAGGTATGAATCAGGAATTGGCGTACATGCAACTGTGCAAGGCAAACAGGTTAGTGCCGGTGGATTTCTTCTACTGGAGCAATTGAATATTCAACCTCCTTCAGACACAGTGGATCTTACCGACACCATCATTTTTACAGTGATCGATAAAGAATTGGTCGGCTATATTGCCTTTGCTGATCAGATCAGAGAGAGTTCTTTTGGAGCCATTAATACGCTACAGGCCCAAGGCATTAAATGTCTACTATTGACAGGAGATAATGAACGAGTCGCTTCTATTGTATCCGATGAACTGAAAATGGATGGCTATATGGCGGAAGTCCTCCCGAATGAAAAATTGGAGAAAATAAAAGCACTCCAGAAAACAGGAGAGTTTGTTGCCATGACCGGCGACGGAGTAAACGATGCACCTGCTCTCGCCCAGGCAGATATCGGGATTGCTATCGGGTCAGGTACGGATGTCGCGGCAGAAACAGCTGATATTATTTTAGTTGATAGCGACCCAAAGGATATCGTCAATTTAATCTCGTTCGGGAAAGCAACCTATCGAAAAATGGTGCAGAATCTGGCATGGGCGACAGGATATAATGTCGTCGCATTGCCACTTGCTTCTGGTTTCATTCCTGGAATGATTATTAGTCCGGCATTTGGAGCAGCTCTAATGAGCATCAGCACAATTATTTGTGCTGTTAATGCTCAGCTATTAAAAGGAAGTATGCGTAATTGATCCATACAAAATCCTTTTGAATAGTTCTGATCAACAGGGCCAGGATGGCTCACATCGAACTATTTTCACATGTTAAGTGTCAGAAAACTGTCATTTGATGAAAATTAATCCATTCAACCAAGAATTCTCAGATATAAGAATGGTTTTAGGGCAGAGAAGTGTTATCTTTTCGAGCTAAACTTACCAAATTTCGAATTTGGCAATAAACGCAGTTTTACACCTTGAGCGCCCAACATTCTTTACCGACAAATCTATATTCAATCTACAAACTAAACTACATGAAACGTTGCTTACTCCTTTTCACTCTTTTCAGTGTAATGATGACCGGTCTGACCGCTCAGACCCTATATTTGGAGTCCTTTGAATCAGGCTCCTTACCAACGGGTTGGGCCATCACCTCGAATGCCTCTGATGGTGGCTGGCGATTTGGCACTTCTGGCTCCCTTTCCAGCACTGACTTCAACATCACCTCAAATGGGACAAGTGGGATTGCTGCCACCAATGACGATGAATGCAATTGTAACAAAGGGATGGACATTCTCACTTCACCTCCTTTTGATCTGTCTTCCGTCACAGGTATCACGTTGCAATTCGATCTGTTTTTTGGTGCCCAATCGTATAATGGCATCACCGAAACAGGTTTGGTTTATGCTTCGGTTGATGGCATCTCCTGGGATTTGCTAGATGATCTGCATGGACATAGTGAATGGGATACCCACACCATTGATATGACCGATTATGCCGGCGAAGAGGCGGTTTATATCAGATTCACCTACAGTGATGGTGGCGATTGGTTGTACGGCATGGCCATCGACAACGTCGCTCTGGTTGTCCCTCCTGCCCTGGATGTTCGCCTGGATCATATTGACAGGCATCGTGTGGGTGAAACAAATGTTCCAATTGGCATTTCAGGCCATTTTTTTAATGCCGGATCGACTCCCATCACTTCCTTTGAGATTGCCTATTCACTGAATGGTTCGTTTGTAACATCAGAGGTCATCGATAATATGACGATCCCTCCGTTTTCCTTGGCTGAATTTTCCTTGTCCAACCCCTGGATTCCGAATATGACCGGCGACTTCACCGTATCTATTGAAGTGGTTTCAGTGAATGAAGAGATGGATGAAGATCAGACAAACAATGCACTCGAATACGATATTGAGATTTATGAAAAGGTCATTCCACCCAACCTAATTGATGATTTTCTGGTGGCCGATCCAATTTTTCATGCCCTTCCTGAAGCATCAAAAGATCTGGACAAACCAAACGATCTGGATTTTTTCCCCATTCTGGGAAAGGATGAATTATGGATCGTGAACGAACGGAATGAGAGCAGTGGTGGAAGTACGCTGACAATCAATGATGCAACCTCAGAAAACCCGACTTTCCTGCACCGAGTGGATGGCAATGCCTGGCATTTTATGTCCATTCCAACGGGCATTGCTTTTGGCAACAATTTGAATTTTGCAACCTCTCCCGGAGTAAAAGATGCCAATCACAGTAATGGTACTTTTACGGGTCCTACCCTGTGGTCCAGCGATCCAGACATTTATGCCAAGCCATCTGGCGGGAATGGAAGCCACCTGGATATGCTTCACGGTAGTCCTTACAGCATGGGTATAGCCCATGAAATTGATAATGCCTATTGGGTATTTGACAGCTGGAATCAAACCATTGTCCGATATGATTTCGTAGAAGATCACGGGCCTGGAAATGCCGACCATGATGATGGCATTGTCAGAAGATATTTGGAAATAAGTGTCAGCCGGGATGGCGACGTCCCCAGCCATATGGTACTGGACAAATCAACCGGGTGGTTGTATGTCGTCGATAATGGCAACAATCGAGTATTGCGTCTGGATATAAATTCCGGAAATGTCGTGGGAACCATTCCCTTGATCAACGAACAATTGGCCGAACACTCCGAAATGGGGAATGTGACCTGGGAAGTCATTATCCAGGACAGTATTGATCGTCCTTGTGGAATTGAGCTTATGGACAACCGATTGCTGGTAGGCGATTATACTTCCGGCGATATTTATGTCTATGATATTGCTAATGGCTTTCAGGAAATGGGCCGCATAAAAACAGGAGCTGAAGGTTTGACAGGAATCAAGATCGGCCCGAATGGTCATATCTGGTATACCAACAAACTGGAAAATACCGTCACCCACATCGAACCTGGAATGGTGAGTGGAATTGGCAACGAAGCACTCGCTGCCAAAATCAATATTTCTCCGATCCCAACGAAAAACAGGTTGTTTGTCGACCTCACTGATCTATCCTTAATTGGAGAGGCAACTCTTCACTTGTTAGATGCCAGTGGGAAAGAAGTCATGTTTACAGTGATGCAAGGCAATCAACAAGAACTTCAGCTTGGCCATCTCACGGATGGGACCTATTGGCTGACTATTCAAAAGGATGGTCATCAAATGACAAGAAAAGTTGTCGTGACTAAATAATTCAATTTTATAAAAGGGCCATGGATGTTCCATGGCCCTTTTTTTTATCATTATCCGTTCCAGTCCATTTTCCAACTTTCATTCTTGACAAACAGGACCGCATATTTCATCAGATTGATGACGATCATTTGAGGCAGCAGCATCTCACCACAAAGGGACTAGACACATGTTGCCATTCAACAATTCTGGCATGAACTACAAGCACCCTTTATCCATCATTGGTTTTTCGTTCCTGCTAATTCTATTGGGTTGTTCAGCTGATTCAGAGCCTGCATTCATGACTCTGGAAACACCTTGTCGACAATGTGGAGAACCCAATCTATTTGTCTCTCCGGACGGGACCATTTATCTCTCCTGGATCGAAACAATTAATGATTCGACCGACGCCTTCTGTTATTCGACATTCCAAAATGAGAAATGGACCAGTCCCCAGGAAATTGCCCGAGGACAAAACTGGTTTGTCAATTGGGCAGATTTTCCGTCTCTTTCTGTTATCGGGCCCTGGATGGCCGCACATTGGCTCCAAAAAAGTAACCTCGGGACCTACGATTATGACATCCATATCGCTCAAACTCTGGACAGTGGTCGGCATTGGAGCCCCTCCTTTATTCCTCACCGAGACAGCATATCAGCTGAACACGGCTTTGTCTCCATGCTTCCACTTTCGTCCACCAGAATGTTAGCCGTCTGGCTGGATGGGCGAAATACAACGAGTCCCCTTTCCGACAGGAAGGATCAAGATGAACATGGACACACTGGTGCAATGACACTGCGTTCAGTTGAATTTGATGCCGACGGAAATCTGTTTGCGGAAGCAGAATTGGATCAGAGGGTGTGCGATTGCTGCCAAACGGCAATGGCCCTCACTTCATCCGGGCCTATGGTGGTGTATCGAGACAGATCAGAACATGAGATGCGAGATATCAGCATCGTCCGCCGCGTCCAGAATACCTGGACAAAGCCGCATATCCTACATGCGGACAATTGGGAGATTTCAGGTTGCCCTGTGAATGGTCCAGCAATATCCGCGGATGGGAAACATGTTGCTGTGGCCTGGTTTACTGCAGCGCAGGACATCCCCAAAGTCATGGTTTCCTTTTCGGAGGATCAAGGTGAATCTTTCTCTAACCCCATACGGGTGGACGACGGAAATCCTCTTGGCCGCGTGGATATCGCCATGATCGATGAAGGGATGGCTCTGGTCACCTGGCTGGAGAAAACGAATCAGAAAACAGAAATTCGCCTGGCCAAAGTCTCCATTCAGGGAAAAGAAGGCATCCCTTATTCTGTGGCTGCCACAAGTGAAAAACGGGCAAGCGGATTTCCTGTCATAGCAAAATCAGGCGAACAGATTCTATTGGCCTGGACAGAAGTGGACAGCTTGTCCACAACCGTTCGAACAGGGTTATGGCGACTATGAGATACATGTATAACGCCCTTCTTAATAGCAGAAATAAAGATCATCCCTCATTGGTGATCAAGATCACTTTGCGTAAACGGGCAACCACCTAACTTGACTTGTTCAATCCTCTATCTATGGCTACCCTCAGAATTTCTGTTCTATTTACGTTCCTTTTGTTCATCGGAAGCCTAATCGCCCAAAATCCCCTGCCTATTCCATCCTTACTTACCGGGCCGGAATATGATCTCATCCTTCAAAAGGGAACAAAGGAATTTTTCTCCGGCATACCAACGACAACCATGGGTGTCAATGGCGATATCCTGGGTCCCACACTGGTATTGAATGCGGGTGAAACAGTCAAATTGAATGTTCAGAATAATTTGGGCGAACCATCCACCATCCATTGGCATGGGCTTCATGTTCATCCGGCAAATGATGGCGGGCCACACACTGTCATAGAAAATGGAACGACCTGGTCACCTCAATTTGAAGTATTGGACAAAGCCGGAACCTATTGGTATCATCCTCACCTGCATATGAAGACAGCTGAACATGTCACAAAAGGTATTGCGGGTTTTATCATCGTTCGGGACGATGAAGAATCAAAACTGCTACTTCCGCGTACCTACGGCCTGGATGATATTCCACTTGTCATCCAATCCAGAGCATTTGACACCAATAAGCAATTTCTGACACTATCCGCATTGGACAATACGATCCTTGTCAACTGTACCATAGATCCGTATGTGGAGGTCCCGGCACAAGTCGTTCGCTTGCGATTATTGAATGGCTCCACCGAACGTGTGTACCGTTTTGGATTTGAAGGTGACCACTCCTTCCACCTGATCGGAACGGATGGGGGTTTATTACCATCACCAGTAACGATGACTCGCCTGAATCTTTCTCCAGGTGAACGTATAGAAATCCTTGTTGATTTGATGGGTATGGAAAATTCAAGCATATTCTTAAAAAGCTTTGCCTCTGAATTGAGCAATGGCACCTATGGTGCGGACAACCCCAGCATTATGCCTATGGGGAGTATTCAGGGATATGCAAGCAACCCATTGAATGGACAGGATTTCGAAGTCCTTCGATTAGACATCATCCAACAAACCAATTTCCCCGTTCTACAGATCCCAACAACGCTTGTCAATGACCAGCCATTCGTCGCCAGTCAAGCGAATATGACCCGGAGTCTCACATTTCAAGCGGCTCAAATGAATATGAATACCATGGTCAATGGTCCCTTCGTAATCAATGGGTCAAGCTTTAATTTACAAACGATTAATTACCAGATTCCGATCAACAATATTGAAATCTGGGAATTGACCAATATGACTGCTATTGCCCATCCGTTTCATATCCATGATGTCCAATTCTACATTTTGGATATCAATGGCAATCCGCCTCCAGCACATCTCTCAGGGCGAAAAGATGTGGTGCTCGTTCCGCCGGGAAATGGAACTGTTCGATTTATTGCTCAATTTTCTGACTTTTCAGATCCGGTTATACCCTATATGTACCATTGTCATATGCTGTCCCATGAAGATGCCGGGATGATGGGTCAATTTTTAGTCACTGGAGGGACGACCTCCATTCAACCTGGAGACGAACACACTTTCCAATTCTTTCCCAATCCAACCAACGATTATCTGACTGTTGTCCTGAACAGTGATATTCAAGGCCATATCCTTCTCACAGATCATTTGGGGCGAAGTGTAAAGGGACTCTCGGTGAAACATATCCAAGGCAATACCCTTCTATATGATCTGCGTCATTTGCCCACAGGAGCCTATTGGATCCAAATGGCATCCGACAACGGATCGGTTACTACTGCAAAAGGATTCCAGATCGTTCGCGATTGATGAATGAAAAGAAATAGGGGCACTCCGATTCTGATCGGAGAGCCCCCTTCTCTTTTATTTGTCAACGATCCTAATTCGGGTCACTATAGGCCGGATTGGTCAAAAAAGTATCGTCCGTCAATGTGTGCATGAATGCAATAATGTCTGACTTTTCTTGTGCCGTCAGACCTAATCCTCCGGGTTGGATATTGTACTGCATTAAAAATTCAACCGTCGATGAATTTTTAGCGCCGGTATTATAATGATCCAACACTTCTTCCAGAGTGGCAAATCGGCCATCGTGCATATACGGAGGAGTCTTGGCAATATTTCGCAGACTGGGCACTTTAAACTTGGCCCGGTCAAAGGCACTCATAGTGACCATCTCGCGTCCGGTATCGGTAAATTCCGCATCCGTATCCAGACCGTTGTTCATGAATTCATCATTCGTGAAATTATGACCGGCATGACAGTGAAAACACTCTGCCCCTCTTCCCACGCCATTCGGATCAAACTCTGCAAAAAAGAGCTTTCGACCATTCTCTTCTTCCGGTGTCAGGGTTACTTCGCCCTTCAGCCATTTGTCATATTTTGAATCTTTCGACACCATGGTAAACATGAACTGCTCCATAGCCAGACCCATACGCTCAGATGTGATTTCGTCGTCGCCAAATGCCCGAATAAACTGATCACGATAACGCTGATTGGCTTCCAGTTTGGCGATAGCTCCGGGTAATGTTTCATTCATTTCCAACGGATCCTGGATGGGCTTCAAGGCCTGATCCCGGACACGGGGTGCCCGGCCATCCCAGAACATCCCATTGTAATGCCAGGCCACATTCATCACCGGCATCGCCTGTCGCTTTCCATCCAGCCCCTCAACACCAACACTGAATCTTCGGATATCAGAGAAAGCATCTCCCTGAATATGACAGTCCGCGCAGGACTGAGAACGATCTCGTGACAGGTCCTTCTCATAAAAAAGCATCCGTCCTAATTCCACACCGGAAACAGTGAGCGGATTATCCATGGGCAACACAGGATCGGGAAAATCACCAATATCCAGAGTGTAGGGCGTAGGATCATAAACGGCCGGTTCAACCGGGTCTGGCTTACAACTGATTATTGCCAACATCGGGGCAATCAGGATCAAATAGATATTTTTCATGTTAAATTATTCTTGATGATACATCGGATTCTGAAGAAACTCCTCATCGGTCAGACTTTTTAAAAAGTTGATCAGATCATTGGTTTCTCCATCCGTTAATTCGAATGTCCGCAAGAGCGGACTTTTATTCGGGTGATCCTGAATACCGCTTTGGTAATGCTGGACCACTTCACGCAGTGTTTTCAAACTGCCATCATGCATATAGGGAGCCGTCACCGCCACGTTGCGCAAACTGGGCACTTTGAAAACGGCACGGTCTGATTCGATTCCCGTCAGTCGGTACCGCCCGGGGTCAGCGTAGTCCTCATACAGTCCGTTATTGGCAAATGACTGATCTGTAAAAAGAAACCCGTTATGGCAGGACGCACAGCCCAATCGATCGCTCTGGAAGAGGTCCAATCCACGGATGGCACTCGGAGACAGTGCATTCCAATTACCTTGAAAGGACCATTGATCAAATCTGGAATTGCCACTGATCAGGGTTCGCTGAAAAGCAGCCAACGCCCGGGTGATCACAAAGGGATCCACTTCCCGATCATATGCCATCCTGGAGAGTGCCTTGTATGCAGGAACCTGATTGACCTTTTGGGCTACATCCAGAATATTGGTGTCAAATTCATGCTGTTCCTGAATGGGAACCAGTACCTGCATCTCCAGGGTGGGAACCCCACCTTCCCGCAGTAATGCCAGCTGATAGCCGACATTCGCCAGAGAAGGTGAATTTCGCGTCCCCACACGATCCTCAACACCCAAACTGAATGCCGTTGTGTCTGAAAAGGCAAAGGCCGGGATATGGCAGGATGCACAGGAGCGAGTACTATCCACTGACAGTATAGGATCAAAAAACAATGCCTTTCCCAGCTCCACACGTTCGGCTAGAAAGGCATTGTCAGCAGGAATGGCCATCTCCGGAAATCCAGGAGGGGCCTGGTAACCGTCCAGTTCAGGCATTTCTTGCTTGGAGCAAGACCAAATGATCAAGCTCAATGCAATGAAAAAGACCCAGTTCTGAACAGTCGTCATTACTGAACCATAAAGGAGCTCCTGGCGATCAGACGACCATTATGGTAGAGGCCATAGAAGTAGGTGCCCGTTTGCCAACCGTCCAGGTCGAGCTGTAACTCACCCTGTGCCGGTACATTCTGACGGTAGGCCACCATCTGCCCCATCACATTCATCACCTTCAGATCTACTGAACCGATAGCCGGATCCAGATCCTGAGCCAGGAGGATTTGTCCCTGAGCTGGATTCGGAGTAGCTGTCAAAGACAGTGAGTTTTGGACCACATCATCTTGTGCGGATATGGCAGAGATGGTCAGAAAGTCCTCGGTAGAAGCATTGGTGAGCATCTTCTGATTCTGTGAATTGCTACCATGATGAATCAGGTTGCCGATCAGGGTCATCCCTTCAAACAGTTTGGCATAATCCACATCGATATTCACGGTAAGTACGCCATTGTCAGCGGTCGCTTCCCCGTCAATGGAGGTCGTGTAATAGAGATTATCCCCCAGGTTGTGATATTGAAAAAGGGACTCGGGAATACCATCATTATTCTGGTCAACATATCCCTCGATCGCCATAAACCGGTATCCGGCAGACCAGCCCCAGTGCATGGATGGATCCTGAAAGCCCAGAGGATGGCCTAATTGATAGGTGGAAGGGTCCAGGTGATTTTTAGCCTGATCCACACCGATATGTACTTCGACTCCTTCGATTTCATCAAGATTGACATTTCCGATATTCCAGACCATTTCCGGATCACCGGCATCTGCCAGGATATATTGGTCGCTGAGCGTTGTCTTTCCACCGCCAACACCGATCAATGATATCTCCGCCAGATAGAATTCTGCCCGATCGATCCGCATGGTTTTCCCATTCCAGATGGTAAACAGAGTTTCATTGAGCTTCAATTCTTCGCCATTCACATGGTGGTTGAAGGTAAACTGAACTTCATTGGTTTGGGCACTGATGAGTTGTGCACCGAAAAAGAAAAGGATAAGAAATGTAAAGTGTCGCATATCATATTCATTAACACGTAATCAAATAGAAATGAGCCAATACCTCTAAACAGGCATCTGACATGAATCTTGATAACCTTGTGCTAACAGCGATATTGACAAAATTGGACCTGGGGATCCCGCAGGAGTGGAGGTGGATGCGCCCTGAGGGCTATTGCATGCAATTTTTGATCACTCTGAATCTGCAAGTGCGCTTGGACAGTCAAATAAGGGGCAAATGTATGTTGAGCAATCAACGCACCAGAATCATCCTGCTTATCGATCTGTTGGATATCCAGATGCTGGTAGCACACCTGATCCTGGCAACAAGGCACCCGCCGAACGGTGGTGATCCGAGTCTTTTTCAATTTGCAGCAAGATCCGAGCGCCCGCTTGGGCTTGACCTTTAAAATACTACAGCAGGAGACTGCAGAACCATATAAACCGATAAGTCGTCCTTTGACACTACAATCATGCACCTGCCCGGAGACACCCGTACTGGTGACCAGTATCAGGAAAGCCAGGAATATGGAAGTGAATGGTTTGAGCATGGTTACGTGTAGACCGCAGTGATTCAAAAATACTAAAAATCAGGGAGACATGCGAATGACAGGGTATTCGCTGTGAACATAAACTGAAAAGCAAATCCACATCTTTGTCATTTCCTTTCAACAAGGGGCCTGACGGCTTGTTACTCCTCCGTATCTTTGCCCCCTTATGGCCGCTCCCGCAAAACAGAAAAAACCCGAACCCTTTCGCCCGTTGATCACCGACAATGATCCCAACTGGATCCGGATCCGGGGTGCCCGGTCCAACAACCTGAAGAACGTCGACCTGGACCTGCCCCGCAACCAACTGGTGGTGATCACCGGGGTGTCCGGCTCGGGGAAGTCATCCATCACCATGGATACCCTCTACGCCGAAGGCCAGCGTCGCTATGTGGAGAGCCTGTCTGCCTATGCCCGGCAATTCCTCATGCGCATGAAGAAACCGGACGTGGACATGATCCATGGCATCTGTCCCGCCATTGCCCTGGAGCAAAAAGTGTCCGGTGGCAATAACCGGTCTACCGTCGGATCCCTCACCGAGATCTACGACTTCCTTCGCATGCTCTATGCCCGTATCGGACGCACCTACTCGCCGATCTCTGGAGAAGAGGTCCACAAGCAGGAGGTCAGTGATGTGATCGATTACCTCCGGGACTTGAAGGAGGGGACCAAGGCGGCCATCCTCATTCCCCTCCCCCTGAAGTATGCGGATCGCACCGTCGGCCAGG
This sequence comes from Lewinellaceae bacterium, assembly GCA_020636225.1. Classification (GTDB taxonomy): domain Bacteria; phylum Bacteroidota; class Bacteroidia; order Chitinophagales; family Saprospiraceae; genus JAGNXB01. Next base: position 446,162 of record JACJYI010000003.1, on the reverse strand, counting down.
AACTGGAGCTCCTCCTCCAGAAAGGCTACACCCGATTGCGGTTGCAGGGTGAATTGATCGACATCCAGGACTGGCTGGCCGACCATCCGGCCGATGCCAAGAAAAAACTGGGCACCTGGCCTGCCGCGGCCGAACTCCTCATCCTGATCGACCGGTTCGTGATCGCCCAAGAAGATGACGAAAACTGGAAACGCATCGCCGATTCGGCCCTCACTGCCTTCCAGGAAAGCGAAGGGCTCTGCCATTTGCAGGTATATGACGGCCCCGAAAAACAGTTCAGCAATCGCTTCGAGGCAGATGGCATGGCGTTTCTGGAGCCCAATCCGCAGTTGTTCAATTACAACAACTCCTATGGTGCCTGCCCGCGTTGCGAAGGCTATGGCAAGGTGATGGGCATTGATGAGAACAAGGTCATTCCCGACTCCAGCCTGTCGGTCTACGAAGGAGCAGTGGCCGCCTGGCGAGGCGAAGCCGGGGGCGAATGGAAGAACACCTGGCTTCGACAGGCATCCTCCGTCGACTTTCCCATTCATCGCCCCTATTTCCAGTTGACCAGGGAGGAAAAACGACTACTCTGGCAAGGGATCAACGGAGCCCCGGGGGTGCATGCCTACTTCAAGGCCCTGGAAGAAAAGACCTACAAGATCCAGAACCGGGTGATGCTGGCCCGTTATCGCGGACGGACGACCTGCCCGGACTGCGACGGCGGCCGCCTGCGTACCGAATCGACCTATGTCCGGATCCAGGGCCGACATATCATGGACCTCATTGATCTGCCCCTATCGGAGCTGACCGCGTTCATGGCCTCGCTCCAGCTCCCCGAGTATGACCAGAAAGTGGCGAAACGCCTGCTGCTGGAGATCAACATGCGGTTGCAGTTCATGCTGGATGTGGGCCTGGGCTACCTCACCCTCAACCGGGTGGCCTCTACCCTCTCTGGCGGAGAGACCCAACGCATCAATCTCACCCGCATCCTGGGCAGCAACCTGACCAGTTCCCTCTATATCCTCGACGAACCCAGCGTAGGGCTTCACCCCCGCGATACCACCCGCCTGATCCGCGTCCTGGGACAGCTGCGCGACCTGGGGAATACCGTGGTGGTCGTCGAACATGAAGAGGAGCTCATCCGCGCAGCCGACTACCTGGTGGACATGGGGCCCATGGCGGGTATCCACGGAGGAGAGGTGGTCTTTGCCGGCCCTTTTGACGAGATTGGCAAACGGGCGCCCGACAGCCTGACTACGGCCTACCTCAACGGCACACGGTCCATCCCGACACCGGCCAGTCGCCGCAAGGTCCTGGGCAGGATCATCCTGGATAGATCCCGGATGCACAACCTGAAGAACATCACCGTGGAATTCCCCCTGGATACCCTGACCGTCGTGACGGGCGTATCGGGTTCAGGCAAGTCGACACTGGTCAAGCAGATCCTCTATCCCGCCCTCCAGCAGGCCGTCGAGGTCCTGCAGGATGGCAGGACACCGGAGATCTCCAACCTGACCGGCGACCTGAAACGACTGACCGGCGTGGAGATGATCAACCAGGCCCCGATCGGACGGTCCAGCCGATCCAACCCGGTGACCTATGTAAAGGCCTACGATGCCATTCGCGAGCTGATGGCCGATCAGTCCCTCTCCGTCATCCGTGGCTACAAGCCCAAGCATTTCTCCTTCAATGTGGAGGGGGGGCGTTGCGAGACCTGCAAGGGAGAAGGCGAGCAGGTCGTGGAAATGCAATTCCTGGCCGATGTCCGGCTGGAATGCGATGATTGCAAGGGTCGTCGGTTCAAGCAGGAAATCCTGGAGGTGCGCTACCAGGAGAAATCCATTTATGATATCCTGTCGATGACCATTGAAGAAGCACTTCACTTCTTTGACGGTCACAAGGACATCATTCAGCGATTGAAGCCCCTTGACGATGTGGGCCTGGGGTATGTCCAGCTGGGCCAAAGCAGCTCCACCCTTTCCGGAGGAGAGGCCCAACGGGTCAAACTGGCCTCCTTCCTGGGCCGGGAGTCCAAAAGCGAACACATCTTCTTCATCTTTGACGAACCGACCACCGGACTGCACTTTCACGACATCGGCAAGCTCCTGGATGCCCTCCAGGCCCTGGTCGAACACGGTCACACCGTGCTGGTCGTCGAACACAACATGGAAGTCATCAAAAGTGCCGACTGGATCATCGACCTCGGTCCGGAAGGTGGCGACGAAGGCGGGCACCTCCTCTTCCAGGGACGACCGGAAGACCTGCTAAAGATCCCGGGGTCCTATACAGGGCAGTACCTGAAAGAAAAGTTGAAACAGGAGAGAAGCACCAAATCACAAGCTCCAAATTCCAAATAAATACCAATGTCGAAATATCAATGACCGAAACGCCTGGCTGTTTGGGTCATTGAGATTTTGAATTTGTTTGTGATTTGTGATTTGGGATTTGTGATTTGGGATATGTGATTTTCCCGAAGAAGCACCAAATATCAAGCTCCAAATTCCAAATAAATCCGAAACTCCAAATTCAAATGACCGAAACGGAGAAGGGCTTTTGTCATTGTGGTTTTGAATTTGTTTGTGATTTATGTTTTGTGATTAGGAATTTTCCCGAAGAAGCACCAAATATCAAGCTCCAAATTCCAAATAAATCCGAAACTCCAAATTCAAATGACCGAAACGGAGAAGGGCTTTGGTCATTGTGGTTTTGAATTTGTTTGTGATTTATATTTTGTGATTAGGAATTTTCCCGAAGAAGCACCAAATATCAAGCTCCAAATTCCAAATAAATCCGAAACTCCAAATTCAAATGACCGAAACGGAGAAGGGCTTTGGTTATTGTGATTTCGAATTTGTTTGTGATTTGGAATTTGGAATTTGGAATTTTCCCGGAGGAGTGTAACAGCCCCCTAAGCAATCAGACAAGATTACGAATAAATATTTGTAATCATGTCGATGAAAGTGACCGAAACGGAGAATCGTTTTGGTTATTGTGATTTCGAATTTGTTTGTGATTTGGAATTTGGAATTTGGAATTTTCACCTGAAGGGGTCTGCCCATTTCTCCTCCGTGGCCACCGTTTCATCCGTGAGCGTATTGAGGAACGCGATCAGCGCCTGACGTTGCTCCTGGCTGAAGTTGAAGACCACCGGCAACCCGTTGGGCCGGACCAGCGGTGGATCCAGGGTCGGATGGCTTTGGATCCCCTCCGAATAATGCCCGATCACTTCCTCCAGGGTGGCAAACCGGCCATCGTGCATGTAGGGTGCCGTCAGGGCGACATTGCGCAGACTGGGCACCTTGAACTTGGCATTCAACTGAGCAATGCCATTGAAACCTCCAACACCGAGATCGGTCGGATCGGAATCCAGTCCGTTGTTCCGCGGACCAGGCGCAACGAAATTATCCGTTCCATGACAGGCCGCACAACCGGCTCCGGCCGGGGGCGGGGTGAAAAAGATCTCCTTGCCCAGGTTCTCCTCAGCCGTAAAGTTGGGGAAGGGCGTATTGCCCTGTCCGTTGAAATTGGCCGGGAAACTGGCGCGGCCTTCATCATACTTGCTTTGAAAGGAGACGATGGAACGCACGAATTGTGCCAGCGACCTGGAGATCCGTGTCTCGTCAATGGTCTCATCACCGAAGGCCCGTTGGAACAGAATGGGATAGTGACGGGTGGCTGACAGCCGGGTGATCAGCGAATCCAGGGTCATGCCCATTTCCACTCCGTCCTGAATGGGCATCAGCACCTGTTCCTCCAGGGTAGTGGCCCGCTCGTCCCAGAAGAAATGCCCATTGGCGTAATAGGCCGCCTGCACCAGGGACATGCTGTGACGCCCGGTCTGGCCTCCGGCAAATCCCTCCGACAGGACCAGGTCATCGCTGAAACCCTTGTCCTGCTTGTGGCAGGTGGCACAGGCTACGGTCTTGTTGATCGAGAGCTCCTTGTCATAGAACAACACCCGCCCGAGGGTAGCTCCCCAGTCGGTGACCGGATTATTGGCCGGCGTGTTGTCCTGGCCCATGATGGGTGGCGTAAGGAGATAGTTTGGGAGGTCTTGCTCGGCGTAGACGAAGGGATCCAATGGAAGGTCCAGGACCAGGGCCAAGGCTTCTTCATCTGTCAACTGCTGGTCCGGTGCACTGTCCTTTGAACAGGCCATCAGCAGCATGAGGGAGGACAGGACCACGAAATTCAGGAAGGTGTGGATGCGCATAGGGCAAACGCTTATGTGTGCGGGGATCGAGGGTACGGAGGTTGGACGATGCGATCCAGGTCAGGTTTAATGGGGACCACCCTCCATTGAAAAAAAATCAGAGCATGGCAGAATGGTGCTCCTCCTGTTGAGGGGATGTTGCCTTGTCAGCAGTCTCAGTCTCGGCGACCGCTTTTTTCTTTCGGGAGAACCGCACACCCGCATATCGGCCCAGCAGGGCATCTATGGTGAGGATGACAAAGGCCAGATACCAGATCCGCAACCCCCAGTCGGCGGTGACACCGTTCAGATTCTCGGTCAGATCCTGGGGCAATTCATCAATCCCCCAGGCAAAGGAAGCCATCACCAGGGAGATCAGGACGACCCCGGTCCGGCGAATACTGCCGCGCATGCGAAAGGCCAGGAAGAATCCGAGATTCGCGAGCCAGGGCAAGCCCAGGAACACATGGAAATGGATCAGGCCGACCGCCCCGAACAGGACGACATGGTAGCCCTTCAGGTCACTCCCATGAAATACCGGCAGAAACAGGGACAAGGCAAAGGCCCAAAAGGCGATCCAACGCAACGGATGACGCATGTCGCGAAGGTAGTGGATAAATTCCTCTGTTCACACATGATCAGGCAGCAAGTGTACTCCGGTTACCGATCAACCATCGTGACGCATGCCCTGGGCAACCCGGAAGATGTGCAGGACATAGGGAAACAGGGCGTCCATGGTTTCGCGGGCACCGTTGGTGGATCCGGGCAAGGTCAGGATCAGGGTATTTCCCTTCATTCCCGCCACACCCCGGCTCAGCATGGCAAACGGCGTCCGTTCCTGTCCATACTGACGGGCGGCTTCCATGATCCCGGGGATCTCCCGATCCAGCAGCGGCCGGATCGTTTCCGGGGTGACATCCCGTGGTGACAACCCCGTACCTCCCGTGAACAGGAGGAGGTCGACTGCTTTATCGCCCGTCATTCGCTCCACCTGCCGGCCGATAGCGTCTGGCTCATCCGGAATGATCATATAGTGGGCGACCTCCACCTCCCATTGTTCCAGGTGTTCCCGGATGGCCAGGCCCGCCTTGTCCTCCTTACCTCCGGCGGAAACACTGTCCGAGCAGACCACGATACCGGCACGGACGCCCAGCCCCACATGGTCGCGAAACTGGGATTTGCCACCCTTTTTGCTCACCAGGCGGATCGAGCCGATCTCCACACCCTTGTCAATGGGCTTGAGCATGTCGTACATGGTCAGTGCCGTAATCGCCGCGCCATGCATGGCCTCGACCTCCACACCGGTGCGATAGATCGATTGAACAGCCACCTCGATACGAATAACCTCCCCCTCGATCGAACTGTGGATGGATGCCTGCTCAATGGGCAGGGGATGACAGTCCGGGATCACATCGGAAGTCTTTTTGATCGCCAGCAGGCCGGCAGCGCGACTCATTTCAAAGACATCCCCTTTGGGCACCTCCCTCCGGCGGATGACCTCCAGGGTTTCCGGATCGCTGACAGTCAGGAAGGCTTCGGCCGTGGCCTGCCGTCGCGTGTTGATCTTCCGGGTGATATCGTTCATATGGTTGTATGCTTCTGATGATTACTGGTTCACTTTCCAGGAGCCTTGTCCCTCCGCGAAGATCTCTTTTCCCCAGATAGGCACATCGGCCTTGATGGCATCCACGATCTCGCGCAGGGCATCAAAGGCAGCCGCCCGGTGAGCCGAGGAAACAAAGACAAAGAAACTGATCTCACCGACCCCTACCGACCCCAGGCTGTGATAAATGTGCATGCAGGTCAACGGATACTTGTCGAATGCCGCTTCCCGGATCTCGTGCACCTTCTGCAGGGCCATGTCCTCATACGCTGTGTAATCGATCCGACTGACCGGTTGACCATCGATGACATCCGCACGGACCTGTCCGAGAAAGATCGCATGCGCACCGATATCCGTCTTGGATTGGTGCTTGGCTATGGATTCGCCGATAAACGAGGCGGCGATCGAACCCTGGATAAATATGTTCTTCATTTTCTTGGGTTGGTTGGACAAGGTGATCAATTCTTCCGGATTATCCGCCCGAATAGGGAGGTAACAGGGCCACCGTCGCCCCGGGTGGGATGGGCTGTTCGCCGCCGGCAACATCCATGTTCACGGCAATGACAAACGGAAGGTCCCTCAACTCGGGGTACGCCTTGATCAGTGCAGCCCGAAGCATGGCGGTATCTGCCGACCAGGGCCAGTCTTTCTCCGGGTGTTCCAGGACGTCGGCGATCATGCCGAAGGCCAGCAGATGGATCATTGGTTTGGTATCTGTGTGCATCAGATCAGGATCAATTTTACGGCGGCGATCAAGAGGACAGCTGCCAGGACATAGCGCAACCAGGTACTTCCCAGTCGCCGGGCACCAAGATAACTCCCAGCCATACCCCCACCAAATGCGGCGAGGATCATCCAGACCAGGCGGGTATCCAGCTGCAGATCAGCCGTCATCAAACCGGCCAGCCCGGCCAGGGAGTTGACCAGAATAAACAAGGCTGAAACAGCCGCCGTCTCTTTCATGTTCGCCCAATGCAGGAGCAGGATCACCGGCGACAGGATGATGCCGCCGCCAATGCCGATCATCCCGGAGAACAGGCCGATCCCCGCGCCGATCAGGATCGCCCAGATCCATTGGACATCCCGGAAAGGGATCTGCTTCTGGCGGATCTCCCACAACATCCGCAATACGGCGACGACCAGGAGTCCGCCCAGGATCTGCTTGTAGATACCGGGGTCAACCACGATGGTTCCGCCGATAAAAGAGGCCGGAATGGAACCCACCGCGAACGGCAGAAACAGGGACATGCGAAAATATCCTCGACGACTGTACTGGTAGAATGCCAGGGAGGACACGATCACGTTCAGGACCAGTGCCGATGGGCGCATGACCTCAGGCGCCAGCCCGAACAGGGCCATGACGGCCAGATACCCGCTGGCACCACCATGGCCGACGCTGGCGTAAAAAAATGCCACCACCAGCAAGATCAGATAGAACAGGAGACCTGGATCCATAACCAAACAAACGTTGTGATGAGGGATTCAGTTTGCTTGCCGGCTTGTCGGACCAGCAGGCGAATCCCGATGATGTCAGGCCCGGCCATGATCCAGCAGGTGGACTTCCACGACCTCACCGGGCTCATAGGATGCCCGATGCTCTTCCAGCATGATCACGGCATTGGCCCGGGCAAAGGAGCTCATGATATAGGACAATTGCCCGGAGAGGGGCAGCACTCCGGTCTCGTCAGCTACGGCCTTGAGAAAGAAGGTCAGTCCTTCCTTCTTCACAAAACCCTCCCGGAGGGGCAGATGCACCTTCTTCAGGAAGGTCGAGCGAAAACCCTGCATCCGGCGCAGTGCGGGATAGACATACTGATAATAGCAACTGGTCACGGAGGCCGGATTGCCCGGGAGCGCAAACACCAGGGTCGAGCCGACCTGACCAAAGAAGAGGGGCTTGCCGGGTCGTTGGCGGACCTTGTAAAAGTGGGTTTGCACCCCGCCCTCTTCCATCAGCTGACGGACGATATCATGATCCCCGACCGAGATCCCGCCGGTGATGATGACCATATCCGATCCCTGGATCGCCTCCTGGAACTGATGGCGAAAGGCATCGACGTCATCGGTCACATGCTGCACGCTCCGTGGTTGGATACCTTGGTCTACCAGAGCCGCGACCAGAGTATGGGAGTTGGATTCATAGATCTGTCCCGGTCCCAGGGGCTGGCCCGGCTTGACCAGTTCGGATCCGGTCACCAGGATATCCACCACCGGCCGACGGTACACGGAGACCTCCGGAATGCCCAGGTTGGCCAGGAAGCCGATCGCCCCGGGCGACAGTAGTTCACCTGCCGTCATGGCCAGGCCACCTCGGGCGATCTGGGTGGCCCGTCCACGCACATGCGCGCCGGCGAGGACCGTTCCTTTCTCCAGGCTGATCCGATCGCCGGTGCGGGCGACCCACTCCTGCTGGATCACGGTATCCGCTCCGGGCGGGATCGGCGCCCCGGTAAATATCCGCATGGCCTCGCCTGGTCCGACGGTTCTGGATGGCATTGTCCCGGCAGGAATCTCCCCGACGATCGTCCAGGCGCCTGGAAGCGGATCGGACCATCGGATCACGTAGCCGTCCATGGCAGAGTTGTCGAATGGTGGCATATCCACCGGCGAATGGACATCCTCACCCAGAATACGACCTCCCGCCTGCTCGACCGGCACCACCTCCTGCTGAAGCACGGGCGCATGCCGAATCACCAGGTCCTTGGCTTCGGGCCACGAAATGAAATGGACATCTAGCATGGCTGCAAGATCGCAAATCGTCAGCACAGCTCTGTCATCCTGGTCACAGAAGTCACTGGAGCAAGGACTTGACCTTCTCGACCGCCTCCCGGATCCATTCCTGATATGCCGCCTTGTGGGGAAAGTCCTCGTCGCGGAGGGTTTCAGCCGCCGCACTGGAGATGTGGCGGATGTAGCTCAAATAGGAGCTCTTTGTTTTCTCTGGCCCCAGATGGTCCAGGGCATGGAGGTAGCGATTGACATTATACGTATTCCGGTCCTCCTCCTGGTCTTCCAGGTCATCCTGCACTTCGGTCAGCCAGTCGTAATAACGCCAGACCGCTTCGGGCATCACCTGCGCCAGTCGCGGGTCACCCTCGTAGATCAGTTGCCTGATCAGTCGGACATCACAGGTCTTGTAGTGATAGAATTCCGTAATGGGAATGGTGATCGGGTTCCCGCCGGTCCGGGTGAGCAGTTCGTGGGTCTGATAGACCTTGATATCCCGCAGCTTTCGGTCGCGATCCGCTTCATTGAAATGGAACGCGGCCAGGCGGTCATGGATGATTCGCCAGTATTCGTTCAGTTCCTCCAGCGCAATGATCCAGGATCGCTCCAGGAAGGCATCCAGATCGTAGATGGCCGCTTGCAGTCGGATCAACTGTTCGTAATAGGTCCGGTCATGGGAAAGGGGCGACTGGGCATACAGCCAGTCGAGTCGACGTCCTTGAAAGAGATCGTCAATCTTTGTGCGTTGCGATGCATATGCCTCCACGATAACAAAATTATCCCAGGCCTGAGATGACATCCATCATCCGGATCATCAGGGGTGATGATCTAGATCATCGCCAGGCAAATGCAATGCTGATCAACCTCCAATGGCGATCATGGAGCGGTTCTGTAAGGTATCCGGATCGGTCAAATGATAATCATCGGCCAGCTGTCCCCCCAGACGGGCATGCTTGGCGAGGAGGGTATCCCGGATCAGGGATTCGACGTCCTGGCCGGCCCGCAAGGCGGTGAGCAGATCTGTCTCACCGGAGGAGAAGAGGCAGTTCTTCAGCTTGCCATCCGCCGTCAGGCGGATCCGGTTGCAGGTCTCGCAGAATGGCTGACTCATGGTACTGATCACGGCAAATGTCCCCCGGTACCCCTTGACCCGGTAAGCCCTGGCGGTATCGTTCGGACCATCCTGCAGCTTGTCGAACACAAAACGGTCCTCCAACAATTCCAGGATCTGCTGATGCGTGGTCACCTGAGCAGAGGACCAGCCGTTGCCATCAAATGGCATGTACTCGATAAAGCGGATATGCAAGGGAAGATCTTTGGACCAGGCCACAAAATCGCCGACCTCGAACTCATTGACCCCCTTCATCACCACCATGTTCACCTTGACATGGAACCCCCTCGCCACCAGCTGTTCGATCTGTTCCACGACAATCTGCAGATGATCCCGCCGGGTGATCATCTGGTTGACAGTCGGGTCGAGGGAGTCAAGACTCACATTGACCGAGCGCAGTCCGACCCGTTGAAACACATCGACAAACCGATCGACCAACACGCCATTGGTGGTGATCGCCAAAGTCACCGGATATCGCCCCAGGCGCTCGATGATCTCGGCCGCTTCCTTGCGCACCAGGGGCTCGCCGCCGGTCAGGCGGATCTTCCTCACCCCATGCCGGACGAAGAGGCCGGCCAGGGTGTCCAGTTCATCCACGGTCATCAGCTCCGAGCGATTCATGAAGTGCATGTCCTCCACCGGCATGCAATACTGACAACGCAGGTTGCACGCATCGGTCAGGGAGATGCGGAGGTAGTCGTGAAAACGCCCGTGCCGGTCGGTCAGGATGGAGGCCATTGTTCAAAGATACGGTGAAACACACGGTGAAGGGTAATCTGGTTCACGGTGCCTGGTCGGATCCCAGACCCGCGATGGTCGATACCAACTGTTCTGCCACCTGACCGGCCAGTTCCAGCAGTTCCGGATTGTCGATCGCCGCCATGGAGGCCACCGGATCGATAGCGGCCACTTCGACGGACCCATCGGCCAGTTCCTGGACGATCACATTGCAGGGCAGCATCGTCCCCACCTTGTTCTCCTTCTGGAGCGCCTCGTAGGCATAATTCGGATTGCAGGCTCCCAGGATCAGATAGGGCCGGATATCCTTGCCGATCTTCTGATGAAAGGTCTCCTGCAGATCGATCCGGGTGATGATCCCGAATCCCTTTTCTTTCAAGGCTCCGATCGTCGCCTCCACTGCTTCGGGAAAGGACTGATGCAGGATCGTTGATACGTAGTAGGCCATAACCAGAGGTTTGATGCAAAGATGCCCCGACCGCATGATCCGGGTTGTGACCCCGATCACACCGGAGCGGGTTTCGCTGTCCATCTGCCTTATACCCTAATCTCCTCCCGAAACCCGATATTGAGGGCTGATTCGATCTGCCCGTAATGACCAGACCCTTTTGTAAACCATTCCGCCCTATCGCGTGGATCGGCATCCTGCTGATCGGTATGTCCGGTTGGGCCAACGCCCAGCAGCCACCCATCCAGTCGGCCTGGCGGACCGGAACGCTTCACCAGTTTCAGCCAATGGGCTGGTTTCAGCAAGAATTGGACGTTAACCTGTCCGGACCGCTGGGCCACCCGGACTCATTGGTTGACTGGCAAACCGATGGCCTGGACCTGTCCCGCTTCCCGGCCCGGTTCTGGCCCTGGTGGAGAAGCATCATCGGGTATGCCCTGATGGAACACAACTCTACCCGGAAGGACATCATCCATCAACAGGTCAAGGCCAGCCAGAACGCATGGATGTCTTCCTCCTCTGATTGGCCGGCCGACCCGTCCATGATCCACGCCTGGCTGGACTGGGCGGTATATGCCAGGGACACCTCCATGATCCGAACGGTCCATCAAGCCACCGCGAACCTTCTGGCCAGATGGCAGGACCCTGCCGTGTACCCTCCCCAGGGCAACCCCGAACTGCTCGACCTCCTGTTTGACCTGGTCCAGGTATCCGACCGCCCATCATACAGGGAGATGCTGGTCCACCTGGCCACGGTCCCGGTAGAGGGGACGCCCCTCCAACAGCTATACCCCAAGCTGATGGCCTGGAGCATGACCGGACAGCATCACTACCGGCAGGACGTCGATCGGCTGATGGACGGCATCAATGACGGCATCCAGCCTGGCGGGATCTGGTCTCCTTCCACAGCTGCATCATCGGTCGGGGATGAACACTCGCCCTGTCCACCCGCTGACCAACTCCTGCTCCTGAACATCTACCATCGGCTGCTGGTCCTGACCGGGCGCGCCGAATATGCTGATCAGGCGGAACAACTCGCCTTGAATGGCCTGGCCGGCTTTGCCCACCCTGAACATCCGGTCTGGTCACGCTTGTGCCAGGTGAACACGCCGGCCGATCCGGATGGAAGCCTCCAGACGACCTACACCTCTGGAGCGTCCCCTGAGGAGGTTGCCTGCCTGTCCCATCTGGTGGCCGTTCATCCTGAATTGGCGCGTCATGCCTGGTTGCAGGACAGTTTCGGACTGGTCCAGCCGTTTTTCATCCCGGGTGAATTCAACACCCGGATCCACGACAGGCCGGTACGGATCACCGCGACGTCGGAATTCCCGGGGGACCATCGCGTCCACTACATCGTCCAGACGGACTCCCTCCATACCTTCAGGATCAAGATCAGGAAGCCCGACTGGGTGAAGGCCATCACCATCGATCAACCCTATCGCCTGGAAGCCGACTATATCGTGATGGAGGGACCATGGACCGGGTTTGACGAGATCGACCTGGTGTATGTTCCCAGCGTCACCAGTCATCGCACTCCGAAGGGAGAGCGCTGGTTCACCTTCGGACCACTGGTCTTGACCCATCCAATCCCTTCCACCGACACATGGACCGGCTCTGAACCGGAGACGACCCTGATCTCCCAAGCCGCCGAAGCCACTGGCTACCAACTGGATCCCTCCGCGAAGGCCAGGCGGGCCTTCGGTTCGAATGCCGGCGACCTGCGATTCAGTGTCGAGGCCCGCAACCGGAGTACCGGCGAACCAATATCCATCCGGCTGGCCCCCATAGCCCGGACCACCAACCGTCAAACCACCTTCCCCTTTATCCGGTAGCCATGTCGATCCGTTCCTGCCTGCCCGTCCTGCTCTGCCTGACCCTGGTCAGCTGCTCCTCCCCCGGACCATCCCACTCCGTCCCGGAAGAGACCCCTTCTGACCAGCCTCCGGCCTGGGCTGCCGATGCTATCTGGTACCAGATCTTCGTGGAACGCTTCTGGAATGGCGACCCGCAGAATGACCCCACGCCAGCGGATATTGCCATACCGGCCATCGGACACGCAGCACCGACCGGCTGGACGATCACCCCCTGGCAGGAGGACTGGTATCGATCCGACCCATGGATGCAGGGGCCCTTCAGGGAAAGCCTGATGGACCGTCGATATGGTGGCGACCTGCAGGGTGTCCTGGATAAGCTCGACTACCTGCAGGATCTCGGCATCAATGCCATCTATTTCAACCCCCTGAACGATGCCCCTTCCCTGCATAAATATGATGCAGCCTGTTACCACCATATCGATCGGCATTTCGGACCAGACCCGGAAGGCGACCGGATCCGGATCGCTGAAGAAGTGCCCACCGACCCTTCCACCTGGCAATGGACGGCTGCCGATTCCCTGTTTCTGCAGGTGATCGACGCCATTCATCAGCGAGGGATGAAGGTGATCATGGATTTCTCCTGGAATCATACGGGCACCACCTTCTGGGCCTGGCAGGACATCCTTGCCCGGCAGGACCAGTCACCCTACGGGGATTGGTACGAGATAGAATCGTTCGATGATCCCGACACCCCGGAGAACGAGTTCACCTACCGCGGCTGGATCGGTGTGCCGACCCTCCCGGAGATCCGCAAGGTGGATATTGCCTCGGAGAAGCGCAGGGGATTCCCTTACGAAGGCGATCTCCATCCGGGTATGAAGGCCCACATCCTTGATGTGACCCGAAGATGGCTGGCTCCTGACGGCGATCCGACGAAAGGCGTGGATGGATTCCGGCTGGATGTGGCCGATGAGATCGGCCTGATCTTCTGGCGGGAGTTTCGCTCCCTGGTCCGGTCCATCAAACCCGATGCCTATCTGGTCGGAGAGATCTGGTGGCAACAATGGCCCGATCAGTTGATGGACCCGTCGCCCTATACCCGTGGGGATATCTTCGATGCGGTGATGTTCTACCAGGTGTACCGGCCGGCCCGCTATTTCTTTGCCCGGACCGACCTGCCGATCGATGCGGCGCAGTTGAAAGACAGCCTGGAACTCCAATGGAGCCGGCTTCGACCGGAAACTAGAACAGCCATGATGCTCACGGCATCATCCCATGACACGCCACGCCTGCTGTCCTCATTTGGCAATCCCAATAAATACAAGGCAAACGCCAACCCGTATGAGAATCCGGCATACCAGAACGGTAGCCCGGACAAGGAAACCATCCAACGTCTCAACCTGTACCTGCTCTTCCAGTTCACCATCCCCGGCGCCCCTCATATCTGGAATGGGGAAGAAATGGGGATGTGGGGAGGCGACGATCCCGACTGCCGGAAGCCCCTGATGTGGCAGGAGATCACCTTTCCACCAGAATCGGATCCCAACCATCCGGAACGGCAATACGAACGGCACTTCGATCCGGATCGATATGCATGGTACCAATCCCTGACCAGGTTACGCCGGGATCATCCCGTGCTTCGACAGGGCGACATGGCGTTCATCCACGCCGAACAGGGCCAACTGGCCTATCTCCGCCAGCAGGGCACGGAGCGTGTATTGGTGTGCTTCAACATGGATGATCATGAGGCCGACTTCGCGTTGCCTGACGGCAGCTGGACTGACCTCCTCCGGGGAGGTGAACCCCTGCGAAACCAGGTCACCCTGGCCTCCCTGGAAGGCCGTATCTTTCAACGGACCGGCCGCTGACCCCAAACCGGGATATCCCTCCGGGATCTCGCTGATGCCCGGTATGATCCGACGACAAGTCCTATATTCGCCCCCCCATTTAAAACGACCCTGTGGCGGCTGCTGCTCATCAACTGATCATCAATCTCAACCCTCGTCCCTGGCCTGGCCTGGAGGCTCAGATCTGGGCAGCCCCCCTGGCGGATGACGGGCACTATTCAGTGGTCACCCAGAAGATCACCCCAGGGAACGCTCCGGATTTCGGGATCGTCAAAGGGGATCCCCTGGACATATTGCTCCGGTCGGCCGAAGCCCTGGACACGGAAGCCATGATCCGGAACATCCTGCGTGAACCGAAAAAAATGCCAACGCCGGAGGCCTTTTGCCAGGACGAAAAACAACTGGCCCTGCTGCGCAAGCGGTCCGACCGCTTGATCGATGAATGGCTGGCCCGGGCGGTTCGTCTGGAACTGCCCATGACCACCGGCCTGGATCGGATGGGCCTGGTGTCCAGTCAACAACTGCATGTCGTGTCCTATCCGGTGCCCCCTGCCTTGCGCTTCATTCGTACGCCGGAAGGCATGACCTATCGCCTTGGCCTCCGCAACCAGGATCGCATCCAACCCCTGTTGGGACATACCCTGCAGATCCTCGCCGGCCAGCCGGCCTGGATCATCCTGGATCGCTTCCTCATCCAGGTCGACCAGATCTCCGGGCATATGCTCAAACCGTTTACCCAGAAGGAAGAGGTCCATATTCCGGAAAAACTGCTCAAGACCTATGTGCAGAAATTCCTGATGAAGACCAGTCAACTGGAGGGTGTGGAAACCGAAGGCTTCGAGGTCCGCAAGCACAGGGAGATCACCGGAGTGGCCCTGCGCACCATCCACCATGTCCTGCAGGATGAAACCCACCTTGGCCTGGAGTTCGACTACAACGGGGTGGTCTTCCAGGCCCACAGCGACATTCGATACCGGCAAGGCTTTTCCGATCCGGAAACAGGGCCCCTGGTCATCGATCGGTATGAACGCCACGATGCGGCAGAAGCGGAATGGCAGGCACGCCTGGATCAGCTCGGCCTGCGACGTGAACAAGGGGGCACCTGGATGATCCCGGACCACCAAGACCTTCCCGCCGTGGTCCAATGGTTGATCCGGCACAAGGACAACCTGGCCTCCATGGGACTGACCATCCACCCGCCCGTCGCTCCGGAAGGGCAGGTCATCCTGGCCGAACCGACCCTGACCCTCAATACCGGCAGCAACCAGACGGACTGGTTTGACCTCCACGCCATCGTTGAGATCCATGGGAACACCCTTCCATTTGTCCGGATGGCCCGCACTATCCTGGACCAGAAACGATTCCATGCCCTGGGCGACGGCCAATGCTTCCTTGTCCCGGAATCCTGGCTGACGGATTATCGGGATCACTTCCTCCTGGGAGAGGTCAGGGGGGACATCCTGCGCATGTCCCGGGCCCAGGCCATCGCGCTGAAAGGGAACCACCAACTCCCTGAAGACCGAACGGACGCCGCGATCACCCTGACCGAACTGGATCCGCCCGGAGAATTGAACGCCACCCTTCGGCCCTATCAGCTGCATGGTTTCCGCTGGCTGGCGGCCGTGCAACAGGCGGGACTGGGGGCCTGCCTGGCCGATGACATGGGTCTTGGGAAGACGGTCCAGACCATTGCCTTCCTGCTCCATGTCCATCAACAGGGCCATCCGGACAGCAGCCCGGGGAATGGCCAGCTGCAACTGGACATGTTCGCCACCCCGGAACGAGCGCCCCTGCAGGCCCTGATCATTCTTCCCGCTTCCCTGGTCTTCAACTGGAAAGCAGAGATCCGCCGATTCGCTCCTCACCTGCGGGTGTACGTCCATACCGGGCCTGACCGCTACCAGGACCCGGCTGCCCTGCAACCATGGGATATCGTGCTGACCACCTATCACCTGGTGGTCCGCGACCAGGCCATGCTTTCCCAATGTGCGTTCAGCTGCATGATCCTCGATGAAAGCCAGCAGATCAAGAACCATCGGTCGCAGACCTTCCAGGCGGTACACGACATCCGGGCCGCCTTCCGCCTCACCCTGACCGGCACGCCGGTGGAGAACAGCCTCGGTGACCTGTGGGCCCAGATGCAGTTCATCAATCCCGGCCTGCTGGGCACCTACGCCGAATTCCGGGATAACTATCAGCGGCCGATCGAAAAAGGGAAGGATCGGGATCGGGAACAAGCCTTGCGCCAGCTGGTCCGGCCGTTTCTCCTGCGCCGGCGCAAGGAGGAGGTCGCCCCGGACCTCCCGCCGTTGACGGAACAGGTCGTCTACTGCGACATGGATGAGGAACAGGCCAGGATCTACGAGGCGGAGAAGTCGGCAGTCCGGAATCTGCTGTTGGAACAGATCCGCAGTGGCAAGGCCCACAATGCCCCTCACGTGCTCAATGCCCTGATGCGCCTACGGCAGATCGCCATCCGACCGGCCATCTTTCCGGAATACGCCGACATCGCCTCGGGCAAGGAGGAGGTGATCCGGGAGGAATTGGAGAATCTCGTGAAAAGCGGCCAACAAGCCCTGATCTACTCTGCCTTCCGCCGGCATCTCCAGGGCTATGCCGACTGGTTGAAGGCGGAAGGCCATACCTATACCGAACTGCACGGGGGTATCCCGGCCGACCAGCGGGGCGAACGGGTCAATGCCTTCCAGGAAGGACGGGCTCAATTCTTCCTCGCCACCCTCAAGGCAGGCGGTGCGGGATTGAACCTGACCGCGGCGGAATACATCCTCCTGGCCGATCCCTGGTGGAATCCAGCCGTGGAGGCCCAGGCAGTCGGTCGAGGTCATCGCATCGGCCAGGACAAGCCGGTATTCGCCTTTCGATTCATCACCCGGGATACCATCGAGGAAAAGATCCTCAGTCTCCAGGAGCGCAAGCTGGCCCTGAAAGAGGCCGTGATCGAGGAAGAGGCCCTCCTCGCCGGCATGGACCAGGATGATCTGTTCTATCTGGTCGATGGCGTACCCGCCGCCGAACGGGAACTTGCCGACCCCGGCCTCTGATCCGAATCTTCTCCTACCTTTGCAGCATGGGTTTTCGCTCCTTCCTGATCCGGCCTTTTGCCAATCTTGTTTCCCGGGATATTGCCCGTTGGTCTGCCCGGGCCGTGGATTGCCAGGAATCCATCTTCAGGGAGTTGGTCCACAAGGGCGCGCAAACGACATTCGGCCGGGATCACGGTTTGGCCGATGTGCGCACCCATGCCGATTTTGCCCGGGCCGTTCCCGTGCGTGATTACGAAGGGCTCCGACCCTATGTCGACCAGATCAAGACCGGGGCCTCCGATGTCCTGTGGCCGGGAAAGCCGAAATATTTTGCGAAAACCTCCGGGACCACGTCCGGCGTCAAATACATCCCCCTGACCCGGGACAGCATGCCCAATCATTTCAATACGGCCCGGAATGCGTTGTTCCACTATGCCACCCAGACGGGTAATTACCGGTTCTTCGACGGGAAGCTGATCTTTCTCTCCGGCAGTCCGGAAATGGAGCAGGTGGGTGGCATTCCCACCGGCCGGCTGTCGGGCATCGTCAACCATGAGATTCCGTCCTGGCTGCGCACCAACCAGCGTCCCACCTATGCCACCAATTGCATCGAGGACTGGGAGACCAAACTGGACCGGATCGTCGATGAGACCCTGCAGGAGGATATGCGCCTGATCAGCGGCATTCCTCCCTGGGTGCAAATGTACTATGAACGATTACTCGATCGAAGTGGGCGATCCACCATCCGGGAACTGTTTCCCCACTATTCCATCTTCGTGTATGGTGGGGTGAACTTTTCTCCCTATCGGGCCAAACTGGAAGAACTCACCGGGGGGCCCATGGACAGCGTGGAGACCTACCCGGCCTCGGAAGGATTCATCGCTTTCCAGGATGTACCCGGCGACCCGGGCCTGTTGCTGAATGCCAATTCGGGGATCTTCTTCGAGTTCGTTCCGCTGCAGGAGATCCATGAGGAACATCCCCGCCGCCTGACCCTCGGCGAGGTCACCACCGGAGTGGATTATGTGCTGATCATCAATTCCAATGCCGGCCTCTGGGGATACAACATCGGGGATACGGTCGAATTCGTCTCCACGGACCCCTATCGTCTGCGGGTCAGCGGCCGGGTCAAGCACTATATCTCCGCCTTCGGCGAACATGTCATCGGCAAAGAGGTGGAAGCCGCCATGCAGGAGGTCACGGAACAGTTCGGCCTGCAAACCGTGGAATTTACCGTGGCGCCCCAGGTCAATCCCCCTGAAGGAGGATTGCCCTACCACGAATGGCTGATCGAATTTGCCTCCTTGCCTGCAGATCTGCCGGCCGTCGCGAAGGCCCTTGACCTGGCCATGATCCGCCAGAACATCTATTACGAGGACCTGATCAAGGGGCAGATCCTGCGTCCGTTGGTCATCACCCCGTTGCAGCAGGACGCTTTTCGGACCTACATGAAATCAGAAGGGAAACTGGGAGGACAGAACAAAGTGCCCCGGTTGAGCAATGATCGAAAGCTGGCCGATGCCCTGCGTCCTTTCATCATGAGCAGGTAGTTTCTCCGGGACAGATATCCCATGGATGCACCCACCGGATCCGGTGGGATGCAGCAAAGGGTCATTCCCTATTTCAACTTTCGGGCCCGGATCATATACCACACCATCCAGCCGAACAAGGCCCCCATGAACAGCCAGATATAGACCATGGGAAGAGCGGCCCGGCCCATGGACATCTGGACCGACACATAGGAAATGTACCACATGATCCCAAACACGATGATGGCCATGCCGTTCAGGAACAAGACCATCAGCCGGTATTGTTTCTCCTGATTCTCCTCGGTGATCTTCACCGGATAGTTGACGTATTTCTGGTTGAAGTAGGGAACGGACAGCACCAGGCCCACAGTGAACAGGGCGATCAATGGCAGGGTCCAGATCATGCCTCTCTTCCCCCAACCATCCGCTTCACCGGCCGCATTGAAATGGATCGGGATACGATCGGGCAATTCCGGATAGATACCGATCAGCCAGGCGATCCAGGCCAGGAAGGCAGTGCCGAGCAACATATAGGTCCATCGACTGTTCATGACCGAAAGATAAGGGTCAGCGACAGAAACACCATAGGAGATGCCCCTGCATTTGACCCGAAGTCCATCGAATCGGCAGTCAGATCAGAATAATCTAATTTCACCTCATCTGAAAAGCAATCACCTTCACCCGAACATGCTGCATCCCTGGGTCAGACGATTCTTCCCCAACCCCTGGCAACTGGGTCTGATGCTCATCCTGGTATGGGGCCTACCCCGTTTTCTCGTCGTCATCCACGCCAATTCGACAGGTGACTATAGCATGGTATCCCTGCTTTTTCTGACCATGTGGCTCACGCCATTCGTCTTTCTCTCCAGGGAAGGTCGCAGGAAGATGGGCTGGTCAAGTCCCGCCTCCTTTGGCCTGATCGCGGGTGCAATGATCCTGGGGGTGGGGGCGGCTCTCTTGCTGGGTATCCTGGGTGAAGGGCTGTATGGCCTGACCGGATCCAATTGGTATGTGGCCATCGCTGAAACCTACCGGCAACTGCCCGACCAACTGTCCGCACCGGACAAACGGATCTGGTTTATCATCTTTCTGCTGGTCGGCATGACCTTCAGCCCCATTGGTGAAGAACTGCTCTACCGGGGGGTCATCCACACTACACTGACGTCCCGGTTTTCGGATCGACAAGCGGCCATCATGGACAGTGGTGCATTTGCACTCACCCATCTGGCGCATTTCGGTCTGGTGGTCACGGCATCCGGCACCTGGCAACTCCTGACCGGTCCGGCCACCATCTGGGTCGCAGCGCTCTTTGTGACATGTCTTACCTTCAATGCCATTCGATGGAAGTCCGGATCCATTCTCGGCGCCATCTCCATGCATGCCGGATTCAATGCCGGCATGACCTGGTACATCTTTTACCAGATCCTCCCCTGAACCTCAGGGCAACCGGACCACCTTGAATACCTGGAATTCACCCCGGCGACTGCTTACCTGACAGATGTACGACCCCGGAGCCAGTCCGCTCAGGTCGAGGGCATCCTGGTCCCGCACTGCCTTCCGGACCAGCACTGGGTGACCGGTGATGTCCAGAAGGACGAGGTGCATGGGTGCCAGTGGATCAGGGATGGACAGATGCAGGATATCCGAAGTGGGATTGGGATGCACCCTGACACTGCCGGAACCAGCCGGAGAGGTGGTCGCGACCAAGACCGGATCGGCCGGAGTGCAGGGCAGCGGACACGGATCATCGCCGTCTGTGATGGATGCGAAACAACAGCTTATTCCAGTAAAATACTGCGGGTGATAACAGAGATTTTCCAGCAAACCCTGATTGCATCCCTGACCTTCGATCCAAATCAACGAATAAGGATAACCACATCCAAGCACGGACAAGGAGATTTCCTTTCTTCCTTCCAGAGTCACATGTACAGAATCAACGACAAGCTTCCTGTTCAGAACCGCATATTGGAGTGTATCACCGGCTTTCAGGGAAAAATCATACAAAAGCACTTCCTGATTCACGGGATAATACAATAGAGCCGGAGGTGCACCTTCAAAAAATGGAACCGCCGATCGACGAAAAAAAATGGAATCGCCTTGTTGGCGCAATCCGCCAATTCGTCCAAAAACTGCTTGTTCGTAAGGGGTAATATCATAGACGACATTGGTAAAACAGGTCCCCCTTGCATAGACAGCCGAATATTGATTCCCATCCTCGACCAGCGTATCTCCATTGAGCCAGTACTTCCACTGTTCCAGCATTTGAATGCTGAAATTCGGTTGCCACCTGGACACGACCCATTCAGCCTGGTCACCAGGAAATGGGAACCCGGACTGTGCAATGGATTGCACCGTAAAAAATAGCATTGCTAAAATGGAAATCAGTCGGCTCATCTCATGCTTTCGTTTCTAATGCGAATACACATTCCTAAAATGATTTCAAAGGTCAATCTCGGCACTACATGGGGAAGATCGGTTTCGGTTCTCCTTATCCCTCCTCTGTGCCTCAGGGCAACCGGACCACCTTGAATACCTGGAATTCACCCCGGGGACTGCTGACCTGACAGATGTACGACCCCGGAGCCAGTCCGCTCAGGTCGAGGGTATCCTGGTCCCGCACTGCCTGACGGACCAGGACAGGCTGGCCAGTGATATCCAGGAGGGTCAGCTCCATGGGTGCCAGTGGATCAGAGATGGACAGATGCAGGATATCCGAGGTGGGATTGGGGTGCACCCTGACACTGCCGGAACCAGCCGGAGAGGTGGTCGCGACCAGTACCGGATCGTCCGGGGTACAGGGTATTGAACAAGGAGGTTCACCGGTGGCAGCGCTGGAAAAACAACTCCCCGCATAATAATAGAAGCAGATCGTTTCCAGCAATCCATTCGTACAACCCTGTCCTTCACGCCACAGGACATTGATGGGATATCCACATCCAAAAGAAGAAAGCTGAATCTCCTTTCTTCCCTGCGAATTGACCATGACATCCGTCACGACGAACGTTCGATCCGGAGTGACATACTCGATGGTATCTCCTATTTCCAGGGAAAAATCATACAGGAGGACTTCCTGATCCAGGGGATAGGCATAGATGGTCGATGGTGCGCCCGTAAATGGTGGAAACGAGACTCTGCGAAAAAAAATGGAATCCCCTTCCTGCCGCAATCCACCAACAATGGCATATTGCGCGGGAACGTAAGGTTCGTACTGGTAAGACGTCGACTGATCGGAATGGCAGGTGCCTCGGGCAGCAACGGCCACATACGTTGTGCTATCTATAACCAGGGTTTCACCACCCACACGATATACCCATCGATCAAATGCATCATCAGGTCCGAGAATGGGTGACACCCTCGTGACATGCCATTCTGCTTCATCCGTTGGAAACGGATATCCGTTCTGAGCAAAGAGAAGTCCCGAGTACTGAAGAAAAATCAGTAGGAAAAGCAACCTGTTCATCCCTGTACATTTCAAGCGGAAGGTACAAAACGGACAGGCTGTTTCCACACGCAAACGCCCACATTGTCCACGGCGTGTGATATTATTCCCAGATCACCCGCATCTCCACCTGGCGATGGGCGAGGTCGGCGAACATGATCTGCACATTCACGGTGTCCCCCATCTTCAACACGGTGGCCGTATGTTTCCCCCTGGCTTTCAGTCGGCTGTCATCCACCTCATAGGGCTCCGGAAAATGGCTGAACGGGGCCATGCCCTCGACCAGGCTCCCCCTGAGCTGCACGAAGATGCCCTTGTCCATCATGCCACTGATTTGCCCTTCGAAGATCTCACCGACATGCTTTTCGATGAACTCCACCTGCTTGTACTTGATGGATTCTCGCTCAGCATCCATGGCCCGTCGCTCCTGCTGGGAAATGTACCGGCATCGGGCCTCCAGCAGGAATTTGTCCTCCCGCCAGACGGAATCGAGATTCCTGGCCAGGATCCGGTGGACCAGCACATCACTGTACCGCCGGATGGGTGAAGTGAAATGGGTGTAGTCCTGGAAGCCCAGGCCATAGTGCCCGATATTGTTGGTGGTATACGCCGCCTTGGCCATGGTGCGGATGGCCAGGGGCTCCAGCATGCGCAGCAATTCATTCTCCTTGGCCGCTTCGGCCAGCTTGTTGAAGGACCTGGCCACCTGTTCCGGGGTCTTGACCTCCATCTTGAATCCGACCTCCTTGGCAAAGAGCACGAAGTCATTCAGCTTGTCCGGATCCGGCAGATCGTGGACCCGATAGACAAAGGGGATCTCCTGACCCTCGCTCTTCTTCTGGATATACGCCGCCACTTCCTTGTTGGCGAGCAGCATGAAGTCTTCGATCAGCAAGTGAGCCTCTTTTCGCTCCTTGGTATACACCTCAATGGGCACACCTTCCTCGTTGAGCCGGAATTTCACTTCTTCCGACTCGAAGGAGATACTGCCATCCTTGAAGCGCTGCTTGCGCAACCGGGTGGCGATGCGGTTGACATGCAGGAGTTCCTGGGCGTGATCCCCTTTCCCGGTCTCCAGGACTTCCTGGGCCTGCTCGTAGCTGAACCGGCGATGGGAATGGATCACGGTCTTGCCGAACCACCGATCGACCAGCTTGTCTTTCTCGTCAAAGGTGAAGACCGCTGAAAAGGTCAGGCTGTCCTCATCCGGACGGAGCGAACAGAGCTCGTTGGACAGTCGCTCCGGCAGCATGGGCAATACCCGGTCCACCAGATAGACGGAAGTGCTGCGATCATAGGCCTCCTTGTCCAGCACGGTATCCGGCTGGAGGTAGTGGGTCACATCGGCGATGTGCACGCCGATCTCGCATCCGCCCTCCTTCAGTTTGCGATAGGAAATGGCATCGTCGAAATCCTTGGCATCTTCCGGGTCGATGGTGAAGGTGAGGATCTCCCGAAAATCCCGGCGTTTCGCGATCTCCGCCTCGGAGATCTCGGCAGGAAAAGCATCGGCGATCCCGTGGGCTTCCTCGCTGAAGTACAGTTGAAATCCGTTGTTGACCAGGATGGCCTGCATTTCCACGTCATTGATCGACTGATCATTGAGGCGACCGGTGACCTTGCCCTTGGGATTACGCAATTTGTTTTCCGGCCCGGGCCAGTCCGTGACATGAACCACCACCTTTTCACCATCCTCGGCACCGGCCAGTTCACCCAGGCCGACCAGGATATCGAAGGGCATGTTCAGCTTGTCGGGCACCACAATGGCGTGTTTGCGCCAGATGCGGATGGTGCCGATAAAATGTTCGTTGACCCGCTTGACGATCCGGACGATCTCCCCTTCCGGGCGGCCGCCCCGACGGCCCTGGCGCATCCTCACTTCCACGGTATCACCCTGGAGAGCGGTATTCACAGCCCGTGGAGGGATGAAAATGTCACGCTCCATACCGGGCACGGAAATGAATGCCGCACCGGAACGGGTCAGATCGACCGATCCGATGATCGGTCCCTTTGCCCTTGGTGATGGCGCGGCCTGCTTGGAAGGGGCTGAGGAGACCAGTCGGAATTTGTCTTCAAATGCCGATTCCAGAATCTCCTTTTTCACCAGGGTGGTCAAAGCATGCTGGACCGCATCCCGGTTGGCGGAAAGATCCAGCTTGCGGATGATCTGCTTGGCATTATATGCTTTTCGGGGATGTTGCTTGAAGAAGCGGCCGATGGCCTGTTGAATAGCCTGTTGCTCAGGCACGTGTCCTTTGGACTTCTTTTTTCTTACCATAATATCTCTCTGAAACAGCCAGTAAGGTAATAAGGTTCCATTGTCAGGGCTGCTTCCGGCCCGTCTCCCCTCGTGCGCCCCCTTTTCAGTACCTTCGAGGCGACGACAAAACCTGATATGGATCGCCTGACCAAGTGGATATTGCTGGCCTGGTTGCTGGTCAATCTGATCCAGGCCACCTGGACGGAACTCTTTCATGACGAAGCCTATTACTGGGTCTTTTCGCATGATCTGGCCTGGGGCTACAAGGATCATCCACCGGTCACCGCCCTGCTCGTCCATGTGGGCTCCACGCTATTGGAAGGCGAGCTGGGCGTGCGCCTGTTCATGGTCCTGCTGGGCACCCTGGCCTTCTATCTCGCCTGGCGCGTGGTACAGCCCAGGGATCCCAGGTTGTTCTGGACCCTGTTGCTCGCCATGCCCATCCTCCATGCCTTTGGCTTCCTGGCCGTGCCCGATGCCCCCCTGCTGTTCGGCGGCGTGGCCTTCCTGACCGTCTGGCGGGCCTATCTGCAGGAAGACACCTGGCCGAACACCCTCCTGCTCGCCGCTATCCTGACCTTCCTCGCCTATACCAAATACCATGGCGCCCTGCTCTTCCTGCTGGCCCTGCTGCCCAACCTGCGCCTGTTGCGACGACCCAGCTTCTGGGTGGCTGTCATCCTGGTGGTCGGCCTGATCATTCCTCACCTCTGGTGGCAATATGAGCACGACTGGCTGTCCTTTCGCTACCACCTGCGCGACCGGGCCGGTGACATGTGGAAGTTCCGCTTTGTTCCCGAATATCTCGGAGGCCAGATCGGCATCTGGGGTCCATTCACCAGCATCCTGCTCTGGATCGGGGTCGTGCGCTGGCCCAGTCGCGACGATTTCGAACGCAGCCTGAAGTGGATCGCCCTCGGATTCCTGTTGTTCTTCTTCTATCAAAGCTGGAACCAACCCACCGAGGCCAACTGGACCGGACCCGTCTTCCTGCCTCTCCTCTACCTGGGCTATCACTTCCTGGACAAGCGTCCAACCGCCAGGATGTGGGCCATCCGGGGTGGACTGCTCACCATCGGCTTGCTGGTGGTCGTCCGGATCTATCTGGCCTGGGACTTTATCGGACAGCGAAAGGCTCCGGAGTTCCATCACTGGGATGAGTGGGCAGAACTGATCACCCGAACGGCCGGAGACGTACCTGTGGTGTTTACCAACCGCTATCAACGCCCGAGCAAATACCTCTTCTATTCCGGACGCCCGGGCTACTGCCTCAGCACCGAATATGATACCGGCACACAATACGATCTGCTCTATTCCCTGGAAGAATCCGTGCAGGGAAAGAGGGTCTGCATCGTGACCGAACACCCCCAACCCGACACACCACAGGACACCATCATCGACAACACGCCTTCCGGGCGCCCCCTGGGATTCCACTGGGTGGATGATTTCCGCTCCTACAACCGCATCTGGTGTCAGATGGATACGTCAGCACGCGCCTATCCGGCCAGCACGACGATGGAGATACCCATCACCATCACCAATCCGACCGACCGGGTGGTCGAGTGGGATACGGCCGGAACCCGGGCCGTCACCTTCGAGTACCTGTTCATCCTCAAGGACGTGATCCGACAGGAGGGGATCGCCCTGGACCGCTGGCCAGTCACTTCCCTCCAGCCGGGAGAAGTGGTCCACGCCACCGTCCGCGTCACCACGCCGGCAGAACCTTCCACCTATCGCTTTCGGCTGGCCTGGCGGGTGAACGGGGTACTGAGAGGCAAGAACAGCGGCTTTTACGAACTGGAGATCAGGTAGGGTCAATTCACCGTGCGCGCATACATGACCACCCTGCCCAGGGTATCGATGGCCTGGTAGTCCTCCGCGATCCATGGTTCATAGAGCCCCATGGGCTCGTTCAGGTTGAAAAAACAAAACGACGGGGTGGCAGACCGCACCTGGTTGAATTGTGCCTGGTGGTCAATATTCAGGACCTCGTCGAATCGATCATCGAACAACAGGCTGGGATGGGGATATCCCACCGGCGGGGAGATATTCAACAGGACATACAGAATCTGGAAATTGGAGGTACCGGTGAAGATGGTCGGATCCTCGATGCCGGAGGCCCGGATGCGGGTCAGGGCAG
The DNA here is from genome assembly GCA_020636225.1 of Lewinellaceae bacterium. Lineage (GTDB taxonomy): Bacteria > Bacteroidota > Bacteroidia > Chitinophagales > Saprospiraceae > JAGNXB01. Next base: position 419,285 of record JACJYI010000003.1, on the reverse strand, counting down.
CCTTGACGTGATCGGGTTTCCGGATGTAATCCTGGTACTGGAACAACCCGTTGACCACGATAAAGAGGACGAGCAGGACATATCCCGTTCGGGCCGAACGCAACCACCTCAGCCACCCGGGAAGATGGACATCGGCATGCCAGACCAGACCGGCCATCATCGCCATAGGCGGGATCAGGGCAATGAAGTAATGGCCAAACGCATTCTGGGGCAGGATCGCCGCCACCGCGGCCAGGAAGAGCCACAATCCGTAGAATCCGACCGCCGGCCGGGAGGCGGACGAACGGCGAAGGACAGCCATCAGGGCCAGCAGGGTGATGGGCGCATACCGGGCCAGGAAGTCGACCACCATGCTCCATTCATACCGTTGATCGGACTGGTTCAGGTATCTCCCTGGCAAGAGGAATTGATGGTCCAGGAAGAGGGTGAGATACCCTTTCCGGGCATACCACCAGGCCACCACAGCCAGGGGCAGGACCACGACCAGGGTCATGGCAGCCAGCCGCACCAGTCGTTGAAGATGTCGCTTGTTCTCCTGCCGGATCGTCCAGAGTAGGAACAGGCCAAGTGCCAGGGCATCAAAGGCTGCCGCCTGCTTGATCATCACCCCCATCCCAATCGCGATACCGGCCCCGATCATCGGCCACCACTGCCATGGCCAGCGTATCACCAGCCAGATGGCCACGATGGTCAGTGAGGAGAAATAGATCTCGGTATTCGGCTACACCCCGTAAAAGGTGAACAGGGAGATCATGGCCAGATAGAACACGCCACTGAGCCAGGGACCCGGACCATCCGGCATCCACTTGCGCTGGACATCCCAGATCAACCAGGCGGTCAGCCCGACCCACAACGCCGTCAACAGCCGGATCAGGATGATGGAATGACCGGCGATCTTGATGAATCCGGCATAGAGCAGGAAGATCCCGATCGGCTTGGTGTCAAACACATCGATCCAGTACATCCTGCCCTTCAGCAGCTCATTGGCGATCACCAGGTAGGTGCTCTCGTCGTGGTCGATCAATGATGGAAAAAAGGAACAGCACCGGAAGATCAGCGCGAGCAGGACATAGGCGGCACCTGTCTGGAAGGCATTCAGTCGGGACAATCGCATCACATTCATGAGGTCAGGACAGCAGGGGGGCCAGCCATCGTTGCGCGGTAGCCAGATCCCACCCTTTCCGCCGGGCATAATCGTGAAGCTGGTCCTCTCCGATCCGGCTGATGGGGAAATACCGGCTGTCCGGGTGACTGAAATACCATCCGCTGACGGAAGCGGTGGGATACATCGCGAAATTCTCGGTCAGGGAAATACCGGTCTGTCCCTCCACATCCAGCACGGACCACAGGGTCTGTTTCTCGCTGTGTTCCGGACAGGCGGGATACCCGGGTGCCGGTCGGATCCCCCGGTATTGCTCGGCGATCAGTTCCTCGTTGGACCAGGATCGACCGGATTCATAACCCCAGTAAACCGAGCGGACCTGTTCGTGCAGCCACTCGGCTGCCGCTTCAGCCAACCGGTCCGCCAGGGCCTTGAGGAGGATGGCCTGATAGTCATCATGGTCCGCCTCGAACCGACGGATGTGCGGCTCCAGACCCATGCCTGCGGTCACGGCAAAGCATCCCATGTAGTCCCGGACCCCGGAGGATTGCGGAGCAATGAAATCGGCCAGGGAATAATGCACGTTCCCTTCCGCCTTCCTGACCTGCTGGCGTAGCATATGCAGGGACACGGCGCGGTCATCCACCTGGAGGACGATGTCATCCTCCGGCGTACTGCTCGCCGGAAATAAGCCGAAGACTGCTTTGGCCTGCAACCAGGATTCCCGGATGATCCGGTCCAGCATGAGCTGCGCATCCTCAAACAGGCGGCTGGCTTCCGTCCCGACCACCGGGTCCGTCAGGATACCCGGATACTTGCCGGCCATTTGCCAGGTCTGGAAAAAGGGTGTCCAGTCGATATACTCTCGCAGGACGGCCAGGTCCAGTGGATCCAGCACATGCCGTCCTGGCCGGACTGGCACGGGAGGCTGGTAGTCGGTCCAGTCGGTCGGCTTGTGGTTCGCCCGGGCCGCTTCCAGCGTGATCAGCTCGCGGGTGGATTGCCGACGTTCGCGCTGAACCCGGATCCGCTCATAGTCCGCCCGGGTCTCAGCCAGGAGCTGTTCGCGAGCCTGGACATCCTTGGTCAGCAGGTGGGAGACCACAGGTACGCTGCGCGAGGCATCCAGTACATGGATGACCGGTCCGTCATACTCCGGTTCGATCTTGACCGCGGTGTGGGTGCGGCTGGTGGTCGCTCCTCCGATGAGCAAAGGGAGGTCCATCCGACGGCGTTTCATTTCCCGGGCCACATAGACCATTTCATCCAGGGAGGGCGTGATCAAGCCACTCAACCCGATGACATCGACCTTCTCGTCAACCGCTGTCTGCAGGATCTTTTCCAGGGGTACCATGACCCCCATATCCACGATCTCATAATTGTTGCAGGCCAGCACGACCCCGACGATATTCTTGCCGATATCGTGGACGTCTCCCTTGACCGTGGCCAGCAATACCTTGCCCTTGGTCTGGCTGTCGCCCACCTGCTTCTCCGCCTCGATGAACGGGGTCAGGTAGGCCACGGCCTTCTTCATCACCCGGGCACTCTTCACCACCTGGGGCAGGAACATCTGGCCGGACCCGAACAGGTCGCCGACCACATTCATGCCATCCATCAGGGGGCCCTCGATCACCTGCAGGGCAGCGGGAAGTTCCTGGCGGATGGCCTCGGTATCCGCTTCGATGAACTCATCGATGCCTCTGACGAGCGCGTGTTCGATACGCTTGGCCACCGGCCATTGGCGCCACTCCAGCTGTTTTTCCGGCCGGTTGTGCTGGTCATCGGCATGCTCCTCAGCATAGTCCGTCAACCGCTCCGTGGCATCCGGCCGGCGGTTGAAGAGGACATCCTCCACCAGTTCGAGCAGGTCGGCGGGGATGTCGGCATATACGGTCATCATGCCGGCATTGACGATGCCCATGTCCATGCCGGCCCGGATGGCATGGTAGAGGAAGGCCGAATGCATGGCCTCCCGGACCTGATGGTTGCCGCGGAAGCTGAACGACAGGTTGCTCACCCCGCCGCTGACCTTGGCTCCGGGACAGCGTTGATTGATCAGGCGGGTCGCCTCGATAAAATTGATCGCGTATTCATTGTGCTCCGCGATCCCTGTGGCCACGGCAAAGATGTTCGGATCGAAGATGATGTCTTCGGGGGAAAAGCCCAGCTTGCCGGTCAGCAGCCGGTAAGCCCGCTCACAGATGCTCACCTTGCGTTCGATGGTCTCCGCCTGGCCATCTTCGTCAAAGGCCATGACCACCACTGCCGATCCATACCGCCGGGCCAGGCGGGCCTGGCGCAGGAACTCGGGCACGCCCTCCTTCATGGAGATGGAATTGACCACGCATTTGCCCTGGACGCATTTCAGGCCGGCCTCGATGACACTCCATTTCGAACTGTCGATCATCACGGGCAGGCGAGCAATATCCGGCTCGGCCATCATCAGGTTGAGGAATCGGGTCATGGCCGCCTCGCTGTCCAGCAGGCCCTCGTCCATATTCACATCAAGGATCTGGGCGCCTCCCTCCACTTGCTGCAGGGCCACCGCCAGTCCTTCCGAATAGTTGCCTTCCCGGATGAGCCGGGCGAACTTTCGGGATCCGGTCACATTGGTTCGCTCGCCGATGTTCACAAAGTTGGTATCGGCCCGGATGACCAGGGGCTCCAGCCCGGACAGGCGGGTATGCGGACGAGGTTGCTGCAATGGCCTGGGCGGCACCTCCCGAACATGCTCGGCCATATGCCGGATGTGATCCGGAGTGGTCCCGCAGCACCCCCCCACGATATTCACCAGCCCGCTTTGGGCAAAATCATCGATGAACCCGCACATCTGGTGGGGCGTCTGGTCGTATTCCCCCATTTCATTGGGCAGACCAGCATTGGGGTATGCATGCACATAACAATTGGCGATGCGGCTGAGCACCTCGACATAGGGCCGCATCTCCTTCGCGCCGAGAGCACAGTTCAGGCCGATACAGAACGGCCTCGCATGGGCGACGGAGATCCAGAAGGCCTCGACCGTCTGCCCGCTCAGGGTCCGACCGGAGGCATCGGTGATGGTCCCCGAGATCATGATGGGCAGCCGGATATCCCGTTCCTCGAACAACTGATCGATGGCAAAGATGGCTGCCTTGGCATTCAGGGTGTCGAAGATGGTCTCGATCAGGAGGATGTCCACCCCTCCGTCAATGAGGCCCCGGGCCTGGTCGTAATAGGCCAGCCGCAGCTCATCAAAAGTGATGGCCCGGTAACCCGGATCATTGACATCCGGGGAGAGGGACAGGGTCCGGTTGGTGGGACCCAGGGCGCCGGCCACGAAACGGGGTTTTTCCGGCCAGTCGTGGGTCGCCTGGTCAGCCGCTTCCCTGGCCAGGGTAGCCGCGGCGACATTGATCTCATAGGCCAGGTCTTCCATGCCATAATCGGCCATGGATATGGCATTGGCATTGAAGGTATTGGTCTCCAGGATATCCGAACCGGCAGCCAGGTACTCCAGATGGATCCGGCGAATGATCTCCGGCTGCGTCAGGCAGAGCAGGTCATTGTTGCCCTTGAGGTCCCGGTGCCAATCGCGGAATCGCTCCCCCCGATAGGCTGCCTCATCCAGCTGATGGCGCTGGATCATCGTCCCCATGGCCCCGTCCAGGATGAGGATACGCTGCTGGATCGCTTCGGATAAGGCTTTGTTCTGTATGGTCATGTTTAGAAATCCATTCTGACATCTGGCAGATTCCAGCGAATACCGCCACCGATCACCTGCAGGGACCGCTGGTCGGACGGCGTCTTTTCAACACGATGGAAGAAGGACGCCTGGAGATAGAAATGGTAAAACAGCTCATAGGTTGCATCCACCCCGACGATGGTGATCCGGGTATCCTCACCCTGCCCGGTGACATTGTCAAAATCACCGATTCGACTGGTATAGTTGCGGAGGATATCACTGCCATAATTCAACCCCTCGACATCCCGTCCGGTCCGGGCCGCGATCATGCGCCCTTCGATCACCCAGCGACGGGCAGGCTGGTAACGTCCGATGAAGATCCACTCCTTGAGATTCGCTCCCAGCGGATGCGCCAGGGGCATGTTGTAGTGGGTGTAGTTGCTCAGGCTGTCGAAATGCTGGTAGGTATAGGGGCGGACCTGGTTGTATTCCACCTGCAGATCCAGATGATCCACTCCGGCCACGTCAATGGCCTTGAGCCCCGCCTGGAACCCGTACTTGTTGGCCCACCAACCCCGGTTGTCCAGGAACAGCTCGCTGAACTTGAACTCGTCCAGGATGAACTGTCCGTACAATTGGAAACGGCGAAGAAATCGCCAGTCGGCATTCAGACCGACCAGCACATTATCGGGGCTGCCGGTGAGGTGCTCCACGCTGCGGTAGAGGATGACCGGATTCAGGTATTGCAATTCGAACTGGCTGGATCGGTTGTAGACCACCGATTCGAACAGGCCGACATGGAGATTGTCGAGGATATCCACGCCCAGATAGTGGGCGGCCATATACTTCTTGGGCACCAGCCGGTCGCCACTGATCCCGTTGGCGGAGGCTGCCGCCAGCTCGGCAAAGATGTTCTGGTAGGTAAACCGACCGACCCGGGTGAGGAATTTGAGATAGAAGTAATTGTTCGAAAAATCGGACAGCAGAAGGGACCGGTATCCCTGTCCGATCATGTGGCGACCGTGTCCGATCTGGGCGTGGATATGAGGAATGATCCGGAATCCGACATAGCCCTGAGCGTTCAGGTAATCCAGGCCATTGTCGATATCCAGTACACTGCTCTGGTAGGTCTTGTACAATCCGTTGCCAGGCAATGCCCGATGATAGTCGGTGTACTCCCGGACATACTCCGGAAACCGGGCCTGGGTCTCCAGGATCTCCGTGGCGAAATAGATGCGTTCATCAACACCGCCCCGAATGCGCACCCCGCGCTGATTGGCAAAAAAGAACCCCTGGTCTGCATCGCGGCTCAGGCTGAGACGCAGCAAGGGGTTGGCCTTGACATAGAAGGAGGGGGTCTGGGTTTCCCACGCATTGGCCGGTGTGCGGTAGAACCATCGCCCGATCGGTCTCTTGCTCAGGACATAGCGGGGATGGACCGTGCTGGCCATGACATGACTCTTCCCGACCCGGGTGTTGCCCTCATAATCCACAAAGGTGATGGGCAATCGCTGTTTGGTGAATCCGTCGTATTGCCCCGGCTGCACCAACCATTCGTTGTTGTCCTTGTAGATCTCGAACAGGTCGAAACGGTCCTGGACACCGATCGGCGTGGCCATGGTGTCCCACCGCATGGCCAGGGCGGCTACGGCATCCCGGTTCAGCGGATAGAGGCCGGAGGTCACCAGTCCATGCTCACCTGTCTTGGTGATCATCCGTTCGATGATCCGGGTATCCTCGCTGCCGGGGTCGAGACCCAACACCTGACCGGCAGCGGTGATCACACTGCTCAGGAGGAGGACGGAGGAAAAACAGATCCGGTGGAAGCACATCAAGGCCGAAAATACTACCCAATCTGAATTCCCCATGAGAAATCAGGGAATTGCAGATCATTCCGGCAAGACCCGGCCATCCCCGAGCCCTGGTCGATGGCGAACCAGCCGAATGCCTTTCCCCGCCAAATGCCCATGGACATGCCATCAATGATCAAGATCACCCTGTCGTATAAGGCACAGGCAGTTGGCCTCCGTTCTTGATTCCGTTATCTTTAGCCGGAGAAATTCCGGGTTTCCTCATGTCGCCATTTGTCCATCGGCTCTATATCTCCAGTCTGGTCGCCATTGTGGTGGTCGTGTCGTTCTACCTGGCGTTCAGTGGATTCCAGTACTACAGCACCTCCCTGGAAGAGCGGTTCTACCACCCGCATCACGACTGGTTCAAGCCTTCGGGGGCTTTCGGGCATGGCCTCGGCATTTTCGGTACACTTCTGATCCTGATCGGCGTCTTCGGGTATATCGCCCGCAAGCGATACCTGTTTCTCGCCCGGTTCGGCAGGTTAAAATACTGGTTGGAGTTTCACATTTTCCTCTGCACCCTGGGGCCGATCATGATCCTGTTTCATACGGCCTTCAAGTTCGGGGGCATCGTATCCATCAGTTTCTGGAGCATGGTCGCCGTGGTCGCCTCCGGGGTAATTGGTCGATTCATCTACATCCAGATCCCTCGAACCATCGAAGGACGGGAACTGTCCCTGGGCGAGATCCGGGCCATGCAGCTCGATCTGGCCGGCACCCTGCGGGAACGGTTCAGCATGGATGAAAGGCAAGTCGACCAGCTGGTGGCCACGACCCGAAGTGCGGAAATTGCCTCTCAAAATATCCTGGTGCGCTACTGGCAAACCCATCGCGATGACCGGCGACGCCTTCGCACCGCCAGGGGGATCTTGCGGGAAGCCGGACTGGACCGGCAGGCGATCCGGCAGGTGACCGGCCTGATCAAAAGTGAGATCCGGATCAACCACCGCATCGAACGGTTGCAGACCATGGTCAAGCTCTTCAAATACTGGCATGTGGCGCACCTGCCCTTCGCCCTGATCATGCTGATCATCATGGTCATCCACGTGGTTGTCACCCTCTTATTCGGTTATCGATGGATCTTCTAACCCACACCTCCTGATATGGAAGAGATCCTGATCTACGGCTCCGTCTTTGTCCTTTGCGCCATCATCGTGGTGATCTACATGCGCAAGCTGAAGAAGGCATCCGAGGAGGTCGAGGCCAAGATCGAACAGGCCAAGCAGGATGGATTGTTCGAGCCGGTGTCCCTTCATCCGGTCATTGACCTGAACAAATGCATCGGCAGCGCGGCATGTGTTGCCGCCTGTCCGGAACAGGACATCCTCGGACTGACCCGGGGCAAGGCCTCCCTGGTCAATGCCTCCCATTGTGTCGGTCACGGTGCCTGCTTCCACAGTTGCCCGGTGGAAGCGATTTCCCTGGTCATTGGCACCGAGAAACGCGGGGTCGACCTGCCTCATGTCAACCCCGATTTCGAATCGAACGTCCCCGGGATCTACATCGCCGGCGAACTCGGTGGCATGGGCCTGATCAAGAACAGCGTCGAGCAGGGACAGGGCGCCGTGGAAAGCATGATCCGGTCGGGCATTCCCAAGGACCCGGCCACCCATGACCTGATCATCGTCGGCGCCGGTCCGGCCGGCATTTCGGCCACCCTGACCGCCACCAAGCACAAGCTGGATGTCGTGACCCTCGAACAGGATTCCCTCGGCGGCACGGTCTTTACCTTTCCAAGGTCGAAGATCGTAATGACGGCCCCCATGGACCTCCCCCTGCATGGCAAGGTCAAGCTCTTTGATACCAGCAAGACCGAGCTTCTGGATCTCTGGAATGAGGTGTTGTCGAAGAACAATATCCGGATCAGGGAGCATGCCAAGGTGGAAGAGATCCGCATGACCAAACAGGGATTCGAGGTAGAAACGCAGGGTGGGGAGATCTTCCACACCAAGCGGGTTCTCCTCGCCATTGGGCGAAGGGGCAGCCCCCGAAAACTGGGCATACCCGGAGAAGAGAGCGAAAAGGTGGCCTACCGGCTATTGGAACCGGAACTGATCCATGACGAACACATCCTGGTGGTGGGCGGCGGCGACTCTGCCATCGAGGCGGCCCTTTCGCTGATGGAGGACAACCAGGTCACCTTGTCGTACCGAAAGGACGCCTTCGCCCGGATCAAGCCGAAAAACCGGGAAAAGATCCTGGCTGCCATCAACGAACAGAAACTGACCTGTGCCTTCCTGACCAATCCCGTTCGGATCGATCCGGATGTGGTGATCCTGAGGAATGAAACGGACCAGTCCGAGTTCAGCATTCCCAACCAAAGGGTCTTCATTTTTGCGGGAGGCGAATTGCCCACCCAATTCCTGGAAAAGACAGGGGTCAAGATCACCAAACGATTCGGATATACCGTGAAGAAACACCACTGACCGGGCATGCAAAGGGCATTCATCATATTGACCATCCTTTTCCTCCTGGCCTCGCCGGAGGTCTTCGCCCAGTTGTCTCCCGGTGAGCTGACCCAATCCCATGCCGATCTGGAAGGGATCCGCAACTGCACCAAGTGCCACGTCCTGGGTAACAAGGTCTCCAATGACAAATGCCTGGAATGCCACAAGGACCTGCACTCGCGGATCCAGGCCCGAAAAGGGTATCACGCCTCACGGGAGGTGAAGGGGAAAGAGTGTGCCTCCTGCCACAGCGAACACCACGGACGTCAGTTCGAGATGATCCGCTTCGACCAGAAGACCTTTGACCACCGGCTGACCGGCTACGAGCTGACCGGATCACACAAGAAGATCGATTGTCGGGACTGTCACAAACCGGACCTCATCAGCGACCGGGAGATCCGTTCCCGGAAGAAGACCTTCCTAGGGCTTTCCCAGGATTGTGCCGCCTGTCATGAGGATGCGCACCAGCGCACCCTGGGAACGGACTGTGCCGCCTGCCATACCACCGATGCCTTCGCCCCGGCTGTGAAGTTCGACCACAACAAGACGGCCTTTGCCCTCATCGGCAAACACCGCCAGGTCGACTGTGCCAGTTGCCACCAGGAAGTGACCCGGGACGGCAAGACCTTCCGGCAATACGCGGATGTCCCGTTCTCCGAATGCAGTTCCTGTCATGACGATCCCCACCAGAACCACCTCCTCAACCACTGCAGTGAATGTCATACCGAACAAGGCTTCGACGAATTTCGCGGCAGGGTCCGATTCAATCACAACCGCACCGACTTCCCCTTGAAGGGCAAACATCAGCAGACGGATTGTGCCTCCTGCCATACCCTGGATGCTGCCCCACGGGTCCTGTTCCAGGATCGAACGGGCATCCAGACGTCCGATTGCATCCAGTGCCACGAGGACACCCACGACGGCCGCTTTGGGAACGCTTGCGCCAACTGCCACCAGGAAGAATCATTCACCTCGATCAAGAACCTGGACCAGTTCGACCACAGCCTCACCGAGTTTGCCCTGCTGGGCAAGCACCAGCAGGTCGACTGCCGGGATTGTCACACCGAGAGCTTCCTCGATCCCCTGCCCCACAACACTTGCGCCTCCTGTCATGCCGATTACCATGAAGGCCAGTTTGCCCGGGAAGGGACCATTCGCGATTGTGCGGACTGTCATACCGTGGATGGCTTCCAGGGCAGTCTATTCACAATGGAAGACCATGCACAAACGGCATTCCCACTGGATGGCGCCCATCTGGCCACGCCTTGTTTTGCCTGCCATCTGAAGGAGGAGAAATGGGTGTTCCGGGATCTGGGCAAGGAATGCACCGCTTGTCATGCCGATGTCCATAATGGCCAGATACCTGAGAAATACGATCCGGACCATCGCTGCGATGTGTGTCATCTCACGTCGCGATGGCGCGACAGCCGGTTCGATCATGACCAGACGCCGTTTCAGCTGCTAGGAATCCACCTTCAGCAGGAATGCCGGGCCTGTCATGTCCCCGAAACTGGCTTTCCGTATGGGAAATTCGTAGATTTGGCATCATCCTGTACAGGATGTCATGAGAATGTACATGGGACCCAGTTTGACGAGGACGGATCGACGGATTGCAAGCGGTGTCATGGCTTCGACGGGTGGACGGCCGACTTTTTTGACCACGACCGAACCGCCTTTCCCCTGGAGGGTCGACATGCCGAGATCGGATGTGACGAATGTCATCTTCCGGAGACGGAAAACGGTGTAACTTTTGTGCGCTATAAGATCGAGAAGTTTGCATGTATAGATTGTCACAAATAGGATGGTTGCTCCTTCTGGCCTTTCACTTGTCTGGCCAGTCGCCGCATGGGGAGCAGTTTGCCATCAATTGTGCCGATTGTCACACCCCCTCTGGCTGGAAGCCCCTTCGCGAGGACATGGCCTTCTCGCACGAGACCACCCGGTTTGACCTGGAAGGACAGCATGCCCTGGTAGATTGCCGCAGCTGCCATTCCTCCATGGTCTTTTCAGAGGCCAGCTCCGAATGCATATCATGCCATGTGGACGTCCACCAACAGACCGTTGGCCAGGATTGTGCCCGTTGTCACACGGCCAACAACTGGCTGGTGGATAATGTGACCGAGATCCACTTCGATAATGGTTTTCCCTTGGTGGGCGCACATGCCGCCGTGAGCTGTTTCGACTGTCACAAGTCGGAGACCGGCCTGCGCTTCGATCGCCTGGGCAACGACTGTGTCAACTGCCACCTGCAGGACTTCCAGGCCACCACCAGCCCCGACCACGTCAAGAACAACTTCTCCACCAATTGTGCGGATTGCCATGACATTAACCAGATCGACTGGAATACGGACAAGGTGGACCACAGCTTCTTCCCCCTGACCCTGGGTCATGCCATCACGGATTGCGCCCAGTGCCACACCAACGGAACCTACCAGAATACGCCGACGGATTGCGTCTCGTGTCATGCCGCCAATTTCCAGGCCGCCCTGGATCCCAACCACGTCCAGAGTGGATTCTCCACCGACTGTGCCGCCTGCCACACCACCGATCCGGGATGGACTCCTGCATCCTACCAAGACCACGATGCGACCTACTTCCCGATCTACTCCGGCAAGCACCAGGGCGAATGGACGTCCTGTGCCGAGTGCCATACCAACCCGGCTAATTATGCGGAATTCACCTGCATCACCTGTCACATGAATCCGGAAACGGATGATGACCATACAGGGGTCACCGGCTATACCTATTCGAGCACGGCTTGTCTGGCCTGCCATCCCACCGGGGATGCTGACGATGTGTTCGATCACAGCATGACCGCCTTCCCGCTGACCGGCAGCCACCTGATGGTCGATTGCGCATCCTGCCATACCGCCGGCTATACCGGCACCCCCACGGAATGTTCGGCGTGCCACACCCAGGACTTCAACCAGACGGTCAACCCCAACCACATCGACCTGGGATTCTCCATGGATTGTGCGGCCTGCCATACCACGGACCCCGACTGGAATCCGGCCCTCTTCCCCAACCACAATGATTTCTATCCATTGAACGGGGCGCATGCCCTCATTGCCAACGATTGTGCCGCCTGCCACAACGGGGATTATCTCAATACCCCGAGCACCTGCGCCGGCTGCCACCAGACCGACTATGACCAGACCACCGATCCGGATCATGGAGCCCTGATGTTCTCCCAGGATTGTGCATCCTGTCACAGCGAATCCAGTTGGGTGCCCTCCACCTTTGATCACGACGGGCAGTACTTCCCGATCTTCAGTGGCAAACATAATGGAGAGTGGAATGCCTGTGTGGATTGTCATACCAATCCGGCGAATTACGCCGAGTTCACCTGCACCACCTGCCATACCAACCCGGAGACGGACAATGAACACAATGGCGTGCCGGGGTATACCTACAACAGCACCTCCTGCCTGGCCTGCCACCCGACCGGCAGTGCGGATGACGTGTTTGATCACAGCATGACCGCCTTCCCCCTCACCGGGGCGCATGCCAGTACCGATTGCCTGCAATGTCACGCCTCGGGCTATGCGGGTACTCCGACAGAGTGTTCATCCTGCCATATGATGGACTTTGAACAGTCGGCCAACCCCAACCACCCCGTGCTCGGATTTCCGGTGGATTGTGCCGGCTGTCATACCACCGATCCCGGATGGTCACCGGCCACCTTCCCCATCCACCACGATTATTACCCGTTGAACGGGGCTCACGCCGCCATCGCCAACGACTGTGCGACCTGCCACAATGGCGACTACAACAACACACCGAACACCTGTGCCGGATGCCACCAGTCGGACTACGACCAGACCACCAACCCGGATCACTTGGCCCTCCAATTCTCCAGTGATTGCGCCAGCTGCCATACGGAATCCGCATGGACGCCGGCCACATTCGACCATGACGGACAGTATTTCCCCATTTACAGCGGCAAGCATTTGGGTGAGTGGGACCAGTGTACGGACTGTCATACCAACCCGGCCAATTATGCCGAATTCACCTGCACGACCTGCCATACCAATCCCGAAACGGACAATGAACACAACGGGGTTCCGGGATACACCTACAACAGTACCTCTTGCCTGGCCTGCCACCCGACCGGCGACGCCAATGATGCCTTTGACCACAACAGCACCGGCTTCCCGCTGACCGGGGCCCATACCACCACCGACTGCATTGCCTGTCATGCGGCCGGATATGCCGGCACGCCAACGAATTGTGATGCCTGCCATATGCCCGACTGGAACACTGCGTCCAATCCCGATCACCAGGGCCTCAACTTCTCGACGGATTGTGCCACCTGTCATACCACCGAGCCCGGCTGGAGCCCGGCCCAATTCCCGGATCATGACAACTTCTGGGTCCTGGACGGAGCACACATTCCCATCGCCAGTGAATGTGCCGCCTGCCACAACGGCAACTACAACAACACCCCGAATACCTGCGCCGGCTGTCATACTCCGGATTTCAACGGGGCCACCAACCCCAACCACCAGGCCCTGGGACTGCCCACGGATTGTGCCCTATGCCATACCACCGCCCCGGACTGGATGCCGGCCACCTTCCCCATCCACGATGATTTCTATCCGCTCATGGGGGCGCATGCGGGTATCAGTAATGATTGCGCCGCCTGCCATAACGGGAATTACAACAACACGCCCAACACCTGCTTCGGGTGCCACAGCGACGATTTCAACAACACCCAGAACCCGAACCATGTAGCAGCCCAGTTCTCTACGGATTGCGCCAGCTGCCATACCGAGAATGCCTGGGTCCCGGCCGACTTCGATCACGATGCCCAGTATTTCCCGATCTACAGCGGCAAGCACCAGGGCGAATGGTCGCAATGTGTGGAATGCCATATCAATCCCAACAACTACACGGAATTTAGCTGTACCGGGTGTCACCTGAATCCGGAGACGGACAATGATCACCAGGGCATCCCCGGATATTCCTACAACAGCAATTCCTGTTACGCCTGTCATCCGACCGGTGATGCCAATGATGCCTTCGACCATAGCCTGACCAACTTCCCACTGACCGGCGCGCATGTCTCCGTCGATTGCGCCTCCTGCCATGCCGCCGGGTACCAGGGCACGCCGACCAACTGCGATGCCTGTCATATGACCGACTTCAACCAGACGGCCAATCCGAACCATATCGCCCTCAACTTCGGGACGGATTGTGCACAGTGCCACACCACCGACCCGGGGTGGAGCCCGGCCCAGTTCCCGGACCACAACAACTTCTGGGTGCTGGATGGAGCGCACCTGCCCATCGCCAACGACTGTGCCGCTTGTCATGCCGGCAACTATAACAATACCCCGAACACCTGCGAGGGATGCCACCTGCCGGATTACAACCAGTCGGCCAACCCCAACCATACCGCACTCAACTTCCCAACGGACTGTGCATCCTGCCATACCACGGCACCAGGATGGAGTCCGGCGACCTTCTCCATCCATGACGATTACTGGGTGTTGGACGGAGGGCACCTGCCTGTCGCCAATGATTGTGCGGCCTGCCACAACGGCGACTACAACAACACGCCCAATACCTGCGCCGGGTGCCATACCCCGGACTATAATGCCAGCACCAATCCCAACCACCAGTCTCTCGGACTGCCGACAGACTGTGCCCTGTGCCATACGACCAATCCCGACTGGATGCCGGCCACCTTCCCCATCCACGACAACTTCTGGCCATTCAATGGAGCGCACGTGGCCGTGGCCAACGACTGCGCGGCCTGCCACAACGGGGATTACAACAACACGCCGAACACCTGTTACGGGTGCCATGCCGCGGACTACAACCAGACCAGCAACCCCAACCACCAGAATGCCGGATTCCCCACCGATTGCGTGATCTGCCACAATGAGAATGGTTGGATCCCCGCAACAATTGATCACAACAGCTTCTGGCCGCTGGAAGGAGCCCATGAGAATGTGGACTGCAACAGTTGCCACCAGGGGAATTACAACAACACACCGAACACTTGTGCCGGTTGCCATACACCCGATTATAATGCGAGTGCCAATCCCAATCACCAGAACCTGGGATTGCCGACCGATTGTGCTTTGTGCCATACGACCGACCCCGACTGGTTCCCCGCCACCTTCCCCATTCATGATGACTTCTGGCCGCTGACCGGGGCACATGCGGGCATCGCCAATGACTGTGCCGCCTGCCACAACGGGGACTACAACAATACCCCCAATACGTGCTATGGCTGCCACGCCGCGGAGTACAACGCCACTAATGATCCCGACCATGAGCAGGCCGGCTTCCCGACCAACTGTGATGCCTGCCATGCCACCAATGCCTGGGTGCCCGCCACCTGGGATCACGACGGCCAATACTTCCCGATCTACAGCGGCAAGCATGAAGGCGAGTGGAACCAGTGCTCGGAATGCCATACCACGCCGGGGAATTATTCCGTCTTCAGTTGCATCGACTGCCACGAGCATGACGACCCGGTCGACCTGGCGGACAAACATGAGGATGTACCGGGGTACAGTTATAACAGCCAGGCCTGCTATTCCTGCCACCCGACCGGTGAAGACTAGTGAACTGACATGACAATGGATCGCCTTCTGGCCTTTTCTTTCCTGTTGCTGGTATCCTTGCCCTTGTGGGCTCAGGAGCGATCCGTGGTGGCCGAAGGAACCATCTCCTACCTCACCGCCAGCAATGTCTATGTGAAATTCGCCGACACGGAGGCCATTCCGCTGGGCGACACACTTTTCCTGAAAAAGAAGGATCGCTGGATGCCAGCCCTGGTGGTCCTGCAGAAGTCCTCCATCTCCTGTGTGGCCCAGCCCATCGGGGAGTGGACCCCGGAAAAAGGCATGACCCTGATGGCCCTGGCGCCCCTGCCACGCCCTCTGCCAAAGGAGGAGAGCGAAGAGCCGATCACCCAGCCAGGACCGGTGGAGCCGCCCATCACCAACCTGCCGGCCCCCCAGGATGAACCCGTCGAAGAAGCAGAGGCCGGGTCGCCCTCCGCTGACCGGAAAGAAAAGATCACCGGCCGGATCTCGGCAGCGTCCTATAGCGTGTTCTCGGATGATGCCCCGCAGCACCGGTTCCGGCACGGACTCTCCTTTCGCGGAGACCACCTGCGCCAGTCACCATTGTCCGTGGAAGCCTACCTCACCTTCCGGCATGTTGCCGGCGAGTGGAACGAAGTGACCGAGAACGTCTTCGATGCCCTGAAGATCTTCAACCTGGCCGTCCGCTACGAGCCCTCCGACCGCACCCGGCTGACCCTGGGCCGGAAGATCAACCCGCGCATCTCCAGCATGGGCGCCATCGACGGCCTCCAGGCCGAGCATGCTTTTGGCCCCTTCCAGATCGGACTGATGGCCGGGTCACGCCCCAACCTCCAGGACTATCGCATCGATCCGTCCATGTTCCAGGCCGGGGCCTATCTTGGTTTTTCCACGCAGACCCCGGGCCGCAGCCAGCAGAATACCCTGGCCTTCATCGAACAGCACAACGGGGCTGCCGTCGACCGGCGATTCATCTATTTCCAGCATACCGACAACCTGCTGCCCAACCTGAATGTCTTCGCCTCCTGCGAGATGGACCTCTACCAGAAAGTGAATGAGGAGGTCAGCAATTCCCTGTCGATGACCAACCTCTTCGCCTCGTTGCGGTACCGGTTCTCCCGGACCCTGAGTGCCTCGGTCTCCTATGACAACCGGAAGAATGTGATCTTCTTCGAGTCGTTCAAGAACTACATCGACCAGCTGATCGATGAAGAGACCCGCCAGGGTCTCCGGGTCAGCGCCAACTACCGGATCTTCAAACGCGTGTCCCTGGGCGCCAATGCCAGCTGGCGCTTCCAGAAGAGCAATATCAACACCTCCCAGAATATCAACGGCTACATCACCTACAGCCGCCTGCCGGTCGTGAAGGGGAATCTGACCCTCACGGTCAATGCCCTGGAAACCGGCTTCCAGAGCAGTCGCTACTACGGGTGCCGCTATACCCGGGATTTCTTCAAGGGGCGGCTGAACAGCGACCTGTACTACCGCTGGGTGGATTACCAACCCACCTGGTCGGAAGAAAAGACACACCAGGATATCGCCGGCCTCAGCCTGTCCTGGCGCATTACCCGCAAACTTGCCCTCTACGTCTATTATGAAGAGACATTTGATGCCCGCTACCCGACGGTCAGCCGGTTCAACACCAAGCTGATGCAACGCATCTGACCAGGCTGTCCATGCCCTGGCATTGGGCGAACCATCCGGAACGACTACTTTTACCCTGTCTTTGAATCAATCCAATCATGTCCAGAACCTTCTTTCTTTTCCTCCTGTCCTTCCTCCTGATCACCGCTTGCAGCGACCAACCCAAGGTGATCGAAAGCACCTCGGACGCTGCCGCTCCGGCAGCCGGCGAAAGTGTGCTCGACCAGATCAATGCCGGCGCGTCAGCCTCGGCCGAACACCAGGTCGAGGTGAAGGAGGTCTTGCACACGGAGAAGTATACCTACCTGTCCGTGACCGAAGGGGAAGACACCTACTGGATCGCCATTCCCCGAAGCGAGGTTGCCGTCGGTGATCGCCTGATCTACCGGGGTGGATTGAAGAAACAGAATTTCCTGAGCCGGGAATACAACCGGGTCTTCGAAACCCTCTACCTGGTCTCCGACATCCGGAAATTGGGCGCTCCTGGCACGGCCGCCGCTGGCGGCGACATACCGGAAGGACATCCGACCATCGCCCCGCCGACGGCCATTACCCCGGCTGCCGGGGCCATCACCATCGGCACCCTGACTGCCGATCCGAAGAAATATGCAGGCAAGACCGTCCGGATCACCGGCAAGGTCATCAAGGTGAACCCCATGATCATGAACCGCAACTGGATCCACCTGCAAGATGGCACCGGCGACAACTACGACCTCACCGTCACCACGAATGAGAACATCCCCCTGGGGGCCATCGTCACCGTCGAGGGCACCATCGCCCTGGACAAGGATTTCGGCGCGGGGTATCGGTATGAGCTGATCATGGAGGAGGCGATGGTGGTGAAGTGATAATCACCTTCTGATTACACAATTCTTGACGAATACTACCCGCATAAGTGGATAGTCGATATTAGAATGCATCGTGCAAACGTCACAGCCTTCACCTTATTCTACTCTCAATAATTCAAGTATTTCTGACTTGAATTTCACATCAATACCCAGGTCTTCCAACTTCTGAAGATCTTTTAAAAAAATATTCTTGACGGCAGCATCTCTGAAGGACGTATCTTCAAAAAAAAGATATTCCTGCTTTGCTTCATCCCACATACCCTGTTGTGCATAAGCCAGTGCAAGATAGGAATGCATGGCAACATTTGCGGGGTATAGCTCCAAGGCCTTCAGTGCTGCATCGACAGCTTCCGGATATTTTCCCACAATGATTGCACTCCAGGAATATTTGCCATTCAACCTCGAGAGTTCAATTGGAGATAGCATCACTGCATAGTCGTTTATTTTTCTACCTTCTCGAATGGTTAGCATGGCCGCCAATTCTTTCGCAGTTTCATATTTCTGCTGGTCACTTAATTGCTTATAATTCAATGCATGATTCAAGTGCTCTACCCGTGTAATCCCATTTGGAAAAACTTTGTCGTTGATGGTTATTTTATTGATCCATGTTTCATCTCCGCATACATACTGGTATTCCATTGTCAAGGATTCAAAATGCTTGTGAGTGAATTCTGTCCGGCCCTGGCTGCCCTCCGTACTGAATGAAACTGCAGCATGTTCATACAGGTAAATGGAGTCAATACCTTTATATGTTTGCTCGAATGCTTCCATAATCGAATCAATTCGTGGAAGTTCATTTTGGATCGCTACGGATAAGTTCTCTTTGATTCCATATAGATCTGTCCTCCTGAAGGCCTGCATGATCTTTGCCAATACTGTATCCTTTTCGGGGTCTTTGCGGACCATATCCGGCACCAAATCAACATATTTCTGTTCTTCTGGGAATGATCGCCCTTTTGCCATATATTCAATCTGGCTGACCAGACAAAAGGGTTGAACCATCAGGAAACAAAAAACACTGAATAACCGTCCCATAAAGTACATGATTATATTCCAGTCAGGGATAGCCAACACAGGCATATCCGAGTTTCCTCACAAAATAGGATATATTTTTTATTGCAGATAGTAATCCTGCACGGATGTCAGAAAATCCAACGTCGGACTGTTTGAACCCTGGTCAGAAAAACATTAATCCCACAGCCAATCCAGCAGTCATGAATCAGCTGTTATTGACCACAGACCTATTCTCGTAGTTCTTCCCAAGAAAGTAGCTGATGATTGGCTCGGCCTAGAGTGTCGATTTTTCGCGCAGCACCAGTTCATCCCCGATAGTGCCTTCCCTGTCCAAACAAACAGTCCAGCACATCACATTTACCGAAAAGTAGGGCGGATAATCGTCATGAACCTCAATAGGATTCACCTCCAGGACGGTACTGCCGACAATTACGACCTCACCGTTACCACGGACGAGAATATCCCCCTGGGGGCCATCGTCACCGTCGAGGTCACCATCGCCCAGGACAAGGATTTCGGTGCGGGGTATCGGCATGATCTGATCATGGAGGAGGCGGTGGGGGTGAAGTGAGCGGGATCATATATCCCTTCTCCGTCTAACCAAAAATCCAACCGATCGATAGACCAGCGGCCATGAACCGGCTGTTGTTGATCAAAATCATAGGTTCAAACAACCGGCTAAAGGAATAGCTGATCGAAGGCTCAATAAAGAAGGTGGACTTCTCTTTGACCATCAGTTCATAACCGACGCCCACTTGCCCTAGAACAAGAAACTTCTCCGGATCATATCCGGGCCATGAGGAGATGGTCGAAAGCAGACCACATTCATAGACATCGACTGACCCCGATCGTCCAAAGAAGAACTCACCCGATGCACCACCTTTGACATACAGGGAGTTTTGACCAGGAAACAACTTCCATTTCAGTCCCAACGGGACAGACAAATAAACCTGGGAATAGTCCACCTCCACCCAGGAGTGAAATGGATCAAGGCTACCTGTCCCGTTGTGATCACATCCCCAAGTGCTGGTATAATCGATTTGATCCACGTTCAGATATCGCAACCCCAATCCCAGGGATGCCTGGAACCGAGTACCCAAATCCAGGATGGCATGTCCGGCCAGGGACGCATGGACAGATCGGGAGGCCGGACTATAATCCGGATCATCGAAGACCAGCCAGGACATCCCCGGCTCGACGGATATTCCGGCATGAAGCGTCCTGCCGTCCTGGCCAAATAGACATGTGACCAATAGAATGAATGTGCACGTCAATAAGAATCTGGACATAGTGTAACGTTTGGATGACACGAATGAAGAATACATGTTAACTGCTGTAGCGGCTTAAAAATACAAATCACTCGAATGTTAGCCTTCCGAGTCCATCCAAGGCCAAGCTCTGACGCTCGATATCACTAAGAAACTGCTTATGTCGCTTTGCCAGGCCCTCTGGATTAAAACTACCGGCCCGGTCACGTGGTGTATCGATCTCTACCCGGCCATGTGTGGTACGGACCGTCTTCTTCCCTTTGCCATTCTTTCGATTTGCGAGATCTTCTTCAGCAATGTGAGCCTCTCACTCACCCTCCAAGGCCTCTTCTGAAAGTTTTTGATCAATGGCGTAAAGGCTCCTTCAGTACCCAAGAGGCCTTTTCTGACCTTTAGTCGCTCCATCGCTTCCGCTTTGAGGCTTCAAAATCAAACTCTTTGTTTTCCATATGTCAATGATTTACGTGTAAGTTCTTGAATCATTGACACACTTTATGAAACAGTCACTTCATCCAATTCACCTGCCATTGTGCCAAGCGTCTGTTGGTGGCTATTGCTCTTTTATAATACTTTTTCAAGTCTCATTCTTAAAGGAAATCCAGGTGAATAAACTCTCACCTCGTTATTGCATCTATCAGTTTTATTCAAAGTATGTAATTCATTATTTCTTGTGTAATTATAATTATACTTTGGACTAAGCAAAATTCTCTTGAATTCAAAAGTTAAATTTATACAGTTGAGTTTATTCCAAAGTTTTACACAATACTCAATAAAAAGCTCTGATGCAATAAATTGATCGGCATAACCTTTTGGATTATTTGATTTTAACTCGAAAAGAATTGCAAGGTTCCTATCTGGTAGAATTAGACAGTAATCACAACCTTTATGTATAAATTCTAGCCCCCTTCTCAAATAAGCTGAACGTACTTTATAATTGCGTCTATCAATATCAAGTTTTAACAAAATTGCATTATTTGGCACTCCACCAATTGTGATAGATTGCTTGGTAGCTTCTTCTTGAAGTCTAAGCTCACCTGCGAATTGGTCGAAGTCCTGAACAACCTGTTCATTACAAAATATCTCTTTCATTATTCAATAAAATAGTCAAGGTCAGAGGAAGTGTGAAACAAAGAATTGATTTCTTCATCAAAGAATGGAATCTCTATACCTTTATTTGTAATTTTCATAGCGGTTAGAGTTCCATTGGTTGCTTGATATACAGAGATCAAATTTTTGTCAATTTTATCTAATGAATTGTAAAACTTTTTATTTTTGCTAAGCCATTCATTTTTCCCAGTGAAATCATTACTAAGAAGCACAAGATTATTGAGCTCCTTAATTAAAAAGTCACTATGCGTAGTAATAAATACACGAATATCTAAATTGACAATTGCAGCAATCAACTTTGCCATAAGCCTCTGATTTCTCAATGTTAAGTGGCTTTCAGGTTCGTCAATTATTAGTACATCGCTTTTTTTTGCTACGTGCTTTAAATAAAAATAAATATCTACAATGCATCTAGCAGATGATGATGCTAAATATAATGGAATATCGAATCTATTATTTTTCTTGTTCTTTGTGTAAAAACGTATATCTTGCTTATTCTCCTTTTTAAATTCTGCACCTAGAATTTCTTTAATGATTTCAGCAGGATAACTTATATCCAAGTCTGTTTGGTTCTTTTTTATATTATCAAGGTTCCTTGTGAAAGCAATGTGATCTCTAATCGGAGTTGCATAATAGGCACTCATATTCATAATTAACTCTATCGGATGAATACTTTCATCCTTTTCATCAAGTTTTTGCAAGCCTTCAATCATCGAATTTCTTCTTTCATCAAGCTCTTTGTAAAAAAGAGAAATTCCCAATCTTTCGGCAGTTATAATTGTAGGGTCGGGGAATATGCTATCAAATACTAATATAGAAAATAAATCACCAACAATGTTCCGTATCATACTATCGCTGAGTTCTTCCTTTGAAGAATTTTTAAAGAAAATTGTAAGTGAGTTGTTCTTTATACTACCTTCAAAACTAATATTCTCACCAATTCTAATTTTTCTTTCACAGTCTTCGAATTGTTTTGGTTTATCAAATTCAATTTTTACAGAAGCGTTTTCAAAAATTTTTTCTTTGTCATTAAATAAGTCTCTAATTCTTCTTTTAAATTTATCACTTTCGCTTTTAATACACTTATCGACTAATAAAACAATCTCAGCTTGGTTTAGAACGATTTGCCCATCAGATTTGATTTTTTGCTCAACGTCCTTAAAATTGTTGTAGTTAATAAAATCTCTCCAATATTTTAATGCTCCATATGTGCTATAAGTAACATAGGTTTTTCCCGAATTATTGTCACCAACTAGAATTGTTAAGTTATTCAACTCTAGTTGACAACTTTCAATTTTACCTAGATTTTTTATCGTTAATTTCATTGTTTCTAAATTCTTTCTGTAAACCTCACAAAGGTAGTTAAACTGATGTCAATCTAAATTAATTCTTGTCATTTCTTACAGTCCTATGGCGATGGTAACACATTCCACCAACTAGTGTATACGTGCAACTATTGCCTATATATCCATATATGTTCACAGAAAGATCACAAGCCCGACCCTCCATAAAGATAGGATAACCAGTTGACTATTCCTATCCCGGCGTCCTGACAAATTCACGAAAATTCAATACGTAAACATACGCAGAAAACGTGAATACATGCCTCCTTTTCTCCCTGTAGCCGGGCCTGGTCTTTACCTTTCGGGACAAGTGAAGATCGAGGGCTATCTTTCTGAAGTACCATAGCCCTGGCCCCCACCCTTCCCAACCCGTATTCTCCAGGAGTGCCCACCCTGGGCTGCTCCCGGCTCGGCAGAGCAGCATTCCTGCATGGATAAGGTAAGGACAGCCTGTGAATAACCCATCGTTCATCTGTAGATGACATAGGAATCACGTATAAATGAAGTAGGAATAAAGTATAGATCAAGTATGTTTCAAGTATAGATGAAGTATATATCAAGTATATCCAAAGGGTTGAACCAGGCACCCCACAGGCTCTGTCCAGGCTTGGTCCTGTTGCGGGGCTATACTGTTCTCAGGAAACTGCAGAAGATACCCAGGCTCACCCGTGAACGTGGGTGAGAAGGGACAGGGCCGGGCCCAGGAAGCAGGATATCCTCCTATCGCTCCACCAGCAGGTACTCCGCATAGCGCAATCCGGTCACGATCAGGTTGTGTCGGTCCAGGGCCCGCTCCCGGAAATGATCCAGGGTGCCCGCTGCCATGCGCCGGCCGTTGACACTGACCACCTGCGGATCAGCC
Source organism: Lewinellaceae bacterium (assembly GCA_020636225.1). GTDB lineage: Bacteria > Bacteroidota > Bacteroidia > Chitinophagales > Saprospiraceae > JAGNXB01. Next base: position 395,573 of record JACJYI010000003.1, on the reverse strand, counting down.
AGGACGGACAGGTCCTCCAGCGGATCGCCGTCGACCAGGAGATAGTTGGCCCGCTTTCCGGGTGCGATGGTGCCCATATCCTCCAGGAAGGCATGCACCCGGGCAGGATGGGCCGTGGCCGTCAGCAATGCTTCGTAAGGACTCATGCCCGCCTGCAGGTAAAATCCGAGCTCCTCATGAATGGACGCTCCCGGCGGGGTGATCCCGATCCCCGCGTCGGTCCCACAGATGATCCGCACCCCCGCCTCGTGCAACTTGCGGATGGCCAGCAGGTGGAAGTCGTGCTGCATCCGGATCTTCTCCCCGATGTCCAGGTCCTCCGCACGCGTACGGGACCACCGGTCGAACTGGGCCCGGCTGTCCACCCGGCGGATCAGGGGGTTCATCGCGGCCAGGGCCTCCTCCTCCAGGATCTCCGGCTCGGTGATCAGGCGATGGATATTGGCAAAGACCACCGCCGTCGGACACAGGGCCGATCCGGGATGGGCGACATAGCCGGCGACCACCTCGTCCAGTTTCATTGTGTCCAGATGGTAGTCCAGCGGCTGCTGAACGATGTCCTCGACATGCTCGATCGAGCGGATGGGCTCGCGGAAATGCGCATCGTAGGGCAAGAGGGCACTCGGGTGCGCCACCACATCCAGGCCCTGCTGCCGGCTCTCTGCCAGGATGGCCTCGAAGAGGGGCGGGGTGAGGCCGTTGTAGGTCTTGATCAGATCATATCCGCGCTCCGCACAGGAAGCGACCTTTTCCCGGGCCTCTTCCACCGATGCCAACTGCAGGTTGTCATCCCCGGCATAATCGGGTCCGGTCAGCTTGGGCGAGGAAGTAAAGAAGGCCGGACTGAGGATCTTCCCCGAACGGATCTTTTCCTTCATCCGAAGGTGCATGGGCTGTCCCCACAGGTTACGAACCGCGGTCACCCCGCTGGCCAGATAAAGACCCAATTCATAATCATCCCAGACATGCACATGCATGTCCATCAGTCCGGGCAGGAGGTACCGTCCCTCGCCGTCCACCTCCGGCAGTCCTTCGGCAGCCAGATCAGGCCCCATGGCCTCGATCACCCCGTCGCGGATGCGGATGCTGTGGTCGAACAGGACGGTGTCCGACGTCATGGGCAGCACATGCACATGGCGAAGGACGTAGCTGTTCTCGGCCGCCTCCGGCACCTGATCCACCTGCAGGTAACCGGTGCGCATCCTGTCCGCCAGGATCACAACCACGACCAGCAGGAGGAGGAGGCCCACCAGGAGCCCCAGGATCTTCAGTCCGCTGACCAGATACCTCATACGGCAGGTTTTCTGGTCCGGAAGAAGGCATAGATCAGCCAGATGGCAAAGCCCAGTTCACCAAGTGCCATGGGCAGACTGAGGAGTATCTCTGCCTGTTGCACCTGGGCTTCCATGCCCGGCAATAAGACCCTGGCCCCGTGGACACCCGTATAGCTCAGTCCGGCCACCACCAGGAGCCATCCCCAGAGTCGGGGGACGAATCCCGATCGGAGGCTCAACATGCCCAGGCCGATCAGATGCAGGCCAAAGACGACCAGGCCGCCTGACCAGATCCCTTCGAAGGTGTTCAGCGATGTGATGACTTCGGCAGCATCCGCTCCGGAGATCACCTGCCCCATGGCGGTGAACAGATGGCTGATGGCCCAGGCCAGGATGGCCGAATAGACCAGCCGGAGTGCCCCGGCGAGGGCAGAGAGTGCCGCATGGACGGGCTTGAAATACCGGTACAGCGCCACGGCGACCACCACATCCAGGATGAGGACCAGGACCCATCCCCAGGCTCCCGCCCGGAAAAGGCCCATGCCTTCGGAGAGGTTCGCCATGGTCTGGCTGTCCTGGTCGGGAATGACCATGCCGCTGTACACATAGCCAAAGGAAAACCCGGCGGCCACGGCCATGAGCAGCAGGGACACTCCTGCCAATAACCCGTCTTTTCGCCGATCGATCAATTTATTATTCATATCAACTCCTGAAAATTCCTGTTCCATTCAATCATTATTTGACCCGGTCGATCGGCCAGATCGAGGAGGGGGTAAATGCTGAAAATAAATATTTCTCCGGAAAAGGGGAAATGGCCACTTCTGGAACAACCGATATTTCAGAAATGAATCGACATATTGATTATTCAAGGGATTCCTGATAGATGACCGAAGAAGTATTGCTATGGGATGAATCTCCCAGCCACAAATACCTCAGGTCAGAATATTTCACCTCGCTTTGCTCGTTGAGATGACCTGCAAGATGCTGACATACAACAAAAGATATGATCATCTTTCCTTGCTGTTAACCCCTCAACGGATTCGAAACATGAATGTGGTATGGCTGGATATTAGAAACAATACTTCATCTGCTGTGGACCCGCACCTCGACCGGACACCGGATGTGTCGAATGGTGACTGGATCAACCATGGATGTCTTGCTGGCACAGGACGCCTGGAGTCTCGGGCCTGCTGCAATCACCAGCGCCTGGCGTCCACCTGCTCTCTTACATAATCGACATGGGCCTGGTCTCGGAAGCTAAACCAGTCCTGCCGATAGGCGGACGCATCGATCAACTGCTTGAAATGCCGGAACGGCTTCCGGTTTTCCAGGGCTTGAAGTAGCCTGGACTGAACATGAATATTTGGTACCGTCTGAACAAAAGCCTCCATGATCCGGAATTCCTCGGAAGACGTCATCCGTTCAAACTGGACAACCTGCTCGCGTTCAACAGCCACAAAATCCATGTCTTCCTGCCACGGTTCCGGATCCACATCCGGATCATCCGGATCCGGGTAAGAAATGATCCTTCCGGTTGGAATGTGGTAAAAACACAGCAAGCCAAGATCCAATTCACTGGATATCTCCTTGATCTGATCATTGGTTGGTTTCATGCGCAACAATTGATGGGTTCAAATCGAATGTTCATGCTCTGCTGCAAAGCTTGTGAACGACCCGGTTCCAACCGATTCGTCATGCTGCTTCCTGCCATCTTCGTTCCTTATTTTTCTTGCCCGTATCCTTTAGGACCATGTGCTTTTCAAATAAGCCGACCGAACGGTCAGGCTACCAGGATCGCCAGGCGACCATCCCCAATCCGATGAGAAAAAGGGTCGTAAAAATAACCTTGTTATACCTCGCCAACCACTCAGGCAGGAAAATATCAAAATTGGCCCGTTCTGAATCCGAGTAACGCCGAGCCATCACCGTTAGTGGGCAGGACATCCCGAAGATCGCCAACACGATGCCTTCCCCGATGACCAGTCCGATGCCGATCCATGTCCACATCGTGATCCGGCCGGATATCCCGCTGTACACGACGTAGAAGATCAACGCGACGAAAATGGCCCAGATCACGGTATGCACCCATTTGATGAGCAGGAGGCGGTGATGGTTGGTCATGGGTATTGGGTGAAGGGTAAAGGGTGAAGGGTTGACCTATCCCTAAATAGAGTTGACCGTTTTAGAGGTTGATTTAAGAATAAGGTTACTCTTATCATCACCTTTCTTTTTTGCTTCTTTTTTCTTTGTTAGAAACTCAAAAGATTGTGGATAACTCAATAGGGTCTGCTCAAATGCTTTAGGGCTTAACCCACCCAGAGCCTTATGGGGACGTTCATTGTTATACAGGTTTACTGCCCGTTTGGTTTGGATCTGGAGGCTCTTGAAGTCCTGTGGGTCGAAGTGTTTCAGATAGCTGTTCTTGATCGTCCCGTTGATACGCTCTGCGTGAGCGTTTTCATAGACTGAAGTGCACATACTGTTGCGCATGCCTGCCTTCCTGGTCAGGGCTGTAAATGCCTTGGCGTAGTATTGGCCTCCACCATCCGAATGGATGATCAAGTCTTGCGTCTGGGCTCGATTCAGGCCCTTGAGGGCCATTTGTAAAGCGGGGAGAGTAGTCTCATGGGTCGCCAGGGTTTTGCTCACGCTAAAGCCTCTGAGATATCTGCTGTACAGATCAAGAATGAAGGTGAGATAGTAAAACCTTTCACCGATCTGATAGTAGGTGATATCACTACCAAATGCCTGGTTGACTCCTGTCAACTCGATATCGGCCAACAGGTTCTTGAATCGGAGTACACCCTGACTATCGGTGGTTCTTCGATAGTTGCGTTTCTGCTCCAGAACAAACCCATGTGATTGATAGACAGCCTCAAACCGATCTCTGCCCATGGTCTGAGGTGACAATAGCCTGTACATCGATTCTGCACCCATGGCCGGATGGTCTTGTCTCACCTGATGCATGACTTTCACCATCTGGGCCTGTTCGTCCTGCCGGATTAAATACCTGTCCAGCCGCTGGTGGAAGTTTTGCTTGGTCATTCCTGTAGCCCCGTATACTGCATTCATTGTCCAGCCGTGTTGCGATCTATTCTCCCAATACCAGATGAGGGTGTTGAACCACGCTTTTTTTTAAACGGGATGCCGTATTCCTGTTCGGCCAGATCCATCATCTTCTCGTAGAACTCCAGCATGATCTGTTTTTGGCCCACCAGCTGTTCCAGCTCTTTGATCTTCTCCTGCAATGCCTTGATCTTACGTGTGTCACTCATTGGCTCAACCACTTGTTTAAGATCACGTTGATACAACTTGGAGTACTTGTACAGCCATTTATAGACGGATGTAGTAGAAACGTCATACTCCTTGCTTACTTCCCGAACGGTGGTCTGGTTGCGTTCAATCTCCCGGACCTTCTTCTTACGGAAGCTCTCACTAAAGTACCTGTTCTGACGACTCTTTCGATCTCTGTACGCTTCTAATGTAGCCATTTTTACCTGGTTTTTAACCCGGAAAAACGGTCAACTCTTTTCGGGGGTAGGACAGGTAAAGGGAAGAAACGCCAAGACGCTAAGACGCGAAGGAGAAAGGAATCAATGAAAATACGAGAATACATTTATTTCTCCTTGTACCAATTTCAATTTGATTTCAATTGATCATGACACAAGTGGACAATCCCGGAGGGTTTGAATATCAATAGCCCCGGGCTGAAGGATGTGGTTACGATCAAGATATGATTTATTACCTGACGCGGAGGTATCTGGACTCATCCGGCTCCCAAACCGACAACCCCGGAGGGGTTGAACATCAATAGCCCCGGGTGAAACCCGGGGTACAATGGGAACTCAATGCTGTTTTGGCGACATTTTTGCCGGCACCGCAAAAATGGTGACAAAACACCCCAACGACGAACGCCAAATCATCTGGACATTTGGCGTAGCGTCTAGCCTTGCGGTACACGCTTGTGCCGCCAATATGCCAGCAGACTGATCACCACCAACGCCACGACCGTGTAATACACAAAATCCGGAATGGGAACAGGATCGCCGGCCGCATAGGAATGCAGGCCCGACAAATAGTAATTCACCCCGAAATAGGTCATCACCACCGATGCCCAGCCGAACAGGGACGCCACATTATAGGCGTAGATCCCCCGCAAGCCGGGGATGAACCGCATGTGCAGGATAAAGGCATACACCAGGATGGTCACCAGCGCCCAGGTCTCCTTGGCATCCCAGCCCCAGTATCGGCCCCAGGATTCATTCGCCCACACCCCACCGAGGTAGGTCCCGATACTGATCATGAACAATCCACCGATCAGGGTCATCTCACTGATGTAGCTCATCTCCCGGATCATCCGGTAGACCTTTCCCTTGTTCCCCTCTGTCAGGGTGATCATGAAGATCAGGTTCAGTACCCCAATGATCGCCCCCAACATCAGGAAGCCATAGCTACCCGCCTCCAGGGATACATGAATGGTCAGCCAGTAGGACTTCAACACAGGGACCAGTGGGGTGATCTCCGGATCCAGCCAGCTCAGGCCGGCCACCATGAGGATGGTCGCGGCCAATGCCGTCGTGGCCGTCAATCCACCAGTCGACTTCCGGGAGAAGATCAGCCCGGCCAGCACCGTGGTCCAGCCGATATAGATCATCGATTCATACCCGTTGCTCCAGGGTGCCCGCTCGGAGACATACCAGCGCAGCCCCAACCCGATCGTGTGCATCAGGAACCCGAGGGCCAGGACGATGGTGGCCACCCGGATAGGCCAGGTCAGGTTGAGCTGATGGCTGAACACCGAGGTGAAGAGCAGGATCAGGAAGACCAGGGCCAGAATCCCATACACGGAAGCCAACCGGCTGAATATATTCAGGCGATTGAGGAGCAGCTCCGCCTTGATCTGGGTATCCGACGGAAGCACCTCGGCGGAAAACTGCGCCTGATATCGCCCCAGCTCCTCCAGGAGCCGGTTGGCCAGGTCCCAGTCCTGTTGCGCCTTCGCCTCCCTGACCGTCTGGATGTAGGCCGGATAGAACCGGGAAATGAAGTCCTCTCCTGTGTGCCCCTGGTGCTGGTGCATCATGTCTGCAGGGGATTGCCAGGTATGGTTCTCATCGTCGGGAATGGGGAACACCCGAAAGAACCGGCCCGAAAAGACCATGTTCATGATGTTGACCCGTTCATCGATCTTGATCAATTCCTTTTCCCATACCCCCCGGTCACGAGGCTCGCGATTGAAGGCCGCCCGGATCTCCTCCTTCAACTTGTAGGAACCGTCCTGATTGAAAAAGTCATTGTAACTGGCCATCGGCCCAGCTACACCCAGCAGCGACACGATCTCTGTCTGGTTGCCCACCTTGATCACCGGCTCGGCGTACCAGAGCGGAGGATTCACGGCCATGCTGAGGATCACCTGGTCGGCTGAGGCCCCCTGGTAGGTCTCCTTCCTGGACAGTTTGCGGAGGAGCTCGCTGCTCAGGGTATTGATCGGCTTGAATCGCCCGTTCTGGTCCTGTACCAGCACCTTGCCAAACTCCCGGGCATGATCGGCCGGCGGCTGGTTGACCGCATACAGCCCGTTGGCCAGGCCACCCAACATGAGGAAGAGCCATACCGCCATGACCCTGCTCTGCCGGATCTGCCGGATATGTTCGCCCAGTTTCCGGAACCGGCTTTTGGGGGAGAACAGGGTGAGGATCATCCCCAGGGTCAGGAGGAAATACCCGATATAGCTGAGCCAGGTGCCCGGAGCGTCATAATTGACGCTCAGGTAGGTGCCCAGTTCGTCCTGGTCGAAGGAGGACTGGAAGAACCGGTAGCCATCGTGATCCAGGATATGGTTCATGTAGATCCGCTGGTCCCGTTTCAGTTTGGTCCGCGGATCGAGCAGGGTCACCTCACTGGCGTAGGAGGAGGCGCTGTTGGTACCCGGATACCGCTCCATGATGAAATCGTGCAGCTGCAGGGAAAAGGGCAGCTGCCTCCGCTTGGCGCCATAGGATGCGGCGACCTGCATCCCGTTGACCATGAACCCTCTCGGACGGCCTTCCACACCCTGCTGGCCATAGACGTATTGGGTCTGCCGGTCGCTCCCGGACGAGATGGTCATCAGCACGCCGCCCATGCTGCTGCTCAGCATCTTGGGGGAGGAAGAGGTGATCTCCACCCGGGCCTGCGGGTTGAAATCGCCGAAGACAAAACCCGAAGTCCCGTTGCTGTAGAGGCTGCGCAACCGCAAGGGATAGACGGCACCGGGAGCAATGGAGTCCCGGGTCTGGGTGGCCATCACCATCTGGGTGTAGGGTTCGGGGGCCACGAAGGTCAATTCCTGGTTGGCATACTGGATGGAAAAGGCAGTCGGATCAGGTTGTTCACCGAAGGCAAATCGGGTGCCCTTGATGGTTGATGTCTCACCATATCGCAGGTAATATTCCTCCCGGCCACTCATCCCGCCAATCACGATCTTCAGGATGGGCACTCCGGTCACGGGATCATCTACCATGACCTCGGCTGGATTGGGCATGAAGTCGGTCACCTCGACAGAGATCTGCTTGTCGCCCAGCTGATACGTTTCCTGGAAGTGGTTGTTCCCGCGGGAGGCAAAGAGCACCGGTGCATCAAAGCGGAAGGTTTCCTGGCCGTTGCGCGCCTCAAAGAGCAGATAGGTCTCGGCAGAAAGAAACGTGTCGGACGCACTCCCCTCCCGGATATGCATCATGCCTTCAAACCCGAAATACCGGGTCACGCCGGCCCCGATGAGGATGATCACCATGGCGGCATGAAAGGTGAGAATCGCCCATTTCTTCTGCTGGATCATCCGGAATCGGAAGATATTGACGATCAGGGTGATGCCGAACAGGACCAGGAGCAACTCGAACCACTTGGTCTTGAACACCACCTTCTGGGCGGCACTGGTACCGAAGTCGTTCTCGATGAACGTGGCCACGCCGATGGCGGCAGCAAACAGGATCATATAGAGTCCCGCGGCGGAGGTAGAGAAAAGGCGATTGACTATCTTTTTGAGGATGATCATGGTTCAGGAGTGTCCTTGTTTGAATTGCTCAGTGTACGGATTGGAAACGCCGGAATGGCGATATCGCCGGGATGTCCATGAGCACCGTCAAAGATACGGAAGGCCGGATTAGCGAAACGACCGATTCAGCCGATTTCCGGCTGTTGAAGTTGTCGAACCGGAAGAATTGGTGGTTCAAGGTGGATCAGCCTGTACGGTGTGGCGGGAGGGAAGACAGAGAAGATTTCCCCTCGACTCCTACACTTCCGACTCCTCCACCCCCTCGAAACCTCCTGATGGCAGGCACGCATAACCTTCAAACCTCGCGCGGTGCCGTTTCTTCTCCTCACTGCTTCTGGAACGGAAGCCCTGTTTGGCATCCAAGTACAGGGTTCAACCACTCCGTGGTTGATGGTCCTTGATGCTCAGAACCCCGGGTTGTCACCCGGGGCTATTCAAAGTCAACCCCTCCGGGGTTGCTGCCCTGTCAGGTTTGATTTCTTCTTCGACTCCTCCACCTCCCTCATAACCTCATAACCTCCAAACTCCTGCCGGTAAAACGGAAATGCCAGGAAGATTTCCCCTCGACTCCTCCACTCCCGACTCCTACACTCCCCTCATAACCTTATAAACTCCAAACTCCACCCAGTGCCGTTTCTTCTCCTCACTGCTTCTGGAATGGAAGCCCTGTGTGGCATCCAAATCCAGGATTCAACCACTCCGTGGTTGATGGTTCTTGATGCTCAGAACCCCGGGTTGTCACCCGGGGCTATTCATAGTCAACCCCTCCGGGGTTGCTGCCCTGTCAGGTTTGATTTCTTCTTCGACTCCTCCACCTCCCTCATAACCTCATAACCTCCAAACTCCTGCCGGTAAAACGGAAATGCCAGGAAGATTTCCCCTCGACTCCTACACTTCCGACTCCTCCACCCCCTCGAAACCTCCTGCCGGCAGGCACGCATAACCTTCAAACTTCACGCGGTGCCGTTTCTTCTCCTCACTGCTTCTGGAATGGAAGTGGCATCCAAGTACAGGATTCAACCACTCCGTGGTTGATGGTCCTTGATGCTCAGAACCCCGGGTTGTCACCCGGGGCTATTCAAAGTCAACCCCTCCGGGGTTGCTGCCCTGTCAGATATGATTTCTTCTTCGTCTCCTACACCCCCCTCATAACCTCATAACCTCCATACTCCTGCCGGTAAAACGGAAATACCAGGATGATTTTCTCCTCGACTCCTCCACTCTCGACTCCTCCACTCCCCTCATAAACTCATAAACTCCAAACTCCTTCCGGTAAAACGGAAATGCCAGGAAGATCTTCCCCTCGACTCCTACACTTCCGACTCCTCCACCCCCTCGAAACCTCCTGCCGGCAGGCACTTCACGCGGTGCCGTTTCTTCTCCTCACTGCTTCTGGAATGGAAGTGGCATCCAAGTACAGGGTTCAACCACTCCGTGGTTGATGGTCCTTGATGCTCAAAACCCCGGGTTGTCACCCGGGGCTATTCATATTTAACCCCTCCGGGGTTTCTGTCCAGTCAGGTATGATTTCTTCTTCGATTCCTACACCCCCCTCATAACCTCATAACCTCCATACTCCTGCCGGTAAAACGGAAATACCAGGAAGATCTTCCCCTCGACTCCTCCACTCCCGACTCCTCCACCCCCCTCATAACCTCATAACCTCCAAACTCCTGCCGGTAAAACGAAAATACCAGGAAAATCTTCCCCTCGACTCCTACACTCCCGACTCCTCCACTCCCCTCATAACCTCATAACCTCCAAACTCCTTCCGGTAAAACGGAAATGCCAGGAAGATCTTCCCCTCGACTCCTACACTTCCGACTCCTCCACTCCCCTCATAAACTCATAACCTCCAAACTCCCACCTCCGGAGAACGTTCTGATCAAACCAGTTCCGCTTCTGCGCGGCGGCGGGCGATCTCGGCCTTCATCGTCCGCCAGCTTTCACCCATCAGTCGGTTCATGCCCTTGTCCACGACGAAGAGTCGGGCGATGTTCAGCAGCCCCTTTGCCCGCAGGGTGTAGGAATTATTGGCGCGCAGGGACATGGAGTACCCCCCGTCCGTGTATTCGATATAGTGCCAGTATCCGGATGGCATGTACAAGGTCTCTCCCGGCTCGAGGATGGTCTCAAAGCCCTTCACCTTGCGGAGTGCCGGATAGGCCTTATAATCCGGATGGTTGATATCCACATAACTGGCCACGGTGAACGGATGGTGGTACAGGTGTCGGGACTCCTCGGGCGAGAAGAGCACCACCCGCTTGCGACCATGGAACTGATTGAGGAACACGTGGGCCAGGTCAATGTCGTAGTGCAATGCCACGGACGATCCCTGTCCGCCGAAGAACATGAACGGAAAATCGCTGTAGAATCCATCCATGATGTTGGGGATACTGAAATCCTGGCACATGGACGGCGCATGGCGGAAGATATTGAACAGGAACAGCCGATACCTGGTCGGCCCGCTTTCCAGCATCTCCAGGTACTCCCGGAAAGGCAAGACCTTGTCGGGCTCCATGTAGTGCTTCCCCGGCTTCGAATAATTCTCGGAATACACGGGCACCTTGATATGGCCGTAATTGGCCTTCAGGTGATCAATGCTCCATTTCTTCCTGGCTGGCCATGAATCCATCAGGTCGGTAAATACCACCGGCTGACGGGGATCCAGGTATTCCGCCTTGAAGGAAGCCCTGGTCAGACCAGTCCGACGATCGACTTGTTTCAGATCCATTCGACATGCGATTGAAGCGCCAAAATTACGGAAAACAGGACGGTGCCCGTGCAAACTTTAACATCCCTCCTCCTTTGCGAGGGAACGTTCGCCGGCCCGCATCGCCTTACATATATAGAAAAACCCCCATGGCGGGTCACACCCTCAGGTAAAATCGTATTTTTGTCATGCTGATTTCCGTACATGTGTAATTTCAAGGCCATCAGGGGCTCATTTGTACGGGTCAGCACTGCTGAATTCCCATAGGACATGCCTGCAAAGAAGAAAAAATCCAGCCGTCAACTGGCCCTGGACCTCCAGATGAAAAAAGATCAACGCCACCCCAAGATCGGTGGGTTGATCGCCCTGCTCCTTTCATCCTATCTGGCCATAGCGTTCGTCTCCTACCTCTTTACCTGGTACCGCGACCAGAACCAGGTCCTGTTCTTTTCCTGGTCCCTCCTGTTCGAAACCGAAGTCCAGGTGGACAACTGGCTCGGCAAGCTCGGGGCCATCACCTCCAATTTCTTCATTTACTGGGGCTTTGGTATCGCCTCCTTTATCCTGGTCTACCTGTTGTTCCGCCTGGGCCTGCACCTGGTCCTCGAACAGAAGCTGAAGCCTTACTGGATCGCCTTCCGGAAGTCTGTCCTGGTCATGGTGATCGCCTCGATCTACAGCGCCTTTATCTTCCAGCAGGCCGAGTTCCCCTATGGCGGGGCCTTCGGCTCAGCCATCAGCAACTGGATCGTCAGCCTGATCGGACAGATCGGCATGACCCTCCTCCTGGTTGCCAGCATCATCGGCACCCTGGTCTGGTTCTTCAATCCTGACTTCAACCAGCTCGGACTGCCGGCCTGGATGACGGCACCATTTCGCGCCCTCCGCAACGTCCAGTGGCTCCGGCCCGCCTCGGCTGATGATGACCCGGAAGTGATGCGCTCCGCCAGGCGCAAGACAGCTGAAGCGACCCTCAAGCCTCATGATGGGGCCATCGACCTGGACCTGGACGAAGACCTGGTGAACCGGACACCTGGCCCATCCAGGGATCTTCCCGACCTGGAACTGGAGACGGTCGGTACGCCTCCGCCACCGGAAGCGACCCATGCGGCCTCCCCCCCGGATTTGCCCACCACACCCCAATCCCTGAGAGAAGGGACCCATCCGGTGGTCACGGACGACGACGAAGCCGATGCGGAACCCTATGACCCGAAGAAGGAGCTGTCGCGCTACAAGCTGCCGGATATCGACCTGTTGCATGACTACAGCGAATCGCAGGTCGAGATCGATCGCGCCGAGCTGGAAATGCACAAGAACCAGATCATCGATACCCTGCTCAACTACAAGATCGAGATCACCAAGATCCGGGCGACCATCGGTCCGACGGTCACCCTCTTCGAGATCGTTCCGGCACCGGGGATCAAGATCTCGCGCATCCGCAACCTGGAGGATGACATCGCCCTGAGCATGTCCGCCCTGGGCATCCGCATCATCGCCCCGATCCCCGGCAAGGGCACCATCGGCATCGAGGTACCCAACAAGAAGAAACAGATCGTGGGCCTGCGCGAAGTGATCGCTTCCGACAAGTTCAAGCAGGTGAAAATGGACCTGCCCATCGCGATCGGGAAGACCATTTCCAATGAGGTCTTCATCGCAGACCTGGCCAAGATGCCTCACCTGCTCATCGCCGGGGCGACCGGTCAGGGTAAATCAGTGGGGATCAACTCCGTCCTCATTTCCCTGCTCTATCGCAAGCACCCGTCCCAGCTCAAGCTGGTCCTGATCGACCCCAAGAAGGTCGAGCTCTATCCCTACGGCTTCCTGGAGAATCACTTCCTGGCCTTCCTGCCCGAACAGACCGAGCCGATCGTGACCGACAACAACCAGGTCATCTACACCCTCAATTCGCTGTGCATCGAAATGGACACGCGATATGAGCTGCTCAAGCGGGCCAAGACCCGGAACCTGCGGGAATACAATGACAAATTCACCGAACGCCGGCTCAACCCCAATGACGGCCATCGGTTCATGCCCTTCATCGTCCTGGTGATCGACGAGTTTGCCGATCTCATCCTCACTGCCGGCCGGGAGGTCGAACAGCCCCTGGCCCGTCTGGCCCAGTTGGCCCGGGCCGTGGGCATCCACCTGATCATCGCCACGCAACGGCCTTCCGTCAACATCATCACAGGTAGCATCAAGGCCAACTTCCCGGCCCGTATCGCCTTCAAGGTGGCATCCAAGGTCGACTCCCGCACCATCCTCGACGGAGGCGGCGCCGATCAGTTGATCGGTCAGGGCGACATGCTCCTCAGTGTCGGCGGGGACATGATCCGTCTGCAGGGGGCCTTTGTCGATACCTCCGAAGTGGAACGGGTGATCGATTTCATCGGCCAGCAACAGGGATTCCCCGAGCCTTACTTCCTGCCGGAATTCAATCCGGACAACCCCAACAGTTCCGGTCCCCTGGACCCGAAGGACCTGGACAATCTCTTTTCCGAAGCCGCCCGCCTGGTGGTATCCAACCAGATCGGATCGACCAGCATGATCCAGCGCCGGCTCAAACTGGGCTACAACCGCGCCGGTCGGATCATGGACCAGCTCGAGGCCATGGGCATCGTCGGAGCCAATGAAGGCAGCAAGCCCAGAGAGGTGCTCATCTACGATCCTTCCGAATTGGAACGGTATTTGGAGGAAAGAATGGCTGGTTAGGAACGTTGGCTATGCCCCGGTATAGCCACAAGTAAAGGGCCCACTCTCTGAGTGGGTTTTTTTCATGGCCGGATCCTGCCCCGCTCGCAGGCCTGCTCCCTTCCCTCAAGCCGCTTCCCCTGCCGGGTTGTCCGACTTTTTTCGGAACTTTCCAACACAATCCTGGCCTATGAGAACCATCGACTGGATCCTGCGGATCCTGGCAGCAGTCATTCTGCTGCAAACCCTCTACTTCAAATTCACCGGTGCACCGGAAAGCATCTACATCTTCGAAACACTGGGCATGGAACCCATTGGTCGATATGGATCAGGAATTGCAGAATTGATTTCGGCCATCCTCCTGCTTGTTCCACGGACAGTTGTCCTTGGCGCTCTTGGTGGTGCCTTGGTCATGTTGGGGGCAATAGCTTCTCACCTGGGTCCATTGGGTATAGAAGTACAAGCCGACGGTGGTTTGTTATTCGGTCTCGCTTGTACAGTTTTGGGTTGCTGCATGGTTTTACTCCGATGGAGATGGTCCCAATTGAAGACCTTCCTTCCAGGTCAGTCCAACCAATAAATTCATTTAAAACAACTGGAGCGTTGCATTATTCTTAGCGACTTCGCGTCTTTGCGTTTACCTTACCGACACAACAAGGTCAATGCAAAGGTTGTATTCTATTGCAATAGACAATCAGCTCAAATCCGACTTACCTGCATCGGAACCATTACGCCATCCACACTCAAGACAACCATGTAGGTTCCAACAGGCAATTCGTCCTGAAGGAAAAATTGGTGCGTATGCACTCCAGCTGATTGAACCCCTTCTGAAATCAATTGAGAAAGAATGCGCCCCTGAATATCCGTCAGAAATGCAGAGACCCGGCTTCCTGACAACAGGCTGTAGCGCAGCGTGACGGATGACGTCGCCGGATTTGGATACACTGAAACAGAACTCTGTTCGAGATTTGCCGGTTTGACATTCACATTCAATTCAGGCAAATAACGTGTGATTGCCATGTTGTGCTTGTTGTTCTTATAGGCCTCACCGGTAACAATCACTTTACCATCCGGTTGGACATGGGTATCATGCGCCTGACTGAGACTCTGTGTGCCACTGACGTCTGTTGATAAAATACCTCCAGTTCCAAACGACTCATCCAATGTACCATTTGCATTGAATCGCGTTACGGCAAACAAGCCAGATTTCAACCCGACAACAACCACTTTTCCATCCGGTTGGATCGTTGCTCCATTGGCGCGAATGCCCAGTGCTACAGCCTTGCCATTGACACCATAGCTCTGGTCCAATGTGCCATTCGCATGATATTTGAATACGAAAATATCCGGCACGGTAAACCCTGCTTTACGACCCACAAAAATGATTTGACCATTTGGCATCAGCATCGCTTTGACACCAACACCCGCTTCTCCTTTGACAATCCCTCCGGTGCCAAAGGAAGGATCCAGGGTTCCATTAGTGAGGTAGCGAGCCATCACAAAATAATCCCCGTTATCCTTCGTATTTCCGGCCACCAGTATTTTTCCGTCGGGCTGAATGGCAATGGAATAAATTTCATCACTTTGTGATCCAATGGCAGTGACCACCTTTCCGGCATTCCCAAAACTAGCATCAAGGATACCGGCTGTCGTGTAGCGGAGTAACGCAAAATCATTATTGTTATTCCCGGTTTCTGTCGAACCACCAGCAATGACCTTCCCGTCAGCCTGCACAGCCACTGCATAGGCCTCATCCTTGATCGTACCAAATGAGGTCCGCACTGATCCGTTCGTGCCGAATGCTGGATCGGGCGTCCCGTTGGCCAGAAAGCGGGTTACCGCAAATCCGATATAAAAATTATTATCGGGTTTCGAACCGGCAGTAACAAATGTCCCATCGGTATGCAAGGCCATGGCAAAAGCTGTTCGCTCGGTGGCTGACACATAGGATCCATTTACACCAAAGCTGTTGTCCAATGTTCCATCAGGCATAAATCGCGCTACTGCCTGACGGGGTGTGAAGTCCACTGTTGAATACCCGGCTCCAATGAGTTTACCATCGGGCTGCAATGCGGATGCCCAGATCCAGTCGTCCTTGACACCGAGCGCAGCAATGACCTTTCCACCTGTCCCGAATGTTTGGTCCAACTGGAGATTCTGTGCCTCTCCTGAAGCCACATGAACCAGGAATCCGATCGTAAAGAGCTGAATGAACTTGAACATCATTTTGGAATTAAGTCGCCAAAGATAGAAGTTCCAGTTTGATCTCAGAACCTCCATCACCCCTGAACTCTCTCCATGAATCCCCAACCCCCGAGGACCATAGACAAGTACCACATACCTCGGCAGTATGCCTGAAGGGCACCTCTATCAACCCCACTCAATGACCAAACAAATCCTTTCAGGATTTTCACTCGAGACAACCTGCGCGATACTGCGTTATTTCTCAATTACTTAGCTATGGCTATGCTCTTTCGAAATGCCTTGTCTCGCTTGGTTCTCTCGAGTGTTGGCCTATTTCGGAGGTTAATAGAAGTGCCCTGAAGTCAAACCAAAAAATCCATCACCTTTTCGGTTAAACCTGATAAACTCTTGTACGCATAACCTCAACTCATTTCCCCTCGACTACATCCTCCGTACCGGCCTCTGTGATCGGGGTCGCACAACGATGTGCCGATGTCCATTACTTTTGCACCCTAGAGCCAGCATACATGTCTTTTTTATCCCGGTTCATTCCTTCTCTTCACTGGCTGCCTGCATATAACAGCGATCAACTACAAGGAGACCTCTCTGCCGGTTTAACAGTTGGTGTCATGCTGATCCCCCAAGGCATGGCCTATGCCATGATCGCCGGCCTTCCGCCGGTGTACGGCTTGTATGCCTCGACCATTCCCCTGATCCTCTATGCCCTGCTCGGCACATCCAGACAACTGGCTGTCGGACCGGTTGCCATGGTCTCCCTGTTGACAGCGGCTGGGGTGGCAACCCTGGCCGAACCCGGCAGCGACACCTATATCGCCCTGGCCATTGCCCTGGCCCTGATGGTAGGGATCATCCAATTTCTCCTGGGTGCCTTCCGACTCGGATTCCTGGTCAACTTCCTCTCCCACCCGGTGGTCTCCGGCTTTACTTCTGCTGCGGCCCTGATCATCGGCTTCAGCCAGTTAAAGCATCTCCTAGGGATTTCCTTACCCAAAGGAGGCCATGTCCATGAGATCCTCCTCGCGGCCGTCCGGCAGATCGACCAGGTTCATCTGCCCACCTTCCTCCTGGGAGCCGGGGGCATCCTGGTGATCCTGGTGGCCAGAAGGATCGACAGACGGATACCTGCGCCTCTCCTTGCCGTTCTGCTCGGCATCCTGGCCGTGTCCATCCTGGGCCTGGACCAGTTGGGTGTGCGGATCGTGGGCGAGATTCCCGTGGGCCTCCCCTCCCTGTCCTTGCCTGCCCTGAACGGGTCCGTGATCCAATCCCTGCTTGCCACCGCCCTGGCGATCTCCCTGGTCAGTTTCATGGAAAGCATTGCCGTGGCCAAGGCCATCCAATCCCGGCATCGTGTCGATGAACTGGACCCCAACCAGGAACTGATCGCCCTGGGTGCCGCCAATATCGGTGGTGCCTTCTTCCAGTCCTATCCGGTGACCGGCGGATTCTCCCGCACCGCCGTGAATGACCAGGCCGGCGCGCGGTCCGGACTGGCCTCCATCATCAGTGCCGGCTTGATCCTCCTGACCCTGCTGTTCCTCACGCCCCTCTTCCACAACCTGCCCAACGCCATCCTGGCCGCGGTGATCATGGTGGCCGTCTTCGGGCTCATTGATTACAAGGAGGTGATCCACCTGTGGCATACCGATCGAAGCGACCTCTGGATGTTGGCCGTCACCTTTGTCGCCACCCTGGCCCTGGGTATTGAAGAAGGGATCCTGATCGGTGTCGTCTTGTCACTGGGCCTGGTCATCTACCGCACTTCACGCCCCCATATCGCCACGCTGGGCAGGGTACCCGGATCGGACTTCTATCGCAATGTCGAGCGCTTCGATCATCTGGAGATCCGGCCGGACATCCTGATCCTGCGGCTGGATGCCCAGCTCTACTTTGCCAACCTGAATTATTGCAAGGACCAGATCCGGCGGCAGGTCAGGGAGAAAGGACCCGCCCTGCGCTGCCTGGTGCTCAACGCCGAAAGTATCAGCCATATCGATTCCAGCGCCGCGCAAATGTTGCACGACCTGATCCGCGATCTGCGCGGCCAGGGACTGACCATCATGATGAACAGCATCATTGGTCCGGTACGGGACCGAATGGCTGCACATGGCCTGCTTGACCTGATCGGAGCTGACCATATCCAGATGAGTGTCCAGGATGCCGTCGACGCATTTGATGCCATGCAGGGAAGGCAGCCGCTGCCTGAACAATATTCCGAGTACGCCTCCCAGGCAAACGCCCTGTGACAGCGATCACCGAGCGAATGAGCGGATGCCTTGAACTTTGTACCCGTTCACATGATTTACCAATCATCGTTTCACATTTCATAACAACCTGAATGAACATTCAAAAAATCCTCCACGAAGCTGATCCACTGATTGTCGATGTCCGCGAACCGTTCGAGTTCGCCATGGGACATGTCGAGGGCGCAACCAACGTTCCTCTGGGACAGATCCCCGCCCACATTGATGAATATCGCGACCTCGGCAAGCCGATCGTCTTCTACTGCCGCTCCGGCATGCGCAGTGGACAGGCAGTGGCCTTCCTCGGCGGACTGGGCGTGCATGATATCTACAATGGCGGCGGACTGGAAGACATGATGTATCTGCTCAAGGTCAATGCGTGATCCCATGTTTGCATTCCTGAAAAAACTTTTTGGCGGCGGAAACCAGGAGCAGATCCTGGACCTCTTGCGCCAGCGGGCAATCATCCTGGACGTCCGCACCGCCGGAGAATTCAAGCAAGGCCATGTGAAAGGGTCGGTCAATGTCCCCCTGGATCAACTCCGGGGCCAATTGAGCCGACTGAAGAAGCAACAAAAACCCATCGTGGCCTGCTGTGCAACGGGTCGGCGCAGTGGCATGGCCGCCGGCATGCTTCGCGAAGCAGGGATCACAGCAGTGAATGGCGGTGGCTGGCAGTCGGTCAGAAACCTGATCCGTGAGCTGGCCCCATCCACGACAAATGGATAATGAAACTCGAAATAAAACAATCTATCATGGAAACCCCATCCACCACTTACACCATGCCCAGGATCGGTGATCCTGCGCCCGATTTTACCGCTCCAACTACTCATGGCGATCTGACCCTGAGTGAATATAACAAGGATGCCTGGGTGATCATGTTCTCTCATCCGGCCGACTTCACACCGGTCTGTACGACTGAGCTCTCCGCCTTTGCCATGGACAAGGAGTGGTTTGCCGCTCACAACACCAAACTGATCGGTCTCAGTATCGACTCCATCCACAGCCATCTGGCCTGGGTAAACAATGTCCGTGAGAAGACAGGTGTGTACATGGACTTCCCCATCATTGCGGATCTGGACATGCACGTTGCCCATCTCTATGGCATGTTGCATCCCGGTGCCAGCAGCACCGCTGCGGTACGGGCGGTTTTCTTCATCGATCCGAAAGGAGTGATCCGACTGATCATGTACTACCCGTTGAATGTAGGTCGGAACATGGAGGAGATCCAGCGTGTCCTGGTCGCCCTCCAGACCGCCGATACCCATGCCTGTGCGCTGCCGGTCAACTGGGTCGAAGGGGACAAGGTCATCGTACCTCCACCAAAGAACCTGAAGGAGATGGACGCACGGATCGCCGATCAGAGTGTCGAAAAAGTCGACTTCTATCTGGCCCGCAAGTCCTTGTGAGAAAAAACGAATTTGATTTAGGGTGAATGCTGCCGGGGAGGCTTCCTGATGGAAGTACTCCCCGGTTGTCGTTGACGATGTACATTTGTCTATTATGAAGGGACTGACCATTTCTATCATCCTGGGCCTGCTCGCCTTGCTGACCGGCTGCCAATCCGAGTCTACACCTCCTCCTCAGCAATCCTTTGACCCCGCGCCGTGGCTGGAAAAAGGCAGTCGCGTGCAAGGCGCCAGTTTTGCGGTACTCAGTACCCGACTGAAAAGCACCATGGGACAGTCCGGTGTATCCGGGGCGATCCGCTATTGCAACGTGGCAGCGGTTCCCCTGCTCGACACCCTCTCGACAAAATATGATTGCACCATTCGCCGGGCCACCCTCCAGCCGCGCAACCCCGGCAATCTGGCCAATGATCACGAATCCGCCATCCTGCAAAACTGGGCAGCCGAGCTGGAACAAGGGATCGAACCCCAGGCGGTGGTCCAGAATCTGTCCGCGGATACCATCATGTACTATGCCCCGATCCGGATGCAGGCCCTGTGCCTGAACTGCCATGGAAAACCCGGGGAAGGACTGGCCTCGGAGACGGAACAACTGATCCGGGACCTGTATCCGAATGACCAGGCCACCGGCTATGCCTTCGGGGACCTCCGGGGGATGTGGAGCATCCGTTTCCTGAACCGCTGAGCAGCCCGTCGATCGTCTGACCTAAACCACCCCTGATGAAAAACCCGTTGACCATTGCCTGGACTTTGCTCATCCTGCTGGGATGCCTCATCCTCTTCCACGGCCTGGTCATCGCCGGGTGGGTCAGTGCCGATACCGTCTGGGGCGGCCGGATCGAGACCCGCCAGGACCTGATCCATATGGAACTGGCCTCCATTTCCATGCTTCTCCTGTTCGCCCTGATCATCCTGGTGAAGATCAACCTGATCGATATGGACTGGATCAAGCCCCTGGCCCAACTGGGCCTGTGGCTTATGTCCATCTTTTTTCTGATCAATACGGTCACGAATCTCCTGGCCATCAGTGCCGTGGAACGTTACCTCTTTGCCCCGATCAGCCTGATCCTCGGCTTGCTGACCATCCGGCTGGCCCTGTCCAAGGTGGAAACGGAGGGCGAGGATCTTCCTGAACAGGTCTGATGCATTCGGACCTTCCCTGAAGCCACAAGGCCCGCCCCGATGATTCGGGGCGGGCCTTGTGGCATTCTGCACAGCCTGCCAGGCGTGATTACAGCTCGTAGTTCGGGCTCAACTCACCCTGACCGGTTGGGCCGACCGAGTACCAGTCATTGATCACCTGGACCACCTGGGCAGGATCGTCGGTGATCGTGAACAGGTTGAGGTCCTCCGCATTGATATTGTTCTCCTGGCCCAGCATCGTGGATTCGATCCAACCCTTCAGGCCTGCCCAGAAGGATGTCCCCACCAGGACAACTGGCACGGGGTTGATCTTCTTGGTCTGGATCAGGGTCAGGACCTCAAAAAGCTCATCCAGCGTTCCAAAGCCACCCGGCAATACGACGAAGGCCTGGGCATACTTGACGAACATCACCTTGCGCACAAAAAAGTACCGGTGATTGAGGCTCTTCTCCATGTCGATGAACTGGTTGTTGTTCTGCTCATGGGGAAGATGGATATTCAGTCCGACCGACAGGCCGCCATAGAGAGAGGCACCCTTGTTTCCCGCCTCCATGATCCCGGGGCCACCCCCGGTGATGATCCCGAAGCCTTCTTCCGTCAGTCGGCGCGCAATGTCTACGGCCAGCTTATAGTTGGGGTGATCGGGCCTGGTCCTGGCTGATCCGAATATGGAGATGCAGGGGCCAATATGGTTGAGCTTTTCAAATCCGTCCACAAATTCGGCCATCACCTTGAACATGGTCCAGGCATTTTCGCCCTTGATGCGGCTCCACTGCTTCATGGTGTTCTTGTGCACCACTGATTCTTTTCCGTTTGTTTCCATAGCTGAAAAAATAACTTCGGATGGCCATCAGGGCGATCCACGATTGAATATAACGCACATGACCCGGGATTGTTATTCCGGGTCATGTGCTTATCCGTTCTTTACCTGGGTGCAGGTCATCCGATCGTTTCCAGTTTGTCGACGACTTTGCCAGGCTGGGCACTGCTGGGCACCACATACCGCTGGACATCTTCCGCAGATATGGATTTACCACTGAGGATGATCAGTCGTTCGACCACATTCCGGAGTTCCCGGATGTTGCCGGTCCAGGTGATCTGCTGAAGGGCGGCCAGAGCCTCTGTATCGATTGCCTTGGTGGCAATGCCGTATTCGCCGCAGATCTGTTCGATGAAGTGCTCCACCAACTCGGGAATATCATCCAGACGGTCATTCAGTGACGGCACGTGAATGATGATCACGGCAAGACGGTGATAGAGGTCTTCCCTGAATTTTCCTTCCTGGATCATCTTGCGCAGGTCCTTGTTCGTGGCTGCAATGACCCGCACATCCACAGGGATCTCCTTGTCTCCTCCAACACGGGTGATCCGGTTCTCCTGGAGGGCCCGGAGTACCTTGGCCTGGGCGGAAAGGCTCATATCGCCGATCTCATCCAGGAAGAGGGTACCGCCATTGGCCTGCTCGAACTTCCCGATGCGTTGCTTGATCGCCGAAGTAAAGGCTCCTTTCTCATGTCCGAACAATTCGCTTTCGATGAGCTCGGACGGGATGGCCGCGCAGTTCACCTCGATCAGGGGGTGGGTATTTCTCGGACTCTTGGCATGGGCCCATCGGGCCACCAGTTCCTTACCGGTACCATTCTCCCCGGTGATCAGGATTCGTGCATCTGTCGGAGCCACCCGTTCAATGGTATCCTGGATCTGCTGGATGCTTTCTGAATGACCGATCATGTCCTGGGTCTTGATCTTGCCGACCTTGCGCTGGAGGGCCTTGGTCTCCACGATCAGGCTGGACTTGTCCATGGCATTCCGGATGGTGATCAACATCCTGTTCAGATCCGGTGGCTTGGAGATAAAGTCAAACGCTCCTTTTTTCACCGCCTCTACGGCGGTATCGATACTGGCATGACCGCTGATCATGACCACAGGCACATCGGGAGCCAGGGACTGGATCTTTTCCAGGGTCTCCATGCCGTCCATCTTGGGCATCTTGATGTCCAGGATGACTACATCATAGTTTTCCTGCTTGATCTTGGCCAGACACTCAAGGCCATCGCCAGCTTCATCCACCTGGTACTTCTCAAATTCCAGTATCTCGCGCAGGGTGCGGCGGATACTCTGTTCATCATCGGCGATAAGGATCTTGGCCATAGGGATTGGTTCAGGGGTTGGAGTTCAATATACTAAAAGAATAAATATACTAATTTATTCGATATAATGCCAGCGGCACTCCCTCCGTTTACTCATCACATGGCAAAAATGTTTCATCTGTTCAGGCATTTTCTTCCATCAACTGGCGAATCGCCATCCAGGCCATCAACCCGCTTCCGATCTCCAGGGATTGCTCGTCGACATCAAAGGCCGGCGTATGCAAGCCCGAGGTAATTCCCTTCTCAGCATTCCCTGTCCCCAGACGAAAGAAACAGGCCGGCATCACCTGGCTGTACCAGGCAAAATCCTCTGCGCCCATCCGGATCTCCAGGTCCTCCACACGATCCTCACCCAGATAATCGCAGGCCCAGCCCCTCGCCTTGCGGGTCGTATCCGGATCATTGACCAATACCGGATATCCCTTTCGGATCTCCAGGTCACATCGCCCTCCCATTGAACCGACGATCCCCTGGCACATATCGGTGAGCATCTGGTGCGCCTCGGCCCGCCAGGTCTCGTCCAACGCGCGGAAGGTGCCTTCCACATGAACACGGTCGGGAATGATATTGGTCGCACCACCGTCCGACCAGATACGGCCAAAGGTCAGCACAGAAGGTGAGATCGGGTTGGCATGCCGGCTCACCAGTTGCTGAAGCGCACTGATCAGGGTAGCCGTGATGGCGATCGGGTCACGGGTCAGATGCGGCATGGCCCCATGGCCTCCCCGCCCCTCGATGGTCAGGTACAACTCATCGGCCGATGCCATGAAGACCCCTTCCCGGAATCCGACCTTGCCGACAGCCAGGGTGGGCAACACATGCTGTCCGAAAATGCTGACCGGTCGCGGATCCTCCAGCACACCTTCCTGGATCAGCAGGCTGGCACCACCCGGATGACTCTCCTCTGCCGGCTGGAAGATGGCCCGCACGGTTCCCTGCCAGGAATCCCGGGTGGCCATGAGGATCCTCAGGGCGCCGAGCAGGGACGCCATATGCACATCGTGTCCGCAGGCGTGCATGACCCCAGCGACCCTGGATCCGTAGTCCCTCCCGTCCACTTCGTGGATGGGCAGGGCATCGATATCCGCCCGCAAGGCCACCGTGGGTCCGGGACCGGACCCGGACAATGTCGCCACCACGCCATGCCCTCCCCACCCTGTCGTATGGGGAATGCCCCATCGGGTCAGTAGCGAAGCAATGAATTGCCCGGTCTTTTCCTCCTGGAAGGACAGCTCGGGATACATGTGCATGTGGCGACGAAAGCCGATGACCTCCTCCAGGCCAGCGGAGGCAAGGGATCTGACCCGATCGGCCAGATCGGCATGGTTCAGTGTAGGTTGTTGGATTGACATACCCGAAGATACAAACTGAGGTGAGGAGCGAAAACCCGGATGTCTCAGCGATCCAGCCGGCGCAGGTTGCCAACCAGGATGCGAATATCCTTCTCCAGGGCATAATCGCGGGCATAGAGGAAATCCAGATGCCGGACTGTCCGGGCGTCCAGATTGAGCCAGGGATGGGCATCCGCCGGCGTGAGCAGGCCCGGGCGCAATTTCGGCAGACCGGACTCTTCCTGTCCGTAGCTCACCAGGGTCGACCGACCGGTCAACAGCCTGAGCACGTTGCGCAAGAACACCCACTTGCGCCCCTGCAGCCAGATCAGGATCGGACTGGACACGAGCAGGAACATACCGACCAGCAGGTCCAGCAACCGCTTGTGCCGCCGCTTGACCGGATCGGCCAGACGGAAGCGCACGTCAGCCGTATACAACTCGCCGCTGACCTGCGAGGAAGCGCTGCCGATGATGCTCACCCCGCCTTCGGGCAGGATCCGGTATTCAATCCCCGATCCGATCAGGTTCATCCATTGCATCATATGGTCCGACCGGACGTCCCGGGCACAAAAGATGAGCTCCTGGACCCGGAAGACATTCACGACCTCATCCAGTCGCCGGATATGATTGAGGAAGACATGCGGGTCGTATTCCTCGTCAGGTGACAACCAGCCGATCAGGTTCTTGGAGACATGCAGCTTGTTCAACAGTTGCATGGCGCGCTCGCATTCCTCTGCCGATCCCACCACCACCAGGTTGGCGGCCTTTCGAACACCCGTCCGCCATTCACCGTAGCGCAGGTAATGCACCACCATGCGCAGTCCGACCGTCGTCAGCAATGCCCAGACCGAGCCCATCAGGATCACCGCCCGGGAGGTCCGATAGGTCTGGTCGAGAAACCCGTAGACTGCCGCAATGAGCAGGCTGCCCAGGAACAGCCCCCGCGTCACGGCCCACAGGTCATCCTTGCGATCATAGGCCCCGCTGAGGTACATGCTTCCCGTCCAGATCAATGCATAAAGCGGTGCGTTGACCAGGTTGAAAGAATCCGGATAATAGCCCGGATCATTGAAATAGAACTCCGCCCAGAAATCCTTGATCAATACGACGCCTGCCCAGAGGATCAGGAGATCGGCCAGAAACAGCCAGCTGTGCCTGAAGAGGTTGCGCACCAGGGTCATCAGGGCCCGCATATAGATGGCCAGACGGATGAACAGGATATACCAGGACCTGCGAGGACCGGAGAAATGTTTCTCGGCGAACAGGATCATGGCGAGATAGAAGATCCGGATATAGTTCAGGCTGCCCTTGCGGGTACTTTCTCCCTTGTAGTGGATGATGGTCACTTCGGGAAAATAGTAGTTGGTATATCCCGCCTCCTTGATCCGGTAGGAGAGATCGATGTCCTCACCGTACATGAAGAAGGCTTCATCCAGCAGACCGGCCTTATCGAGCGCCTCCTTGCGCAGCCACATGAAGGCCCCGGCCAGCACATCGACGGGAGCAGTCTCCATCTCATCGAGATGCCCCAGATGATAGCGATTGAACGTAGCGGAGCGCGGAAACAGCCTGGACAGGCCGAAGGCCTTGCAAAAGGCCACAAAGGGCGAAGGGAACCCTCGCTTGGACTCCGGAAGATACTGGCCACCACCATCGATCATTCGCACGCCCAGCGCTCCGGCCTCCGGATGCTCATCCATGAATCGAAGGCACTTGTGAAAGGTATCCTCCTCCACGACCGTATCCGGGTTCAACAGCAGGATATATCGGCCCCTGGCCTGCCGGATCGCCTGGTTGTTGGCGACGGCGAATCCCGCATTGACCTTGTTGACCAGCAGCGCCACTTCCGGGAATCGCTCCCTGACCAGATGGGCGGAATCATCCACCGAATCATTGTCCACCACGATCACCTCCGCATCCAGACCACGAATAGCCTTGCGGACAGACAACAGGGCCTGTTCCAGGAAATGCCGGACATTGTAACTGACGATAATGATGGACAGGTCCATTAATCGGGGTTGGTAGCGTAAGGAATCCGACTCATGATCGAACGCCCCAGCGTGATTTCATCCGCATATTCCAGTTCTCCGCCGAAGGCAACCCCCCTGGCGATGGTGGATATCCGCACCGGCAGGTCACGCATCAGCCGGGAGATATAATAGATGGTGGTCTCCCCTTCAATGGTCGGTGAAATGGCCATGATGATCTCCTCCGGCTGATCCGAGCGGATCCGGCCCACCAGGCTGTCAATATGCAGCTGTTCCGGCCCAATCCCATCCAGCGGATTGATCACCCCTCCGAGCACATGGTACAGGCCCCGGTACTGCTGGGTTTCTTCGATGGCCATCACGTCACGAACACTTTCGACAACGCAGATCGTCTTCCGGTTCCGATGGGTATCCGCACATATGGCACACTGGGGTCCATCCGCCAGATTGAAGCAGGTCTGGCAAAAGCGGATATCCCGTCTGAACCGTTTGATGGCATCGCCAAGATGATCGACCTGCTCGGCATCCTGCTTCAACAGGTGGAGTGCCAGACGCAATGCCGTCTTTCGACCGATCCCCGGCAGAGTGGAAAAGGCTTCCACCGCCTCCTGAAGCAAACGCGAAGAATGGTTCATGCCGTAAAAATAACCTGCCAGCCCACAAATCAGGTCCTTTTTGCGGAATTCCTCCATCATGCGACAAAGCCAACGGTTTGGGGAAAAGTTTGCATTTTTGCAGGACACAATCACACCTGGTATGGCAGAGATTATCCGGATGCCGCGCATGAGCGACACCATGGAAGAAGGCAACATCGTTGCATGGCTGAAAAAGGTCGGCGATAAAGTCGAAGCAGGCGACGTCCTGGCAGAGGTTGAAACCGACAAGGCGACCATGGAACTGGAGACCTACCAGGAAGGCACCCTGCTGTACATCGGTGTCGAACAGGGCACGATCCCGGTCAATGGCCTGCTGGCCATCATCGGCAAGGAAGGCGAGGATTACCAGGCCCTGCTCCGGGAAGCCGACGGCAAGGGGAACGGGTCGGCACCCAAGGCCGAGTCCCCGGCTGCCGAAGCGGCCAGCTCCGGATCGTCAGCCGCATCGACACCATCACCGGCACCGACAGCACCGGTGGTCGACGATGGCCAGCGGGTGAAAGCCTCTCCACTGGCCCGGGCCATGGCTGAGGAGGCAGGAGTCGATCTCCGGCAGATCCCCGGATCGGGTGGTGACGGAGGCCGCGTGGTCAAGCGAGATGTGGAGGCCTACCTCCAGGGCAAACCTGCTGCAGCCGCTACCGCCGCTGCGGCTCCAGTGGTGACCATGCCCGAGGGAGGCTTCACGGACGTTCCGGTCACCCAGATGAGGAAGACCATCGCCCGTCGTCTGGGGGAAAGCAAATTCTCCGCGCCCCACTTCTATCTGACCATTGAGATCGACATGGACCAGGCCATGATCGACCGCCAGCGGATCAATGAGATGGCCCCGACCAAGATCTCCTTCAATGATCTGGTCATCAAGGCGGCCACCCGGGCGCTCAGGCTGCACCCACAGATCAATTCATCCTGGCTGGGTGATCGCATCCGCACCAATCACGACATCAACATCGGTGTCGCCGTTGCCGTGGACGAGGGATTGCTGGTCCCCGTGATCCGTCACGCCGATATGAAATCGCTCTCCCAAATCAACAGTGAAGTCGCCGCCTTTGCCGAAAAGGCCAAGGCACGCAAACTGCAGCCGGAGGAAATGCAGGGCAATACCTTTACCATTTCCAATCTGGGCATGTTTGGCATCGAGGAATTCACCGCCATCATCAATCCACCGGATGCCTGCATCCTTGCCGTCGGTGGCATCATCCAGAAACCTGTGGTCAAGGATGGACAAATGGTGATCGGCAACCGGATGAAGGTGACCCTATCCTGCGACCATCGGGTCGTCGACGGGGCCATGGGAGCCAAATTCCTCCAAACCTTCAGCCAGATCCTCAGTGCACCCATTCGCATGCTGATCTGAGCCGGTATTGCCGACAAGACTAATGACTGAACCTTATAATGACCCGCAGGGTTGAGTGGCCATGAAAACACTTGTCATTGGTGCTTCACCCAATCCCATGCGCTACGCGTACAGCGCCGTAGAACAACTCCGTTGGAAAGGCCACGAGGTGGTCGCCATCGGTCATCGGAAAGGACGCATTGAAGATGTGGACATCCAGCTGGAATGGCCGGAAGAGATTCCCGACCTGGACACGATCACCCTGTACATCGGACCAGACAATCAGGCACCGGTCTATGATCGCATTCTGGGTTACCGGCCCCGACGGATCATCTTCAATCCGGGCACCGAAAATCCTGTGCTGATGCGACTGGCCGCCGAAGCCGGAATCGAGGTCGTGCGGGCCTGTACCCTGGTCATGCTGTCCATCGGCAACTATGACCTGGCCACCGATCCGGCCAACCCTCAATAACCCAGCTTGCCCATGGCGATCCCGGTTGCCCTGGTGGACAAGCCGGTCGGATCAGATGACTGCGTCTGCACATCGATCAGTGCCCGGCGTATGGTCTGGGAGACATCTTCAAAAATACCGTGGTCCGTCACCTGAATATCCGGTTGCATCAGGTAGGCAAAGACCCGGGCCATTCCGCAGTTGGCAATGAAGTCAGGGATGAGGCTGATCCGCTGATCCACTTCCAGGGCGGTCGGACCAAAGAAAACCCCATCGTCGGTAAACGGCACGTTGGCGCCACAGCTCACCACTTCCAAACCATGATCCATCAATGTCCGGATCTGGTCAGGTGATACGATCTTGCTCGCCGCCCCCGGCATGAAGATCTCGGCGGGCATGTCCCATACCTTGTCCTTTCCTTCCTCAAAGGACACGGCCAATGGACTGTTCAGCTTGTTGCCATCCCGGCTGAGAAAGATCTCTTCCACCTGATGGTAATCCAGGCCATCCGGGGCGAGGATCACACCACCCAGATCGATGATCCCGGTGATCAGGGCGCCATGCGATGACAGGTAGTATCCGGCGGCAGCGGCAACATTTCCCCATCCCTGGATGATCACCCGCTTCCCCTGCAACGTCTCATGCCTGAACAGATCATAATAATGCCGGATGGATTCACTGACCCCGAATCCGGTGATCAAATCCGCCACGGCATGCTTGTGCCGTCCGGGAGGGGCATAAGCAGGATCCTCCACCATTTTGGCACAACCATAGCGCAGTTGTCCGATGATCTGGATGCGGTCACCCTTGGCACTTTGGAAATGACCATTGACCACTCCTTCCTGGGGATGCCAGAGGCCCAGGTCTTCCGTAATGGGGATCACATCCTTGATCTCGTCCACATTCAGATCCCCGCCCGTTCCGTAATAATTCTTCAACAGTGGAAAAACGGCCTTGTACCAGCGTTGGAGCACTCCATCACGACGGGGGTCACGAGGGTCAAAGTCGATCCCCGATTTCGCACCTCCGATGGCTGGTCCACTCACGGAGAACTTGATCTCCATGACCTTGGCCAATGAAACCACTTCGTCCCGGGTCAGGCCCTTCCGCATCCGGGTGCCTCCGCCAGCAGCGCCTCCGCGCAAGCTGTTGATCACCACCCATCCGCGCGCTTCTGTCTCGCTGTCTTTCCATTCAAAGACGATCTCGGGGTCCTTGGATTTATAGGTTTCCAGTCGTTGGTCCATGCCTGTTGAGTTTTGCGTCGCAAAGGTAGGTCTTTCGCCGTTGTAGAGCAGCGTGTCCCAAGGGAATCATTCCAGGAAATTCCGGAGCGAAACAGCAGGGCATCCTGATGTCATCCCGTTGATTGCCTACCTTTGCACGATGCTTGCACACTGGCTTAAACCTGCAGAAAAACCGGCTACCACTGGTTGGTCTGACTACCAGATCGGTCACCGGATCCAGTCCTTCTTCCCGGAGATGAATGATTTGCCCGAACAGGCCGTCGCCATCCTGGGCTACCAGGAAAAGGCGGCAGATGCTGTCCGGGAAGACTTTTACGCGATGGGGTGGAACTTCGGCAAACTGCCGGTGGTCGACCTGGGCAATCTTCGCCGGGCAGAGCCATCCTTTGCGATCCAGGTCATGAAAGAACTGATCGATGGGCAAAAGGTGGTCATTCTGCTGGGCAATGACCGTGATCTGGCCTTCTACCAGTACCAGGCCTATGGCGAGAAGATCAAAGGGGTCAGTGCCTGCCTCATCCATCCCACGGCCGACTATCTCCTCCAACCCACCGGCAAGCAGTGGCCCCTCCTGAACCGGATGACCAAGCCGGGTGAACATCACCTGTTCCATCTCAGCCTGCTGGGATACCAGCGCCATCTGACCGACCCGGCCATCCTGCGCTACCTGGTGAATGAGTTGCACTATGAACTACAAGGCCTTGGTTTGCTCAAACAGGATACAGAGGCCCTGGAACCTGTCCTGCGGGATGCCGACATGCTCGGCATCAATCTGTCCGCTCTTCAATCCGCCTTTGCCCCTGCTGCCGGCGTTCCAGGCCCGAATGGCATCGATGGCATGGAGATCTGCCAACTCGTCCGCTATGCCGGCCTGAGTGAAAAGCTGAGCTCACTGAGTGTAGGTGACTGGGCCCTGAGCCGGGATCGTCGGAAGATCACAGCCCGCATGATCGGCCAGATCCTCTGGTACTTCCTGGAAGGGGTTTCCCAGCGTCAGGGAGACTTCCCTCAGTCGATGGACGGGCTGACCGAATTCCATGTCCAACATGATCACTTTGATGACCAACTGGTGTTCTGGAAGAGCTCCAAGACTGGCCGATGGTGGCTCCAGGTACCTGTCCGGGAAGATGCCGGTCACGAACGCCACCGGCTGGTGCCCTGCTCCTATAGCGACTACCAGGATGCCTGCAGGAACGAGTTGCCGGAGCGGATCATGCAGGCTCAGATGCGTTTTCGCTGATCCAGTCCTGTACCGCTGATTCCAGGGCAATGCCCCTGCTCCCCTTGACCAGGATGGTTCGTCCTGCGGGTAGCATTTCCCGCAGCCACGCTGCCACTTCCCCGGCCTGTTCAAATCGCATCCATTCCTCCGGGCAATCGACCTGCAAAAAGGCTTGCCCGACTAGGACTGGCTGAATATCGGTATTCAGCAGGAGATCCACGATCTTCTGGTGCTCGCTACCGGAGGACTCGCCCATCTCCAGCATATCCCCCAGGATGGCCATTTTATTCGCAACCTCCATCCGTTGCAAGCTGCGGATGGCCATGGCCATGCTGGTGGGATTGGCATTATAGGCATCCATGATCCATGTATTCCCGTTCCTGTGGATAATCTGAGACCGATTGTTGTCCGGTGAATAGGTGGCTATGGCCTGGCAGATCCTGTGATCAGGCACCCCGAAGTAACGCCCGACCGTGATCGCCGTCATGATATTGCGATAGTTGTGCACGCCATACAGAGGAGAGGAGACCCCAACCAGCTTGCCCGGACCGGAACGGTAATGAAGTTGGATGCTCGGCTCTTCCCGGTCGAGATGATAGCTCATGTCTGCACCCGGATCGTCGGTTCCATAGGAAACGGCAGGCTGGTAGGCCCCCAGGAGATCACCGAGGTGCGCCTCATCCCGGTTGTAGAAGATCAGCCGGTCTTGATCTATGAGAAAGGTATAGATCTCGCGCTTCCCCTTCCTGACGCCTTCTTCACCCCCAAATCCCTCCAGATGGGCCTTGCCAATATTGGTGATCAATCCGAAATCGGGCTCCGCGATCCGGCAGAGTCCGGCAATTTCGCCCTGGGCATTGGCACCCATCTCAATGATGGCCATGTCCGTTCCTTCCGGAATGGACAAGAGGGTCAGAGGGACCCCGATATGGTTGTTGTAGTTGCCCTTGGTGGCAACCACCTGCCTGGTTTGAGCCAATACCCGGGTGATCAATTCCTTGGTGGTCGTCTTGCCATTCGACCCGGTCAACGCCAGGATGGGAATGCCCAGCCGTCGCCGATGATACCGCGCCAGGTCCTGCAAGGCAGTCAGAGCATTGGGCACCACCAGACAGCCTTCATGGCCCTGGTAGGCCTGATCATCGACAAGGGCGTAACGGGCACCCTTCGCCAGGGCATCCAGGGCAAACCGGTTCCCGTCCATCTGTCCTTGCAGGGCGACGAACAGATCCCCCGGCTGGACCTGCCGGCTATCGATCCTGACCTCGCGGCATTCCAGGAATCGCTGATACAATGCAGTTATTTCCACGTCACAAAGTAAAAAACTCCCAGCCGTTTCCGACTGGGAGTTTTCCATGATCAAGGTGGGTATACGATTACTTATAGCGACGCTTGACCTTGTTCTTCTTGGTCTTGAACTTGTTTCCGGCACTGTCCTCGTTACCTTCAGGACCACCCGTACGGGTCATCGCACAACGGAAACCAAGGCTGCGATCTGACTTGTCCTCTTCCTTGAAACGGCGGGCGCCGGGAGAAAGGTACCAGGCACGGTCCATCCAGGAACCGCCCTTGATCACACGCGCCTTGTCGCTGACCAGCGTGGATTTGCCATATTCATAGGATGCGGCAGATTCCTTGTCACCATCCATATAGTTCAGGACATCGCCCCGCTTGTAGTTGTCGCGGGTAGCCACTTCATCATCCTCCACCATCCGGTACTGCAGACGACCCAGGGAATCCTTTTCAACCGGCTTGTTATCCTCATCCTTCACCTTGGTCATGAACTTGTTACCACGGAACGGGTTGAGGTCGTGCTGATCCACATCCCGGAGGGTTTCGGGTGTCAGCGGACGATAGGCGTCCATGGTCCATTCGGAAACGTTACCGGCCATGTTATACAGACCGAAGTCGTTCGGCATGAAAGAGCGCACATCTGCAGGAATATGAGCCTGGTCATTCAACTTGCCAGCCATACCCATGTAGTCACCCGCACCACGCTTGAAGTTGGCCAGGATCTCGCCCTGGTACTTGTTGCGCTTCTGATAGCGAACCGTGTTCTGGTTCCAGGGATAGATCCGGCGATCCGTGATCAGTTCCTCCTTCTCGGTGGCCTGGTTGCCGATGAGGGCCAGGGCGGCATATTCCCACTCTGCTTCCGTCGGAAGACGATAGGCAGGCAGCATGATCCCGTCCTCGAAACGCACCTTGCGCTCTCCGCCGGAACGGATGTCCTCCAGGTTCTTGCGAACAGAACCTTCATACTGACCGGCCAGATAAGCCTCGGTATTGAAGTTGTCCTCGTCGCGCTGCTCCGGGTTGGGGTTGAGGATACCGCGTTCGATCAGGATCATTTCATTGACCCGGTCCGTCCTCCACTGGCAGTAATTGTTCGCCTGGATCCAGTTGACACCGACAACGGGATAGTTGTCATAGGCTGGGTGCCGGAAGTAGGTCTCCACGAACGGTTCGTTGAAGGACAGTTCTTCCCGCCATACCAGCGTGTCCGGAAGGGCATTGCTGTAGACCTCAGGATATGACTCACCAAAGGTATTGGTCAGCCAGAAGAGGTACTCGCGATAGTCGATGTTGGACACCTCGGTTTCGTCCATGTAGAAGGAAGACACCGTAACCCGACGGGGGATGGCGTTCCACTCTACGGGCACGTCCATCTCTGTGAGGCCCATGGTGAACGTACCACCTTGAACCAGCACGAGATTGGGACCCGTGGCCTGACCTTCATAGTCCAGCTTCTCGAATCCGCCCCATTTGGCGTCATTGTATTTCCAGCCGGTTGAAGAAGAGCGTTCGCCCTTACCGCAGCTGCCGAGCAGGAGACCGCTAGCGGCCACCGTGAATAGGATGCTTTTCCAAGCGTTCATCGTGATCATCCGATTTTTCTAAAAATGAGGAACAAATATAAACCTTTTACCGAAAGCACATAGTGCTATCGGAACATCTTTAAACAGTCACTGTAGCGCCCTCTTCGGCGATTCGCCTCTGCACTGGCACTGTTGTCAAAGTTCAGGATCAGCGAGATCTCATGGGCCCCTCCGAATCCGGACGCCCCGGAAACAGTGAGATCGTAAGAGTAACCAACCTTCAGAATGCCCTGCTGTACGCCGACCAGACCGATCACAGCATCCGCATTGCTGCCGGCGTGACGGTACCAGGCTCCGGCAAAAACCAAGCCTAACTGGCCGTATAATCCAGCATTCAACTGGGAAAATCCCCCCTGCCGGGTATACAGGACATTCGGGGATAAAAACGTGGCCCCATCCCGGTTATTGTCTATGTTAAATTGTGCCCCCCCCATAAAGGACAGCCTGACGGGCAGCCCGAAATACAGGTTATCGTTGATCTGGAGGAAGCTCTCGTCCGGCGTGGTCAGGTGGTTCATGCTGAACCCGGCATAGAACATCCGGCTGTAGACCAATAGCCCCGCACTGACATCCAGGTTGCCACGAACCAGATCTTCCGGTTGCCCTTCCCCGGTGGGGTTGGGGTTGCCGGAGGGGTCATTGGGTCCATAGACCGGGTCAAGCTGATCATAGAACACCAGGCGATTCCAGTCGAGCGATCGCTGCAGGTAACTGCCCTCGATACCGATCTTGGCGTAGACATCTTCGGCGAATTCAACCCGGTAGCTGTACAGACCGCTGATCGACACCGTCTTGTAGATCCCGTCGCCGGCAATATCGCCCATGGCCGTGATCCCGAAACCACTGTTCAACATGGGCACAAACTGATCATAGGTCACCATATAGGTGGCATAGGCATTGGGCAGGTTGGGCCACTGGTTCCGGTAGTGGACCCCGATCCGGGGCAAGTTGGTGTTCCCGGCAAAGGCCGGATTGGTTTGCAATGGTGCGGAATAGTATTGCGAGAAAACCGGATCCTGACCAAATGCGTTGTAGGAGAAGCCCATTACCATGAACAGACAGAAAAGAAAATCAAACAGAATGGTCTGTCGGCCTGCAACCATATCGTACTTTTAAGATTCGTGAGCCAGCAATACAAATATAGCAGTAACGTTTCTGTAACAGCAAACCTTATACAAATGCCCGTGATTAACCTGCGCACCTGCCTGTTCGGATGGCTGATCTTCGCTTCCTTCGCCTCCGGAGCTCAACCCACCCCTCATCTTCAGGCTCCTTCGGATCAGCAAATTACAGGTTTCCGTCCGTTATCGCCCGATCACGACCAAACAAGTCAGGATTTTAACGATTCCTCGGAAAGTTCAGAAGTGCCGAATCCCTTGCCAAACCTGCAGTCCAGCCTTCGTGGAGGCACCGAAGAATCCGTACTGGCCGGCGGAGCGATCTACAAACTGGCAGTACCCAAGGAAGGGATGTACAAACTCACCTATGATTATCTCAAGAATACCCTGAAGATGCCCGTGGATCAGATCGACCCGCGAGATCTGCACCTGTACGGGAACGGTGGGGCGATGCTGCCTCGTGCCAATGCTTCCCCCCGTCCGGATGATCTGGTCGAGAACGCCGTATATATCTTCGGTGAGGAGGATGGTTCGTTTGACAATGGTGATTACCTCCTCTTCTATGCGCCCGGGCCACAGCAAGAGGTCTATGATGATACCAATGGCCAGTTGACCAGGGTCACCCATCTTTATGATACCCGCAGTTACTATTTCCTGAAGGTGGATGCCTTTGACGGACTGCGCGTGGACACACGCCCGAACCTGGCTCCGGGCAGTTACAGTACTGCCAGCTATGATGATGTGCAACGCCTCGAAGATGAGGTCTACAATCTCCTGGATGGAGCCTCCGGCACGCAAGGATCGGGCATGCGCTGGTTTGGCGACCGCTTGTCGTCCGCCCTGACCACGATCACCTACACCAACCGGTTCGACCTGACCCAGCTGGTGCCCGGAGAACCTGTCCAAATCGCCGCCGCCTTCGCTTCCCGCAGCGATGCCACCAATACCTTCACCCTCAAGCTGGGAGCTGCTTCATTCAAGTCGAACAACATGGGAAGTACTTCCCTGGGCAATGTCGAAGCCGTCTATGCCCGCCTGGGCAGCATCCAGGATACCTACCAGCCGACAGGCGACAACTTTTCGGTCCAGGTGACCTACTCGGCCCTCGGCTCGGGTGCCTCCGGGTGGGTCGATTACATCGAACTGCGGCTGCGCCGTCAGTTGGTCCTGGGGAACCAGCCCCTGCGGTTTGCCGATCTGCGGACCATCGGGCAGGACAAGGCCACCTTCAATCTGGCCCAGGCCACGACACAGACCATGATCTGGGATATCCGCGATCCCCTAAAACCCGTCCGGCAGGAAGCTGACCTGGCGAATGGCCAGGCGACTTTCACCTATGCCCCCGACGACCTGCACACCTTTATGGCCTTTCGCCTGGATGGCCCTTTCCTGGTGCCCGAGGCTATCGGACAGGTTCCCAACCAGAATCTTCATGGCATCCTGGAAGCCGACATGCTGATCGTCTATCACCCGGATTTTAAAGAAGCAGCCAGCGAGCTGGCCCAGCACCGCCAGGAATTTTCCGGCCTGAAGGTCGCCATGGCCTCCGTGGACGAGGTGTTCAACGAGTTTTCCTCCGGGGCCAAGGACCCCTACGCCATTCGCGACCTGGCCCGCATGATCTGGAAACGGGACAGCACCTTCCGATCCCTGCTCCTGTTTGGCGACGCATCATTCGATTAT
Organism: Lewinellaceae bacterium; assembly: GCA_020636225.1. Classification (GTDB taxonomy): domain Bacteria; phylum Bacteroidota; class Bacteroidia; order Chitinophagales; family Saprospiraceae; genus JAGNXB01. The sequence continues at coordinate 358,801 of JACJYI010000003.1, read as the reverse complement.
CGAAATGTCCGCGGGCTGGCCGAACCGGGAGACTTCGTCCCCGTCTTCGAGACGGATGAATCCCTGGACCCCGTCCGGGCCTACCCGACCGATGACCTGTTCGGTATCCTCGAAGATGACGAAGGGGCATCTCCTACCAACCATACCATTGATATCGCCGTGGGTCGCCTGCCCGTCGAAACGGCCCAGGAAGCCTCGGACGTGGTCAACAAGATCATCGGCTATGACCAGGACCCGGCGTTCTTTGATGACTGGCGCCTGCGTTTTGTCAACATGGCGGATGACGAGGACAGCAACTATCACCTCAATGACGCTGATGAACTGGCCGAACTGGTGCGCCAGTGGCAACCGGAACTCAACCAGGACAAGGTCTACCTGGATGCCTTCAAGCAGATCTCCACGCCGGGCGGCGAACGCTATCCCGACGCCAATAAAGCCCTGAACAATAATATGTTCAAAGGCGCACTGGTCGTCAACTACCTGGGGCATGGAGGCACCTCCGGCTGGACCCAGGAACGGGTCCTCTATGTCACGGACATCCAGAACTGGACGAACAGCAATCGATTGCCCCTGTTCCTGACCGCTACCTGCACGTTCGCCGCCTTTGACAATCCCGGCACCAAGAGTGCCGGCGAACTGGTCCTGCTGAACCCGAAAGGAGGAAGCATTGCCCTGTTCAGCACGGTTCGGCCCGTCTATGCCGGCCTGAACAAGGACCTCGCCGAGAATGCCCTGCGTGAATTGTTCAATGACGGGGAACCCTACGAGAAAAGCATGGGAGAGTCCCTGCGCCTGGCCAAGAACAAGCGGGGCAATGGCCAGAATGACCGCAAGTTCATGATGCTCGGCGATCCGGCCCAGCACCTGGCCTATCCCCGTCTTCGGGTGGTGACGACCAAGCTCAACGGGATCGAGGTCACGCCAAACCCGGGTTCGCCGATCGACACCTTGATGGCCCTGCAGACCGTGACGGTCGAAGGGCGAATTGAAGATCAGAATGGCGATCTGATGTCTGACTTCAATGGCACGATCTATCCTACCCTGTTCGACAAGGCCATCACGGCCAAGACGCTGGGCAATGACCCGGACAGCTATGTGCGGGAGTTCCGACTGCAGAAGAACATCCTCTTCGAAGGAGCTGCCAGCGTGGAAAACGGCTTGTTCAGTGTCACCATGACCTTGCCCAAGGACATCATTTTCGAGTTCGGAACCGGCAAGCTGTCCTATTATGCCTTTGACGGTGTAGACAGGGATGCCACGGGCAACTTCGAAGACTTCATCATCTTCGGCGTGGACGACATGGTCGCCTCCGATGACACCCCGCCGGTGGTAGATGTGTTCATGAACGACAGCGACTGGTCCTTTGGCGGACTGACCGGCGATCGTCCCATCCTGTATGTCGAACTGTATGATGATTCAGGATTCAATATCTCCGGCAACAGCATCGGGCATGACCCCATCGGTGTGCTCAATGAAGACACGAAGAACACCTACGCCCTGAATGATTTCTTCGAGCCTGTCAAGGATGATTTCCGCCGGGGGATCATCCGGTATCCCCTGCAAAAGCTCGAACCGGGTCGATATTCCATTCGGGTCCGGGCCTGGGATATCCACAATAATCCGGGAGAAGGATACACGGAGTTTGTGGTCGGTACCGTGGAAGACGGCGCCTTGGCACATGTTTTGAATTATCCTAATCCGTTCGGTTCCTGGACCAACTTCCAGTTCGAACACAATCTGGCCGGGCAGCGCCTGGAGGTCAACATCCAGATCTTCGATATGACCGGAAGGCCGGTCAAGACGATCACGGAGGTCCTCAATGGCGAGAGCAATCGGGTCAGCTCGATGGGCTGGGATGGCAAAACGGACCTGGGCGGCGAACTGCCCAACGGCCTGTATCTCTACAAGATCCGGATCCGGGCCCTGGATGGCCTGCGAGCCGGGCAGGATGCAGAAAGCAGTGTAGAGAAATTGGTTTTGTTAAAATAAACTGAAAAAAAAGCAGTTATCTATCCGGTTCTCTCCGGCCCGAGCGGCCAGAATCGTTAATTTTGCGCTTTAATCAACCATTTGTGATGAAGAAACTCCTAGTACTCGCTTTGGCCATCGGCATGATCAGTCCGGCCATGGCCCAACGCGAGATCTGTATTGGCCAGACCATTGGCGGCGATTGCATCAACACCATCTTTACGGCCGTGCCCTTTCTCCGGATCAACCCGGATGCCCGTTCGGGGGGAATGGGTGATGTGGGTATTGGTATCTCGCCGGATGCCAACTCCATGCACTTCAATGCTTCCAAACTGGCCTTTGCCGAACAGGACCTGAGCTTTGCGGCGAACTATACACCCTGGTTGAGGAACCTCGGACTGAATGACGTCTACCTGGCCTATCTCTCCGGGTACAAGCGTCTGGGGGACCTGCAAACCATCGGTTTCGGGCTGCGCTACTTCTCTTTGGGTAGCATCCAGTACACCGGTCTCCAGGGAGAATCACGGGGTACAGGCCGACCCAACGAGTTCGAACTGGCCGCGGCCTATGCCCGGAAACTGAGCGATAACTTTTCTGTCGGCATCACCGGTAAGTTCATCTTTTCCAACCTGGCCTCTGGCCAGGAGGTCGATGGCAACATCATCGATCCGGGGATTGCCGGTGCGGCAGATATCTCGGCGACCTACATCAAGAAGACCAAGTTCAATGATCGCCCCAGCACCCTGCGTCTGGGTGTCGTGGCTTCCAATATCGGCTCCAAGATCACCTACACCAATTCGCAGAAGCGGGACTTCCTTCCGGCCAACCTGGGCCTCGGAGCCGCCTGGGAGATGCAGCTCGACGACCACAACTCCCTGACCATCGCCCTGGATATCAACAAGCTGATGGTACCTACGCCAGACACGATTGATGCGGATAATGACAACCGTCCGGATTACCGGGACAAGAGTCCGATCGAAGGCATGTTCTCCAGCTTTGGCGATGCCCCGGGCGGATTCAATGAAGAGATGCGCGAGTTCTATTACTCGCTCGGTCTTGAATATTGGTACGACAACCAGTTCGCCTTGCGGGCGGGTTATTTCTTCGAGGATATCACCAAGGGCGGTCGCCGGTATTTCACCCTCGGCCTGGGTGTGAAATACAACATCTTCGGGATCAATATTTCCTATCTGGTCCCGACCACCAGCCAACGAAATCCGCTGGACAATACGTTGCGATTCAGCATGCTGTTTGATTTTGGCGTCTTTGGAGCGACCGAATAGGCGGCTGTCCGGATATTGATCAAAAGGGGGCTGACATCAAGTGATGTCAGCCCCCTTTTCAGTTGAATGAAAATGTCGCCGGCCGATAAGCCGGATTCTGTTTCCGCCAGAAGCGGAACCCTGTCATTTATCTGCTTTCGCCATCACTGACGAAATGAATCTGCCTACCCCTCCGGGCTGTGCCTGGGCGCAACAGGCCGAGCCGACCTGCCCCGAAGGACCCGGATGTACATGGCATTTCAACCCACAAGGTTTATCCCACCATCGGATTGCTCTGATGATGCGTGCGCTCTTACCGCACGATTTCACCCTTACCTCCCTTCCAAAGAAGGGATCGGCGGTATGTTTCTGTGACCCGATCTGTACCTCGCTGCCTTCGCAGCAAAGCCCCAGCCGTTAGCTGGTGTGGTGCTCTGCGTTGTCCGGACTTTCCTCCCCGGACCTGTTGTCCGAAGCGACAGGGTGGCCGGCGACACAACAAAGATAAGCGGTTCCCACGGGGAAGCTCCGTTTTCCCACTTCCCCTCCCGATCGCCCCCGTTACGGGCCAGGGGCCATATTCGCGACATCCTTGTATTTTGGGCAAAATTGTTAGTGATATGGAGCCATGGTTTACCAATGATGCGGTTGTTCTGGGGTTACTGATGGTCATTCTGGCCCTGATCATGTGGACATCCAGGAGCTTGCGCCCGTTCTGGGTGAAGTTCTATACGTATGTCCCCGCCCTTCTCCTGTGCTATTTTCTTCCCGCATTGCTGAACTGGCCCCTCGGATGGGTATCCGGCGAGGAGTCAAGCCTGTACTTCGTGGCTTCACGGTACCTGCTGCCCGCTTCCCTGATCCTCCTGTGCCTGAGCATTGATTTCAAAGCGATCCTCAATCTGGGGCCCAAGGCCCTGATCATGTTCCTGACCGGTACCCTGGGCGTCGTATTGGGTGGTCCGTTTGCGATCATCATCGTGACGCAGTTCTTTCCGGAATTGATCAACGTACCACCGGATGAGCTCTGGCGGGGTCTCAGCACCGTCGCCGGCAGCTGGATCGGGGGTGGAGCCAACCAGACCGCCATGAAAGAGATCTTTGAGGTGGGCGACAATCTGTTCGGCAGCATGCTGGTCGTGGATATCATCGTCGCCAATATCTGGATGGGATTTCTTCTTTACGGCACCAACATCAATCGCCGTATCGACAAATGGCTGAAAGCCGATTCCTCGGCGATCGAAGCACTGAAGCAGAAAGTGGAAGACTATCGGTCCAGCATCGCCCGACATCCGACCACCTACAGTCTTTTTTTGATCGCTGCGGTAGGATTCGGTGGCACCGGCCTGGCCCATCTGTTGTCTGACATGATCACCCCGGCCCTCCTGGTGTACGAGGAGGGTCTCAAGGACATTGGCCTGCATTCCCTGTTATCCGATTTTTTCTGGCTGGTGGTCCTGGCCACCACGATCGGCCTCGTCCTTTCCTTTACCAGGGCCCGATCGCTGGAAGGGGTCGGGGCCAGCCAATGGGGGTCCCTGTTCATCTATGTCCTGGTGGCGACCATTGGTATGAAGATGAACCTTCGGGAAGTATTCAGTCACCTTGGCCTGTTTGCCATCGGACTGATCTGGATGATCATACATGCCGGCATCATGATCCTGGTCGCAAAAATCATCCGGGCACCCTTCTTCTTTCTGGCCGTGGGAAGTCAGGCCAATATCGGTGGCGCGGCTTCAGCACCGGTCGTTGCCTCTGCCTTCAGCCCGAGTCTGGCTCCGGTGGGGGTCCTGCTGGCTGTACTTGGCTATGCCCTGGGCACCTATGGCGCACTTGTATGTGCCTGGTTGATGCAGGCATCAGTATGATGCGGCACCACATGATGTGGTCTGCCTGTCGGTTCAGACATCCCGCCCGGCCGGCCATGACCCGCATGGGAGACGAAATAGTTGACCGAAGATCCTGCTGAATGGGGTGGTTTTGGTAACTTCCGACCCGAATGATGGTTACACCATCGATAACACCCATTCCTGACCTCAAACAGATCAACTATGCGCCTGACGGTATTCACGAAAATGACCCTCCTGCTCCTCTTCTTTGGTTCATTTGCCATTCATCAAACGGCAACGGCCCAAATTTCCAAGCCACCAAAGACGACCCTCAAGGGAAATGACCTCTTCAAAGATCCCGACATTGTCAATATCCCCTATTGCGATCAGGTGGTTTCCCAGTTGAGCAAGTCCCTTCAACTGAAGGCCGATCGCTCCTGCCAGACTCAGGATGCCTGCATTCTTTGTCGCGAGCGCCAGTCCGGTCAGCCGCTCTACATGACCATGTTCTTCCAGCCAGACCCGGAGGCCTGCAGCTCAACCGGCGTGCGGACCATGGCCGTTGAAGACACGGAGCGTCGGACCCTCCCCGGTGGAGAAGTGAATGTGCCACCTTTTCAGGCGGAGATCATCCAGTCAACCTGTGTGAACGGTGGAAACACCCTGGATGTCTATATCGTTGGCAACAGTATCAATCGCGAACTGCAAAAGGATGCCTATACCTATCTGTGGACCGTGGATGGCAACAAGGCCGGGCATGGCAACCGGGTAGATTGCCAGTGCGGTAGTGAAGCGGTGGTCAGGATCACCCACAAGAGTTCAGGCAAGTCGATCTCCAAACTGGTCAAACTTCGCCCCTGTACGACGAACGAATAAAGGGCACCTCTATCAACCCCACTCAATGACCAAACAAATCCTTTCAGGATTTTCACTCGAGATAACCTGCGTCCCGCAATGCTGCGGGATTATTTCTCAATCACATCCCGCCGATTGGCGGGATGGATAGGCTCTTTCGAAATGCCTTGTCTCGCTTGGTTCTCTCGAGTCTTGGTCTATTTCGGAGGTTAATAGAAGTGCCCTAAACTCTTTCCATCTGACTATTTGAAAAAGGCCTGTCTCGGACAGGCCTTTTTCATTGTTCACTATTCATCTCCTTGGGGAAGGGTTTCCACAATTGCCTTCCAATCGGGGCAATGGGTGTTCAATCGACTGACGACTTCTGCATTCTCCGTGTGCTGGCTGAAGTCCGGAATATCCCGGAGGCACTTGCCGGCCAGCTCACTGGCCTCGGATAAGTCGAGAAGAATCTCCACGGCTTCATCTTCCTCACCTTGTTGGATCCGGGAGGCAAATAACTGGTTGAGTGAATCAACAGGCTGCAGGCAGCTACAGATCCGGGATGCCTGCTGGTCCAGCACAGCCTCATCCGTGCAGGCTGACCAGGCCAGACAAACGCAGAGGAGGATTCGGGCGGCTTGCTGGTTCATGATGTGAATTGAATGAGTGCCATAGGGTCAGGACACAAACGGGACCAGTGATCGCGCTCAGAGGGCAAGGCCACACCCGGAAAGTCGCCGATGGCCTTGCCGATGTCCAGGATCAACTGAAAATGGAGATGCGGCACCCAGCCTCCATTCTCATGAGGTTGGCCAATGTGACAAAACGGAGTGCCCGCCGGGATACGGTCGCCGGGTTGCCAATGCAGATCGGCTGCCGCAAGATGGCCATAGAGTGTATACCAGGTGAGGTCGCCCCGGGTATGGGACAGGATGATGGTGGCGCCGTAATCCAATGGTTGTTCGTTCATGGCCAGGCTATGAACGACACCATCGACCGGCGCATGGATGGGATGACCGGCATCTGCCCACAGATCGACCCCCAAATGAAGGGACCGGTCAGCCTGTCCGTCCTGAAAGTGGGGAGAGGCCCGATAGATCCCTCGTTCCTCCAGGTAGCCGCCGTAGCCGATTCGTCCGCCACCCTGTCGGATGGCCGTGTGGATCGATTCGGCCAGCTGGTCCTGGTCAGCCAGATCCACTCCCCGTAACATCGGACTGTCAACGCTCAAATCCAGATGTACGGCATCCGCGGCCGTAAACCGCTGCCCCAGAATCGGATACTCCGGCTGAATGGAAAATACTTGACTGGACATACGACAAAGGTAATCTTCTGCAGAAAAGCCCCGACCCTATCACCAAATCCGTGAAAAACCGATCTTTCGGATCACATGCCCGTATACCGCCTTGATGAGCGCCTGCTTTTTCCCGACCCCCGGCTTGCCGAACCAGAGGGCCTGCTGGCCATCGGTGGTGACCTTCGTCCTGAACGGCTCCTCCTGGCCTACCAGCACGGCATATTTCCCTGGTTCAACCCCGGCGAACCACCCATGTGGTGGAGTCCCGACCCACGGTATGTTCTCTTTCCGGATCGACTCCAGGTGAGTCACAGCATGCGATCCCTGCTCCGGCGTAAGGCCTTTCATGTATCCATGGACAAGGCCTTTGATCAGGTCATCCGGGCTTGCGCTTCCACGTCCCTGGGAAGACAGGAGCCCGGCACCTGGATTACCGCCGACATGATCGATGCGTATACCCTGCTCCATCAACTCGGCTTTGCACATAGCGTCGAGGTATGGGACGACCAGCACCTGGTGGGTGGTCTCTACGGGGTAAGCCTGGGACGCATCTTCTTCGGGGAAAGCATGTTTACCCGGCGATCCAATGCCTCCAAATATGGATTCATCCAGGCTGTCCAGGTCATGGCGTCCTGGGGGATTCATCTGGTCGACTGCCAGCAGGGAACCCGGCACCTGATCAGTCTCGGTGCCGAACCTATGCCCAGGGTTGACTTCCTGGATCGGCTCGCCGCAGAGGATCTCCGCCACACCCGGAGGGGAGCATGGACCTTCCCGGACTGAACCACGCGCAATTCGATCCATCAGGGATGGTATCTTCGTGTCTGTATGAACCGCGTCCTCCACATCATCCTCCTGGTTCTGACCGGAATGGGACAAGCACTGATCGCTCAGCCCCTGGGCTCGCCGATCCTGCACCCGCCCGTGATCACAGGAGGATTCGGTGAGCTGCGTCCAGATCACTTCCATGCCGGGGTCGACCTCCGGAGCAGCAAAGGAAAAATCGGTGACCCGGTCGTGGCGTCTGGCCCCGGGTATATCAGCCGGGTACTGGTCCAACATGAAGGTTATGGGCGGGCCGTCTACATCCGCCATCCGGACGGGCGCTCAACGGTCTATGCGCATCTGGCTGCGTTCATGCCCGCGTTACAGGCATTGGTGGACACCATCCGGTACACCTCCCGCCAGGAGGAGATCGACCTGGTATTCGATCCGGACCAGTTCCCCGTCAAGAAAAAACAGGTGATCGGAACGATGGGCATGACCGGCAGGACCAATGGTGTCCATCTCCATTATGAGATCCGTGAACGGGACGGATACCGGTCTGTCAACCCTCTTCTGTATGGCGTGCATGTACACGACCAAATCCCGCCGGAGTTCACAGGATTGAAGATCTATGCCCTGGATGACAAGGTACTCCCCCTCTTTGAAACCCTGATCACGCCTGTCCGACGCGGACGATCCTACCGGGTCAAATCGGACACCCTGTATGTGGGAGCCTGGCGGGTAGGCCTGGGTGTCGCTGTCCAGGATCTGGTGGCCCAGAACCGCTTTCGGACGGGCGTCCGGAAGATCACCATCTCGGCAGATGGAGAGCAGATCTACCAGTTCGTGATCGATCAGGTCGACTTCCATCTCAATCGTTACATCAACGCGCATTTGGACTATGCAGAGTGGATCCGATCAGGCCGGGGATTTCACCGGTGCTATCAGGTCCCCGGCAATCGGCTACCGTTCTATCCGGAGATGCGGAAAGCCGGCTTGATTGCCCTGAGCCAGAGCAAGGCCCGAAACGTGGTGATCGACATTGAAGATCCCGCCGGAAATACCAGCCAGATGATCTTCTGGATCAAACGGGCCAAGCAAATGGAAAGTCCACCACCACGTCTTTTCCAGTATCGCATTCCGTTCGGAGAAGCCTTTACGCATCGAGACGCTGATATCCGGCTGTCCATTCCTGCCGGTGCCTTCTATGAAACGGTTTTCTTTCGATTCTCCCGGGAGGAGGTCGAGGAGGGTCAGGTGCGATACCAGATCCATGAGTCGACCACACCTTTGCATCAATTCATCCAGGTAGCACTGGCCCTGCCATCCGCATCCACGGTGCCGGGTAACAAATGGATCGGCGCCTACCTGGACCGGGACAAGTGGATCTCCTGCGGCGGCCAGGTCAAGGATGGATACCTGGAATTCAAGAGCAGGCATCTCGGCATCTATCAATTGATGGCAGACACCATCCCGCCGACGATCACCCCGTTACAACCGAAACTCGAACGGCATGGGGGCGCCTGGTCTTTCCGCATTCAGGACAATGTGGGGGCAGAAGACCATCTTCGCAACCTTCATTGGACGATCCTCCTGGATGATCAGTGGGTCCCCGGTGAATGGCTCGGCAAGGAGGAGCGCCTGATCATTGATCCGGGCCAGGAGGCCAGGATGAACGCCAAGACGCTGACCGTGCTGGTGAGTGACGAACGGGGCAATGAAACCTGTTGGGAAAGCGACCTTCAGTAGGCCGTGGGATGAACCAAGTGAGCTGAGCCCTGTTACCCAATAAAATCAACCGAATGAGCCATCTGAAAGCAGGCGACAAAGCCCCATCCTTCTCATCGACCAACGAAAAGGGGGAAGTCGTGACCCTGGAGCAATTCAAAGGGAAAAAACTGGTCCTCTACTTCTACCCGAAGGATGATACGCCGGGATGTACCGCGGAAGCCTGCAGCATCCGCGATCATTACCAGCGATTCCTCAATGCCGGCTATGCTGTCCTGGGTGTCAGTCCGGACAAGGAGGCCAAGCATCAGAAATTCATCGACAAGTACAACCTGCCATTCAGTCTACTCGCTGACCCAGATCAGGAAATCCTGAAGGCGTATGGCGTGTGGGGAATGAAGAAGTTCATGGGTCGTGAATACATGGGCGTCCTGCGCACGACGTTCATTATCGATGAAAAAGGGGTGATCGCCGAGGTCATCAACAAGGTGGACACCAAGGAACACGCCAACCAGATCTTCGATCTGATGGATGTTCCTGCCTGACCTGTAGCAACAGTTCGTTGCCGGACTATTTCGGCAAGACCATCAGAATGGGGATGAACACCATCCCCATTCTGGCGGCGACTGAGAAATCAGGGTCTGTTTCATCAATGATCACCCAGTCCCGGGGATCACCTTCATAGGCCGTGAAGACCTCAAACCGGCCAAACTCCTCCTTGTTCCGCAATTCCCATTCTTCCGGTGTATTGGTCCAGCGGGTCAGCCAGCTAAGCCGGATGTCCCCGTCATTGGTGAGTTCCCACTCGGTCGGGATGTCCCGCCAGGTCTGACGCAGGGTAATGATCTCGTTCCCTTCCTGGACCTGCCACTCCTGGTAATTGTCACGCCAGCGGGCCCTGATCTCGCCGCGATGCTCGCCAAAGGAATAGTCCCAAAAGGCGATGTCATTCTGGACAGCCCAACGCATGGCCAGACTACCCGCTTCATTGCCTTCCGTATCGAGGATGACCCATTCCCGCAGATCGTCATCCCACTGGGCATAGATGCCACCCATGTTCTGGGCATCCAGGTCGATGGATGCACAGGAACTCCCGACCACCCACAAGGCAGCCAGGATGAACAACCGGAGACGGGAAGCCTGATTCATCACCTTAGAATGGAAGGTCATCATCTCCCCCATCCTGAAACTGGGGTTCATTCTTGACCTCAGGAAAGGAGACATCACCGAAGGGGTCCTGGCCGGCGGGCTGTGGTGCGCCTGCTTGAGCACCTTCTACACGCCAGGCATTGAGATTCGTGAAGTACTTGCCCTGCCATTCCCGACCACGAAGGTCAAACCAGACCTTGATCTCCTCACCTTCCTTGAAGGGATCGATCAGGGGACATCTGTCCTGGGTCAGTTGAAATTTAACGTATTGGGCATAGTTCCCATCCATGATCTCTATCACAAATTCACGGGCCTGGAACGTGGCCGACTTGTTTTCTGTAGGGAAGGTCTTCACCAATTTTCCGCTGATCTCAAACGCCATGTTATCTACAATTTTATCTGTCTGCAAAGGTAGCCAGAATGAATGGATCGACAGGCCGGATGGTTGTCAAAGCCAATTTTTAACACGAAAATGTTGGATTTGTCCCGGGGAATCTGGACGTTTGCAATATTATTAACCATATGGTTAAATCAATTAGTTAATGCTACAGGATCCAACGACCGAAGAACGCATCATCGCTGCAGCTAAAGCCGTATTCCTGGAAAAGGGAATGGCCGGTGCCCGCATGCAGGACATCGCAGACCGGGCCGGGATCAACAAGGCCCTGCTTCACTATTACTTCCGCAGCAAGGACAAGCTGTTCCAGATCATCTTCCAGGAATCCATCCAGACCTTTCTGCCCAAAATCCGGATGCTGATGGTCGAGAGCACGGATGTGGACCAGTTCATCCGCCAGTTTGTGCCCACCTACATGAATATGCTCCGGATGCAACCATACCTGGCAACATTCATCATCAACGAGATCAATCAGCATCCCGCTGCGCTTTGGGACATCATGAAGGGCAATGAAGAGAAACCCTTTCCATTTGAAGCCTTTTCTTCTCTGGTCGAACGGGAGGTGGCATCCGGCGCCATCCGCCCCATTGATCCCAGACAACTCTGGACACACATGATGGGCCTCTGCATTTTTCCCTTCCTGGCCAGACCCATGCTCTCCATGCTCCTGCAGCTGGATGCCATCCAGTTCGATCAGTTCCTGGATGAACGCCGGGAAGAGATCATTCACTTCATCACAACATCTCTGCAACCATGAAGCTCCTGACGATCCTGTCGATCTTCTTCCTGTTTCTGGCAGGCGCATCCCTGAAAAGTCAGGAGGCCCTCTCCCTGTCCACTTGTTTTCAACTGGCCGAAGCCAACCACCCCACCAGCCGGCAGGCCCAACTGCACGGTGCCATTCTGGAGGCGCGTCAGTCACAGCTGAACCGCAATTACTGGCCTCATCTGGGCATGCAGGGCCAGGCCACCTGGCAGAACGAGGTCACTGTGGTGAATATCCCCCTCAATATCCCGGGATTCGAGGTCCCCACCCCTCCCCGGGAACAATTCAGGGTAGTTGCGGAAGTCAACCAGAGCATCTACGATGGAGGTAGTACACGTCTCCTCAAAGAGGCTGCCAACGCCCAGCAGAGCGCGTCCATCCAGCAATCAAAAAGCGACCTGCACCGGATCCGGCTCCAGGTCCATCAACTGTACTTTGGCATCCTGCTGCAACGCGAGCAATACCAGGTGCTCGAGTTGGTCCGGTCTGAACTGAACCGACGGCAGCAACAGCTGACCGAGCTCTACCAGGGGGGGATCGTACAGCGAAAGGATCTCGACCTGCTGGAAGTCGAATTGCTGAAGCATGATCAATCCATCACCCAGAACAGGATCCAGGAAGCCACCCTCCGCGAGAACCTGGGCCGCTTGATCGGCAAGGAAATCACCGCAGACACGCCCCTTCAACTGCCTACAGAATCGATAGGGGCAGAAGAAACCCGCGCTGAGTGGGCCCTGTTCGATGCTCAGGATGCCGGTCTTCAGGCGCAGGCAGACCTGGTGTCCTCCCGTCGCTTGCCTCGCCTCGGTGTCTTTGCCCAGGGGGGCCTGGGACAACCGGGATTCAACATGTTCGATCCCGATCCGGCACCATTGTTCATGGCGGGTGCGCGCCTGCAATGGAATCTTGGTGCCTTCTATCTCGACAGCCCGGACCGGGAAGTGATCCGACTGAACCGGGAAGTCGTCCGCCAACAGGAAAATGCCTTCCGGCAAGGCCTGGATATCCAGGTCACCCAGGCCAGCGCCCAGGCTGACGCCTATCGTTCCTTCCTGGACAGCGACATCGAAATCCTTGCCAAGCGGACCCGGATCAAGGAAACGGCAACGATCCAGCTGGAGGAAGGGATCATCACCACTCCAGACTACCTGAAAGAGGTAGATGCCTGGTACCAGGCCAATCTCAACATGAACATTCACCGCATCATGGCCGTCCAGGCGGCCATAGAAACCCGGCTCCTGGCCGGCAAACCCCAATCGAAATGAATCCAGATCAGATGAATACCCGCCTCGTTCCCCTGCTGATCATGGCTGCCCTGCTCAGCGTACTGTTGTCTTCCTGTCGCCAGAATGGACTGGAATATGATGCCAGTGGCACCTTTGAATCGACAGACGTCATTGTCTCCGCCGAAGTTGCCGGCCGGATCATCAGTTTTTCGGTCCAGGAAGGAGACACCCTTTCCAAAGGTCAGGTCGTCGCCAGGATCGATCCCACCGGCCTGGAGCTTCAACGCGAACAACTCGAAGCCAGCCGGCAGTCCCTGCAATCCAAAACGCTGGATCCTGAGCCTCAGGTGGCCGTACTGCAAGGACAGATCCAGACCCAGCGACGGCAGATCGATGTCCTGGCCGGACAGATGTCTGTCCTGCAACGGGACCGGGAGCGATTTGCCAAACTGGTCCAGGCGGATGCCATACCCCGCAAACAACTGGACGACATTGAGGGCCAGATCGAGATCCTGACCAAGCAGCAGGTCGCGGCACGCAGCCAGATCGACATTCTCCAGAAACAGATCGATGCCCAGCGAGCCACAGTTAGCCGGCAGAACAGGGCGATCCTCAGTGAAGAGGCTCCCCTGGAAAAACGTGTCGCCCAGGTAGATGATCAACTCAACCGGACCGAGGTGCGCAATCCGATCACGGGCACCGTCCTGGAAACCTATGCGGAAGCAGGCGAAGTGACTGCCCCCGGCAAACCCCTCTTCAAGATCGCCAACATGGACACCCTGTACCTGAGGACCTATCTCACCGGCAATCAATTGCCCAATGTCGCCCTGGGTCAGCATGTCCAGGTGATGGTGGATGACGGCCAGGGAGGATATCGGTCCTATCCGGGCACGATCATCTGGATTGCCAACCAGTCTGAGTTCACACCCAAAACAATCATGACCAGGGAGGAGCGGGCCAATTTGGTCTACGCCGCCAAGGTCAGAGTGCCCAATGACGGTTTGCTGAAGATCGGCATGTATGCAGAAGTCGACCTGACCCGATAAGCCATGGACAGAATCGTTGTCGATCGGATCACGAAAACCTACGTCGAAGGGAAAGGAAAAAGCCGGAAGGAGACCACCGCGCTCCGGGGGGTCAGCTTCTCCTGTGCCGAAGGGGAGATCTTCGGTCTGATCGGACCGGACGGTGCGGGGAAGACCACCTTGTTCCGGATCCTGACCACGTTGATCCTCCCCGATGGTGGCCAAGCCAGGATCGACGGGTTGGATATCGTCCAGGATTTCAGGGAGATCCGCAAGCGGGTGGGCTACATGCCGGGGCGCTTCTCCCTCTATCAGGATCTCACGGTCGAGGAGAACATGAACCTTTTCGCCTCTATCTTTCACACCACGGTGGAAGAGAACTATCATCTGGTAAAGGAGATCTACCAGCAAATCGAACCATTCAAGGATCGGCGGGCCGGGCAGCTGTCCGGCGGCATGAAGCAAAAACTGGCCCTGTCCTGTGCCCTCATCCATCAACCCCGCGTCCTGCTGCTGGACGAACCGACGACTGGTGTCGATGCGGTCAGCCGGAAGGAATTCTGGGATATGCTCGACCGGCTGAAGGCCCAGGGACTGACCATCCTGGTCTCGACCCCGTACATGGACGAGGCCGCCCGATGCGACAAGGTCGGACTGATCCAGGATGGGCAGTTGTTTTCCCTGGATACGCCCCAGGGGATCTGCGACGAATTCACGGATCCGCTCTGGGCGGTTGCCGGTCCGGCCATGTATGAGCTGCTTCAGGCACTTCGACGTTCCGAGCTGGTCCGGACGGCGTTTGCCTTTGGCGACAGTCATCATGTCACCCTGGCTGACCCGACCAGGGAGGCCGAAACAGCGTTGCTCCGATGGTTGGCCGATCAAGGACATCCCGACCTCCAATGGAAGCGGATTTCACCGACCATCGAAGACCGATTCATGGCCTTTTCAACTGAATCCCATGCCTGAACATGCCATAGAAGCCAGGGAACTGACCAAGCGCTTCGGCGATTTCACCGCCGTGGACCATATCTCCTTTGACGTGAGGGAAGGTGAGATCTTTGGCTTCCTCGGTGCGAATGGAGCAGGAAAGACGACCGCCATGCGGATGCTGATCGCGCTCTCCTTTCCTACCTCCGGATCCGCCCGTGTCGCCGGTTACGACCTTCTCAAGCAACCCGAACAGATCAAGAGGAGCATCGGCTACATGAGCCAGCGCTTTTCGCTCTACCAGGACCTCACGGTCAATGAGAACATTCGATTCTATGGGGGCATCTACGGCCTGTCTGATAACATGTTGGCCACCAGAACCCGTGAACTTCTCCAGCGACTGGGATTGGAGAACGAAGCCGGGCAACTGGTCGGGAGCCTGCCCCTGGGATGGAAGCAGAAGCTGGCCTTTTCGGTAGCCATCCTGCACCGGCCCAAGATCGTGTTCCTGGACGAACCGACCGGTGGCGTCGACCCGGTGACACGGCGGGCCTTCTGGGAGATGATCTATGAAGCTGCAGCCAGCGGCATTACCGTATTTGTGACCACCCACTACATGGACGAAGCGGAATATTGCGACAGGGTATCCATCATGGTGGATGGCCGGATCGACGCCATGGATACCCCAGCCAACCTGAAACGTGATTTCCAGGCTGCCAGCATGGATGAGGTCTTCCTGCAACTGGCCAGGAAGGCGACCCGGGGCGAATAGACCGAATGACCATGATGCCAGCCATGCAGCAACTGAAGCAAGAGGGAAAAACACGCCAACCATGAGTGAGTTCTGGACCTATGTAATCAAGGAGTTCAAGCATATCCTCAGGGATCGGCGAACGCTTTTTGTGCTGCTGGGCATCCCCATTGCCCAGATCCTCCTCTTCGGGTTCGCCCTGACCAACGAGGTCAAGAACAGCAAATTCGCCGTTCTCGATCTCAGCAAGGATGAGCAGACCCGATTGATCACCGAACGTCTGGCTGCCAGCCAGTTCTTCGACCTGGCCGAACATCTGACCAGCTATGATCAGATCGAGCGCAGTTTCCAAGCCGGTCACAGCAACCTGGTGGTGGTGTTTCCAGCCGGCTTCGGCCGGGACCTGGAGCAATCCCACCATGCCCAGGTCCAATTGGTCGCCGATGCCTCAGACCCCAATCTTGGCAGCACGCTAATCAACTATGCCAGTGCCATCATCCAGGATGTCCAGATGGAGCTCTGGGACGATCAGCCATTGCCCTATTCCATTCATACAGAAGTGCGGATGCTGTACAACCCCCAGCTGAAGGGTGCCTTCAATTTTGTCCCCGGAGTGATGGCCATGGTCATGATGCTGATCTGTGCCATGATGACCTCCATTGCGATTGTCCGGGAAAAGGAACAGGGGAACATGGAGGTCCTTCTTGTTTCCCCGCTGAAGCCGATGGTCCTCATCCTGGCCAAGACCGTCCCATACCTGGCATTATCGCTGGTCAACCTCACTACCATTCTCCTCCTGAGTGTCACCCTGCTGGAATTGCCCATTGCCGGCAACCTGTTGCTACTGTATGCCGAGAGTGGCTTGTTCATCATGACTGCGTTGGCCCTGGGGATGCTGATCTCCACGTCGACCAACAGCCAGATGATGGCCATGTTCATCTCACTGGTCGGATTGCTCCTGCCGACCCTGATGTTCAGCGGCTTCATGTTTCCGATCGAGAACATGCCCCTGCCGCTCCAGGTCTTGTCCAACCTGGTCCCGGCCAAATGGTACTACCTCATTGTCAAGGATGTGATGATCAAGGGGCTCGGCTTCATGTCCATCTGGAAGGAAACGCTGATCCTCCTGGGGATGACCGTCTTTCTCTTTGTGCTCAGCTGGCGCAAGTTTGATATCCGCCTGACCTAACCGCCAACCGACCTCTCATGCGCACCCTTCGATTTCTGTTGGAAAAAGAGTTTCGCCAGATCTTTCGCAATCCGGCCATCCTGCGGATCATGTTCCTGATGCCGGCCATCCAGCTGATCGTCTTGCCGATGGCCGCTGACTATGAAGTAAAGAATGTCAATGTGGCGATCGTTGACCAGGACCACTCTCCCTACAGTCGCCAGTTGATCAGCATGATCGATGGCTCCCCCTATTTTCGCCTGAACAAGCTGAGCGGATCATTTCAGGATGCCCTGGATGAGGTAGAAGCGGATCATGCCGACCTGGTCCTGCAGATCCCTCGTGGATTTGAACGCGACCTGGTACGGAACAACGAGGCAGAGCTCTTCATGGCCGTGAATGCCATCAACGGGGTCAAAGCCAATCTGGGGAGTGCCTATCTCTCCCAATCCATTCGCAATTTCAACAATCAAATCCGGACGGAGTGGATCCAGTTTCCCAGGTTCTTTCCCCAACCCCGGATCGAAGTGGTGCCGAACGTATGGTTCAATCCTCACCTGTCCTACCCGCTGTTCATGGTGCCGGGTATCCTGACCATCCTGCTCACTATGGTGGGCGGATTCCTGGCAGCATTGAACATCGTGGTAGAAAAAGAGATCGGCACCATTGAACAGCTCAATGTGACGCCCCTGCGAAAATCCCAGGTCATTCTGGGAAAACTGATCCCGTTCTGGCTGTTGGGATTTGTCGTCCTCACCGTTGGTCTGATCATCAGCTTTATCGTCTACGGCATCATCCCCGTCGGGCCCCTCATCGTGATCTATGCCTTTGCCGGGGTCTTTCTTCTCGCTGTGCTCGGATTCGGCCTGCTGATCTCCACATTTGTGGATACCCAACAACAGGCCATGCTGGTCGGTTTCTTCTTCATGCTGATCTTCATCCTGATGAGCGGACTGTATACGCCGATCGAGAGCATGCCGGATTGGGCCCAGGTCATGACTCGCTTCAATCCGGTCACCTATTTCGTGTCGGTCATGCGTATGGTGGTGATCAAGGGGAGTGGATTTCGCGATCTCGGTATGCAGTTCGGCTCCATGGCTGTCCTGGCCCTGGTGTTGAACAGCGTTGCCATCTGGAACTATCGGAAACGAGGATAAGCCCAGCTGTTTCCGTATCTTGGAGCAACTGGTTCCGACCTCGGAAACCTCGATCATTCGTCAAGGTCCCCGGGACAGTCAATCACCCGATGATGGATCATTTTCTTGAAAACTGGATCGCTGACCCCACCCTGCGTAGAGCCATCATCGCCGCCGGATGGGTTGCCCTAATCTGGAGTGTGACCGTGCTGATCCGTCAACGGATATTTTCCAGGGTAGAGGACAGCGAAAACCGGTACCGATTTCGCAAATCCATAACCTTCCTGGGCTACCTGTTCATCCTTCTGGCGATCCTCAATGCCTTCCAGGTACGCCTCAGCGGGTTGGGTCTGGCCTTAGGTGTCGCCGGCGCCGGAATCGCCTTCGCCCTGCAAGAGGTGATTGGCAGTGTAGCGGGATGGATGGCCATCCTGTTCGCCGGTTTCTATCGGACTGGTGACCGGGTCCAGCTGGGTGGCATCAAAGGGGATGTCATTGACATCGGCGTCCTGCGAACGACACTCATGGAAATGGGCCAATGGGTGGATAGTGATCAGTATAACGGGCGCATCGTCCGCATCGCCAACAGCTTTGTGTTCAAGGAACCTGTCTTCAATTATTCCGCGGATTTCCCCTTCATCTGGGATGAGATCAAGGTGCCGATCCGATATGGTAGTGACTACGATGAAGTGGAACACATCCTGAATTCCATCGCCGATACCCACCTCATGGCGTATGCCAGCACTGCCCAGCAAACCTGGAAGGGCATGGTCAAGAAATACATGATCGAGGATGCCTCCACACAACCCACGGTCAGCCGGTCAGCCAATGACAACTGGGTTGAGTTCGTCCTACGATATACCGTGGACTACAAGCGAAGACGGATCACCCGCAACCTCTTGACCATTGACCTACTCAAGGCCGTCGAGAAGAGTCAGGGACGTGTCCAGATGGCCTCCACGACGATCGAGATCACCAAATTCCCGGAAAAACCGGCCTGACGCGCCCTGAATCCTTTCGACATGGAACTTTTTGATTTGGAAAATTGTCCTTAAATTGAAGACAAAATTCCAATGATGGCGGCTTACCCCGATCTTGAATCCACAATCAGCAAAGTCATGGAAGGTCTGTTGGCCTTTCCCTCACCTGGCAGGACGAAAAAGCGAAATACCCGGGCCCATTTGCCGGACGAGTTGTTCACCCATCCCCTGGAGCTGTCCAGGATCATCCAGGCAGGGCTTCCCTACACCCTGTTTGCCATCATCCGGGATCGATCCGTCCTGTCCGAAAGGGAATGGAGCCATATCCTGGATATCTCAGAGAAGACCCTGAGCCGCTACGCCAAGGAAGGGCCTGAGTTCCGATTTCGCCGGTATCAGTCTGAAAAGATCCTGGACGTGGCCCAGGTCACTGATCTGGGCCTGGCCTTCTTCGACTCCCCCGAAGCTTTCCGGCAATGGCTTGAGACTCCCAACTACCAGTTCCGGGACCGCAAACCGCTGGACATGCTCAGCGATACACATGGCTCAGCCCTGATCTGTGATGAATTGAGTCGGATGGAACACGGCATCTTTACGTGATGCAGGTCTACCGGCTGACCAGACGGCGCTATGCCGGATCCCTTTCCGGCAAGGGCGCCGCCCTATACCCCGGTCGATGGAATACGGTCGGGCAGGAAACGATCTATACCGCCACCAGTCGCGCCCTGGCCCTGGTGGAGATCCTTGCCCATCTGCCTCGTTCATTGATCCCCCGGGATTTCATCCTGCAGACCATCGACATCCCCGATGATCAACCCATTCGCAAGATGGAATGGTCAGAACTACCCGAGCATTGGGACCAGAAACCTGCCGGCAGGTCGTCGCAAGCATTCGGCTCGGCATTGCTGGAGCACCACCTGCTCGTGCTGGCACCCTCGGCGATCGTGACCGATGAATGGAATCTCCTGATCAATCCGCTCCTGGATGGATTTCACCACATCAGCTTGTTGCGGGAGGAACCATTTCCCCTGGATACCCGACTCCTGCAACGGGGGATGTGAATTCATCGGTCCTGCAAGCGATAGACGAACTTGAGCGCACTCCAGACCTCATCCACAGAGGCCACCTTGACATCGACCAGGCCATTGGCCAGGCCATAGTCTCTCAGGATGTTCTCATCGAGATCACTGGCCACCCGTGAACTTCGCTTCGGCCAGCTGACCCACAACCGGCCAGTCTTCTTCATGGCCGCCTTCCAGCGGAGGAATTGAGCTTCCAATGTGATCTGGTCCGGACAAAAAAGATGGATCAGGTCCAGGGCCATTTCCTTGGGTGGCTGCGTGACGGGTTGCCATTCTTCCCGTAGCAAGGCACCGTACAGGATCTGCTCCGGCCAGTGGCCCACCGCCATGCCCGGCTTGTATTCAAGCTTTCTCAGCAGTGGATCTTGGATCATTCAAAGCTGCCGTTCGCCATGCCATTGCACCAGACCGGAAGGAAAGGTCTTGACCTGGATGGTCTTGAAATTCGTCTGGCTGACCGGACCGGTAAACAGGTGGATCCCCCGGCCCAGGATGGTCGGATGGATCGAGAGGATGATCTCATCGACCAGCCCTGCCTCGAACAGGATCGCATTGATCTGCCCGCCGCCAACCAGCCAGATAGGTTTCCCCTCTTCCGCCTTGAGCGTTCGCGCAAACTCGACAGGATCCCCGGCCACGAAGCGAAGGTGGTCAGACGGAGCTGCCGTCAATGTCCTGGTAAAGACATAGTTCATCCGGTCGGCATGCGGGTAGGGGGAAAACTGCGCGATAAAATCGTATGTGGTACGGCCCATCAGCAGTGTATCGATGGTCTCATAGAAGTCGTAATAACCATAATCATCATCGCTATACAACCAGTCGATCTCACCCTGAGGACCGGCAATGTAACCATCCAGACTGATGGCGGTGTAAAGGATCATCTTTCTCATGAAGGCTTGCTTTTCTTGATCGAATTCCAGGTTTGATACAACATCTCCTGTTCGGGGCGAAAGTCAGGCAACTCCGGCAGTGGGTCGCAGGGTTTGAGGTGAGCATGGCATTCTTCCGGCAAGGCCCGGTAAAGCCGTGTGCCTTTGGTTTTCCAGGCGATCATCTCATCCGTCACGGCCTTGATCACCTTGCCCGGATTCCCGGCCACGACACTTCGGTCTGGGATCTGTTCACCTGCCTTGATGAAGGTCAGGGCACCGATGATACACTCTGCACCGATCACCACTTCATCCATGAGCACGCTGTTCATCCCGACCAGGCTGTTCCGCCCGATCCGCGCACCGTGGATGATGGCGCCATGGCCGATATGTGCGGCCTCCTCCAATACCACCGTGATCCCCGGAAACATGTGAATGGTGCAATTCTCCTGTACATTGCAACCATCCTGGATCTCTATCCCGCCCCAGTCTCCCCGGATTGCCGCTCCCGGTCCGATGTAGACATCGCGACCGATGATCACATTGCCCGTCACCACCGCTTGGGGATGAACAAATGAAGAAGGATGAACGACGGGAATGAATCCCTTGTAGGCGTAGAACATGAGGTGATTTTCGCTGGTTCGTCAACTGGCAGCCCTCTTTCCAATGGTTGGTTGATGTTTACGTGAACGGGCCCCGGTCGCTCCGTGAAGATCACGAAAATCCGGCAATTCCACCTTGTGACACAGATCACTGACAAACCAGGGTGACAAGACCGATCTTTGTACCATGTTTGGATTCAACAAGAAAACCGAGACAACCGAGGCCCCCAAAAAGGTCAGCTTCAGTGAATTGATCAAAGGCCCGAAGCCGGTCCTGGTCGATTTCTATGCCGACTGGTGTGGCCCCTGCCGCATGATGCCCCCCATCCTCAAGGAGGTCAAGAAGGAATTGGGCGACCAGGTGGAGATCATCAAGATCGATGTGGACCGCAACGGCCAGTTGGCTGGTGCCCTGAAAGTCCAGTCCATTCCCACCATCATGATCTTCAAGAATGGCAAGTCTGTCTGGCGGCAGTCAGGCGTAGCACCCGCACCGGCATTGATCGAGGCCCTGCGCAGTCAGCTCTGAGATCGACCCAGCCTTCCAGCAAAGAATCCGCAAGTCGTGATGGATCCTTTGTGATCCGGATCGTTGCCGGCTCTGGTCTTTCCCCTACCTTCGCACCATGGCTGGCATCTATCTGCATATCCCCTTTTGCCGCAAGGCTTGCCATTATTGCAACTTCCATTTTTCCACCTCCCTGGGGCTCAAGGATGACCTCCTTTCCGCCCTGCAACTGGAGTTGATCGCCAGGCGAGAGGATTGGTCCACCACCTCCTTCTCCACCATCTATTTCGGCGGAGGCACACCGTCCGTCCTCTCGGCAGACGAACTGTCCACTCTCCTCTCCCTCCTCCACGATCAATATTCCATCTCGAAGGACGCCGAAGTCACCCTGGAAGCCAACCCGGATGATCTGAATGCTGCCTATCTGGACAACCTGCTGAACATCGGGATCAATCGCCTCTCTATAGGCATCCAGTCCTTTGCCGATGAGGACCTGGCGTACATGAACCGAAGTCATGATGCACAGCAGGCCCTGGCTTCCTTACGGCTGGCCAGGACAACCGGGTTCCAGAGCCTCAATGCCGACCTGATCTATGGCACTCCCGGCATGAGCGACGACACGTTCCTGAACAACATCGCCACCATGGTCGAAGCAGGGGTGGACCATCTGTCAGCCTATGCCCTGACCGTCGAACCCAAAACTGCCCTGGCCCATTTTGTCAAGACAGGCACCTCTCCTGCTCCGAATGATGAGCAGACGGTCCGCCAGTTTGCCCTCCTCCGCCACACCCTGGCCGAAGCGGGATATGATCACTACGAGATCAGCAACTGGTCCTTGCCTGGTCGGCATTCCCGGCACAACACCAGCTATTGGCAGGGCCAACCCTATCTGGGTCTCGGCCCGGCAGCACACAGCTTTGACGGACAGACGAGGTCCTGGAATGTGGCCAATAATCCGGCCTATATCCGGGGCATGAG
Organism: Lewinellaceae bacterium; assembly: GCA_020636225.1. Lineage (GTDB taxonomy): Bacteria > Bacteroidota > Bacteroidia > Chitinophagales > Saprospiraceae > JAGNXB01. The sequence goes on along the minus strand of JACJYI010000003.1, from coordinate 335,548 downwards.
GGAGGGGCATCCTGTGCGCGAAGTGGAGACCCTCTCCGCTGCGGATCAATACAATGAATACGTACTGACCCGATTGCGCACCAAATGGGGCTGCCGCCTGGAGGATCTCTCTCGGGATGATCAGCAGTTCTTTCTATCCGCAGTGGAACAATTCCTGACAAACGGCTGGGTCCGTGGCCAGGACGGCATCTTCACCCTCACCGAGGCCGGCCTGGATTTCGCCGATCACATTTCCGCGGAACTCTTTCGATAGGTACCCGGATCAGGCCATGGTCGTGAACACCTGGTTCACATCATCATCCTCCTCCATCCGCTCGATGAGTTTCTCCACATCGGCGATCTGATCTTCCGTCAGCTCCTTGGTCATGGTCGGAATTCGCTCGAACCCGGAAGAATCAACCTCCAGGCCTTTCTCTTCAATGAAGGATTGCAGGGACCCGAATGACTCAAAGGCCCCGTAGATCACGATCAAACCCTCATCAACCCCGAGTTCCTCGCCACCGAAGTCGATCATCTCAAACTCCAGCTCTTCCAGGTCGATGCCATCCGGCTTGACGATCTTGAAAAAGCACTTGTGCTCGAAGAGGTAATCGACAGAGCCAGAAGTGCCCAGGCTGCCGTTGTATTTGTTGAAATATGACCGCACATTGGCTACCGTACGAGTCGGATTATCCGTCGCGCACTCCACCAACACGGCGATCCCATGGGGAGCATACCCTTCATAGACCAGTTCCTTATACTCCTCCTGATCCTTGGAAGAAGCCTTCTTGATCGCCCGCTCCACATTCTCCTTGGGCATATTGGCGGCCTTGGCATTCTGGATGGCTGCACGCAGTCGAGGATTGGTTTCCGGATCAGGACCACCCTCCTTGACGGATATGGCGATCTGCTTGCCGATCCGGGTAAATGCCTTGGCCATGCTGGCCCAGCGCTTCATCTTGGTCGCCTTGCGATATTCAAATGCTCTTCCCATTGTCGATTGATTCAAAAACGATGCAAAATTAGGTGGATTCGCCGTGGATTGCACCCTCCGGAAAGCAAAAATTCCGGTTTGTGCCGGGACCCTTCTGGTTTAACGAAACAAAAACACCCTGCCATTGGGTGCAGGGTGTTCTTGCTCGCTAATCAAACCGTTCGAGCCATGATCACAGTTGCCGGGCGATCAACTCGATGAACTCGTTCTCAAACTGGCTGAAGCGGCCATCGACCTGGCATAATGCCTTCATTTCCATCTTCAGCGAATCAAGGCCGATCTCACCCGGATAGAATCGCGGGCGCATCGCTCGCATCACTTCAAGACATTGATAGTCATTGCATTCATTGGCAGAAGACCGGACATGATCCAAATGCTCCTTCCCTAAATGATCCGCGATATATTTCAATTCCTCAGCCTCCAGACGGCCATCCGCTTCTGCCAGATACAAGAGGATAAAGGCCAGATAATCCTGCTTGTCCCAATGGTCCGTGTTGATATGCATACCTCGAATTTCCGGTCAAAATAGAAAAATCCTGTTGAATCGGATCATTGGCCCACCCGCAAGACCGGTATGGTCACTCGTCGATGAGGATCCTCCCAACTCAGCCAGTAGGATCCGGGCGGCAATGCCGTATCACCCTCCCAGGTCACCTGACCATCCAGGGGGGTGAGCCACTGGCGGTCCAGGACGCGACCCATTACGTCCCTCAGCACCAATTCTCCTTCATCGGCTCCCAAGGCGGACATGCGCACCAACCAGGCACCGGAGGAAGGATTGGGGATCACCTGCATGAGCGCAGGATCGCCAACCGGGTCAGCTGTCGATGTGCCGAGATCCTCCTCCGGGAGGGGAACAAAGGTGGAGGTGTAGATCCGGTATTCACCGGGCTGCAGGTCCATCGGGGCATGAACATCCGTGACCAACATGCTGTCGCCGCCAAAATAGTCATACCACCAGCCGGTCTGTGGAAATGCTGGATCCACTGTTCCGCCGACAATGTCAAAATTGCCCATCACCACGGCGTTCATGGCAGGATGAACCAGATGCAATACCTTTTGGGCACCTGCTTTCAGCTCGTCATTGTCCCAATCGCCCAGGGTAAAGACCGGCGCCACCTGGCGAAGATGGTTCAGGCTGCGGACGACATTGAACAAGGCCCTCCTTTCCGGTTCCTGATAGTAGTACCATGGCACCGGCTTCGGATCCAGCTTGCAGTCCGGGTTGTTGATGGTCACCCCGTCACTGCAGGTGAATAAACTCAGGTCATACCCCAATTCACCGAATTGCCAGAGCATTTTCGGACCCGGCAGGGTCAGCAGAAAGACGGTTGCCAGGGCGGCCCGCCGGGGGGCGATCTCATCCGTCCTGGTGTCATAGTCCATGTTGCTGTTGCCAAAGGTGCGGATCTTGTAACTCATCCGCTCCTCGTCATGACTCTCCATATACCCGATCAGGTGGGGCTGGGCAAACCCTCGACTCTTGTGGGTCACCCCGCGCAGGCTGTTCCCGCTATAGCCCATGGCCGCCTCGGCATACGGACCGGACATATTCCCCCACAACATCATCCCGTAATTGGCCAGTTCGATCTCCTCATCCGCACCTCCAAAGTGCTCCAGGGTCACATACAGGTCGGGTGACCATGACCAGATATGGTCTGCATAATCCTTGAGGATGGCGATCCGACTGGCGTCATACTGCCCCCACAGTCCGACATCATCCCCGCTGTCCACCTGCGTGAACCCTTTGGACAGATCGAACCGGAACCCGTCGATGCGGAATTCCCCGATCCAATGATCCAGGGTCTGCTTCACATATGTCCGGGTCGCCAGGCTCTCATGATTGAGATCATAGCCGACATTGAAGGGGTGCTTGGCGACCGCATTGGCATAGGGGCTGTCTGTAGAGGGTTGATTGCTGGTTGGATTCCAATACAGCTGGCAGAGGGGACTCTGCCCGAAGGCATGGTTGTATACCACATCCAGGATCACGGCCATTCCTCGCTGGTGGCATCCATCGACCACCGCCTTGAGGGCCTCGGGCGAACCGTAATACTTGTCCAGGGCCCCATGGTAGGAGACATTGTATCCCCAGGACAGGTTGTTCTCAAACTCGTTCACCGGCATGAGCTGAACCACATTCACCCCGAGTCGCTTCAGGTAATCCAGGGTATCAAGCAGTGCACCGAAACTCCTGTCCTCCAGAAAATCGCGCATCATCAGCTCGTAGAGCACCAGTCCCTCGACAGGCGGTCGTTCAAAATCATTGACCTGCCAGGCATATTCCGGAGGATCCATCCGAAGCCAGCTGAGATGACCGGTCACCAGTCCGAACGGATAGGGCGGGATATCGGGGAACGTAGAAGACGGAATGCCTCCATCGTTGACCGGATCCAGGATCAGTTCACTGTATGGGTCCGCGATCCGGGTCGATCCATTGACCGCATACTGATAGATCAGGTCGGTGCCCGGTGGAATATCCTCAATGGTCAGCCAGTAGATCTCCTTTCCCGGATCCCGCTTCATCTGATAGGCCTGCCGAAAGGTATAGCCGTTCAGGTTACACAGGACATACGCATGCGACTTGTTCGGAGCAAACAGTTTGAGGGTCACCTGACCGGGACCTGTCCGGTTGGCGCCAAAGAGCAGATCGGCAGGAACCGGCTCCTCCATGGTCGGGGTCAGGATCGTATAGGTGAATCGCTGCGTATCCACCTCGGTGCCCGCTTCTGTTATGAGTAATACCTCATGGAAACCGCTGCCACTCACAAAGATCGGAGAATTGAACGTTGTCCCTGACGTGGCCTTGAGCTGGACGCCATTGTCCAGCAGTCGAAAATCACTGGGCTTGGAGGCGGAGGCGATCACCGGGATCACAGCGCCTGCGCCGACGAGCTGGGTTCGAATCGTGGGCTTCTCCAACACCGTGAACAGCGCCCCGGAATTGTCGAAGACATCCACAAAAATGTCAGAACCATCGCTTTCCCGGCCGGCCTTGCTCCCGTCCTCATTCCGGAACACAAAGGCCAGCTTCAGGATATCGGTGGATTCCGGAGCACCATAGAAATCCAGGATATTATAGCTGATCGCATACAGGTTCGGTCCTACCGGGGTCATCTGGATCTTGGGGTCGGGCTTCCCCCATTCCCCCTGGACAAATTTCCAATCCGACCCATTGCTGGACTGGTCGGTGATCAGCCCCGCATGTGCATAGATGGGTGGCGGCACATTGAGCAACCCGGCATTCCCTTCCGCTGCATTGAAATACACCGTGATGTCATCATACTTGGTGAGAAATTTCGGCTCTGTGGTCACCACCTGGCCCGTCAGGGCCATGTGCAGGACCAGGAGAAGGAGGGTCAGGTATATCTTCATCGGAAACCGTTTATTGGTCAATACATGGATAGTGTAAATATAACAATATGATAAACTTTTCCAAATGAGAATCTCCTCATGTGCCGTCAGATGACCGATGAAGGAAAATCACGGGAAGCGATCCAGCGGTAACCGGCAGGTCTTATCTTTCGCTCCATGAACCGGTTCAGATCGACATCCCTCCATGGCTGGCTCCTGGCAGCGCTTTTCCTGATCGGCACAGCCGTTCTGGTCTATCCCAAGTGGACCAAAGACTATACCGAGGCCACCATCAGCTGGGATGTCTCGGGCTACTATCTGTACCTCCCCGCCACCCTGATCTATCACGACCTGAAGGAACTGTCCTTCTTTCCCCCCCTGGTCGAAAAATACATTCCCGCTCCCGGTTTTGACCAGGCCTTCCTGCACGCCTCCGGCCACCGGGTGATGAAGTATTCCTGTGGCCAGGCCTTTGCCATGCTCCCGGGATTCCTGGCCGCTCATGCCTGGTGCCTGACCACCGGTGCCGCCCCTGCCGATGGATTTTCCCGACCCTATCAGGTGGGTATCTCCATGGGCGCCCTCCTCATCGCCCTCCTGGGCCTCTGGTTCCTCCGGCTTGTCCTGCTCAGATGGTTCAGTGAACGGATCACCGGCCTGGTCCTGGTGCTTCTGGTCATCGGCACCAACTATCTGGATTACAGCGCCATCAACGGGGCCATGACCCACAACACCCTCTTCACTGTCTATGCCCTCCTGTTGTGGGTATCCGGTCGGTATCACGACCGGCCCTCTTCAGGCAAAGCCCTGGTCCTGGGCATCCTGGTCGGGTATGCCGCCCTGGTTCGGCCGACAGAGATCATCGCCATCCTCATTCCTCTCCTGTGGGGCATGGATATTCGGGAGAAAGCAGGCATTCGTCACCGTTTGCGCTTCCTGTGGACGCATCGGCTCCACCTGATCATCGCTGCGCTCGTCACCGCCCTGGTCGGCTCCATTCAACTGATCTATTGGAAATATGTGTCCGGCGACTGGATCGTGTACAGCTATGAGGACCAGGGATTCTCCTGGCTGCATCCGCATGTCTGGGATGCTGTGTTCAGCTACAGGTCGGGCTGGTTGCTCTACACGCCCCTGATGGCGTTTGCCCTGATCGGCCTGGTTCCGCTCTGGAAACGCTGGCGCCCGATGTTCGCCATGACCGCCGTGTTTGTCCTGGTGTTCATGTACATCGCCTTTGCCTGGGATATCTGGTGGTACGGCGGAGCCTTGGGACAGCGGGCCATGGTCCAGGCCTATCCGGTTCTGGCCATCCCCCTGGCCGCTTTCTTCAGCCGATTGCCTTCCCGCCAATGGCTTCGGGTCGGGATCTGGACCCTGACTGGGATCTTCTGCCTGTACAATGGGTGGCTGACCTGGCAGGCCCACCGTGGCGGGATGTACCATGCCGGGGAAATGACCGGGGCGTACTACTGGCGCGTGCTGGGCAAATGGACCCTGGACAAGAACGACCTGAAACTGCTGGATACCAATGAGGACCCCGGGGGGGAGAGGCTCAACACCCGCGTCCTTTATCATGCCGACCATGAGGCGGACACCACTGCTCAGCTCTGCGGCCTTGACGCCATCCGGGGGCAGGGATCACATTGTCTGCTTCCTGGCACGGAGTATACCACCCTGGTAGACCTGCCCGCACCCGGAGAGGGCAACTGGATCAGGGTCAGCGCCATGTTCCGGGCGGGTGACAAGGAGTGGGACATCTGGAAAATGCACAACCTCTGCCTGGATTTCCGTCGCAACGGGGAGATCATCAAACACAAGAACATCCGGCTCTGGCGCCTGTTGGACCCCTACGAGACCCGGGAGATCTGGATCGACAGTGCCGTCCCTGATCAGCCCTTTGACCAGGTCCTTGCCTACATCTGGAATCCCGGCAGCTCCAAACCGTTGTTGATCGATGACGTGTGGGTGGAGAGCTACCGGCTGCCCTGAATGATCAATACGCCCGGGCGAACAGCACCCGCTGGGTGCTCGGATTGCCGGTGAGGCTCCTGTAATGCGCAATTTATCTGCACATCAAGGTGCAATGACCAGAACCCCGGATGTCATACTCCTGCCATCGAGAGATATAAAATGCCAGTGGTACATGCCAGGCAGATATGATGAAAGATTGCCGGCTTCCTGGAAAGTGCCACCATCATTGCAGAAAATTTCCAGCACGTTTCTTCCATTCATGTCAACCAAAGACCAGATGCCCGGTTCGGCCCATCCTGAGATCCGAACAATATCCCGCGCTGGGTTGGGCACTACAGTTATGTGGTGTCCAGATGTGACATCCGATGTAGAGGAAATATCCTTGTAAAAATCACATTCAAACTCAGGATTGAAATTGTAGGTCTTTCCGTCCTCTTCATAACACCGGATCACATTCGGCATATATAATCCGGGCCCAAACCCGCAATCTTCCGTGTCGGTCGGACTCAAATAGTCTCGCCCGCCGATCTTTTCCAGGATGTATAGACCCCAGATGTAGGATGGATTCGTCTTGATCGTCATGGCTTGCAGTGTGTCTGCCCCAAAGGCCCAGGGAAAAACATTTGTGACCTCTACCTGGACATCCTTTCCGCCGTAAATGGACAAACCCTTCACCGTCCATTTGCTGCCCACTTGCGCTGTATAATCATATAAAAGTTCAAATTCATTCGTTACAGCGCTATAGAAAAAGACCGAATCGTTTCGAGAAAAAAGATGTGCGGGATTCGGCAAACCACAGCCACTCAGATTTTCAATCACTCGACATAACTGGCCAGCTTTCACTTCTTCACCAGTCACTTCAACGATAATAAATGAATCTGCAGGTATGGGTTCCAACACAATTTGATTGATATACCATTTTGCTCCTACCGGCGCAAAATCGACAGACTGAGCCAATAACCCATCTATCCATAGCAAACAGGCTAAAACGACTAGAAATTTATTCATGATTGGTCTTTTAATTGGTGAATTGTTCATCTCTGAATAACCAGCTTTCCCGACCCCACCGGATAACCTCCATTGGTCAACACCAAAAAATAGCTTCCCATCGATAAACCCGTAAGATCGAGATCCATCTGATTCGAATTGTTGTGTGGCCAGGACCAGGTCTGCACCATTCGCCCTTGTAGATCATAACAAGTCAGCACACCACGATCCAGGTGTGATCCTCTTTGCTCAGGCAACTGAACCACTACATAATCCGTTGCCGGATTCGGAGACACGTGCAACAAGGGGACATCCAGTGGGGGAAGTTCCTGGAAATTCTCCAATGCGGTGATCACTTGCAGCACGCCGTCACATCCCGGCTCCAGACAGCCCAAGCTATCCAGCACCACAAATAAAACATTAAAATTCAACGGCGGCCAGTTTGGGTGGGCCTCTGTGTCCACACTGTCGGTCACGATACCTGTAATAGCCAGGCGGTGGTCATCCAACTCGGTTACACTGACGAAGGCCAGGAAAGCTCCCTCCCAGGGTCGCGCCAGTGAATCATTGTATATCCGCTCCCAGAGCAATTCGCCCGCAGGAGAATATCGCTCGATAAAAGATTGACCACGACCCCATTTGGATCTGCGCACACCGACTACTACAATATCGTGGTTTTCAGTCTCCAACAAATCATTGGAGCCATAGTTCAGAGCGAACTCATCCCAATGATGTTCGACTTCCAGAACAGCATCCTGAGAAAACCATCGCAAATTGCGCCAGGGTCCTGGACCTTTGTTCACAAGGAAGGTATCCTTGGGCATGGCCGCTACAAAACCGCCGTTTGCTGTAGGAGCAGTAAAAGGCAATTGGTCCGGATCCAATGATGTGTCGGTCAATACCTTTTTCCAGAGTACATTTCCTTCGCCATCTATCTTGACGTATTGATAATATGTTCGCATCCAGTTGCCAGTAGGCAAGGGAAACTGCGCAAGCGTGCTGAGCAAATAATGTCCATCGCTGGTCGGAGTCAAATTGCCATAGGTCACGGTTTGCAGATAATCATCCTTGATCTCTTTATACCACAAAAGATTTCCATTCGTATCGGTTTTTAAAACAAAACATTCTGATTCTTGCCAATCTCCATTCTCATACCTGGCATAACTCCCATACATCAGTATATTCCCCTCTGGTGTCATGCAGACATCCGTGCCATAATATCTCCGGTCTGGATCTTCTAATTCTGGGAAAGTGTTCATCCATACAACATTCAATAACGTGTCATACTTGACTAACAACGTCCGCATCAACCCTTGATTATAATCGAACCATTCACCTGTAAAAATCAGAAGGCTATCGGGCGTTACGACACCATTTGTTAAATACACATCTCCCTGTGGTCCAATGAAAACCAACTGCTGAATAGGCAATGTTGTGTCTAGTGGAATCGTTAATAATCTAACCTCCCGTTTATTGTCTTGATTGATATGAACAGATTGGACATAAACATTTTCCCCGATTTGATTGACATTGTTAGATACATCATAAATAGGCAGTCCAGTAGTTTCGGCATGTGGGTCAATGGATCTCAGGTAGGTCTGGTCAGGTTGAGCAATCAGAGATTCATACCCACTTAGAAGGAAGAGAAGGACATGGATAAAGCGAATCATACTGTGAGAAGTTGATAACCTCGGGCGGCCAGGTTGGCTGCCCGAGATCTGATGAACTTAGTGCTGAACAATCACCCTGGCCGTTTCCAGGATCTGGCGTGAATCGAGCAACATCTTTAAAAACAGGATCATCCTTGTGAATATCACAGGTCATCGCACCAGGTGCGGGCTGTCCTCCCTGTCCAGACGGGGCGATCGAATCACTCATGCCGCAAATGGCAGGCATGGGATCACTTGATTGGGCCGTAGCCATGAGGGGGAGAAACAGAGCGATGCTAAGAAGCCGGAGAAATCTGGATGTGCGTGTGTGGGGGAGGGTAATTTTTCATTGCTATAGATTGAGACAACGTGAGAAAATATACTTTGCAATCTAAGCATTTTCCCCTACAAAAACAGGCCATTCTTCCACTTGCAATACGTTAATTTGACTTAAACAGTGCAATCGGAATTATATTCTGAAAATGCAACAATCGGTCTTCTTTGAAAAAATATTAACAAGAAAAATGGAAGGTTGCCAACATGATATGCTGAATGCGAAAATGATCAATTGTCGGCTACTGGCAAAACCAGCCCGTTGATCACCCAACCAAACCACGGACACAAACACCCTCTCCTTCAATTTCCAAAGGGGTGACCTCAACCACTACGATCAATACGCCCGGGCGAACAGCACGCGCTGGGTGCTCGGCTTGCCGGTGAGGATACAGGTGCCTTGCTCCAGAGGATTGTCCAGCGGAATACACCGGATGGTGGCCTTGGTGCGCTCCTTGATGGCCAGTTCTGTCTCACTGGTGCCATCCCAATGGGCGGAAACAAAGCCTCCGGGTCCATCCAGGATGGTTTCGAATTCCTCGATGGTATTCGCTGTGCGGGTATTCTCGCCTCGATAGGCTTTCGCCCGCTGCAGCAGGTTCTCCTGGATCTCGTCCAGCAGGTTGGCAATATAGGCGGGAGCGCCGTCCTTGGGCACGAAGGATTTCTCCTTGGTATCCCGACGGGCGATCTCGAGCTGTCCCTGTTCCAGGTCGCGCATACCGATGCCGACACGCACCGGCACACCCTGCATCTCGTGCTCGGCAAACTTGAATCCGGGACGCTTGGTCTCGTCGTTGTCATACTTGACGGAAATCCCCTGCGCTCGCAGTGCCTTCATCAGGGTCTGCGCAGCGTCATCGATCTCCGGTGCCGGTTTGGGGATGGGCACGATCACCACCTGGGTCGGCGCCAGTTTGGGTGGCAACACCAGTCCATCATCATCGCTGTGGGTCATGATCAGTCCACCGATCAGGCGGGTGGATACCCCCCATGAGGTGGCCCACACCAGTTCCTGCTGGTTCTCCTTGTTCAGGAAGTTGACATCAAAGGCACGGGCAAAGTTCTGCCCCAGGAAGTGGGAGGTGCCGGCCTGGAGGGCCTTTCCATCCTGCATCAGGGCCTCGATACAATACGTATCCTCGGCGCCGGCAAAGCGCTCGTTGGCCGTCTTCACCCCCTTGATCACCGGCATGGCCATATACTCTTCGGCGAAGGAGGCATAGACATCCAGGATCAACCGGGTCTCCTCAATGGCTTCTTCCCGGCTGGCATGGGCAGTGTGCCCCTCCTGCCAGAGGAATTCGGCGGTCCGCAAGAAGAGGCGGGTGCGCATTTCCCAGCGCACCACATTGGCCCACTGATTGATCAGCAGGGGCAGGTCGCGATAGCTCTGGATCCAGTCGCGATACGTGTTCCAGATGATGGTCTCCGAGGTCGGCCGGACGATCAGCTCTTCTTCGAGCTTGGCCGTCGGATCGACCACGACGCCGGATCCATCCGGCGCATTCATCAGTCGGTGATGGGTGACCACCGCGCATTCCTTGGCGAACCCTTCCACATGCTCTGCCTCCTTGCTGAGGAAGCTCTTGGGGATGAACAGGGGGAAATAGGCATTGACATGACCGGTATCCTTGAACATCCGGTCGAGCTGCTGCTGCATCTTCTCCCAGATGGCAAAACCATGGGGCTTGATGACCATGCAACCGCGCACGGCGCTGTGGTCGGCCATGCCGGCCTTGCGCACGATATCATTATACCACTGACTGTAATCTTCGCTTCGGGACGTGATCTCTTTCGCCATAACGGGGAATTGGGTTGAAGGTCTTTACGGTACTTGGCCCTGCTTCGTTGCACCGGAACCGGATCATTCATCCGGTTGTTGTCATCAGTGAAGAGCAGTTTAACACCCTCTTTATTTGAATTAAGAGCGTTTTAACACCTTTCAGGCCCCAAAAGTACTACTTTAGTATTGGAAGAGAGGAGTTTGACCACAACGAGAAAAGCACATGAAAAATCTTTGGAAAAACCGACTGTTGTCCCTGCTGATCGCCGCCGTACCCTTTGGGGTACAGGCCCAGTCCGGTGATGACCTGTATTACGATCCCGTCTGGGATGTTTCCCCTGAACCTGTGGTATATGTGCAGGAGACGCCTCCCCAGCAACCCCTCACCTACCGGGAGGAGCTGCCCGAATACCGGGATGATTACGATGATTACGACTACTGGGATGACCAGGGGTATTTCTACTCCAGCCGCATCCGTCGTTTTCACAATCCATACCGCGGGTTCGACTATTACGATCCCGTCTATACCGACCTGGGATTCTATGATCCATGGATCATGCCCGGCTCATCGATCTACATCAATATCGGAGGCGGAGCCGATTACTGGACCTGGCGCCGGTTCAACCGCTTCCGCTGGGGGCCTTCCTTCGGCTTTGGCGGATGGAACACCTGGGGCTGGAGAAACTACTATGATCCCTGGACCTACAATTCATGGGGCGCGTTCCGGGTCTATGACCCATGGTTCGATCCCTACTGGGGTGGAGCCTGCTTCAACCGGGGCTGGAACTTCGGCTGGAACACCGGCTGGGGGTGGAACAACCCGTGGGGCTGGAACAACGGCTGGGGCAACAACTACTTCATCAACAACAACTATTTCTTCAATGATGTCTATGGCCAACCGGGCTACTGGTATGGCAATCAGAACGGCACCCTGACCAACAATCCCAAGGGCACCTATTACGGTCCCAGGAACGATGGTGCCCGATCGGGCCCGAGCCGTGGCACGGTGCGCGATCCTGAATACACCTCCGGAGGCATTCCTATCCTCAAGGAACGGATAGGCGGTCCGGCCGCTGCTGGACTGAGAGATCAGGACAATGGCAATGGAGCCAATGGAGTGATCCGCGACCGGGACCGTATCGGCGAATCCGGTTTGAACCAGAATCGTCCGAATGTGGAAAATCCCCGGAATCCGGGCAACCTGGATCCTGTTCGCCAGGATCCGTCCGGGCCGGCAACCAATCCGGGTGCGCCATCCAACCGTGACCAGCTGGGACAGCGGGACCGCTGGAGCGACATCGAGAAAAAAGAACCTGTTCGCCAGGCCCCTCGTCCTGGTGTCGAGGAGCGCTCCAGGGACAGCTACCGCGACAATTATCTGCGCAACCGGACCAAGGAACCGGTCACCCGTGACCCCAGGACCCTGCCAGATCCAAGGACGAGAACCCGCCCCGACCAGAACCAACGGACTCGTCCGGACAGCAATCTGGACCGGTCCCGGCAGCGCCAGCCACAGACCTTCCCTGACCGTAGCGACCGAAACAGTCGAAGCAACGACCGTCCGAGCTATCAGGCGCCCTCTCCGAGCAGACAGATGCCCAGCCGGACGTTTGACCGTCCATCGCGCAGCAACAGCAACAGCAGCGGAGGCTTCAACAGTGGCGGAAACTCCCGTAGCAACAACCGCAGCAGTGGAAGCAGCAGCGGAAGCAGCTCCGGAGGCGGACGCAAAAGTGGCCGCGGAGGCGATCAGTAATTCGTCCCGGTGGTTTTCTGAAGTAACATGTGCAAAGGTGGATGAACAGCCCTCAGGGTGTCATCCACCTTTTTTATTCCATCCAATGAAGAAAGAATACTATCTATGAAAATCAAGATCATATTCATCGGCCTGTTCCTGCTCGCATTGCACGGTGTCCAGGCCCAATCGTTCAGTGATGCATTGCGCTACAGCCGTCTCGACCGGAATGGGGGCGCTCGTTCCATCGGAGTGATGGGCACCCTGGGTGCCCTGGGCGCAGATTTCGGGGTCCTGTCCACCAACCCGGCTGGCCTGGCCTCCTACCGCCGGTCAGAACTGGCCCTCAGCCCGGGGCTGTACCATATCACCAACAACAGCCGACTGACCGGAGGGGACAATGCGATCTATCCGGACGACCTCAATCGCTTCCATTTCAACAACGGCAATATCATCGCCGTGCATCGGCCACGGCGCGGGCGCTGGAAGACTGCCAACCTGGGCATTGGCATCACCCAGCTGGCCACCTACCGCTCACAGCGGTATTGGGAGGGACAGGCCCCCGGCTCGCTGACCGACCGGTTTGTCGAACTGGCTGACGGACTGACGCCCGATGAACTGGATGACTTTGAAGGCGGGCTGGCCTATGAAGCCGGCGCCATCTACGACCCCGACGGTGACCTGTTCTACACGTCGGACATCCAGCTCGTGCCCACGGATCGGAGTGGACTGATCCGGAAGAACCAGACCATCACCACCTCGGGCTACCAGAATGAGCTGCAGCTCGGCTTTGCCGGCAACTATGATGATAAACTGTATGTGGGTGCCACCATTGGCGTTCCGATCCTCAATTATGAGGAGAGCAAGGAATACCAGGAAGTGGATGAGCTGGACACCATTCCGTTCTTCAACAGTCTGAACTGGCAGGAGAACCTGCAGAGCAGCGGTACCGGGATCAATCTCAAACTGGGCTTCATCTACCGGATCAACCAGATGTTCCGGGTCGGCGCTGCCGTGCATACCCCAACGGCCTTTGCCATTACCGACAATTACAGCAAGGAACTGACCTATAACTTCACCGAGAATGGGCAGAATTACAACCTGGATGCCCAGTCGCCGGACGGGGTGTTCGACTACCGGCTCTACACTCCCTGGCGGTTGATCGGGGACATCGGCATTGTCCTGGGCGGAAGCGATCCATCTACGGGGATCGATCGTCCTTCCGGATTTCTCAGTGCGGAGGTCGAGTGGGTGGACTATAGTACTTCCAGCTTCAATTTCACCCCGGAGTTCGACAATCCCGGGTTCCGACAGGCCGAACGCATCGCCAACCAGGCCATTACCGATCAGCTTCAGGATGCCTTGAACTTGCGAATGGGGGGTGAACTCGCGTATAAAATTTTCCGTTTTCGAGCCGGACTTGGCTTTTCTGGCACGGAGTATGCTAATGAAGAGATGTGGTCGCGCTCCTGGTCAGCAGGCCTCGGGATCCGGGAAGAGAAGTTTTACATCGACCTCGGATTTCGCAGGCAGACACGGGAGGAAGGGTATATCCCTTACGCCACATCAACAGCACCAGAGATACTGGTCAATACGGAACAGGTCCAGGACCTGTTCGTGATGACCCTAGGTATAAAGTTGTAAAGGGGGGAATTTTTGGGCAGGCGGGTGAAGACCCGCTTGTCCCTTTTCAGGCCCTATGAAACCGCAATTCACTGCCCTGTTTGGCCTGGCCATCCTCCTGCTCCCGGTCCACCTCGTGGCCCAGGCCGGGGTCTGCCCCTACTCCAGGGTCAATGAATCCATTCTCGTCGAAAGCTACTGGCAGTACCGGTACACCCTGCATACCGGAACGAACCAGGTCATCCATCAGGGTGGCGCCCAGTTCCCCTCCTACCTCCATTTTCGATACGACAACAGCGCCGAGATCTCGACCAATGGCCAATACAGCCAGTCATCCTGGTCGGTGAACCAGGGGCGACTGATGCTTCACTACCGGCAGGATTCCATCTATTGTGTCCAGCGACCGGATCCCAACACCCTGCAGCTGGGTTTCCAGGCGCCGAACAGCCGGACGGACTATCTCTATGTCTTCAGCCGGATCGATGCTGGGCAGTCTCCCTTCCAGCGACCCTGGTACGAGCTGCCCACCATTCTCGTCAGAAAGGACCAGCCCACCCGGACCACCGGGCAGGATACACCCTGGTGGGCCTTCTGGCGCCGATGGCAACGGCCAGCGACTCCTCCGGGTCCACCGCCCATCCCGATCCGGATCGAAGTATCCGGTGGGGGATACTATGGCGGGATCAACCCCGTCTACCGGCAGTATGTGACCATCAATTCGGAGGGCCGACTGATCCGCGAGGTCCAGACGAAACGAGACGGGCTCATGGTGACCCGGAAGAATATCTCCCGTTCGGAGCTGGAGGACTTTGCCGAGTGGATCCAGGAGAACGGGTATTTCGAGCTTGACCGTGAATATGATTGTACGGACCAGGAGTGCCATCGACGAAAGCGGGAACGGCCTCGCCCCATGCCACTGCAAACCAGCATCACCATCGGCCAGCGGACCAAGATCGTCACCGTCCCCATCTGGGGGGAGGACAACCGGCATGTTCGCTACATCGACCATCCTCCCCTGATCGACCAGATCGTGGAGACCGTCTACCGGATGGCTGACCGGCAGGAGATCCGGGCAAAGAAGTAAGTGGTCTGCTGAAGGGGGGCCCTCCTGCACACTTACCCTTTCCCTCTTCCTGACGAATGTCGAACGACGGGTATCGGGTGGAATACAGATGGATCACTGACGGGATATACCGGCTTGATCCCTGCACCACCATACCAGTTGCCTCGCACCCGGACTACATCAAGTATAGGGCACTTCTATTAACCTCCGAAATAGGCCAACACTCGAGAGAACCAAGCGAGACAAGGCATTTCGAAAGAGCATAGCCATAGCTAAGTAATTGAGAAATAACGCAGTATCGCGCAGGTTGTCTCGAGTGAAAATCCTGAAAGGATTTGTTTGGTCATTGAGTGGGGTTGATAGAGGTGCCCTATACTCCTCCGATGGGCGATGAATAAGCCTCAAGGGTCCAGATCTGCAGTGGCCGGTCCAGGCAGCCCGGTCATACCGAAACCATTGACGCGACGAAACACCTGTCAAGTCTGGAAGGGATCACCGTGAGGTCAGCAGGCTGCCGGATGGATGTTTCAGTCTTCGATCCCAGGCCAGCAAGAGAAGGATAGTGAATCAGAGTGATTCAGATTCATCCAGCAGCATCTTGTTGATCTTCACGATCGGACCGGGACAGACCTCCTGATGGCAGGCGATGCAGGTCTTGACCATCCCCTGGTAGGTCGACTTGTAATCCTCCGGGGAGGCTTCTTCCATGGCCCGGGCGGCTTCCAGGAAGGATTGGGCATAGGCCTTGAATTCCGGAGTGGCCACCTTCTCGGGTTGGGTGGCATGGGCCGTAAAAATGGCGTCCGCATCCCAGGCGGGAAGGGGTCGCTTGCCCGTGGCCACTTCCTCTTTCACCCGCATCCCTTCGTCGAACATATCCCGCATCAGCAGGGCCAGTTCACTGTCACCGTTCGGATTGTAGATCTTCGGGCGGCTGTCGGCAGCACAGGATTCCTTCTCTCCGCAGGAGGTGAACAGGCTGCATAGCACAAAGGACAAGAGTATTGCATGGCGAATCATCGGCGGTCTCTTTCTGCAAAGATGCGGGAAAAACAGGCCTGGTGCCCAATTCAACCGCAGGAAATTCTCAAATGAAGCACGGCAGGATCCCGTCCATTCCTGCTTGGACATCCAGGGGACGGCACCCCACACGTCTAGTAAGACACGGTTTTCAACCATCCGGTGATGCTCATTCTCGGGCGGACGGTGGGCAGGACCTCATGTTCGACCTCATCGCTCTTGAACAGAACCATGCGACCGCCCTCAGGAAAGATGACCTTTTCTCCGTTCTGTTCCGGAGAGAGCACGAGGGCGCCACCATCGATCGGCAGCCAATCCTCATTGAGGTAGGAGACCAGGGAGAACCGCCTGCCCGAATCGGAGCGAAACTGGTCTTTGTGGCGCTTGTAGAATGATCCCGGCCCATAGATCGCATAATGGAATTCGAGGGCGTTCAGGCCCGTGTAACAGGTCCTGTTGAGGTAGGCCATGAACTCCCGGACCAGCGCCAGGAATTCCTGCTCTGCCTCATCCTCGGGGGCGTCATCCAGCCAGCTGATCAGATCACCTCGAATACTGGCATTGGTCTGGAATCCGATGGCACGGCCGATCCCGGCGGGATGCATCTGACCCTGGTGCAATCGGGTGAGCAGGTTCGTCCGCAGGCGGTCCACCAGATCGGGGGACAGGAAATCAGCTGTACTGGCAAACTGGTCATCCAGCAAGCCTTCGATCAGCGACTCAAATCGGTCTTCCATGGGAGATCGGATCAAACGATGTGACCGCGTGCGGGCCGTTTGATCCTGCGAAGCTACTTCCCGAAACGGGATAATTGCAATAGGTCGGATGTCGTGCTCAACTATCGATCCGCCGGATCTGGGCGCCGAGGGCCTGCAGCCGGGTATCGATCTGCTCATACCCCCGATCGATCTGGTTGACATTGTGGATCACACTCCGGCCTTCAGCGGAAAGCGCGGCGATCAGCAAGGCCACGCCGGCCCGGATATCCGGTGAGGACATGACAATGCCCCGAAGGGGATACTTGCGGCCGAGGCCGATCACGGTCGCCCGGTGCGGATCACAGAGAATGATCTGGGCACCCATGTCGATGAGCTTGTCGACAAAGAACAGGCGACTCTCGAACATCTTCTGATGGATCAACACGCTGCCCTGGGCCTGGGTAGCCAGGACCACCAGGATGCTCATCAGGTCGGGCGTAAATCCCGGCCAGGGTGCATCATAGACCGTGAGGATGGATCCGTCGATGAAGGTCTGGATGGCATAACTGTCCTGGGCGGGGATATGGATATCATCACCCCGGAATTCCATGTCAATCCCGAACCTGGCAAAGGTACCCGGGATGATGCCCAGCTGGTCGATGCGACAATTCTCGATGGTCAGTTCCGACTGCGTCATGGCGGCCAGGCCAATGAACGAACCGATCTCGATCATGTCGGGCAACATGGTGTGTACGGTGCCACCCATGGCTTCGACCCCGTGGACCGTCAGCAGGTTGGACCCGATGCCTTCAATGCGCGCGCCCATGGCATTGAGCATCCGGCACAGCTGCTGCAGGTAGGGTTCGCAGGCGGCATTGTAGATGGTCGTGGTGCCCTTGGCCCTGACTGCCGCCATGAGCAGGTTGGCGGTACCCGTGACCGATATTTCGTCCATGAGGACATAGCTCCCTTCCAGGTGCTCTCCCTCGATCCAGTATTGATTGTTGACATCGTCGTATCGGAACTTGGCGCCCAGCTTCTCGAAAGCCAGAAAGTGGGTATCCAGTCGGCGACGTCCGATCTTGTCACCGCCGGGCTTGGGCAGGAGGGCCTTGCCAAACCGGGCCAGCAGCGGTCCGATCAGCATGACGGATCCTCTGATCCGACCCGCCTTGAGCGCGAAGGCTTCTCCCTGCAGGTAGGACACATCGATATCCCGGGCCGTAAAGGTCCATTGGTGATCGCCTGACTCCTCAACCGTCACCCCCAGCCCCCGAAGCAGATCGATCAGGGCCATCACATCGCGAATGGCCGGCACATTGCGAATGGTGACCGGCTCTTCGGTGAGCAATACGGCACAGAGAACCTGAAGGGCTTCGTTCTTGGCACCCTGAGGGGTGATGCGACCCTGGAGGCGATGGCCTCCAATGACTTCAAAACTATCGGCGATCATGGGCAGGGTTTTGCTGCGAAAATAGCAGCCTTCGCCCACATCAGAGAATGAATCGGTAAATAGCCGGCGAACTTAACGTCTTCTTCGATTGCTGTAATTGCCTCCCGAGCGGCCCCTGTTGGAGGTGCGCCCCTTGTACCGGCCCCCTTTCCGGGGATTGATATTCTGATCCTTGAAGTTGACCGGAGCCAGGGCAGTATCAAACTGGACACCTTCCTCCAGGCTGAGGGTATGCCCCGACAGGGCTTCGAGATCCCCCTTGATGATCTCATCACTGACATAATGTTCCCGGTTCCAGGTCTTGTAGGCCAATTTCATGTAGGAACCGATAATGGTCACCAGCTCATTGCGCTTCTCACCAGGCTCCATGGCCTGGGCCTTGCGGACCAGCATCTGGATGTTGTGGCCATAATGGCGAAACTTGGCTTCCTGTACAGGATAGTGCAGATTCCGTTCGATCTCTGCCGGATTGGGGCGCACGGGCTTTTCACCGGTCGGGCTGGTGACATCCAGTTCGTAATCGGCGATCCTGAACATGTGTTGCCACAGCTTGTCCGTGGTATCCTCATTGGCGTTCTTCTGCGGATTGACGATCCGCATGATCTCGATCACATTCTCTGCCGCGATCTGGCGGGCCTGAGGATCCTCGATGGTCTTGCACCAGTCGACCAGCTCCTGGACATAGCGTCCGTACTCGGAGATGATCAGATTATCTTTCTGGGAATTGTATTCCAGTTCAATGACGTTGGTCATAAGGGTAATTATTCGACGGTAACGGATTTGGCAAGATTGCGGGGCTGGTCGACATTGCAACCTCTACCCACCGCAATATAGTAGGAAAGTAACTGAAGGGGGATGACCGACAGCAGGGGCGCCAGCGGATCCTCCGTTTCGGGAATGTGAATGGTATAATCGGCCATCTCGGAGATCGCCTTTTCACCTTCGGAAACGATAGCGATGACCTTCCCTTTCCGCGCCTTCACCTCCTGAATATTGGAGACGATCTTGTCGTAGGCGTTGCGGTTGGTCGCGGTGACGATCACCGGCATGTTCTCATCGATCAGGGCGATGGGACCGTGTTTCATTTCGGCAGCCGGATACCCTTCTGCATGGATATAGGAGATCTCCTTGAGCTTCAGGGCGCCTTCCAGGGCCACCGGGAAGTTGAATCCCCGGCCCAGGTAAAGTGCATTATGGGAATCCTGGATCTCGCTGGCGATGTACTGGATCTGGGACTCGCTCTCCAGCACGCGGGCCACCTTGTGGGGGATCTGCTCCAGCTCGGCTAGGAGGCGCTGGAAATAGGATTCGGAGATAGTGCCCCGGCTGTGGGCCAGTTGGAGGGCCATCATGGTCAGGAGCGTGACCTGGCCAGTAAAAGCCTTGGTCGAGGCCACGCCGATCTCCGGCCCGGCATGGATATAGCTTCCGGCATTGGTGAGGCGAGAGATCGATGATCCAACGACATTGACCACGCCATAGACCAGTGCCCCTTTTTCCTTGGCCAGTTCGATCGCGGCCAGCGTATCGGCCGTTTCGCCGGACTGCGACAGGGCGATCACGATATCGGTCTCATTGATGATCGGGTTGCGATATCGGAACTCGGACGCATATTCGACCTCGACCGGGATCCGGGCCAGATCCTCAAAGAGATATTCGGCGACGAGGCCCGAATGCCAGGATGTCCCGCATCCGATGATGATGATGCGTTCGGCTTTGGTGAACCGGTTCTGAAATTCCTCTACGCCACCCAGGTGGATCCATCCCTCGGTGGCATTCAGGCGACCTCGCATGCAATCGGCGATGGTGGTGACCTGCTCATGGATCTCCTTGAGCATGAAATGGTCGTAGCCGCCTTTTTCCAGGCGTTCGATCTCCAGGGTCAGCTCCTGGATATAGGGGGTTTGCACTTCATTGCCGATCGTCTTGATCTGCATGTACCCGTCCTTGCTGAGCACGGCGATCTCCTCATCGTTGAGGTAGACCACCCGCTTGGTGTACTCGATGATGGGCGTGGCATCGGAAGCCACCAGGAATTCATCATCACCGATGCCGAGGACCAGGGGGCTTCCCTTGCGGGCGGCGACCAGCTTGCCCGGGTCACGCTGGTCGATCACCACGATGGCATAGGCGCCGATCACCCGGCTCAGGGCCACACGAACCGCCTCTTCCAGGGACAGCGCATCCCTCGACTGGAGCTCTTCGATCAGGTGGACGAGCACCTCGGTGTCCGTCTCGCTCGTGAAGGTGTGCCCCAGTTTTTCCAGGGCTTTCTTCAGGAGGGCATAGTTCTCGATAATCCCGTTGTGGACCAGGGTCAGGTGCCCGTTACCCGAGGTGTGGGGGTGGGCATTGATGTGATTGGGCTGACCGTGCGTGGCCCACCGGGTATGTCCGATCCCGGCGTGGCCAGACTTGTTCTTGCCTTCGGTAAAGGCAATGAGGTCACTGACCTTTCCCTGCCGCTTATAGATGTTCAATCCGCCGTTCAGCAGGGCCACCCCCGCACTGTCATACCCACGGTATTCGAGGCGTTGCAGGCCCTTGATCAGGATGGGATATGCTTCACGCTGGCCGATATAGGCGACGATACCACACATGGCTTAGGGGTTGAGACGTGTATAGGTAATGGTTAATTTGGGAGCCCCTGCGCTGGACGAGCTGCCACAGATCAAGGCCTGATGGACATTGGTCTCGCGCTGACGCACCCGCACATAGAGGGTCGGACTGGCTTCCCCGAGCAGGATCTTCTGGACCTGAGCGGACAGGTTGAAGCGATAGGTGGTGGCTTGATTCCCATCCACCAGTGGCACCCCGCCAAAATAGTTCTCCAGTCCAAAGACACCGGACGCCAGGGAAAAGATCACGTCATCCACCAGGATCAGCCGGTCATCCTCATAGGTATAGATCTCCAGTTGGGCGGGAGGACCAAAGAGATTGCCGACCGAGCCATCCAGGGAACACAGGGTCAGCTCCAGGGTGGCCAGGTTGACCAGTACAGATTCGTGCTGAGGCAGATAGGGAAAGTTGACCTCGAGATCAAACCCCTGACTGCCCTGGATCACGTGGATCGAATCCGTCGAGGTATTGTTGGTGAGCAGGTCGGGATAGGTGACCCCTGACCGATCGATGTCATAGCTGTAGTGACTGCGGGAGACACTGCCGATGGGGGTCCAGTTGACCTGTCGGTGCAAGGTATCGCCAACGGTATAATAGAGGTTCAGTCCGGTCGTGGCCCCCTGGACGAAGAGACCCGCATAGGCATTGATCGGGTCGCGGAACCGGACGCCGAATCCCTTGATGATGGATAGCCACAGGGAGTCCCGAACCAGGGTCACACTGTCCATGGCCATGATCTCGTCGGCAATGGACAGATCGAGCGGAATGCGGATCTGGGGCAGCCTTTGTGTATCGACCGTACCGATATAGTCCAGGGACTCCCGGATCGGTACTGGCCAGATCGGTCCGGTATAGGACCCTACCGGGCTGCCGGACAGATCGAAGGACCGGAGGGTGATCAGATCCTCATCCGGGATGTTCTCTTCCAGGCGGAACACATCGAGAGTCACCATGTTCTCTGGCTGACCCAGGATGCGGGTGGTGTCGATATAGAGGGTGAGGATCAGGGAATCAGGTTTGGCATTGGCAAATTCAGGTTCACTGAATCCGTAGGTGGGCAACACTTCGAAATAGACCGTGGAGCGGGAGTGCCCAAAAATGGGATCGAGGATATTGCCCAGCGGGTAGCGGGTCAGTACATCTCCTCCCGCCTGGAAATGCGTGATCACAGTGTCCCAGGGAATGGAACGGGTCAGGAGGGTAAAGGTATCGACCCGGACCAGTTCGCTTTGGTCCTGATCCAGGATATCGGCACCCACCAGGGTCGGCTTGGTGCATTCTGAAAAGAAGGCGATGGTCGCCAAACCGACGGCCATCGCCAGGAGGAGGGATTTCTTCATAACGATCGGTACGCTACGATCAGGGTTGTACTTCCTGCTCCAGCAGGTTGTGATAAAATTCCAGATAGGCCCCCAGGAGGTCGTCTCCTTCCACGAAGTCCAGCACAGGGCGATCCATTTTCGCCACTGCAGTTTCAACGTCGGGATTCAGGGTTTCGCTGCCTCGGATGACGGCATCGGAATGAGCGATGGCACCATGGTCGAGGACAACCTGTCCGTTGACCAGGTAATCGCCCAGGGCCTCGATGCCCATCGGGGGAACCAGGGCCTTTTCCAGATCAGCAGGCGTGAACTGGGCATCGGCATCATTCTGGTAGGTCGAATAGGTCATTCGGGCATTCCTGAAGAGTGGCTCATCCTTGTAGACGGTGCGGAGGTAGAACGGCACCAGACTGGTCATCCAGCCGTGGCAATGGATGATATCCGGCGGCCATCCAAACTTCTTCACGGTTTCGATGACCCCTTTCGAGAAGAAGGTCATGCGCTCCATATTGTCGGCAAAGGGTTTCCCCTGTGCGTCGTCGAAGACGGACTTGCGCTTGAAAAACTCATCATTATCCAGGAAATAGACCTGGAGCCGTGAACCCGGCATGGAAGCCACCTTGATGATCAGTGGGAAGTCTTCGTCATTGACCACGATATTCATCCCGGACAGCCGCACCACTTCGTGCAGGCGATGTCTGCGCTCGTTGATGGTGCCAAAACGCGGCATCAATACGCGCAACTCCAGACCGTTATCATGCATGTACTGGGGTATCTGCTGGGCGATCGTGGCGATCTCTGAAAGTGCGGTGTAGGGATGCATGTCCTGAGTGACCAGGAGTAGTCTTTTCTTTTCCATCCTATCGTTATTAAAGAACTTGTGACAAGACACAAAGATACGTAAAATCGAACAGTTTCCGGGTATCGGCGAGAACGGACACTTGCAGGTTCATCTGAAAATCCATTACTTTGCCGCCCTTTTGACCCACCATGCTTATTCTAAGGAACAACGACGGATTAAGCGTGTTCATTGCGAATGCGGAAAAGGCCGGCCGGAAGATCGGGTTCGTGCCGACCATGGGTGCACTGCACGAGGGCCATCTCGCCCTGATCCGGGAGGCCGCCACCCTGACAGACATCGTGGTCTGTTCCATCTTCGTCAATCCCACCCAGTTCAATGATCCTGCGGATCTGGAGAAATATCCCCGACCCATCAGCCGGGATATCGAACTCCTCCACGGCACGGGCTGTGATATCCTCTTCCTTCCGGAGGTCGGGGAGATCTACCCTCAGGATATCGATACGTCATTGTCCATCCATCCGGGCCGGCTGGCGGAAGTCATGGAGGGCGAATTTCGCCCGGGTCATTTTGAAGGGGTGATGCAAGTGGTCCATCGCTTGCTGGACCTGGTCAGGCCGCACATCCTGGTCATGGGCCAAAAGGATTACCAGCAGGTCGCCGTGGTCCGATATATGCTGGAAGCCACCCGGTCTCCCGTCCAACTTCACATGTCTGCCACCATACGGGAGGCGGATGGCCTGGCCATGAGTTCACGGAACGTGCGTCTCACGCCTGCATTCAGGGCCATCGCTCCGGTCATCTGCCAGACCCTGGCAGAAGCCAGGGAGCTGATCGGCCGGATGGCTCCCCAGGAGATCATGGATCAGGCCATTGAACAGCTGACGGCAGCAGGCCTCACACCCGAGTACTTCCGCATCGTGGACGGAATGACACTGGAGGAGGTCAGTGACCCTGGCCAACATGAGCAGATCGTCGCCTGCACGGCCGCGTGGGCGGGCGATGTCCGGCTGATCGACAATATGGTCCTGCGCCCCTGAACTTATCCTGTCCATTTGCTGTTGGGCCCACTGTCCAGAATATTGTAATTTTGCCCCGACATGCAGATCTGGAGATTCAAATCCAAAATTCACCGGGCGACCGTCACGGATGCCAACCTCAACTACGAGGGAAGCATCACCATTGATGAAGCCCTGATGGACGCCGCCGGCCTCCTCGAGGGTGAGCGCGTTCAGGTGGTCAACAACAACAATGGGGAACGCCTGGAGACCTATGTCATTCCCGGCCTCCGTGACTCCGGAACCATCTGCCTGAACGGGGCTGCCGCCCGGAAAGCCCAGATCGGCGACACGGTCATCATCATTGCCTACGGGCTGATGACAGAGGAGGAGGCCAAGGCATACACTCCCCGCATTGCATTCGTGGGTCCTGATAATCGCATACGAAAAGACGCGTGAAGTCCAGGCTCGGCAACCTTTTCCGATTCACCATCTACCTGAGCATTGGCCTCGGCATCCTGTGGTTGGTCTACAATGACCAGAACAAGGCCTATCAGGCCAAATGTGCCCTGGATGGCGGCCTGCCGGAAGACTGTCAGCTGATCGACAAGATCTTTACCGACTTCACCCAGGTGCACTGGCAATGGATCATCCTGATCATGTTCTTCTTCCTGCTCAGCAATCTTAGCCGGGCGGTGCGCTGGAACATGCTGCTGGAGCCACTGGGCGTCAAGCCCCGCTTCGTGAACAGTTTCTTCGCCATCATGATCAGCTACTTCGCCAACCTGGGTCTTTCGCGGGTGGGCGAACTGGTCCGGGCAACCTCCCTGGCCAAATATGAGAACGCCCGAACCAATCAGGTGATGGGGACCGTAGTGGTCGATCGGATGATCGATGCCCTGACCATGCTGCTGATCATCGGCATTGCCATGATCCTGGATGGAAAACAGATCTTCAGCTATCTGGCCCGGAATGCCCAGGTAGACTCCATGAAATCCCTGTTGTCGTCTCCTTACTTCTGGATCGCCGGATTCCTGTTCTCCAGCCTGATCATCCTGGCCTATCGCTATCGCAGCAAATACAGCAACCATCCCTTGCTGGGCAAGGTGGTGGACATCCTGCGCGGATTCCGCGATGGACTGAAGACCATCGCCAAGGTCAAACGTCCCGGATGGTTCATTGTGCATTCCATTTTCATCTGGCTGATGTACTACCTGATGACATGGCTCTGTTTTCCAGCGTATGATCCGACGGCCCATCTCGGCCCAATCGCCGGACTGACCACTTTTGTCTTCGGAGCCTTCGGCATCGTGATCCCCGCCCCGGGTGGCATGGGCACCTACCAGTTCCTGGTCAGCGAGGCCCTGGCCATCTATCAGATCCCGGGAGATGAAGGATTCACCTTCTCCATGATCATCTTTTTCAGCATCCAGATCTTTTTCACCATCTTTTTCGGGGTCCTGGGCATTATCCTGATGCCGCTGATCAACCGGAAGCCAAAGGACCAACCCGAAGAAGAACCTGCCACCCTGCTGTCATGAACATGCTCGAGCGGATCACCTCCAAGCTGTGCACCTCCGAAACGATCCTCGCTCATTGTCACCGGGCCCGGTTCCAAAACCAGCGGATCGTCTTCACCAATGGATGCTTCGATGTCCTTCATGAGGGACATGTCCGGTATCTCGCCGAGGCCCGTTCCCTGGGCAATCTCCTGATCGTGGGCATGAACAGTGACGCTTCGGTCACCCGGCTGAAAGGTCCGGAACGCCCGATCAATGCGGAGGACAGCCGGGCGCTTCTCCTGGCCAGCCTGATGGCCGTGGATTATGTGGTTCCCTTTGATGAAGACACCCCGGAGAACCTGATCCATCTGGTCCACCCGGATGTGCTGGTCAAGGGCGGTGACTGGGCAGTCGAGCAGATCGTCGGCAGCTCCTTTGTCCTGGGATATGGTGGCGAGGTGAGAAGCCTTCCGTTCCATGAGGGATTCTCGACCACCGGCCTGGTGGAGAAGATCCGCCAGCTGTAAGCCCGGGTCCGTTCGCTGTTGCCTACCTTTGACCGATCAACCCATGTTATGTCTGCTTCTGTTACGGTAGCCGAGCTGGCTGCATTCCTTGAATCGGTAGCGCCCCTGGATCTTCAGGAATCCTACGATAATGCCGGATTACTGACCGGTGATCCCGACATGGGGGTGACCGGTGTGCTCACCGCTCTGGACATGCTCGAACCGGTGGTGGATGAAGCCATTGCCCGTGGATGCAACGTGGTCGTGGCCCATCATCCGATCATTTTCAAGGGATTGAAGCGACTGACCGGCGCCCATTACGTCGAGCGGGTGGTGATCAAGGCCATTCGTGCCGGCATTGCCCTCTATGCCATCCATACCAACCTGGACAGTGTCCTGGACAAGGGCGTCAATGAACGGATCGCCCAGCGACTGGACCTGAAGGACCTGCATGTCCTGACCGACAAGCCTGCCGGAGAATTTGCCGGACAGGCCGGTATGGGGGTGATCGGCACCCTGCCGGCCCCCATGCACCTGGATGTCTTTCTCGCCCACCTGAAGGAACGGATGCATGCACAGGTGGTCCGGCATACCCAATGGGGCAACCGAGCGATCCACAAGGTGGCGGTTTGTGGAGGGTCGGGAAGCTTTCTCCTGGAAGATGCCATACGGGCAGGGGCCGATGCATTTGTGACAGCCGATTACAAGTACCACGAGTTTTTCGAGGCGGACGGGCGGATCCTGATCGCGGACATCGGCCATTATGAGTCCGAACAATTCACGATCAAGCTATTAGAGGAGATAATCCGCAATAAATTCCCTAATTTTGCGTCCCATTCCACGACCGTTATTACAAATCCCGTCAAATATTTCTGATTATGGCGCAGAACGACCTTCCAATTGCCGACCGTCTGAAGCAACTGTACAAGTTGCAACTGATTGATTCTCAAGTTGATGAGATCGAGATCCTCAAGGGCGAGCTCCCCATGGAGGTCAATGACCTGGAGGATGAAGTGGCAGGCCTGCAGACCCGGGTCGGGAAACTGGAACAGCAGATCAAGGATATTGAAACCGAGATCAGCCAGCACCGGAGCAATATCAAGGAGTCGGAAGCATTGATCGAGAAGTACGACAAGCAGATGACCAATGTGAAGAACAACCGGGAGTATGAGGCCCTTTCCAAGGAATTGGAAATGCAGAAGCTGGAGATCCAGCTTTCGGAAAAGAAGATCCGGGAAATGGAAGGCCAGAAGGAAGCCAAGAATGAGACCCTGAAGGCCACTCAGGAGAAGGTCAATGGCAAGCAGGCCGACCTGAAGGTCAAGAAGGAGGAATTGGCTGGCATCATCTCGAAAACCGAAAAGGAAGAGACGGAGCTGAAGAAGAAATCCGATGCGGCCAAGAAGAAGATCGACGAGCGACTGCTCAAGGCCTACAACAAGATCCGCAGTTCCTACCGCAACAAGCTGGCCGTGGTGCCGATCACGAGGGATTCCTGCGGGGGTTGCTTCAACTTCATCCCACCCCAGGCGCAGCTGGAGATCGGCCTGCACAAGAAAGTGGTGGCCTGTGAGCACTGTGGACGGATCCTGGTAGATGATTCCATCATCAGTGAGGTGGCTCCGGAGAACCTGGTTGAATCCTGATTACCGATGTCCCGATATCCACAAAAAGCCCTGGCCCTGATCGTGTCAGGGCTTTTTGTTTGCTGCCTGTTCCTTCAGTCACATGCTCAGCCGTCGTTGCGATTCACCCCGGATGCGATCGCCGCCTACCGACAGATCACGCGTCTGCAGATGGACCAGGCCAGCAACACCCTGCGGCGAATGGACCGATCGGACCCCCAGAATCGGTTGATCGTCTTTCTGCGCATCGAGCAGACCTTTCTCCGGTGCCTGATCACCGAATCGCCCGCCGCCTTCGAGCAATTCGACCAGCTCATCCATCCCGGGATCCAATCGATCCAGGCGGTGAAGGTCCCTTCCCCGTGGACCAGCCATTGCCTGGGCGAACTCTACATGATGAAGGGCATCATCGCCTACAAGCAACGGGATCTCCTGCAGGCTGCCCGGGAGATCCGACGAGGATACCGCACCATCCAGGAGGGCCTGGCCGACTACCCGAAATTCCTTCCCTCCCGACGGGACATGGCCATCCTACAGCTGTTGATCGGCACCGTGCCCGACCGATATCAGTGGGCCGTGGAATTGCTGAGCGGCATCCGGGGGAGCACCTCGCAAGGCCAGGCCGTCCTGTCCGGGATCAGTTCCAACTTCCGTGCCCAGGGGCATTTCCTGATGGAGGAAACCGTCTTCCTGGAAGCCATCCTGCTCCATTATGTCCTCGGTCGGACTTCGGAAGCCCACGCGCTCGGCAAATCCCTCCAGGAACGTGATCCGGGCCATCCTGTTCTCCTGTTCCTCAGAGCCCTGCTGGCCCAGGAAGACGGTCACAATGACGACACCATCCGGTTGCTGAGCACCTGCCAGGAAGATCCACGCCAGATGCCGTTTCCCTACCTAACCTATCTGGAGGGAAAGGCCTACCTGTACCGCCTGGATCTGGACAAGGCGCAGTCGTTGATGAGTGACTGGCTGGATGGATGGCAGGGCACATCGCTGCGCGCAGATGCCTGCCAGAAGCTGGCCTGGTGCGCCCTGCTTGACGGATACGAAGGTGACTTCCGGCGATGGATGAACCGTTGTGCACAAGAAGGCCCGGTCTACCTCGAACAGGACAAACAGGCACAAGCGGATGCCCGGGATGGTCATATACCTCATACCGGGCTGTTGCGAGCCCGGTTATTGTTCGATGGCGGATACTTCGAGGAGGCCCGGGGCGTCCTGGACAGGATGGATCCGGCAACTCTCCTCCGCGATGAGGACCGGCTGGAGTCCACCTACCGCCGCGGCCGGGTTGCCCAGGCCATGAACCATTCCACGGAAGCCATTCGATGGCTGGGCATCACCTGGAACAGCGGCCGTGATGCGAAGTGGCATTTTGCCTGTGCCAGTGCTCTCCAGCTCGGCCATATCTATCAGGCAAGCGGGAACCTGTCGGAAGCCGAAACGTGGTACCACCGCTGTCTTTCCGTCCAACCGGATCGATACGGGGATGGCCTTCACCAGAAAGCCAAGGCCGGCCTGCATCAATTGGCAGACTGAGCCCAAGCCGTTTTCCTTACCTTTGCGCAAAACCTACCCTTGGGAAAAATCGTTGCCATTGTCGGCCGACCGAATGTCGGCAAATCCACCCTCTACAATCGTCTGATCGGTGAACGCCAGGCGATCATTGATGATATCAGCGGTGTCACCCGCGATCGCCAGTATGGCGCCTGTATCTGGAATGGCAAGCAGTTCACCGTGGTGGATACCGGAGGCTTTGTCAAGAACTCCGAGGATCCCTTTGAAAAAGCCATCCGTTCCCAGGTAGAGATCGCCGTCACGGAAGCTGCCGTGATCATTTTCATGGTGGACACCACCACCGGGATCACCGACCTGGATGAAGAGGTCGCCCATATGTTGCGCCGGTCAGACAAACCGGTGTACCTGGCCGTGAACAAGGTAGACAATCACCAGCGCCTCCTGCAGGCCAATGAATTCTGGTCGCTCGGCTTCGAGAACACCTTCTTCCTCTCTTCCCTCACGGGCAGCGGTACCGGGGAGATCCTGGATGCCGTCGTGGAGCATATCCCGGCCGAGGAGGAAGAACCACCCTCCACCCTGCCACGATTTGCCATTATCGGACAGCCCAATGTGGGGAAATCGTCCCTGATCAATGCCTTGCTGGGCGAGGATCGCAATATCGTGACCGATGTCGCCGGTACGACGCGGGATGCCATCGACACGCATTACAACAAGTACGGCAAGGAGTTCATCCTGGTGGACACGGCCGGGATGCGCAAGAAGGCCAAGGTGCATGAAGACCTCGAGTTCTACTCTGTCATGCGGGCCATCAAGGCCCTGGAGGAATCGGATGTCTGCATCCTGATGATCGATGCCCAGACCGGAGTCGAGGCCCAGGACATGAGCCTGTTCCGACTGGCCCAACGACGGCACAAGGGGATCGTGATCCTGGTCAACAAATGGGACCTGGTCGCCAAGGAAACCAATACTGCCCGCGACATGGAGGAGGAGATCCGGAACAAGATCGCTCCGTTCAACGATGTGCCCATCATCTTCATCTCCGCCCTGGACAAGACGAGGATCTTCAAAAGCGTGGAAGCGGCCCTGCAGGTGCAGGAGAATCGCCAGCGACGGATCAAGACCAGCCAGCTGAACGAGATCATGCTGGAGGTGGTCGAACGCCAGCCGCCACCGGCCTATCGGGGCCACTATATCAAGATCAAGTATGTCACCCAGCTGCCGCTGGCCTACCCTGCATTCGTCTTCTTCACCAACCATCCCAAGCAGATCAAGGAGGGATACCGCAATTTCCTGGAGAACCAGTTGCGCAGCCACTTTGATTTCACCGGAGTCCCCATGGCCCTGCTCTTTCGCCAAAAGTGACCTATGCCGTTCGACGCTACACCCATCCAGGATCTCTTTCTTTATTCGCCGGACCTGTACCGGGACGAACGAGGCTATTTCACCGAGAGTTACAATGCGCGCCTCTTCCGGGAGCACGGGATCGATGCTGTCTTTGTCCAGGATAATCAGGCTCGTTCTGCCTACGGCGTGATCCGCGGCCTGCACTATCAGACCGGAGCATCGATGCAGGCCAAGCTGGTCCGGGTCTTGGAAGGAGTGGTGCTGGATGTGGTGGTCGATCTACGTCCCGATTCGGCGACCTACGGCCGGACCTATGCCGTTGAACTGAGTGCGGAGAATATGCTCCAGTTATTCGTTCCAAGGGGATTTGCCCATGGATATAGCGTATTGAGTGAAACAGCGGTGTTCTTCTACAAATGCGACAACTTCTATGATCGGGCCAGTGAAGGGGGGATCCACCCGGAAGATCCCGGTTTGCAGATCGATTGGGGCATACCTGCCGGAAAACGCATCATTTCTGCCAAGGATATGGCCCTGCCGTATTTTGGCGATCATCGACCCGTGAACGATTAAGGCATGCGCATCCTGGTCACCGGAGCGAACGGTCAATTGGGGCAAGCCCTGCAGGGGGCGGTCCGTCCTGTGCCGGGCATGGAATGGCATTTTCACAGTCGTGCCGAACTGGACATCTCTGATCCGGACATGGTCGACAGCCTGGTACGATTCCTCCGACCGGACATCATCATCAACGCGGCGGCCTATACCGCCGTGGATCGCGCGGAATCGGAAGCTGAACAAGCCTATCGGATCAATCGAGACGGGGCCGGACACCTGGCTCAGTCCGGGAAGGCAGTGGGTGCCAAGCTGATCCAGATATCCACCGACTACGTTTACGACAACGGGCGAGCCATCCCTTACCTGGAAACTGATCCGGTACGACCGCAGGGGGTCTATGCCCGGAGCAAGCAAGCCGGGGAAGAGGCGGTCCTGCAGGCCGATCCTACCAATATGGTGATCCGCACGTCCTGGCTTTATGGTCCGGCCGGGACCAATTTCCTGAAGACCATGATCCGGCTGGGCCGGGAGAAACCATCCATCGGCGTGGTCTTCGACCAGGTCGGCTCGCCGACCTGTACCATTGACCTGGCGGAAGCCCTGGTCGCCATGGTGCAGCGGATCCAGGATGATCCATCGGGAGGAGCCGGGTTCCAGGGCATTTTCAACTATTCGAATGAAGGGGTGTGCAGCTGGTATGATCTCGCGGTGGGGATCATGCGTTACACGGGGTCGACCTGCGAGGTTCGTCCTATCCGCAGTGCAGACTACCCCACGCCGGCGAGCCGGCCAGCCTATTCCGTCATGGACAAGGCAAGGATCAAGGATACATTCGGATTACAGATCGCCCATTGGCGGGATGCCCTGGAGCGATGCATCCGGGAAATGCCGAAGGAGCCGGTCGCCTGATCGGGTTCGGAAAGGGCTACTCGAACACCACCAGCACCTGTCCCTTCTCGACAGGGCTTCCAACATCCACGGGAATCTCCCTGACGATCCCCGGTGCCGGAGACTTGATCACATTCTCCATCTTCATGGCTTCCAGGATCAGAACAGGCTGGCCCTCCTGGACGGAGTCACCCACCTTGACCTGCAGCTCACGGATCAACCCGGGCATGGGCGCCTTGATCTCATTGATCGCATGGACGACCTTCTTGGCCAGGCCCAACTTGTCGATCAGCACATCATAGGGATCGGCAAGTTGAACCTGATGACGAAAACCATTGACCCGGAGGACAAACACCTTGTCCGCATAATGAGCCTCTTCCACCTCGATATGATAGGAGACTCCCTGATGCAGCAGATGCCAGCGGTCGCCCGACTCCCGGACGAGGTCCAGATCGTCCAGATCGGTGACGTCCAGGGGGATACTGAGGCGATCATCGACTTTGGCTTCGTATGTCTTAGGTTCCAGCATGATCCGAATTGAGTGCCCGAAGATACGGCAATCTCCGGTTCTCCGTTCGCTGAGCATGTTCCGGAGCATCCCCCATCCGGGCCATGTGGATTCAGGAGGTCAGCCCCGGCCCTGGGACTCATGCCACTTGCAGGCATGATCCAGGCCTCCCCGGCGAAAAAATATTATGGGCAAATAGCCTACTTTTGTTTTCATGCAACGATTCGCGATCCTTCTGCCGGGCCTGTTCCTGGCGGTTTCCATGATGTATGGCCAGACACCCCAAGCCACCCTGCTCGGTCGCTGGTACGAGGACACCCTGGTCGGTTCTTCCGCCTACGACAATACCTACAATGAGGTCTGGGGCTTTGCCGTGGAAGGCCATGAGTATGCCATCATCGGCTCTACGGCCGGCACCCACTTCATCGAGGTGACCGATCCGACCCAGCCGACGGAAGTCTTCTTCTTTGCCGGAAAAGCGCAGGGGAAGTCCATTGTGCACCGCGATTATGAGACCTACAACGGGTTCATCTATGCGGTATGTGATGAAGGACAGAGTTCCCTGCAGATCATCGATATCCGGCAGATGCCGGACACGGCCTTTGTCGTCTACGACAGCAACAATCTGGTCAATCGAAGTCACAATATCGAGATTGATACCAGCCAGGGCATGCTGTACACCTTTGCCACCAGTGGTGGCTCAGGTGGTTTTTCTGCCATGCGTGTCTATGATCTTGCCGATCCTGCAAACCCTGCCTTAATCGGTGCCTACAATACGTTTGGTGACATCACGGCCGGTCATGTGCATGACGGTTATGTCCGGAATGGACTGGCCTTCCTCAACTGCGGCTATGATGGCCTGGCCATCGTTGATTTCACCGATCCGGCCAACCCGGTTGCCCTGGGTACATTGCCGGATTATCCAGCCAAGGGGTACAACCACTCCGGATGGGGCGACGAATCAGGCGACTACTATTACCTGGCCGACGAGAACCATGCGACTCCGATGAAGGTGCTGGACGTCTCCGATCCGACCGAAATCAAGGTCCTGGGCACCTTCGATGCCCAGGTACCCAATCCGAACAGCATTCCGCACAATCAACTGGTTCGGGGTGAGTATCTCTATGTGTCCTATTACTACGAAGGATTGGTGGTATTCGATATCAGTGACCCATCCGCCCCTGTGCCCGCTTATGCATTCGACACGAGCAATGAGCCAAATGGCAAGAGCTATAAAGGTGCCTGGGGGGTGTATCCGTACCTCCCGTCAGGCAACATCCTGGTATCCGATATGCAGGAGGGCCTGTTTGTTTTCGAGAAGGTGGACGAAACCATCACCTCGGCAACACCATCCGGTTTTGAAGCTCCCGAGGTAGCCATCTATCCCAACCCGGCTTCCACGTTTCTCACCATCAGCTATGACGGGAATGATCTGGAGTCCATTCACCTGTTCGATCTCCAGGGCCGGCATTGTGGACAGTGGACCGGTTCACAACGCACCCTCCACCTTCCTGACCACTTATCTGGTGGCATGTACTTCCTGCAATTGAACGGGGCTGGAGGCCAGGTGACCGAACGCATCCAGATCCGAGGTGAACGGTAGATCTACGGCAATCCGACTGTTCCTCGCCGCTCTGTTGATCGGGCTATTGACCCATGAGATCAATGGACAGATCCTGCCTGTGCCTGACCGGAACCAGGTGACGCCAACCCGTGACTCGACCACCAGTGCCCGCCCCCGTCGGGACTCCATCATCTCTCCGGTCATTCATGCCTATCCCGTCTTTCGGCCCTGGGATCTTCGGCTTGTTCCCGACGACCAGTTGGTGTCGTGGCATGCCTTCGACCCGCTGGACCAATTGCCAGGACAGCCAGAGATGGCCCGACTGAGCAATCTCGGCACAGCAGCCCGGGCCATGCAGCCTGCCCGCAGATCGAACATCGGCTTCGATGCCGGCTTTCATGCCTATGACCCCTATCTCCTGTCGGCTGACAGCCTGGTGATGCTGAACGCTCCCCTGGCCTACACGGATGTGGCCTATTCGCAGGGGCCCACCGCAGAAGACGGCATCTTTACCGGAACGCTCGCGCGCCGCTTTGGCAAGGGAACCGATTTTCGCATCGAGGCGCTCAGGATCTACAATCTGGGAGAATACAGCCGCCTGGCCAATCATCACTCTTCCCTGCGGATGGGGATCCGGTATGTGAATCCCCGGGGCAAGTACAGTCTTCTGCTGTTGCACGGCAACCATATCATCGATCAGGAAGACAACGGGGGCATCCGTACGGACACCCTCCTGGGTGATGCGTTTTTCAGCGAACCGATCAATATCCCGATCTATCTGACCGGTGCAGAGACCCGATACCGGATCACGGACTACCAGATCACACAGACCTATGCCCTGGCCGGGCAGGTGGATCGCGACAGCCTGGGACGGCTCCTGGTGTTCCACCGTCTGGGCTGGCAGAATCGATCCTTCAAGTTCAGCGATCCCGACCCCGCAGTCGATTCGCTTTACTACGGGATCTTTCAGACCGATCAACGCGGTATCCGGCAGTTCACCTCCTGGTCCACCCTGACCAATACGGCCGAAGTCCTGGGCTCATGGCGTTCGCCCCGGGGCTCGTCCATCAGCCTGCAAGGTGGGCTGGAACACCGTTACCATCAGTGGGACAATGAGCTGCAACAGGACAAGATCCACAACCTCCTGCTGCTGGGAGAGCTGGCGATGCGCTGGCGGGATCGCCTGGACATCCGTGGCCGCACCCAGGTGGATCTCGGTGACCAGGCCGGCAGCTGGCTGGCGGAAGGGGGCATCGGTATCGATATCGGTCAATGGGCCGAGCTCCAGGCTGCCCTGCTGGTCAGTCAACGCTTCCCCGACCTGATCGAACAGCAACTGACCGTCAGTCAACGATCCCTTTACCAGGTCGCCTGGGCCAAACCCCAGCAACAAAGCCTGTCGGGTACCCTCCGATCGGACATCCTGCACCTGTCGGCGGGCATGCACCTGGGACTGCTGACCAATGCCATCGTCTATGATGAATCGGCGCTACCCGAACAGATCTCGGAGACGGTGGCCGTCAACCATTTTTGGGTCAGCCATCGCCTGAAGGTCTGGAAGATGCACCTGGACAACCGGATCAGTTACCAGTCCAGCAATAACGACCGCATCCGTTTCCCGGAGTGGGTGACCCGCCACCGGCTGTACTATGACGATCTCTGGTTCAAGAAGACCCTTCGCACCCAGATCGGCCTGGAAGCAAGGCTCATCTCTCCCTGGAGGCCCTATGGCTATCAGCCGGTTTCCGGTGTGTTCTACCTGCAGAGCAAGGAGGAATCGAACTGGTTTCCTCAGATCGATGGCTACATTGCCCTGGAGCGACTTGGATTCCGGGCCTACTTCCAGATGGAGAACATTGGCCGGGCCATCTTCGGATGGAAGGCCACGGCATCGAACGGCGTGGAAATCCCCCGATTGTTCAGCACGGTGAACGGATACCCGCAACCGGAGATGTGGATGCGATGGGGGGTGGCATTCCGGTTCAGGGGGTAGGACGGTTGTCAGTTATCAGTTGTCGGTTGTCAGTTATCAGTTGTCAGTTGTCGGTTGTCGGTCTTGTCCGGACATGCGAGTGAAGCGAAGCATCGTCCGGGTGTCGGTTGTCGGTCTTGTCCGGACATGCGAGTGAAGCGAAGCATCGTCCGGGTGTCGGTTGTCGGTTATCAGTTGTCGGTTGTCAGTTGTGAGTTTATAACCACTAAGGACCTTAGAACACTGGGATATGTTCCGAAAGCCTGGGACTATTCTGCTATTGACATGATCGGAGAAGGTCAAGTTCACTGAGAAATTCCGGTCCTGGGGTATGTTCAGGCGTGGGTATTGGGATTGGTTGGTTGTTGCTTCCTATTGCGGGATGCTCCGTACTACCTGATGATTCATTGAACCCGACAGGTCGCGCTGTGTTTTATCTGGAGAATAGACGATCTTAGCCAACCGGAAGCAACCCCTATGGAAACCCCAAACACCCCATCCTTACGAGACAACCTGATCCCGGAAATCCGCCAGGCATTTTCCGTCCTGAACGATCAGCATCTGCTGCAGGAGATCGCCAATCATGGGAGATGCATGAAATTCAAGGCAGGTGAGGTGATCATGGATTACGGGGAGTACATCCGCATGGTGCCTCTGGTACTGGAGGGATCGATCAAGGTCATGCGAGAGAACGAGGAAGGAGAAGAGCTCTTTCTCTATTATCTCAATTCCGGCGAATCGTGTTCCATGTCCTTTTCCTGCTGCATGGCCGACAAGCGCAGTTCGATCAGGGCCGTGGCAGAAGAAGACACCCGCATTCTGGGCATTCCAGTCCGGTTCGTGGATGAATGGATCAGCAAGTATCCGGTGTGGAAGAATTTTGTGATGCGCTCCTATGACCAGCGACTGGTGGAGCTCATCAATACCATTGATACCATTGCCTTCAAGCGCATGGACGAACGCCTTTGGGAATATCTGGACCAGAAGTCGTTCACCCTGAACACCAAGGAGATCCAGACGACACACCAGCAGATCGCCTGGGACCTGCACGCGTCCCGGGAAGCCATCTCCCGCCTGCTCAAGCAACTGGAAAAAATGGGCAAGCTGACCCTTGGGCGAAACAAGATCACCCTCCATTGATGGGGAGGGAGGGGCCAATCAAACTGTAATCCCTTTCTAATGGCTGGAAGACAACCCCCAGTGGTACCAAGGGGTTTATCCCCAAAGCACAGCATATGCGCATATTGATCGTAGAGGATGAACCAGGCGTAGCCTCCTTTGTGGCCAGGGGCCTGACCGAGGCCGGACACCAGCCGGAAATCGCCACCACTGGGGACGGAGGCCTTGCCCTTGCACTGGACAAAGAATATGACACCCTGGTCCTTGACCTGATCCTTCCCGGGATGACCGGTCTGGAGGTATGCCGTCGCTATCGGGAAGCCAAGGGTTTTGACATTCCGATCATCATGCTGACCGCGTTAGGGAGTACCGAGGACATCGTCGCCGGATTGAAGGTCGGTGCGGACGACTATCTGGTCAAGCCGTTCAAATTCAAGGAGCTGCTCGCCCGGATCGAAGCCCTGTCCCGCGGTCGCCAGCAACAGGCCACACCGGAAAAGCTGACCAGTGCCGATCTCGAAGTGGATCTCTACCGCCGAATGGTCAGTCGGGCGGGCCAGTCGATCCGCCTGACCGCCCGGGAATACGACCTGTTGGTGTACCTGTTGAAGAACAAAGGCCGCGTGGTCAGCCGGGAGGCCATCCTGGCAGCGGTATGGGAGATGGACTGGGATGTGGAGACCAATGTCGTCGATGTGTACATCAATTATCTGCGGAACAAGGTAGACAAGCCCTTTGATCAGAAGCTGATCAAGACCATGATCGGCATGGGCTACGTCCTGACGGAAGAAGCCATCGCATGAAGATCCGACACCGGCTGGCCCTCCTGTTCACCCTGTCTGTAGCAGGGGTCATGCTGTTGCTCTACTTCGTGATCTATTACTACTCCAGAGACTTTCACCGCAGTGAATTTGCCGACCGGCTGTCGGCCCGGGTCGACCTGACCGAGAAGTTCTTTCTCGAAGAATCGCGGCTCCCTCCCGACCTGGCCCGCCAGGTCAGGGAGCAGTTCCTGCTCAAACTGTCCGAGGAAAAGGAATGGCTGCTATCCCCGGACGGGCCTCTCCCCGATTCACTGGCACCCTTCCTGGCCGGCCAGTTGGAGGGATTGCCCATTGGCGGGGAGATCCAGTTCCTGGACCATCACCGTCAAGGGCTGGCCCGGATCTATGAGCTGGATGGCCGGCATCACCTCATCGTAGTGACAGCGGTCGATGAATTCGGCCATACCAAGCTGGCCAACCTGCAACGCATTCTGTTGGTCTCCCTTCCGTTCAGCCTGCTGCTGGTGGGTCTGATCGGCTGGCTGGCCACCCGTCGGGCCCTGAAGCCCCTGGAAAGCAACCTGACCAGGGCGAAAGAGATCACCGCATCCAACCTGGGCACCCGTCTGGAATTGCCCCCTCAACGTGATGAGATCCATGATTTTGCCAGCATCATCAATGATCTGCTCAATCGGCTGGAGCGGGCCTTTGAGTTCCAGAAGAAGTTCATCAGCAATGCCAGTCATGAGATCCGCAATCCCCTGACCGTGATTGCCGGCGAGGCCGAGATCGCCCTTTCAGCCGACCGACCCGCAGCGGACTACCGGCAATCCCTGGTCACCATCGCCAGTGAGGCTGACCGGCTCCACCAACTGGTGAACAGCCTCCTGTCCCTTGCGCGCACCGGGGGAGAGGGAGAATTACCTGACCGGGAAGACGCGGCCATCCAGCCGATCCTGGAAGAGGTCAGGGAGGTCATCGAGAAGAAATATCCGAACGCATCGATCCGGTGGCCAGAGGTATCGAGTGATGCCCAGCTGTCCTGCAATCGCATTCTCATGCGGTCTGCCCTGACCAATCTGGTGGACAATGCCTGCAAGTATGATCCGAGCCAACAGGTGATCGTCGACATCCACCAACAGCCGGAACACTGGCAGATCACGATCCGGGACCACGGCATCGGTATTCCTGCAGAGGAGATCTCCCTCATCACCGAGCCGATGTATCGGGCTACCAACTCCCGTTCCTTTCCAGGCCAGGGCCTGGGTCTGGCCATGGTCGACCGCATCGCCCATTGGCACAATGGCCACCTGACCATACAATCCACTCCTGGCCTGGGCACGACGGTCACCCTGGATATTCCACGGCACGGATAGTGTCTGCCAGCCGACCAACCGCACGTTCTCCTGCAATGGCCACCACCCTCCGCCGTTGAACAGGAAATGGCGACGTATCTTGTACCTCAAACAGCAGAGCACCTATGTCCCCCCCCCCCCCCGCAAATCCGGGATTCGCCCAGCTATGATGAGCGGACGGCCATCACCTGGCTGGGGATCGGCACCTACACGGTCCTGATCGTCCTGGCCATCGTCTATTACCTGGAGCGGACCGCCTTCGTGGATATCTCCTTCCACCTCTTCAGCCTGATCACTTCCGGTACCTGGGCCATCCAGAACTTCCGGTTCGGCGCCCTGTTCACCCAGGCGGTACCTTTGCTGGGCATTCACATGGGCCTCTCCCTGCACAGCCTTGCCCTCCTGTATTCCCTGGTCTTTCCCATCCTGTACGCCAGCATTTTTTGGATCGTAGTGCGGGTGCTGGGACAGCCTCGCCTGGGACTCCTGCTGCTGGGCTACCATGTCGTGATGGTGACGGACACCTTCTACTGGATCCAGAGTGAACTATCGCAAGGAGTCGCGTTCCTGATCCTCTACTTCGCCGTGTTGTTCAGGATTGACCAGGACCCCATGGAACGATCCAAGCCGGTCTGGTCCATGGTCCACCCGGTGGTCCTCTTCATGCTGGTCTTCTTTCATCCGCTGATGCTTTTTGTCTTCGGATTTCTCTGGATCTACTTCTGGCATACCCAGGCCCTGGACCGGCGCTTGCTGGGGATATCCGGTGGGGCATTTAGCAGCATGTATCTGATCAAGCACCTCTTCTTCAAGACCCCCTACGATACCCAATCGATGGAGGGCATGGGCAATCTGGTCCGATTCTTCCCCCATTACGACGAGGTACCCACCATGATCGCCTTCGCCGGTGACCTGATCCACGACTATGCGTTCCTGCTTGCAGGCCTGTTCATACTGCTGATATGGTCCATGGCTTGGCGGAAGTGGATGATCCTCGTGATGGTCTTCGGAAGCTTTGTGGGATATACCCTCCTGGTGAATTGCAGCTATCCGGATGACACCGTCAAATTCTACCGGGAGAACCTCCACCTGCCCCTGGCCATCTTCGTACTGACCCCATTGATCCTTCAGGTGCTACCGGCCAGGCCACCCCGGGCCGCCTGGCTGGGCATTGGCGTGATCTGCCTGATCCGCCTGGTGCATATCCAGCAAGCCCATGAGCCCTATACCGCCCGGCTGGACTGGATGCGCCAGTTCCTGCAGGATCATCCCGGCCAGAAACTGATCGTGGATGACCGGCTGCTGCCTGCCGACACCCTGCTGATGACCTGGGCCTCTCCTTATGAATTCTGGCTCCTGTCGACCCTGGAAACCGGACAATCGGCTTCCGTCCTGCTGACCGATCAGCCGCAGGAGTTTGTCTGGGCGGCGGGCATGCCGGACCAGTTCATCGCCAAATGGGGGGTATTCCCATATGACCACCTGCCCGGACAATATTTCCAATTCCGGGACAAGGTTCCCTATCAGGTGATCGGTGACGTCCAGCCTGGCCGGTAGGCTCAGCCGGCCTGGTATTGGTAGACCAGGTTGTCGGAGCTCAAGCCGGCCTTCTGCAGATGGCCCTCAATATCCGGGCAGGCGTGGAGTTGTCCCCCGGCATCGATCCGATAAGGGCAGTATCCCAGGCTGCGCAGCAATTGATCTGCCTCCTGATGGCCGCCGCCGCTGGTGGCTGCATCCAGATACTCCATCACCACAGGCGGATGATGGCTGGCCAAGGCCTGCACCCCACCCCGGATCACCCAGTGCTCGGCACCTTCGACGTCAATCTTCATGAGATCGGGCTGGTACTCCGGAAGAATCCGGTCGAGCGTGGTCGTCTGGATCCGTACCTCAACCGGAGGATAATCGGCAAACCAGTCCTCGTCCTCATAGGGGGTCACATCCAGGGTATTGTATTCGGAGTAGCGGACGGGGAAGGTATAGAAGGTCATTTCCCCCACCTCGTCAGCGAGGGCTACATGGCGGGCCTCAGCCCCGGGGATCCGCTGCAGGTTATCCTTCAGGACGACAAAGGTCTGGGGAGTGGCTTCCATGGCCAGCACGTGGCCTTCGGGCCCCACGATCCGGGCGGCCAGGGCCGAGAAGTAGCCATAGTGGGCCCCGATGTCCAGGAACCGCTGTCCGGGTCGAAGTGTCTCCAGGAGGAAGCGAGCCAGCCGGATCTCCGAATCATGACTTTTCCCGCCCAGCAGGTAGAGATCGGTCCCCGCAGGCAACAAGACCTTCAGTCGCTGGCCGAAAAACATGGTGCGGGATACCGGAAGGCCGATCCGGCAAAGGGGGAAGACCAGGAACTGCCAGGCCATGGCCAGCAGATATCGACCGGGATGGCTGACGAGCCTCCTCAGACGACCACCGGTTGCCGTCCGGGTCAATCGATCCAGTCGCCTCACCCATCGATCCTTCTCTTTTCCTGCCTGTGTCATCCGACCTGCTGTTTTCCATTGGAAAGATACGGGCTTTCCCAGTGTCAGCTTAGATTTACGCGTTGAGATTAGAACTATCTTAGAGAACATCCGTTCTAATCAGCATAACCCCACCGGATGCGGAATCTCCACCTGACCCTTGTGTTCTCCCTTGTCCTTTCCTGTCTCTATGCCCAGCCTCCGGGAAGACCCGGGGCAGGTGCACCACTGATCAAAGGGACCATCAAGGGTATCCTCGTAGACAGCCTGACCCAGGCTCCTTTGGAATATGCCTCTGTGGTTCTGACCCTGCCCGGAGGCAAGATGCTGGACGGCGTGGTCACCGAACCGGATGGCACGTTCAAGATCCGGGAAGTGAATACCTCCACCTATTCCTTGCAATGTACGTTTCTGGGATACGAGCCCAAGACCATCCAGGGCCTGACCACTACCCCGGAGCGCCCGGACATGGACCTGGGCTATATCTTCCTCGTGCCAATGGGCATCAACCTGGAGGAGATCGTGGTGGCCGAGGAGGCACCGATCATGGAATCGAAGATCGACAAGATCGTCTACAATGCCGACAAGGACCTCACCAATACCGGCAACGATGCGGCTGATGTCCTGAGAAAGGTCCCCTTGCTGTCCGTCGACCTGGATGGCAATGTCAGCCTTCGGGGCAACAGCAACGTGCGCATCTTCATCAATGGCAAACCTTCTTCCATGTTTGCGGGCAGTGTGGCGGATGCCCTGAAAAGCCTGCCCGCCGATCAGATCAAGAGTGTGGAGGTGATCACCACTCCGACCGCCAAGTACGACGGCGAAGGCAGCACGGGGATCATCAATATCCTGATGAAAAAACCGGAACTGGAGGGCCTCACCGGTTCGGTCAACGCCAGTATCGGCACCCGTTCGAACAATGCCGGTTTGAGCCTGGCCCATACCCGTGGTCGTTTCGGGGTGAATGTCAATGCAGGGACACGATTTACCTGGAAACGTCCGGGCACCAATTCGTTCTACCGGGAAGATGACCTTCCCGGTGGCCTGACACGTGTCCTGTCCCAGGAAGGCAACAACAATTCCGCCTGGCGAGGATTTAACGGCTCGATCGGTGCGTTCTATGATTTCAATGCCTACCACAGCATCAACAGCAATGTGCGGATCAATGGACGCCAATATGTACGTGACGGGGTTACCAATTCCACTTTTGAAGATCCCGAGCAAATGATCGTCCAGATGTACAGCCGCTTCAATGACGATCAGAACCTGAGCAGCGGTTTCGACTGGAGCACGGATTACCGCCGCACATTTGCCGGAAACAAGGAGCGGGAATGGACCATGGCCTATCAGCTCAGCGGTGATTTCAGTGATGATGGTACCCGGATCGAGCAGACCGGCGAACCCACGCTGCTGGTCAACCAGGACAACATCAACCAGGGCCTGAATCTGGAACATATCCTCCAGACCGACTACGTGCATCCCTTTTCCAAGGCCCTGAAGCTGGAAACCGGCCTCAAGGGCACCTTGCGGCGCCTGACCAGTGACTTTGCCTATCGGAATTTCGATGAGCCGAGTGGCGAATACCTGGAAGACCCGGCCACCAGTGGTTCCTTTGATTACCTGCAGGATGTGGGGGCTGCCTATGTCAGCGTCAACACCTCGATCGGCGATGCCTATGCCATCATCGTCGGTGCGCGATACGAGTATACCTGGATCAAGGGTGATCCGGCCAATGGCGAGCCGACCTTCACCAATACCTATGGCAACCTGCTCCCCTCGGCGATCATCCAGCGGAAGTTCGGTCCGTTCAGCAGTCTGAAGCTGGCCTATTCCCAACGGATCCAGCGACCAGGCCTGAGTTATATCAATCCCTATCGGCAGTTGAGCGACCCCAGGAACATCACGGTGGGCAATCCGACCCTGCTTCCCGAACTGACCAATCAGATCGAGTTGAGCTACAACATGTTCGTCAAAGGGACGGTCTTCAATGCCTCCCTCTACTACCAGAACACCGCCGATGTCATCGAGAACTTCCTGACCGTCAATCCTGAAGGGGCTTCCGTCACCTCATACCAGAATATCGGGGAGAAGGAGGCCATCGGGGTCAATCTCTTTGCTACTGCCGGATTCTTCAACAAGAAGCTGACCGCCCGGGTCAGCCTGGATGTCAATACCTACTCCGCCTCTGCCACCATCAATGGTGCTGACCTGAGCAACCAGGACCTCGTGTGGCGTTCCTTTGTCAACCTCAACTATGATTTCGGGAAGGGATACAAGGCCGAGATGTTCGGCATGTTTCGCTCCCAGAATGTCTCGCTGCAGGGCCGGACACCCTCTTTCTGGCTCTACAGCTTTGCCTTCCAGAAGGAGATCGGCAAGGCCTGGCAACTGGGCGTCACGATCGTCGAGCCCTTCAACCTCAACAAGTCCTTCCGATCGAACCTGGAGGGCCCCACCTTCCGGCAGACCAGCGACTTCACAGTGCCCTTCCAAAGCTTCGGGGTGAATGTGCGGTACCGCTTCGGCAAGATCGAAGGTCGCAGCCGGGAGCGCAATACCCGGATCAAGAGCGATGACCTGAAGGGCGGGGAGGACCAGCAGTTCTAAGGCGGAAATCGGAAATCGGAAGGCGCCCGCCTGCCGGCGTGGCAGGGAAGGCGGAAAGCAAAACTCGATCAACATGAATTGGATCGTTGAAGAACTGGAAAAGCCTTATGATCTGAATGTCCGGATACGACAATTCGTCGTAGCC
Organism: Lewinellaceae bacterium; assembly: GCA_020636225.1. Taxonomy (GTDB): domain Bacteria; phylum Bacteroidota; class Bacteroidia; order Chitinophagales; family Saprospiraceae; genus JAGNXB01. The sequence continues at coordinate 290,719 of JACJYI010000003.1, read as the reverse complement.
GTATTCGAATTTGTGGAGAGCCTGCCCAATAAACCCGGTGGATGGGCCATCCAAAAGCAATTGACACGATCTGTATCCTCAGTGGGAGCCAATTATCGAGCAGCCAGAAGAGGGCGATCAAAAGCCGAATACCTTGCCAAACTCGGAACGGTAGAAGAAGAGGCTGATGAGAGTGCCTACTGGCTGGAGTTAGTCATTGCCATGAAATGGGATGAGAAAGGCAAAGGCCAGATTCTCCTGGATGAGGCGAACGAATTGACTTCCATCATCGTCACGCTGATCAAAAAAGGACGGGACAAATAATATCAGGCAAGTGCAGCACTTCCGACTTCCGCCTTCCGACTTCCGACTTTGACTAATATTTTCGGTCGGTGACGAAGTAGACCAGTTGCTCGAGTGACTGGCGAGAGGGAGAATCCGGGAAGGAATGAAGGATGGCAAAAGCTTCATCGCGAAAGGCGATCATCTTCTGGCGGGCGTAGGTGAGCCCTCCCTTTTCCAGGATCAGATCGTAGACGGCGTTGAAGGTGGCCCTGGCCTCGCTGTTCTGCTTGATCATGCGCAGGATGCGGCGCTTCTGGCCGGCCTCGGCCTGGGCGAGGCTGTAGATAAGGGGCAGGGTCAGTTTCTTTTCCTTGACATCGATGCCCTTGGGCTTACCGGTGGCTTCCTCGCCAAAGTCGAGGAGGTCGTCCTTGATCTGGAAGGCCATGCCGATCTTTTCCCCGAAGGTGTACATCCGTTGCTGCAGGTCCGGATCCAATTGCGTGGATGCTGATCCTGCAGAGCATGCCGCGGCGATCAGGGAGGCCGTCTTCTGGCGGATGATATTGTAGTAGACATCTTCCGCGATGTCCAGGCGTCGGGCTTTTTCCAACTGGAGAAGTTCCCCCTCGCTCATGTCGCGCACGGCCCGTGAGAGGATCTTGAGCAGGATGAACTGATCGTTGTCGAGGGCCAGGAGGAGACCCCGACTCAGGAGATAGTCGCCGACCAGGACGGCGATCTTGTTCTTCCAGAGGGCATTGATGGAAAAGAAGCCCCGCCGCATCTGGGAGTCATCCACCACGTCATCATGGACGAGGGTGGCAGTATGGAGGATCTCCACCAGGGAGGCGGCATGGAAGGTGGGTTCCTTGCACTCGCCGAACATCCGGGCGGAGAGAAAGACGAAGATGGGCCGGATCTGCTTGCCCTTGCGGCGGACGATGTAGTAGGTGATCTTGTCCAACAGGGACACGTCGCTCTTCAGCGCCTCCCGGAAGTGGGCTTCGAAGTCCTCCAGTTCGGAGGCAACGGGGGCTTTGATCTGATCGAGGGTCCGTGACATGTCGTCGTATTCCACTCCAAACGAGGTTGGAGCCATTCGGGTTCAAAGTTGCGATAAATCACGGGAATGACGAAGGATGGCGGAAATGGATGGTCCAAATATAGAAACGGTTGAAACCGTTTTCCTAAACCATATAGATCCCTGCCCCAGGGTTAACCTCCTTAGGCGGTTGAAAAACCCTGGGCTACCTCGAAAAAGGAACACCTTCTACTAGAAAAAAGAGAATTCGACTTTAGCCGGACACATTCCCCTTGGCATACCCTTCAAAGATGAAGGTCGCCGGGTCCGGGCCGGGATAGTCTGCTGCATCGAAGATGTAGGACGTTCCGGTATTGCCCGCACAGGGATTCGCCTGGTTGAAGAACTGGATATCCTCCGGATAGAAGGCCCAGGGTAGTGCCTGCAACTGGTCAGGGTCCAGGATCACATTGCGCAGGGCGATCAGGTCGGATACGGATACGTTGCAATTGCCGTTGATGTCGGCAGCGATGAGCAATTCCGGCTGGGTGATGCTCTTGATATTGATCAGGTGCTTCTGGAGGATCAGCAGGTCATGTACCGATACCTTGAGGGGTAGGGCAATCGGGCCACTGAGGACCTTCACTTCATAGCTCCCGTTCGGATCGATGGCAAACAGCGCTTCGCCCTGGATGTCGGTCAGGAGTGTATCGGTCACCAGGGTATTGAGATCGATCAGGACAACGCGGGCTCCGGGGATGCCATTCTCCAGGGGATCGACGGCGAAGGGATCGACCGCCCGAACGAGAACCTGGTTCGTCCCGGTGACTTGGGCAGGCAGGCCTGGACCTGGCTGGGTCGCCATGGCCAGGATGGAGAAGGAGAAGAGGGTCGTCACCGTAAAAACAGTTCTCCGGAAGGCAGATCGGAAATTCATTGGTTGGATTGTTGGGAAGTTCAGAGTAAAAATGGTGAATAATTCTGGAATGTCGGGCCTAGTCCTGCACGACCATTCTTCTGGTCTGACGAGCATGATCCTGTTGCACGGAGTAATAGTAGACACCCGGTTGCGGGATATCGGATCGGGACAATGCAACGGAATGATCGCCGGAGGCAACATCACCGGATGCATGGTACACGACTCTACCCGTAATATCCTGTATGGTCAGGATCACCTGGCCGGACTCTGGCAAATAAAACCCGATCCGGGTCTGATCATGGAAGGGATTGGGTTCGTTCTGATCCAGTGCCAACCCCGCGCTGTTGGCGATATCTCCGTCAAATCGGAGTTGGATGTCCAGCAGTGCTTCCTCCGCATCGTAGGCTTCCGCAGGAGTCACACTGGAACTGATGTGCAACGCCTGGCTCAATGGGCCATTGGCCAGCGCCCGCAAGGTGATGGTGTAAAGCACCTCACCGTCAACCACTGTAGTCGGTCCTGAACCGTTCCAGCTGGTGGTCAGCTTTCCTTCGGGAGTCATGGCCAGGCCAAAGTTGGACCGGTCCAGATCCGCCCATTGCGGTGTTGCATCGATATATGCGACCTTCTCCGGATCCATGTCCAGGGTATATTGATACCCCAGGATGTTGGAAAAGCCGTTCGCGGTGATCGGGATCTCATATACCTGGCCAGCTTCCAGCTGGTGGTCGGGTATAGTGAAATTCAGTACTTCCCTGGCTATTCGGTTTTCCGATTCGAGCAATTGATTGGGCGAATGATCGCCACTGATATCGCCGATCTTTATACCAATGAAATTGGCGGACACCACATTATTGCCCTGAATATTTCTGGCAATTTGTTCGGGGAATCCACAAGGTTGTAGAGGCGAGGGAAACAGATAATCAGCATCGACAAATCGCCAACTGCTATTCTTTTTAAATTCAGCATTGTCAGGTTCCAGGATCATTTTTCGCAATGCCAGTAAATCGGAAATGGATACTTCGCAGTTATTATTAATGTCAGCCGCAATGAGTTTATATGGGCTTGTCAATGGATTGACTCCCAAAAGATGTTGCTGCAGTAAATACAAATCATATGATGTAACTCCATTCAAGGGGTTGGTCGTTTTTTCTGCGGTCACGATGTACTGCCCAGGTTGAAAAATATCAAAACCAACGACTCCAGAATTCCCTGTAACCAGAGCACTATAGATATTAGGAGTCCCTGACAGTTGAACTGATGCCAACCCTACAGGTTCAAAATTCTCATTTGAAATGAAGGTAAAAATAGAGGCAGTCATTGGGGCACAACAAAGGGAATTCTCAACAATAATTGTTGTTACACAATACTCCCAATTCCCGGCCTCATCACCCACCCAAACAGCCACATCAACTATAGGGGCAATGGTCATGGGAGGCAAATCATCACACGTCACTACGACACTTTCTCCTGCATCTGCATCTGGACTTTCTTGCCCTGGTTCCAATAGTGTCAATCGTTCCACCAGAATTTTCAAATTGCCATATGCCGAAATATTATCCGAACTGCCTCCTATTTCCAGGCTCGTTGCCCAAACTTCTGCAGCACCTGTACTTGGTAACATGTCAATGTTCACCGCATTGCAAATCGGAGTCGGCTTCCCACAATCCTTCACCGTCACCACGCGCTGGCAACTACTCACCCCTCCACAGCCATCGGCTGCCCAGAAGGTAATGGTGTGTATGCCGAGCGGATACTCACCACTGGCATCCGCCTGGGTCAGTTCCTGATCGATGGTTCCGTCACTGAACAGATCGATCCGGGTCGTCCAGTACAAGCCGGGATTGGAAATGCAATGATTGGTCACCTCTGCCTGGAGGTCCACCTGGACCAGGTCGTTCTTGAGGCCATAGCTGCAGACCTCGATATCCTCGCAGTTCGTAAAGGCAGGTGGCGGGATCTGGGCATCCGATCCGCAAACAGCCAACAGCCACAGACCAGGCAAGATGCCCCTGATCCATCTGGGGATATACGGATGTTTGCTGTTCAGGATCATGGGATTTCCTGTTGACGATGATGACCTATCAAGATACAACTCTTAATGATCAGGTGCAACTCCGGATACATTCGGTTGTCCGGGTCGGAAAAAAACATCCCCGACACGCTTGGCACGTGCCGGGGATGCTATCCATTTTATCGATCAGGTGATCACTCCTGCATGATCATCCTTCTGGTGGCTACGTGTTCGCCACTCTGGACCGTGTAGTACAACATACCTCTGGCGGATACATCCGTACCGCGCAGGATGAACTCGTTGTATCCACGGTTGAAGTCGCTCTTCGTCGTATACACCAGTTTGCCGGTCACGTCATGGATCATCAGCACCGCCTCGCCACTCTCCGGCAGCTGGAACCCGATCCGGGTCAGGTCGCCGAACGGGTTGGGCTCGTTCTGGTAGAGAGCAAAGTCGCCACCCGCGGTCACACCACTGTCAAAGCGGAAGCGCACATCCAGCAGTTCCTCGTCACCATCGTAGGCCTCCGCCCGGGTCACCTTCGAGCTCACTGTCACCGACTCACTCAACCGGCCCGATGACAATGCCTTGACCTTTACCCGGTACAGGACCTGGTCGGCAGCCAGGGTGGTCGGCTCACTGCCGTTCCAGCTGGTGGTCAGCAGCCCCGCATCCAGGCGCGCCTGGCCGAAGTTGGACGCACTCAGGTCCGTCCAAACCGCTTCCACTGCCTCGACACGGAGCACTTCGGCATCCAGATCCATGGTGTACTGGTATCCCTGCACTCCCTTGAAGTTGCCTGCCTTCACCTCGATGACAAAGGTCTCCCCTGCCGTAAAGGTCCGGTCGGCCAACTCCAGTTGCAGTTGACCCACACTGTTCCGTGTCTCCGCGCCCAGCAGGCTGTTCGGGATCGCATCGCCACTCACATCCCCGATCTTCACCCCGATGAAGCCCGCACTGTTCATCCCCAGCTGCAACCCGTTGAAGCTCTTCATCTCCATGAAGTTGCAGGGCTTGGCCGGGTTGGGGAAGGCATAGCCGGCCTCCACGAAGCGCCAGCTCGTGTTGTTCGCAAAGTTGGTGCCCGGTGCCAGGATCATCTTGCGCAGCTCGATGATATCCGAGATCGAGATGTTGCAGTTGTTGTTCACATCCGCCGCGATCAATCGATACGGGCTGGTGATACTCTTGATCGCCAGCAAGTGCTTCTGGATCAGCAGCAGGTCGTATGTGCTGACTCCGTTCAGTGGGTTGATATCCTTCTGCGGTGTCAGGGTGTACTGACCCACAGTCGGTACCGATCCGAAGGAGACACTGCCCGTGCTGCCCGTGGTCTGCATGGCCATGTTGTTGCCATTGCCGGTCAAGTCGATATCCACCTGTTCAACCGGTTCGCCGGTCTCGTCGGCCACATAGCTGCTCAGCTCGGCATTCATGGTACCACCGCATGCGCCCATCCAATCCTGTACGGTGATGGTCGTTACGCAGTAATCCCAGTTGCCAGCCTCGTCACCTACCCATACAGCCACTTCTACGACTGGGCTCATGGTGTTCGGTGGCAGGTCGTCGCAAGAAACAACTACTGATCCGGCTGCATCAGCGTCCGGTGCATCCTGTCCAGCTCCCAGGTCGCTCACGCGCTCTACCAGGATCTGCAGGTCACCATACTCGGTGCAGTTGTCATAGCTGTCACCAACTTCCAGGCTCGTTGCCCACACTTCGGCCATACCCGTGGATGGCATCAGTTCGATGCTCACAGCGTGGCAGATCGGCGTTGGCTTCTTGCAATCGCTGATCGTGAACAGCTTCGTGCAGGTGTTGAAGTTGCCACACTGGTCAGATACCTTGAAGGTGATCTTGTGCGTACCGTTCGGGTATGCTCCGCTGGCATCAAAGCCAACACCGGTGATGTCAACCGTTCCGTCGTTGAATGCGTCGATGAAGTACTGGTAAACCAGGTCGGCACTGTCCGTGCAGTTGTCCACTGCCGGGCAAACCAGTTCGATCTCCGTAGGCTCGCAATCTTCTTCGAAGCTGCAGAAATCCTTGTTGCTGCAATCCACCCACTGAGGAGCTTCATTGTCTACAACCTTGATCTCCTGCGTGAAGGTGTAGTAACCGTCACCATCATCTTCCCATGCGCGGCATCCCTGTGGGCTTGGGCACAGTCCGTGCCAATCCGTGAACGGATACCATTCCGTGATCACATCACAGGTCAATGGCAGACCCAGGCTGCTGTTCGCATAGCGGAAGATGTGTGGGCCAGTGCCCTCTGAGGTGATGTTCACCGTCTGCTGCTTCGTCGTGTTGTAGTCGATCCGGAAGCGGGTACCGCCTTCGTAGACTGCGCTGTATACGTCGCCTTCGACCAATCCGCCGATCTCGACGCTACCGCTCGTGATGTACTTCAGCGTCACGCGGTCGCCTTCACCCAGCTTGCGGGCGTTGATCAACGCGTTGATCGCCGTGGTGAACTGGATCGCATCGCCATTCACGTCAATGCTGGAGCTGTTGTAGTCCACATTGCCATCGGCTGAGTACTTGCACCAGTCCTTCACGATCCACTGACGCAGGATCTTGTAGCAAGCATCCGTCGTCACCAGTACATGGTCGATGTGCTCGATACCGACCAGCTCGCAATCTCCGTTGTGGATCACGTCGCCAGTGGCATCCAGGTCGTCCAGGTTCTCACAGTTGATGGTCACATCACATGGGAACTGTACAACCAGTGGCGTATCGTCATTGAAGTATACACGCTGCAGACACTGGGTGTTGTTACCAAACTGGTCTTCAACCCTCCAGCGACGGTTGATGAACGTGTTGTCGCCGCACTTCTCTGGAGTACCCAGATCCTGCCACGTTACGTCCAGTCCGCATGCTTCCGTGTTGTCGCTCACATGTGGCTTCAAGCCCGTTGGCGTCACATACTCGATGTGCAGCGTCACGTCGTTGATCACACCACCTGCCAGAGCTGCATTGTCCGTTACCTGCAGGAACCACGTGCCTACTGCGCAGAACATGTGCGTTCCGGCCGGTACACTCGTGATGTCGCTGCCCAGCATCGTCAGGAACTCCAGCGTGTTCGCATTGATCACCTGGAACAGGTAGTACTCGCCTACGCTCAGGCCACCCAGGGGCTGACCGCTTGCGCTGGCGTACTGCAGGAAGATCCGGTCACCAGCAGACAGGCCGTTGTTCGCAATGAACAGGCTCACCTGGAAGTTGCTGATCCGGTTCGTCGCAGCATTGATCTCAATACCCTGTGCGTTGAAGCACTTGTCCTTATCGTTCAGGTTGTTGATACCGTCTCCGTCAAACGCCTTCAGGTAATCACCTGCAGAACGCATCTGACCCTGGTTGTAGCTGCCTACGCTTGGCAGGGCTACCGTGCAGGTATAAGGTGCTGGTACTTTCTGACCCGTCTGGTTGAACGTGATGATATCGTATGCCTCGTCGTTGAACGTTGCATTGATATTCTGTGGATAGCCACCGTTGCAGCTGTTGAACGGAATCACCGTGGCCTTCGTGCCATACGGGTTCCACAACGTCACCTGCAGCTGGTTAATAGCTTCATGCGTGATGTTCAGGCTGATGTCCAGGTCGGTGATGTCTGCATCTACAGGCATTCCTTCGATCTGGATCGGAACCAGGTACGTCTTCGGCCAGATGGCGCTGATCAGCGTACCAGGCTTCGTGCTCACGTGAAGGGTGTCCTTCTCCGTTGGCTCGTATGGCATGCCCCACTGGACCGTGATGTCCTCTGGGCACCAGATCGTCGGACGGATCTTGTCCACAACGTCTACTTCCACCATGCAGTTGTTCGCGTTGCCAAAGGCATCACGGACGCGCAGGTCGACGAACAGCGGCACATCACTGAGTCCATCACAGCAATAGAACTTCACCTGAGACTGATAGAGGAAGTCCCCTGACTTGTTACAAGGGTGTTGTACGAAACTGCCAGAGGCATTCATCGTACCCCGACGGGCATCAAAGAAGATGTTCGTGCAGACATCATACGAACCATCATCAAAGCTGATGGCATCGACCAAGGTGATGCTATCGGTGAGGGCCACAATGTGGAAGCTTTCGCAAATGACCACCGGACCCTGCTTGTCCTCCACAGAGACCTCGACTGAACATTCGCCCTTGTTGCCGCAGTCATCGATCGCGGTATAAGTGAAGGTGTAGTCGTAACCTGCCGGCAGATCAAAGACAAATTTTCCGTCGGCATTCATCGTATTGACCACGATCACATTGCCGTTGTTGTCCGTCGTCCAGACATAGAGCGATGTATTGTTGCTCGTGGAGCAATCGTCTTCCACCTGGATCCATGGCATGTACACCCGAACGGTACACTCCTGATAGCCCTGCTGGCTGGTGGTCCCGAATACAATGTCGTGCTCATCCGGACAGGTCAGGACAGGCGGATTTTTGTCCAACACCTTGATGGTCTGGATATGTGTGCCGATCTCACCGGTGCACATGTCATGCAAGGTCCAGGTCCGGATAATGGTGTAGCTGGACTGGCATACCTGAAGGACCTTATCCTGGTAGAGTGTCTGGAGGCTGCCACAACCACTACCCCCTGGCACGCCTGTGACCTCGGGTGTCGGATAGGCAGCTGAACAATCCAGGCTCGGTTGGTCCAGATCATCATAGTTCGGTGGCAATTCCAGGTTGTTGATCTTCGCACGCTTGATGCGGATCTCCTGGGTGCACTGGGTACTGTTGCCCCAATCATCCGTTGCGGTCCAGGTGCGTTCGATCAACTGGCTGTAGTCCGGATCCTGGGCGCATGTATAATAGGTCACATCATCGCCATAGTTGAGGCCATTGCCCAAAGTCAGGGTCAGATCACAATTATCGGTGACAGGCACAGCCAATGCCTTTGACGCGTAGTTGACCTGGATATTCGGCATGGACGCCGCTCCAGCCTGGAAGAGGTTGCTCAACAGGCCGAAGGATACTGGACCGCCCGTGACGGTGAATGGCCCATTGGTCACCGGAGCCGTGCCGTTGAAGTAATTGAAGATCGGACAGGCCGTGGCGCCCCATACATGGAACCCGCGGGTCTCCCCAGGTGCCAGGACAATGTTGGTTGACAGAGGCAATTGGGCCAGCTCACCCGTTCCGGTAGCGAAATACGGTGGAATGACCGTGATGGTCTGCGGACCCAGGTTGGTCCAGGCCGCCGGGTTGGTCTCATTGCCCACATACGTCGGGGCACTGAATACCTCCATGGTCTGGGGTGCATTGACCGCTCCGAAAGCCGGATCACCAAAGCGGATACCGAAACCGGTGATCTCCAGTTCCTCTGCCGAATTGTTCGTCACATTGAAGTAGACACCTCCGGGAAGGGTGTTGCCCGACAAGGAGTATGCTGTTCCCCCTCCATGGGCCAGGAAGCTGGCGGGATACTGGACAGGGTCTTCCTGCTGGAACACTGCCGGAGCAGGCTGTTCGGGGATCTCCACCCCACAGTTGAGCTCCAGGTCGGTACAGACCAGTACCGGGGGCAACTTGTCCTCGGCCTTGATCAGACCCCAGCAGCTGTTCCCGGTCTCCGGATCGGTGACCTTGACCTTGAGGGTCAGGCCGATCTGCGGACGACCGATCTGCGGGCTGGTCACCAACGGCGTATTGTTCGGATTATAAATGGTGACCTCATAATCATCATAACAGCCATAGGGGCCACCTTCCAGAATGTCATCTGCACCGATGGTGGTCAGGCAATCCTCGTCCAGGGAGATCTGCACCAGATCATTGCAGGCCAGCGATGTGACCGGGTTGGCATACTCGTTGACTTCGATGGAGAAGGAACAGGTGGATACGTTGCCAGAGGCATCGGCCACTTCGTAACTGACCGTCCAGGGACTGTCATCCTTGCACAGCTCGTCGCCACTCAAAGGACCGCCGGTCTGGATCACTTCAGCATCACCACCCAATTGGTATTGGACAGTCAGGTATGCCCCCCGAGGCTGGAAGGCGATCCCGGTAAAGATCCCCGGATTGATACCGGCACCGTCAAAGATGCGGATGTTCCCATCATTGGACTCCGTACTGGCACTGTTGTACATGATCCGACGGTTCAGGGTCGTCCCGTTATCATGCACATAATAGATGGCGGCTGTCTGGCCCGCAGGAATGGTAAACACGGTTGACAGCGGAATGACGACATCCGATCCTCCGCCGGTGACAAACGCTCCATTTACAAAGAACGAGTTATCTGCGACCAGGGTCCAGCCTGCATTGCTCAGCATATTGGGCTGGAACGTACCGAGACGCATGTACACCTTGAAGTTGTAGTTGCCGATCGGTGTGGCAGAGGCCCGAACGGTCACCTGATTGATGATCATGTCATCTGCACTCAGGTTCTCCAGATTGTTGGCAAAGCCATACCAGCCTGAATTCAGGGTAGGTGACTGCGCATGAGACATGGCAGGACCAATGAACGGGCAGTTGTCCGTGGCCATCGGGTCGGCCCAACTGACGACAGCGCAGCACAGTCCCGGATCCAGGTTGATGATCCGGTCTACCGGACAGATCAGGGTCGGCGGGATCTCATCCACCACCGTCACTTGCGACACGCATGTCGAGGCATTCCCGCAGTCATCCGACACCGTCAGGGTCACAGGCACAACGCCTTTGTCGGCACATGTAAAGCCAGATGGCATGGCAGAGAAGCTGAGTGTGCCGCAATTGTCGCTGCTGCCATTGTCCAGATCCTGCGGATCGAATGAACCAATGCCGTTTTCATCGAGGAATACAGTGATATCCTGGCACTGGGCATCCGGAGGTGTGGTATCCTCGACCGTAATCACCTGAACGAACATGGCCTCATTACCGCAATCGTCGGTTGCTGTATAGGTACGTTCAATGGTATAATTCCCGGTGCAATTGCCGGGGATGATCGTTTCGGACACGGTGGCCAGGATCAATATCGGACCGGCACCCTGGTCGACATTGAGGCTTCCAGGGCTTTCAGGCAATGGTCCGGCCCAGGCGAATTGAGTATACATATTGCCTACACCGATCAGCTGCAGGCTGAGACCAAGAGGTTCATTGCCAATCTCGGAGACTCCGATATCTGTTGATGTGGCTCCGGCGATCGGACCATCAACAGCCGTGAACGCCCCTTCATAGCTGAGGAATTGGATCAGGGTATTCCCCGGGCCTACCAATGCCAGTCCATCCGGTGAACCGTTCTGAATGCCATTGACCGGCAGGACAAAGGCCAGGGCTCCGTAGCCGTTCCCTTCGTTGTCGATCACTCCTGTCAACGGGATGGTATTGTAAAGCAATCCATTGGCACCGTTGTACAGATAGACAATGTATCCCGTCAAGTCAAATCCGGCCGGGCCGGCGATCTCGAAGAACTCGTTGGCATCCACGCCGACATTATCATAATGCAGTTCGTTGATCCAGATATCATCGGGACCCATACCGCATCCGTCAGCAGCAAAGACATCTTCTGCCGGAGGCACATCGTCGCACTCCACGGTCAGGGTTTCAGGAATCCCATCAAAACTCGGAGGTGTATTATCCTCAATGGTGATGGTCTGGGTATGGGTCGCTGTATTCCCGCAGGCATCCGTGGCTGTCCAGGTGCGGGTCAGTACACCTTCGCCCAAACAAGCGCCCGGGGTGAACACTTCGCTGAATGAATAGATAATGGGGAATGCGGGTGGCAGGTTGAAGTCCTGATCGTCATTCAGGTCACCGGGTGATTCCGGGCTGGGTCCGCTCCAGGTGAAGGCATTATAGCCCATTCCCGAACCGGTCAGCTGCAAGCTCAGACCGATCGGTTCGCCTCCGACTTCCAGGACACCGATATCGGTAGAGAGCAACCCGTTCGCCGGGCCGTCCAAGGCCGTGAAGGTACCCTCGTAACTCAGGAAGTACAATACATTCGTACCACCTTCTACCAGAGCGATCCCATCCGGCGCACCGTTCTGGATGCCATTGACCGGATAGGGGAAACTCACTGCTCCCGTGCCGTTGCCTTCATCATCGATCGTGCCGAACAGGGGAAGTGTATTATACACCAAGCCATTGGAGCCATTGTACAGCACCAGGCTATAGTTGCTCAGGTCCAGTCCGGCAGTCCCTGCTACCTCAATAAATTCGCCAACGTCACCGCCGGTATTATCATAATGGAATTCGTTGATGAAGATGACCGGGTCGGGATTGTCATCCGTACAATTATCCGTCGCAGTCAGGGTTAGAGCTTCCGGGATGTTGGTGCACTCCACCGTCACATCTTGTGGCAGAGGACCGTCAAAGACCGGAGCCTGAGTATCCTGTACCGTGATGGTCTGGGTATGGACTGTTGAGTTGTCACAGTCGTCGGTGGCTGTCCACGTGCGGGCCAGTGAATAGTTGTGCGGGCAATTGCCATCGGTCCGGACTTCAGCAAACTGGACCATGACGTCCATATCGCAATTGTCCATGGCCGTTACTGCGGGCGGAGTGGGTACCTGGTCGCATTCCACCGTCTGGTCGGCCGGCAGGGCACTCAACACAGGAGGTGTGGTATCCTCGACCACGATGACCTGGGTATGGGTCACGGCATTGTCGCACTCATCTGTGGCCGTCCAGGTGCGGGTCAGGGTGTACTGATTAAGGCAGCTGCCCGGAGTCTCTGTCTGGACGAATTCAATGGTCACACCTGGTCCGGGAGGATTGGCCCCAAATTCCTGGCCGTCATTGATGCTACCTGGGCTTTCCGGTGCCGGGTTGTTCCACACAAAATCCGGATAATCCATGCCCGTGCCGGTCAGTTGGAGGGACAGTCCGGCAGGATCTGCACCTGCTTCCTGCACACCAATATCCGTGGACATCATACCGTTGGCCGGGCCATTGGTCGCTGTAAATGCACCCTCATAAGAAAGGAACTGCAGCACATTGTTGGACGGATCCACCAGGGCCATACCGTCGGGAGAACCGTTCTGGATGCCTGCAAAGGCAAAGGACAGGGCACCGGCACCCAGGCCCTCGTCATCGATCACACCGGACAGGTTGGTGGTGCCATAGGATTGACCATTGGAACCGTTGTACCAGACAATGGTGTATCCGGTGAGGTCCAGGCCGGCTGTGCCGGCTACCTCGATAAATTCGTTGACATCCGCACCACTATTGTCATAGTGAAGTTCGTTGATGAACAAGACGTTCATGCCGCCACCGCCCATGGTACAGTTGTCCGAGGCGGTGAGGGTTTCCGGATCGGGAATGGCATCACATTCCACGGTCATGTCCATGGGGAGTGGATCCGTATCCCAAGTGGGTGGCGTCGTATCGACAATGGTGATCACCTGATCGCATTCCGCCGTATTCCCTGCATCATCGGTGGCCCGCCAGGTGCGGGTAATGTTACCGGTATAGCCTCCACAGCCGGAATAGTCTTCCGTATCTGACCAGGTTATCAGAGGGAAAGGATCACAATTATCCATGGCCGTTGCCGGGTCGACAATCATGGAGGCGAATACCCGTAAACCATTGGCCCCGGTAGCCGAACTCATCAAATCACACCAGTCCGTATTACCTGTCGGCGCCGCATAGAAGTATATCCGGAAGGTAACGGCCCCTGATATCGGTGCCATGCCGGATACATCGAACACAATGGATTGCCCACCTACGGGATTCACAGGCACGGTGGCGATGTCCATGGCAAAACCATCCAGGCTGGACCTGACAGATGCCAGACTTGGCCCGTCGCCGAAGTACGAGAATTTATCATACTGAATGGTCGTCAACTGAATTGCGTTCGCAGTCGACAGTGCAAAAGTGAGATAGTTACCTACGGGAACCACCGGTGAATTTGTAATCAGACCAACTGGCCACACATTTCCATTGCCAAACACTCCGAATCCAACCTGACTCAAATCACCTCCTGAGATTCCCGGGCTGGCAAAAGCCGGCATCAACGGAGTGTTGGACAGCTGAGGGCCGACCGGATCATACTGGAGGATCATCATAGGTGCCATGGGTGGCTCCACCGGCTCATCACATTCCAGGGTAATATCATCCGGACAGGTAATATCCGGAATCTCGTTGTCGACACCGTCCATAATGGTCACCGACAAGACAGCCTGGCAGTTGTTGGCGGTCACACTGACCGTATAGTTGCCAGCCGAAAGGTCCATGAGATCTTCCGTCATAGCCCCGTTTGACCAAAGGATGTCAAAGGGCCCGACCCCGGAAATCGTCAAGTCGATGCTGCCATCCATTCCGCCTGTACAGGTCACATCCATATGGGTTTCGCTGAGGTCGGGCGTATCATTCACCGTCACGTCCTGAGTTACGGTGCTGATGCATCCCGGATGCTGGGCATTCGGATCGTTGTCAGTCGCATCGAAGACGAAGCTGATCTCGTACGTACCGGGTGCTGCCGGATCGAACATGGTCACGGGACCGGAGCCATCCACAAAGAATTCGCCGACACCATTGGCCGGACCTCCAACGCCTCCCAGTTGAGCTGAACCCATGAGAGTTACAGCCGGATCGCCTTCGCAGAAAATGGTGGGCAACCCGTCTATCGAAGCTACTGGATAGTAACACGTATTCGAAATAGTCAGTCCGGGGATCAGATTGGCCGGATCGGTATCCGCCACGTTCAGGGTATAACCCACAGCATCGAGGTGTTCAAATGAGAGGATATAGGTACCGGAACCCAATGGAGTCTCCGGGATCGGGTCACCAATGCTCACACCGATCAACCCGGTCGATCCGTTGCCGACCACCAGATTCATGTTGGGCGGTCCCATGACAGTCACCTCTTCTCCAAACGTCCCATCCTGATTGTTCGGAGTAGCATTGTTGTTGCACGAACATGGATCAGTAATATCATACGTATAGCCGGCTATATCATCGTTGAAAATGGTGCCAGTAGCCGAACCCGTTCCGATAGTTGCATTGACCGGGATGGATAGGGTAACAGTGAATCCTTCATCTGACTCGACAGACATATCTCCTGACACCCCAATATTCAAGGGCTTTGAAGATTCGCCGATAGCAAAATTGACGGTACCTGTCGGGAATGTTCCACCAAAATCTGCCGCATCTGCGGGGTTTGCACCGGATCCGGTGACGGTATAATTGACAGAAGACGCTGCACTCAGATCACCAGTTCGTGTTAGTGTAAAGAGGAAATTCGTTGTTCCCGCATTTCCTTCGTTTTTCGTGGCATCTGTAGCTGCAATGCTGATGACTGGCAGAGGCAGCATGTCATCATTGAGAATGGTTCCGGTCGATGATCCTGTAGTCACCTGCACAGCGCATCCACCGTTTTGTGTGATACTTGTGGTGAAGGTTTCATCCGGTTCGACTGTCAAGTCTCCCGATACAAGAACCGTAATGACTTTGCTTGTTTCATTCGCAGCAAAGGAAACCATCCCGCTGGGGAATGTACCACCAAAATCGGCGGCATCCGCTGGATTTGCACCACTTCCGGTTACGGCATAATTCAACGTGAAGGTTGCGCCGAGCAGACCTGTTCGAGTCACTGTAAAAGTGAACGACGTATTGCCTGCATTTCCTTCATTCTTATTGGCATCAGTAGGTGCTATGGCCACTTGAGGCAGGACATTGGGCAATCCGCGGGTATTGGCACTACAGATACTGTACCATGTTCCACCCACCAGTTGGATGGATGAGCCGACTGGTTCGTTTGTTCCCCCCTGGCTGGCTCCCACATCCACAGAATTCTGGCCATTGGCCGGACCGTTCGTGGCTGCAAAAGTGCCTTCATAGCTCAGGAACTGGAAGGCGGCATTGGACTGGCAGTGCAGGGCAAAGCCGTCTGGCGCTCCATTCTGGATACCGGAGATCAGTTTGGAATAGTAGGTGTAGGTCCCATCATTGGCACCCATGGTAAAGGTGGACAATCCATGCGTGCCATAGGATGCTCCACCCGAACCGTTGTACAGGGTCAGGGTCAGGTCGGACACGTTGCCGCCCCAGGCATTGGCGACAGCCACTTCCACAAACTCATCGACATCTGTACCGGCATTGTCATAGTGGAATTCGTTGATGAACACCTGGCTGCTGTTCGGGCATGATGAAGCGTCATCATTGATGATGGTGCCAGATGCCGAGGCCGTGCCGAAGGTGGCATTGACCGGGTTGGACAGGGTGACGGTAAATCCCTCATTGGGCTCCACAGCTACGTCCCCGCTCACATTGACCGTAATGTCTTTCATGGTCTCTCCCGATCCGAAACTGACCAACCCCGAGGGGAAGGAACCTCCGAAGTCAGCCGCATCGGCCGGGTTGGCACCTGAGCCGGTCACGGCCCAGTCAGCCGAGGAGGATCCGGCGGTGTTGCCGGTCCGGGTGACCGTGAATATGAATGCTGTATTTCCAGCGTTGCCTTCATTTTTGTTGGCATCTGTCGCCGCAATAGACAACACGGGCACTGGAGCGGCATCGTCATTGATGATGGTGCCGTCCGCAGTGGCTGTTCCGAGGTTGGCGTTGACCGGGTTGGAGAGCGTGACAGTGAAACCATTATCGGGTTCGAAGTCGGTATCGCCGGAGACACCGACCGTGATGTCCTTCATGGACTCTCCGTCCAGGAAAGTCACCGTTCCGCTTGGGAAGGACCCACCAAAATCAGCGATATCGGCAGGGTCGGCGCCGGAACCGGTCACCGCCCAATCCGCCGTGGAGGTGCCGGTGGTGTTGACGGTCCGGGTCACGGTGAAGATGAAATCTGTCGTGCCCGCATTGCCTTCGTTCTTACTGGCATCAGTAGCTGCGATGGAAAGGACGGCCGGCAACTGGTTTGTGGCATTCGGGGTAGCCATTTGGGTCAGAACAGTCGCCCCGCAATTGGGAACCCGGGAAATGGATTGATTGTCCTTGTCCCCGTTCTCGTTCTCATTGTATTGGGTGGACTGCCCCAGGCCTGTCAGCAGGCCAGAGTCATCACCATCATCCGTATCGTAGACGATGGCATCCACCAGGTTTGTTGTGGTAACAGATGTGCCATTCGGAAAGTCGGCCGCATTGGCCTCATATACGGCCACGGCATCGGCACCATTCTGGAGGAAGTTGTCTCCAAAGACGATATCCACACCCGGGACGCCTGCATTCCCTACAATAAAGAACCCGTTGGCATCTGTGGAATAGGTATCCAGATCGACGGCGTAATAGGATTGGTCGTTACTGCCATTGAAGAATACGAGGGTGTAGCCGTCCAGCGGTGTATTCCCCACACCGCCATCATACAATTCAATAAATTCCGCTGCATCCGTTCCCGGGGTATCGCTATCCACCTCATTGATGCAGATGGAGGTCACGGATTGGACGATAATTGGTTTGTTGTTTCCAGAGAAGACAACACAATCGCCATTGGCCAGGATCTCCGCGATGGATTGATTGACCCATGAGGCCGGTGTCACTACTGGCGGTGTCGGTCCACCGCCACTGTAATAGTGGGCACCGTACATCTGGTAAGTACCGGCGGAAAGAGATGTAAAGTCTGCCGATGCACTGACCAGGGCCACATCGCTGGTGGCTGTATTGACAGCGAGGTAGGTCTGGGTATAATTCGGCGGGAGTGGATCACTGTTGATCTGGTAGAAGGTACTACCTGCCGGACCGGTCACTGTGATGGTCTGAGCCGAGTTCCCCCACAGGACTACCTCGTAGGTGCTGCAAGCTGTCAGGGTCATGGTAAGGGAGCCAGCAGATTGGGTCGGGCCGAAAGGAATCCCGTCGACATCATATGCATTCGACCCCAGATAGTTGGTACAGGGCGAACCGCTCGAAAAGGATGTGTTGTAGAGGGAGAAGATATTGAATCCCGACCAACCCGAAAACGTGTAACTACCTGACTTGTCCACGGAAAACTTCAGGCTCTGGAAACCGTACCCGAAATTGGCGGAATAGCATGTTCCCGGACCCGGAGCAGCCGGAGTGAGGTTCAGTCCGGAGGAGGATGAACCGCTGGGCGTGAGGGTGAAGGTGGAATTTGGTGAACCATAGATGGCCACCGGATTGATATCCAGGGCAGGATCCCCTTCGGGAGCGACCACCTGTTCGATATCGCAGATCTGATTGGTGCGGCCGGCACAGTCAGAATTCACATCAAAATTGGCATTGGAAACATCGAAGAACACCACGCAGTCGTTCAATGCCGATTCGACCATCATCCTGGCAGTGCTGACATCCGGCACTCCATCGGGTATGGTGACCGATTCGGATCCATCGTTGGGTGTATTGGCCAGCAACAGATACGGGAAGGTGAGACCTCCATCGATGGACAAGCGGATATTGACATTCGCGCTGAGGGCATTGGTGCCGTTGACCGCCCAGGTCACTGACACGGAATTCCCGGCTGTCAGGTTTTCGCCGCCATTCGGAGAGCTTACGGTCAGTGGGCCATCGTTCGTTACGACGATGTCCAGAGAGTCGCCATCAATGCCTCCTGCTGGAGTGGCCCAGTCGCGCACATTCAGACGGAACTTGAGAGTACGTGGCACAGAAGGCAGAGGTTCAAAAGATGAACTGTAACTGTTGGACAGAATGAAGTTCAAGGCCGGAAAATACCGGGTGGGTGAACTCGAAGGCGGATACGATCGGAATAGTGGAGCAATCGCACTGGCACCGGCGGTAGCACCAATGAAGCCCTGGGTAGGCGTCCCTGCACCATCCTCATTGTACTGCTCCCAGCTATACAGCAACGGGTCATTGTCATCATCCGTTGCCGACCCCGTCAACCTGAACGGTGTTGATTTCGGGATGGAATGCGACCCACCGCATGGATTGACATTCACCACAGGAGGGGTATTGGCATTGCTCGACGTTGTCGCACATGTACCGAATGCCGTCATGTAGTCGAACATTCGCTGCAGGCTGTTGGCATGGAAATAATGATCAGCAGTTCCACCATCGGGGATATTCTGTCCGGAACCGCAAATCCCGTTGTATGACATGATCGAGTTGCCAGAGGCGATCTCGTACGAAGTCGTGGATGAAATGTTGGACGTACAACTTCCGCCAGTCCCATTGAAGGTATGGGGAGCATTGAACATATGCCCAAATTCATGGGAAGCCAGGTCGATCCAGCCGGCAGATACGTTATCAAAGGAACCCGACCAACCAGCTGCTTTATTCGGCCCTGTGCCGAAAAACATGTTGTCATCACAGACAACTCCCAGGCCAGCAACTCCCCCTCCAGGCAATTCAGCTGGTGCCTGATCCTGGTCATGGAAGACATGCCCGATGTCATAGTCGCTGATATTGAAATGTGCATCTACCGCATTGGCAGCTTCTTCAGGTCGATCCAGACCCGGATTGAACGGGTCGGCCATATAGTCCGTGTAGATGAATGGGGTCAGTACGGTAAAATTGACAGCGAGTTCGCGGTTGTAAATGGCCTGAATGCTGTTCATGGTGGCGACTACCGTGGCCGTTGCCGCCCCAACGGTACCTCCGTTGGCATCATGAAACTCCCCAGTCGTGACGATCGCTACACGGTAGTTTCGAATGGTGGATCCATTGCCAATCGAACGTGACATGCCCTGAGGTATGGCCCTTGGCTTATCCATATCCACCTCGCTGTTCTCATTACAGCCGGCAAATACAGGAATCTGTGAATCAGGTTGATCCCAGGATGCTGCAACCTCATGGTTGCTGGTAAAATTCATACTTACAGGATGAACGGTCAGGATACCCTGGGGCATGAGGATGGTGGCATGGACACCATAATCACTGACCATCATTCGGCCGGCGATTTGGCCATCATCTATCGAACGGATCAGGTAGGTGCGGATGCCCGGGTAGGCCGCTGCCAGTTCCGGAGCCATGATCGGCGATTCGACCACCCTGAAGGTCATCGATAGGCCTTTTCCGATCGGCAGGCTGACCTCGACAGGACTCTTCTGGACGGGTATACTGCCTTCCAGTGGCGCAGTTGCCAGTGCTGTGCGAAACGACTGTACCTTCAGCGGAACGTAGTCCGGATCGACAGCCAATGATGAGGATAGTGCCGGCTGTTGGGCTGAAAGGATGGTACCAACCAACAGGAAAAGAAGGGCGACAAGCAGCCGCGAGGTGTACACCTTGTTCATGGGTCCTAATTCACAAAAGCAAACAATCGACGGGATTACCTCAATACCGCATTGAGAATAACCCGGGTCGGCTTTCTAATAATCAGGTCTTCAGGATGTACACCAAAGGACAAGGCAAGTCCTTTAGCCCTACAAATTTAGATCAATGAACCCGTGAAGACAAGCGTTTACCTACATTTAATATTAATTATTTTCATATTTGAAATGCCGTCAAATACATGCCGATATTCCATTATATATATCCGTTTCAGCATAAATCTATTGCCTGTCTTTCTGTCATTTCCATCATTCAGAAGCTGAAATGTTAAGTTTTAAACCACCCTTCCCCATGAGGAATTAAAAAGCCCCCGGGCCTCTTGCGAGACCCGGGGGCTGTATGGTTGGAGAATAATACCCCTGAGGGATTATTCCACCGTGATCATGCGCTTCGTCGCGCTATCCGTTGGGGTCTCCAACTGATAGTACAGCATACCGTTGCCTTCGATCTCAGCGCGAGTCAGGGTGATCGCGTTGTAACCCTTGGCATAGTCGCCTACGACTACTTTCATCACCTTACCGGTTACATCGTACACCTTCAGCGTAGCGGTGCTAGCCTCTGGCAGATTGAATCCGATAACCGTAACATCGCGGAATGGGTTCGGCTCGTTCTGATACAGCTCGAAGCCACCACCGATCACCAGGCCTCCGTCGAAACGGAACTGGACATCCAGCAATTCTTCGTTTGCATCATAAGCTTCTGCTACCGTTACGCGTGAGTTCACCTTCAGGGCCTGGCTCAGTTGGCCATTAGCCACTGCGCGGAACGTTACCGTGTACAGAACTTCACCGTCAGCAAGCGTCGTCGGTTCAGCACCGTTCCAGCTTGTCGTCAGCGTTCCTTCTGCTACCAGTGCGCGACCGAAGTTCGATGCGCTCAGGTCAGACCAGTTAGCCGTGACGTCGACGAACTCGATCATGTCGGAAGCAAACTCCATCGTGTACTGGTATCCCTGTACTCCTGTGAAGTTCTCTGCCGTGATCGCGACCGTGTACTCCTGGCCAGCTACCAGCTGCTGATCGGCAATGCCGAACGTCAGCGTACCAACGCTGTTACGCGTCTCCGTACCCAGCAGGCTGTTTGGCGTGTGGTCTCCACTGACGTCCCCGATCTTCACAGCTACGAAGCTCGCGCTGTTCAGACCGCTACCCTGTACGTCAAACATCTTCGTTTCCATGAAGTTACATGGCTTGTTCGGGTTCGGGAAGGTGTAGCCACCGTCCACGAAGCGCCAGCTCGTGTTGTTGCTGAAGTTGGCACCGTTTGGAGCCAGGATCAGCTTGCGAAGCTCGATGATGTCTGAGATCGAAATGTTACAGTTGTTGTTCACGTCAGCTGCGATCAGCTTATAAGGGCTGGTCAGTGACTTGATACCCAACAGGTGCTTCTGCATCAGCAGCAGGTCATACGTGCTCACACCGTTCAGAGGATTGATATCCTTCTGTGGTGCGATCGTGTACTGACCAGCCTGGAATACGTTGAAGCTTACTACACCGCTGTTGCCAGACGTTGCACTCTGGGTGCCGTTGGTTCCCGTCAGCTCGACGTTCACCAGTTCGATCGGCTCCAGATCTTCGTTGGAGATGGAGCTGCTCAGCTCGGCATTCATGGTACCACCGCATGCGCCCATCCAATCCTGTACGGTGATGGTCGTTACGCAGTAATCCCAGTTGCCAGCCTCGTCACCTACCCATACAGCCACTTCTACGACTGGGCTCATGGTGTTCGGTGGCAGGTCGTCGCAAGAAACAACTACTGATCCGGCTGCATCAGCGTCCGGTGCATCCTGTCCAGCTCCCAGGTCGCTCACGCGCTCTACCAGGATCTGCAGGTCACCATACTCGGTGCAGTTGTCATAGCTGTCACCAACTTCCAGGCTCGTTGCCCACACTTCGGCCATACCCGTGGATGGCATCAGTTCGATGCTCACAGCGTGGCAGATCGGCGTTGGCTTCTTGCAATCGCTGATCGTGAACAGCTTCGTGCAGGTGTTGAAGTTGCCACACTGGTCAGATACCTTGAAGGTGATCTTGTGCGTACCGTTCGGGTATGCTCCGCTGGCATCAAAGCCAACACCGGTGATGTCAACCGTTCCGTCGTTGAATGCGTCGATGAAGTACTGGTAAACCAGGTCGGCACTGTCCGTGCAGTTGTCCACTGCCGGGCAAACCAGTTCGATCTCCGTAGGCTCGCAATCTTCTTCGAAGCTGCAGAAATCCTTGTTGCTGCAATCCACCCACTGAGGAGCTTCATTGTCTACAACCTTGATCTCCTGCGTGAAGGTGTAGTAACCGTCACCATCATCTTCCCATGCGCGGCATCCCTGTGGGCTTGGGCACAGTCCGTGCCAATCCGTGAACGGATACCATTCCGTGATCACATCACAGGTCAATGGCAGACCCAGGCTGCTGTTCGCATAGCGGAAGATGTGTGGGCCAGTGCCCTCTGAGGTGATGTTCACCGTCTGCTGCTTCGTCGTGTTGTAGTCGATCCGGAAGCGGGTACCGCCTTCGTAGACTGCGCTGTATACGTCGCCTTCGACCAATCCGCCGATCTCGACGCTACCGCTCGTGATGTACTTCAGCGTCACGCGGTCGCCTTCACCCAGCTTGCGGGCGTTGATCAACGCGTTGATCGCCGTGGTGAACTGGATCGCATCGCCATTCACGTCAATGCTGGAGCTGTTGTAGTCCACATTGCCATCGGCTGAGTACTTGCACCAGTCCTTCACGATCCACTGACGCAGGATCTTGTAGCAAGCATCCGTCGTCACCAGTACATGGTCGATGTGCTCGATACCGACCAGCTCGCAATCTCCGTTGTGGATCACGTCGCCAGTGGCATCCAGGTCGTCCAGGTTCTCACAGTTGATGGTCACATCACATGGGAACTGCACCACCAGTGGCGTATCGTCATTGAAGTATACACGCTGCAGACACTGGGTGTTGTTACCAAACTGGTCTTCAACCCTCCAGCGACGGTTGATGAACGTGTTGTCGCCGCACTTCTCTGGAGTACCCAGATCCTGCCACGTTACGTCCAGTCCGCATGCTTCCGTGTTGTCGCTCACATGTGGCTTCAAGCCCGTTGGCGTCACATACTCGATGTGCAGCGTCACGTCGTTGATCACACCACCTGCCAGAGCTGCATTGTCCGTTACCTGCAGGAACCACGTGCCTACTGCGCAGAACATGTGCGTTCCGGCCGGTACACTCGTGATGTCGCTGCCCAGCATCGTCAGGAACTCCAGCGTGTTCGCATTGATCACCTCGAACAGGTAGTACTCGCCTACGCTCAGGCCACCCAGAGGCTGACCGCTTGCGCTGGCGTACTGCAGGAAGATCCGGTCACCGGCAGACAGGCCATTGTTCGCAATGAACAGGCTCACCTGGAAGTTGCTGATCCGGTTCGTCGCAGCATTGATCTCAATGCCCTGTGCGTTGAAGCACTTGTCCTTATCGTTCAGGTTATTGATACCGTCTCCGTCAAACGCCTTCAGGTAATCACCTGCAGAACGCATCTGACCCTGGTTGTAGCTGCCTACGCTTGGCAGGGCTACCGTGCAGGTATAAGGTGCTGGTACTTTCTGACCCGTCTGGTTGAACGTGATGATATCGTATGCCTCGTCGTTGAACGTTGCATTGATATTCTGTGGATAGCCACCGTTGCAGCTGTTGAACGGAATCACCGTGGCCTTCGTGCCATACGGGTTCCACAACGTCACCTGCAGCTGGTTCAGTGCTTCGTGCGTGATGTCCAGGCTGATATCCAGGTCCGTGATGTCGGCATCAACCGGCATTCCCTCAATCTGGATGGGCACCAAGTACGTCTTCGGCCAGATCGCGCTGATCTGTGTAGCAGGCTTCGTGCTCACGTGAAGGGTGTCCTTCTCCGTTGGCTCGTATGGCATACCCCACTGGACCGTGATGTCCTCTGGGCACCAGATCGTCGGACGGATCTTGTCCACTACGTCTACTTCCACCATGCAGTTGTTCGCGTTGCCAAAGGCATCACGTACACGCAGGTCGACGAACAGGGCCACTGGGCTCTGCGCATCGCAGCAGTAGAAACGAACCTGAGGTGCATACAGGAAGTCACCTGGCTGGTTGCATGGGTGCTGTACAAAGCTACCGGAGGCATTCATCGTACCACGACGAACGTCAAAGGTGATCATCGTACACTCATCGTATGAACCATCGTCAAAGCTCTCTGCATTCACCAGCGTGACGCTGTCCGTCAGGGCAACGACATGGAAGCTTTCGCAGATCACTACTGGACCCTGGTTGTCTTCCACTTCTACTTCAACAGAGCATTCGCCCTTGTTGCCGCAATCGTCGATCGCCGTGTAGGTGAAGGTGTAGTCGAAGCCAACAGGCAGGTCAAAGTTGAAGTAACCTTCGCTGTCCATGTTGCTCACGATGATCACGTTGCCATCGTTGTCCGTTGTCCAGACATACAGCGTCGTGTTGTTGCTCGTGGAGCAATCGTCTTCTACCTGGATCCATGGCAGGCGTACACGCAGCGTGCAATCCTGGTAACCGATCTGGTTGGTGTTGCCGAACTTGATGTCATGCTCATCCGGGCAGGTCAGGCTTGGTGGAGTCTTGTCCATCACCTTGATCACCTGGTTGTGCGTAGCCACTTCACCGGTGCACATAT
The DNA here is from genome assembly GCA_020636225.1 of Lewinellaceae bacterium. Classification (GTDB taxonomy): domain Bacteria; phylum Bacteroidota; class Bacteroidia; order Chitinophagales; family Saprospiraceae; genus JAGNXB01. Next base: position 265,726 of record JACJYI010000003.1, on the reverse strand, counting down.
CGTTGATCGTCCAGGTACGGATGATCGTGTATGAACCCTGGCATACGTTCAGCACCTTGTCCCAGTAGTCGAACTGCAGGCTTCCGCAGCCTCCTCCGCCTGGCTCGCCAGTTACGTCAGGAGTTGGGTAAGCATCCTTGCAATCCAGGCTGGCCTGGTCAAGATCGTCATAGTTCGGTGGAATCGCCAGACCGCCGATCGTTGGACGACGGATCCGGATATTCTGCGTGCACTGCGTGCTGTTGCCCCAATCGTCAGTAGCCGTCCAGGTGCGGACGATCAGCTGAGCAAACTGGGCATCTTCAGCACAGGTATAGTTGGTGATGTCATCGCCGAAGCTCAGACCACCATTGGCAACGGTCAGCGGGTTACCCGGATCACAGTTGTCCGTCACAGGGATCGGAGCTTGCTGTGTCTCATAGTAAACATGCAGCTGTGGCCGTGGGTTCTCGTTCGGGAAGGCTTCGCCACCGAACAGGTTGTTGATCCAGCGACCCGGATTCTGGTCGATGCGCAGGTTGGCATCTTCCGTTGGTGCATTGCTCAGTGTAGCCACCACACGGACGGTCGTACCGCTACCGTTGTTGGCCACCACATACAGACCAGCAGTGCCGTTTCCGGCGATGCTGAACGGAGCACCGAAGATCAGGTCATAGGTCAGTACCGTCGGGAAGCCAGCCGTGATGCTGACATCTTCGTTGGCCACTTCTACCCAACCGTTTGCACTTCCGGTGTTACCCACGAACGTACCCACACGCATGTAGGCACGCAGGTTGTAGGTACCGGCAGCGGCACCGGCCAGGGAAGCCTGTACATTGATACCGGTCACGTTGATCGCATCAGCGGTCTTGTTGACCAGGTTGGTCATGTAACCCGTCCAGTAGTTGGTGAACGCAACATTCTGCTCCAATGGCGGGAAGGCCTGGAAGAAGAATGGCGTTGGCTCGGCAGGAATGTCCGCGCCGCAATCCAGGGTCAGGTCTGTGCAGACCATCACCGGAGCGAGCTTGTCCTCTACGGTGATCAGACCCCAGCAGCTGTTGCCAGTCTCAGGATCCGTAACTTTCACCTTCCAAGGTCCACCGATCTGCTGGCGACCCACATTCGGGCTGGAAGCCAGAGGCGTATTGTTGGCATTGAAAATGGTCACCTCGTAATCGTCGTAGCAGCCATAAGGACCGCCTTCAAGGATATCGTCGGCACCCACTTCCGTGATGCAATCGTCATCCAGGGAGATCTGTACGTTGTCGTTACAGCTCAGCTTGGTCACTGGATTGGCATATTCCAATACTTCGATATTGAATTCACAGGTAGCCACGTTGCCGGCAACGTCAGCTACTTCGTAGGTCACTGTCCAGGGGCTGTCGTCCTTGCACAGTTCGTCGCCACTCAGAGGGCCACCCGTCTGGATGACTTCCGCATCGCCACCGATCTGGTAGTCAACACGCAGCCATGGACGAGGATTCTCGTTGAACGCAGGACCACCGAACAGACCATTCACCCAGGTACTGGGGTTCTGGTTGATGCTCAGGTTTCCGTCCGTCGTTGGTGTGGTATTGAATACGTTAGCAACCACACGAACCAGCGTATTCGCTCCGTTGTTGGCCACCACGTAGATACCCGAAGTTCCTCCACCAGGAATGGTGAAGTTGGTCACGTTGAAAGGAATGTCGAAGTACAGGTTGGTCGGGAATCCGGCCGTGACGTTGATCGTCGTATTGGCACACTCCGTCCAACCAGCAGGTGAACCCACCGTACCGCTCTGAGGACCGGTACGCATGTATACACGCAGGTTGTAGTTGCCGGCAGCCGCACCAGCCAAGCCAGCCTGGATCTGCACACCATTGACGATCATATTGTCGCCGGTCAGGTTCTGCAGGTCAAGGGCATAACCCGTCCAGTAGTTGGTGTAGGTACAGGTCTGCAGCAGGGAGGTAACCGGACCGATGAACGGACAGTTGTCCGTAGCCATCGGGTCAGCCCAGCTCACGATCGCACAGCAGAGTCCCGGATCAAGGTTGATGATCAGGTCGCTCGGGCAGTTCGTGAAGGTAGGAGCCTCGTTGTCAGCCACATCCAGGTTCTGGACGGCCTCACCCAATACAGAACCGGAGGCGCTGCGCACCTGCCAGGTAATGGTATGCATACCGGAAGGAATGCCGGACACCACTACCTGAGCCGGATAAGGCTGAGACAGGCAGGTGTACGGATCGGCATCCAGGGCATAGCAAACGGTATAGCCTGCAGCATTGCCGCAACCACCGGGGTTGAACGTTGGTACGTTCAGGGTAGCCGTGGCGGAGCAGGTGCCCTGGTCAACACTGAGAGCCAGGTTGACAGGGTTCGGTACCGGGTTACAAGGAATGAATTCCGATACCTGGGCTGTCCAACCGGCGTACTGCACGCTACCGTCCGACACGAAGCCGAAGGTCAGCGCACCAGAGGCGTTGGCAGCCGTGGCACGAACCGTACCGGGAGCTACGTTGCTTGGCGCTGCAGCAGGGTTGTTGGCACTGGACCAGAAACCACCCGTTCCCCAGAAGTTGTTCACTACCGGAGCACCGTTGGCAGAAGCGATCTTTGGAGAACCCGTGGTGGGACCGTCCCACACATACAGGGCGTCAAAGCTGGTCTCTGTCGCAAACTGCGTGAACACAGCCTGCACCTTGGCACCGGCCGTCGTCGGCTGAAAGCGGATGCTTGTGTTAATGTTGTTGTGGTTCGTAGGGTAGTTACCCCCCGGGCCACCGGCATCGTAGTAGGTCAGAAAACCTACTGCAGGCACGTTATAAACGGCCTGTGAGCCCGTGTTGTAAGGGTGGTTTTGGGCCGTGACCATGCCGGCCAGGCACAACAACCCCAACACCAGAGAGCTGATGATCGAAAGTTTCTTGTTCATCATGGGATCAATTTGAAGTTTTAATAAGAACAATTTGGTGTACATCGAATCAATGATTAGTTGGTGAACTTGCCCACCATCTCATCGTAGATCTTCTGCGCTTTTTCGGCTTTCTTGGCGTTGCTGTCTACGGCATCCGTCCCGATCAACATGGACTTGGCCAGGTTCAATGCCTCACCGATCTGTGCACCCTGGTTCAGGGCTTGCTGCACGTACATCATGAACTGCAGCTTGAACTTCAGCTGCTTGAGCTCGGCCTCCGGGGCCTGCGCCAGGATCAACTCCTGCGTCATGGCAGCAATCTCATCCTGAACGGTCTGACTCGCCTGGGGGGTTGTCACCCAGGACTGGTTGTTTGGCGGAGGAGCGATCAACGCACTCGTGCTCTGGGCCGAAGCCTGAGTCGAGACGAAGAACAATCCACCCAACACCAATGCCACCATCATGGCACGTGTTTTCGCAAAAAAATGCTTCATGGGAAAATGATTGAGGTTAACAATACAAATACAGTCTTCAGCAAAATCTTCTCGTCAAAAGGAATATCCTGTTGCATTTCAGCTGACCAGATGATTGCTATATATTTTGGATTCAACTAAGCGTGTTGAGACTTGACCTAAGCGATAGCGCGGGCGGCACATAGCTGTGCCACCAAAACCACAGGGATCTTCATCGGAAGGCGAACCTTCGTCACATAATTCCCAAATCAATTGGGAACCAGTAAATTAAAATGCCTCATTGACTGCATAATGACCCACAGCTACTGAGTATCGGTCAACAGTAGACAGGCCATGACCCTACAGTTCATTCCTGTAAAGGCATGTCAATGCGACATAGTCGCTATCGTGGTTTTTGGGAGAATTGTCGCTCGAGGGATGATGTCGAACTGACAATTAAATCGGAGGGATGTGAGAACAAAATTAAGGCTATCTCCCTTACCATGCACGGGAATGGGATAATTTATTTTATAAATAAATATTTATAACCTATAACCCATTGTCTGACAATTATATACATGAGTGAAATTGCAAAAATTCATCAATAGAATCAACAATTCCCCTATTTTAACATATCATGAAATTCAGAAATGTTAAAATCACTGATTTTCCACTGAATTTACCTCCGATTTATCCTTTGAATATTTTACACAATTATATGTTCATTGTTCTCAATCAACCAGGTACGTCTTTCAACAAGCCGTTCATATCCCACAAGCTGTCAGTTGGTCCGGGTTCGTCCTACCCACCACTACCCGCCGATCGCCGTTGACTCCGCTCTCCGAGCCATTTGTTCCGGAAATGACTGATACCCCTTGATTCCCTACCCGGAGAAAGCCAGTCCCACCGGGTCCAAGGCTCCGATCTGAATCTGTCGACCAGTGGCCGATCCACTCTCCTCTCTGATCCGTTGGTCCGTTCTCCTTCTTCCAACGGCATAAGTCCACCAGGTTCTGGCTCTGTTGACGGATCTCATCCAAAAGACATCCACCAATCCAAAGGGCTGCACATGCCTGGACCTGCGGGTATACAAAAACAAAAGCCCCCGGGCCTCTTGCGAGACCCGGGGGCTGTATAGTTGGAGAATAAAACCCCTGGGGGATTATTCCACCGTGATCATGCGCTTCGTCGCGCTATCCGTTGGGGTCTCCAACTGATAGTACAGCATACCGTTGCCTTCGATTTCAGCGCGAGTCAGGGTGATCGCGTTGTAACCCTTGGCATAGTCGCCTACGACTACTTTCATCACCTTACCGGTTACATCGTACACCTTCAGCGTAGCCGTGCTAGCTTCTGGCAGATTGAATCCGATAACCGTAACATCGCGGAATGGGTTCGGCTCGTTCTGATACAGTTCGAAACCACCACCGATCACCAGTCCTCCGTCGAAACGGAACTGGACATCCAGCAGTTCTTCGTTTGCATCATAAGCCTCTGCTACCGTTACGCGTGAGTTCACCTTCAGGGCCTGGCTCAGTTGGCCATTTGCCACTGCGCGGAACGTTACCGTGTACAGAACTTCACCGTCAGCAAGCGTCGTCGGCTCAGCACCGTTCCAGCTTGTCGTCAGCGTTCCTTCTGCTACCAGTGCGCGACCGAAGTTCGATGCGCTCAGGTCAGACCAGTTAGCCGTGACGTCGACGAACTCGATCATGTCGGAAGCAAACTCCATCGTGTACTGGTATCCCTGTACTCCTGTGAAGTTCTCTGCCGTGATCGCGACCGTGTACTCCTGGCCAGCTACCAGCTGTTGATCGGCAATGCCGAACGTCAGCGTACCAACGCTGTTACGCGTCTCCGTACCCAGCAGGCTGTTTGGCGTGTGGTCTCCACTGACGTCCCCGATCTTCACAGCCACGAAACTGGCCGTCTTCGGATCGTTATTCGTCAGGTTGAACATCTTCGTTTCAGCAAAGTTGCACGGCTTGTTCGGGTTCGGGAAGGTGTAACCACCGTCCACGAAACGCCAGCTCGTGTTGTTGCTGAAGTTGGCACCGTTCGGAGCCAGGATCAGCTTGCGAAGCTCGATGATGTCTGAGATCGAAATGTTGCAGTTGTTGTTCACGTCAGCTGCGATCAGCTTATAAGGGCTGGTCAGTGACTTGATACCCAACAGGTGCTTCTGCATCAGCAGCAGGTCATACGTGCTCACACCGTTCAGAGGATTGATATCCTTCTGTGGTGCGATCGTGTACTGACCAGCCTGGAAGATCGGGAAGGTTACCGTACCGGTATTGCCGGAGATAACGCTCTGTGTGCCGTTGGTTCCCGTCAGTTCGACGTTCACCAGTTCGATCGGCTCCAGATCTTCGTTGGAGATGGAGCTGCTCAGCGTGGTATTCATGGTGCCACCGCATGCGCCCATCCAATCCTGTACGGTGATGGTCGTTACGCAGTAATCCCAGTTGCCAGCCTCGTCACCAACCCATACAGCCACTTCGACGACTGGGCTCATGGTGTTCGGTGGCAGGTCGTCGCAAGAAACAACTACTGATCCGGCTGCATCAGCGTCCGGTGCATTCTGGCCAGCTCCCAGGTCGCTGACGCGCTCTACCAGGATCTGCAGGTCACCATACTCGGTGCAGTTGTCATAGCTGTCGCCAACTTCCAGGCTCGTTGCCCAGACTTCGGCCATACCCGTGGATGGCATCAGTTCGATGCTCACAGCGTGGCAGATCGGCGTTGGCTTCTTGCAATCGCTGATCGTGAACAGCTTCGTGCAGGTGTTGAAGTTGCCACACTGGTCAGATACCTTGAAGGTGATCTTGTGCGTACCGTTCGGGTAGGCACCGCTGGCATCAAAGCCAACACCGGTGATGTCAACCGTTCCATCGTTGAATGCGTCGATGAAGTACTGGTACTTCAGCTGTTCGGCTGGCGTACAGTTGTCTTCAGCTGGGCAAACCAGTTCGATCTGGGTCGGGCCACAATCCGCTTCGAAGTTGCAGAATTCCTTGTTGCTGCAATCCACCCACTGAGGAGCTTCATTGTCTACAACCTTGATCTCCTGCGTGAAGGTGTAGTAACCGTCACCATCATCTTCCCATGCGCGGCATCCCTGTGGGCTTGGGCACAGTCCGTGCCAATCCGTGAACGGATACCATTCCGTGATCACATCACAGGTCAATGGCAGACCCAGGCTGCTGTTCGCATAGCGGAAGATGTGTGGGCCAGTGCCCTCTGAGGTGATGTTCACCGTCTGCTGCTTCGTCGTGTTGTAGTCGATACGGAAGCGGGTACCGCCTTCGTAGACTGCGCTGTATACGTCGCCTTCGACCAATCCGCCGATCTCGACGCTACCGCTAGTGATGTACTTCAGCGTCACGCGGTCGCCTTCACCCAGCTTGCGGGCGTTGATCAACGCGTTGATCGCCGTGGTGAACTGGATCGCATCTCCATTCACGTCAATGCTGGAGCTGTTGTAGTCCACATTGCCATCGGCTGAGTACTTGCACCAGTCCTTCACGATCCACTGACGCAGGATCTTGTAGCAAGCATCCGTCGTCACCAGTACATGGTCGATGTGCTCGATACCGACCAGCTCGCAATCTCCGTTGTGGATCACGTCGCCAGTGGCATCCAGGTCGTCCAGGTTCTCACAGTTGATGGTCACATCACATGGGAACTGTACAACCAGTGGCGTATCGTCATTGAAGTATACACGCTGCAGACACTGGGTGTTGTTACCAAACTGGTCTTCAACCCTCCAGCGACGGTTGATGAACGTGTTGTCGCCGCACTTCTCCGGAGTTCCCAGATCCTGCCACGTCACGTCCAGTCCGCATGCTTCCGTGTTGTCGCTCACATGTGGCTTCAAGCCCGTTGGCGTCACATACTCGATGTGCAGCGTCACGTCGTTGATCACACCACCTGCCAGAGCTGCATTGTCCGTTACCTGCAGGAACCACGTGCCTACTGCGCAGAACATGTGCGTTCCGGCCGGTACACTCGTGATGTCGCTGCCCAGCATCGTCAGGAACTCCAGCGTGTTCGCATTGATCACCTGGAACAGGTAGTACTCGCCTACGCTCAGGCCACCCAGGGGCTGACCGCTTGCGCTGGCGTACTGCAGGAAGATCCGGTCACCAGCAGACAGGCCGTTGTTCGCAATGAACAGGCTCACCTGGAAGTTGCTGATCCGGTTCGTCGCAGCATTGATCTCAATACCCTGTGCGTTGAAGCACTTGTCCTTATCGTTCAGGTTGTTGATACCGTCTCCGTCAAACGCCTTCAGGTAATCACCTGCAGAACGCATCTGACCCTGGTTGTAGCTGCCTACGCTTGGCAGGGCTACCGTGCAGGTATAAGGTGCTGGTACTTTCTGACCCGTCTGGTTGAACGTGATGATATCGTATGCCTCGTCGTTGAACGTTGCATTGATATTCTGTGGATAGCCACCGTTGCAGCTGTTGAACGGAATCACCGTGGCCTTCGTGCCATACGGGTTCCACAACGTCACCTGCAGCTGGTTAATAGCTTCATGCGTGATGTTCAGGCTGATGTCCAGGTCGGTGATGTCTGCATCTACAGGCATTCCTTCGATCTGGATCGGAACCAGGTACGTCTTCGGCCAGATGGCGCTGATCAGCGTACCAGGCTTCGTGCTCACGTGAAGGGTGTCCTTCTCCGTTGGCTCGTATGGCATGCCCCACTGGACCGTGATGTCCTCTGGGCACCAGATCGTCGGACGGATCTTGTCCACTACGTCTACTTCCACCATGCAGTTGTTCGCATTGCCAAAGGCATCACGGACGCGCAGGTCGACGAACAGGGCCACTGGGCTCTGCGCATCGCAGCAGTAGAAACGAACCTGAGGTGCATACAGGAAGTCACCTGGCTGGTTGCATGGGTGCTGGACGAAGCTACCGGAGGCATTCATCGTACCACGACGAACGTCAAAGGTGATCATCGTACACTCATCGTATGAACCATCGTCAAAGCTCTCTGCATTCACCAGCGTGACGCTGTCCGTCAGGGCAACGACATGGAAGCTTTCGCAGATCACTACTGGACCCTGGTTGTCTTCCACTTCTACTTCAACAGAGCATTCGCCCTTGTTGCCGCAATCGTCGATGGCCGTGTAGGTAAAGGTGTAGTCGAAGCCAACCGGCAGGTTGAAGTTGAAGTAACCTTCGCTGTCCATGTTGCTCACGATGATCACGTTGCCGTTGTTGTCCGTTGTCCAGACATACAGTGACGTGTTGTTGCTCGTGGAGCAATCGTCTTCCACCTGGATCCATGGCAGGCGTACACGCAGCGTGCAATCCTGGTAACCGACCTGCTTGGTCGTACCGAACTTGATGTCATGCTCATCCGGGCAGGTCAAGCTTGGTGGAGTCTTGTCCATCACCTTGATCACCTGGTTGTGCGTAGCCACTTCACCGGTGCACATATCGTTGATCGTCCAGGTACGGATGATCGTGTATGAACCCTGGCATACGTTCAGCACCTTGTCCCAGTAGTCGAACTGCAGGCTTCCGCAGCCTCCTCCGCCTGGCTCGCCAGTGACGTCAGGGGTTGGGTAAGCATCCTTGCAATCCAGGCTGGCCTGGTCAAGATCGTCATAGTTCGGTGGAATCGCCAGACCGCCGATCGTCGGACGACGAACGCGGATCTCCTGCGTGCACTGCGTGCTGTTGCCCCAATCGTCAGTAGCCGTCCAGGTGCGAACAATCAGCTGAGCAAACTGGGCATTCTGGGCGCAAGTATAGTTGGTGATGTCATCGCCGAAGCTCAGACCACCGTTGGCAACGGTCAGCGGGTTACCCGGATCACAGTTGTCCGTCACAGGGATCGGAGCTTGCTGTGTCTCGTAGTAAACATGCAGTTGTGGCCGTGGGTTCTCGTTCGGGAAGGCTTCGCCACCGAACAGGTTGTTGATCCAGCGACCCGGATTCTGGTCGATGCGCAGGTTGGCATCTTCCGTTGGTGCATTGCTCAGTGTAGCCACCACACGGACGGTCGTACCGCTACCGTTGTTGGCCACTACATACAGACCAGCAGTGCCGTTTCCGGCGATGCTGAACGGAGCACCGAAGATCAGATCATAGGTCAGTACCGTTGGGAAACCAGCCGTGATGCTGACATCTTCGTTGGCCACTTCGACCCATCCGTTTGCACTACCCGTGTTGCCGACGAACGTACCCACACGCATGTAGGCACGCAGGTTGTAGGTACCGGCAGCGGCACCGGCCAGGGAAGCCTGTACATTGATACCGGTCACGTTGATCGCATCAGCGGTCTTGTTGACCAGGTTGGTCATGTAACCTGTCCAGTAGTTGGTGAACGCTACATTCTGCTCCAATGGCGGGAAGGCCTGGAAGAAGAATGGCGTTGGCTCGGCAGGAATGTCCGCACCGCAGTCTACAGTCAGGTTGGTGCAAACCATCACCGGAGCGAGCTTGTCCTCTACGGTGATCAGACCCCAGCAGCTGTTGCCAGTGGCCGGATCCGTTACTTTCACCTTCCAAGGTCCACCGATCTGCTGGCGACCCACATTCGGGCTGGAAGCCAGTGGTGTATTGTTGGCATTGAAGATGGTCACGATATAATCGTCGTAGCAGCCGTAAGGACCGCCTTCGAGGATATCGTCAGCACCCACTTCCGTGATGCAATCCTCATCCAGGGAGATCTGGACATTGTCGTTACAGATCAACTTGGTCACCGGATTGGCATATTCCAATACCTGGATGTCAAACTCGCAGGTAGCCACGTTGCCAGCAACGTCAGCCACTTCGTAGGTCACCGTCCAGGGGCTGTCGTCCTTGCACAGCTCGGTTCCGCTCGTTGGGCCACCCGTCTGGATGACCATGGCATCGCCACCGATCTGGTAGTCAACCCGCAGCCATGGACGTGGGTTCTCCGTGAAGGCAGGACCACCGAACAGGCCATTCACCCAGGTACTTGGGTTCTGGTTGATGCTCAGGCTGCCGTCCGTCGTTGGCGTGGTATTGAATACGTTAGCAACCACACGTACAAGCGTATTCGCTCCGTTGTTGGCCACCACGTAGATACCCGAAGTTCCTCCACCAGGAATGGTGAAGTTGGTCACGTTGAACGGAATGTCATAGTACAGGTTGGTCGGGAACCCTGCCGTTACGTTGATCGTCGTATTGGCACACTCGGTCCAGCCGGCTGGTGAACCCACCGTACCGTTCTGAGGACCGGTCCGCATGTACACGCGCAGGTTGTAGTTGCCTGCAGCCGCGCCAGCCAGACCGGCCTGGATCTGCACACCGTTGATGATCATGTTGTCAGCTGTCAGGTTCTGCAGGTCAAGGGCATAACCCGTCCAGTAGTTGGTATAGGTACATGTCTGAAGCAGGGACGTGGTTGGTCCGATGAATGGACAATTGTCCGTAGCCATCGGGTCAGCCCAGCTCACGATCGCACAGCACAGTCCCGGATCGAGGTTGATGATCAGGTCGCTCGGGCAGTTCGTGAAGGTAGGAGCCTCGTTGTCAGCCACATCCAGGTTCTGAACGGCCTCACCCAATACAGAACCGGAGGCGCTGCGCACCTGCCAGGTAATGGTGTGGGTACCGGAAGGAATGCCGGACACCACCACTTGGGCCGGATAAGGCTGGGCCAGGCAGGTGTACGGATTGGCATCCAGGGCATAGCACACGGTATAGCCTGCAGCATTGCCGCAACCACCGGGGTTGAACGTTGGTACGTTCAGGGTAGCCGTGGCGGAGCAGGTGCCCTGGTCAACACTGAGAGCCAGGTTGACGGGGTTCGGTACCGGGTTACAAGGAATGAATTCCGATACCTGGGCTGTCCAACCGGCGTACTGCACGCTACCGTCCGACACGAAGCCGAAGGTCAGCGCACCAGAGGCGTTGGCAGCCGTGGCACGAACCGTACCGGGAGCTACGTTGCTTGGCGCTGCAGCAGGGTTGTTGGCACTGGACCAGAATCCACCCGTTCCCCAGAAGTTGTTCACCACGGGAGCACCGTTACCAGAAGCGATCTTCGGTGAGCCGGTCGTTGGACCGTCCCATACGTAGAGGGCATCGAAGCTGGTTTCCGTAGCAAACTGCGTGAACACAACCTGCACCTTCGCACCGGCCGTCGTCGGCTGGAAGCGGATGCTCGTGTTCACGTTGTTGTGGTTCGCCGGATAGTTACCCGCCGACCCACCGTTATCATAGTAGGTCAGAAAACCTACTGCAGGCACGTTGTAAACGGCCTGTGAGCCCGTGTTGTAAGGGTGGTTCTGGGCCGTGACCATGCCGGCCAGGCACAACAACCCCAACACCAGCGAGCTGATGATCGAAAGTTTCTTGTTCATCATGGGATCAATTTGAAGTTTTAATTAGAACATTTTGGCGTGCAATGAATCGACGATTACTTGGTGAACTTGCCCACCATCTCATCGTAGATCTTTTGCGCTTTTCCAGCCTTTTGGGCATTGTTGTCCACGGCATCCGTCCCGATCAACATGGACTTGGCCAGGTTCAATGCCTCACCGATCTGTGCACCCTGGTTCAGGGCTTGCTGCACGTACATCATGAACTGCAGCTTGTACTTCAGCTGCTTGAGCTCGGCCTCCGGGGCCTGGTTCTGAATCAGCACGTTCATTTGCTGCATCATCGCAGCAATCTCATTCTGAACGGTCTGACTCGCCTGGGGGGTTGTCACCCAGGACTGGTTGTTTGGCGGAGGGGCGATCAACGCACTCGTGCTCTGGGCCGAAGCCTGAGTCGAGACGAAGAACAATCCACCCAGCACCAATGCCACCATCATGGCACGTGTTTTCGCAAAAAAATGCTTCATGGGAAAATGATTGAGGTTAACAATACAATACATTCTTATCCAAGACCTTAGAGCCAATAGCAGCCTAAGGAAATTGTGATCTACCAAACTTGTAGTAAGAAACATGACTACGCCAAGTGACCACGCACCACCTGTTGTGATGACTATGGGTCTTGCGGTGAAAGTCGGAGAACGGAGTCCCCCCGCACATGCTTAGACCTGCGTGTCGACGAGGTCCAGCGGTAGCCAGTCGAGATAATCACTGCAACCAATACCCTGGATCAACAGATCTTCGGACAATAGCTATACAGCAACTAGCGCGACATAGTCGCATGTGGTTTTTGGGAAGAATTCCAAGATGTCGGGGATGAATCGACACATGGAACAAATCGGTCAGATGGGAACACAAATGTATGGGCAAACCCGATCATCCGCATCAGGGATGTCAAGCATATCAAATAATTTTTATTTCATCATGCGTTTCACATTGATATTCTAGTATTATATGAATATGGAATAATTATAATGGTTTGAAAAAACTTTCCTTGGCCCCAGGACTATTCCATTCCTGGATACTCGCTAATTGCCCCAAGTGAAATGCGGTATCTGGAATCGGATCGCTCACCCCATCAAAGGATCTGCCCTGTCCGATGTAGATCCTTCCTCCCCACCCACCATCCCAGGCTCCGCACTCCGAACATCCGCTGGCCGAATGCGCGGAAATTGGCATGACCGCCCGGGTGCCAAGAAGCCGGCAAGCTACCTTCCTGACCTGATCTCCAGGAATGGCATCACCGTGACAGGAACATTTGCTCAAATGCCAACCTGTCCGGCCTTGGCCCTCCCCACGAGCCGACCCATGGTGTGTCCACCCTGACAGGCCGTTAAAAAAACTACCCATGGAAGGACGCCATCTGAAACACCCGAAACGTAATCAAAAAAGCTCTCGATCCTGATCAACAGACAAATCACCTCCAGTCCTTTCAGGGAGGTTGCGCATTGGGGATATATCACAGATGAATTGTAAATAACAGATCGAGTTGGATAGCATAAGAATATATCCAATGAATAGCATTCACCATTCATTCCTGAAAACACAAACAGCAAAAATTGACATCTCTATGTATAGATTAAATTATTCTATTCATTCAAAATAAACCCGGAATTTCAGACAAATTGACAAATGATCATTCATTCGAAAAAAACGAGATAATAATAAGCGCCAGCAATCGGTCCATTTGTTGCGTTTGACACAGAGATGCCATTCACTTCTGATCTTCAAAAGGGATCCATGAACCATGACCTCTTCATAATTGAGTCGCCTGCCTCAACCTGCGCCGGATCACAGTAGGATGGCCACACCTCCAATCTGGAACCATCCTGACAAAATGAGGCCAGGGATCGACTCCGCGGCATCCATGCGTGCTACCCGACGATACAGGGTCCGATCACTCACCACCAGGAAACATCATCGAATGGGGAGAAATACGATCAGAAATATGATCGAGCAGAGGAATGACAGAAACGAAATTAGAATGAGATATAAATTATTCTCACAAAACAAGATCGATTAATTTATTACATCTCATTATTTAAAATAAAAAATAAATATCATCATTCGTTCATTCTGGAAATTCATTCTTTTTAAAATTGACCTGAAAACATGACTGGAATTCCCATCCATTTAATTCAACAATTTGATCCAATGGGGACATGAAATAAATCCAGTAAAACCATGACTCCTGTTTTTTTCAAAATAAAAAAACCCCGGCCATCCTTTGGTGACCGGGGCACAGGCTCAATCCTGTTGCGTCAACATTTTTAATCCAGCAGACTCATCCGGCGGGTCAACTGCTGACCCTTGAACTGCAGGGTGTAGTAATACAACCCGGCACCAGGCAAGTCACTGGCTACAAGTTCGATCTGCTGATATCCCCGCGAGTAGTTCCGCTCGGCACGGTACACTTCACGACCGCTGACATCGTGGATCATCAGGACGGCACGTCCGTCCGATGGCAGATGGAAACCGATCGTGGTATGTCCGGTGAACGGGTTGGGGATGTTCTGGTACAAGGCCAGTTCCTCCAGCATCTTGGTCTGTCCGCGGAAGGCCAGATCGACATCCGCAAACCGGATCTCACTACCCTCGTTGACATACCCTTCTGCCTGCAGGACCATGGAATGGATGGCCAGCATACGGCTCAGCAAACCGGCGCGCTTCACACCGAAACGCAACCCGAAAGCCGTAGCATCACCCGGCCATTCGCCATTCCAGCTTACCGAGATCAGTCCCTCAGCCAGGAAGGTCAGCCCGAAATGGTTCCCATCCAGCACACCGTTCTCCACACCCAGAAATTCCAGGGACGGATCGAAGCTGATCGTGAACTGGAATCCTTCCAGTCCGGCAGGCTGATCCACATAGAACGGAACCAGCACCTCTTCACCTTCATTCAGCGCGCGTTCATCACTCCACAGGGTGATCACACCCTCTGTATTGCGGACCTCTGCTTCCTGGAACTTGGTGGTCACGGCGTCACCGTTGATATCACCCACCTTGATGCCGACAAATCCCGCATGCACATTGCCCGCCTGGATATCCACATTCACTGTCTCAGGGAATGGGGTCTTCCAAGGATTCGTCGGATTGGTGAAGATGAAGTCTTCATCAACAAAACGCCAGGAGGTATTGTCGGTAAACTGGTCGCTGGCTGTCAACAGTGTCTTGCGCAGACTGACGATGTCAGCAATGGACACACTGTTGCTCTTGTTCACATCCGCAGCAATCAGGCAGTACGGCGTCTGGATCTGCTTGATCCCCAGAATATGCTTCTGGATCAGCAGGATGTCATACGTCGAGACACCATTCAATGCCTGCCCGTCCTTCTCCGGGACAATAGTATAGCTGTTGCCAGGAACCATTCCGGAGAAGTTGAACCAACCATTGGCAGCCGACATGGTCTGGGCGATGTTCGGCCCGGCCAGACTGACCGATACCTCTTCCACATCCTTGTCCCATTCCGTCTGAATGCTTCCTGAGATCGTACCATTGAAATTGGTGGTATCACAGGGTGCACCCATATTGTTCTGCACATCAACGGCCATGACACAGAGATCCCAGTTGCCCGCTTCATCGCCAACCCACACTGCAACCGCGACCGGATTGCCGGCCTCGTAATCGGCACAGGTGAACAGGAGGCTATCCACACTCTGGGCATCAGGCACTTTCTGGTTCACACCGACATCCGTGAAGCGTTCCGCCAGGATGGTCAGATTATCATACACTGTGCAGTTGTCGTAGCTGTCGCCAGACTCCATGGCCACGGCCGGAACCAGCACCTCGCCGGTCGATGGCATCAGGTCCACCGAGATCCCGTTCTGACAGATCGGAGTCGGTTTCTTCTTATCCACCACAGTGAACAGGAAGCTGCAATTCGTGAAATTGCCACAGCCATCCGATACATGGTAGTAGACCTTGTGCGTTCCTCTGGGCACTGCCCGCGTGAAGTCCAGTCCGGTGCCGTTCATGTTCACATTACCGTCGTTGAACAGGTCCAGCGTCCAGTTGACTTTCAACTTGCTGACCGGCGTACAGGCGTCATTGGCCGGAAGGCTGATGGTCACCTCATTGCTGTCACAGACTGCTGAGAGGCTTTCAATGGTGAAATCTTGTGGACAAATCACCTCTGGTGGATCATTGTCGATCACCTTGATGGTCTGTACCCACTTGAAGTAGCCGTCACCGTCATCCTCCCAGACATGGTCCTGGGCATCGATGATGATCCCACCATTCGTGTACACCTTGTTCTGGTCAAATTTGCACCAGTCGACCACCGTCCAGGTCCGGACGATCTTGTAGCAGGCATCCTGAACCACATCATACACCTCATCCACAGAGCTGACACCGACCAGTTCGCAATCGCCATTATGCTCGACCTCACCGGTCGCCTGGATATCATTCAGCTTCACACAGTTGGTGATCGTTACATCCTCGGGGAAATCAACGATCAATGGCGTATCATCCGTCAGATGGATGATCTGGATACACGTCTGGCTGTTGCCGCTTGGATCCACGACCCTCCATTCCCGGCGGATCTCCTGGTTCTCGGCACATTGGGCCTTTTCATCCAGATCGGTAAAGGAAATCTCCAGACCACAGACTTCCGCGTTGTCGGACACCCATGGCTTGAGTGCCAAAGGAGTGGCATAGGCGATCTCCAGACTCAGCTTCTTCACCAGTCCGGCACCACCGGCCACCTTGTCGCGCACCAGGAATTTCCATTCGCCATTCGGTACTTCGCCATTGAGGATGGACAGGATCGCACTCTGCGGCTGCAGGATACCGGTAATGGCGACCGGCACTCCGGCACATGTGAACGGATTCCCGGCATCGTCAAACACCACGTTGATATTGGCCTTGGTCTTGCCACATCCTCCTCCATTGAAGAGAACGAGTTCCGTACCATTCGGGGAGATCAACCGGATATCCAGTTGGTCAACCACCTCATGATCGATCTCCAGGCCAACTTGTACATCAGTGATCAGGGCATCGGTCGGAAGACCGGTCACCACCTTGGAGAACCAGTAGTCATTGTCGTATGCACCGGAAATGGCCTGATTGGGCGTGAGCGTAAAGCTGTGCACCTGGGTAGCCGTATCCGTCAGGTCGGCTGAACAAGACACCGCAATATCCTCGGGACAATAGATCAAAGGCTTGATCTTGTCATTGACCGTCACCTGCATCATACATTCATTCGCCGGCTCATTCGCATCATGGATACCATCGTGGTCCGTGTCGACCCAGACTTTCATAGCCACTCCGACCGGTCCGTTCAGGACATCACAACAGTAGAATGGCACCGAAGGCGCATAGACCGTCTCGTCATTGCCCGGACAATTGGCATTGTCCATCCGGCGAACCAGGAAGGAGAGGTCACCACTGCAGTTGTCATGGCTGCCATCGTCAAAGGTCTTGGCATACACCACCGTCTCTGATTCGATGAGCGACACCACGATTTGGTCATTGCACACCGCTACCGGTGGCTCCGTGTCGATGATGGTGACCTGTACACTACAGGAAGAGATATTCCCGCAATTGTCCGTGGCTGTATAACTCACCGTATGGTTGCCATATGGCACATTAAAGTGTGCCCCGTTCCCCACTTTCTGGGTCAGCACACCACCGGCCAGCACACTTGTCTGGATGGTGAGCTTGGTCGGCACCGTGCAATTGTCGGTGATGTTGACCGTCGGGGCAAAGATCGTGGCGCCACATCCCTGCCAGGATGGATCGACGATCAACACCTGCTTGGCTGTTGGACAGACGATCGACGGACCCTGCTTGTCCATCACCTGGATGATCTGCAGGGCAGATGCCATGGCTCCAGTACAGTTGTCCATGACCATCCATGTCCGCATGACCTTGTAGCTGTTATCACAGATGGGCACCACCTTATCCTGGAAGGAGGTTACCAGTTCACAGTAGCCACTGACCGGCTTGCCATTGATGGTTGGCCGACCGGTGCTGTCAGGCGTGGTATTCGCATTCCCGCAAAGCAGGGATGGCAGGGCAATATCATCCAGGTTCTGTGGGAAGACCACATCGTTCACCGTGGATTTCACCAGATAGATATCCTGCATGCAGCTGACCATCATCCCGTTGTGCTTGTCGGTAGCATACCACACCCGGTGAAGGATCTCCGCATACTGAGGATCACAGGTCAGGCCCTCCGGCATTTCACTGTAGGTCAAGTTGACATTATCCACACCACAGTTGTCATACAGGTCAGGATACCCGATCGAACCGGGATCCAAGGCATCATCGTTGCAGCTGACCGTCACGTCATTACAGGTCAATACCGGCGGGAGCTTGTCTTCCACGAAGATCTTGCCCCAGCAGGAGTTGCCCGAGATCGGATCGATCACCTTGACCGTAAAGGTCTTGCCGACATCGCCACAATCGACGATCGGCTGGAACTTGCCGGTGATCTCCACAACGTACTGATCATAACATCCGTAGCTGCCTTCCAGAATGTCATCGCCGGTGATCACCGCGATGCCGTTCTCATCCAAGGAGACATTGGCCTTGTTGTTACAATTCAGGTCCTGCGGCGGGTTCGGGAAGATGGTCAGCTGTTGCAGCACATCCTGAACACAGCCAGGGAAGGCAACAGTCGGCAGATCATCTGCCGCATTGTACCGGTAGCGGATGAAATAGTCGCCCGGGATCAACGATGCCGGATTCAGCACCGTGATATTGCTCTGGACCACCACACCGATGGGATTGAGAATATCGAATCGATCGGATTCTTTCACCGCAGGGATCGCTGGTTGCGTCGGATAGGTCGCCGTTCCAGCGAGCTGTACCGGAGGATAGTTGATGCAATAGTTGTCGAACACCAGGTCGCTGATCGTCGGATCCGGATAGTAGCAGATATTGGATACATTGCCAACCACCAGACCGTTCGTTGCCGTGAGGGTGTACCCCAACGCATCGACATGCTTACCCACCAATTCATAGATACTCGTACCATTGCCCTGGGGGAACTCGGTGAAGAGCGTACCGGGCAAGAAGGCGATCGGCGCAGCAGGAGGTGCCGGACTGTTGTTCCGGTATAACCCGGATACACTGGCGATCGTCCAGAGCTGTCCGCTCGGGGCGGTCACCCGGATCACCTCACCGAACTGACCATTGGTCAGTGTGGTGGCATTGTCCTGGCAGATACACGGATCGGTGATCTGCAGGTTGCAATCCAGGACCGTGGTCCGCACCAAGACCGGATCGCTGTTGCACGTACCATTCATGGTGACCACATAGACAGTCTGGATTCCCAGGGTATTGTTCGGGGTATAGATCTCCCCATTGGCCCCGGAGATCTGTGCCGACGGCACAGGGATCGTCAACCCGGGATTGGCAAACCACTTGAACGTTGCTCCGGGGAAACCGGAAGGATCAACTGCCGTCACTGACATCAACGTTTCCTCGTTGCAATACGTGGTATCACTTACGGAAGCGATCGGTGCCGGTGTCGGCTTCAGCGTCACGGTAAAGGCACAGCTGGTAACATTGCCTGCCTGGTCCGTCAGGAAGATCTCCACATCCTGGGTACCTCCCTGCTTACTGCCAAACGCAGTGCCGGCAGACGGCAGTTGAAGTTGAATGAGATCACCATCGGCAGTGCAGTTGTCACTGATGTCCAGCCCGTTGAAATAGTTCGGAAGTGCATAGCTGCAACCGGCGTTCGGACTGACAGTCACATCAGGAGGGCAGACCGCAATCACCGGATCTTCCACGTCCCGAAGGGTCAGGTTCACCCGACAGGTGCCGCTCACGTTGCCGGCGGCATCATGAACCACCAGGGTCACTTCCTGGACGTCGCCGTGCTGACCGCCAAACAGACTGCCAGCCAGGGGTGCCTGGATCGTGTCGATGATAACACAGTTATCGCTTGTCTGGAAATCCAACACACCCGAGAGATCCGGCACAGTGCCCGTACACGTACCCGGGTTGGTATCGACGGTCAGATCCGCGGGGCAGCTGGTGATCAACGGAGCCTCCGTATCGTCAAGGGTCAGCTTGACGATACATTGGATCACATGACCACCACTGTCCGTTGCCGAAACTGTGATGTCGAATACCTGCCCGTGGGCCGTGCCAATAGAGCTACCTGCAACCGGATCCTGGGTGAATTCCAAGGGACAATTATCGGTAGCGATCAACCCGCCCGTCAGGTCCGGGACCAGGCCGGAGCAAACACCAGGCTCCGTGGAGACGGTCACGTCTTCAGGGCAAGCGATCAATTCTGGTTCTTGTGTATCGAGGACCATCACGTCAAAGACGCAGACCTCGGAAATATTCATGCTTTCGTCCACCGCAATGATATGCACCTGCGTGAGGCCGAAATTGTACAACTTGCTCGATCCGGTACCCGGTAGCGGATCGTCTGATGTCTCAGGTGTAGCCGGCATGCCGAATGTGCTTTGCACGTCATCCCCGCCATACACGGTCGCACCGGTCGTCCAATGCCAGATGGTGATCCCGCTGGCATCCTCGCAATCATCGATCGCCTGGGTGGGCGACCAGTTGACCTTGGCACCGCATACATCCGGATCATTTCCGACCATGATGTTGTCATGGCAGTTGGTGATGACCGGTGGATTGGGATCCTTGATGGTGATCAGGGTCGAACAGACATCTGTCAGTCCGACGAGATCCGTCACAGTCAGCGTGACTTCGATCGTTTCGCCGGCATCCGCGCAATCGAACTGGGTCCGGTCCAGGGCATAGCTCTGGATGCCGCAGTTGTCTGTGCTGTTGTCGTCGATATCCGCAGGGGTGATCGTGGCCACGCCATTCTGCAGGTAAAGGATATAATCATCCACGCATTGAGCGTCCGGCACCAGCGTATCCTGGGTATGGACGATCATGGTACAGGTGGACGTATTGGTATTGATATCCGACACCGTAAAGGTGATGACATGATCGGTATTCGGTCCGGCCAAAAGCTCGCCTGTTCCAGGAACCTGGGTGATGGAAACCACGGCCTGTAAATAGGAGGAACAGTTTTCGAATGCGATGATACCTCCTGTCCAATCATCTACAGCAACCTCGCAATTCTCGTCCACATACAGGATCGGATTCAGGCCATCATTGCAGTTGGTGATCACCGGTGCCTCATTGTCATTGACCTGGATGGTGAACGTGCACTTGGCCTCATTTCCACCTCCGTCGACGACCGTATAGGTCACCTGGTTGGTGTACAGGGAAATCTGGACCCCGTCCAGGGTTCCGGAGCCGACTGACTGGCCATATTGATCATTGATTGATACCCAGTCGAGCGATACAATATCACAATTGTCATCGTCCAGCGGAGCCGTCCCATCCAGGAATACACCGCAATCGCCCATCAGGAGATCGGAAGTGATTCCCCACAGGATGGCCTCCGCATTCAATCCGGTTCCATCCGTATTCACCGAAATATCCGGTGGACACTGAATCGTCGGTGGCGTCAAATCATTCACCCGGATCAACTGCAGGCACGTACTGGTATTGCCACATGCATCCGTGGCCGTCCATATCCGGTTGATGGTATACAGGTTGGGTGCAGGACCCACTGTTTGGGGGCCATCGGCATAGGTGACCACGGAAGGACCGCAATCATCGATCGCCGTCGCCGACCCGGTCGCCACCGGGCTCATATCGTCATCGCATTCGACCGTCACCTGAGCAGGACAGGTGATGACCGGGGCGTTCTGGTCGTCTACCGTGATGACCTGAATGAACGGATCACTGACATTGCCGCAATCGTCAATAGCCCACCAGGTCCGGGTAATCGTAAACTCCTGCGGACATGCTCCCGGAGTCTGGCTGTCACTCCAGTACAACCCGGCCAAGTCACCCGGCATCGGTGCACCTTCCGGTTGGATGGGAATATTGACCACACAATCGTCATAATCCCAGAACACATCCATATCATCCATCTGGCTCGGGTTGATGACATCACCTCCCAATGCCTCGGGAGCCGGATTGGCGGTACAACTGATCGTACGGTCCAGGTTGGGAGCATTCGGCGAGATCGCCAGCGGTGCACGGTCTTCGATGGTCACCAGTTGCTCGAACTGGCTTGAGTTGCCACAGGCATCGACCATATTCCACACCAGATTCACCCGCAACGTGCAGGGCAGCATGGATGCGTCCTTCACAGATGCCAAATAGTCAATGGATATGGTCACGTCGCCACAGGCATCCGTGGCTGTCGGGGCCGGAAGCAGTTCTGTCTCGCCTCCGTCCAGATGTGTAAACACCAGATTTGTTCCGTCGTAAGTCAGGAACTGGTTGATACCCGGACCGGTAAACAGGTCTTCCGGACACATATGCAGGTGATTCGTACCGTCATGGAAATCGGCAAAATCGAGCATCACCCCGGTATTCAGGTCGCCAGGACCCTGATTCGGAACGGGTGATGTATTGTCTTCGACTTCAATGATCTGCAGGCACGTATAGGTATCTCCGCAGTCATCACCCACGGACCAGGTCCGGTAAATCGTATACTGGATATCCGAGCATGACCCGTTATTGGTCTGATTGATTGGATTATCCGTATAACCGGGTAGACCTGCCGGCAGACACAAGGGGTCGATATCCAGTACGGGATTGCCAGCCACGGCGGGCAGGAAAGGCGCATCCGCACAGTCGACCACGACATCCGGAGGACAGGCAATGGGGGTGTCGTACTCAATGGTGAGCACCGGTCGTACATTCGGGTCTGCTGCTTCCGTGCTGCCAAACAGATTGACCGCCAGGGGGGCGGCATTTTCGTCGGTCACCTTGACGAGCAGGCCATAGTTGAACTGCAGGCCATTGACCCAATCCGCCACCAGACCGGTGATCGTCCAGGTGTATGCGCCGGCAGCGGCATTCACATTCGCTGATCCGGCAGGTACCGGATCCACATCTCCCCCAGGTGTTCCCCAGGGTATTCCAAACTGGCGCTCCATCCAGGAAACCTGGCCGGTCGCCCCGCATTCCACGCCTTCCGTCCAATCAGCCGTGACACGATGGATGGAGAGGTTCTGGGCCATGGCTGCTCCCGACTCCTTGTAGAGGGTGAGGGTAGCTGACGTGACCACGGCATTGGCAGGGATCTGGAACAGGTCGAAATACAGGACGCCCCGCTCCAGGTCACCGGCAACGTTGCCGATCTCCAGGGATGTGCATATCCCGTGATTGTAAAATTCATCTCCGACTTGTGATCGCAAGTGGGCATCGGTCGATGCCGGGATGGATTTACTCTGAGAGATGAGCATAGTCCGGTTCGGTCGCACAGACCGGTCGGGCCTGTCCACGGACGTCAGAAGGGATTTGGGATGGCCTCCTTTCCATGTACTGGTTGATACATCAGTGGTCAATTTGCCCGCTGGTGCCGCGATCAGGTCGCTCGCACCGGTGAGGGGCAGTTGAAGAATGAACAAGAGCAGTACAGTGGACACCCAGCCGATGTATCCTGGCCAGGCCTGTTGCTCACGTCGAGTGACTTGGCCCCTGAAACGGGGCAGTCTGCTTGGTTTTGGAACTCCCTCTGGAAGTCGTTGAAAGGATCTCATGGTTCCGATTTTTGTGAACTATAAAGGCGTAAAAAAATTCCACTCCATGACGTCCACACAGTCCTCTCCCATGCTTCACCGGGGCCCTTTTCAGCCTCGTAAGCCTTAAGACATGCACATAGCCTTCCAGGCCGATCCCGGAGCATGATACCCGGAATCAGCTTCGACAACGACAGAAAGCCGCTTCGAACGAAGACAATACACGAACTGGGTGGCTCGCCGAACCTGGCGCAGGCAATACCTGACCAGACCGGGTCAATGCCGGTTAAAGTGGGAATGAATCCCGCATCATCGGTACAGCGTCAATCGGTTATTGAGATGCGGTTTTTGGGGGGGATGGGAATTGCTGTACCGCCAGACTTACATGCATATACTGATCCCCCGAAAAAAGGTTACGTTCCATGAAAAAAAGTTTTCATATGTAGGTGGGAGGCGGGGTTCGGGGTTCGGTATTCGGCGTGCGGCCTTTACTTCCACACAGGTTCTGTGTAATCTATTCATCCGTGATTTTGACAAGTAAAGACCGAAGACCGAGGGAAGGCGGTGTGCTGTGTGCGGCCTTTTTTACTTGCAGGTTCGGTAGAATCCGTGATTCCGCCATTAAAAATAGATTGTGATCGATGGACAACGATGTTCTCAATGAAATTGATTGCGGCAGATCCGCAGACTAGAATGAATCCATAACCCATCATCCAGATCAAACGCTTACTCCATCGTCCTGAAGATTGAATGTGCCGATTTAACTAGTCCATCATCATTCTTGGCATGTCCTCAATAATGAGGACACACGGTATTTCATGACCAAAGTCCCTGGTTCAAACAGGTTCATTTTATGCCAAACAAATTGTCGCGCAGACGACAAAAGTGTAAATATTCAAAATTCTACATCGTTAATAATGTGCTAATTACGTGCTGTCAAGGTTGAATAATTGTTAAATGTTGTTCACAGATTGGCAGGCTTGTTGCAATGATCATGTGCATCTACTACATTTGATTTCATTCTCTTCTGAATTCAATTTCAGGGCTATACTCGATTGGAAGCCGGGATGTGTATGATTGTTCAGCCCTGACTTTTTTCAATTCATTGTATTCTGTTGACAGGAATTCCTGATTGGACATTGGGTTTCCTTTCAAATCATTACAGCAATCAATTCTCATTTTCTTCTCATCAATTTATCACCAAAAACTTTTTCTTATGAAGCCAAATTTTATCTTTAAAAATTGGGGGGGGGGGCGAAACAATAGTTCGCACCTGATTGCGCTGCTGACCTTGGTCCTGACTGCGTTCGGGGCCTACACAACACACGCCTTGACACCCATTACTATTGAAGTGGACAATGACAGCCCCATAGAAGGGTGCGACCAACTGACCTTCACCGTAACCGTATGTAACGACAATGCTCAATACCGGGACGCTGCGGTTCGGGTATACCAGATGGGATATTTCGAGATTACCGACATCGGGGATTTTGGCTATTATCAACCTGGCTCGACAAAGGAAAACTCTTATGTTCACAAGTTCATTTCACAGATGGCACCCAATGACTGCCAGGAATTGACCTTTACTGCAATGGCGATGTCCCAAATTGAAAACATCCCGAATGAAGTGGAAGCAAAAGTGCAATTTGTGTACAACGGTCAAAACGACAACCAGGAAGATGCAGTGCAGGTTACCTCGCAAGGTTACATCGTCTTGGATGGTAGAACCACGGCATTGACCTATAGTACGGCATACAGCAATGGTATTCTCCCGCTTGGTGGAGCGACCTGTGATCAACCCGGTTATATTCCAGTTCCCATATCAAAGATTACCGTATTGGGCACCTTTATCGTCAACACTTATGAGTTCTGCCTGGGCACGCCGACATTTGCCTCTGTCATCATGGGCGAAGATGCCGAGATCATTGTAGAAGATGGGGCTACTTTGACCATCAACGGATCTATTGAATCATGCCAGGGTATGTGGCGCCAGATTCTGGTCAATTCGGGAGGTCGATTGTTCATGAACAACCATTCCTTGATTCGTGGTCTGATCAAAGATGCAGCCAGAGCCATTTCTCTTCAAGGAGGTGCTGAAGTCTATTTACAGCGGATTGATTTTGAAGACAATCATGTTGGGGTGTTCATAACCAATCTGGAGACTGGAGGAACTGCCTATACTGATCCAATCCTGACCCGATTCAACGACCTCAAATTTGAGAACAATCTGGAAGGGACACTGAAAGGCACCATCGATGAATCTCTCCTGGCTGAATCCAATGCCGATCCGGATTATTCGTATTGTGGTGTATATGTCTGGGGTGGCCAATTGATCAACCTTTCAGCTATTGAATCCAACACCAGCAAATGGAATCGATATTTCGACCTGCCAAATGGCATTGTCACCCGAAATGCCAATGTCACCATCGGACGAACCCGGATTGATGGTTGTCAACTTGTAGAATCCATGCAAGCACCTACCGGAAATGCCATCTGGGCCAGAGGCACTACCACTCAAACACTGACCGTCCAGGGTGAATACTCTCTCCCTGTTCTGATCCATAATGTGGTCAATGGGATTAAAGCCACGAATATCCATGTCTTGGCCAAAAATATCTCTGGCGCCAACTATCAAAAAGCCATTTACACCACCAACGTCAATCCGCTTGTTCAGATTGATGTAGAAAACTGTAACTTCGACAATATCAGTCGACAGGGCCTTCATCATCGCGGATTTGGCAAACTGAACTATTATCACAACACCCTCGACATTGATGGCGAAGTGGTCAGCCAGGGCGGTGGCTCCATCCTGCTGGGAGAAGGCATTCTGGCGACACCTGTATTAAATAATGTATTAAAGGCCGACATCCGGGATAACACCATCGATGTCAATACCGGCCATGCAGGAATTACCGTTTTCAATTGCATGGCAGACATTCATGAAAATACCATCGATCTGGATTATGACGACCCGGCTGTCATTAATGGTATTGGTCTCCACAACCCGTTCCTCAGCACCGTGAGTTGCAACCTCATCACTGGTACGGACTATGCCACTCAAACCCATACCAATGGTATCTACCTCGCTGGAGGGTCCAACCTTTCCGTCACCTGCAACGATGTGACGGAGACGGGTGCAGGTATCCGGTTCTTTGGCATGAATGATGCCACCCTGGTGCGGGCCAATACTATCGACGAACATCTGTTCGGTTTGGCTTACGGCTACCCGGGTGCTGGAGACGGCACCTTTACAAGCCCTCAATCCTACAAGGGCAACTACTGGACCGTACTCAATGCCACGGACAACCCGGCGGACCGGTATGGCGCCATCCACTATGCAAGTAATTTTCAACCTGTTAACGAATCCAACTACACTGTCAATGACAGTCAGGGCAAATACTATATGCCCAAATGGACGGCAGCTGGGACCTGGTTCCAAAGTTTCAATACCTCAGACAATCAAACATGCACTGAAGCAACCGTACCGTTGTGTGATGATGGCCCAGGAGTATTCCGCCCTGAAACACCCGACGATCTGGATAGCTGGATCTTCCAGGACAGCCTCGGCAACGCTGCCTGGCAGGCAACTGGAACACGCCGATTGCTGTTGCGCTTTGCAGAGAATGCCAATCTGGTCAATGACAGTACATTTTCTGCTTTCGCTACGGCTGTATCAACAAGCGATGATGCCGACCGGCATGAAGTCGCTGAATCCGTTCGCCTGGTCGCGCAGCTGGATTCTGCACTCACTGTTGAAGTGAAAAACGGACGTCAGGATTTGAACCTGATGATGGGTAATATCCTCAACGGCATGGACAGTCTGGCCTGGAGCACCTCCGAAACGGACTCTACCTACTGGTCAGCCTATGTAGACAGTCTGTCGGCACTCTATCGCACCGACTTCGCTGCCTGGAAGGTCCTGGCAGATTCAGCAAGAAACATCATTTTCGATCGCCTGGAGGATGCCCTGGATGACAATGACAGCCTGACCCCCGAAACAACCTGGGGGGAGAACGAACAAGCCGTCATCCATATCGGCCTCAGCTGGCTGACCGGCAACCGGGACACCCTCTCCACAAGCGAGATTGCCGATCTGGAGGAAATTGCCTCCCAATGCCCGACAGATGGAGGAGATGCTGTCTGGACTGCCCGATCCTTGCTACTTGGTGTCGGAAACTATGCCTGGGATGATGCTGAAGCCTGCCAGGAAGCCCAACAGCAATATTCAGACAAAGGTGTACCGGTGACCACAGATTGCACTCTGGTACCGAACCCGGCCACAGAATCCATCACCATCTGGTGTACCCTTCCAGCCGGTTCATCATTGGTTGTTTCGGATCTGTTTGGTCGACAACTGGTGTCACAATCTTTCACTGGCAACGGACAAAGGATAACTACCTCCCATCTGAATTCCGGATCCTATATCATCAGAATATCCCATTCTGATCATCCTGTTGCGCTCCAGCGTTTCCAGATCACCCGGTAATTTAATTGTTTCTCATCCCCGGATGGCAGCGTTTGCTGCCATCCGGGGTTTTAATATTTATATGATGTACCCCATTCGATTATTCATTTTCGTCTTCTTCAGTATTCATTGTATGATTGGCTTCACTCAAAAGAGCGATTATACGTGGTTATTGGGATATGAACCTGGTGGTGGATTTGATCCGGATTCAAATATTGGCTTCTCCCATATTCAATTTGACGAAGGCATTCCACAATCTTACTATTTAAATGGATCCGGTTCCATGCTCCTCACCAATGCCTCCATTTCCCATCCTGAAACCGGAGAGCTGTTGGCCTATACGGATGGCTGTCGTATTTTTAATAAGAAGTTTGAACAAATGACAAATGGCGATAGCATTAATTTTGGAAAAACCTGGTCGCAATATTGTACAAATTTTTTCGGTGTAACTTATTATCCAAGCATTAACACAGCTCTTTTCCTGCCCCGACCGGGGGATCCCGATGAAGTGTTTCTTATCCACGCCAAGGATACCATCACCAAACAATCCACCTACTGGATGGATAAAATCTATGCCAGTACAATCAGTTTCAAAACTTCTCTTAATGGTCTGGTCAAGAAAAAAAATGAATTAATATTCACAGGTCAAATCAAGGAATGTGAGATGCATGCTGTCAAGCATCAAAACGGTATTGACTGGTGGCTGTTCTTTCCGCAATACCAGACCAATGCATATTTTAAATTTCTGGTCCAGGCGGATTCCATTCTTTTACATGACACACAGGCCATCGGGCCTATCGTTCCGTTTGGAGGGGGCACCGTCCTCAAATTCAGTCCGGATGGCACTAAACTGGCCCGATTCAGTCGCGAGCAAGGTATTCTCCTGTGGGATTTTGATCGCGAAACCGGGTTGTTATCCAATACACGCCAATGGCTCATCCCGGACAGTACACACACGTTTATTGCCTGCGGTGAATTTTCACCTGATTCCAGATTCATCTACATTGACAATACCTGGCATCTCTGGCAAGTCGACACCTGGGCACCAGACCTTCAGGACGGAGCTACCCTGATCGCCGACTACGATGGATTTCTATGGAAAGATTTTTTCAGCACCGGCTTTCAATTCTTAAATATTGGCCCGGACTGCAAGATCTACATGAGTACTGATGGCACAACACCCTTCCTGCATGTCATCCATCATCCTAACCTGCCAGGCATTGCCTGCGGATTCGAGCAACGAGGTGTCAAACTTCCGGCCACCAATGGAAAATGCCTGCCCAATATGGTCAACTATCGTCTGGATACCGGGCCGGTATGTGACAGCACCTTATCCACGTCCATCTTTCTGCCGGTTCAGGCCGAGGTCCGTTTGTTGGAGGTGAGGCCCAATCCGGCCCGGGGGCAGTTTCAGGTAACACTCCCAGATTTTGGTTCGGGTGGCACCTTCACGGTGATTGATATTGCTGGTCGGGAAGTGGTTCGTCTGCCCTGGACAGGCGGGGCTGCCCATGTCGATTGTTCCGGGTGGACTCCTGGTCTGTATTTTCTCAATCTATATGATCCGCAGGGTCGGTATGCCAGCGGGCAGGTGATGGTGGAGTGAGTGCACGGAGGAATTGCGAAGGCGGTATTCGGCCTCTACAGCATCGCAGGTTCTGTGGAATCCGTTCATCCGTGCCCATCTGTGATTCTGACAAGAAAGGACCGAGGACCGAGGGAAGGCGGAATAAACCCATCAACGAATACCAGTCCGCCGTGGCGGAAACCCATAAACTCTCCCCAGGCAAGCTTACTTCACAATAGCAAGCGAACAGCTCTGAGCCCTCGGGGCAAAGAGCGAATGGCGAGCAGCGAACAGCGAATCTCAAACCCACCGTCGCTTCATCCAGGGATAGGCCAACACGGCCCCGAGGATCATGGCCACACCCAGGTAGAACTTTAGGTCCAGGTCATGGTGCTCCCCGAGCAGAAGGATGGCCAGCAGGATCCCGTAAACGGGTTCCAGGTTGATGGTCAGGTTGCTGGCAAAGGCGGAAAGATGACGCAACGCGCGCAAGGCGAGGATATAGGCCAGGGTCGTACAGACCAAAGCCAGCACGATCAGCCAAATCCAGTCGGAAGGAGCCGGCTCCAGGTCGTAGGTCACCCCGAACAGGGCCATGACACCCAGGATAACGGAAAGAAAGATCCAGGCCGACCCCAGTTCCAGCAGGGTGATCTCCATTTCACTCGCCCGGGATACCAACTGTTTGTTCAATATGGAGAAAATGGCCGCCAGGAGAGCTGCGGCCAATCCAGCGAGGACCCCGTACCAATGCCCCGGCTCGATATGCCGCACCACCAGGACCATTCCCGGCACCATCATCAGTCCCAGTACCACTTCTACCCCTCGCAAGCGCTGCCGTGTAAACAGTGGCTCCAGGAATGCTGTAAACAGGGAGGTGGTCGCCATGCACACCAGGGTGATACTCACATTGGCCAACTTGATCGCACCGTAAAAGGCCACCCAGTGCAGGGCGACCAGCACGCCGACCCCCGCATAACTCAACATCAACCGGATGGGCATTCTACGCAAAGAGCCAAATCCGCGCAAGAGCAGGATGAGGGAGACGGACGTCAGCAGCACCCGCCACCAGACCAGGCTGAGCGCTGACAGGGAGATCCAGGCCCCCAGGATGGCTGTAAACCCGAAGCAGAGTACAGCCAGATGCATTTCGATCCACGAACGTCGAACGGGGTCCATATCCCAAAGGTGCAAAAGAGACCCGCCTCATTCGATCCTTCCTGACATATTTTTTTCTTCCCGGTTGTAACTAACCTCTGGCCACGGGGTTATGAAGATGTTAACTTCAAGCGCGACTTGTAACCAACTCCTATCTTTGTCCATTATTATTCCGTCGGCACAACCATGAACCCATGCCGATCGTAAACCTGAACACATGAGAATCTACTCCATCCTTGCATCCCTCTTACTGATCTCCTCGATGGCGTTCGGCCAATCCAAGACCTATACCGCTGCCAATGAAGGCTGGTTGGTGAGCTTGGATGAGGCCTATGCCCTGTCGCAAAAGACCGGCAAACCCATCATGGCCAACTTCACCGGGAGTGACTGGTGCGGATGGTGCAAGCGGTTGACCGCTTCCGTTTTCTCCAAGCCGGAATTCAAGAAGTGGGCCGACAAGAACGTCGTCCTGCTCGAACTGGACTACCCGAAACGGTTCAAATTGCCGACCGATATCCAGCAACAGAACGCCAACATGCAACAGTCGTTCCGGGTCACCGGATTCCCGACCGTCTGGGTGTTCAATGCCACCAAGGACAAAACCGGGAACTATTCCCTGCAGGCCCTGGGCAAAACAGGCTACACGCCAAGTGTGGACGAATTCATTTCCACCGTGAGTGGCTTTATCAAGTAGAACAGATCTGAATCATCAGTTACGTGACCCCGTGAATTGACCTCACGGGGTTTTTTATTCCCCATTTCTTCAAATGGGTTCTTTGGGCAGCAATCGGATTCACAGACCAGTATCGAAAAGGGGCTTCCGACATGGCCCTGTCCCGATCAGTCCTCCAGGAAAATGTGATCTTCCGCCTGGACCGGCACTCCAGTCATCCGGTCACATCCAAGGCTACGATATGCTTCGACAAACCAGCGCCAAGCACTGGTCAGGACACTGATCACCACTTTGTGTTCAGCAGGAAGCATGCAGGGCATCGATCACCGACTTCAAGGTCACGAACAGGGTCTCCCTGCCTTCTGAAGTGACCAGCTCTTCTTCTTCATCACTCAGGGCATCCTCCACAAAGGCCAGCAGATCCTCCTGCGGGTAATCCTGGAAGAAGACGTCCACCCGCTCGTGGAAATTCTTCCCTGTGGACCCTTCCAGGCGGGCATAATTCGCCTCTTCTGCATCACCAAGGGCATCACTGGTCAGTTCGGGAAGCTCTCCATTGGTCTTCAAACTGGCTTCATAAAGGGTCAGACCCAGCAGGAGGAGATAATCCTGTTCTTCCTCTGTGAGCAGGTCAAAGGCCTCCTGGGTCAGGAAGTCCAACAGCGCCGGCTGGCTGTCTGCCATTGCCTGATCAGCACGCTCCAGGGCTTCATCTGACTGATCCAGTGCTTCAATGACCAGATCGATGGTGGTTTCTGAGACAAATTTCATAGCACAACATTTCTGCAAAGGTGCAACCTTGCAGCCGATTCTCGATCATCTGGACACAGGCGAGTGGCAACCGAATTGTGTTTTCCGCTCCAGAGAGCCGATCTTGCAGGCCTATGCTGGTCAAACTCCACACCTTTCCCCATGCCACAGAAGCCCAGCTGGCGCTGACCCGACTGAACCAAGAGGGCATCCAGGGCATGCTCCGCCATGAAACCATCCACAGCATCCTGCCCATTCAGGCCCTGGCCATCCAGTTGTGGGTCAACGAAGAGGATCTGGAACGAGCGCGTACCCTACTCTCCGATACATCGATCCAAGCAGTAGAAGAGGATTTTCGGGATATCGACCATCCGGCGATCGACTATCTCCGACGGCAACAGGAACGAAAGCGATGGTTACCCTGGCTTTGGGTGCTGATCCTCGTCCTGATCCTGATGCTGGTCCTGTTCGGATGGTAATGCCAGGACCGGAGGGTCAGGATTCCTTCACCCCCCTTTGTGACTAGCGCACTGCCAGATTCTCCCGGCTGTTGGGGATACGGATCACTTCACCGGGCACCCACAGTGCTTTCGGGTTGTGCTCCATGATGTCCTGCCGGTCGACGACCGGAAAAATGCGACAGACATCATCCACCGTCTCTGCCAGGCTCAAGGTGTACAGTTCGTACGAACCGCTGATCCCCACTCCATGCATCAACTGGACGACAGATTGACATGCCTGGTCATTCAAGGCCGAGGCGATCTCTGCACTGATCTGAGGGACCAAGGCCAGGGGAGCAGGCTTGGGCAAATGGAACGGTTGGACCTCCGGAATGAAAAACTGGAGCTCTCTCTGTCCATCGAATACCGGATCGGGCTCCAGTGAATTCCAAAGACGCAACAGGCTCTCTTCGACATCAAAGAATCCGGCTACGGAGGATAATGTCTCTGTGCTATCCGGGGTGTACAGCATCAACCGGTACCCGGATTGCTCGATCTCCAGGGACCGTTGCTCTGGAATGGCCAGGTCAGTGAAGTACTTGTGTCCTTCCTCCGGCATGCGGAGGTATCCGGCAACAAATCGTGCCGCCCGCCTTGGAAGGGTGATCACTGTACCTTCTTTCTTCTCGCGGATACAGTCTTCGGAATAGGCCGGGTTCAACTCCTCCAGGATCGCGACTGGTACCTGGGAGATCCTGGCCAGTTCATCAAAGCAGATCTTCTTGAATACCCGCAACTCCTGGGTGATCTGCAGGTCCAGGTCAGGGAAGGCCGGCGTCAGTCCGTGTTCGTGATAATAGTTCACCAGATAGGTGGCGGCCAGGAACTTCGGAACATACTTCTGTGTCTCCCGGGGCAGATACTGAGCAACCTTCCAGTAATCCCTCGAACCGGCACGACGAATGGCGCGATTGACATATCCCGGACCACAGTTGTAGGCTGCCAGGGCCAGTCCCCAGTCTTCATACTTGCTGTACAACTTGGCCAAATATTGAACCGCTGCTTCGGTGGACCGATGAATATCGATCCGTTCATCCAGCCGATGGTCCATCGTCAGGCCGAACTCGGCGGCTGTACCTTCCATGAATTGCCACAAACCCGTCGCGCCGGCATGGGAGATGGCTGTTGGATCCAGTCGGGTCTCGATGATCGGCAAAACCCTCAGATCCAGCGGAAGGTCATAGGCCTTCAGATACTGTTCGATGATCGGAAAGAACATGGACCCCTTCCCCAGCAACTGTTCCGTGACGCTGCGCTGGGAATCCATGTAGGCCTTGATCTTGTGCCGGGTGGTACTGTTGTAGCGCTTGGAGACGATACTGGGCATCGCCTTGAAGCGTGCCTTGACCTCGGATTCAGAATAGATATACTCTTGTTTTTCGTCAACTGCCGGTGTGGTCGGGTCACCATTGGCAGCCCACGAGACAGACAGGGTCAAGGCCCATATTCCGGCAATCAGCCAGCTTGAATGAGTGCGATTCGAATTCATAGTCATTCCCCTGTGAGCCCTTCCGATACAGAAAAGCGTTGCAAAGATACCACCTTTCCCTTCCGGACGCCTTGCATTAACGATTGGTTAACGAATCAGGAGCCCGTTAGCCTGTCAATAACCCCCTGAATATCAATAGACTCCTGATTGCCTTGCCGCATATCCTTACAGGCCAGCAATCCACTGGATCGCTCCGCTTCACCGATCACCAGGACAAAGGGAACCCCCAGTGCATTGGCGTATTTCATCTGTTTCTGCATCTTCACGGGCTCAGGGTACAGGTCCGCAGAGATCCCGGCATCCCGGAGCTGGTTCAGTACACCAAAGCCGAAACGATGATCCTCGGCATCAAAGGCACAGATCAATACCTGTAAACTGGTGACAGCACTGGCCGGGAAGAGGTCCAGTGTCTCCATGACATCATAGATCCGGTCGGCACCAAAGGAGATCCCCACACCGGACATCCCCTGCAGTCCGAACACGCCGGTCAGGTCGGCATATCGACCGCCACCGCCAATGCTCCCCATCTCCACTCCTGCAGCTTTCACTTCGAAAATGCAGCCGGTGTAGTAGTTCAATCCTCTCGCCAGGGTCAGGTCCAGGACCCAGGCATTGTGCAAGGAAATATCCTTCAGATATTCCGAGACCTGATCCATTTCCTGCAGCCCCAGGGACCCTTCCGGATGATCGGCCAGGATGGGCCGAAGCTTTTCCAGATCGGGATCGGCCAGATACTGGATGACCCGATCCACTCCTTCTTCAGGGATCTGCCTGTCGATCATATCCTTGCGCACGCCTTCCCAACCGATCTTGTCCGCCTTGTCGATGGACATGGTCATTTCCAGGAAATGATCGCCGATCCCGCAGGCCATCGCCAGCCCGGCCAGCAGCTTGCGGTTGTTGACCCGGATCTCCACTGGGATGCCCAGCTCATGGAAGACCTGGTCGTACAGGCGGATCAGTTCGGCCTCATACATCAGCGAATCCGAGCCGATGACATCGGCATCGCACTGAAAGAACTCCTGGTAGCGCCCCTTTTGCGGCCGGTCAGCCCGCCATACCGGCTGGATCTGGTACCGCTTGAAGGGAAAAGACAGGTCATTCTGGTTCATCACCACGAACCGGGCAAAGGGTACGGTCAGGTCATAGCGCAGTCCGCGCTTGGATATGGAGGGCAGGATCCTGTTGCTGTCGCGGTCGGCCAGGGCCTGTTCATCTGCCTTGGACAGAAAATCCCCGTTGTTGAGGATCTTGAACAACAGCTGGTCACCCTCTTCCCCGTACTTGCCTGTCAATGTGCTCAGGCTCTCCATGGCCGGTGTCTCGATGGGGCGGTATCCGTACCGGACGAACGCGTCCCGGATCACTGAAAAGATATACTGGCGGCGATCCACCTGGTCTGGGCCAAAATCCCGTGTGCCTTTTGGAATACTGGGCTTCATATGAGTCGAGAAGTTGAGGAGAGGAGGAGTCGAGGAGGAAAATCAAACAATAGATTGGAATTGCCTGAGGA
Organism: Lewinellaceae bacterium; assembly: GCA_020636225.1. Taxonomy (GTDB): domain Bacteria; phylum Bacteroidota; class Bacteroidia; order Chitinophagales; family Saprospiraceae; genus JAGNXB01. Next base: position 230,382 of record JACJYI010000003.1, on the reverse strand, counting down.
AGCGGACATCATTCTCGAACATCAGGCGGATATCCTCGATATTGTACTTCAGCATAGCGGTCCGTTCAATGCCGATGCCGAAGGCAAACCCGGTGTATCGCTCGGGATCGATGCCGCAATTCTCCAGGACCGCCGGATCGACCATCCCGCAACCCAGCACTTCCAGCCAACCGGTACCCTTGGTGATGCGGTAGTCCTTCTCACTGTTCAAACCCATGTACACATCCATCTCGGCGCTGGGCTCGGTGAATGGGAAGTAGGACGGGCGCAGGCGTATCTGGCGATCACCCCCATAGAATTCCCGGACGAAATATTGCAGGGTCTGCTTGAGATCGGCAAAGCTCACCCCCTCATCGATGTACAGCCCTTCGATCTGGTGGAACTGGCAGTGAGATCGTGCGGAAATGGTTTCGTTCCGGTACACCCTGCCAGGAGCAACAATCCGGATGGGCGGCTTCTGGCTGGTCATCACACGGGCCTGCACACTGGAGGTATGCGTCCGCAGCACCATCTTGGGGGCATCCACCACGTAGAAAGTGTCCTGCATGTCCCGAGCAGGATGGTCTTCCGGCGTGTTCATGGCCGTGAAGTTGTGCCAGTCGTCCTCGACCTCCCGATCATCCGCCACGGTGAATCCGATCCGAGAGAAGATGTCGATCATCTCCTGCATGACGAGCGAGACAGGATGCCGGGATCCGATCGGCCGTGGCTCGCCCGGAGCTGTCAGGTCCAGGTTGGCAAAAGCAGCCTTTTGGCCTTCTTTCTTCATATTGGCCTGGAGTTCCTCAAACAGGGCTTCAGCGAGGGTTTTGGCCTCGTTGACCAGCTGACCGTATTCCTTCTTCCGGCTGTTCTCCACCTGCTTGATCTCCCCGAACAGGGGCTTCAGGATGTTCTTGGATCCCAGGAAACGAATGCGGAACTGTTCGAGTTCTGCCTGGTCGGCCGGACGGGCAGCCTTGATCTCATCGATCAGGGACTGGACGGTATCAAATAGCGCTTGGGACATATCCTGAATGTGAAGGGGCAAAGGTAAGGGGATTTGGAAGAAGAGGGATCACAGTAAAAGCCAAAAGATCCCTGGACACAGCAGATCAGGTGAATTCATTCGACCGAAAGAAAGGGTTAATCATCGGACACTGTCTGACAATGGCCCATGAATGACTCGACAAGGGTCATCCAATCAGGGTTTTCGATAGTAGCTAGTCGTCCCTGAAAAAGTTATTCACAACATGCTAATAACTTGACAATTAGGTCAATGCAGGTCAGAACATATGGATTGTAGGCCTTATTTTTCGCAAGGAAAGTAAGAATTGAGTAAAAAACCTTGCAAAAAATGTTGGGCAAATTTCTACCACAGGATCAACATGACCTCTTTCGGATGCGCCTGGATCAAATGGTGAACATGAACCATGAGCTGATTATCTTATCCAAGGAGGTTGATTGGAATTGGATTGAGAATGAACTCAAAGACTCATATTCAGAGGAAGGTAGACCAAGTATTCCCATTCGAACGATGGTTGGTATGCTGTTGCTGAAGCAGCTTTATAATCAGAGTGACGAATCCGTATTGGCGAGGTGGGTAGAAAATCCTTATTGGCAATATTTTACCGGGGAACAATATTTTCAACATAAGCCACCATTTGATTCGACGGATTTCGTGTATTTCAGAAAGCGGGTTGGAGAGGCTGGAATGGAAAAGGTATTAAGTCTGACAGTGCGGTTGCATTCCGGAAGTGAGGCAGAGGAAGAAGTACAAGTTGACACGACGGTTCAGGAAAAGAACATCACGTTTCCAACAGATAGCAAGCTGGCGTTTAAGATCATCAAATACTGTTGGTCCTACGCCAAAGCGGAGCGAGTTGATTTAAGACAGTCGTACCGTTTTGTGGTAAAGGGGTTACGGATGAAACTGCATAATGGAGGGCATCCCCGCCGTCAGAAGGCTGCGAGGAAGGCAAGTCGAAAACTCAAAACAATAGCTGGACGGTTGGTACGAGATTTACTCAGGAAGTTGGATGCAGAGGCCCTTGCATACTACGGCCCGAGTTTAAATCTGTTTGAACAGGTATTGGCGCAGAAGAAGTCATCCAAGAACAAAAGGTACAGTTTGCATGAACCGGCAGTGTGGTGTATAGCGAAGGGGAAGCCGCACAAGAAGTATGAATTTGGATGCAAGGTTTCGGTAGCCCGAAATGCAAAAAGTGGAGTCATTGTAGGGATGAAAAGCTTTACGGGAAACCCCTATGATGGAGATACACTGGAAGCCAGTCTGGACCAAATAGAGCGTATCCGTCGAAATGCGGGAGGCGATCGACCGAAGATTGCAGTTGCAGACCGGGGATATCGCGGACGTAAAGAAATTGGACAAACCAAAATATTGATCCCGACATCCGGAAGCAAAAGTCAAACGAATTACGAAAAACAAAAGCAGAGAAAGCGATTTCGGAAGCGGGCTGGAATAGAACCGGTCATTGGTCACTTGAAGGAAGATCATCGGATGCGACGAAACTTCCTGTCCAGAGAAATAGGAGATGCTGTGAATTGTTTACTTGCCGGAGCGGCATTCAACCTCAAGATGCGCCTGAATCAAATCAGGTCATCTTTTTGGGCATTTTTTCGAGATCTATGGGCATCCATGTGCTGGGAGATCGCGGTATATGGACATATTCTGGCAACTTGCAATCAAATGAGGAGTAATTTCCACAAAATTCATTCCTAGAAGCATGAATGACAATGTGGGCAATGGGGTTTTTCAGGGACGACTAGCTAACTACTTCTCACCCGGTCAGGATATCCATATATTCCGGGAGTAGATCTCTTGCCAATGATCACTTGTCTTTTGGAAAATATAAACCCATCCGGATCCGGCATTTCCCATGTGCTCAACGAAAAAAAGAACACGTCGCCGATCAGGAGAAAAGAGTGGGACACTGCACTGTCGATACGGAATGAAAATATCGCCCCTTTCCTGAATGTGTTCATTCAATTCTTTGCTGGAGATTTGGGCAAATGATGCATCTGGAGAAAAGTGCGCAACGCATTGATCAGCATCATGAATTAATTTCCGATGCAGAAATTCTGCTTCTTCCAAAGTCAAACACCCCAGCTCGCAATACTGGATCAGATCTTGATATGTGAGGTATGGACCTTGCGGAGGTGGCTTCATCGAAAAATGTCGTCCCTGATCCTTTGATGTGCCTGCCATGACCCCATGATCTTCAGAATTAACCCCATGGATATACTGCACATCAGTCAACGTCGTCAAGGTCAGCTCATTTGGAAAATGGTCAGAAATAATTGACTGGAATTCAAAAATTTCCGAGCTAGGATCACAAGCTCGGTCAAACTCGCACGACATCAAAAGTAAAAGGCCTAGCATTGCCGACATGATCGAAATATTGCTCTGTCTCATACCTGCTTGTGGATTAAAATTCTATTTGACAACCTCTATGGGATCAGGCCATTGCCGTCCAATCTGAAATGGTAAAAATGGCAGTTCATTTGAAATGTGTTGATGCATCCTATCGAATGCCACGGCCAACTTTCCAAGGGCATCCTCTACCTGATGAATGGGCGCAGTATTTGGTGCATCAAAAAAGATTATGGCCTTGGAAGGTCGTTCTGCATGAGCAAGATTTTTCTCTCTGTTGAGCATATGATTCAATAATTCATCCTCCAGTTGACCGGAAGCAAACAAATCATCTATGGCCTCCATGGATAGAACCAGAACATTTCTTGGCTTCCGTAATATACAGACTGTGGTCTCTTTGCACCACCCCAAAGGAGACAAGAGATATGTGGTATCAGACCCTTCAGGTGTCAATGAAAATTGAACGAATATTGAATCACAAACAAGTGAATCAGCCAACTTCACCAATCCTTCATAATCCAGCTGCATGGAATGATCTACAACCAGAAAGTCTTGCTCTCGATCTGGACGAAGATCGACAACCGGATTCCCCTCTTGAGAATGACAACGACAAAGAAGAAGAAGAAGAAGAAGAAGAAGAAGGAGGAACATGAATATGCGCATACCTGTGTTTATTACTTTCAGATGTCAATACATGTAGACCTGGTGCATGCGTATCATCTGATTTCAGAGTTCATCAACATACCAGCATGTCAAGTCATTTTGAAAATCTTCGTGAGAAGTACGAATGGTGATCCATATCTGAAATAAACTTTCGAGGATAAATGACTCACACAATAATTGACGCTGACGGGGTAGCAGAAAATTGGGGAGCTGTCATAGATTAAACGAGTCTGTGAATTGCGAAAAGCGAACCGCAAATAGCCTCCAGGTCAATCCACGCTCTACCCCCTACCCTCTACTCGGGTTCGCTCCCACTTCCACGCACTGGCCACCATGTCCTCCAGGGATCGCTCAGCGGTCCAACCCAGCACCCGGTTGGCTCGGGTCGTATCCGCCCACACCTGCTCCACATCGCCGGGCCGGCGATCCACGATCCGGTAGGGCAGCGTCCGGCCGCTCACCTTCTCGAAGGCCTGGATGACTTCCAGGACAGAGGTGCCCCTGCCTGTACCGATATTGAAGATCTCGAAAGCCTCTTGCTGCTTGCCGCGCACCAGCCGCTCCAGGGCCACCCGGTGCGCTGCTGCCAGGTCGCTGACATGGATATAGTCCCGGATGGCCGTCCCGTCCGGTGTGGCATAGTCACCGCCATACACCTTCAGCTCCTCACGAAGGCCGGCGGCTGTCTGGGTGATGAAGGGCATCAGGTTGGCTGGCACACCCAATGGTAACTCGCCGATCAGGGCCGAAGGATCCGCTCCGACCGGATTGAAATACCGCAGGGAGATCACCCCGTTGAACGATCCGGCAGATACCGCATCCCGCAGGATCTCCTCGCAGATCTGCTTGGTATTGCCATAGGGCGACTGGGCGACCTGGACAGGTGCATCCTCCGTCACCGGCAGCACAGCCGGCTGGCCATACACGGTACAGGAGGAGGAAAAGATCACCCGATCCATTTCCAATCCAGCCATCACCCGCAGCAGGGAGATCATCCCGCCGACATTGTTGGCATAATAATCCAGGGGCCTCTGCACACTTTCACCCACTGCCTTGAATGCCGCGAAATGGATGACTCCCCATGCATCGCGGTGTTCAGTCATCACCTCCCGTAACCTCCCTTCATCCTGGATATCCATCCGATGAAAACGGGGCCTGGTACCGGTAATGGCCGCTATCCCGTCCAGGACTCGGATATCGGAGTTGGACAGATTGTCCAGGACCACCACCTCATAGCCCGCCCGTTGCAGGTCGACCACGGTATGCGAACCGATATAGCCGGCTCCACCGGTCACGATCACTTTTCCGGATGACATCATGGCGCAAATGTACGGCACCCACCCGGTGTATGCCGATTTCCTGCGTCCGGATATCCCTTTCATTTCAACCGGACTTACCAGCTCAGTGCTTGTACACCCGGTGTACCCGTTCTGCCAGATTCTCAGTATACTTGCTTGCCCGTATACGGTGCTTATACCCTCCCGGGCTGACCGAAACCACCCCTATTACTCACCCGGATCACCATCCAACCCACCCACAGCATCATCCATGAAACATGTCGTCATCCTCCTCTTCTTCCTGCCCTCGCTGGCCGCCGCACAATCTTCTGTAGACAGGACGACTGGTCATCGGGACCTCAGCCGCAGACTGGAATTTTCTCAACCAATAGTTGTACGAAGAGTAGGAAGTCTCCAGTCGCTCGGAGGGATACATTCAGTCAACTCCTCAAGATGTGCTTGGTCAGTGGGATACGCGTATTCGATATACGAGGATGTCGCGAGTTTTTCATTGACTACAGGCCGTATTCATCTTCTTTTTGCTGCGTAATGCGAGCCAAGCGATGCATTACGCAGCAACATGGGATAAACTCCACACCCCGGGGGAGGGAGTGTGTCTCCCCCCCACCGGGGTGTGGAGTTTATCCCCGGCCCTTTATATCCCTATTGCCGCAGTAAAACAATGCGCTTTGCCGGCAGTCCCTGCTGAGGGAAGCTCAGTACGTACATGCCGTTGGATAGCTTCTCGAGGTTGATATCAAATGCCCTCCCAGGTGATATGCCTTGATGAACCTGTCGTCCGGTTAAGTCGCTGAGCAGCCACGACACACTTTTGTATTCAGGATAATTGGAGATGTCGATGTGGATTCCATGGTTTGCTGGATTTGGAAAAACGGTCACATCCGATAGTGGAATCTGTGGTATTTGTTCCAGTCCGACCACAATATTGCCATTCATGTCCGTTGGAACCAGTACGGCTTGCAAGTTATATGCAGCGGGCCTCACTTGATTGTTTCCCCAAAGCAATAGTTGATCCGGAGAAGACATCAGCAAATCAGTAGCCCACTCTATATTTGTCGTACCAAAATTTCGCCACCATAAAGGTTCCGCATTTTCATCTATTTTAAGGAGTAGTAAGTCACTTTGGTATCCGATAGTGTCCATATTGATTTCACCTGTAGTGAAATAGCCACCTCCGGGCGCAGGGATGATATCACGTGCTCCTGCTTGTTTAGCGGGACCAACGACAGGGCTTTTTTCCCATAGAAATTCACCATCTGAATTGAATCGAATAAACGTGGGTGTTCTTACAATTTCAAAGGGATTTTGCTGCCATTGTGATTCCCCACACACCATATATCCACCGTCTGGGGTTATACTTAAGCCGACAATAAAAGCATCGTATTGACTATTGTATCCTTGGCTCCACAATATCTGTCCATTAGCATCAATTTTTTCAAGAAATACATCATAGTCGATTAAGGTGCTTTTGTTTGTCCCAACAAAGACAAATCCACCGTCCGCTGTTTGTATACCAGTTAAAGGCTTGAAGGCCGATCCTATTAATTCGCCATATTGTTGCCAGATGGTGTCTCCGGAATGATTGATCTTTATATAAAATTGATCTGTACCTCCTCCTTTCGTCAATGTATAGCCATACAAGATAGACGCATCCCCAGACGTCGGCAACAGACCTGAGGTCCAGGCACCGTATGCCTGTCCAGCAGGCCGGAATTTCTTATTCCATACCATCTCACCTAGAATATCCAGTCGTGCAATATATGGAGAGTAACTGGATAGGCTATAGTCCAGATTATTCGGTGGCCGATGATTTCCTGAAACCATACAGCCACCATCACTGGATGGCACGATCCCTTTGAAGCTATTGGATCCTTGGTCTCCCAAATCTATTGCCTTTAGCCAATATGCCCTGCCCTTGGTATCCGCTTTGATGATAAACCCGTCTGTGTTTGAATTATCGCTATAGCTCTGTGAATCACCGATCAGAAATACATTTCCATCTTTGGCAAGGGTCATATTGACGCCGAATTCGGAATCCCTTCCGCCATACAGAAGTATTTCAGGGGGGTAGGTATTATCAATATCTTCAGGACTCGGAATTTCAACTGAATACCGGTTAAAACCTTGGATCAGTGGAAAGGGCCCATGATTGTCAACATAAGCATCCCCATTTACCGAAAAGTAACTATCCTGCCACATGTCTGGCAGTGTGCCTTCTATGGGGCGAATCCGAAAACGCACCATGAACATCCCTCCGGGTTCTATTTGCAAACCGTTCATTCTTGTTGTAATAAATTTTTGGTTTTCCATTTTCATGTCTACCGGACCATTTGAAGCCACAACTTGAAAAGTTGACAGATCTAAATTCGTACTAAATGAAAATCTAAAAATTGCACTTCCGACAGTAGTAGGGAACGGATTCTGTACACGAGCCGTAAACTCGAGCCAATCTGCATTGGAGATAAAATTGTGTTCGCTCATGCCTGGACATGCTTCCGCTATTCTGTTGGGCACACCAGTTGTGTTGGGGGCCAAAACGGCAGAAACCTCCGGCATACCGTCATCAAAACGCCAGGCATTGCGAAAGGCAATAGCGTGCAAACCGTTATTGCCTGTACCGCAACCTTCAATGGCAGCAGCGGGGTGGCTATCCGTAGGAAAATTTGGGGCTTGTTCCAGTTCGACACGCCAGCTACGGCCATCCGCCGGAAAGGACAGGGATAGCGGAAGTCCCCCCTCTGGCAGGACAACTTCGGTCCAATCGGTATGCAATAAATAATCAGAAATAACGCGATAACGGGATTGAGCAAGGGAGCCACCACCACCATCATTATTCAGGAAAAAAACCACTTCATCTCCACCACAAAAACCTTGCACCGTAAAGCGGGGACCATCCCATAAGGGAGTGCATTTCCCGGGCAGGATACGCGCAACCATTTCATGAGTGGCACCGACCTGTACATCGCAACTCAATTGCACCTTGATGGCAATTGATTTTTGCTGAAAACTATCCATGGGATCGATGTCAAATTCGATAATATTTCCATTTTGGAAATAGGGTTCGGACGCGGAAAGGATAGTGAATTCCGGGTCGCTGACAAGTTCGAGCAGATTTTCCTCGGAAACCCCGGAGCCTCTATTTTGAACGGTCACAATAAATGTGCTGGTTTCGCATCGCATTAGATCGGGCTGAGTGATGCCAACTTCCAAATGCGCGCAACCCCCATCGATCGCCTGTGCCAGGAAAGTCAATTGGCCGACGGGGTTATTGCTGTTACTGGTCATGGTCTGACTATCACTGCAAAATTGCCAAATGTCAGAAGGTTGCGGCTTTATCGCCTTCAAGGTCATAGTACCATCACCCGTTCGGATCTGAAACTGGCCTTGATCGTCCGTGATCACATATTGTGTTGCGGTATCTGTCACTTCGATGAACCAGCCTTTTGCCACTTGTTCTCCTGGGTCGGCCAGGCAATTGTTGTTTTCATCGATGATTATTTGACCGGTGATGGTCCAAGGCAAAGCATTCCCGTCTGCGTCCGTGCGCAGCAGCCAGCCATCGCTGTCCCCATTCCCCGTCGTACTGGTGGACGCACCACCCATCAATAATTGGCCATCATCCAGAGCTACCCCACTGAACAGACGATTCATGACGACACCTTCACCATAATATTGTCGCCAAAGATCGAGACCATTGCTGTCGACTTGCATGGCAAACCCCTTTACTTGATCATCCTTAGAGGAGTTATTGTAAGATTCGCCAGTGATCAACCAACCCCCATCCGGTAGTGCTGTTAGGCCATATGGCTCTTCGACAAGTGATGGATCACCATACTTTTTCTGCGACAAAAGTTCACCTTCTTCGGAAAAATGCAACAAAAGCACATCGCTAAGGGAAGTCAGGGGGTTGACTATCCAAAAGGTACCATCAGGCATCTGGACTGCACCTAAGGGTTGGTTATAATAATTGATGTCACCATACATATTGGGTTCTCTCCAACCTGTATCGAGAGTTTTTTGCCAGATCAACGTGCCATTCGAATCTATTTTTTGCAAATAAATGCCTGCAAATCCGGCGCCGATCACATTGGCTCTTCCCAATAGTATAAAATTTCCATCATCAGTAGGGAAAATGCGTCGCACCTTATTCTTGCTGGAAATAATGACGTCCTTTAGCCATTGCTGTGTGCCGTCTTCGTTGACCATCATCACAAAACCAATATTGGATGCACCGGTTTGATCCCTCCATCCAACCAATAAAAGACTATCCCCAAAGGGTATGGCATCAAAAACGGCTTCGATATCGGAATAGGTCTTCGTCCATATTTCATCCCCATTTGCATCCGTCTTGATGACAATTCCTAAACCAGCTGAAAAGCTTTCCTTCGTTCGTTCCTCGGCGGATATGATGATCTGTCCATTGGTGAGCACCGTTAGGCTATGGCCAAAGCCCGAAATATCGGGATCGGACGGAAGAAACGTCTTTTCCCATAAAACGACGCCATCCTTATTGACTTTGAGCAACCAGATTTGCTGCTGACTGTCAATCATCTTTGATCCTGTCGCCAGGAAGTTTCCGTCAGTCGATGGTATCATCTGCGCAATCTGGTCTTTCCCAAGGTCACCAAAGTAAAATTGTGCGGGTTGCGCAATCATCTGTGACCAAAAAATCAGACTAAAGACCAGGATTAAGGTTCGGTTTGTCATGACAAAAAGGTGTGACCGTTATGAGTACTTGGCATAATAACAATATCGGCATTTAATGGCCGACCGGACTACCAGGTGAAGGTCCCGGTTAGACTTGTTCAAAGCTAAGGCTAATTTATTGGAGTTGAGGATCTAGACGCTCCTGGTTATTGTCAGACAAGCGACAATTTGGTTGAATGATGCGTTCCACCTCCCATTGTTATCCTTGACAATCAGTAAAGGACAAGAGTCCAAATTCTAGATTGTAGTAGATCTTTGATACCGATTGATCATATTTGTTTATGATCACATCATGAAAATATCTACCCAAAATTTCCGTTACGGATATGATCTGGAATTCAGTTCATGCTCTAGTAGCTCAAACCTCCGATTTGGTTTGAAGTTCACCCAGCCAATGGGGAGCAAATCGGCTACAGCACCGCTTTCTGGCTCTGGATCGTGGTGATGCATAAAGGGTATAGTGAAATATCAACTTCAGGGAGTCAATCCGTAGGAAGAACCACTTTATTTCCCTTTCAAACTAAAACGCATACCCGCATGTCAGTCCAGCGCCAGGTATAGGATCTCCCTGCCATTCTAATTTATTCTTTCCCGATATGTCGTCCCTGATCTTGTCAAATGCGAAATAGACTCCTGCAGATAGCCGGAGGTACAAATGCGGATTTCGATTGAAAGAGAATGTATAATTCAGATCGGGATAGACCAGGATGTCCGAGGGCGGGTCAAAAAAATTACTATCGCTGTCGAACGGGCTGGTTGCGAATCCGGCGGTCTCACACCCGATGCCAAACTTTCTAATGCGATAGTGTAATCCAAAATGAATGATCGAAGATGGAGAACGGTAACCCGGAAAAGTCCTCCCTACTCCGAATCGAGGCATCAGCATGTGGCCTTTCTCCCGATAAATGGGGATGTCAAACTCTGTGTTGATCGACAGCCCCAGAAAGTTTGCTCCACCTGCTTGAATGTCGACTTTGACTTGTGCCTGGGCTATGATAGGTGTGCCTGTCAGCATCAAAATGAGGATGAGGGCTTTCATCAGGACTAGACGGGTGATGTGTGCCATCGTTTGAATAGTAGGCTGTGAGCATTTATCTTATTGCAATATACATGTTATTGTGGATAATATTCAGAAAAGTGTATCAGATCAAGATTGTTCATGCTTTGGCGAACTGCAAATAGCCTCCAGGTCAATCCACTCCTGACACCCTACCCTCTGCTCAGCTTTACTCCCACTTCCATGCACTGGCCACCATGTCCTCCAGGGATCGCTCAGCGGTCCAACCCAGCACCCGGTTGGCTCGGGTCGTATCCGCCCACACCTGCTCCACATCGCCGGGCCGGCGATCCACGATCCGGTAGGGCAGCGTCCGGCCGCTCACCTTCTCGAAGGCCTGGATGACTTCCAGGACAGAGGTGCCCCTGCCTGTACCGATATTGAAGATCTCGAATGCCTCCTCCTGCCTGCCGTTCACCAGCCGCTCCAGGGCCACCCGATGCGCAGCGGCCAGGTCGGCCACATGGATATAATCCCGGATGGCCGTGCCGTCCGGGGTGGCATAATCCCCGCCGTAGACCTTCAGCTCCTCGCGAAGGCCGGCGGCCGTCTGGGTGATGAAGGGCATCAGGTTGGCTGGCACACCCAATGGTAACTCGCCGATCAGGGCCGAAGGATCCGCTCCGACCGGATTGAAATACCGCAGCGAGATCACCCCGTTGAACGATCCCGCAGATACCGCATCCCGCAGGATCTCCTCGCAGATCTGCTTGGTATTGCCATAGGGCGACTGGGCAACCTGGACAGGTGCATCCTCCGTCACCGGCAGGACCTCGGGCTGACCATAGACCGTGCAGGACGAGGAAAAGATCAGATGGTCCATTCCCAGTCGCTCCATGACCTGTAGAAGGGAGATCATCCCTCCGACATTATTGGCGTAATAGGCCAGGGGGCGCTCCACACTTTCGCCCACCGCTTTGAATGCGGCAAAATGGATAACCCCGACGGCATGCCGGTGAATGGTCAGGACGTCGGTCAGTGCCGAATGATCAGCAATATCGATCGGGTGAAATACCGGCTTGATCCCTGTAATGGCGGCGATGCCGTCAAGGACTCGGATATCCGAATTGGACAGGTTGTCCAGGATCACCACATCATATCCCGCCTGCTGCAGGTCGACCACGGTGTGCGAACCGATATACCCGGCCCCGCCGGTGACAATGACCTTCCCTGATATGGACATGCCCCAAAGGTAAGGCATAATGCCAATGGCCCGTCTCCCTCGCAACGATCAACCCTCCATCAGGCCTGGCCTGGAAGGTGGGGCGTTAGCTGATGGGATCCGACAGGCTGCTTGATCCGGTTTTCACCGAATCTCGCTATACTTGTTCAGCTTTGTGATGATCGGCCATCAAGAGAATCTGCCGACTCCAGAAACCTGTCCTGATCTGAATATCCACCCATTGTCAACCATCCATCAAATGAAACATCTCCTCCTGCTGTTCGCTTTCCTGCCGTTCATCTCCTTCGGCCAGACATCCACAGACTACATGTCCCTGTCCGGTCAGATCACGGAAAAGAGCAGCGATTCCCTGGTCGTACGTGGCAGAAATATCAAAAAAACCATCCGGGTCAATGCCGATGGCACCTTTCGGGATACCTTCTCCATCACCCCCGGCATCTACAACTTGTATGACGGCAACGAGTCGACCAGTATCTTCCTGAGGAATGGTTTTGACCTTCACCTCACCCTGGACACCCGGGAATTCGACGAGACCATCCGGTATGCCGGCATGGGTGCCGAACACAGCAACTTCCTCGCCCGAAAAGCCCTGAAAGAGGAACAACTCCTGGACTTCGAAGCACTGGGCGAATTGGAAGATCACGCCCGACTGGATAGCGCCATGGCTGCCATCGGGAATGAACTGAAGGCCTTCTACGCCTCCGCCCCGGAGGTCGATACCCTGATCACCCGGGAGGCCATCCAGAACCTCGAACCCATGCTAAAATCCTATACCAAATACCTGACTGCATCCATCAACCTGAAACATGAATTGCCCACTGGCAGTCCTTCTCCGACATTCACCGACTTTGAGAATGTCGATGGCAACACCACATCCCTGTCCGACCTCAAAGGGCACTATGTCTATGTCGATGTCTGGGCCACCTGGTGTGGTCCGTGCAAGGCGGAGATCCCGCACCTGAAAGAGGTCGAGCAGGCCTACCACGACCGAAACATCCGGTTCGTGAGCATGTCCATCGACGACGACCGAACCCATGATGGTTCCTGGGACAAGGCTCGCGAAGACTGGAAGGCCATGGTCGCCGACAAGGAATTGGGCGGCATTCAATTGTTCGCGCCAAATGGCTGGAAAACGGACTTTGTGACGGCCTACAAGATCAATGGCATCCCCCGGTTCATCCTTATCGACCCCGATGGCAATATCGTATCCCCCGATGCGCCGAGACCCTCCAGCAACAAATTGAAGGAACTCCTGGATTCACTCGACCTGTAACGGCAGATTTCGTCCGCGTACTGCATAATCCGATGGCCACGAAGAAACCAACGACCTCCACCCTCCGGAAGACGCCCACCGGTGACACCGGGTCACCCTTGCTCCGCTATGCCCCCTGGCTGGTGGTCGCGCTGGGGTTCGCCTTGTATGTCAACACGCTGTTCCACGACTACGCCCTGGACGACGCGATCGTCATCACCGAGAACATGTTCACGCAACAGGGCATCAGTGGCATATCCGGACTGGCCAGATACGATACCTTCTACGGCTTTTTCAAGGAGGAAGGAAAAGCCAATCTCGTGGCCGGGGGGCGATACCGACCCCTGACGCCCATCACCTTTGCCATCGAACAGTCCCTCTTCGGGGGCAGCCCGTTCATGAGCCACCTGATCAATGCCTTGTTGTACGGGGCCTTGTGCGCCCTGCTCTTCTTTACCATGAGGCTGCTGCTGCGTGAACGGATGGACCCGGATACGGCTGCCTGGATCGCCCTGGCGGCGGCCGGCCTGTTTGCCGCCCATCCCCTGCATACCGAGGTGGTGGCCAACATCAAGGGTCGTGACGAGATCCTTTCCCTGTTCGGCAGTCTGGGCGCATGGTGGCTTGTCCTCCGGGCTTGGGATACGAAACGACCAGCCCTGTATGCCGGAGCCGCCGCCAGCCTCTTCCTGGCCCTGCTCAGCAAGGAGAATGCCATTACCTTCCTGGCCGTCATCCCCGTCTCCCTCTGGTTCTTTCGCAAATCCTGGACACCGGCCAAGGGCATTGCCCTCTGGCCTCTCGCCCTGGCCACCATCGGCTTCCTGTTCATTCGGGGATCGGTGATCGGCTGGAGTACGGGTCAGCCGCCTCTGGAGATGCTGAACAATCCATTTGTCAAGCTGGTGGGCAATCAATACGTGTATTTTTCCGGGGCCGAACGATGGGGCACCATCCTCTTTACCCTGCTGTTGTACCTGAAACTCCTGGTCTGGCCCGTGCCATTGACCCATGATTACTATCCCCGCCACATTGCCATCCACGATCTCAGTGACCCGCTGGTCTGGCTCAGCATCCTCCTGCACGTGGGACTGGTCATCCTGATCATCCGCGGTTGGAGATCGCGTTCCCTGACGGCATTTGCAGCCTTTTTCTATCTGGCCACCCTGTCCATCGTGTCCAACATCGTCTTCCCGGTGGGCACGAACATGTCCGAACGGTTTCTGTTCATGCCATCCGTCGGCTTTGCCCTCTGGTTGGGATGGCTGATCCACAAGCGACTCCAGGCCAGATCTGCGGCACTCTCCTGGGGCGTCCTGGCGGTGGTTGTCCTGTTGTGGGGTGCGCAGACCATCGCTCGCAATCCGGTTTGGAAAGATAACTATACCCTCTTCACGACGGATGTCCAAACCTCGGTCAACAGTGCCAAGCTCCAGAATGCCACCGGAGGCGAGCTGATCGCGCAGGCCATCCTCCCTGCCAATGAAGCCCGCCGGGAGGCCATGATCCGGGAGGCCATCACCCACCTGACCAGGGCCATGGAGATCCATCCGGGATACAAGAACGCCTGCCTTCTGCTGGGCAACGCCTACAACTACCTCAAGGAATACCCGGTCTCTATCCAATGGTACCAGCAGGCGCTCAGCCTGGATCCCGGGTATCGCGAGGCCACCAACAACCTGCAGATCACCTATCGCGAGGCAGGCCGATATATGGGAGAAGTCAAGAATGACCTGCCTGCCTCCATTGATTACCTCCAGAAGGCCCTGGCCCTCGATCCCAATGATTTCGAAAGCAACCGCCTCATGGGGATCGCCTATGGGATCGGTCGCCAATCCGAGGAGGCCATCCGCTACTTCACCCGGGCACTGGAGATCAAGCCTGACAATGCCGAACTGATGGTCTACCTGGGCAATACCTGGTTCAATGCCGGTGATCCGGTCAAAGGGCAGGAGTGGCACGACCGGGCCAGAAAGCAGGACCCTCAGGTTTTTGAACGGCTGGGTATAAAGAAATAAACCCCAATAGAACTGATCTGATAGTTTAGCTGAGACTCTTTGTATTGACAACCAAGTTTATTGGCCTGTAAAGTATCCCACAAGAAACCAACCACCTGACTCAAATCGTCGCCAAACAAGGGCCTCCCAAACACATCATGACCCGTAATTTTGGTTTGATCCAAGGTTATCATTTTGACAAGATTGAACCGAAGATTGCCGCATTGTTTTGCCGAAATGAAGAAGAATTCTTCCCGGCTAGAAAAGCAATAAAAGGATTCAAAGCTATTAGATTCCCACGGCAAAACCGGAGCGGCCGGGTCATGATGTAAATGCCCCTCTTGCAAAAAGTCCGTTTTCACCGGTCAGAAGAATGAAAACAAGGTCCATTTTGGCGACAGCGGTTTCTGCAACATGCCCCGCATGTTGTAGTCCCGTGCATCATCCAGTGGATGATGAGCGGGATGCCTACCTGCCTGCCGGCCAGGCTGGCTTTTTGCCAAGACAAAAAGTACCCCGAATGCTCGGGGCCGGCGGCTTGAGCCGGGCCAGAAATGAAACACCTCAGGTAAAGGATTTGCCATCGACCTTTAAGTGAAAAATTACTAAACAGAGTCTATTAACATTGGAATGACTGATTTTATTGAATCTGTGCTCTCACAATTGGCATTCAGGAGCAGATTCATTATCCTTGCCATCGGGCTGTTTCAGCACCACAAATTCCCTCTCTGGCGGAGACAATATCCAACGCCGGAATTGGTTAGGAAAGGATGATGAGAAGTTGGATGTACCGCACGGTCTGGGTTGTTGTCCTGATGGGCACGCTACCGCTGTTGGCCAACCTCGGTTACACCAGCATTCACTACTATTCCGAGCGCCAACAGATCCTGGAGAACCAATGGGTGGATTCCGTCTACGCCCGCCTGACCGTCCGGGAACGGATCGGCCAGCTCTTCATGATCCGCGCCTATTCCAACAAGGACCGGGCCTACGAGGAATCCGTAGCCAACCAGATCCGGGAATACGGAGTAGGTGGCCTGTGCTTCTTCCAGGGCACGCCCCGCCGCCAGGCGGAACTGACCAATGAGTACCAACAGATCAGCCAGGTCCCCCTCCTTATTGCCATGGATGCCGAATGGGGCCTGGGCATGCGACTGGATGGTCCGGAAGTGGTCGACTTCCCCAGGCAGATCGCCCTGGGCGCCATAGAGGACGACCACCTGATCTACCTGATGGGACGGGAGATCGCTCGCCAATTGCGGCGCATCGGCACGCAGGTCAATTTCGCGCCCGTAGCGGATATCAACAACAACCCCGACAATCCGGTCATCAACTTCCGCTCCTTCGGAGAAGACCGCTTCAGGGTGGCCAATAAATGTACCGCCTACATGCAGGGCCTCCAGGACGGGAATGTCATGGCTTGCGCCAAGCACTTTCCCGGCCACGGAGATACGGACACCGACTCGCACAAGGCCTTGCCCGTGATCCTGCATTCCCGGCAGCGACTGGACAGCATCGAGCTATATCCCTTCCGGCAGTTGTCGGCCAAGGGCCTGCAAAGTGTCATGGTGGCTCACCTGAATATCCCCGCACTGGATGATGCCTTCCAGATTCCCACCACCCTCTCCACCCATACGGTACAGGATTTGCTGCGGCAGGAGATCGGTTTTGACGGCATCGTGTTCACCGACGCCATGGATATGAACGGGGTGACCCAGTTCGCCGCCAATGGTGAAGCGGAGTGGCAAGCCCTGGCGGCCGGCAATGACATCCTCCTCCTGCCTTCCGACCTGCCGAAAGCCATCGACCGGATCCTGGAAGCCGTGCGCAACGGAGACATGCCCCTGCCCAGGCTGGAAACCCATGTCAAGCGCATTTTACGCACCAAGTATCGCCTGGGGTTGACCTCCCTGGAACCCGTCCGCCTGGACGGTCTGGAGGAAGACCTGAACCCTCCGGTCAGCCGGATCATCCGGTCGCGACTGATCGAACAGTCCATTACCCTGGTGCGCAATCGCGACAACCTGATCCCGTTCAAGGAACTGCATGCCCTCAAACTCGCCGTGCTCAACATAGGCGACACCCTGAACAATGCCTTCCAGTCCACCCTTAGCGCCTATACCCATCTTGACCGCTACGCCGCCCCGAAGGACTTCAGCCGGGCCGCCATCCGGATGTGGAAACAACAGTTGAGCGATCGCGATGCGGTGATCGTTGGCCTCTTCGACCAGACCGCCTATCCCAGGAACAATTTTGGCATCACCTCTTCCTCCATCGAGTTTCTCCACGAACTGAATGAACAGACCCCGGTCGTGGTGGTCAACTTTGGTAACCCCTATGGCCTGCAGAACTTCGATGACCTCTCCTGGGTCGTTCAATCCTACCAGGCTGACCCGCTCACCCAGGTCATCACAGCGGAAGGGCTGATGGGCCACATGATCTTCCAGGGGCATCTGCCGGTGACCTCCAGCCAGGTGGCCCGGGCCGGCATGGGCCGCTATGGCGACAACCTGATGCGGCTGGGGTATGCCGAACCCGAGCAGGTCGGCATGTCTGCCGATACCCTGGCCCTGATCGATGAGGTGATCCGGACGATGATCGGGAATCACGCTGCTCCCGGTGGCCAGATCCTGGTGATCAAGGACCGAAAAGTGGTCATGGACAAGTCCTTTGGCCGTCTCACCTATGATACCACCAGTCGTGGGGTCGACCATCATACTACCTATGATCTGGCTTCCGTGACCAAAGCAGCAGCCACCACAATGGCGGTCATGAAACTGGTTGACCAGGGTCGTATCGATCCCGAAGAGGCATTGGGCGTCTATCTGCCCGAATGCCGGAACAAGGCCACGGGCAACATCCGCATTCGCGACCTCCTCACCCACACCAGTGGCATGCCAGCCTGGATCCCGTTCTACGAAAAGACGATCAAGCGGAAACGACCGTCCAGAAAATTCTACCGCGATCGCCCCGAACCCGGATTCTCGGTCCTGGTAGCCGACCACCTGTACATGAAGGATGCCTACCGCGACGAATTGTGGTCCACCATCCTCAACCTCAAACCGGGACGACCGGGACACTATGTGTACAGCGATCTGGGTTTCATGCTCCTGCAGCGAATGGTCGAAGCGGTGGCTGACCAATCGCTGGACCAGTATGTCGACCAGCAATTCTATCAGCCCCTGGGCCTTGAATCGATGACCTTTCATCCCCTGGCACGCCAATTGCCGGAGAACATCGCCCCTACGGAAACCGACACTTACTTCCGCCAGCAGGAGGTAAGGGGGCACGTCCATGATATGGCCGCCGCCATGCTCGGTGGTGTAGCGGGCCATGCCGGCTTGTTCAGCAATGCCGGCGACCTGGGCATCCTCTTCCAGATGCTGCTCAACGATGGCGTCTACGGTGGAGTCCGGTTCCTGCAACCCGGTACGATCCGACAGTTTACCACCCGGGCCCCGGATCAGGATCGCCGTGGTTGGGGATTCGACATGAAGGACAAAAACGGACCGAACACGCATGTTTCACCCCAGGTTTCCGACCGGGCCTTCGGTCACCTGGGCTTTACAGGCACCTGCGTATGGGCTGACCCCGAGCATGATCTGATCTATATCTTCCTCTCGAACAGGACCTGGCCCAGCATGACCCCCAATCGCTTGCAGGAAGGTCGCTACCGCCAGCAGATCCAGTCAATCATCTATCGCTCCTTCATCAAGAATCCGCCCATATGAGGTTTCCCCTGCTCCTCGCATCGCGGTATCTCTACACCCGCAAATCCACGAATGCCATCCATGTGCTGGCGGGCCTGTCCATTCTGGGCATGGGTATCGGGGCTGCGGCCCTGGTTCTGGTGATGTCTGTCTTCAATGGATTCGAGTCCCTGGTATTCGGCTTGTCCAACCAATTCAACCCGGATATCCATATCGCACCGGCGCAGGGCAAGACCTTCCGTCCGGATAGTCTCTGGCTTGCCCGCCTGGGCAATGATCCGGATGTATTGTCCTTAAGCCGGGTGCTCGTGGAAAATGCCCTCTTCGCCTATGGAGAGGTCCAGGATATTGGGGTACTGAAGGGAGTTGATGAGCATTATGCGGCCGTTAGCCAGGTCGACTCCGCCATGCTGGATGGCCAATGGGAGCTGGAAGATGTGGCAGGCTCGGTGGCCATGGTCGGCGCCGGCCTGGCCGCCAAACTGGGCGTCGACACACGGGATGTGTTTGAATCCCTGGTCGTCTACATGCCCAACCGCAAGCGAACGGGACCATTCGACCAGCCTTTCCTGCGTCGATTTCTGCCTCCGGCAGGCATCTTTACCATCCAGCCGGAGATCGATATGGAGTATGTGATCACCAACCTGGACTTCGTCCAGTCGATCACCAGTCATCGTGGCGCGTTGAGCGCAGTGGAGATCGCCCTCCAACCGGGCGTCGATCACCGGCAAGCCCTGGAACGGATCCGGGATCTGGCCGGGACTGACTTCGTCGTCAGGGACCGTCTCGGGCAGGAGGAATCCTTCCTCCGGATCATGAACATCGAGAAATGGGTGGCCTTTGCCATCATGTGTCTCATCCTCCTGCTCGTAGCCTTCAATGTCGCCGGCACCCTCTGGATGATGGTGACCGAAAAGCGACCGGACATTGCCATCCTGAAGACCATGGGGGCGACCAGCACCCAGGTGCAGAAGATCTTCCTCTACAATGGCCTGCTCCTCTGCGGGGTCGCCTTCCTGCTGGGCTCGTTGGCGGCTTTGAGCTTTTATGTCCTCCAGCACAGCTATGGCCTGATCCCGGTTCCGCCCGGGTTTATCATCGATGCCTATCCCATGGAGATCCGCTGGTTTGATTTCGTGATCGTCCTGTTCACCGTCCTGTCCATCGGCAGCCTGGCCGCCTGGCTGCCGGCTCGGCGGGCCGCCCGGATGGATGCTATCATTCGGGGAGAATGAATGAAGTTCAGGAGTTATTTCGTGATGGTGTTATTTCGAAGGATAGCATCATGTACAGACAGAAGGCCCCAGCCTGGCAGGTGGCAGGCAGGACCGAAGACCGAAGACCGAAGACCGGGGACTGAAGACTGAAAACTGAAGACCATACCTCCGGCTTCAGGATTCAGTGAAGGGGACATTTCAAAGCACCTCACCCACATCGACTTGAGGATAGCCCGGGCCAGGCTTATCCATTCCACCACTCTGTGCATCATAAGAAGCCCTGAAGGGGCGCAATAACCATCAGTAGACCCTGCCAAACCACTACCCCGGTGTCGATCACAGGACCATTCTCCCGTCAATGCTCCGGTTCTCCGATTCCCCAGTTCTCCGATTCTACAGTTCTCCAGTTCTACCCCTCATTCTACATTCTACGTTCTACATTCTCCTGTATTCTGACGTGCCGCAGGCGAATCCTTGAACATTGAACTGCCAAGCCTGGCACACTAATCCAAAACGGTCAACGCTAAACAGGCAAGCACAGAAGGTGAATGGCAACCGGCGATCGTCGAATCACGCACATAGTTTCCTATTTTTGCCCCCCGATGGAAGATTGGGAACTGGATTTTGCCTGGCTGGAAGTGCGCACCCGACTGAAGGACTCCCTGGGCCGGGATACCCTGCCGGACATGAATGCCGTCCTGTTTCTGATCGGCATCCAGGAACTGGGCCGGGTCAAATCCACCTACACCAAGGAAGAGAAACAGGACCTGATGCACATCGCCGTCTGCCATCTGCTCAGCCTGGAAGGATACTACACCTTTACCGGCCGGGATGCTGACGGATGGCCGCACTACGAACAAGTGCGCGTGCATGATACCACCGGCCTGAAAACCCAGGAACAATGGCTCAAACGGCTGATCATCCAGTATTTTCGTACCGTCGAATCCGACATGCCATGATACACTTTCGCCTTCTCTTCCTCGCACTGACCCTGATCGTCGTATCCTGCCAGCGCGACAAACACACCTTTGCCGTCATCACCACCGGCTTCGGCGATATCACCATCAAGCTCTACAACACCACACCCCGGCATCGCGACAATTTCATCAAGCTCGTCAAGGAGGAGTTCTACGACTACACCATGTTCCACCGTGTAGTCCCCGATTTTGTCGTGCAGGGCGGTGATCCCAAATCGAAAAATGCCCATCCTCTCGATCTCCTCGGTGATGGCGACCCCGGCTACCTCCTTGAACCCGAGATCGGGGCCATCCATATCCGCGGCGCAGTAGGCGCAGCCCGCAAGGACGATACCCAAAATCCCGAGCGAAAAAGCAATGGCTCCCAATTCTACCTGGTCTGGGGTGCAGGCGTGGACGATGCCACCCTCGACATGTGGGAGCAGAAAAAAGGCATCAAATACACCCCCGAACAACGGCAGTTGTATAAAGAAAAAGGCGGCCTGCCATACCTGGACATGGATTATACCGTTTTTGGAGAGATCGTCGAAGGCCTGGACATCGTGGAAAAAATGGAACAGGTTCCCCGAGGCCGTAATGACCGACCAACCGATGATATCCGCATGAAAATCCGACTCCTTGAGAAATAAATCCAACATGCAGCATTTTGTATCTCTGATGGTCCTGGCCACTCTGTTGCTGGCCTCCTGCGCCAAACCCATCGCCGACTTCACCTACACCGGACAGGATGCTCCTGTACCCTGCACGGTCCAGTTTGCCAACCAGTCCCGCCACGCCGACACCTGGTTCTGGGAATTCGGCAACGGGGAAACCTCATCGGAAGCCAGCCCTTCCTGTACCTATACCCTCTCCGGGAATTACACCATTACCCTCACTGCCTCCAAAGGCGACAATGCCCATCGCATGGAAAAAACCATCCAGATCACCGCTCCCGAACCCTGCCTGGTGGAGATCCAGACCCCCTATGGCAATATGCTGGCCCAGCTGTCTAACGAAACGCCTTTGCATCGTGACAACTTCATGCACCTTGTGGAGCAGCAGTTCTATGACAGCCTGCTCTTTCACCGGGTCATCCGCAACTTCATGATCCAGGGAGGCGACCCCAATTCCAAAGGGGCCGGACCCGATGCCCGTCTGGGTTCAGGAGGGCCAGGCTACCAGATCGATGCCGAATTCCGGGACGACATGGTCCACACAAAGGGCGCCATTGCCGCTGCCCGCACGGGCGACCAGGTCAATCCCCAGAAAAAATCCTCCGGATCCCAGTTCTACATCGTTCAGGGCAACCGGGTCAGTGACAGTATCCTCGACCAGATCGAGGCCAAGAAAGGATTCAGGTATACCTCGGAGCAACGGGAGGCCTACAAGCGCCTGGGGGGCACGCCCCACCTGGATCGCGACTATACCGTGTTTGGCCATATCATCGAAGGCCTGGAGGTGATCGACAAGATCGCTGCTGCCCGCACCCGCCCGGGCGATCGTCCGGAGGAGGATGTCTGGATGATCATGCGCGTGGTCAAGTGATCCCCGCTTAATGAAATGCCAAAACGGCCTTCTTCTGAACAAGATGGCCGTTTTCGTTGTATCTTTATCGGAATGATTCAATCTGCGTCATGGAGGAGAGGCATTTCCCTGGCCTTGCTGGTCGGGCTAGTCTCTGCGTATACCATTCGCAGCTGGCACAACCCTGACCTGCACCACCACCCGGTGTGCAATGCCAAGAACGATTTGCATTTTCATCAGGAACACGAGGCTTGTGTTCTTTGTGATTTTGTCTTTTCCCTCCCCCTTCCTGTCTCTTTTTCTGAGATGCCGTCATGGACGCCGACCAATCTGCACCGGCCCACCTTCTCTTGGACTGACGCCATTCCCTCCAATATCCAAATCGGCTACCCCCTGCGTGGCCCGCCCGCCCTGGTGTGACGATCACGCCATTCTTTTTTTGAAGTTTCAGCCTTAACCTTACATGAACAAGACCCTCAGGGTCATTGTCCTGTTGTTCGCAGGTATCCTGCAGCTGCATGGGCAATGTGACCTGCAACTGAGCGGGACGGTGTTGGACGAACACGATCTAACGCCGCTCGACTATTCCACCATCTATGTCCTGGAAACAGGCCAGGGCACCCTGGCGGACAGTCTGGGTGCCTATACCCTGTCTGGCCTCTGCCCCGGCAAGATCACCGTGGTATGCTCTCATGTCGGGTGTGATCCGGTCCAGATCAGCCTGATCCTGAACCGGGACACTACCCTGAATTTCTATCCGGAGCACCATATCGAAGTGCTCGACCAGGTGGTCACTACTGCCAACAAGGTTGCCGAAGCACCCGCCCAGACCCGGACCGACCTGTCTGGCCAGACCCTCGAACGCCTGCAGGGGCGATCCCTGGCCCAAATGCTCGAATCTGTTTCCGGGGTCACGATGGTCCAGACCGGACCCGGCATCGCCAAACCCATGATCCATGGCCTGTACGGCAATCGTATCCTGATTGTTCAGAATGATGTCCGCCAGGAAGGCCAGCAGTGGGGGATCGATCACGCTCCGGAGATCGACCCGACCGTCGCCGGCACCATGACCGTGATCAAGGGCGCAGAAGGTGTTCGTTATGGACCCGATGCCCTGGGTGGCGTGATCCTGGTCAAACCCGATCCGCTACCCCGGTCAGCCGGACTGACCGGATCCCTGATGACACACCTCCAGTCCAATGGTCTGGGAGGAAAGGTATCCGGCCAGATCCAGGGTGGCTTGCAACAGCCCGGATGGGGATGGCGGGCGACCGGATCGCTCCGCCTGCTGGGCGACCAGTATGCCCCAGACTATATCCTCTCCAATACCGGCCAGAAGGAATGGGGCTTCTCCGCCCAGGCCGGCTACACCGGCAACAAGGGAACACTGGATCTCTACTACAGCCTGTACCAGGCCGGATTCGGCATCCTTCGCGCCGCGCATATTGGCAACACCACTGACCTGCAGGCCGCCATCCAGGCGGATGAACCCTGGATCCAAAATCCCTTTACCTATGAGATCCTCAATCCACAACAACGCGTGATCCACCATCTCGCCAAGGTCGAAGCCAGCCGGAAGATCTCCGGGATGTGGACCCTCAAAGGACGCTACAGTCTGCAATTCGATGAACGGAAGGAATATGATGTCCGACGAGGCGACCGCGACAACATCCCGGCACTCGATCTCACCATCATCAGCCAGCAGGGCGAGATCCTGGCCGAGCATCGGCCCTGGCGCCACCTGGCCGGAACCATCGGAAGCAGCGTGCAGTACCAGAGCAACTACAATGTACCTGGCACGGGCGTGCGGCCCCTCATTCCCAATTTTATCAGCACCACGGCTTCGGTGTTCGCCTTTGAGCGGTATATCCAGCCCGCCTATGAGCTGGAAGCCGGAGTGCGCGCCGATTACCGATCCATGGACGTAGCCAAGTTCAATGACCAGGACCAGCTCATTCGGCCCACCTTCGACTGGTTCAATATCAGTGGTTCAGCAGGAGGCCTCTTCCGCTTCTCTCCTGACTGGCAAGCCACGCTTCAAGTCGCCTCTGCCTTTCGTGCCCCCGGAGCCAACGAACTGTTCAGTGAAGGGCTCCACCATGCCACCGCGGCCCTGGAGATCGGCAATGACAGCCTGGGCATTGAACGGAGTCTGAAAACCATCCTCACCATCCAGAACAGACGACCCGGTTGGACGATCAACCTGTCCACATACCTCAATCCGATCTACGGATTCATCTACCTGCGTCCGACAGGCGACTACGAACTGACCATCCGGGGAGCCTTCCCGGTCTTTCGCTATCAGCAGACCAATGCCCTCCTGGCCGGCCTGGATCTGGACCTCACAATCGCCATGACTTCCTGGCTCGACTATCAGGGTCAGGCCGCATTGCTGTGGTCAGACGACCTTCAGAAGGCCAGCCCTCTTTTCGGGATGCCACCCATGCAATTTCGACACAGTCTCCGGTTACACAACCAGCCCGATGCGTCAGGGGCAGCCCTGTCAGCTGGTATTCAGATCCGGCAGGTCCTGCGGCAGGATCAGAGTCCCACAGAGGACTTTGCTCCGCCTCCATCTGGCTATACCCTAGTCGGCCTGACCGCGGAGTGGTCCCGGGGCAGGATCCGGATCAATGCAGGAGTGGACAACCTGCTCAATCAATCCTACCGCGATTACCTGGATCGTCTGCGATACTTCGCCGATGCCCCCGGAAGAAATTACTACCTCAAAACCTATGTTCACTTTTAAATCCAATTGTATGTTCAAGCAACTTATCATTCCTGTTTTCCTGCTCAGCACGGCTCTCCTGGTCTCCAGCTGCGGCAAGGACCCCGATCCAGTCAATGAAGAAGAAGTGATCACCACCCTCACCATGACCTGGACCCCCCAGGGAGGTGGTTCACCGGTCGTCTTCCAGTTTCGCGATCCGGATGGAGAAGGTGGCAATGCACCCACCATCACCTCTGGTGCCCTGGCTGCCAACACCACCTATTCGGTCAGCCTGGAGCTTCTGAACGAAACGGAGACCCCCGCGGAAGACATCACCGAGGAGATCCTGGATGAGGGCACCGAACACCAGTTCTTCTTTGGCCTCACCGAGGGCATCACACTGACCTTTTCCTATGCCGATACGGATGCCAATGGCGCACCGATCGGTCTGGAGACGACCATGACGACCGGTGATGCTGCGACCGGCAAACTACAGGTCACCCTGCGCCATGAACCGGATAAAGGTGCTACCGGAGTCGCCCAGGGCGATATCACCAATGCCGGCGGCGAGACGGACATCCAGGTCGAATTCGATCTGGTGATCCAGTAAGCCCATCCTGCCCGATGGACCAGCCCTTCCTCCTCGCGGATGGAAGGGCTTTTTTATTCAGGATACCCACTCCGTACTTTGCAGGCTGTCCACCTCCCCGGCGGCTTCCAGACCTGCCCATCGGCCGATTCCCTGAAAGATGACCTGACCGTTCTCCCTGAAGGTAACGTCCAATCTGGCCTGCAGGCTTTCATTGACCTTCCCGGCCATCTCTCCGCGGATGGGCGACTGCAGGTGCGCCCCGGGCCCAGGCGTCGCCCGGATGGTCAATTCATGCCGACGGTCCCGAAAGCCGATCTCCAGCTCCTCACCCCGGATGGTGGCCTTGCGCCTGGCTCCCGTATAGGTGGCAAACCGGATCAGGCGATCGTCCAGCAGGATACCACCGATAAATCCGACGAATGAGCTACCCAGCCAGGGGATATGCGCAACAGAGGCCATCACCGATATGCGACGGTCGGTCTCGAAATGACTGGACTGCATCCACATCCAGCCTCTGGGAAACGATGTCCCCCAATCTTTTTCCCCATATCCGATACCGCCCTGCAGGCTGATGTCCTTCCCCTTCCAGGACAACTGGCCCTCCAGGCGATGATGCATGCTCCAAACGCCGTGATAGCATTCCATGAACGGTATGAAGGCATACCACCCCATGATACCGGGAGCCCCCAGGGTCTTCGGCCAGGGAAACCCGTCCAGGAATCTAACCTCGCCTGACAGATCCGGCAGATCCAGTTGAATACCCTGATCTGAAAACCGGTTCTGGCCAATCGCCAGGGCAAACCGATCGGTCTCGGGCCGGAATAATTTAATGGGAAAGACGTGATAGGTTGCGGTTGCCTCCACACCATTCAATACCTGGATAAAGGCTTCGGACTGCCCGTCCGGCTTCTTCGAAATACCCGGGATGATGGCCAGGGCCAGGGCACCATCGGATGATACCACCTTGACATACCATCCTTCAAAATAACCCCGCCGGCGTCCCCAACCATGGTAGCGCTCAGGATGCCACAGGGCCTGCCAGCGCAGGATCAGTTCACGTATCTGCATGGAACATAGATAGAAAAAAACCGGCACAGGCTGCATTCCCCATTCTTCGTAACTTTGCAGGCTAGCTCTCACAATGGACATCCGTACTCAGATCGATATGACCCGCCTTCCCCGCCATGTAGCCATCATCATGGATGGGAACGGGCGTTGGGCAAAGGCTCATGGCCAGCCTCGGGTATTCGGTCATCGCAATGGGGTCAAGTCGGTCAGGGAGGTCACGGAAGCGGCGGCGGAACTGGGAGTCCAATACCTGACACTTTATGCCTTCTCGACAGAGAATTGGGGGCGTCCGGCCAGCGAGGTCAATGCCCTGATGCGCCTGCTGGTCCAGACCATCCGCAAGGAGATCAAGACCCTCCAGGACAACCAGATCCGCTTGCAGACCATCGGCGACCATTCCCGATTGCCCGCCAAAACAGCCCAGGCCCTGCTCGAAGCGATCGAGGCCACCCGCGAGAATACCCGGATGACCCTCATCCTGGCCCTGAACTACAGCGCGAAATGGGAGCTCACGGAGGCCACACGCCGGATCGCCCGAAAGGTCTCATCCGGCCACCTGGATCCCGATCAGATCACCGAACAAACCATTGCCGAGCATCTGAATACAGCTGGACTGCCGGATCCCGAACTCCTCATCCGCACCAGTGGCGAAACCCGCATCAGCAACTTCTTGCTGTGGCAGATCGCATATGCTGAACTGGTGTTCACCCCGGTGATGTGGCCCGACTTCCGACGTCCGGATTTCTACCAGGCCCTCCTCGACTTCCAGCATCGTGAACGACGTTTTGGCAAAACATCCGATCAGCTCTCGACTCAGAACGTTTAAAATGATGTTAAGACTTCCCTCTGAAGGGGGCGAATTCCCCAGCCTCTTCGTTTTTTGCACGTCCTTTACCCCTATTCGATATATGCGCCTGCTCCTCCTTCCTTTCTTCCTGATGGTCAGCCTCGTTGCACAAGGTCAGGAAGACCTCCAAACCATTGATTATACGGATGATCCGAAAGAGCTCGAGGTAGGTGGCTTGCGCATCACCGGGGCGAGCAATACGGATGCCAATGCCCTCCTTGCCGTGTCCGGCTTGCGCGTGGGTGGCAAGATCAATCTGCCTGGCGACGATATCTCCCGGGCCCTGAAGGCACTCTGGAAGCTCAAGCTCTTCACCGATGTCCAGATCATCGAGGAAAAACGGATCGGGGATGTCATTTTCCTGGAGATCGTGGTCGCTGAACGGCCCCGTTTCGCCAGGCATACCTTTCGGGGAGTCAAGAAATCCGCTCACGATGATCTCAATGAGATCGTCAACAAATACCTGGTCAAGGGAACCATCATCACGGAGAATAACCGGGTCACCTGCCAGAATGCCCTTCGGGACTATTATGTCGAGAAGGGCTTCCTGGATGCCCAGGTCCGGGTGATCGAAGAAGCTGATGAGCAACTGATGAATGCCGTCAAGCTCATTTTTGATATCGACAAGGGGCCCCGGATCAAGATCGAGGCCATCACTTTCGCCGGCAATGATAACGTCAAGGCCAAGAAGCTGCGCAAGCAGATGAAGGAGACCAAGCACCGGTGGAAGATCTTCACCAAATCCAAACTGATCGCTGCCGACTACAAGGACGACAAGGAAAAGGTCATTGCCTATTACAATACCCTGGGGTATCGCGATGCCCGCATCCTCCGTGATTCGGTGTGGCGCGATCATAAGGGCCGGGTCCGGATTCACATGGATGTCCATGAAGGACCGGTCTACTACTTCCGGAATATCGCCTGGCGCGGCAACTACATCTACGATGATGCCACCCTTTCCCGGGTTCTCCAGATCAAGAAAGGGGATGTCTTCAATACCGAACTGCTCGAAAGCCGCCTGACCTTCAGCATGGACGGCGCCGATGTCAGCTCCCTCTACATGGATGATGGCTACCTGTTCTTCCAGGCAGATCCTGTCGAAACTTCCATTGACGGTGATTCCATCGACCTGGAGATCCGCCTGTATGAAGGTCCTCAGGCTACCATCGATCGGGTAGTCATCAACGGGAACGATCGCACGCATGAACACGTGATCCGCCGTGAACTGCGCACTGTGCCGGGAGCCAAGTTCAGTCGCTCGGACATCATCCGCTCCCAACGCCAGATCATCAACCTGGGCTATTTCAACCAGGAGAACATGCCCATCAACACCCCCATCAATCCACAGCGGGGAACGGTGGACATCGAATACACCCTCGAGGAAAAACCGTCCGACCAGCTCGAGCTGTCCGCCGGTTGGGGAGGGGTCAACCAGGGCGTGATCGGCACCTTGGGCGTTTCCTTCAACAACTTCTCCATGCGGAACATCTTCCACCCGGAAGCCTGGCATCCGTTACCGCAAGGAGACGGACAACGTCTGTCCATCCGCGCTCAGCGAGGCAGCCGTTTCTTTCAGTCCTACAACGCATCCTTCACCGAGCCCTGGCTGGGCGGCAAGAAACCCCGCAACTTCACCGTGGCCGCCTTCTTCAACTCGGTCTCCAACGGATTGAGCCGGAATGCCGAGTCATACAGCGGACTGGATATCTTCAACCTGACCGCCTCACTGGGCAACCGGTTGCGCTGGCCGGATGACAATTTCATTCTCACAACCGCCTTGAACTTCCAGACCCTCAACCTCCAGAACTACTCCCGTTTCTTCCTGGATGATGGCAGCACCATCACCAAGGGCAAGTTCAACAACTTCTATCTCAAGCTGAGCCTGGCCCGGAATACCATCGTTGACCCGACCTTCCCGCGCAGTGGCTCGCTGGTACAGCTGTCCGCCCAGTTGAGTCCTCCCTACTCCTGGTTTCAGCCCCTCACCAATTTCGCCCTCCAGGACGCCGAGGCCAAATTCAAATATCTCGAATACCACAAGATCCGCCTGACCACGGAGTGGTACACCCCGCTG
Organism: Lewinellaceae bacterium; assembly: GCA_020636225.1. Lineage (GTDB taxonomy): Bacteria > Bacteroidota > Bacteroidia > Chitinophagales > Saprospiraceae > JAGNXB01. Next base: position 200,154 of record JACJYI010000003.1, on the reverse strand, counting down.
ATCGAGAAGCTCACCCTCAGGGCGGCCGCGAAGTTCGGTTTCCTGGGTTACTACAATCCGGACAAAGGCACCATTCCCTTCGAACGGTTTGAGGTGGGCGGTGCCGGACTGGCCAACCAGGGCGCATTCTTCATCGGTAACGAGTTGATCTCCATGCGCGGTTATGATGTGGGCGACCTGCCGGCCAACAACCGCGGGTATGCCTCCGTCTTCAACAAGTTCACCCTGGAAGTGCGCTACCCAATCTCCCTGAATCCGAGCTCGACCATTTTCGTCCTGGGCTTTGTTGAAGGGGGTAATGCCTGGCGTACCTTCCGCGAATACAGTCCATTTGATCTGCGCCGTTCCGCCGGTGCCGGTCTGCGGGTCTTCCTGCCCATGTTCGGATTGCTCGGATTCGACTATGGTTTCGGATTTGACAAGAATCTTCCCACCGGTAGCAAATGGTCGGAATACGGCCAGTTCAACTTCATCATCGGATTCGAACCCGACTAACTGGCAATACCTCCGGTGTTGCAAAGGCCCGAAATGGAATCCATTTCGGGCCTTTTTCGTTCCTGCTTAAACCTTCGTTAACGCAACGCTTCCAATAGTCAGCGCTTCAGGGACGTTTCTCCCTCAATACCATGCCTATGCTGACCCACCAACAGAAACTCGCTCATCTCTACAGCCGGGCCGGGTTCGGCCTCAGTCCGGCCGAATGGATCCGACGCCGGGACTGGTCCATCGAACAGGCTGTGGTGGATCTCTTTCGGGAAGCAGATCGCACTCCTTCCCTGGGCGGCACGACCACTGAGGAAATGTCGGACATTGAAGGAGCCTTGTCCAGGATGCAACGGCGTCAGCAGCGCAAGCAGGCCAACCAGGAACAACGCCGCCTGCTCATCACCGGTCTCAACCGCGATTGGGTACACCGGATGGCTGATCCCCAACGTGTGGGATTCCGCGAGAAGATGATGCTCTTCTGGCACGGCCACTTTGCGGTCCAGACCCTCTTTGCCGGACTGGCCCGCACCTATGCCAATACGATTCATCAGCATGCTTTGGGGCGCTTCTCTGACCTTACCCTGGCCATGGCCACCGATCCGGCCATGATCCTGTTCCTCAATAACCAGCAGAACCACAAGGACCATCCGAACGAGAATTTTGCCCGCGAACTCATGGAGCTCTTTACCCTGGGACGAGGCCAGTACTCCGAACAGGATATTCGTGAAGGGGCCCGCGCTTTCACAGGTTGGGCTTGCCAGCCCCTCAAAGGAGAATTCATCTACAAGGCTGCCGACCACGACGGGGGCCAAAAGACCTTCTTCGGTCAAACCGGCAACTGGAATGGTCAGGACATCCTGGAAATGATCCTCAACCGACCGGAATCCGCCCGCTTTGTCACCCGCAAGATCTACCGGTATTTTGTGCATGATACCCCCGATGAGGCCCGGATCGAGAGCCTGTCAATCCGGTTCTTTCAGTCGGGATACGACATCACCAGCCTGATGAAGGAGATCTTTCTCAGCGACTGGTTCTATGATCTGGCCAATGTCGGCAATCGGATCAAGTCACCTGTCGAATTGATCGCGGGACTGTTGAAATCCTTCCACGGCTCCTTTGACGATCCCACAGCACTCGCGATGGGCCAATCAGCCCTGGGCCAGGTCCTCTTCTTTCCACCCAGTGTAGCCGGCTGGCATGGCGGGAAAAGCTGGATCGATAATCAACGCCTCCTGCTGAGACTTCAGCTGCCCATGATCCTGTTTGAGGCCGCCAATGTCGACCTGCCCCTGCCCGGCGACCCCGAAGCTGTGGATCAAATGGCGGCCATCCGGCGGCTGAAGGCCGATGTCGACCCCCAATCCCTCCTCGCTATGGTCCATGGATTGCCGATGCAGGAGGCCAGGAATCAATTGATCGCCTATTTCCTCCCCCATCAGCCACCCGACGAGCTGGACTGGATCAATGCCTATGCCCGCGCAGCGGATCCAACCCGACAGATGCTGACCTTTGCCATCCGGCTCTGCGGCTTGCCCTCCTATCAACTCGCATAATCGACCATGCATGAAACGTCGTCAATTCATCCGTCTCTCCTCCCTGGCTTCCGCTTCCCTGACCGTCCCGGGTATCTTTCGCAGGGGGCAGACCCTCCTGTCCGCTCACCAATCCGGCAAACGCCTGATCATCATCCAGCTGACCGGTGGGAACGACGGACTGAACACCATGATCCCCTATTCCGATGACACCTATTTCAAGGCGCGGGGCAAGCTGGCCATCCGCCGGCAGGATGCCTTGTATGGGCATGATCTGCAGGGGTTTCACCCGGCCCTGTCCGGACTCAAGTCCATCTATGACCAGGGTTGGCTGAGCATTGTCAACAGCGTGGGTTACCCCGAACCCAATCTGTCCCATTTCCGGTCCATGGATATCTGGCATACCGGAAGTGACGCCAGGGACTATCTCGCTTCCGGATGGCTGGGTCGCTGGTTGGACCAACACCCCGGCAGGCCACACGAAGCGATCCAGGTCGACCAGGCCCTGGCCCTGGCCCTGAAAGGAGACCATCGCCAGGGGTTCGCCCTGCGCAATCCACAAGCCCTGAACCGCGCGGCAAAAAGTCCGTTCCTGGATGCCGTGACGGCTCATCGGCATGCCCATGAGGAAGACATGGCCTCTTATCTCTACCAGACCCTGGCGGAGACCCAGGAAAGTGCGGCCTGGCTGCTGGAGAAAAGCAAGACACATTCGGCGTCAACAAGCTATCCGGCTACGCAACTGGGAAAAGACCTGCGCACCATCGCCGAGCTGATCACGGCTGACAGCGATACCCGGATCTACTATGCCAGTTTGACCGGATTCGACACCCATGTCAATCAGGCGAACCGCCACGAACGCATGCTCCGGCAGTACGATGAAGCGGTGACCGCCCTGGTCCGGGATCTCAAGGCGCATGACCTGCTGACCGATACCCTGATCATGACCTTCTCCGAATTCGGACGGCGGGTGCAGGCCAACGGCAGTGGCGGCACAGACCATGGCACGGCCAGCGTGCTCTGGTTGATCAATGAAGGCCACCTGGTCAAACCGGGCTTTGTCAATGCCCCGCCCGACCTGATCCATCTCCAGGATGAGAATATGGTATTTGAGGTGGATTTCCGATCGATCTACGCCGATATCCTGCGTTCCTGGCTGGATACGGATCCACAGATTATTCTCGGTACCGGCCACCCACCGATCGCCCGATTGCTGATCGCATAAGGTACTTCCGGGTCGATCCGGTGTGTCACCGCTGGTACTGCCGGAACCAGAACAGGCGCCTACAGATAGTTCTCCTGGAAGAACGTATCGTAGGTATCCAGGGAACGATTCTTCAGGATGACCCGGTAATTCTGCTGGGTCACCGGATAGACCTTCAAAGCTGCATCACCCTTCTCCAGGAACTCTTCCGCATACTTCATGGCCAGCTCGTAGTACGCCATGGCCTTGGCAGCATTGTCGAATTTACGGACGACCATCAGGGGCACATCGACGGTGAGGAAGATATTGGACGACAGCCGGAGCCGATCCGCCTTGAAGTACTTCCTGTTGAAGTTGTTGACGGCATTCTGGGCATTCTGAAGGTCCACGGCCTTGAGCGACCAGTTGATGATCACGTAATGGGTGCCCTCAGGGTCGAGATTGTATTCACTGTCCGCCTGGTTCTGGTTGGGGAGGTCTTTGGGTGCAACCGACTTGTCACCCAATAGGCGCAGGATCTCCTTGGCCCGGGTCTCCTCCTCCGTATCTGGATACTTGGCGACCAGATCCTTCAACGCATCAATGTACGCATCCTTTCCTTCCAGGTTGCCGGTGGTCATTGCCCGGAGTAACACAAACTTGGCCTGGAGGCGATTGTCCGGACCGAACAGGGTATCCACCTGGCTCAGTCGATTCCAGGCAGATTCATAACGACCTGCCGTGAAATCATCATAGGTTTGCCGGTAGTAGTTATTGAGACGCCGCTCCTTCTCCAGCGATTCGCCGAGATAGTTCGGGTCACTCAGTACGCGGGCATAGGTCGATTCCGGATACTTGCCGGTGATCAGGTCATAATATTTTTTAGCCTGGTCAGACTGACCGAGGTCCCGGTGAGCGAGATAAAGGAAATACCAGGCATCCAGCTCATGTTTGGTGTCCGGAAACCGCTCCAGCAGTTCGGACAGGATCTCCACGGTCTTTTCACTGTTCTGCAAACGCTCGCGATACAACCGTCCCAGGGCGATCATGGCGTCCTGGATCTTATCTTCGGATGCCAGTCGTGCTTCTTCAGTGAATGGCACGTCCTTGAACATCTCCTCCAATTCACTATTGGTCAGGCTGGTCTCTACAGCCTCTTCTGCCGGCTCCGCCTCTTCGACCGCAAAGCTGGTCGACCGGTTGGAACGCCGCCAATTGTCCTCCAGGGTTCGATTACCCCAGTAATCCCGGAAGTCTTTCATGCCCCGATCCAGCGATTTGGCGTCGTAGGCGAAAAAATTGGACTTTGACGGACCGGAGCTGCCCTGCCCGGGTCGACGACCGAACTGGCCCTGGCTGATGGACACGTTCTGCCCCGCGGCTTTGGGTTCATTGTCGGCATTGGCCGTGGCTTCCGCTGCCTTGGCCAGGCGATCCTCCTTGATCTGCTCGGCCAGTGCGATCCGTTCTTTCTCTGACAGTCCGGCGATCATCAACAGACTGTCTTGCAGGGTGATGATCTCGATGTTGCTGGCGATCTCCTTGAGGTTCTTGCTCAGCTGACTGGCCATAGCATACCGATCATCGGTCGGCTTCATCTCGGCGACCACCTTGTCGTAATAGATCTTGGATTCGACGAACAGGTCCTGGCTGAAGTAGAGTTGAGCCAGCTTCAGATGGGTCTCGATCCGCTGGGAAACATTCTTCGACGTGTACCGGGCCGATTCCTTCAGATCGGCAATGGCCTGAATGGTATCCTGGAGGTCCAGATCCATCTCGGCCAGGGCGAAATAGATGCGGTCGCGATATTCCTCATTCTTGGTGTCCTTTAGGAATTTCTCCATCTCCTTTCGCGAATCAGCTACAGGCGATTGGCCGGAACGGTACTCACCCAAAGCCAGGTTCAGCCGGGCATTGAACTCCATCTCGTAGACGGGTCGCATCTTGATCACCTGTCGGAACGATTCGACCGCCAGGGCATATTGGTTCTGCAGTTGGTAGATCTGGCCCAGGATATAATAGTAACGGGCCTTCTCCTTTTTCTTTTTCGCCAGGGTGATCGACGATTTCAGGTAGGGAACAGCTGCATCGTACATCTCCCGCTCCAGGAACATATGGGCCTGGGCTACCGGTACCTCACGTCGTACCTCCGGTGAGGCGGTCGGATGTATGGCAGCTTCGTTGAATGCCCGCATAGCGTCGTCGTACAGGCCACGCTCGATATAGGTCCGACCCAGCCAAAGCATGCCCTCCGCATATGCAGGGCGATGTTTCAGGAAATAATTGTCCTCCTTCGGCTTCTCTTCCTGGGGCTCAACGTCGGCTTCCTCCTGCTCGGGTGCATCGACCTCCTCCGGATCGGATGGTGGTTCTGCTGTTGGTTCGACAATATCGGCAGGTTCCTCCAGTTGGGTGATGGTGTCCAGTTGCTCAGTCGTGGGAACGGTCTTCTTCCTGGGAGGGGGCTTCTTTCCCTTCTTCCTGGCCTTGGCCCTGGCTTTGGCTTCCTTTTCTCGCTCTTTCCGCTTGCGGTCAGCTTCCTTTCGTCGCTCCTTGGCGGCTTTGGCAGCGGCTTTCTTGCGTTCCTTCCGCGACTTTTCCGCTTCATCCTTCCGCTCCTCTCGCTCCTTTTCCTGCAGCTTCTGCCGCTCCTCACGTTCCTTCTCGGCGATCTTCTTCTTTTCCTTCCGCTCATCTTCCCGAGCCTTGGCCCGGGCTTTCTTGTTGATGGTCTTCTTCCTCAACGCCATGGCTTCCGGAGAATAGGCCTCCTTGAGGTACACCAGCGTTTCCTCTGCCGACTCGTAGTCATGCTTCAGGTACTGGGCTTTCCCGACCAGAAGATAGCAATCGTCTACCCAGTGACTGGGACGGTGCAGGGTGGCTACCACCGATACCTTTTCAATCGCCTTGTCCAGATCAGCGGCGACGACTTCAGGATCAGCGGTGTTGACATAATCATATACATCCAGGATCTGAGTATAATTGTCCTGATTGTTGGTGGCCAGTTTCAGTTCACTGCCTTCCAATAGTACATTGGCATTGAAATAGCCGTTGTAATATGCCGTTGTATTGTGGTAGAATCTGCCCATCATCGATGGATTCTCCCGGCTTTTCTGCGTCGCACAACTGGACAGGGCGATCAAAAGCACAAATAGAAAGGAAAAGCGGAAGGATCTCAAGGCAGATATGATATTAGCAATACATGTTATACGAAAAACCATACCAATCGGCTGGAACAGGCATATAACAACCTATACCGCAAAATTATTTTAATTCGCAGCAAATTAGCAGTTCCATGGAAGAACAGCCGTCAAATACCCGAAATCGACTGCGTCAGCGGCTGAAAAAGCCTTATCGGCTAGTCATTCTGAAGGAAGATTCCCTTGAAGAGGTCGGCGCATATACGCTCACTCCACTCAACCTCTATATCCTGGTCAGTTCCATCCTTGTTGGCCTGGCCATTGTCGTGGCCATGCTGATTATCACCACACCGCTCAAACGATGGATCCCCGGTTACGGAGATGCCTCCATGGATCCGGAACTTATTCAACTCCGCGTCAAGGTGGATGAGATGGAAAAACAGCTTGAACTCCAGAAACGCTACACCGACAATGTCCGCCAGATCCTGACCGGGGAGATCAAACCACCCGTCGAGGAAGACCAGCCGAGTATGGTGAAGGACAGTCTGGAAGAAGTACAACGGATCGAAGAGGACCAGATGTTGCGCAATAATTTTCGCCTCGGGGAAGGACTGCGGCAACAGGCCGCCATCCAGGCCAGCGACAACACTTCCGGTCGGCCGTTGGAAAAACTCTACTTCACTCCCCCGGTGAAAGGGGAGATCAGCGCTGGTTTCATGCCCGACCAGGACCATAACGGGTTGGACATCCTGGCCCCCAAAAACACCCCGATCAAGGCGGTCATGGATGGCGTGGTCATCCTGTCCGACTGGACCCTGGAGACCGGCAACACCATCGGCATCATGCACGACAATCAGGTGATGTCCTTCTACAAGCACAACAGCAGCCTTCTGAAGAAAAACGGGGCCATCGTCCGCGCTGGTGAGGCCATTGCCATCATCGGGAATACCGGAACCCTGTCCAGCGGACCCCATCTTCATTTCGAGCTGTGGTATAAAGGCAAACCGGTCGATCCTTCCCGATACATCAACTTCTGATCGAAAGCCGGCTTCCACACCGCTCATGCAGGAGCAGGAGACTTCACCAATGAAGATTCATCCTGTTTTCCTCGAAGTTTGTCGAAGATATCAGATCAACACCGGCCGGATTCCTCATCTTGTTGTTCGACCATATCACCTATATTGGAGGTTGAGAAAACAGCGGTCATGTCGACGGAATCGATAAGTCAATGGTGGGATGCCCTGAACGGGGCCCAACAGGTCTTCTGGGGAGTCTCCCTGTTCTTCAGTGTGCTCTTTATTTTCCAATTCGTGATCAACCTCATCGGGTTGGGTGTCGATCTCGATACGGATACCGACGTGGATCACAGCACGCATATTGACCCCGGTTTCACCTGGCTGTCGGTCCGGGGCATCATCGCCTTTTTCACGTTTTTCGGCTGGGCCGGGGTCATTGTACTCGGCAAGGGGGGCCTTCTCCTGACCGCATTGGTGGTCGGCCTCGTCAGCGGCATGCTGGCCATGGCCCTCGTCGGCTATCTCCTGTACCTTTTCGGCCAGCAGACCCAGGAAGGTAATTACCATATCGATGAAGCGCTCTACCAGTCTGCAGAGGTCTACCTGTCCATCCCGGCCCTGAAGTCCGGAATGGGCAAGGTCATGATCCAACTGGGGAACGGACTGCGGGAAGTAGATGCCGTCACGGAAGGGAAAACCCTGGTCAATGGCACCATGGTCCGGGTGATCGGCATCCTGGACGACCGAGTCCTGCTCGTTGAGGAACTTCGTGAACAAGGATCCAACTGAACCGCTCGAATACCATTACTGAACCAAACCATTGTAACCCTACCATGCAAGAAGCAGCATTCCTCCTTTTCGGCCTGATCGCCCTGACCCTGATGATGATCTTCTTTTTTGTCAGCCGGTATAAGCGGTGCCCATCCGACCGGATCCTGGTCATCTACGGGAAAACCGGATCGGGATCCGCCAAGTGCCTGGCGGGAGGTGCCGCCTTTGTCTGGCCGGTCATCCAGGATTGGGAGTACCTCGACCTGACCCCGATCTCCATCGACGTCGATCTGCGAGGGGCCCTGAGCAAGCAGAACATCCGCGTCAATGTCCCCTCCCGGTTCACGGTGGCCGTCAGCAATGAGGAAGGGATCATGATCAATGCCGCCGAGCGCTTGCTGGGCAAATCCATGGATGAGATCCGGGACATTGCCAAGGACATCATCTTCGGTCAGCTGCGTCTGGTCGTGGCTACGATGGATATCGAGGAGATCAATTCCGACCGCGACAAGTTCCTGACCAACGTGGCCTCCAATGTGGGCAGTGAACTGCGCAAGATCGGCCTGACGCTGATCAACGTGAACGTCACGGATATCCAGGACGAATCCGGCTATATCGAAGCCCTTGGTAAAGAAGCGGCCGCCAAGGCGATCAACGAAGCCAAGGTACGGGTGGCTGAAAAGGAACGGACCGGTTCCATCGGTGAAGCGGAAGCCCTGATGGACAAGCGGATCCAGGTATCTGCGGCCGATGCCAAGGCCAAGATCGGTGAAGCCGATGCCCAGGCCTCCGCCACCGACGGGGAAAACCTCGCCCTGGTCAAGATCGCCCAATCCAATGCCGAGCGCCGGGAGAAGGAGGCTGAAGCCTTGCGCCAGGCCACCGCGGCAGAAAAGATCGCCTCCGCCCGATCACTGGAAGAAGCCTACGCCGCTGAACAGAAGGCGGAAGAAGCCAGGGCCAAACGGGAAATGGCCACCCGCGAAGCCGACACCATCGTCCAGGCCGAGATCGCCAAGCGCCAGAAGGAGATCATGGCAGAAGCGGAAGCCGAACAGACACGCCGCCTGGCCAAGGGTGAAGCCGATGCCATCTACCTGATGAAGGAGGCTGAAGCCCGGGGTATCTTCGAAGTCCTGGAGAAGCAGGCCATGGGTTTCCAGAAGGTCGTTGCTGCCGCCGGCGGGAACAGCCGCGATGCCGTGCTGATGCTGATCGCCGACAAGCTCGAGGAACTGGTCAAAACCCAGGTCGAGGCTATCAAGAATATCAAGATCGACAAGGTGACCGTCTGGGAAGGTGGCCAACAACAGGAAGGGGAAGGCAATTCGACCTCGAAATTCATTTCCGGTCTCTACAAGTCTGTCCCCCCGATGAGCGATCTGTTCAACATGGCGGGCATGGACCTGCCTGCGTATCTGGGCAAGAAAGCCGAGGAAGGACCACAACCCTCCACGGAAGAGGACCCAAAAGGATAACCCCTTCGACCAAACTGGATACCCGTCTCTGCCAGAAAGCGGAGACGGGTATCGATCAGGTATGGCACCCTACCAGCAAAACGGCAGGAGCTTGCACTCCTGCCGTCTACTAACCAAAGAACCAATCGGATATCTATCAAAGGCTCCGCTGGTGGGAGATGGAGCCTGCCGCAGGCCCCATCTCGTGTCAACCAACAGAAAACAAGGTCTATTATCGCTTGGTGTTATACCCGACGGACAGGCCGAACCGATGATCGCCTTCCTTACCCGGAATGTAGAAGGCATTGATAGGCAGGTTGAGGTTGCCTGACCGGAAGGACTTGCCAACCGACAGCACAAAGCCGGACTTCAGGGTGAAATTGCCCCGGCTGTCGATCCGGCGGATCTCCTTATAGCCTTCTGGCACTGTCTGGTCAGGAACGAAATCTCCTGCCTCGTTCTCATACCCGATGGCTTCCCGGGTGAGGTTGAGGACCGGGCCGATGGCCATCTCCCAACCATAACGGCTCTCGCGCAGCCCATTCAGGATGGAGATGCTCGGAAAGAACTTGCCCTGGTCCAATCCGGTGATCATCGGTACAAACTCGAACAGCGCCTGAAAATTTCCTTCATTCAGATAGGTCACTTCGAACTGATAACCGAACTGGAACATCACATTGCTGGCATTGAATCCCCCTGGGTCATCGGAAGCCAGGGTCTTTCCCAATTGCCCCCCAAAGAAGGCCACACCCATCCGCGGTCCGCTGAGGTTCAGGCGGGTGGTCTGGGGTAGGGTGATGCTGTTCTCAAAATTATCCCTCCGGGTCAGCTTCTGCAGGATCGTCTCTTCCAGTGGCTGGCCGAACATCTCCCGCAGGCCATACTGGATGATCAGGGGAACCTGGTCGGGCAGATGCAGATAGGATCGGACAAAGTGATGTTCTTCCTGGCCACTGCCCACATCGATCACCCTGAAGGAGACCAGGATCTGGCCATCGATCGCCTCCAGACTGCCCGAGAACATCTTGCGTACCCCGATGGCCTTGCCGACATCGATCAGGCAGGCCTTGGCATAACAATCGTTGAGCACCATGCCCTTCCGCTCCAGTTCATAGGTGATATCCTCCCGGTTGTAGATCACATAGCGATCCAACTTGGACAGCTCTGCCCTGGCAATGCTCGCCGCCTGGGCGGGTTCGGTGGACAACCCCGCGACGGAAATGTCCAGAATGCCCAGGGTTGGCTGGATCTGGCCGAACAGATGACTTGACCAACTGGCCAACAGACCGATCCATACGCTGAAGAATAGTCTCGTTTTCATAACAGGGATATTGATTGGGTCAAAGTTCCGGGCGGCCACCCCTTCGTTTGTGGCATATTTCGCTTCAAACACATTTTTTTTTATTACATATCCGTAAAACCTTTCCGGATACGGGGTGTTTTTCTCTCATGACCCGACCCTATACTCCCATCGACTGCTCCTACTACGACCGGCTGGAAGAGGCGGCTACCTTGCGCCGGGTCGTCACGATCGAGTATATGCAGGACGGGCAACCTGCTACCGTATCCTTCCGGATCACCGACCTGCGACTGTTGGAAGGTGCCGAGTGGATGATCCTTGACTCTGGCCAGTCCATCCGCCTGGACGATCTCCTGCGCATGGACGGACACGAGCTTCCGGGCAGCTGCCAGGTTGGGCATTCCGATTAAGTGGTACCCAGCCTCTATCTTTGTGGCTCAAAATCAACCCCTCATGGCCCAGGCTTTTCTCGTGGATGGCATTCGAACGCCGATCGGCAAATTCACCGGTGCTCTGTCACCCGTGCGGGCAGACGATCTGGCGGCACATGTCCTGAAGGCATTGATGGACAGGCATCCCGATCTGCCTCCCGATGCCATCGATGACGTGATCCTGGGATGTGCCAACCAGGCCGGCGAAGACAACCGCAACGTGGCACGTATGGCCCTGTTGCTGGCCGGGTTGCCCTGGTCGGTACCGGGCGAAACGGTCAATCGGCTGTGTGCCTCCGGGATGTCCGCCGCCATCCATGCCTATCGGGCCATTGCCGCCGGTGAGGGCGACCTCTTCCTGGCCGGGGGCGTCGAGCACATGACCCGTGGTCCCTGGGTCATCTCAAAGACCTCTACGCCATTCGGACGGGATGCCCAGATGTATGATTCCAGTTTTGGATGGCGGTTTGTCAATCCGGCCATGAAAGATCGCTTTGGCACTGATGCCATGGGCGAAACGGCAGAGAACCTCGCCGATCAATACCACCTCAGCCGGGAAGATCAAGATGCTTTTGCCTTCCGCTCACAGCAACGGGCGGAAGCTGCCCGGCTTGCCGGCATCCTCGCCGGAGAGATCGCACCGGTCCACATCCCTCGTCGGAAACAGGAACCATTGATCGTTCAGGAAGATGAATTTCCTCGCGCAGACACCACGATGGAAGCCCTGGCCGCTCTGAAGCCGGCCTTTCGCAAGGATGGCACTGTCACCGCCGGGAATGCAAGCGGACTGAATGATGGCGCAGCTGCCTTGCTCATTGCCTCTGAAAAAGCCTGCCAGGACCATGCCTTGACCCCCCTGGCCCGGATCGTCAGTTCAGGGGTGGCCGGTGTCGAACCCCGTATCATGGGCATCGGCCCGGTGCCGGCCTCTCGCCTGGCCCTCCGACGTGCCGGCCTTGACCTGGACCAGATGGATCTGATCGAGATCAACGAAGCGTTTGCCGCCCAGGTCCTGGCCTGTACCCGCCAGTTGGGCCTGGATGATCTCGATCCACGCATCAACCCCAACGGGGGCGCGATCGCCCTGGGTCATCCCCTCGGCATGACCGGTGCCAGGATCCTGCTCTCCGCTGCCCGCGAATTGCAGCGTCGACAGGGTCGCTATGCCCTGGTGACCATGTGCATCGGAGTGGGACAGGGATATGCGACTATCCTCGAACGGGTTTCCTGATCGGGCTCCCTTACAAGAAACTGCCTCGCTGACGCATGGCCTCGTAGAGGAGTATGCCCGCAGCCACGGACACATTGAAGGAATCCACCTGGTCCGACTGGGGAATGCGGACACGATGATCCAGTACCTTGAATAGTTCCGGATCAATGCCTGTTCCTTCTGCGCCCATCAGCAGGCATGTGGGCAGGGTGAGGTCCAGTGCCGAAGGCACCTCACTCTTCTCCAGGGCAGCCCCGATCACCTGTACCCCCGACTGTCGCAGCAGATCGATCGCAAAGGGTAAGGCTTCCCGGCAAACGGGCAGGTGCAACAAGGCCCCTGCAGAAGCCTTGACGGCCTCTTCATTGAACCGGGCAATATCCCGTGTACCGATGATCAGCCCGTGCGCACCGGCCGCCAGGGCCGATCGGGCGATCGCGCCGGCATTGCGGACATCCGTCACCCCGTCCAGCATGACGAACAGTGGTGTCTCACCCTTCTCATAGATGGCCGGAACAAGGTCGGCAATCCGGTAAAATGGCACGGCAGAACGCCAGGCGATCACTCCCTGATGATTGCCGGTCCATATCCGGCTCAACGCCTGGACCGGAACCAACTTCACCGGGATCCGCCGGTCGCGGCACTGTTCCCGGATCCTGGTTTCCGCCGGGCCGGAGGAGCCGCGGGACATCCAGATACTGTCGATCGCCAGCCCTGACTCCAATGCTTCGAGTACCGGATGGCGCCCTGCGATGAAATCCTTGTTCTTTCCTGCCATAGTTTGGTCTTCCAGGAGCCAAATAACGCGAATTTCAGAGGAGCAACTGTCATCTGTAGACAGGTTTGATTAATTTTGAGAACCTGTAGACTCTTTTTTTCGTTTTCTCTACGAATACAACCAAACATTACAATCAGGATGAAACAAGTTTCCACCTTGCTTTTGATCCTGCTGGTGCCTGTAGGTTTATTGGCTCAGCAGCAAACCAATCTCGATATCGCCCTGCGCTATCTGGAATCCCAATCGAAAGAATGGGGCCTGACACCCGCCGATCTGAGTGATCTGGCCGTCAACAACGAATACCAGACCGTCACCAACGGTGTCACTCACCTCTACCTGATCCAGCGTCATCAGGGGATCGAAGTGTACAATGCCCTGGCCAACCTGAACATTCAGAATGGGAAGGTCATCTTTGCCGGTAATCGACTGGTACCGAACCTGGCCAACAAGGTCAATGCCACCAAGCCGGCCATCAGCGCCCAGGTTGCCCTGGAGAAGGCCCTGATCAGTCTGGGAACATCCCCGGGTCAGACCTTTATCGTCAAGGAGCGGATCTCCGATCAGGAAATGACCTTTTCCAAGGGTAGCTTCTCGCATGAGGATATCCCCGTCAAGCTGCGCTATCAGCAGATGCCCAATGGACAGGTTCGCCTGGCCTGGGACATGGCCATCGATCCAGTAAACGGTCAGGATTACTGGAGCCTGCGCATTGATGCCCTCAACGGCGACGTCCTGGACCAGCATTCCTGGACGGTGCATTGCGCCTTTGGACAGGCCGCAGAGGAAGGATGTGATCACCACCATGCAGTTGAGCATGCCCAACTCACGTCAGTGCAGGATGCCCTAATGCAATCCCGGACCAGTGGCTCTGCACCGAATTCCTATCATGTCTTTGAGTATCCCATCGAAAGTCCCGCTCACGGCGATCGCTCGATTGCCGTCGACCCCGCCGACCCGGTTGCCTCACCATTTGGTTGGCATGACACCAATGGCCAGCCCGGTGCTGAATACAATTACACCCGTGGGAATAACGTCCGCGCCTTTGATGCCCGCAACAGCAATACCACCAGTCAGGGCAATGAACCCAATGGCGGATCTGACCTCATCTTTGATTTTCCCCTGGATGAGAACAGCGAGCCGGAGAATTTCACGCAAGCCGCTACCGTCAATCTCTTCTATGCCATCAACATGCTGCACGACCGCATCTTCCACTTCGGCTTTACCGAAGAGGCGGGTAACTTCCAGGCCACCAACTATTCTAACCAGGGAGCAGGCGGCGACTTTGTCAACGGGCTTGCCCAGTTTGGCGCCGTCGGTCTGCAGAATATCAACAATGCCGACTTCTCTACCCCTCCCGATGGCGGGAACGGCCGGATGCGGATGTTCCTGTGGGACCGCTCCCAGGCCGGTGCTGTCGAATACCTGAACATCACTGCCCCTTCGGAAGTAGCGGGAAAAGTCCAAACCTCCCTGGCCAGCTTTGGCCCGCAGATCACCGCCAGCAACCCGATCAGCGGCGAGATCGTGATCGTTGATGACGGGACCAACAATCCTTCACAGGGCTGTTTCAATCCTACCAACGACCTGAACGGGAAGATCGCCCTCATCGATCGGGGTAATTGCGAGTTTGGCAAAAAGATCCTCAATGCCGAAAAGGTCGGGGCCATTGCCGTGATCATCTGCAACTTTGAAGATGCCTTCGTGAATATGGGCGCCGGTGCCGTGGGCAGCCAGGTCACCATTCCGTCGGTATTTGTCCGCCAGTCGGATTGTGCCCAGTTCCGGGTCTTTGCCGGTACAGGACTGACCGCCACCATTGCCGCGCCATCCGACCCTACCGATCCGGACTACCTCGATGGTACGCTGGACAACGGGATCATTGCCCACGAATTCGCTCACGGCATTTCCAATCGCCTGACCGGCGGGCCAAGTCAGGCCGGATGCCTGGGTAGCCAGGAACAGATGGGCGAAGGCTGGTCTGACTTCTTTACCCTGATCATGACGGCCAAGCCCGGAGACACCCCGGAGAAGAAGCGGGGAATTGGCACCTACGTGACACGTGAAGACAATAATGGGAAAGGCATCCGGAATTTCCCTTACTCGACCGACATGGTGATCAACCCCGTCACCTATAATGACATCAAAACCCTTTCCGTCCCACACGGCGTCGGATCGGTCTGGTGCTCCATGCTGTGGGATCTCTACTGGGCCATGGCGGACAAGTACGGCTATGATGCCAACCTGGACAATCCGGATGCCGGAAACAACCGGGCCATCCAGCTGGTCATGGACGGCATGAAGTTCCAGGCCTGTTCGCCTGGATTCATCGACGGACGAGATGCTATCCTCGCTGCCGATATGGCCAATAACAACGGCGAGAACCAGTGCCTGATCTGGGAGGTCTTTGCCCGTCGCGGCCTGGGTGTCAATGCTGACCAGGGCTCCTCGGACGACCGGTCGGATGGCACGGAGAATTTCGAGGTGCCGGACTGTCGTCCTGAAATGAAGGTGCGCAAATTGGTCACGCCGGTGATCAATGCCGGTGACAACATCGATGTGGTCCTGACCGTCAAGAATGACCGGCCGACACCAGTGTCCGGTGTCGTGGTGAAGGACCTGATTCCCGAGAACGCGACATTCATTGCCGGTTCTGCCAGCATGATGGCCACCCAGAACGGTGATGAACTGCTCTTTACCATCGGCAACATGGCTGCCGGGGCTTCGCTGGAGATCACCTATTCCTTGGCCACCTCCAATGTTCATGGCTCGGAATTGCTCTACTACGAGCCATGTGAGGTAGATGATATCGACATCTGGTTGAAGGAATACGTGGATGGTGCCAACGAGCTCTATTTCGAAGTGTCCGACTACAAGGTGAACAGTGGGAACAATGCCTGGGGGATCCTCAATTCGGATACCACCATCCGCACCAACCTG
This sequence comes from Lewinellaceae bacterium, assembly GCA_020636225.1. Taxonomy (GTDB): domain Bacteria; phylum Bacteroidota; class Bacteroidia; order Chitinophagales; family Saprospiraceae; genus JAGNXB01. The sequence goes on along the minus strand of JACJYI010000003.1, from coordinate 183,910 downwards.
TATCTCATCGATCCGGTGACCCTGGATGCTGACAAGCCGATCCTGCGTTTCAGTCATTCCTACAACACCGAATATCGCGCTGATGCTGGATTCGTGCAGATATCCACCGACTACGGCACGTCCTGGCTGGATATTCGCGACAAGCTGTTCCGTGAACCGTACAATCTGGCCGGCATCCAGTACAGTACGTTCAGTGTCCCCAACACGGTAGGTTTTACCGGCAATTCGAATGGATTCATCGACACCTATATCGACCTGTCAGAATTTGCCGGACAGGATGTCGTCGTTCGCTGGCTGTTCGCCTGTGATGGCAACACGGCTGACGTGACCGATGGTTGGTTCATTGATGATGTGACCTTCATGGGCATGTACAATTACAATACGGAGGCTTGTGTCAGCTTTGACGAGGGTCCTGATTTCTGTGACCTTCCCTCCGGTTACGGTACGTTTGTCGAACACAGTACTACCGGGATCGACAAAGAACCGGTCCTGGATGGCATCCAGGTATTCCCCAACCCGGCCAGGGAAGATCTGTATGTGACAATCGACAGGGGCACTCCGGCTGATTACCAGATCACCCTCACCAGTCTGGAAGGGAAAGCGCTCTGGACCCAGTCACTGTCCGGCACGACCTATCAGACGGTGCATATCCCCTTGCAGTCGACGACAACAGGTCTCTACCTGATCAAGATCCAGTCTGCTGAAGGAGTTTACGTGGAAAAAGTGGTGATCAAGCCATAAGTCTTCCCTGAACCACGACAAGCAAAAAAGCCGGCGATGCATGCATCGCCGGCTTTTTTCTGTTTATCGAGTGCTGACTGACCTTGTCCTCCTCGGAGCCGGGTCTATTTGTGCACCTGCGGATCAACGGACGTAATACCGGCCTACTTGCCCCATCCGCCGGTGGTTCGCTTAGGCGCCTCCTCCACAATCCGAGCAGCGACCATAGGCGATAAAATGGGGATTGAGAAGCTCCGGCTTGTTGTATTGCAGTGGCTTGCCCGTCTCGGCATTGATCATGCGGCCACCGGCTTCCTGCAGAACCATATCTGCAGCAGCGGTATCCCATTCCATGGTCGGCGCAAACCGTGGATAGATCTCTGCTTCACCGGCCGCCAGCAGGAGGATCTTCAGCGAACTGCCGGCTGACCGGATCACCGGCTGGTGGAAGTCGTTCATGAAGGATTCCGTCCTGGCATCGCGGTGGGAACGGGATGCCACCAGGCGCAAGCCGCTATCTCTCCGGGAGAAATGTCCGGCCTGGAGATGCCGGGGCGAACCATCTCCCGGGTCCAGCCAGGCACCCTGTCCCCTGCTGGCCCAGTAAACCGCTCCGGTCACCGGCACGGCCACCACCCCCAACACGGGCCGACCATCCTGGATCAGGGCAATATTGACCGTAAACTCCCCATTCTTCTTCACGAATTCCTTGGTACCATCCAGGGGATCGATCATCCAGAATGCATCGTATGATGACCGCTCGGCATAGGGGACCTGCTTGTTCTCCTCGGAGAGGTAGGGGATGTCCGGAAAGGCATCCTGCAAGGTGGCCTGGATCACGGCATTGGCTTGCAGGTCGGCCTGGGTCAGGGGCGAGTCATCCGACTTGGTGATGACATCCTCAACGGAGAATGTATCATATACGTCCAGGATCACCGTGCAGGCCTGGCGGGCTGCCTGGATGGCAGCGGATAGAAGAGCTGTTGTATCCATGATGCCCAAAGATACTGGGAAAGCAGAAAGGCCCGCCTTCACGGGGAAAGCGGGCCTTTACGTATCAGGGAATCAGGACCTGGTCCCGGATCTAGTTGGCAGCAACCATCTTGATCCTGGGTGCTGCAGCGAGGATCTCCTCACTGGCCTGATCCGCATAGCTGCTGAAATTCCTGGCAAACTGGCCAGCCAGCTTGAGGGCCGCCTGATCGTAAGCCTCCTGGTCCTTCCAGGTATTCTTCGGATTCAACACCTCCGACGGCACTCCGGGAATGGAGGTCGGGTAATGCAATCCGAAGATAGGGTCTTCCTGATATGTTGCCTGGTCCAGCTGACCCTGCATGGCCGCCCGGATCATCGCCCGGGTGTACTTCAGGCTCATCCGATTGCCCACACCATATCCGCCCCCGGTCCAGCCGGTATTGACCAGCCACACCCGGACCTCATGCTTCTGCATTCGCTCGCCCAGCATTTCGGCATACTGCGTGGGGTGAAGCGGCAGAAACGGTGCACCGAAACAGGCCGAGAAGGTCGTCTGAGGCTCCTTGATCCCGTCCTCGGTACCGGCTACCTTGGCCGTATAACCTGAAATAAAGTGATACATGGCCTGACCCGGAGTCAGTCTGGACAAAGGGGGCAGTACGCCGTACGCATCGCAGGTCAGGAAGAAGATATGGTGGGGATGCCCGCCCCGTGACGGGCTGCAGGCATTGGCGATATGGTCAATGGGGTAGGATACCCGGGTATTCTCGGTGATGGATTTGTCACTATAGTCAGGTTCGCGGGTTCCGGGCTTGAAGACAATGTTCTCCAGGATGGCCCGGTGACGGATGGCCCGATAGATGTCCGGCTCCTTCTCCTCGGTGAGGTCGATGCATTTGGCATAACATCCCCCCTCAAAGTTGAAGACGCCATCCTCACACCAGGCATGCTCGTCATCGCCAATCAGTTCTCGTTCCGGGTCGGCAGACAAGGTGGTCTTACCCGTACCCGACAAACCGAAGAACACGGCGGTATCCCCGTCGGGTCCGATGTTCGCTGAACAGTGCATGCTCAGCACGTTTCGCTCCTGGGGAAGGATGTAATTGAGCACTGAGAAGATCCCCTTCTTGATCTCGCCGGTGTACCCGGTGCCACCCACCAGAATGGTCTTCCGGGCAAAATGGATAATGGCAAAATTGGGTGAGTTCACGCCATCCACGGCAGGGTCTGCCTGGAACCCGGGTGCATTGATCACCACCCACTCCGGATCGAAATTGGTCAATTCCTTCCAGGACGGGCGCAGGAACATGTTGTATACGAACTGATTGCTCCAGGGATATTCCGTGACCACCCGAATGTTCAACCGGTAATCCGGATGATCACAGGCATACGCATCGCGGACGAACAGGTCCTTGCCCTTGAAGTAGTCACAGACCTTACCGTACAACTGATCAAAATACCTGGCTTCGATCGGCTGATTGAATTTGCCGGTCCAGTCTACGGTCTGTTCCGTATAATGGTCCTTGACGATGAATCGGTCCTTGGGGGCCCGACCGGTGAACCGGCCTGTGGAGATGACCAGGGCACCTTTGTCACTCAATTCGCCCATGTCCCTCTTGAGACTTGCCTCCACGAGCTCCTCGGGGGTGAGATTCCAGTAAGCAGTTTGATACCCTTGCAGTCCCAGCTTGTCCAGACTGGCGGAATGAGGGCGATGGCCGACGACTTGTTCGATCATATGGCAAATTTGGTTTTGACCCCATTCTTGCTATCCAACCAGGACAACAGGAGTGGGTCAGGCAGTTGATTTGAAATGGGCTACAAATTTACGGCGAGGTGAATGAATAAACCGGTAAAACAGTGATTTGGTTGTGTGTTAAACAGTTGTTGTGAATCATACAATATCCATTCAAGCTATTCATTCTGTGTGAATTAGCATGTAAATCCCATTTGGCATATCGAAAAACAATATGTATATCCTCGGTGTGACTACCGCATCAGGCCGCCCGGTATCACCAGATGAGATCAAAAGCTGGCAAATCGTGGTGTCCGACCACTATCGATCCATCCAAAATGCCCTACCTTTGTGGGATAGATTGAACTGAATAAAGAGAATATGGCACAGGTCGAACTGATCATGCCCAAAATGGGCGAAAGTATCATGGAAGCGACCATCCTGCGCTGGCTGAAAAAGCCGGGTGACAAGGTGGAAGTGGATGAAACGGTCCTGGAGATCGCCACCGACAAGGTCGACTCGGAGGTCCCTTCTCCCGTAGCCGGCACCCTGGGGGAGTGGCTCTTCCAGGAAAATGATGTCGTGCCCGTCGGTCAGGCCATTGCCACCATCCTGACCGGTGATTCTACCGCTGACGTCAAGCCCAGCCCGGCTGTTGCCTCTTCCAATGGCAATGGACAGGCGACTTCCACTGCATCGTCACCCACACCGCCCCCCGCTCCTGCACCCACCCCAACGCCCACGCCACAACCGGCCATGGCTGCGGCCAACGTCGACATCCCCCGGACAACGGAAGGTGGTCGCTTTTACTCGCCACTGGTACGAACCATTGCCCAGAAGGAGCAGATCAGTTCTGCCGAACTGGAACAAATCCCAGGAAGTGGCCTTGGCGGACGAGTCACCAAGACCGACATCCTGAACTATGTCGAACATCGGACAAGTCCGGCAGCCGCGCCTGCAGCTGCACCGGCAACCCAGCCGGCGCAGCAACAGCCAGCCCCTGCACCCGCTCCAGCCGCCACACCCAAAGTCGAGCCGGCCGTATCGGTCAGTGGCAATGTAGAGGTTATCGAGATGGACCGGATGCGCAAGCTGATCGCCGATCATATGGTCATGTCCAAGCAGACCTCGCCTCACGTCACCTCTTTCGTCGAGGTGGATGTGACCAACCTGGTCAACTGGCGCAACAAGATCAAGAAGAGCTTTGAAGAGAAATATGGCGAGAAGATCACCTTCACACCCGTGTTTGTCGAAGCCGTGACCAAAGCGATCGGGGATTTCCCCATGATCAACATTTCCGTTCAAGGCAACTCCATCATCCGGAAGAAGGATATCAATATCGGGATGGCCGCCGCCCTGCCCAGTGGCAACCTGATCGTTCCAGTGATCAAGCAGGCCGACTACCTTAACCTGGTCGGTCTGACCAAGACGGTCAATGATCTGGCCAACCGGGCCCGGCAGAACAAGCTGAAGCCGGAAGAGATCCAGGATGGCACCTTCACCCTGACCAATGTCGGCACCTTTGGCAACGTCATGGGGACACCCATCATCAACCAGCCTCAGGTGGCCATCATGGCCACTGGTGCGATCCGCAAGAAACCGGCAGTGGTCGAGACCGCCTATGGGGATATGATCGCGATCCGTCACCTGATGTTCCTTTCGCTTTCCTACGACCACCGGGTGGTGGACGGTTTCCTGGGGGGATCCTTCCTGCGAAAGGTCGGCGACTACCTCGAAGCATTCGATCCCAATCGGGAGATCTGATCAGACATTCAATTGAAAATTGATGTCACTCAGATGTTGATCTACTCGATTGGGTGCTAAAAATGTTTATATTTTCTCTCTTTGATAAAGAGAGATAGAACTTTGCCGATAAAAATTGCGTTGGCCTGATAAATCAACGGAGATATGAAGGTACTATTGGATATCAAAGACGACAAGGCAGCTTTTATTCTGGAACTCCTTGATAAGTTCAAGTTTGTTAAGGCCAAACCGCTCACTCCCTATAGTGCCGAAGTGCTTGAAGGAATAAAGGAAGCGGTAGATGAAGTCAACCAGGTCAAAGCCGGCAAGAAAAAAGCTCAGCCGTTAAGTGAGTTTCTCAATGAGGTATAAGGTCGACACCATAGCTCCTTTCCGCAAGGAAGCCAAGAAGCTCATTAAAAAATACCCTTCCCTGAAACAAGAATTGGCCGATCTTGGCACACGGCTTTCCATTGATCCTGCTATCGGTATAGCCCTGGGAAATGACTGTTACAAAATACGACTGGCCATTGCGTCAAAAGGAAAAGGCAAAGCTGGTGGTGCCAGAGTTATCACCCATTTTTATGTTGTTGAGGATACCGTATTCTTGCTTTCTATTTACGACAAGTCGGCCAAGGATACTATTCCTAACCACTACATCAAGGTGCTCCTATCGTTCATTCAGGACTAAGCACAGATATGACCCTTTTGAAGTATTAGAGACCGATTTATGATCGTATACAGGATATTCAGAAGTGGGAGGAGAATGATAAGTAGTATGTCGTCGCAACACATTATGCTTTTCTCAGTTTGACGAAATTTCAGGTAATGATGTGAATGGAAGTTTGCAAACAATATCCTACTAATTTGAATTTCTTGCTTGCTGAGCGCCCGCTTACTTAATAAGCCGATCAGCCAAATATCAATATTAAAATGGCACCCAGTAAAGCAAGGCTACCTGCAAGAAATAATCTCAATTTATTAATATCAATCTCATCTCCTTCCATTTTATATGATTTCCTTTTTATTGATGCGATGATAAGCAAAGTACCAACAATTAAAAATATACTACAGTGGATATACTTCTCCTCCATGTCAATTAAAGTTTGTCACGATCTATTTTCATTTAAACCAGTTGAATACACACGAATACACTCCAAGTGATCAATTGTATTTGGATATTGAGCAGGACGAATAGCATTGTTCTATTGTAAATGCAATCTATAACTCCTTCAACATACTTGATTCTCATTTAAATAGTCGTCCCTGAAAAACCCCTGCATCACTTGCTTCATTCATAATCCAAGGAGTGAAGCAGTTGACTTTTACTTCTCATTTGATTCCAATTGGCCAGAAGGAAGCCGAATGCAGCCATCTCAAAGGACAGGGAAGCCCACATATCCCGCAAAAATGCCCAAAAAGATGACCTGATTTGATTCAGGCGCATCTTGAGGTTGAATGCCGCTCCGGCAAGTAAACAATTTACTGCATCTCCTCTTTCTCCGGCCAGGAAGTTTCGTCTCATTCGATGATCTTCCTTCAGGTGGCCAATAATTGGTTCTATCCCTGCTCGATTTCTAAAGCGTTTTCTTTGTTTTTGCTTGTCGTAACTCGATTGACTTTTATTTCCTGATGTCGGGATCAATATTTTGGTTTGGCCAATTTCTTTTCGTCCGCGATATCCTCGGTCTGCGACTACTGTTTTTGGTCGATCACCTCCTGCATCTCGACGGATGCGTTCAATTTGGTCCAGACTTGTCTCCAGTGTATCTCCATCATAAGGGTTGCCCGTGAAGCTTTTCATCCCGACAATAACTCCACTTTTTGCATTTCTGGCCACCGAAACCTTGCATCCAAATTCATATTTCTTATGCGGCTTCCCTTTCGCTATACACCACACAGCAGGTTCATGCAGGCTGTATCTTTTGTTTTTGGATGACTTTTTTTGCGCCAACACTGATTCAAACAGATTCAAACTCTGACCGTAGTATGCCAGGGCCTCTGAATCCAGCTTTCTTAGTAATTCTCGTACCAACCTTCCGGCTATTGTCTTGAGTTTCCGACTTGCTTTCCTCGCCGCCTTCTGTCGACGGGGATGAGTGCCATTGTGCAGTTTCATCCGTAGCCCCTTTACCACAAAACGGTACGACTGTCGCAAATCAACTCGCTCCGCTTTAGCGTAAGACCAACAGTATTTGATGATCTTAAACGCCAACTTACTGTCTGTTGGAAACGTTATATTCTTTTCCTGAACCGTTGTGTCAACTTGCACTTCTTCCTCTGACTCACTCCCAAAATGCAACCTTACTGTCAGGCTTAATACCTTTTCCATTCCAGCCTCACCAACCCGCTTTCGGAAATACACAAAATCTGTTGGATCAAATGGTGGCTTATGTTGAAAATATTGTTCCCCGGTAAAATATTGCCAATAGGGATTTTCTACCCACCTCGCCAATACGGATTCGTCACTTTGATTATGAAGCTGCTTCAGCAACAGCATACCAACCATCGTACGAATGGGAATGCTCGGTCTGCCTTCTTCAGAATATGAATCCTTCAATTCGCTTTCAATCCAATTCCAATCTACCTCTTTGGCTAAGATGATTAGCTCATGGCTCATGTTCACCATCTGGTCTAAGCGCATCCGGAAGAGGTCATGTTGATCCTGTGGTAGAAATTTTCCCAACATTTTTTGCAAGGTTTTTTACTCAATTCTTGCTTTCCTTGCGAAAAATAAGGCCTACAATCCAAAAGTTCTGACCTGCATTGACCTTATTGTCAAGTTATTAGCATATTGTGAATAACTTCTTCAGGGACGACTAAATAACTCGCCCCGTCAGCAATGTATCACTCATCTCGCCGAGATCAACTGCCAGAAATTTGCTCGTTCATTAATTGTCTGAATCAGGATTCACAGGATTAAAGGATGAGCAGGATGTAAGGATAGGGAGTATTGAAAAAGTTTGGTCATATATCTAAGACTGGCCTTTATCTTATTGGTATTTGGGATTATAGATCTTTTTGAGCTGAAGGCTCCTGGAACCAAAATTGATCAGAAGACCAATGGCTTTGTCATAAGCTACCACATAATTTTTAGCTTGAGCCAAATGCACTGCTTCCAGATCGATCACAGCCTTTAATTCGACTATGATCTCGTCTTCCACCACAAAATCCGCACGCCGCGTACCCACACAATGACCTTTGTAGAAGATTTCGTGCTCCACTTCACGTATAAAATGTATACCGGCCGATGTCATCTCAATAGCCAGGCACCGTTGATAAATGACTTCCTGGAATCCATTGCCTAAAGTGTTATGTACCTTCATGGCACATCCATTCACCTTATAGGTTATTGCGTCCCAATCTGCCTGATCCATTATTCCTGGCAATATCTCATTCAAAAAATCCCGATTCAGCCAAGTAATATAATCATTTCCTGTATATTCAATCCAACTGTCAGCATCAGGATTCACAAGATGAAAGGATGAACAGGATGAAGGAGTGTTTTTGACTTTGGCGGGTCACTAAAGACCTTCGAATCAAGTCCACAACCCCATCTCTAAGCAGAACACCTATTCACGCTTCCCTCATCTCTGGATCAAGAGGTAATCCTGAAATCCTAAAAATCCTGATTCCGACAATTTACGCATCGCCACTGATAACAACTGGTATTCCATTGAGTTAGATTATTGAATGAGGTCACAGGCCAAAGCTGCGTTACTGTTTTGCATGACCGCATCATGCAGGATGAACCATCCATTCACTCAGACTTCAATTCCAACAAAGCCTCATCCAATTTCGGATATTGAAATGTCATTCCCGATTCCACCGCCTTCTGAGCACTCACCCTTGCTCCGGTCAGAACGGTATCGCTCATCTCCCCGAGCAGGGTCTTCAGGGCAATGGCCGGAACCGGCATGGTCAGCCATCCCCCGTACACCCGGCGAATGGCGCTGGCCATTTCCCGACTGGTCACCGGATTCGGGGCCACACCGTTCCAGATCCCCTGATGTTGGCCCTTGAGGATCCAGGTCATCTGCCGACAAAGATCATCGATATGGATCCAGGGCATATACTGATGACCATCCCCGAAATAGTTGGCCATCCCTCCTTTCATGGGCAGGAGCAATTTTGGCAAGGCACCGCCTTCCCTGCTGAGCACGATCCCGATCCGCAGGATGGCCAGGGGATAACCGGCTTCTGCCAGGCCCTGGCTGGCCTCCTCCCAGATCCGGGTCGTCGCGCTGAGAAATTCCGATTCAGGACCAGCTGCTGATGCCTCATCCACCCACACATCTTGCCGGTCACCATAGTAACCGGTGGCGGATGCCGCCAGGATCATCCGTGGGGTGGCGCCCGTCTGACGCAATGCGGTTTGCAAGGTCTCCACGCTTTGTCGTCGACTATCTACGATCAGCTGCTTTCGATCTGGTGTCCAGGGCTTGTCTGCAATACCGGCACCGGCCAGATTGATGACAAAGTCGATTCCCCGGAAAGCATCCGGATCATAGGTCCCAGCAGCGGGGTCCCAGGCGTATCGACGGATCTTGCCATCCTGCCCGGCCTTGCGGCTGAGCAGGCGGATCTCACTGAACTGGTCTCCCTGGGTGCGGATCCAGTGCTGACCGATCATTCCTGTCCCTCCGGCGATCAAGATGACGCTCATAAAGCACATGTTTTACACCAAACCAATTCTCCGGGAGAAGGTTCGCTTCGGGTCACGAGTTCGAACACATGGAATTTCTGCTATTTTTAGGGTCTGATCCCGCTCCCATGACAAATCGATCCCTCCTCCTCCTGCTCACATCCCTGCTCCTTCTCTCTGCCTGTAAGCGCGATGCCGAGCCCCGCCAAACTTTTGTGGAGATCCGGGCCCGGCTGGCAGCCGACCCGGACCGGATCCACCCGATGCTGTCGACCAGTGGCTACGCATCGGAAGTCATCAAACTGATCCATTTTCCACTGCTGGAGTACCATCCGATCACCCTGGAGCTGGAACCCCTCATCGCCGGATCCCTACCCGTTGAAACCCCCATTGACACCGGCACATTGGCCGGTGGTACTGCGTATAGCTACACCATCCGCCCGGAAGCTGTATGGGATGACGGCACCCCGATCACCGGGGCTGATTACATCTTCACCCTCAAGGCCGCCCTCAATCCCTTGGTCAAGGCCAATGCCTGGCGTGGATACCTGTCCTTCATTCACGACGTGGTCCTCGACCCGACCGACCCTAGGCGGTTTACCGTGCTGACCGCCGAACGTTACTTCCTGGCCATGCCGGCCACCGGCAACCTCAACCTCTATCCAGCCCATATCTACGATCCCCATGGCCTGCTCACCGACATACCACTCACCGATCTGACCAACCCGGAAACAGCCGAACAGCTCGCGGAAACAGAGCCCCGACTGGCCGAATTTGCCGCCCAATTCTCCCAAGATCGCTACTCGCGGGATACCTCTTTTGTACAGGGTGCCGGCCCCTACCGCCTGGCCCGATGGGATGCCGGCCAGGAGATCGTCCTCGAGAGAAAGTCTCCCTGGTGGGGGGATCAACTGGCGGGCCAGGGTGATCAGTTCACTGCCAAACCAGACCGCATTCGCTACAAGATCATCGCCGACGAACAGGCTGCCCTTACTTTGCTCCAGGATGGTGGTCTCGACGTGGTCGGCGAACTGACACCCGCAGCCTTTACCGCCATGCAGGCCGACAGTGTCGACCAAACGGTATTCGGCACCTGGCTGCCGGTCTACATGCAGTATTATTACCTGGCATTGAACAATCACCATCCCAAGTTCCAGGATGTGCGGGTTCGTCGGGCACTGGCCCATTGCCTTGATCTTGATCTCGGGATCCAGAGCATCCTTTCCGGACTGGGCGAGCGGATCATCGGTCCGTTCCATCCCAGCAAGCCCTATTACAACAGATCTATCCAGCCGGTACCCTATGATCCGGCCAAAGCCCGCTCCCTGCTGGCAGAAGCCGGATGGACCGATACCAATGGGAATGGCACGGTGGACAAAGAACTGAATGGCAAACGAGTGGAACTTCAACTGACCCTCCTTCTGGCAGCCGGCAGTGAGATCGGTCGCGATATCGGACTGCTCCTGCAACAGGGCGCCCGGCAGGCTGGTATCGAAGTGATCCTGGAATCCAGGGAATTCAAACTCATCCTCGGCGACATGGCCAGCGGCAACTATGAGATGACGGCCCTCAGGCCCCGCAAGGGGCCAGCTGATGATGATCCTTATCAGAGCTGGCATTCGGATTCCGATACCCCCGGGGGCACCAACCGGGTGGGCTATCGCAGCCAGGTGGCCGACAGCCTGATCATGGCCATCCGATCCACTACCGATCTGGCTCAGCGCTATGACCTGTACCGGGCATTCCAGGTCCAGCTCGCCAAGGACCAACCGGTGATCTTCCTCTATGCCCCCAAGGAACCGGTCATCGTGCGCAAGGCGATCACGGGGATGCAAGCCTCTCCCATGCGTCCGGGATATTACCTGCCCTTTCTGTCCCATCAATAATGCCGGGATGGTACCAGCCCGAACATGAACACATATTTCACCAGACGACTGCTCTTGCTCCTGCCCACCCTGGCCCTGGTATCCCTCCTGGCCTTCTGGATGCAGGAACAAGCCCCTGGTGATCCGGTCCGACAATACCTCCATGACCAGGAACCTGATGCCTCTCGCCCGATGAGGGATCAGCGCATCTACGAACTGGCCTATCTGCGGGCTGCCCATGAACTGGGCATGGACCGCCCGGCATTCTACTTCAGCATACATGCTTCCAGCACTCCCGACACAGCCTGCCGGATCCTGCCCCTGAATCGCCGGGAGGCCTTTCTCGACTGGTGTGCCAAAACCGGTGACCCCGCCGCTGTCCAGCACTGGTACGATCAACTCAACCAGTATCAAGCTGCCCTGCTCCGCGTTGACCCAAATGGGCGAGACCGGACCCTGGCCGGCCTGCGAACCGATCTCGCCCGACTGCCTCTGGTCACGGATCCGGACCAGGCGATGAAGATCCTGGCATCCCTCCCTGACACGGTGGAGTCAGCGCGCTATCATCAGGTAAGGGCAGCCCTTCCGGCTATCCCCGAGGGAGTGGTCTGGAGGAACTGGATCCCGACCATCCAATGGCATGGAACGGACAACCGGTATCACCGGTGGATCACCTCATGGATCGGCCTGACAGCCCAACGGTCGTGGGTGGATGGGCAACCCATCTGGCGGAAGATCGGTCAGGCAGCCCGCTGGACCCTGTTGATGAACGGCCTGGCCATCCTCCTGGCCTATGGACTGAGCATTCCTCTCGGGGTGTGGATGGCCCGTCATGCCGGATCGGCACGTGATCAATGGACCACCCTGCTCCTCTATACCCTGTATTCCATTCCCGGTTTCTGGCTGGGCACGCTGTTGCTGGTCTTCCTGACCACACCCGAGTACGGTCTGGACATCTTCCCCTCCATCGGCCTGGGTGATCTTCGCCCGGATGACAGTGGATGGGACATCCTGATCACCCGCACCTCCCATTTGTTCCTTCCCGTGTTCTGCCTGACCTACGGATCGCTGGCCTACCTGACCCGGCATGTGCGCAATGCCATGCTTCACGAGCTGAAACAGGACTATATCCGGGCGGCCTGGGCCAGAGGTCTGTCCGAACGCCAGGTGATCTGGCGACATGCCTTTCGAAACGCTCTTTTCCCCCTGATCACCCTCTTTGGTGCTGTATTGCCTGCCGCGCTGGCCGGATCCGTGGCCATCGAGGTGATCTTCAATATTCCGGGGATGGGTCGGCTCACCTACGCCTCCATCGTCAGCCAGGATTGGCCGGTTGTCTATGGCGTACTCTTCCTTGCAGCAATGCTTACCCTGGCCGGTTCCCTGCTGGCCGACCTGCTCTATAGCCGGGCCGATCCGCGGGTAAGGTGGCAACGGTAAAACCCGAACGAACCGCGAATAATCCTCGGGAAAGGAGGAAAAGATCAGCAATAGGGACCGGTCTTATTCCGGGATATTCGACCCGGTTCCTACCTTTACCACATGCGTGTAACTGTAGCCATGATCGCCCAACTGGTCCAGGGTGACATCGAGGGAGATCCTCAGATCGAGATCCAGGGACCAGCTCCTATCGAAGCCGGCACCCCTGGCACCATTTCTTTTCTGGCTGACCAGAAGTACGAATCCTTTGCCTATACCACAGCGTCCTCTGCCCTTCTGGTCGATCGGCAGTTTCAACCGCAACAGCCCATCAGTGCGACCCTGATCCGCGTGGATAATGTCCGGCTCGCCGTCGCCTTCCTCCTCAAGCAATTTGACCAAAGCAAGGCAGGCAGTGGCACCGTGGCCGACCAGGCCTTTGTCGATGATACAGCGACATTGGGCACAGGCGTCAGCATCGGACGATTCAGTGTCGTCGAAGCTGGTGCCGAGATCGGTGATGGCACCATCATCCACGATCAGGTCTCGATCGGCAAAGGTGTGCGGATCGGCCGGAATTGCGTGCTGTTTCCCGGTGTCCGGATCTATGCCAACTGCGAGATCGGTCATGAATGCATGATCCATAGCAATACCGTGATCGGTTCGGATGGGTTCGGCTTCGTTCCCCGGGAAGACGGGAGCTACGACAAAGTCCCCCAGGTGGGCAATGTCGTCGTGGAAGACCATGTGGAGATCGGGGCCAATTGCGTCATCGACCGGGCCACCATGGGCGCAACGGTCATCGAAGCCGGGGTCAAACTGGACAACCTGATCCAGATCGCCCATAATGTGCGGATCGGTGCACACACTGTCATCGCCGCCCAGACCGGCATCGCCGGCAGCACCCGGATCGGGGCTCATTGCCAGATCGGTGGGCAAGTGGGTATCGTCGGGCATATCCGGATCGAAGACGGGACCCGCATCCAGGCGCAGAGTGGCGTGGCCGGCGCGATCACTGAAAAAGGCCAGGCCGTCTATGGCTCACCGGCCATCCCCTATGGCAATTATGTCCGCTCCTACGCAGTATTCAAGCAATTGCCCGAACTGGACAAGCGCCTTCGCAAACTGGAAAAGGAAGGGAAGGGATAGGGAGCGTATTCGTCATTGGAAGATGCGTGATCCTGATCGCTCTATGACACAATACGAATGCCATAGCCACCAGACCTTCCCCTGACTTTCAGAAAATGCCTCCACACTCCCAATGGTCTACGAAAAGCGGCCCCGAAACATTCGTTCCGGGGCCGCTGGTCGTCATCAAAGTTTGCCCAAAAGAATCTAATCTTCCGCTTCCTCGTGCTCCTCGTAGGCGGCGATCAACTGGTTCTGGATGTCCTGAGGTACCGGCATGTACTCATGGAACTCGCGGGTATGTTTGGCCCGTCCATGGGTCAGTGACCGCAGGGTCGAGGAATACTGGTACAATTCGGCCAGCGGCACCTGCGCCATGATCTTCTGGTAATGCCCATCGGCATCCATACCCATGATCATGGCCCGGCGAGTCTGCAAGTCACCCATGATCTCACCCATGGATTCTTCCGGACAAAGCACTTCCACGTTGTAGATCGGTTCCATCAACTGGGGACCTGCCCCCTTGAAGGCTGTCTTGAACGCCATGGTGGCCGCTGTCTGGAAGGCCATGTCATTGGAATCCACCGGGTGCATTTTCCCATCATAGATGGATACCCGGATATCCCGGCAAGCTGAACCGGTCAGCGGACCTTCGGCCATCTTGCTCATCACGCCCTTCTTGATGGCATTCGAGAATCGGGAGTCGATGGATCCGCCCACGATACACCACAGGAAGACCAGTTTGCCACCCCAGGGAAGATCCTCTTCTTCACGGTTCCTGACCGAGAGATCAGCTGGATCGGCCATGCCTTCATGCCAGGCCTCGATGCGCATATGCACCTCGGCGAATTGCCCGGCACCACCGGTTTGCTTCTTGTGGCGATAGACTTCGTTGGCCACCCGGGTAATGGTCTCCCGATACGGGATCCTCGGTCGGATGAACTCCAGGTCCAGGTCATAGAGCTTCTTGATCCGATAGCGGACCAGATCGAGGTGCAACTGTCCCTGGCCATGCAGGATCAGCTGCTTGAGCTCCATGGAATGTTCGACGATCAGGGTGGGATCCTCCTCCTGGATCTGGTGCAGGGCCTTGGACACCTTCTCCGTGTCGCTCTTGCTTGGCGGCTTGACCGCTGTACGGATCCGCGGTTCGGGATAGTGGATACGCTCGATGGTCCGATCCGTACCCTTCACATTCAATGTATCATTGGTATGGGAATCCTTCAATTTGACCGTGACACCCAGATCACCGGCACGGAGCTCATTCACCTGCTCCCGGTTCTTCCCTTCGGACACGTAGATGTTGCCGAATCGCTCATGATTGCCATTCCGGCTGTTGATCAGTTCATCGCTGGTATGGACCACTCCGGAATACACCTTGAAGTAGGATACGATCCCCACGCGTTGCTCGGACATGGTCTTGTAGATGAACAAGGTGGTCGGTGCGGAAGAATCGCAGGCCAGGGTGCCGCCACCTTCGAGCTTCTTGGGTGGCCGATCGGCCGGGGAAGGACAGATATCATTGATGAAACCCATGATCCGGCCGCTTCCCATATTGCGGGTAGCCGATGCACAGAATACCGGAAAGATCTGCTGATGGGCAATGGCAATGTTCAACCCCTTGGTCAGCTCCTCCTCCGACAGGTTGCCATCTTCAAAGAAATGCTCCATCAAGGTCTCATCATTCTCGGCTGCCGCCTCTACCAGGGCCTGGTGCATGGCTTGGGCCCGCGCCATTTCACTGTCGGGAATCGGTTTCTTCTCCGGCTTGCCTCCGTTCTCCGGAAAGACATACATCACCATCCGCAAAGCATCAATAATGCTGTTGAAGGATGTTCCGGAATTATACGGGAACTGGACGGGAATGACCTTGGGACCGAATCGGCTGATGGCCTGTTCCAGCGTCACATCGAAATCCGCTTTTTCATGATCCATCTGGTTGATCACGAAGATGGAAGGGGTATGAAAGGTCTCCACGTACTCCCAGATCAGCTCGGTGCCCACTTCCACACCGCTGCGGGCATTCAGCATCATCACAGCTGTGTCCGCCACCTTGAGGGCACTGACCACTTCACCGACGAAGTCGTCAAAACCAGGGGTATCCAGGATATTGATCTTGGAGTCCTTCCAGCTGACATGCATCAATGTCGTGAACAATGAATTGCCGCGCTCCTGTTCGATATCGGAAAAGTCAGAAACAGTATTCTGATCTTCAATGGTGCCCCGGCGATTGATCGCCCCGGCCTCGAATAGCATGCATTCGTTAAAGAGGGTTTTACCCGATCCGGAATGTCCGAGCAGGACGACATTCCGGATATTCTTGGTTTCATAGCTCATAATCCGTTCTCCCTTTAAAGGTCAACAATCATTTTCAGGTGCTGAATAGCAGCATTCAAAGTAGGGAGAATTCTGGTAAGCGCCAAGTGGAAAGCGTAAGGATCATGACCTTGCATGATCTTCATCCGGTCGACCCCGGGAACATGGCCGATGCCTGGCTAGCGGCTTCGGCCAGCAGCCTGGCCGATCGCCGTCAGGCTTTCCTCCAGGGAAAGGAAACCCAGGCCATAGACCTCGCGTGCCCGCGTCGTATCGAACATCAGCTCCTCATAGGCCATCTCCACCTCGCGATCCGAAAGTGCCTTTCTGCCCAGCCATCGCGCCCATCGATTCAGCCAAAGGGCCCGGGTCAAGGTCATCGCCCGGTCAGGGACAGGACAATCCATCGCTGTAGCCAGACCAGCCAACACCTCCTGGTAGTGATGATGGCCACCACTGAGCAGCACCCGTTGCCCCGAAGGTCCTCGTTCCACCAGGGCGAGGGCGGCACGGGCAACATCCCGCACATCCACGAATCCATGGCTACCGGTGGGATAACCCCGGATACCCTGCCGGACTGCCTCCACAAAGACCCGGGTCGACCGGCCTCGCTGGTCCGGATCCAGAACGATCACCGGATTGAGGATGGACACCCCCAGGCCTTCCTCCATGCCCCGCCAGACCTCCAATTCTGCCTCGTACTTGGTCAACGCATAGACGGAGGATGGCGCATCCGGTGCCCAGACCGAGGATTCATCCAATGGACCATGGGATTGATCACGCCCGAGGGTCGCACTCGAGCTCATGTGGAGGAAATGGCCGACTCCCTGATGCAGGGCCAGGTTGACCAGATTGGCCGTACCCTGGATGTTGACGGCCTTCATCAGGCGTTCATCCCGGCGTTGATAGGACACTATCCCGGCGGTGTGGATCAGGACGTCCACACCTTCCAGAAAGGAATCGATGGTGAACAGGTCCGTGATATCGCCCTGCGTCCAGGTCACCCGGCCGTCCTCCACGGCAGGCTGGGGTCTTCTCGACAGGCAACGAATGTCACGATACCCGGCTTCCAGCGCATAGCGCAGGACCCAGCTGCCGATCTGGCCGCTGGCGCCGGTCAGTGCGAGGACGGGGAAGGTGCTCATACGCCTCGAAGGTAGGTGTTCGAGGGAAGATACACGGCACCACTACAGGCATCGACCGAAGCGCCGGTCACGGAAGCCATGAGATTGGGTCGTCCCAGCCAGCGATACAGACCAGCCAGGGCGATCAGAATGGCCTCCTTCTGGTCGATCAGGACCCGTGATGGTCGTTCGACCACCCAATGCTGGCCGGCCAGTTGATGGGTCAGTCGTTTGATCAGCCAACCGTTGTGCGCGCCGCCCCCCGATACCATCAGCCGACCGGGGGACGACCCGTCCCGAGCCGGCAAGGCGCGGGCGATCGTGCGGACCAGGACATCCACGGCAGTGAACAACTTGTCTACAGTTCGGCCGGAATGATCCAGGAAAGGTTGGACCAACTCACGCTGGACCACCTGATTGTCCAGGCTCTTCGGGGGAGGGGCATCCATCCAGGGATGGGCCAGGGCCGCATCACCCAGCTCAGCGATCCATCGTCCTTCGGCTGCCAGACGACCATCCTGGTCCATGGGCAGGTCGACTTCGCCGGCCAGGGCATTGAGGAGCTGGTTGCAGGCCCAGAGGTCCCAGGCTATCCAGGCCTGGCGATCGTGAAGAGTGATATTGGCAATCCCCCCGAGGTTCAGCCAGGCATCATGGTCGGGAAACAACAGTCGGTCGGCCAGCGGTGCCATGGGTGCACCCTGCCCCCCGTAGGCCAGATCCCCGCTGCGCAGGTCACAGACCACCGGCAGACCGATGCGGGCAGCGATCCGGGCCCCATCCCCGATCTGGGTAGAGAACCCCACCGCCTCCCGGGGATAGTGAAAGACAGTGTGCCCATGAGAGGCAACCAGGTCCGGAGTGACCAGATGACGCTGGTGAAAATCGGCGATGATCCTCCCGAACCAGTCGCCCAGCCGGACATGACCGCGGGCGATGTCCAAGGCTGAACCGTTTGGCAGCGCTTTGAGTTCGTGTATCCATTCCTGAGAAAACGCAATCGTCTCACTGGCCAGCAGTGCCCAGTGCAGTGGTGTGGACGGGTCGGGTTGATGGGCAAATCGTACTGTAGCCAGGTCTACCCCATCCAGGGAGGATCCCGACATCAGCCCGGTGACGATCATGTCGGTCACGGTTGCTTCAGTTGTTGGGTGTACAGGGCCACTGCCCGGATCTCCTCCGGGGTCAGAATCCCCTCGTACGGGGTCATCATGCCCTTCCCCCGGGTGATCCGGGTGACCTTTTCCTCTACCGTCAACGTGGATTTCGTGAGATCCCCGGCACCATTCAGGCCCAATGCACCATCCTTTCCATGACAGAGCACGCAGTACTTCTCAAAGATCGCCTGGCCGTCCGGTTGAGTGGATCCCGGCGTTTTCTCCGAGCAAGCCCACACCAGCATACCCGTCACGGCAAGGAAAACAATTCGATTCATGGACCAAAGATACACGGCCTGATCTCGAACTTCAGGATTAAACGGTAGCCTTTCATCATCCTTTCTGGTGAACGATCTGCGTCAGATTCTCCGGCAACGATCAATCTCCATACACGATCGGGAAATTGTTGATCAGGCAGGTTTCCTAAACCGACAAAACCTGACAGTCACAGGAACAGCGAGTTGCTTAAAAATACAACCGCTCCAGTCGCAGCTCATGCAACCAGAAGGGATCCTGACTGTCCGGCACCCAGATCATGCTGACCACTTTGTCGCCCGGCTGAAGATCATCCGGCATGCGGAATTCATAGGACAACGGCCACCAATGGTTCAACTCCACCATGCGTACGGCCTGCATCCCGTACCAGGCTCCTTCCCGGCCTTCCTGCTGGACGTGGACCACCAGCCTGGCCCCCTGCTCTCCCGATGCCTGATCATTACCGGCCAACACCCAGGCATGGACACCCATCCACTGCCCGGCCCACTCCCGGGCCAGCGTATCGTTCAGCACCAGGGTGATCGTCGGGCTGTATTGGTCCCGTCCCTGGACGAGCCAACACGGGCGGCCCTCCGCCCAGGAGATCCGTCCGCTGGTGTCCTGATCGGCCGACAGCCGGGAGACCGTCTCCCTGACCAGGGGTGGCAGGACAGGCCCTTCGGGAATGTCCAGCCAACGCAATCGGGACAAGTCCGCTTCCACCTCTCCGAATGTTGACCAGTAGAAGGACCGGGTCATCCCGTCCTGCTTGAGGATACCCTCCTGCACCTGCCAGGTCTGGAAGAGATTCAGCATCGCCGCCAGGCAGGCCAGGGCCGGAATGACGGACCGCTTCCAGGTCGTACCCGTCCAGGCCTCCCAACCCAAGCCCAGGGGCAGGGCCAGAACGGCATAGGACTGGACCAGGGCCCGCATGCCAAAGGACCCCGCATACCACCAGATATGCCAGCTGAGCACGATCCAGATATTCACCACCACAAATCCGATCATACCCGGAGCCCAAGGCCGGGCATCACGGGGCAGGCGGATCATCCCGGCCAGGGCGAGCAGCATGATCGGGGTGTATACCAGCCACCCTTTTCGATAGCTGAACAACCCGTCCAGGAGATGCGGATGGGTGAGGTGAAAGGTGTGCCCGTATGCGGCATACGTATTGTAGACCCAATGCCCGGTGGTCATCTTCCACAGGACCATCTGCGGGAAGATGATCACCAATCCACTCAGGACGGCCAGGCCGAACATCTTCCAGTTCGTGCGCAAAAAGGCCAGTCCTCCTCGCCATCCGCCACAGGTCATCCACAGGAACCCGATCACCAGGACCAGGGCGATGGCCTCGGATGGCCGGCACAGGGCCATGACACCCAGGGTGAGGCCCAGCAACACCCCTCGCCAGGGGCGGGGGGAACGGACCAGCACCTCCAGCTGCCACAACAGGAGGGCATAGAGTGCGAACAGGTAGACATGCGGCATGCCCGGCTCGACCGCGGCATAATAGAACAGATTCGTCGCCAGGACCAGCAGGCCGATCACCACCCGGACAGTGGTCTGGCGCAGGTAGCCACCCAGGAACCGCAGTAGGCTGTACAATCCGATCCCCAACCAGAAGAGCCCGGCCAGCAGGACCATCCATTGGTAAGGTTGCGACATCCCGTCAGCCGGAAACCTCGGATCGATCCTCGACCACAGGTCGGCCACCAGATAGAACGGCAGCCACAGGATGGCCACCCCGATCGTGTAGGTGGGTGTGCGGACTCCATCCTGTTCAAAGATCTGGTACGGGGTATCCGAGGGAGAATAAGCCTGGAGATGATCGTCGACAAAGGCGTAGTCGTGAATGTCATGAAAGGTCAGGGCTGCCGGCAGGTGCAGATAATAGCCGTAGGCATCCCAGGCGATCACCCGGGTCTGGCCGGATATCACCTGGTGGGACAGGCCGCTCCACAGGGCCACCAGGGCCAGGACAAGGGTAAGGAACAGTCGATCGGACAGCTTCATCGGTGCATCGCTCAGTCCGGCAGATTTGGGTATTCCCGCTGACTGGACTAATTTTCCGCAAATTACAATCCATGCCTCAGATCGTAGATGCCCGTTTGGAAGCCTATTGCGCTCGGTGGTCCACCCCGGTCGACCCGATACTCGACGAGTTGGAACGGGAAACCCATCTGAAAACCATGTATCCGCAGATGCTCACCGGCGCCTGGCAGGGACGCTTTCTCACCATGATCAGCCAGCTGGTCGCCCCCCGTCAGATCCTGGAGGTGGGCACCTTTACCGGCTACAGTGCGATCTGCATGGCCAAAGGACTTCCCGAAGGTGGGATCCTCCACACCATCGAAGTGGATGAAGAACGCGAACCCATGATCCGCGCCTATATCGAGAAGGCGGGCCTGGCCGATCGGATCCAATTGCATATCGGCAGTGCCCTGGACATCATCCCCCGGCTGGCCGGGCCGTTCGAACTGGTCTTCTTTGACGCCCACAAGCCGGACTATCCGGCCTATTTCGACCTGGCCTTCGGCCAGATCGCCCCGGGAGGGATCATTTTGTCCGATAATGTGCTCTGGAGCGGAAAGGTCCTCGATGATGACCAGGATGAGGACACCCGCGGGCTGGATGCCTACAATCGGAAGCTTGCCGCGGACCCACGGATCGACCAGGTGATCCTTCCTTTGCGCGACGGCCTGTCTGTAGCCCGCAAACGCCCGTGATGTCCGGCGACACTGCCTACACCGCGCTCTGTCGGGAGATCCCCGATCTGCCCATCTTCCTGGAGCCCTGGTACCTGGATGCCCTTGCGCCGGGCTGGAAGGTCGCCACGGTAGAAAAAGGTGGAAAGACCGTTGCCGCCTGGCCGTATTTTCCCAAACGAAAAGGACCCGTATCCTTTGTCACCATGCCCGTCCTGGTGCGCTTCATGGGGCCGGTATTCCATCCCGAGTTTGACCATGAGAAGCAATGGTACAAACTGATTCCCGAACTCTGGGTCCAGATCAAGGGGTATCTGGTCTTCCGCCAGGATGCCCCCTATTCCCTGACCAACTGGCTCCCACTCTACTGGCTCGGATTCTTCCAATACACCCGCTACTCGTACACCATCGATCTGCGCCAGGGCCGTGAAGCCATCTGGGCGCATGTTGCCGGAGATTACCGGCAGCAGAAGATCCCCAAGGCACGGGAGGCGGTCACGGTGGAGTCCTCCGATGATCTCGAGGCATTCATCCAGGTCCATGACCAGACCTTTCGCCACCAGAGCCTGCCCAGCCCGGTGAGCCGGGACACCATCTCCCGACTGGATGCGGCAGCGGCGGCCAGAGGGCAGCGTCGGATCCTCTTGGCCCGTGATCGCCAGAGTGGGCAGGTCCATGCCGGGCTCTATCTGCTGATCAATGACCACAGTGTCTATATGCTCATGGCCGGATCGGATCCGGCCTTGCGGACTTCCGGAGCCTCCATCCTCCTGACCTGGGAGGCCATCGAATGGGCCCTCACCCTGCCAGGGGTCAGGACCTTTGACTTCCTGGGCAGCATGATCGAGCCCATTGAGCGGGTCAGGCGGCAGTTCGGAGCACGACAGGTGCCCTTCTTCCGCATCAGCTACCTGCGGTGGAAGTGGCTGGCCCTGCTGTTCAGGGGGAAGATCTGAACTCCACCAGCTTTCATCTCGACCTATAAAACAAATTTCAGTGATAACTTTTTCTTTGGACTTGGATCTCCCGTGCAACAATAGTAAGCAGTACGAATTTCATGCTCCCCATTTTGAAAATTAAGCATGCACCATCACCGTCAGATATCAATTCGGTAAAGGAAATAAGGACATTGCGCCCATATTCTAATCATTCCATCACTATCACCGTACCAACCCAGGAGTGTTGGGAAGAAGTTACCTGAAGGACATACATACCGCCAGGAAGGACTGGCAGGTCAAACAAATATGTTGCGGCCCCATCATGCCGAGAACGTTGCCTCAACACTTCCCTGCCCTGAAGGTCCAACAAGGAAAAGGAAAGGTCTCCTAGCGAGTTTTCCTCTCCGATATACACGGCCAATGGACCCTGCTGAACAGGATTGGGATAAACCCGAACATCTAATGAACGGGGAGGAATTTCCTCTATTGCCGTAGTATTCTGACAGCCCGGCACCACACAGCCGAACGAATCCAGATACAGGATCCAAATATGCTGCCCACCTTCCAACTCTGGAACGGTGGTAAAGCCACTCAACCCGCCAATAGTGATGGTGCCATCCGCATTGGTGGCCAGGTGACGAGGATAGCTGGACCTCCAGATCGTGTCTGTTGTGGAGGGATGAATATACTTGCGATGCCACAGGCTGTCCCCTTCATTGGATAGCTTGATCAGGTGGGTATTGTTTTCATAGTAAGGACCCCAGACTGGGTGCTCCACATATTCATACGTTTCTCCTGCTGCAATCACGCCTGAGCCATTTGCTACCGGACGAAAGTTGAAGAAATAGTAATCATTACTACTCGGATAAAAGGTATCGGAAAGAATGGGGGCATAGGATATCTCGTTCAAATCCTGATCCATCAGGGTGGCTCCCCGCTGATAATGGACTTCTACCCACTTGGTGGTGAGCAATGTGTCCACCCGGCCCTTGCCCGATAAAAACAGGTAGGTGCTGTCCGTCACGGGAATCCATCCATACACCCGTCGCGGTGTCCCGTCAGCGTTTTCTTTATAGGAGATTTGCTTTCCAGTGGAGTCGATGCGAATCATGTTCATGGTGGACCAACAGGTGCCCTGGCTGTTCCAACAATCCGACTTTTCCTTGAATTTGTATCCCCCGATCAGCAGATCGCCATTGTCGGCCTCATAAGGCTCATAGGAGATGTACATCTGGTGATAGTATTTGGTCCATTGCAGATTCAGCGCATCATCCAGTTTCCAGACGGTAGTGCCTTTGGCCTGATCCAGCCGACCGGTGACATAGTAGCCATGAAAGCGGGATTTGATGAAGCGGGCTACCGAGATCGGATTGCCGAAAGTCTTGCTCAAATCCATCTGGAACAACGGTTGTACCGTTTTGGCGTTCAGATTGACCGTGGCCATATACATGGGGTATGGCGGTTTTTCTGCTCCCAATGGAACCAACAGCATTGAATCCTGCCAGGGGATGACATCCGTCCACAAATACTGCCAGAAATAGTTGGTATCCAGGCTACGGATTTTTTCCCATTCTCCTGTGTATTTATTCAGGGTGATGATATTGGAATGCAGATACAACAGATTCGTATCCAGATAATCCACACCATCATATTCCTGGCAGAAATAGATGATATTGCTGTCCATGACCACACTGGCTCCCACGAATGGATAGCCATAATCAGTCGGTATGATGACATCCAGGCCGTGCTGGCCCTGAGCTTTAGTCGGAACCAAATAGAGCAACAGACCAACAACCAGAATGAATACATGCCCGGGGAAAAATCCCCGGGCATGAGTAAGAATATTATCGGATGGTAACCTTTCCGACATGCACGTCGCCATTGGGCCGGATGGCCTGGACGACATAGTACCCAGGTGTGAGCCGGGAGATATCCACAATTTCATGGGATCGATAGTTTTGTTGTTCAACACTGATGCGGCCTTGTTGATCCACCATCCGCAGCAGGCACGGTTCTCCTGTGATCCATTCCACCTGAAGCGTACCATGAGCAGGATTCGGATACACCGCCAATTTAAATACGGGTGCCTATACGGCAAGGATAATGGGGTCTTCCAGACGAGCAAACTTTGTCTTGATAAAAGTACTTGATTAGGAGGCGAACTTCAAGTTCTCTGAAAGATTTACCTTAAGGATCATAATAAAAGTAAAGACATGACATGACCAAGTCATTAGAGGGCACCTCTATCAACCTCGCTCCATGACCAAGCAAATCCTGATAGGATTTCCACTCAATAAAACCTACGCGACCCCGAGTTCTCGGGGTTTCTCAATCACATAGCTATGGCTATGTTCATTCGAAATGACTCGTCTCGCTCGGTTGTATTGTGCCTTGGTCTATTTCGGAGGTTATCAGAAGTGCCCTAGAGTTCTTGTCAATACTTTGTTCCATATGCACTTGGCTACCTTTTTGATTTTAGAACGGGCGGCAGATGGTTCGAAAATAAAAAGGGCGCACCTTCGTGCGCCCCCAACAGGCTTGCGTATGAGAATCTGTTTTTCGTTGGTTCAGAAGTGGTCCCGGCGATTGTGTTTTTTCACAGCAATGTGGCGATTGGCCTGATGCTGGGCTGCGCGGATCCGGGCTTTTTCTCCCCTGGTGATCCGCCCGTCGGCCCAGGCCTGGCGCTTCATATATTGGATCTTCCCTTGCTGACGCTTCAATTGCCAGGCCTCCCGCCGGGTCAGATCGCCCTGACGGACTCCCTGATGGATGCGCTGCTGCTGCCTGACCTGGGTCTGACCAATTGCCGGTGCACAAACCTGGGCCGATGCCGTTGTCCACATTCCGAAGCCCAGGAGGAGGATGAAAATGAGTTTGGTCTTCATGACGTTCAGTTTTATACCCGATAGACTATCCGTTCCATCTGCGGTTAGAACGGATGGCCGGCTTTAACGCCCCCTTAACCCTGCCGGAATCGTAGTTTTGCAGCAAAGACCTGAACCCTATGCTGAACCAAGTCGAACATATCGGCATCGCCGTTCGAGATCTGGCTGACGCCAACGCCCTGTACACCCGCCTCCTGGGTGTCGAGCCCTACAAAATGGAAGAAGTGGAAACGGAAGGGGTGATGACCTCCTTTTTTCGCACCGGTGAGACCAAGATCGAACTGCTGATGGCCACCCGTCCGGATTCACCCATTGCCGCCTATCTGGACAAGCGAGGCGAAGGGATCCATCACATCGCCTTTGATGTCGCGGATATCCATGCCGAAATGGCCCGTCTGAAGCAGGAGGGATTCCGGTTGTTGAACGATGAACCGAAGCGGGGGGCCGACAACAAGCTGATCTGTTTCATCCATCCGAAAAGCGCAGGGGGCGTCCTGGTCGAGCTCTGCCAGTCCATCCCGGAATCCGACACCCTGTAATGGACCCGCTCTACCTGCTCCTGGCCATGGGCGGCGGCTTCCTGGCCGGCGTGATCAACACCCTGGCCGGTAACGGCTCGGCCATCACCCTGTCCATCATGACCGAACTGCTGGGCCTCCCGGGGAACATCGCCAATGGGACCAACCGCCTGGGCATCTTCTCCCAATCTGCCCTGGGCAGCTGGGCCTTCTACCGCGAAGGTAAACTGGACATCCGGCAGGCCCGGCCCTATATCCTCATCACCTTTCTCGGTGCCATCCCCGGTGTCTGGACGGCTCTACAGGTCAGCAACGAGCAATTCCGGTCCGTCTTCGGCTACCTGCTCATTGTCATGCTCCTCGTCATCCTGGTCAAGCCGGAACGCTGGATCCGTGAGATGACGGTGAGTGAACGGCCCAATTACGGGTTTGTCATTCCCATCTTCCTGTTGCTCGGGTTCTACGGCGGCTTCATTCAAATGGGTATGGGCATCTTCTTCCTGGCGGCCATGGTGCTCGGTGCCGGATATGATGTGATCCGGGCCAATGCCATCAAGGGGTTGGTCATCGCCATTTTCACCCTGGCCCTGATCGTGGTCTTCCAGTACACGGGTCGAATTGACTGGCGGGTCGGACTGGTCATCGCCAGCGGCCAGGCCCTGGGGGGATTCCTGACCGCCCGATATGCCTCCCGGTACGCGCAGGCCAGGATCTGGGCCTATCGCCTGCTGATCATCGTGGTGTTGGCCTCCATCCTGAAAATCTTCCTGTTTTAGGGAGACCCATGCACCAACCCGGCTCCGGCGTGCATCCTTTTGAAGAATGTCTACTTTTGTGGAACTTCCCGATATGAAGATCAACACCTTTTTTCCGATCCTTTTCCTGTTCACCATCACTCTGCTGGGATTGGCCTCCTGCGGACCGGACACCATGTCTTCCAGGGCGGGTATCCTGCCGGCTGCCTTCGGCAAGGCCAACAAGCTGGTGGTGATCGCGGACAGCACCTGGTGGGAAGAAGGATTGAGGGACAGTGTGGATTATACCTTTGGTGCTCCATTCCTGATCCTGCCCCGGCCCGAGCCCCTCTATGACCTGACCCACTTCGACTACAAGGAGCTGGAATACAAGCCGGCGAGAAAGGAACTGCGGTCCTACCTGATCGTCAGTCATGAAGGCCTTCGTGGCAGCAAGATCGATGACCTGATCCGCAAGGATCTCGGTGACAGCGTGTTGCCGGCCGGCAAACCCTATTCTGTCAAATTGGTCCAGAACCGATGGGCGACCAATCAGGTCATCTTCTATATCTATGGCCGCAATGCCGAGGAGGTCTATCGGGCCATCGTCGAACGTGGGCCGGCCATGCTCAGCAAGCTCAAGGAACACGACCTGCCCATCATCGAAAGCCAGGCCTATGCCGCCCGGGAAAATGCCGCCCTGGGCAACCAGGTGCGCGAACTTACCGGCGCGTCATTCCGGATCCCGGGCGAGTTTGTCACTGGCCTGGATATCGACAGCTCCCTCTGGCTTCGCAAGGATGCCACAGACATCACCCTCAGCCTCATGTTCAGGAAGATCCCCTATACCTCGCCTGAGCAGTTCAGCCTGGAGGGATTCCGGGCCATCCACGACCGGATGACCCGCATCGTCACCAGCCAGATCGAGAACACCCGCATGCAGGTGGATGACCGCGACCTGCCCATGTTCTTTTCCCAGCAATCCCTGGACGGACAATACGCCATGGAGGTGCGGGGGATCTGGTCCATGCAGAATGATTTCATGGGCGGCCCCTTCATCAGCTATCTCATCCAGAGTCCGGACCAGCGGTCGCTGATCGTGGCCACCGGATTCATCTACGGACCGGGAAAATCCAAGCGGGAATGGATGCAGCAACTGGAAGTGATCCTGCGAACGGCCCATTTCAAATAGGCCAACGATCCTCCCGATCAGCTTGACCAAGCGGATGGAAATTCCGATCTTGGTGCCAGGGAAAAGGAACAAGCAAGACAGTTCAGGTCATCGACATTTGACATCCTGAATTCACTGGCCGGGAAAGCGATTGCCCCTTTCTGGCCGGAGTTTTTGCAACCTCCAACTCAACCAACATGCAACGATACCGAACCACCATTGGCATCGCGACAGGAGTGATCCTGGTCCTGGTCTTCAGCCTGTGGTGGTGGTCCCGTCAGCACGAAGAGAGGCAGGCCCTGTTCAAGGACCCCGAATCCCCTGCGCTTGCGAGGGAGCAGGCCATGATCGATGATATCCTGACCCGGCATGACCAAGGTGATCTGGTCGGGGAGATCCAGCAACTGGAAAGCTATCTGGCCGAACACCCCCGGCAGACCGATGCGTGGTTCCAACTGGGCCTGAGCTACCTGGAAACGGGCCAGGATGAGCGGGTCATCGCCATCATGGAAGAAATCCGGGTGAACGATCCTGACTATTATCCGGATGCGACCTGGTATCTCGGCTTGTCGCTCCTGAAGACCGACCGGATCGCCGAAGCCCGGCAGATCATGCAGGAACTGGTGGACGGACCCGATGCCTTTTACAGCGCCAAGGCGGCCATTGTCCTGGAACGATTCCTCTGATGTTGGCCTAAATGAAAAGTGGTCCTTCCCCTGGCGGGAAAGGACCACTCGTAATCTGTTCAGCTCAAGGATCAGAGCTGGTAGGCATCGGCATCTTCGGGAGCCGATTCCTGTTGGTTCATCTGGCGGAGTTGCATTTGCTCCGTATCCGTGGCAGGGGCCTCGTCATGGCCATTCCCGTAGATCTCGCCCAAAATGGGGGCAATCGCCAGACCTACCAGGCAGGACAGTTTGATCAGGATGTTCATCGATGGACCAGACGTATCCTTGAACGGATCACCGACCGTATCACCGGTCACAGCAGCCTTATGCGCATCTGAACCCTTATAGTGCATCTCGCCATCAATGCTGACGCCTGACTCGAAGGATTTCTTGGCGTTGTCCCAGGCACCACCGGCGTTGTTCTGGAAGATGGCCCAGAGGACACCCGATACAGTGACACCGGCCATATAGGCGCCCAGCGCTTCCGGGCCCATGAAGAATCCGACCAGAATGGGGGATACAATGGCGATCAGGCCGGGGAGCATCATCTCCTTCAACGCGGCCTTGGTGGAGATCTCCACACACTTGCCATATTCAGGCATGCCCGTGCCTTCCATGATGCCCGGGATCTCCTTGAACTGACGGCGCACCTCCTTGACCATTTCCATGGCTGCTTTGCCCACGGAGTTCATTGCCAGGGCGCTGAAGACGACCGGGATCATGCCACCCAGGAACAGGGCCGCCAGGACATCCGCCTTGAAGATGTTGATCCCGTCAATGCCCGTGAAGGTCACATAGGCAGCGAACAGACCCAGGGCGGTCAGGGCAGCCGAGGCAATGGCAAAGCCCTTTCCGATAGCCGCGGTGGTGTTTCCTACAGAATCCAGGATATCCGTGCGGGTCCGCACTTCCTTGGGCAGTTCGCTCATTTCGGCGATACCGCCCGCATTGTCCGCGATCGGACCGAAGGCATCAATCGCCAGCTGCATCGCCGTGGTGGCCATCATGGCCGAAGCGGCAATGGCCACCCCATAGAAACCCGCGAATGAATACGCCGCCCAGATCGCCCCGGCAAACAGGATGATCGGACCGGCGGTGGAGATCATGCCTACGCCAAGGCCTCCAATGATATTGGTAGCGGCACCGGTGGCAGATTTGGCCACAATGTCCATCACCGGCTTTTTACCAATGGCCGTATAGTATTCCGTCATATAGGAGATCGCTCCTCCGACGAACAGGCCGACCAGCACAGCGTAAAAGACATCATTCGGGGTAACGCTGACATCTCCGACACTGAAGAAGTTCATGGTCATCATTTCCGGCAACAGCCAGTGGATGGCAAAGTAGGATGCCACGCCCGTCAGGAGGAGTGCCGTCCAGTTGCCCATGTTCAACGCTCTGGACACCGCTGATTCCGTTGGGGTGTTGTCGGATACGCGTACCATCCATGTCCCGATAATGGAGAAGATGATCCCGATACCGGCAATGAAGATGGGCAGCAGGATGGGGCCCAGACCGCCAAAGATATCCCCGACCTGGCCACCCATGTCCCGGATCACATAGTTGCCGAGCACCATGGCGGCCAGTACCGTTGCGACATAGGAACCGAAGAGGTCGGCACCCATGCCGGCGACATCACCGACGTTATCACCAACGTTATCCGCGATCGTGGCGGGGTTACGAGGATCATCCTCGGGAATGCCCGCTTCAACCTTACCGACCAGGTCAGCGCCCACGTCAGCGGCCTTGGTATAGATACCGCCACCGACACGAGCGAACAGGGCGATTGATTCTGCGCCGAGGGAGAAACCGGCCAGGGCCTCCAGGACGATGGTCATGTCATGGACGCTGGTCCATTGTCCGCCCATCAACCAGGAAAAGAGAAATGCAAAGAGTGCAGCCAGGCCAAAGACAGCCAATCCGGCTACGCCAAGACCCATGACCGTACCGCCACGGAAGGAAACCTGCAGCGCCTTGGACAGGCTCGTCCGGGCAGCATGGGTGGTCCGGACGTTGGCCTTGGTCGCGATCCGCATGCCGATGAATCCGGCGACCACGGAGAAGATGGCACCGATCACGAAGGCCACCACGATGAACCAGTGGGTCGTCTCGACCTGGGTAGACAGGAATCCAAGCAGCGAACCGGCAATGACCACATAAATGGCCAGTACCCGATACTCAGCCTTGAGGAAGGACATGGCCCCATCGGCAATAAATCCGGCGATCTTTCGCATGCGATCATCGCCATCTTCTTGCTTGCCGACCCAATTGAACAGGAAGGCCATATAGATCAGCCCCAGGACACCAAAGAGGGGCAACAGGTAAACGAGATTCTCCATTCCGTTTGTCGTTTTGTGTGAGTTCTGATTGAAAAAGACCGACAAAGGTAAGAAAAGCGCACCAACCTTGCCTGTCAATCCTCGAGAATGCGTGTCGCTCAGGATTCCACCCAGATCACCTTGTCGTCGACCGGCCCTCGTTCACTGGTGACGTCGACCAATTGTGGATGGCCCAGGTAGAACAAGCCCATGCAGCGTTGCCCTTCCGGCAGCGCCAGCCAATCGGTCAGCGCGGGCAGCGTACCGGGCGTAGACCAGTACCCTCCCAGGCCATAGGCCGTGGCTGTCAACCACAGGTTCTGGACAGCCGCCGACAGGGCGGCAATCTCTTCCCATTCCGGAACACGCTCCTCCCGATCCCGCTGAAGGATGATGATGATGACCGTG
Organism: Lewinellaceae bacterium; assembly: GCA_020636225.1. Taxonomy (GTDB): domain Bacteria; phylum Bacteroidota; class Bacteroidia; order Chitinophagales; family Saprospiraceae; genus JAGNXB01. The sequence continues at coordinate 152,477 of JACJYI010000003.1, read as the reverse complement.
TCCGAGCGAAGGATGTTCTTGCTGATCTTGGCTGCCTTGGCCTCGGAGAACGTCGGGCCGGCATGTTGCTCCGCATAGGCTTCGGTCATGAACCGGGCCAGCCGGTGCAGCGCTTCACCCCGAAACACCTGGAATCGCCATGGTTCGGTGCGGCGGTGGGTAGGTGCCCAATTGGCATTCTCCAGCATCTGCAGGATCACATCACGTGCTACCGGCTCCTCGGAGAACAGGGGTGGAAAGATGGACCTTCGACGGCGGATCACATGGTTGAGGACTTCCGGTTGCATTCGCTTTTTTAAACGTGAAGGTACAGGACAACCCGGGTGTGTGAAAACCCTTTCCGGTCATCCTTGTTATACCCCTACAGAACGCCTCCATTCAAAAACCCCGGATCGGCTCCACCCTGCCCATGTGGTCTAAAGTCAGACAATTGCTCAACCAATGGCTACCCGCCTCGTCCGCACCATCCTCAGGACAGGTGACCGAGGTGCATGAACTACTGGACCGGTCAGAAGAGGAACAGGATGCCTTCCGTGAGTGGAAACGCCGGGAAGGGGACGTGAGCTTCCTGGAACGCCTCCGGCACGCCTACAATATCCATCGGGCGGGTATGGACCCGGAAGACGAATCCCTGGATTTCCTGGAATTCCAGACGACCAACGGGTTCATCCTCTATCTCCAGGAGGATCCCGAGCTGGCCGCGGAGGCGGTGCACATCATGGATGATTTGCGAGACAGGATCCGGAAGCTGGGCTATCGGCTGGCAGTTTCCGATCGAAGGATCCGTGACCGTCAAGGTCGACGGGAAACCGTGGAAAAACATTATCTGAAGCCTCCCCTGAATCGTGCCACCGACGAACCCACAGATCAACTATACGGGAATATCACCATTGAACTCCTCAAGTGCACAGGCCATGCCTGCAACCTCAAATTCATCACCACCTATTATACAGACAGGTCCTACCTGCCGCCCCATGATTTCGGGCACTTGATGGATGAATTGATCGGCTGATCATCTTTATCCCAGGATATGCAGGATCAGGTTCATGTGGATGGTGATGTCATCATTCGTCTTGATCATGCCCATCAGGGCCGTCGGGGGATGGATCCCGAAGTCGGTCATCTTCAAGGGCTTCTCAGCGATCACCTGCAATTTTGTTGATGTCAGGCGGCGGACCTTCGCATGGATCGGTACCTGCCGGCTCCTTCCGGCAATGGTGATCAAGGTATGCGTGGCCAATGTCGTCCAGGCCGGTCCGATGACCTGGCCTTTTTCGATCGACTGGAGCTCGATCTGCATTCTGGGATGTTCTTTGGCCTTCAGGGCCAGATAGAAATCCTTGTTCATCACCTTGTTGCCACAGTCGAACAATTGGGTTTGGAGGGTCAGCCGGGTATTCTTGAAACGCCACTCTCCCTGTCCCGGCTCCAGATCACCCGACGAGGACCAGGGCATGGGGACAAATGACTGCCGGCACAGGCAAATGAAGGTGTTGACATTGGAGGAGCCATGGATCTCCAGGGTCGAACCCGGATCGATCATAAAGGATGGCCCTGATTGGGAGGGGCCCATGATCGATCCCCAGAATCCGAGTAGGAAGGGCATGAACATATGGATCATAGGGGTAGGTGGCTCGTGACAATTCCTGCGGAAAGCAGTCAAGAAAAAGGGCCGCCCCGACATCATCGGGGCAGCCCACTCGATTCATTCTAACGCTTCATCAGAATCCAGCAACGGCTTCAATCATGATGCCGCCAAACTTACCTTCGTCCAACAGACCGGTAAAGTCTGTATAATTTTGTGTCACATATTCCAGCTTCAGCAGGAGGTTTTGAGTCACAAACCAACCGGCAGCCACCTGGATACGATCGATGCTTGCAGTTTCAGTCGATCCGGTGAACAGTTCACCACTGATCATATTGTAACGTCCACCAACGTAGACATTCTCGGTCGCACCAAAGCGATAGATCAATTCGGCTGCGATCTGAGTAGCCGTACGATCTTCAAAATTGTCACCACCTGTGTTCACACCACCGGAAGCCATTTCATAGGTACCGAAGAACTCCAGACCCTTGAACTTGACAAATGGGTTGATCTGGATGGCCGTGATCTTGTTCCGCAGGTTCGGATTGAAACGACCGGAAGTGAAGTTGGTTCCGGCAGCAGCACCATCGGCTTCCATGACCAGATAGTAACGTGAACCGGTACGGTCACCTGCATACAGGGTGTTCCGCTTGGTGTTGCCATTGTAGTACATCGAACCGGACAGGCGAACCCGCAGGTCCTCATTCATCTGCTTGTCATAGGCCAGCTTCAACAGGACACTTGGATTTTTCTTCACGTCTGAATTCTCAACACTTTGAACGTCACCACCGATCAAACCACCAGTGATACCAACCATGGCCATGAAGCCACTTGGCAATTTGACATAGACTTCACCACCGATCTCCGTGGCAAAGGCATCCATGATGTAGTTGCCCACGAACGGGTTCCACATGGCATTACCGTTGTCCGTCCGACGGAAGTGCTGGTCGCCGTAGTTCACTTCAAAGTGACCGATCTTGGCGGTGACATAGTCTGTCCACCACTGAGGATTGCCGAACATTGGCAGCTTGTCCACCTGGATATAGCCACCCTTCACCCAGAACTCGGAGTGGTGGCGGGAGGACATATAGTTTTCCAGAGCCAGACGGATACCATCGCCCAACTGAACGTCCAGGTTCAGGTTGGCGGTAGCCAGGTTGAAACCAGGGCCGAGGTCATACAATCCACCATCGATCCCTTCACCAGCTGCATTCTCATGCGTCAGCATCTGAAACTGCTGGGCGAAGTCACCACCCACGCGAACTTTGAAGTCGCCGTCGATGTCCGTGCTTTTTGTATTCTCGAACTGGTTGACACCACGCTTGTCCCATGGACGATAGTACTGGACATCACCGAACTGAGCATACGCTTGCTGTCCCATTGCCAAGCCGAAGACCAACAGGGCCAGCCATTTCATTGAATTTTTCAGGGTTCTCATTTGTTAGAAATTTAAGGTCATTGATAAGGTTAATGATGAAGCGTCCTACCTCTTCAGGCGAACCGCGAAGTTTACTTTGACGTCGTCTGTTGTTGCAACAGTACCCATCAGGGCCGTTGGACGTTCGATATCGAATTGCGACATTTTCAGATCATAGCTGCCGGAGATCTCATACCCCCCGGTCACTGCCTTTCCCTTGGCCAGGATGGTCACCGTGCGATATTTGCCGGCAATGGTCAGGGTTCCTGTGGCCTTGAATTGATCTCCATTGATGGAGACTTCTGTCGCTTTGAATGTAATATTAGGGAATTTTGACGCCCGCAGGGCATCATAGGTTTTATTATCCATGATGCTGCCCTTGGTGCTCTTGATCTTCTTCACCGGAACTGTGACAACCAACTGGTCAATGGCGGTCAACCGTCCATTCTCCCCCTTGAACACTCCAGTGACTTTGACCTCACCTGCCGTGGACGTCCAGTCGTGAATATTGGATGAGCCATCCAGTGTCATGGTTACCGTCGAAGCGGTAAAGGCATCCTGGGCAGACAAGCCCATCGCTGCAATCATGAAGAGGAAGGTGATGATCGTTCTCATTGTGTTAATTTTCATCAAACCTACGATGGTTGAAAAATGGCCCGACTGACGTCGCTCATGCCCCATTGTGATTTCCATCACGGATAGAGTCCTTTTGGTATTGAAATCCATTATATTGCTGAAGATCAAACACTTGCATTCTCCTTGAGCATCAGTTCTCCATATTGGGTCTGGGCATCTTCCGATCGGATCGCGAATCCCTTGGCCCGAAACAGCCGGTTCATGGCCGTATTGGATTTGAGGAAGGAGGCGTACAATCGGTTGAATCCTCTCTCCCTGGCGATCTGGATGATATAATCCGCCATGGCCGAACCAAGCCCCTGGTGTTGCCAGGCATCCGCGATGACGATGGCAAACTCGGCACCGTCATGCCAATTGTCCCCGACGATCCGAACCACCCCGATAATGGTCCGCTGACCATTCACCTCCGCTTCCGCGACAATGGCCATTTCCCGGTCATAATCGATCTGGGTAAACCGGGACAGGAACTCGTGATCGACCTCCGGGATATACCCGAAGAAGCGGAAATAGATGGTCTCCTTGGAGAGATAGTCAAAGAGCCTGGCCTCCAGCGGTTCGTCCTCCGGCCGGATGGGGCGTAAAATAGCCTCGGTACCATCCTTCAGCTGGAAGGTCTTGCTGTATTGGGAAGGGTATGGTGAGATCACCAGATGTTCATACGGACGGCCGCCTGTTTCGACCGGACGGATCATCATGCGGGCATCCAGTACCATGCCGCCGTGCTCATCCACGGCAAAGGGGTTGAGGTCCATTTCCTCGATTTCCGGAAAATCCATGACCAGATAGGCAAACCGGATCAGCAGGAAATAGATGGCATCCAGGTCGACACCTGGCATATTGCGGTATCCTTCCAGCAACTTGTAGATCCGTGTGCCCTGGACCAAGTGCCGGGCCAGGGCCATATTCAGTGGAGGCAACGCCATTTGCAGGTCCTTGAAGACCTCCACGGCAACTCCGCCCATCCCGAAGACCAGGACGGGACCAAAGACAGGATCATGCTTGGCACCGATCATCAGTTCATAGCGTTTGTCCGCCATGGTCTCGACGGTCACGCCCAGCAGCCTGGCCTCCGGTCTGGCCTGGCGGGCATTCTGCATGACCCGATCGAAGGTAACCCGCAAACTGTCGGGATGATGGATATCCAGCACGACCCCGCCGACATCGGTCTTGTGGGAAATATCCGGCGAATCGATCTTCACCGCCACCGGATAGCCCAGTTGTTCCGCAGCGGCCAGGGCCTCCTCCGTCGTGGCAGCGTGGATCACCCGGGTGACCGGGATCTCGTAGGCATCGAGGATCTCCGTCATCGCCTCCCGCCCCAATTGAGTGATCCCCTTGTCGAGGGCGTCCTGGATCACCTGGCGGGCCTTGTCCCGATCAGGAGTGAATGCTTCCGGTACTTCCTCGGGAGTCTGGTAGAGGATCTCCAGATTCTTGGCGTATTCATTCATCAGCAAGAAGACATCGACAGCGCTTTCCGGAAAGCGAAATGTGGGTACGGAGCCCTGCTCGAGGATGTCCCAGGCCTTGGTGACATCTGCCTCGCCCATCCAGGAGGAGAAGACCGGCTTATTCGTATGCTGGGCTTCCTGGACAACGGCCCAGGCGACCGTATCCGGCGGGGTAATGGCCTGGGGAACGAAGATCACCAGCACCGCATCCACTTCCGGATCATCCAGGCAAAGACGCAGGGAGCGACCGAACTGTTCGGCAGTGCCGTCGCCAAGAATATCGATCGGGTTGTTGTGACTCCAGTTGGCACTCAACAGTTCATTGAGGCTTTCCATGGTGTGTGGGCTCAGTTGGGCTATTTTCCCTCCCTTGCGCATCAGATAGTCGGTTGTCAGGACGGCCGGTCCACCGGCGTTGGTGATGATGGCCAGTCGGGATCCTGTGGGACGCGGCTGCATGGCCAGGGCCTGCGCACAATAGAACAGGTCGGCCATCTTTTCGACCCGCAACATCCCTGCCCGCTTGAACGCGGCATCGAAGACAAGGTCATTCCCCGCCAGGGAACCGGTATGTGACAGGGCGGCCTTCGCACCCTCCTCGCTGGACCCCGACTTCAGGACCAGGATCGGCTTGGTGCGTGCATACGCCCGGGCTGCACTCATGAATTTTCGCGCATCATTGAGACTCTCCATGTAGATCAGGATGCTCGAGGTGTTCGGGTCCGTGCTCATGTACTCGATCAGGTCATGAAACCCGATATCCGTCATCGAACCAATGGAAACGAAGTAGGAAAACCCGACATTCTGCTCCGTAGCCCAATCCAGGATACTGGCACACAGTGCTCCACTTTGGGAAATGAAGGCAATCTTTCCCGGCAAGGCGCCGCGGCTGGCAAACGTGGCATTCATCCCGATGTTGGGGTTCATGATCCCCAGACAGTTGGGCCCCAGGATCCGGATCTGATGCTTGCGGGCATTGTCGAGCACCCTGTCCAGCAAGGCATGCCCCTTTTCTCCGGCCTCCTTGAATCCGGCAGAGAGGATGAGCAGGGCCTTGATCCCGGCCCGCCCGCATTCATCCACCACATCCGGTACAAATTTGGCTGGAATCTGGATCACCGCCAGATCGACCTTTCCCGGGATGTCCAGGACGGAACGATAGCAGGTCAGTCCCTTGACCATGCGATACTTTGGATTGACAGGGATCAGTTGGCCCTGATACCCTGCCTTCAGCATATTCTCCATCACTGCGTTTCCCAGAGAGGCCGGATGCTCGGAAGCTCCGATGATGGCAATGGATGTCGGTTGAAAAAAGGGTTCCAGTTGAGCTTTCATGATGAGGTTTATCGAATGGTCCAATACGGCTCCAGATAGTGCAAGCCGGCGTAGAGATTGGCTTCAAAACGTTCCCAGACACTTCGTCCGGAGACAGTGGGCTCCTCCTGATAGGGGGCTTCGAGCCCATCCATTCCGGCCAGAAAGTTGAAAATGCATTTGGGCAGGGCCTGAAGGTTGTATCCGCCCTCGAGTGTGGCAAAGGTATTCGGAAACTCCGCTGTCAACCTAATGCCAAGCTGATAGAACATGTCCAGACTGTATCGCAGTTCCAGCAGTGGGTCATACTGGTAGCCGTCAAATCCGGCTGACAATGCCACCACATCGGGCTTGAACTGCCGGGCCAGCGGCAACAGGTGATCGAAGGCCGACCAGAAGATGTCATCTCCACTTCCCGGAGGCAGGGGAGAATTCAGTGTATACCCCTTTCCCTTCCCCTCACCGATCTCGTCGATAAACCCATGACCGGGAAAGGCCGGATACTGATGGATAGACCAGTACATGACCTGATCCGTGGTCGAAAAGATTCGCGATGTGCCATCACCGAGATGACCGTCAAAGTCGAAGATCAGGACCCGCTTGCCCTGGCGGACCAGATACTGGGCCGCGATGGCGACATTATTGAAGATACAGAAGCCGCTGCAATGACCCGGATAAGCATGGTGCCCGGGCGGACGTGCCAGAGCGAACCCTCCGGTTTCCATAGCCAGGCGCGTAGCGGCAACGGCCGCGATGGCCGCTTTCCAGCTACCCGATGAAATGGGTGTCTCTGGATCCAGCCAATGGCCAGAAGCGACCGATTTACGGACCTGATCAATGTAGGCAGGCTCATGGACAAGGAGCAACCAGTCCTCTACATCGGGCAAAGCCGCATCGGGCAGATCGCGAAACGCATGTAACCGTTCCTTCCGCTCCGGGTGGCCTCCGGTATCATGGGCCAGAAAGTCTGAATGATAGATCAGTTGCATATGCCGTCGGCACCTCGAATTCAGCGGCAAAGTAAACGCTTCATACCGTGGCACACGGTGATCCTCCTCATGAATCGGCCTGCCAAGGATCAGTGCATGTTCTTGAACATAAAAATGGCCGGACAGAATCATCCGCCCGACCAGTCACATTGTGTTGAATATAGCTCAGCGGGGTTACCGCTTCTTGCCGAACAAACGTCCCAGGAAGCTCATGCCCATGCCAGCCACATCATCGACAATACTACCATCGCCGTCCTTGTCCAGGAAAGCGGTGAGCATGGCCATCTTGGGGTCCATCTTCGCCTGGTTACCACCCTTCATGTTTCCAAGGATTCCCCCCAGCATGCCGGAGAGATCGGAAGGATTCATGTTATTCTCCTTCTTCGTCTTGCCCAGGGCCCCCATGATCACAGGGGCGAGCTGAACCATCAGTGAACCGACCTGGCTGGTGTCCAGACCGGATACCTGGGAGATCGTTTTTGCAGCACTGTCCTTTCGATTGCCCAGCACATGGCCAAGGATTGCCTCGCCGTTCAGGGCCTTCTCACTGGCAGGTTTGGCCTGTCCGGTGAACATGCCCATCACATCATCCAGCACCGAGCCGTCATGATCGCGATCCAGGGCATTGGACAAGGCAGATGCACCTTCCGGAGTGGCGGCATTCTTGGCCATGGCGCCCAGAAGGATATTCATGATACCCGAAGTGGCGACCTGGGTCTGCTGAGGATTGGCACCGCCGATCTGCTTGGAAAGAGTCTCCAGCACATTGCCCGATAACTGGCTCTGGAGAAGATCTGTAATATTCATGTTATTGGATTTGACACCCTAAAGATACACGAACTGCCGGGGTAGGGTTCCTCATATGGTGAAATAATACAAATTCTACCCAACAGCCCCCTCCCCTTTTCTATCTTGTGGCCGGTAAACTGTTCGTCAAGCGTGAAAGTGGTCCCAGATACAGGCTTGCCTGCCCGCAAGTCGCTGACATCGACCGATGCTCCTGCCCGGATCCTCGACCGGGCCCGGCATTGGGTGCTGGACCTCTTCAATGATCATGGCGACACCCGGCTGCTCTGGCACAATTTCGCCAGGACCAACCAACTGGTGCAGACCTGCGCCCGACTGAGCGCTACCGAGGATCTGCAGGAGGAGGATCTGGCAGCCCTCTACCTCAGTGCCTGGTTTGCCTATACCGGCTGGCTCTTTGATCCTCTCGACCCCATTACCGCCAGCCGCCAACTGGTCAGCCAGTTTCTCAAGGCCGAACACCAGCCCGATTCGCTGAATACCCGGATCCACCATCTCATCGGGGTGGCCTCCCTCGACGACCGACCAGGCGACCTGACGGCCCAGATCATGTGGGACGCCGCCGTCGCCCTGCATTACGGCCCGGACTATCGCGACACCCAGGCCCTGCGAATGGCGGAAGATGAGCAGGTTCGGCACAAGCAATGGGATGCTGTAGCCTGGCGTCAGCAGGAGATCCGTTTATTACAACAGCTCCAATGTTATACCCTTGCCGGGAAGGCCGAGTTCGAACCAGCGATTGCCAGCAACCTACAAAGCCTGGAAAAAAAGGAGAAGAAGGAGATCACCCGCACCCTGGAGGAGGTGAGTGCCAAACCGGTGAACAATGCCGCGATCCAGACCTATTTCCGGTCCAACTATCGCAATCACATCCATCTCAGCGCCATTGCTGACCGGAAGGCCCAGATGCTGATCAGCGTGAATGCCATACTCATCTCTGTGCTCATCTCCATTCTGAGCTACAGCAACCTGGCGGAGACCCGCACCCCGCTGCTCATCCCCATCACGTTGTTCCTGGTGCTGGGGCTGGCTTCCCTGATCTTCTCCGTGATCAGTGCCCGCCCGTCAGTGACCAGTCGCATCCTGGCGGAGATGGATGACGAGGAGCGGCGTCGGAACCTGGTCTTTTTCGGAAATTTTGTCCAGGTGGATGTCGACACCTATGAAGAGGATATGCGCCGACTCTTCCAGCAGGATGACGAGCTCTTTCGCGCCATGAATCGCGATCTCTACTACCTCGGCAAAGTGCTCGACCGCAAATACCGCCTCCTCTACCTGGCCTACAACCTCTTCCTGTTCGGCTTCATCGGGGCTGTGGTGAGCTTTCTGGTGGTGCAGTTCCTGTAGTAGTGATCAATGCTTGATCACCTTCAGACGGTTAACCGAACCGTCGACCCCTAACCCAGATAACACATAGCACCCAGTCAAAAGATCGACATGAATCTGACCCGAGGTTGGCATCCCGTCCATGTGCCATTGACCGACCAATTTCCCATCCATGGAATGTAAGGCAATCGAGGTGATGGGAATGGATGCCTTCCAATCGATCAAGTCTACCGTAGGATTAGGACTGATCAGGAACTCAGCCGTGGGCTCTTTTTCCTCCTCTAATCCGGTAATCAAACCATAAGGAATGGAGATGGGATGGCTACCGATCGTCAATTCTGTGCCATCTGCCAGATAGGCCTTAATATGTCGAACAACGATCTGCGTGGTATCCGGAAATCCAACCTGTATCGGTTGCTGCTTGATCTTGAACATCAGCTTGCCCAGCTCCAGTGGTTCGAAAGGCAAATTCTGGTGATCTGTCTTTGTGATGGCGATATCCAAACTCCCATCTTGCTGCCTGGAAAACAGTTCACTTTGATCGGCCAAATAGGAGGATTTAGGTACGAGATTCAACATCTGCTCCAGCATAACGACCTCAGGGTCGTACTGAATGGAGTAACCAATGCCATATATCGAATCTGCTGGCCAGTCCGCAATGTCAAACCGGATCATGAATCGTTTGTCGGGGGGGACGATGTCATCGGGCCAGGTCAGGGCATTGATCATTCGGGTCATCATGATCTCTTGCCCCTCAACCGAATATCCACCCCAATCCGGATCATCCTGATTTGTCTTGCCGAAGTTATCAGAAATGACTGTGCTATCATATCTGTCGATCATACCATCGCCATTCGCATCCTGATGGCGTGCATCTGTATCCAACGCTCCTGTGTTCCCCCATCCAAGGGCATACTGCGGCAGCCACCCTGCAAACGGATGGTTTCTTGCCACACCCAACCGATCTATGCTGACCCCCCATTGCAGAAAATCGAGATTGTTGCATATCCCATTGGCATCCATGTCTCCGGGCCAGACACAATCAGACAGGCATGGCATAGGATTTCCAATAGGTAACGTGAAACAGTACTCATAAAACGTCTTCAAAAATGGGATCCGAGAAAGGGCCGTGTCCACTTGTGAAAGAGATGTCAAACCAATTTCCCTATGAGCAGAATAGGCGGCGTAGTGTACCTTCCTTCCACCTATTGGCAATGCAAAAGGCTGAGTAACCCCAAACAATCTCCGATCACCAAATTCAATGTTCGAAAGATGAATATGCGACCATGAAGTTGTGTCGGATGGTATACCTGTAAATAAAAGCTTGGTTGGATTGCCCCCAGAATTATATCCACTCCCACCCTCTGTAATCACCGTGCCGTCAGGCCATCGGCCATGAAAAACATGCTCAATGACTTCCGGAATGGAAATGCCAGTTAATCCGGTCCAGGGTGCCAGGCGATTCCAATACAGGAATGCGTCTAAAGAATCCGAGAGAAAGGTCATTGACAATACCGGAGGATACTCTCCATAGCCTGGCTTCCCACCGGGACACAACTCAGGATCCGGTCCATTATTATATGCATAAAATGTTTGAGTTTCAGGATGACACCCTACCAGATCATCCACATTACAACCAATTTCCGCATCGACAAAATGGCCGATCCGTACATCCGATAGCGGTTCGCCCGAAATATTCTGGATGTCATAGCGCACAAATATTGATTCTTCCAGGATACGATCTGGAGATGGAAAATCGACAGCAAAAACAGTCACACCCACTTCCACACCCAAGGCCAGACCATCGGATAAATTTTTATACCCCAACTTGTCATTGTAGATCGTCCAGGCCATCTGTGTAGGCACCAAAGAAGGACAGTCCTCTCCCACTATCGGGTAATCACCATCAAAAGGATCATAGATGCCATCCAGATTGGCATCATGAAAAGGTGCCATCGATTGGTCAGGGAGTGAAATGCCCATCAAACCTTCCACATAGGGGTTCCCTCTCCCCGGCCAAACCAGAAGTGAATAGGCAGGTTCTTGGTCCAGTTTGCCGTCCATGAAATCCTGTTTCAGGGCAGCGATTTCATAGCCATTCACCAACCAGACATGGCCCCAATCAATGCATTCGGATGGATCCAGTGAAGCAGGGCCGTTCACAAAGTCCAAATCCTGATTTGGCAACAATATCAGACTACTCCTCCATTCCCCATTCTCACCTCGTCCACCAATCCAGAACTGTTGCTGAAAGATCATTGAAGGCAGGTGTTGATATTCCTCCGTCTGGTAACCCGGGTAAAGAAACCCGGGGCCCAAATAAGAAAATAACTCACTGTGGCTTCCTATGGATGTTTGAATGGCATTGGCATAGAACGGAACCGTCCTGTGTATCGGTTTACAATTGGTCTGTGCTCTGCTTGTTGAAAAAAGCAGTATCAACAGACTGACTACCAAAGCAAGAGCTTTCATTTTTTTTATTGAAAATGCCTCTTTCTTTTGGCTTTCCTACCGTTTACTGCCATGCGTTTTGCCAATGCACGACATTATCTAGCATTTTGCTCCTGGACAAATCAACTCTTGATGCAATTCATCCCTATATATGCACGAAATAATGCTTCTTCATGTATGGTAATTGACCCCTACCTTTCGTCTCCTCTACCTGAACCAGAACTTCTTCCAACTCGGCTTGATCATTGACATGGCCAGCTATCTGGCGGTCCAGTTCCTGTAGTGGTGATCACCATAGGATCATCCGAACCCGATGGATGGTACCATCCATCGCCTGACCCAACAGGAAATAAACGCCTCCGGGAAGTTGCAAATTCAGCTGGCCTATGTTCTGTGTCCCTGGCAATGCCCAGTGCTGAACAAGATTTCCATCGACGGTATACAGACGCAACTCTTTCAGGGGTCTCCCGGAAGTCCAGGTCACCAAACCGTCGGATGGATTGGGATGAATGCTCATTGCTGACTGTGGAGAATTCTGGCCTTCCAGGCTTGTGACGATGCCAAATGGGATGGCCAGTGGTTCACTGCCGATGATCATTTCTGTGCCATTGGCAAGGTAGGATTTGACATTGGTGATCCGAACAAATGTAGTATCCGGAAACTGATCCTGTACGGCATTGGATTTGATCCTGAACAACAATTTTCCCAATTCAAACGGTACGAAGGGCTGATTCAAATGGTTGGTCCGGGTAATGCCAACGTGGAGCATGCCCTCCTCCTCCAATCGGTAAAATATTTCACTGCTATCGACTAAGGGAGAACTCTTGGGAGTCTGATCAAAACCAGGTTCAAGACTAACGACTGTAGTATCCCAGCTGACGGAATATCCTAAACTGTAAATGGAGTCAATAGGCCATCCGCTGACATCCAGACGCAACATGAATGATTGACCCGACATCAAATGTTCATTCGGACTGGTAAATCCATTGTACAACCGGGTCCATTTCATATCGCTCCCTGTGATGGTTTGTCCACCCCAATCAATAAAATTGCCGTTTTTTCTCCCAAAACTCTGCTGGATCACATAGATATCTTGCTCATCAACCTGACCATCTCCATTCGCATCCTGATGCCGTCCATCTACTGTCAATATTCCAGTTGGCCCCCACTCCAGTCCATATTGAGGCAACCACCCTCCAAACGGATGATTTCTTGCCACACCGACCCGATCGATGCTGACCCCCCATTGCAGAATATCGAGATTGTTGCATATCCCATTGGCATCCATGTCTCCGGGCCAGACACAATCAGACAGGCATGGGATAGGATTGCCCCCTGCAAATGAAAACCCGTTGTTATAGAAATCCCGGATTTGCTGACTATGAACAAGAGCAGTATCAACTGCTTCTGCAATCCCATATAAAGGAAGCTCATGCAATACGTATGCATGATCGACCTGAATGGTTTGATCTGGATAGAGATCACCTATATTCGATACCCCTAACATGAAATCAATACCCGAAGAAAACAACTGATCAAGCGAAGTCCAGGATGTCGGAATTGAGGGCCGGCCTGGGTACATAAATTTTGTTTCAGGACCACCGGTTTGATAGCCATCACCACCGAATGTTATTGGCTCCCCATCATACCAATATCCCTGGAGCAAATTTTGATAATCGGAAATATCATTGAAGTCATCCACTGGCCCCGGGTTATGATCAGCAAGAAAGGAACTCATTGGGTGACTCAGAAATGAAACCGTTAATATTGGCTCAGGAAATCCCTGAACATAAGCGCCATTGCATACCGTATCAGGACCTGTTGCATTATAGGCAAACATGACATTGTCATTTACTTGGCAACCTGCTAGGTCATCGCTAAAACACCCCAATGAAGGCCTGACAAAATGCCCGACATGGAGATCTGAAATGGGCTGATCTGACCGATTGGAAATCCATTGTCGAACGAAAACCGTTTCACCTAATCTATATTCAGGAGAGAAATTATACGCGAATATCAAACTTGAAATGTCTACTCCCAATCCGGGATCAATGCTCTCGGTAGGCACGCCATTCCCATCATTGCAAATAAACCAAACCATTTGATCGGGTATGGAACCCGGATCACCGGGGCTTAAACAGGGAAAGTCTCCCAAAAGTGGATCATAAATACCATCGCCATCTACATCAAAAAAAGGAGCAAGTTCTTGATCAACCAGATCAAAACCAACAAGTGCTTTAAAATGGGGATTCCCCCGCCCTGGCCATTCCATAATTCCGGACGCTGGCATTTCATCAATCACCCCATTATCATTGAAATCATTTCTATGTTTCCAGATCTCCCAACCAGAAACAACCCAAGATCTTGACCAATTTTTCTGCTCCTCTATGGTGATATTCATTGGCCCCGGAAAAAAATCGGCCTTCGACCATAGCTTGCTTGAAACTGAAGACCTCCAAGCACTGCCTGCATTGTATCCTCCCAACCAGACTCCATTTCTGTGAATGAAGTTTTCAAATCCGAAATGATCTATCCCATTACCCGGATATACAAATTTGCCATCTGGCCCTGAGAAAAGACCATTTCGACCGACAATGGAGGCCTGTATGTTGTTTGCGTGAATCTTTCCAATGGAATGATAAGGCTCAACATGCTGTCCCTTGCCTATTGGAAGGATGAAATGAATGATTATTAGGATCAGTGGAAATACCTTCATGACCTGCATTGAAAAGGATAATGGATGGAATAAACGTCGCCACAGCCATCCGAATATACTCGTATTCAGCAATAGGTATACAAGATCAGAAGCCAGCGTTCGCTATTAGCCGACCAAAGAGCAGTTTACCACCCCTCCAACACCTTGATCCGCTCCTCGATCGGGGGATGCGTGGCAAATACCCGGGTCAGGAAATTCGGCTTGGGCTGGATGACACGTGGATGCTGGATAAACAGCTGGGCCACATCATCGCGCTTGACAGCTTCGATATAGGGATCCTCGGCGATCTTGCGCAAGGCACTGGCCAGGGCCGGTGCGTTCTTCGTCAACTCCACCGCTCCCGCATCAGCCAGGAACTCCCGCTTCCGGGAAATGGCGAACCGCAGCACCATGGAGACCAGATAGGCCAGGAAGATCACCAGCACGATGATCAGACCGGCGCCCTTGTCGTCCTTGTCACGTCGGGAAGGTCGCGATCCGGTCCGGGCGGCCATCTCGGCCAGGAAAGCGAAGATGCCCACAAAAATGATGGAGATCATCAGCAGCCTCACATCCCGGTTGCGGATATGCGACAACTCATGGGCCAGCACTGCTTCCAGTTCCGGATCATCCAGTTTGTTGACCAGCCCGCGCGACACAGCAATGGCAAAGCTCTTCTCTCCCAACCCGCTGGCATAGGCATTCAGCGAATCATCTTCGATGATCTGCAACGATGGCATGGGGATCCCCCTGGACATGCACAGGTTCTCCAGTAGATTATACACCCGGGGCTCGTCCTGTCGCTCCAGTGGACGGGCAGATGTGGCCTTCCGCAGAATCCCTCCATACGACAACCAGGCGATTAGGAACCAGACCAGGACCAGGCCGGACAGGATGGGGGCCAGTCGGGTCCAGGCCAGATTGACCTGCTCCAGGGTCGGCCAGTCTCCCTCCGCCTTGAAGGCGAAAAAGAGCACGACCCACAGAAGCCCGAGCAGCAACAATGGAAAGACGACCAGAAGGGCCAGTGAGGTCCGGTTATTCCGCCAGATCTGCGACTGCAATCCGATGTCTGCCATCCCTATTTGAACGAAATGTCCGGACGTTCTTCCATGTTCTTGCGATCGGAAAAGTCGAGCTCGAACATCTCCTCCCGATAGAAGCCGAAGGAACCGGCCAGCAGGTTGGACGGAAAGGTCTCCACCGCATTGTTCAGCTCCTTGGTGGCATTGTTGAAATACCGCCGTACCGCAGCCAGCTTGTTCTCCACATCAGCGATCTCCGATTGCAACTGGAGGAAATTGGTATTGGCCTTCAGGTCCGGATAGGCTTCCACCGCCACCTTCAGTCCTTGCAAGGCACTGCCGAGACGATTCTCCGCCTCGATCTTGTCGTGGATGGTGCCGGCTTGCATGGCTGCCGACCGCGCTTTGGTGATCTCCTCCAGCACCTCGCGCTCATGGGTCATATACCCTTTTACGCTGTCCACCAGCTGGGGGATCAAGTCATGCCGTTGGCGCAACTGGACATCGATGTCCGCAAAGGCGTTCTCCCGGTTGTTCCGCAATTTGACCAAGCGATTGTACAGGCTCATGGCCAGAAGGGCCAGAGCAACGACCAGAATGAGAAGATAGAGCATACCGTTGATTTTGCTCTAAGTTACTGACCTGGTGACATTTCGAGCTAATGATTCGACAAACGCCAGCGGATACCCGTCTGGAGGTGGATGTGATCATACTTCAGGCGAAATTGGTCTCCTTCCTGACGATCTCCCGGATAGGCCGACCACGTCGGTTGGACAAACATCTCCAACCCGGGAAGCAGCCGTCGTCCCACCCGGATCTGGCCGTAATACCCCAGTCCGATGCGGCTCCTGAGGGCCAGGTCTTCTTCTTGCTCCCAATATCCCGGCCACCCCTGGGGCAGCAGGCTTCGCCCGGAGAAGGATTGCCGCAGGTTGATCATCAGCCCTCCACCTGCCCGGATCGACCACACTCCCAGTCGATGTTCATAGCCCAGCCCTATGGGCACTTCGATCGTGGATATGCGGTTGTAATGCCTGACCTCCCGCCGCAAGGAATAGGATGACCACGCAGCGGAATCCTGCCAGGGCTGTGATCCGCCCTGATCATCGACCAGAAAGCCCGTTGCCGGACCCCAGGTCCAGGAGGTTGAATCCTTCGACCAGTCAAGGCGTTCGTTCTGGCGAGTCCACTGCAGTCCGGCTTCGAGATACACTCCCTGTGGAGTGACCACCTCGCCCATGAGCCTGACCTGCCAGGATTCCAGGAGGCGTTCGGTTCGCTTCCGGTCCGCTATCCAATCCGCATCTTCCACCCGTTCCGCTTGCAACGACCGGATCCCCATTCCCGGCCCACCGCTGGCGACCAGGGCCCACTCCCATCCTGACCGGACAGGTGCTGCCAGCGACCGTTCGATGACCGCTTCCTGTAAGGCCGGTGGACGGTAGGCCAGCTCCCCGATCAGGACAGCAGGCAGGGTCATGACCTGTTGGATCTCCTGCCTCGCTGGCATGGGAATAACGGTTTCCGATAAACCATTCGGTTCATCCGTCGGGAACGATTGACGACGAGTTTCCAGGGGGTTGTCACGGTTGTTTTCTTCCACATGATCATGCGAATGACTCTCTGGGCCCATCGTGGAGACAGTGTGCAAATGGCCGTCATTTTCCTGTCCGGAAGACAACTGCGCTCCCGAACCCGATCGCTGGAGGCTGTGGCTTGATGAACGGCGCGGCGAACCCTGGTCCGCACTACCGGACCCAGCGACCTCCGATGTTGTCGGAATCTCACTGCTGACTCCTGATCCTTCCACAGGAGGCTGCTCGTCGGTAATCGCAGAATGGCTCGGTATGAAAGCCCCATGGCCAACATGGCTCTCATCCGCCAATTCTGTCTGTTGGCCGCTCCACCAGAACAGACCTCCGGCTACCAGCAGGCCGACCGGCAGCATCCACCACCAGAATGCACGCCGCTTGCGCTGCGGAGGGAGTTGGGGCTCCAGTTGGGCCCAAAACCGATCGACATCCATGGGCGCCTGCTGGTCGGTCAGCTTCTTGCGCCAATCCTGTGGTTGTTGATCCTGGTTCATAGTCGTTGAGTTTCCATGTGGATGATCTGCTGTTGCAATTGCTGGCGGGCCCTGGCCAGGTAGGCCCTGGAAGTGCCGGTGGCCATGCCGAGGAGCTCGCCGCACTCCTGGTGGCTGAACCCTTCCACGGCGACCAGGTTGAAGACCTGTCGCTGCCCGTCGGGCAAGGCCCGGATCAGGTCCTCGATCGCGCGGGCCTCCAGGCGGTTCAGTTCGTGGTCCAGATCGGCGATCTCGGGCACATCCTCCAGTGCGGCCCGGTCCAGATGCCAGCGGCCGGTGAGTCGATGCTTTTTCAGGGCGGCGTTGACGGCGACCCGGCACAGCCATTTCCAGAGTGTGCCCCTGGCGGGATCGTACTGATCCAGATGAGAAAAGATCTGAACGAAGGCATCCTGCAAGGTGTCTTCCGCATCCAGTCCATCCGGGACATAGCGGCGACACACGGCCAGCAGCCGCGGTGCAAACAGCCGAACCAGCGTGAATTGGGCTTCACGCTGGTTGTTCTGGCAGGCTCGGATCAGTTCCTTTTCTGTCATTGGATAAACCATACCTGCACCTGACAACGGGTTTGCCAGGTGCAGATATATGAACAATTAATATTCTCGGATCACTTTGAATGAACCGGTCAGAGATCGGGCTGGAAGATTCGGATTCCCATCGGTTGTCCCGGTAAAGGTTCCGATCATCGGTTCGCCCACCGCTCCGACAGATGTCAAGGTCACCTCCATATCCGGACAACCCTGGCAAACGCCAAAGATGAAATTTCCAGAATCGGAAGCAGAAACTTCAATGACCGAGGGATTGTAGGTCCCTGGCACGATCTGATCCATGGTGAGATAGAAATAGGCATCCAACGAATCAGCCCCGCTGTCAATACTCAGGAAATTTCCCTGTATGCCGCCACCGGGCTCAGCAAACAAAACGGTAATGCCGTCCAGGGTGTACAGAATATACTCTTCCAGATTGTCGCATACGGACAGCTCACCGAGATCGAGATCGCTCAACCCTGTGATTGTATAGGTTTGAACCGGGCTGGATTTGAGATTCTCCACGTCATATCCGGCGGCGATCAGCTCATCGGCATCACAGGTAGACACCACTGCACTCACTGAACCATCGGTTGCCGTCGGAAGGATCACTGTTAAGCCTGCTACCTCAACCCGGACATAACCATTGGTAACCGGATTGTCATCACAATCCACCAGTGACCCCGTAATGGCGATCGAATTCCCCGCCAGGTCAACCGTGATATCTCCCAGGTCCAGATCAGCTGACAGTGGTCCCACTTGCTGGCTGAAGACCACATCACCACATTGATCCAGGATTTCGATCAGGATCACTTCACCGGCCGGAACCTTTCCGCCGAATTCGCCATCGAGATTGGTCCAGGCATTGGCACTGGCCGGAATGTTCGGATCTCCATTGACCAGGGTGGCCAACACCCGGACACCGATCAGAGGGGTTCCATTGTTATCGACGACCCGCCCGCTCAGGGTGACATTCTCGAAAAAGATATCGCAGTTCCAGAAGGAAAAATGGCTGACCGTACCCACATATTCATTGCCGACCTTTTCCGCCACTCCTTCTTCTATCCATTTGCCCTTGACCACGTCAAAATGCCAGAGGGAAATGGTCGCCGGGGCATCAGCCAGGATCGCATTGGGAATGTTCATCCTGATCTGGGCCTCCGCACCCTGGGCGATCTGCAGCGGGGCACCGGAGGGTGTTTCCAGTTCCACACCGATCATCCCGTAGGTGGCCAGCGACCCGGATTGATCATCCGCCGTGATGGCGGACAGGTTGCCCGGCATCCGGTCAAGCGTCGTGGAAGAGGTCGGGTCCAGCCAGGTGGCATAGACGTTCACGGTGCCAGTATAGGGCACATTGCCCGAACCGACAATCCCCCCCGCGGGAAGGGTGACGGCAGCCCCGTTGATGGTCACGGTACCCCCGGCACTGGCCTGGACCGTGCCACTGAGGGTCTTCGGTGTCAGCATGGCTTCCAGCCAGGTCCTGCCGTTGGGAATGGGTACCACCGTCTTGGTCAGATTGAAATACCCGTTGGCGGTGATCTGCAGCACGGTGCCCTGCTCATCGGCAGCAGCACTCGGGAAGGTGTAGAAGCCATTCTCATCCGTGGTGGCCGATTGCTGCCCCCATCGGATATTGACCCCTTCCAGGCCCTGGCCTTGCGCGTCCTTGATCACTCCCATGACCTGGGTTTGCACAAAGATGACGGGGTCGGGCCCACCGGTGATGATATCATCGTTCTTGCGGCAGGATGTGCCGATCAGACCGATGATCAGGAACAGGAAGAACAAGGAATTTTTCATGTTACGTTGTCTTTGAATTTGTTCGAATAGGTATGTCTGGAGGATCCTCTATTGACCTGTATCCCAAAACGACCGGGAACGCTGCATATCCCGTGAAATTTTTTCCGATCATTCATCCGCTCGGGGTCCGGCATCGGAATGATCATCCCTACATTGCAGGGCCATCCAGTGAGACAACCCTGTCATTTCGATCATGAAAAAACCTCTCCTCTCCCTCCTGATCCAGCATATTGCCGTACTGGCCCTGGGTATTGCCATATTTCTCCTGGACAAGTACGAGCAATTCCCCGCTCGCATCAATTATCTGATCCTCATCACCGTCGCCCTGGGAAAAAGCTTCTATTTCCTGGCGCACAATTTCCGAAGCGTCCGACTGGTCAAAGGTATCCAGCGTACCTATAATACCTTCCTGACCCTGATGTCCATCAACATCCTCCTCATCCTGATTTCCTTCGCCATCGATTTCTTTACACTGTACCAGATCTACCCATCCTCGTTCACCGGAATCCTGGCGAGCAGTTCGGAAGATACCTTCGTGGAATTCCTGTACTTCAGCCTGGTGACCTTCACCACCACGGGCTTCGGTGACATCGTCCCCCGGACCAATGAAGCACGGATCCTCATCAGCATGGAGATCGTGCTGGCCTTTATTTCCATCATTTTCATCATCTCCAATTTCGGCAGCCTGGTCGAACATGTGCAGGACCAGGACATTCAGGACCGGACCTCCTGAATGATCGCGTCGATCATCTCCTCCGTGGCCTGTGCCGGCCCTTCAAACGGATGCCTGGTTCCGAAGGTGTGGCCGGTCTCGGGAATGATCTGCAGCCTGGCCGCCTGCCCGGCTTCCCGGGCCCAGGACACCAGGGACCTGCCGTGGTCCGGGGAAACGGCCTCATCCTCCTCGCCATGGATGACCAGCAGGGGTACATCCAATTGATGGAGGGCCCGCTCCATGTTCCATCTGGTGGACGCTTGCCGGATCTCCGCCAGGAATTCCGGACCATGGGGCAGGTCCTGGCCCGTCCGGCGATTGAACATGGTGATGGTACCACTCTCCGCCCACCGGCCCAGGAGCTCTTCGGGCCAGAAATCCAATCGGCTGACCGGCGACAGCAGGACCAGGCCCTGGATGGGAATACCCATCTGCCGCAATTCCAGGGCACCGAAAAGGGTAGGCACCGACCCCATGCTGTGAGACAGCAACCAGAGACGTTGACTGGGAAACCGCTTTCGCATATGCAGCGCCACGCCCACCAGGTCGGCCGTCTCCAGACGCATGCAATTGCGGCTGTAGGCCTCCAGATCGTCGAAGGTGTCCCCGTCGCCGATGGTCCCGCCATGACTGAAGTTGTAACTGTAGGAACCGATCCCCGCCTGTTCCAGCTGATCCTGTATCCAGGGAAACATGCCATAACTGTAAAAGCCGTTGTGCCCGTTGGTGATGATCACCAGATCAGCAGACTGTTCCGGAGTCTGGAGTATACCGGCTATCTGTCCGTGAGGCAGGTCGATGGCGACGGTGGTTTTCATGTGCATCAGGATTTGTCAGGAAAAGCCCGGGTCAGGGCCAGCCAGGCAAAGCTGGCCAGCCAGTGTTCGCCTTCATAGGCACCATCGGTCATCCGGGGCAAGGATGAGGCCATATGCTGGTCGGCGATCTGCCGCAAATGCCCATACTCCGGTAACGAACGGGCCAGATCGTAGAGACACCAGGCCCGGCTGAAATTCAATCCGTCGAGATGGACCAGCTTTCCATCCGTACGATCGCGGACTTCGCCCGGGGTCAGGGTAAAGGCGGGATCAGCCAGTCCGGGGAGAAACCCTCTCAACCAGGGGCGAAACATGTCCACCGGCATGATCCGACGCATCAGGTCGGCCTCTTCCAGGCAGGGAGAGAGGAAGTCGTAACCGCTGGGCTCCCAGGATAGCGGCCCATCCCTGTCCGTCGCAAAAAACCGATAGGCATGCGTCTCGATCAGATCCATCAGCACGGAGTCGCCGGTAAAGCTGGCAAAGTCCCAGGCATGCGACAGGCCGAAGGCCGTGTTGGGATGCTCACCGGTCCGGATCGGATACACCAGCCTGGGGAGATAGTCCTTGTACTTCCCGACGATCAACCGGGTCAGTGGCTCAAGATTGGCGGCCAGTTCCTGGCCCAGGGGGTCCTCCCATTGCTGCAATTCCATGGACAGGCGCAACAGCCAGGCCCAGCCGTAGGTCCGTTCAAAGCTTTTCTCCGATGCCCGCTGGAAATAGGCCAGCTCGCCGGCGAGGTTCTCCGCGGACAGGGTCGACTGGACCAATGGTCGGATCTGGTCCGCTTCGGGCAAGTCTGGAAAACGCCGAAGGGTGGCCACCAGCATCCAATGCCCGTGGACACTGGAATGCCAGTCGAAGCATCCGAAAAAAGCCGGGTGCAACTGGCGTGGAGTGCCCATTTCCTGTTCGGAACCCAGGACCTGGTTCAGCTTGTTCGGAAACTCGGTCTGCAGGCAACGCACCGGCAAGGCAGCCAGGCGGGATGCCTGAGCCATATCCAGGGGTAGTGTATCGGACATCAGCATGTGATCAGGAGAATGAGGTGCCGGTTGCACGGAGTGGCCAATGTGACCCGGAAGGCTGAACAGGATCAGGAAGAACAGGTACATACTCCCGAAAATAGATAATTTGCACAAGGGATGATCAACCCACATGGAATCGTTCCAAACCTTCACCAGAAAAAAAGAACACGCGCCATGTTTGATGATGATGACGACCGCATCGACCACAGGTCACACCCCATGTATATCAAGGGCATGGAAATCTTTGACCTGGTGCACGCCCTGATTCAGCTGCTCCCGGAGGAAGAGGATCATATGCTCTACCATTACCGGGGTATGATGATGGAAGACGCCATGGTCCTCAATGCCAAATTTGCCGGGGCAGTAAATGTGGGCCTCTATGACCTGAAAATGGAGAATGCAGCCATCATGCGCAAAGCCGCCCGAGACCTGCTGACGGCCACCTCTGGCCTGAGGGCCTTCGGATTCCAGGATACGCAGTATCTGCCGCTACTGCGAACGGCCATTGAGGAGTACCGGCTCCTTTTCGTTGATTGGGTGGATACCTTTGACCCCTGGAATTACATCATCGACCGATGGGGCCTGTTCAATCCGCCTGGGGTGACGGCACACGACCATGACCCGGATGATGACCTGCCCTTTGACGAAGAAGAATAAATTCCTGACTATTTCGGCTCGTAGGTCAGGGTGATCCCCCACTGCACGGGGCCTTTGCCTTCCTCTACCAGCACGATCAGTCCGTAATAATCCATGCCGATCGCCTGCATGGACTGGTTGGTAATGACGTCATTCCCCCGGTCATAATAACGGATCTCCCCATTGGCATACGGGGTACTGTAAGTGGGTTTGCCATATGCCCGATCCAGTTCACCTGTCGTCACATCGCCGAGCTCCAGATCGCAGGGCATCAGCTCGTCATAACCCCGGGGACCCCACATGATGCCGATCTGGTACACCTTGTTGTCCATATCCCACCAGGTATTGGCATAGACCATCACCCCCTCCGGTTCTTCCTTGTAGTTGAAGGTCAGCGCCCGGGTATCCTTGGGGCGCTCGCCGGGTTCAACGATATTTTCAACCGAGGTTGGAATGATCTTTATGAAATAGTCCTTGACCGTCTTCATGGTCCGGTCATTGAGATAGGCCGGACTGAAGGGAACCGGTTTTTTTGGACAGGTTCCTGTTGACCCTCCCGTCGTAGTGACTGCTCTTGAATCCATGAGCAGATCCAGATTGGTGGAGATCCGGTCATCATCGGGGGCCTCTGCGGCCAGTACTTCCAATTGTCTCCGGGATTGCAGGGTATCCCCACGAGCAAACAGGGCCAGGGCTTGCAAGATGCGGGCCGATCGGGCCGTCCGGGCACGTCCGTCCCAGTCGCCTGTCGACGCGAGGATCCGTTCAGTCATCAAGGCCAGGCTTTGGGCCCTGGCCAGGTATTCCGTGGCCTGTTTGGGATCATTCTTCCAGGACCAGCTGCGCATCAGCTCGGCACAACCCAGGTTGAGGGTAGCCAGCGGGTAGTTGCCATCCATGGCGCTGGCTCGGGTAAAGTAGTCGACTGCCAGCAACAGCAGGGAGTCCCGCTTGGCTTTGCGTTTTGCCGTATCGTCATCGCCTCGTGAACTACGGGCCATCCTGCTGTTCAGGTCTAGCGCATAGGGCAGGACAAACGCCGGCCGCTCATTGCCCTGGAAATAGGTATCCGCTGCCAGGAGGCAGATCAGGCCCATGTTATTGTACATGGCCCGACCCGGAAATTCACCGACCAGCCGGTTGTAGTTGGCCAGGGCGAGTTCGTAGCGCCCCATGGCCACCAACAGGTTGGCCGCTTCAAACCAGTGCTCCAGCACTTGAAGCCGATCAGCCGTACTGACGGCAATACCCCGCCGTTCCGCCAGGCTGGGATAGGTTTGCAAGACCGAATCGATCCCGTAGTACGCATAGATCTCGTCCATCAGGCGCGGTGAGATATCCCCGATGGGATAGCCGGCCAGATAGGAGACAAAGCCACCCTCCAGGTCGGCCTGGGCCTCGTTCTTCCTCGACTGGTATGACTTGAGCAGGGATTCCACCTTGGTAATGAATCCCGATTTTTCTACGTCATTATCGGGAAGTGTTTCATCCAGGATCTCGAGCACCGTGGAATCCTGAGTGAATTTTTCATCAAATTTCCAGGCAAAGTGATTGACCACCCCGTGCTTGTTCATAAAGTGCATCAGCTCATGGCTGAGGATCACCGACAGGGCACGCAACGAATCCTTCCCAAACTTGCTGACACAAAGATCGTATGCACTTTCTTCCAGGTAGATCTCCCCGTACGTCGGGAATGCCATGGCCACCCGAAATCGCGGGTTTGGCAAGGTGTCTTGTAAAAAGAAGTAGGGCTTTTCTGTAGGCAGGATACCCTTGGCTGCTTTCAATTCGTTCATCAGATCAGTCGCCACCTTCACCTTGTAGGCTGCGGTCTGGGCGGACAGCATTCCACTAATCAGGGAGAAAAAGAGGATGATGCCCAGAATGAGGATTCCGCTGAAACGTTGGTTGGACATGAAGAAGATTTTCGTAAACACTGTTGAACAAGGAACAAGTTACACATTTACAGGTGTTTGGTAAATCAAGTACATTTAAGGTCAGAATGAACCTCCAGAAAATAACTGCACTTTCCACGTCATGGACCATTGCCTTGATCTGCCTTCTGGCATGGCCGGGACTGCTGATGGCACAATTTGGCAAAAAGGGTACGACTCGTGCCCTGGTGGTGGGTATCTCGGAATACCAGGATGAGGGCATCCCCGATCTCCGGTTTGCCCACCGGGATGCCCAGGCCTTTGCAGACTATCTGTTGGAACGGCCGGTTGACCGGGTACTCCCGGATAACCTGAAACTGTACATCAATGAGGAAGCGACGGGAGGGGCCGTCCATGGAGCCATGCGCGGACTGGTCAAGGACAGCCAGGCCGGCGACAAGGTGGTCATCTATTTTGCCGGCCATGGTGATGTGGAGACCTTGTACCCTGACGAACCCGGCCATCTGTTGGTCTATGATACCCCTGCCAATAACTATTCAGCCAACTCCCTGCGCCTGGATGATGTCCGTCGCACGGTCAATGCCCTGGTCATGCGGGAGGTGCAGGTGATGATCGTCACCGACGCCTGCCATGCCGGCAAACTGGCCGGGAGCGAGGTGAACGGGGCGCAGGCGGCCACCTCGGCCATGGCGGAGCAGTTCAACTCCGAGACCAAGATCCTGTCCTGCCAGCCCAATGAGTTCTCCCAGGAGGGTGAGCAATGGGGGTCAGGGAGAGGGGTATTTTCCTGGTATCTGATCCAGGGACTCACCGGCATGGCCGATGCTGATCAGGACCTGCAGGTCACCATCAAGGAACTGCAACGCTACCTGGAGGACAAAGTGGAGTTGGATGTGGCCCCCAAACGGCAGACGCCCCTCTTCATCGGAGATCGGAATACCCGGGTCGCCGTGGTGGATGAAGACCGGTTGCTGGCCATGAAGAGAGAACTGGACCCTGATTTCCGGGAGGAGGAAACGGCCATTGCGTCAAGAGAACCTGAAACTGCACCCGTGGCACAGGTCGATACCCTTTGGCAAAACATGACGACTGCCTTCGGGCAGGCCCTGGACAGGAAAAAGCTGATCTCGGCAGACCTGAACCCGGATGATGCACCGGGTACTTCAGCTTATGATCAGCTGATCAGGATCCGGTCAGCCTATCCCGATGAGAAGAACGTCGATGCATTGCAAGATCAATTGATCGCCAAGCTGCAGGAAGATGCCCAGCAGGCGATCAATGCCTACCTGAAGAATGACCCGAATGAACTGCTGACCCGATGGAAGGGAGCAACAACCATTTATCAGAACTATCCCCTCTACCTGGAGGCAGCTGCGCACATGCTGGATCAGGAGGAATATCTGCATGACCGGCTGTTGGCCCTGGCTCATTACTTCAGGTCAATCATTCTCCGACTGCAATATGATGATGCCTATTCGGATATCTCCCTCCTTCAGAATGCGCGGGAGGAAGCCCTGGCAGCGAAAGTCCTGGAACCCCGATCCGCCTTTATTCCGAATGAACTTGGATTGATCAGCTATCGATTAGGCCGGGATAACGAGGCGAATACCTATTATCAGGAAGCCCACGCGATCGCACCGACCTGGGCGATGCCCTGCAATAACATGGCCATTACCATGCTCCAACTGGATCGCTTGGATTCAGCCTATTCCTGGGCTCAGCACGCTTTGGAGCTGGACTCATCCCTGTTCGGCAGTTATCGAGTCATAGGGACTTATTTTGCATCCCGCAAAGAATATATAGAGGCCGAGGGGGCGTATCTGGAAGGAATCCGGCGTAATCCCCAACTGGCTTCACCATTGATGAATTATGGTTTATATTGGGTCTCCCAGAAAAAACTGGATGTCGCTGAACTCTGGTACCAACAAGCGTTGTCCAAATCCCATCTCACCCTGGTCCAACTGGATGACATCGCCAGATTCTATCTACTTAAACAGGATTTCCCTCGAGCTGAATATTACTTTAAAAAGATTCTGGACAGGGAACCATTTTCCCTTATGGGTCTATCCGGTATGGGAGAAACAGCTCTTCAGAGTGGAAAAATCGACCTGGCTAAGGAGTGGTTTCTGAAAGCCCATTCTTTGTACCCCGATCGGCCTGAGACACTGATCAATCTGGGGAAACTGGCTTTTCAACAGGGAGATCTGGAAGAAAGTCTGTCCTATTATCAGAAAGTCCCATCCTCTGCATCCAATGGGTTGGGATGTACAGCCTCCAATTGGGCTGGAAATATCTTACTGGCTTTGCGAAGACTTGATGAAGCCAGGACGACTCTGTCAGAAGCCCTGGCATCATGCACAACCCGGGACCAGAGAGCCACATATTACAACCTGGCTTGTGTTGAAGCACTCTCAGGTCACCATGAAGTCGCTCTTGAACACCTCGCGCATGCGCTTGAAAACGGCTACAATGACCTTGATCACATCAGGTCAGATACGGACCTCCAATCGATCCAGGAGCTCCCAGCCTTCCTGGAGCTTCTAGCCCGGTATTGAATCAAGCTTCACCTGCACAAGATGCACCTGTTTCATTTTGAGGTTGATTCCGCTCCGGAGCTAATAACATCATCAGGATGATTCCCCTGGTCAGAACATTCAAGATGGCATATCAAAAGGGGGCTTGAATCCATCAAGCCCCCCCTGGTTCCGCACGAAGCTGGATCTCTTACAGCATGTTATACTTCTTCTTGAAGGTGTAGACCATCGCATTGACCAATTCACTTTGCGAATCGATGTCAGATGCTCGCTGGTAGTGGGTTGACGCTGCGGCCAACAACCCGGCCATTTCCAGTTCCATGGCCTTCAACAGCAGCTGATGAGCAGGTGTAGCTGGTGCATAGAGCTTATTCTGCTCAGCTTTTTCGAGCACTGCCACCTGGATCTCCGGAGAAACGACCTGGAAGGTCACCTGTGCTTTTGGCATCTCCGACTTGTCGGGCATACTGACAGAAGCTACATACGCTTCGCCTTCCACGAGTTGGATATCCCGCAAATCGATCGTCATCCCTCCGACCCCGGTGTTGATCTGGAAAAGGGCTGGTGAGGATGATCCCGGTTTGGCAATCGTGAATGTGCAGGTTTGTGAACCCGGGTGAGTCCAGCGATAATAGATCGGCCCGGCGGTTACCTTACCTCCGAATGCACCGACAAAAGCCAATGGCAGCCCACTTTCCACTCCTCCGGATCCACCGGCTCGACGACTGTCCCGGTCACGGGTACCCAGGTCGGGTGGTGGTGTCAGACCATCTCCAAAGCCGGAGCCTTCGTTACCAGTTGGTCGTTCCCGAACCGGTGGTGGATTCACACCGTCGCCAAAACCGGAGCCATCGTTACCAGTTGGTCGCTCCCGAACAGGCGGTGGATTCACACCGTCGCCAAAACCAGAGCCATCGTTACCAGTTGGTCGTTCCCGAACCGGTGGCGGATTCACACCGTCGCCAAAACCGGAGCCGTCATTCCCTGACCGACCTCCAGAACTCGGAGGTGGGTTCACGCCCTGGCCAAAACCGGAGCCGTCATTCCCTGACCGACCTCCAGAACTCGGAGGTGGGTTCACGCCCTGGCCAAAACCGGAGCCGTCATTCCCTGACCGACCTCCAGAACTCGGAGGTGGGTTCACGCCCTGGCCAAAACCGGAGCCGTCATTCCCTGACCGACCTCCAGAACTCGGAGGTGGGTTCACGCCCTGGCCAAAACCGGAGCCGTCATTCCCTGACCGACCTCCAGAACTCGGAGGTGGGTTCACGCCCTGGCCAAAACCGGAGCCGTCATCATTCCTCCTCCTGGAGGTGTCATAGGTAGGATCCGGATTGGGAGTAACACCATCTGAAAGAGATGTTATCCCGGCACCATCTATGGTTTTAGTCCAGGTACTCAACTTGTGGATTCCTCCACCGAAATTCTTTGACGTGCCCTTACACAGCAGATAGACTTCACCACCTTCTGAAACCCAGATCGAAGCTCCGGAAGAAAGTTCTTGTCCTTCGGACAAGGGCCTGGCCATTTGAATTCCATCCACTTGATAGGTAGCCTGACCCTGGATGCTCCAAACCCAGACCTTGGCCGTTTCATCAGACCGGGCCTGGCGGGTATTGATGGGTTGCGCGATCATCTGGGTAACGCCCAGAGTGATCAACAGTGAAAAAAGAAACGTTTTCATGTGATTCGCTTAAGATGAGTAGTTGAATAGCAGGGTGTTTGCCCCAAGTTACCTAAAAACCGTCAGTTGGCAAATCCGGCCAGAAGGCCCGGGCCCGCTCGACATCGTTCTGCCGGGTGAGGAACAGGGCATACAGCTGTCGCACATACCCGTCATCGGGATAATCCCGGAGCATATTCTCGAATTCGGTTTGCGCCTCGTGGTTGTAGTCTTCCATCTCCAGCACCGTCGCCTTCATCCATCGGGCCTCTTTCTCATCAGCCAATGGATAATCCTTCAACAGATCCAGTGAGCGCTGGACGGTCTCGTCGGCAGGGCCGGTCAACCGAAAGGCAAGTTCCGCTTGCAGGTCCTGTCCGACCGCCCTGACCTGCCACCGGTAGGTCTTGTCCCGAGCCAGTCCCAATTGGGCCAGATCCACCGAGATCATGGTATCCGGCACTTCCGAGCCGAACACCCCCTTGCCGGAATCCGCATCGATCAGATTGAACTGATAGACTCCCCGGTGGGTATCCCGGGCCCAACGGAAGACGACCCGCTGCGCACCTACATTCCCGGGCAACGGGGCCAGAAGGTGAATGCCCTGGTCGCCGGGGCCAAAACCTTTCACACCTCCGGAAACCGCCATGAATCCCTGGTGATATCGTTCCAGGTCCCGGTCGGTATCCGCGCTTTTCAACCCCTCATTGAGGAAATTCCAGAAGCGGGTCGAAAAGCTCATGCTCTGCTTGCCATTGGCATTGTGAAATTTCTCAAGGTCGTAGGTCCCCTTGTTCTTCAACCGGTGTAGTGTGCTGCCATCGAGCAGATGGATGGTCGCCCCTTCCGGCACATTGATCCAGCCACTGACCGGCAGTTTGCCCCCGGGCCAGACCCGCTGAGGAGCGGCCAGCTTGCTGGCCTGATAGGTAACCAGTCCGTGGACATCCGTGACCTTGATGGTTGCGTTCTGTGCAGATATGCCCATGGTCATGAGCAGGAACGACAGGAGAGTGAGCAGGGTTTTCATGGTATTCATTGTTAATCATTTATTCACATGAGTGTCTCAGGATGGGTCGGGAAGAATCGGGTCCTGATCCGGACATAGAGACGCATCATGGGTATTTTCAACAGGGATTCGTAGATCATCACAAAGTCGTAGGCCAATGCCAGCCCGAGGATACCTGACCCCAGATCCAGGCGGAAGAGGAAATAATGGAACAGCACCGCCGTCAGAAAGAAGAGGAGGATGAACTCCACCAACTGGATGGTCCGGGTGATGGGATGGAAGGCAACGTGAAAGTGCCTGTAGATCCAATGGATCATCACCACGTTCACGTAGGTGAACAGGATCTCCAGGATCATGACCAGCCACTTGGGAAAGTCGTAGATATAGTTCCCGTTCAGGATCATGGCAATGATGTTGGCATGGATGACCACCCCATACATATCCGGCAGTGCCCTGCCCGTATACTTCGGGTTGAGGGGCGTGTAGAGCTTGTCATTGATCGATTCGGCCCAGCTGTCTTCCCCGATATATCCCATCAATACGATCTTGTTGCGGAAGATCTCCTCACCCGGAAAAGCCGGATCCAGCAGGTCGCTACCCGACACCTTCATGAAACTCTCGTTCCCGATGTAATTGATCCGCTCCACCGGATTGCCCCGTGCTTCCAGGCGTCGAACCGCTTCCGGATTGGCTTCCCGGGCGATGGCTACCGCAAAGGCCTCGATCGGCCCCTCGATACTGCGCTCAAAGGGGCTGAACATGCGGACGGTCATGTTGTCCGTTGACACAAAATTGGTATATCCGGTCAGGTTGCCATCCAGAAAATAGCGGTGATGCCCCGTTGCCAGGTCAAACATCTCACTCCTGGGATCAAACTCCCCCAGTCGGGTCGCCAGGACCAGATTGGGGATCCCCTCCATGGTGGCCTGAAGGATGGAATCCGTCACCGGGTCCTTGTCCTCTTCCAGCAGTATATCCATGCCGATGGCGCGCGGTCGAAAATCGTGGAGACGACGAAGCATGCCGATCAACCTCTCCCGGTCCGGTTGGCCGGTGTTGACCAGAACAACCTCATCACACCACTTCACCTCGTTGTTGTCCTGCAACCGGGAGAAGACGATATCCGTCACCTCATAGTCCTTCAGGCCGTTGTTGAACGGGTCCAGGAAGTGGAGGTTGAAGCGGATCAGGTCCAGTACCCCGATGAACAGAAACAACACGATGGTCACCAGAATACTGTGCGGCC
The DNA here is from genome assembly GCA_020636225.1 of Lewinellaceae bacterium. Lineage (GTDB taxonomy): Bacteria > Bacteroidota > Bacteroidia > Chitinophagales > Saprospiraceae > JAGNXB01. Next base: position 120,812 of record JACJYI010000003.1, on the reverse strand, counting down.
TTACCAACCAATGATAAAGAAGTCGAAAAAAGGTACGCATGGTCGGTAACTTTATACTAAGAATATGAATCTAAAGGAAAGTTACCGTTCACAACGCATTTTCAGGCCAAACTGCCAGAATCGCTGGCGAAACGGTATTTTTACACCAACCCTAAGCAATTCATCCATGAATTCTGACCATTCTTTTGCTGCCCAAGCCATTCGCCATATCCTGATCCCGGCCCTGTGCCTGATCGGATTTGCTCACGTCCAGGCACAAGACCTGCACATCTACTATGATGCCTTCCACGAAACATTCCGCGCGGTACGTGGCGACAAGGAGGTCGAAGAGTATACTGTCAAGAAGGGAAATCAGATCTTCCTTCATGTCGACAACTACAACAATTTCATCTACGAACTGGAAGTCCTGCAACGGAACAAACCCACGGCCAACAAGAGCAACATGGGCTTCAGCAGCCTGATGTCCATGATGTCGCCTGCCGGTGGGATGGGCATGGGAGGCGATATCTTCGGATCCCTGGGAGGCGGTACCGGTGCAGCCAACATGTTTGAAAATCTGTTTCCCAAATCCAGTGGATTCATGGATGGCGCGGATATGCAGGTCCAACAGTTGATGGTGGCCTACGATGCCTCCATCACGGAGGTCAGGAAGCTGGAAAAGAATCTCAAGCTGATCCAGAACGAATTGGCTGAGATCGAAGAAAATATTCGCCGCCGCGATCAGATCCTCGAGTATATCCAGGATCTCAAGTACAATCCCAATATCCCTCCCGTCAAGATCGGCGAACTGGTCACAGAGGAGCTGGAGGCCCTGTTGCCCAAAGGGAACACCAAGGTGACGACCTCACCTCGACAGCAGGCCCTGGATGACCTGATGACGGTGAGCAAGAAATACCGCGCCGAGGTCCGCACCCTGGCCGAACTGGACTCCACGGCTGCCACCATACCCGCCAGTACGCCCAAGCTGACCACCCTGAAAAACCTCATCCATACCAGCTACCTGGATACCGATGCCGTGGGCAAGGCCCTGGCAGCCCAGGAGGCGGATGTCAAGCGGTTGGTGGCCAGGGAAGCCGGGAAGGAGTTCGAGGTCATGGCCACCATTCGCCAGGAATATGAGGCCATCAAGAACAATGATTTCAGCTATACCTATCGCACACAGGCTGGAGAAGATGACCTGGAACTCCAGGTGGTGTTCATCGCCCGCGACAGCCTGAATCGGCCCCTTACCTCGGGGCGGGAAGAACTCGCGCCCATTGCCATTTCCGTCTATGGTGGCCTGCAGATCAATGCCAGTGTCGGGGTCAACTTCGGACAGTATGCCAATGCCCCACAGACCTATTTCGTTCGCGATTCCCTGCTGCGGGCAGAAGATGAGTCCAATTTCATCCCCTTCCTGACCACCAGTGTCCACTTCTACTTCCAGAGCAGGAAAAACCTGTCCCTGGGCGGATCATTCGGCGTGGGCATCCCATTGTCCAGCAACGACAACCTGGAAACACCCACCTTCTTCCTCGGGCCAAGCGTGATCGTGGGCAAGGGACAGAACTTTACCATCAGCGCCGGGGCAATGGGTGGCCGGATCCGCCGGCTGTCTCAAGGCTATTCTGTCGGCGACCGGTACTCCTCGGACGCCAATGTGGTACCCACCAAGACCAAATATGAACTGGGGTACTACGTCGGTATCTCCTTCAACATGGGAGGCTGATCGATCGATCATCCACAGTCTCCAGAAACGGCTGCCAGCAAAGACCTGGCAGCCGTTTTTTATTCCGTCCTGTTGCATTTTCCAGGGACTCTTCAGGCACCAACCAACTAGGCCTTCCGGACAAATTCCGATTTCAGGGCCATCGACCCGAATCCGTCGATCTTGCAGCTGATGTTGTGGTCGCCGTCACTCAGCCGGATGTTCTTCACCTTAGTCCCTATCTTGATCGGTTTGGGTGCCCCCTTGACCGGCAAATCCTTGATCACAATTACCGTATCACCGTTCTGCAATTCATTTCCATTGGAATCGATGACGACCAGCCCCCCTTCCTCCTGTAGGTCATCCGGATTCCATTGATGGTCGCATTCCGGGCAGGCCCAGGTTCCATTTCCGGCAGCATACCCGTAGGGGGAGCTGCACTTCGGGCATGGCTTCATTTCATCTGACATCGCTCGACTATTTTCTGGTTCTCTGTCTTCTCGGCGTTTACGTCGAATTCCACTTCGCTTTCACCTTTCCGACCGCCAAAGCTATAGGTTAACGAGGACTTTCCGGTTTTCCTGCGAACCCGCTGAGTCCAGCTTTGTAAGCTCTGTCCCTCAAAGGGGCCTTTCCAGTACTCACGGATTGGATGAGGACAACTCTTTGAACGGGTATCCATTCCCTTCATGAAACAGATTTCCAGGGAACAAAGGTCCGTCTGCCGAAGTGCAGACATCCTCATAGAAAAAGGAAATCCGGTGGATGACGATCATCCACCGGACTTCCTTTGGCACACCGATCGAGTCAGGTGTCAGGCTCGCTTGATCCTGAACAGCGCCCAGTTAAACACTTTGCCCTTCTCATCGATCCGAAAGATGATCTGCTGGTCATTGAAGACGATCCATTCGCCCTGAATGGTCTGCACACGGCGACTGGGTGTGCCATACAGCTCCAACACCTTGCTGACCGGATCACCGATCTTGATGCCCTCATTGGTCGAGCCGCCGTAGGTCAGATCAGCCACCTGGACAAATCCGTAGATCTCCTTGCTAAATTCCACATGGACCAGTACCGTAGAGGCGGCCTCGCGGGCTCCGGCATAACTGAACGACCCGACAATGTTCTCAATGTAATAGTCTGGAACAAACCGTTCCAGAGAAAAGGTCGCGAACAGTTTGTCGAGATTGAAATCGTCAATGGTCTCGTCATTGCTCACCGGGCCTGGTAAAGGGGGAGGTGGCAGTGTCTGGCCATTCAATACCTGCAGGTTGAGGTCCGCCAGGGGATTGTAGGTCAATGAACCCGCCGAGGAAAAGGATGCCTTGGCACCTTCCTTGTCATTCTGGGTGGCCTGGATAATTCCTGTGAGAATGAGGGCATTCGACTCGGCCGCCTTGTCACCGGCCTTCCTGGCCATGCGTACAGCTTTCCTGGCCAGGTCGTCGGCATCATCCCATCGGCCCAACTCCGCTTCAACGCAGCCCTGGTTGATCAACCCGGTGACATACTCGGGGTCGAGATCAAATGCCGATTGGAAATGCCGGGAGGCTTCTTCCAGCAGAGCGATCTGCCGGTCCTCTTCATTGCCACGGCTTCCCATCCGGGAGGTCAGGTCCAGTTGCAAGGGGTAGACAAAGGAGGGCTTGTCGGCATGCCGGCCTTCCATGGCCGACAAGGCGGCTGCGATCCCCAGATTGTTGTATACCTCTCGGCTCTGGAAACCACCCTTGGTCAGGATGTATTCATAATAGGCCCGGGCCCAGTCAAACTGGTTGGTGGCCAGAAAATAGCCGGCCAGGTCGTAGACGCCGATCAATTGCTTCAGGCGATCCATGCTGGTCTGGGCGATCGCCCGACGTTCATCCAGGGAAGGATACTGTGAGGTGGGGCTGGAGGCGGGAAGTCCGTATCCTTCATACAGTTTGGTCAAGAGCTCCGGGGCAACTTCCAGGGTCTTGTAACCCGCCGTATGGGCCAGGAGGCCGCCCAGCTGGTCAGCCTGGGTCTCCAGGAGCATTTTGTTCCCTACTTTCTTTTCCTGGATGCTCGATGCCGTCATCGATCCGCCATGTTCGCGGATGAAGTGATCTTCCCAATTGTGCTTCTCGTAATAATGGATCAATTCATGCCCCAGCAGGGAGGCAATGGCATTGAGCGAATCCTTGCCAAAGCCTGCACAGATATCGTAGGCCTTTTCTTCCAGGAGGATCACGGCCTGGTCGCCATTGGCGGCAGCGATCATTTTGGGCACCGGACTGAGTTCGAACCGAGGCGGGATCATGTTGTGATTGCCCGTCGCCTCGACCAGGTCCTGGAAGACCTGCTTGGCCACCCGGTACTTATAATTCGTGCGTCCCCGCTCGAGTTCATCCACGGAGGCAAAACTGCCTGTGGTGGAATACCCATAGGCAAACCAGCCTTGAGGTTCTTCCTGGTCACCGGATGAGGATGGAGGATTCGACACCTGGCCCAGGCAAAGAGCACCTGGGATCAGGAAAAGGAATAGTAGGGTCAGTCGCATAGTCATGAGTTCCGGTTTACTATTAGGACACTTCAACCGGATGTCTGTTACTCCAGGGCCGGAATCTTCAGACGAATCCGGGGTGCCCATCGGTGAACGATGTCTTTCCAGGCCTTCTGCGCTCTGGTAAGGCACAGGCTCAGAAGACAAAATGATAGCCGACCGCCAGTTGCAACGTCCGGTTCTTGAAGTCGACCGTCTCTGTCGACTGCCCGTTCGCATTGGTGATGGTCAGCTGGTCGATCGGGTTCAAGCCGATATCGTACTGCCCCTGGAGGAAGATCCGGCCGATGTAGGCCCGCAATCCCAAAGAGATCCCGAAATCATCCTCCTCATACAAGCCGGGCACATCCTCTTCCCAGTCCCCATCCACATTCCGGTCAGACCGAAGGTGAAAACCGTAGTATCCGCCGGCATAGACTCCCAACTGTGGCCAGATCTTGTATTCGACCTGGGGCTGGATATCCAGATACTTGAACAGCCATTTGGCATCCACGCCACCCGGGTTGTCGTCGATCCACTGTCCCCCCCGCTGGTTGTACAACACCCCGACCTCCACTTCCAGCTTGTCGAGGAAGATATAGCCAAAGCGGCCTCCGAACGAGGTATAGGTAGCCGATTCCATGGACAGCCCCTCGATATCCTTGGAGGCATTGATCCGGTTGATGTTCAAGCCGGCCTGTGGGGTAAACGTGAACTGGGCCATCAGCGAAGATGGGGCAATACAGACAAACAGCAGGGCCACAAAGGCTTGAAACAGATGGGTACGAGAATGATGCATAATCAACAGATCAACTGGGTAAGGAATAACAAGGTGACGAGAAATGAGATCAAAACGATATCCTCAGGGATAAAATTAACACCTTCCGGATGAATCCGATCAAGGGGCAGACAATTGCCAGGATGCAGTGACCTGAATCTCGATGCGGATATCCTCGGGATCGACCACCAGAGGAGCCTCGTCCTTCATAGCGGACATGCGGACGTGCAGCCCTCCCTCCATCCTGTGCGGTTCGCTGCCATACCGGATCTCGACCAGCTCGTCCAATGCCATACCCGCTGCGGATGCCAACACCTCGGCATCCTGCCGGCACTGGGCCATGGCACGGGTGAGGGCCTCCTTTCGCAGGGATTCCTGATCGGCCAGACCGAATTGCAGGTTGAATTCAGCCTTGCTCTCCGAACGCCCAAGAACGGCCAGGATCTCACTGAGGCGGTCCTGGTCCAGGGGAATGCGGATCGTGAGATGCTGCCGGGCCTCATATCCCTGAAAGGTTTGCACACCTTCATGGAAGGCATACTGGGGCTGGATGCCCAGATGTCCGGTACGCAGGTCCTGGAGGGGCAAGCCCACCGACAACAGGTCGGCCCGAAGATGATGGACCCGATCCGCCAGGCGGTGCAGACAGTCCGTATAGTCCCTGGTTCTTTCCTGGATCTGGAAGGACAGGGTCACCTGGTCGGGTGCCGCCGAAGCACTGCCACGGCCTTCGATCTGGATGGTCGGTATCCGGGTGTTCATAGGATCATGACGTTGAAGGAGCTGATCATTGGAAATCGATCAGTTGGATATCAAAGATCAGCACCGCATTGGCCGGCACTTTGGACGACGGCGAATAAGCCCCATAGGCCAGACCGGACGGGATCAACAGTTTTCCCTTGCCTCCCTTCCGGAACTTGGGAATCCCCTCCCGCCAGCCCTTGATCGTGCCGGAAAGGGAGAAGCTGGGCGGGTTTCCCCCGGGGCTGGCTTCGAAAATGGTGCCATCCAGCAGTTTGCCGACATAGGCCACGGTGACAAAGGACGAACTGGTCGGAAAACTCGTTCCATTGCCCGGATCCTCGATGATATAGCGAAGTCCGGAGGATGTGCTCTCTGCCACCAGGCCCTGGTCGGCCAGCCAGGCATCGATCAGGGCGATATCGGTTTCCAATTGCTGAGCAGCGGCATCGTCCTCCTTGCTACAGGAGGCGACCAGGAGGAGAAGGAGGAATGACCAGATGATCGGGCGCATAGATGATTCGGTTGAGGGGCTGAAGATACAAGGCATTTTCGAGCATCACACCCGTTCAGCCCTGCGGGTTGCCGGGTTCAATATGTATTTTGCACGGTCAAATTCTCCGCCGATATGTCGATTCGCTCATGGTCAATCCTCTTGTTCTGTTTGCTCTCCTGGATGGATCTTCCTGCCCAGACCACCGAACCCCTGCGGGTGGAGCCCCCGCATTGGTGGACCAACATGCCTGAAAATGAACTGATGATCACCCTGCATGAAGCGGGGATCGGCACCTGGACCCCGGAGATCCGGGAGAAGAGTGTCCGGCTGAAAGAGGTGCACCCTTGCCCCAATCCCAACTACCTGTTCCTGACCATCACCTGGGATGCTGTCTTCAAGCCCGGCACCATCTCGATCCGCCTGCGAAAAGATGGCCAGGTCCGGGAGATCCCCTATACCTTCAAGGGGCGTGACCTGACATTCCGGCCCGGAGGACTCCAGCCTGCTGATGCCATCTACCTGATCACCCCGGACCGCTTTTCAAACGGGGATCCCTCCAATGACGTGGTGGAAGGCATGTACCAGACCACCCTCGACCGTCAGGACGGAATGGCCCGACACGGCGGGGATCTCCAGGGAATCATCAATCATCTCGACCATATCCAGTCACTGGGCATGACCGCCTTGTGGCTCAATCCGATCGACGAGAACAATGAACACAAGGAATCCTACCACGGCTATGCGATCACTGACCATTTTGCGGTCGATCCCCGCCTGGGGGATACCGCGACCTATCGGCAGCTGGTGGAAACCTCTCGCAGGAAAGGCCTGAAGATGGTCAAGGATGTGGTGTACAACCACTTCGGGGACAAACACCACCTGATCCGCGACCTCCCCTTCCCGGAATGGGTACATGGCACTGAATATCACCCGTGCAACTTCAGGGCCACCACCCTGATGGACCCGTATGTGTCCGAGTATGACCGGACCATGTTCAACGAAGGCTGGTTCGATGATCACATGCCCGACTTGAACCAGCAGGACCCGCTACTGGCCCAATACCTGCTACAGCATACCTGGTGGTGGCTAGAGGAGTACCATCTGGATGCCTTGCGCATCGATACGTATGCCTACCCCGATCCCGATTTCATGGACCGGCTGGTCAGGGAGACCCAGGCGGCCTACCCCGGAATCTTCATCTTTGCCGAGACCTGGGTACACTCCCCGGCCATCCAGAGCTGGTTCATGGGGCAGAGCCAGCTCAATCGGAAGGTGACCCGTGCCTTGAACAGTGTCACCGATTTTCAATTGTACAACGCCCTGCAGGCGGCCTTTCATGAGGAGCCCGGCTGGACGACGGGGATATCGCGGCTGTACTATGCCATGGCCCAGGATTTTCTCAACCCCAATGCCGCCAATGTGGTGACCTTCATGGACAATCATGATGTGGCCCGCTACTTCGGGGTGGTCGACCGGGATTATCGCAAATTCAAAGCGGCCCTTTCCATCCTGGCCACCACCCGGGGTATCCCCTGCCTGTATTACGGTTCCGAGGTACTGATGAAAGAAACAGCCAACCACGGGGTGATCCGTCAGGACTTTCCCGGAGGATGGCCGGGCGACAAGAAGAACAAATTCACCAGGGAAGGTCGAAGCCGGCAGGAGAACGATGCCTTCACCCTGATCCAGCGCCTGTTTACCTGGCGGGCCAAAACACCGGCGATCACCAAGGGGACCCTGACCCAGTTTCTGCCCATCGACGGGCACTATACCTACTTCCGACGGTACGGCGAAAGCCTGGTGATGGTCACCGTCAACGGAAACGCCAAGGCCCGGGAGTTCTCCCTGGACCGATTTGGCGAATTCACCAATGGCTATCGCCAGGCCCGGGATGTGGTGACCGGCAAGATCTATCCATTGGACCGTTCCTGGTTCATGGAAGCCTATGAAAGCCGGGTCCTGGAATTGGAGCGGTGATCGGGAGTTACATCACCTGAGGGCGATCAGATCGTTCAGGTGCCGCGATGCGGCTGTGCCGGTATCGGAAGCACAGGGGGCCGATGCTCCTGTACCAATGGCATGAAGATGGCATCCAGAAGGGTTTCAGAAGGGCTTCTGGTGGGTTTCAGGTGGGTATATCCAGTAGGTATTTCCCGTCAGTAATCCGTCACCAATCCGTCAGTATCCTGTCTGGAACATGTGAGATACCGTAATTTCCGGATGGTGAATTCCCCGATGGGACTGGAGGTTCTGGACATGCTCAGGCGGCTGTCTTGCTCCGTTCCGCCATGTCCAGCAGGTCTTGTTCGTGGAAAAGCGGCTCCCGGATCCGGAAGGTGCACAAGGCGGCCAGGAGAAAGAGGACCCCTCCAAAAACGACATAGTAGATGGCATAGTCATCAAAGAAAGCCCGGATGATCGGACCACCGATGAATCCGTTGACGATCTGGGGGATCACGATGAAGAAATTGAAGATCCCCATGTATACCCCCATCTTGCTCAAGGGAAGCGAATCGATCAGCAGGGCATAGGGCATGGACAGGATGCTGGCCCAGGCAAACCCGATCCCGATCATGCTGGCGATCAGCCATTGGGGATCGGTAATGACATACATGGACAACAAGCCCAACCCTCCGCAGGCCAGGGCCAGGATATGCACAAACTTGCGGCTGGTCAGCTTGGCCAGCGGAGTCAGCAGGAAGGCAAAGCCTATGGCAGCGAAATTATAGACTCCGAACAGTACGCCGACCCAATCACCCGCTTCATTGTATGTAGCTGATGAGGTATCCTGGGGCGACAGGCCGAAATGATGGGTGGCCACTGCCGAGGTGGTATAGACCCACATGGTGAAGAGGGCAAACCAGGAAAAGAACTGTACCCATCCCAGCCGTTTCATTCGGATGGGCATGTGCAGGACATCCTGGAAGATGTCGGTCAGATGTGCCTTGGTGCTACTGCTCGGCGCCGGATGGTATTTCGCGAATTCGTCCGGGGAGTATTCCCGCGTGGTGAAGATGGTGTACAGGATGGCACCGATGAGGATGATCGCCCCGATATAGAATGACCAGACCACATTGGGCGCGACAAAACCTGCCTCAGCGGTATTGCTGACCCCCATCCAGTTGGTCAGGATCCAGGGCATGAATGATCCGAGGACGGCACCGATCCCGATGAGGATAGTCTGCACACTGAAACCGAGGGTCCCCTGTTGTTTGGGCAACAGGTCGCCCACCAGGGCGCGAAACGGTTCCATGGAGATGTTGAAGGAAGCATCCATCAGGGCCAGAAACCCGATACCGATCCAGAGGATGGCCGATATGCCCATGAACTCGGTGGCACTGAGATCTTCACCGGCCAATACGGATGAATTGGGCAGGAAGATCAATCCCAGGGCTGCCAGGATGGCTCCGATGAGGAAGTACGGCTTCCGGCGACCGAGGCGGGTCCAGGTGTGATCCCCCATGTGTCCGATGATGGGTTGCACGATCAGGCCGGTAAACGGGGCCACCAACCAGAACCAGGACAGTTCATGGACATCCGCTCCGAAATTGGCCAGGATCCGGCTGGCGTTGCCATTTTGCAGTCCAAAGCCCATCTGGATCCCCAGAAATCCCATGCTCAGGTTGATGATCTGGCCCAGGTTGAGCGAGGGCTTGGGAACCAGTCCTTCTCCCGATCCGGCAGATGGTGTCGTATTCGCCATAAGTGATTGGTTGTGGTGTGAGCCGTCCTCCAAAGGACTGAAGGCCTTCAAGATAGGAAAGAGTCAACGTACTGCAAGTCCTTCCGGCCGAGAATGTGTAAAAAATACATGAAGGGCCTTACAAGAAGGTCAATCGCAGGATCTGCCACAGGCCCAAGCCCAGGAACATCACCGCGATGATGCGATGCAGGTGGCGGGTCAGGGCTTCCGAGCGCTGCTCGATCACCCGGCCAAGAACCGTAAAGATCACCATACTGGCAAAGGCGCCCAGGAATGCCCCGATAATGAACCAGGGCCAGAGGGCGTGATCATCCACTGGGAACTGGATGATCCCCAGCCAGAGAAACCAGAAGGGATAGATCAGGACATTGATCACCCCGAGTCCAACTCCGCGAAGAAAGGGTCGGGACCGGACCACTTCCCCGTGCTGGGAAGAGGGCCTGGATCGCCAGTAATGGATGGCCAATCCCAGGAAGACCGGGATGGCGATCCATTGCAACACCTGGTCGACAGAGGTATGGGAGGCCAGATAGTCAAATCCGAACAGGACCAGGACCAATTGGGCAGCTTCCACCATCGTCGCTCCCAATCCCATGACCAGCGCCGGTCGTGGACCACGGTGGACGGCCGTGGCCAAAACATTCAGATTGATCATGCCAAAGGGTAACGATCCCATCAGACTGATCCCGAACGCCAAAGCGAAAAAGGCCCACTCATTCATCCGGGCAAGGTAAGCGATTGTCCGCAATCCGACATTTCACCGCGAATCGATCAAGGGCAGTAGGGGTCGCGACTCCACCCATTGTCATTCCTCTGAATGGGGTCAACAACTTCAGAGATTTTGTTTGGTATTGAAAGGTGGGTAAACGGGGCGGTATGAATGCATACCGCCCCGTCCCGTTGCCGGGCGAAGATGATCTCAGGGGTTACACCTGTCACAAGATCCCGGGTCTTCCACCTGCCTTCCCTGCGGGTACCAGTTCTCCACCTCATGATGACATCGGGAACATATGGATCGGGTGTACAACACCGCTTGTGTCGGACCGCCGCACCAGTCACAGGGAAGCCCGCGCACAAGATCGGTCACACCGAATCCCGGCCTCGAACAGGTCGGGCAGCAGGACTGGATCCGATCGACCAACTTCCTGGCAGTCTGTTCGATCACCCGCATCCGGGTTGGATTGTACAGGGCTCGCATATCTGTCTCCACATAGACCTCCCCTTGCGCAGTGATCAGTTGGCGGAAGGCCAGATCCAACTGATCTGCATGGGTGATCCCCTTGATCAGACCACCCGGATCATCTTTCTTCCTGCGCAGGATCAAGCCATGTTCGGGAAACCCGACCTGTTCCGCAAACGACCGGAGTTCCTGTTCGGTGCGAATGACGGTACCCGAATAATTCGTTCGGGTATCGAGATGGCTGGCGTACACCTCCAGCTCGTTCAGGGTATCCACAAGGAGCAGGACCTCCTCATCCGAGGGAAGGAAAAACAACTGGGGATGAGGTCCGAATGAACCCTCGCTGGCCAGGGCCAGGTCAGCTCCCGTGGCCGCCAATGCCATGGCGCATTTTGCCCGGGCGGTGGTCAACGGGTCATCTTTCCGTTCCACCTCCCCGGAGAAGGTGCCCAATCGATCCGTGTCCAGATCCGGGGGTACGATGCACCGCACACCGAGGGAGGCTTCCAGGATCGGGGCGATAACCTGTTCTTTCCGGTGACGGGTGGCGATCACCAGCGTCCTGCCGGCAAACATCTTCACGTCGGGACGGTCAAGCCAGTTCGAGCTGGGCGGACAACCTGATCATGCCCTCCTTCTGGTCCATTTCCCTCCGGCAGTCATAGAGGTCTTTCTGCAACTGCTTGATCCGGTTCTCCCTCATCTTGATATCCTCTTCGTTGAGGCTGCCGTGGATCTTCTGTTCATGGTAGGAGATCTTGGCGTGGACCATCCGGGTGAGGATATCCAGGGCGTCTTCCTTGGGAAACTGACCGGAGATAAGGTTCATCAGGCTCATGTTTGCTGGTTTGGTGGTGGATAATCTATGGTGATGTATTCATCAACGGTCCAAAGATGAGGCGTGTTTATATAAATCAATATTTATATTTACTATGCATTTCATTAATTAGTCGTCCCTGAAAAACCCCTGCATCACTTGCTTCATTCATAATCCAAGGAGTGAAGCAGTTGACTTTTACTTCTCATTTGATTCCAATTGGCCAGAAGGAAGCCGAATGCAGCCATCTCAAAGGACAGGGAAGCCCACATATCCCGCAAAAATGCCCAAAAAGATGACCTGATTTGATTCAGGCGCATCTTGAGGTTGAATGCCGCTCCGGCAAGTAAACAATTTACTGCATCTCCTCTTTCTCCGGCCAGGAAGTTTCGTCTCATTCGATGATCTTCCTTCAGGTGGCCAATAATTGGTTCTATCCCTGCTCGATTTCTAAAGCGTTTTCTTTGTTTTTGCTTGTCGTAACTCGATTGACTTTTATTTCCTGATGTCGGGATCAATATTTTGGTTTGGCCAATTTCTTTTCGTCCGCGATATCCTCGGTCTGCGACTACTGTTTTTGGTCGATCACCTCCTGCATCTCGACGGATGCGTTCAATTTGGTCCAGACTTGTCTCCAGTGTATCTCCATCATAAGGGTTGCCCGTGAAGCTTTTCATCCCGACAATAACTCCACTTTTTGCATTTCTGGCCACCGAAACCTTGCATCCAAATTCATATTTCTTATGCGGCTTCCCTTTCGCTATACACCACACAGCAGGTTCATGCAGGCTGTATCTTTTGTTTTTGGATGACTTTTTTTGCGCCAACACTGATTCAAACAGATTCAAACTCTGACCGTAGTATGCCAGGGCCTCTGAATCCAGCTTTCTTAGTAATTCTCGTACCAACCTTCCGGCTATTGTCTTGAGTTTCCGACTTGCTTTCCTCGCCGCCTTCTGTCGACGGGGATGAGTGCCATTGTGCAGTTTCATCCGTAGCCCCTTTACCACAAAACGGTACGACTGTCGCAAATCAACTCGCTCCGCTTTAGCGTAAGACCAACAGTATTTGATGATCTTAAACGCCAACTTACTGTCTGTTGGAAACGTTATATTCTTTTCCTGAACCGTTGTGTCAACTTGAACTTCTTCCTCTAACTCACTACCAAAATGCAACCTCACTGTCAGGCTTAATACCTTTTCCATTCCAGTCTCACCAACCCGCTTTCGGAAATACACAAAATCTGTTGGATCAAATGGTGGCCTATGTAGAAAATATTGTTCCCCGGTAAAATATTGCCAATAGGGATTTTCTACCCACCTCGCCAATACGGATTCGTCACTTTGATTATGAAGCTGCTTCAGCAACAGCATACCAACCATCGTACGAATGGGAATGCTCGGTCTGCCTTCTTCAGAATATGAATCCTTCAATTCATTTTCAATCCAATTCCAATCTACCTCTTTGGCTAAGATGATTAGCTCATGGCTCATGTTCACCATCTGGTCTAAGCGCATCCGGAAGAGGTCATGTTGATCCTGTGGTAGAAATTTTCCCAACATTTTTTGCAAGGTTTTTTACTCAATTCTTGCTTTCCTTGCGAAAAATAAGGCCTACAATCCAAATGTTCTGACCTGCATTGACCTTATTGTCAAGTTATTAGCATGTTGCGAATAACTTTTTCAGCGGCGACTAATTATATTTATGAATATCACCTTCAACCAACTGCAGGTCCTGCTCAAGATCCGGGAGACCGGCAGTGTGACCAAGGCAGCAGAAGCCTTGCACCTGACCCAACCGGCGGTCTCCATCCAGTTGCGCAATCTGCAGGACCAGTTTGATGTCCCGTTGACCGAGGTGGTAGGGCGCAAGATCTATATCACTGACTTTGGCAACCAGATCGCCCAGGCGGCGGCAGAGATCGCCGAGCAGGTCCACGCCATCCACTACCTTTCCCTGGCTGCCAAAGGCCAGCTGACCGGTCGCATCCGGATATCCGTCGTCTCCACGGGCAAATACGTCATGCCCTACTTTCTATCCGGCTTCCTGGCCCGGCATCCCGGTATCGAACTGGCCATGGACGTCACCAACAAGGCCCAGGTCATTGACAGCCTGGAGCGCAATGAGGTCGACTTTTCCCTGGTGTCCATCAAACCGGACCACTTGCGGGTGGAGCAGCTGGAACTGATGGAAAATCGCCTGGTCCTGGTGGGGACCAATGATACCCCTCCACCTGAAGATGGCCCTGGTGTCCCGTCCTTGCCGGATGCCCCCCTGATCTTTCGGGAAAAGGGATCAGGCACCCGCCAGACCATGGAAACCTTCCTGAAGCAACATGGTCTGACCACCACCAAGACCATGGAACTCACCTCCAATGAGGCGGTCAAACAGGCAGTGCTGGCCGGCCTGGGTATCTCGATCATGCCCGTCATCGGCATTCGCAATGAGTTGAAGGATGGCCGGTTGAAGATCATCCCCTTTCCCGGACTGCCCCTCACCACCACCTGGACCCTGATCTGGCCCACGGGAAAAAATCACTCCCCCGCTGTCACCGCACTGCTCAACCAGATCGAGGCGACCAAGGATGAGGTGATCCGCACCTGTTTCCAATGACCCGTTGACCAAGGCGGGGCAGGTCAGGACTACTCCCGGGCACGCAACGGCTGCTGGTTCCGCCACACCTGGATCTGCTGCCAGACCTGGCGGATCGTTTCGGCAGGCACGCCTCGTTTCTTCTGTTCACGACAGAGTCGGTACAGGATATCCCAGTGGGCGGCCATATCCCGGTAGGCCTTCCACAGGGATCGGCCGGGATGATAGATATGGGCCGGCTCGGCACCGACGCCATTGTATTCCATGATGGCAAAATGTTGACCTTTTTCCAGATCGGCCAGGGAGCGGCATTTCAGGTCGAACCGGCCATAATACAGACCTGTCGAGGCGTGACTGATCTCATCGAACCGGGAGGTCAAGGCCGGTGTGATCCGGTCATTGGCATTGAGAAAGGTGGTCCCGCGGCAATGATTGCCAATGGGTTCCAGCAGCACACGCTCGCCGGCTCCGGGCCGAGACCGGAGCAGTTCCGGTTGTTCCAGGGACAGTCGATCCAATTGAAAACTGGCCCTGGGATCATCCGTCATCAGCTCGCGAACGGTCCGCTGCCCGTCACCGGTCACGGACAGGAAGCCTTTCGCACAAAGGGAAGTGATCTGCCCCTGCTCTGCATCGGGAAAGCGATGGTACATCACGCTGTATTCCTCCTCCCAAGTCACAAAGTCCTGGACCAGGAAGTCGATCTCCGGATGAGCGATCAGGTGTTCCAGGAGAGCGGTTTCATTCGCACATTTATGGACCAGAAAACCACGTTCGCCCATATTGGGCTTGGCGATACAAGGCCAGCCGATCCGGGCTGTCAGTAACTGCCGGCGGATCCCGTCGGGCTGTCGCTGCCCGGCAGGAATGAAGATGGTGGCCGGATAGACGTCCGCCGGTAAATGGCGATAGATATTGATCTTCGATTCGCCGAGCAATCCGCCCGTCTCAATGACCGGATTGGCCCGGGTAAAGAACAGGAGATTGCCAGAGCGCAGGCCGTAATACAGGGCAATGAACAGGACCGGGATATTGAAGAACCAGGCCGGCCAGAATTCCCATCGTGTCCATTTGACCCGAAAATCCCTAATGCTTCTGGACCAGCTCACGCCGTTCGGTTTTGTGATGCAGCAGATCCTTATGGATCCAGTACGGGTCCCTTGCCGAGAGATGGGCTGCCGTGACACTGATGGTCCGCACCCGATCCTGGCGGTTCATGATGAAGTCGTTGTGTTGGTCGCCGGTCTCGAGGTGGTGAAAGGACAAGATCTGGTCGAGGTCCGGTTGCGGATGCTTCCTGAGAAAGCGGGCAAACAGCCGGCGTCGACGACGCCTGACCGGATAGGGATACAGGGTGGACGAGGACCAGATCCTCATTTCTCCCGGGGCGATCTCCTCGACCACTTTCTTTCGCCCGTTCCAGATCAGGACCCTGGCATCTTCCTCATCGGCCATGACCATGGTAAAGGGCTCAATGCCCACCAGGTCGTAAGCATCGATAAAGGTCGAAAAGTCTTTTCCCTCGAAGGCATCCAGGAGCACCAGTCCACGGGACCGACGGTAGGGTGGCCGGTGCCGGTGCTTGCGGCGGGCGCCGTTGAGCAGGCAGATCGCCCGGCCCTGATCGGAAAAACAGATCCAGGTGCCTCCCGCACCGGAGTCGACCGGATAGTGCAGGGTCTCCCCGGAGGCAGTCTGTCGATGGGTGAGCTGCAAGGCGGCCCGGTGTGGTGCTTCGTCGCGATTGGATGTGAGAAAGTGCCCGCCGGATCCGTCAGGGATCCAGGTTACTGTGCACATTGCGAGGCGCGATATCGAATGGTGGACGGGGCGACCCCGAATCCTTCCGGCAGGATAAACCGGGGATCCTGTTGCATGATCCCAATCTTGATAATGGCCATGTGATGAATGGCATGTTCGACGCAGTAGATCAATTCCCGGGCCAGGGAAGAGGGTACGGCCACCGGTCCGGTAGCGACATCCAGATCATCCATGTGCAGGGTGAGGGTCAGATCCCGGTTTACTTCATTCAACCGACGGATCAGGTCGTCACAGGTCTGCGTCGCTACCATCGCTGATTGTTCCAGTTGCAAATCCCGGATCCGCAGGCTGTAATTCACTTCCTGCCGAGGGCATTGGTCCAACAGGCACTGATAGAATTCCAGCAAATGCCGGACATGCTGGCCAACCGATGCACCGGACAGCACATCCTGAGCCCCGGCATATTGCGTGGCAGGAAGATTGATCAGGACCTGTTTCAGATCGCTGAGGAGGGCCTGTGAGGCCTGGATGACCGGTTGGAACATGAGATCAAAGATAATGAAACACCCTGGATAGCGAATTCACCCTGACGTAAAAATGATGCAGGATGCTACTGCACATTATTTTGTCTCATAACCCCCATCGATGGCCTTTTTCGAATCATCCCAGAACTTGCTGAAAACGGGCTTGAGCTTGGAGTAGGCGATCTGCGCCTGTTCGGGTACGGTTTCGAGCAAGGGCCAGGTCAGGGACCTTTCCTTGTGCTCTGGCGGAATGAACCCCGCCCGGTTGATCAACCCGAGGGCGGAGGACAGGAGGATGGTGGCCAGGAGGGCGTAGAGAATGCCACCCTGGACCTCATTGATAAAATTCAGCTTGATCGATTCCAGGAATTGCTCCAGCTTTCGGGCCAGCCACCGGACGATCCACATGACCACGAGGAAGGTGACCAGGAATCCAACCAGAAAGAGGAGAGGATGCTGCGTTTTGAAGAGATTCTGCAATCCTGCCGTCACCTCCGCGGCAAAGCGCATGCTCACCAACAATCCGATCAGGATGGACACAATGGTGAACACGGTCTTGATGATCCCGGCATGGTACCCCTTGTAAAAGGCAAAACCGGCAATGGCCAGGAAGGAGATATCGATCCACATAGCATTGTCTTGATGCGGAAAATTAACAAGCTTTGCCGAGTTTGCTCTCCCAGGCAACTTTTTTCACCCGATTCGCACCAACTATACAAATGAAACGATCCATGCCCAAACCGGTCGGCTTTCTCCTCCTGCTCACCCTCATCCTCGGTGGTTGCAGGAAGGAGGAGGCTACACAAGTCCTGAATGAGGAAGACATCCTGGAAACCCTGGATGCCAATCTGCGAGCAGATGATGGTGGCGTCATCCTGGAACTGGAACAGGCCCCCTTGCTCTTCAAGGCCGCCACCTGGCCATGTGGGGTCACCTTTGATACCTCCCTGGTCAAAAAGTCATTGGCCTTTACCCTGGAGCAACAGGTCTCCTGGACATTGATCTGCAATGAAAAGATGCCGATCAAGATGGAGATCCTGCAGACCGGGTCGTGGCAACTGAACCGGAAGTTTCTCCAGGCGGGCAGCAATGCGCAATCCAACCTGGTCATGTCCCAACTGGTAACCCAGGATCACTATGTGATCAATGGGGTATCCTTCCGCGAAGGACAGAACCTGCTGACCCGGCCTGCGTTCAGCCGGGAATACACGCACAGCTTCAAGATCCAGTTCCAGGATATCCACATTCGCAAGGTGGACAAGACCATCGCTTCGGGGCAGGCCACCTTCAACATCTCCGGCCAGGTCAAGGATGGAAAGGCCTTCAACCAGTCCGGAAGTCTTGTCTTCCATGGCGACAACACAGCGACCATATCTACAGAAGGCAACACATACACGATCAGTTGGAACTGACCCTGACCATCATCCCTTTTCAGGCCATATTGCGCCAGGAATGCAGGTCATTCTCCTGAACGGCCCTGATCCAATGATTCCTGGCCCTTCTTTGCCACCATGGTCAGGATGGTCGCAATGGCCACCGTCTCACCGGTTTCATCGTACACATCCACCAGGAACTTGACAATCCCCTTGGGGATGTCCTCTTCACTGCGAGTCTCCTGAACTGCCTGATCTGTAACCGTGAGGTGTACTCCAAAAATTCTTGTCGAAATGCTCTAATAAGTTTCAAGAAAAACAGTGGGCACACAAATCAACTCTTCTGAGAAGCCCAAACTATCTAATAAAGAAAATGGGATAAGTCCTAGATCCATTTCCACCCTCAATCTGCATCCAATAACTCCCAGATTCAATGAAAGGTATCGGCAGTTGTATATTATCCCCAACCTCCAATTGTCCTTCGACAACCTTTCTTCCTGCAACCGACCATAACGAATACGTCACCTTTTTTCCAACTGGTGCCTTCAACGAATAATTCAAAGTCCCATGCACTGGATTAGCATATACAAAGCTTAGTTCATCCTGACTGAGTAATACATTTCCTGTGATCAACGGCACTTCCACATTCCAACTGGCCATGCATTCCAGGGTATCCAATACATCTAAAGAATAAAATCCTGGGGACAATAAATTCTTTGACCAGGACATATCCCCATCATGCCAGTGGACCGTATATCCCGGCTCACCGCCTTGAATGGATAGGATCTGGATACTGCCATCCATGGCACCCATCTGTGAACCAGAAATCTGGAAGTCTACAGATATACTGTCAGGTTCAATAATTGTTACTAATGTATCCACCACACAACCTTCACTATCCACTCCATGAATCATATACATACCTGCAGGTAATGCATTTGAATTCATAAGAACACCAGATGCCGTATAGGCCAATAGTTCTACTGGCTCAGTAATACCAGCACTCTCAAGGCTCACCACTCCATTAGGATCAGTAGCACATGTACTCTGCTTCACAATCCAGGCCGGCAACAATGTGTCACGCTCATACGGACCCAGATCAATTCGACCTTCCCGAATACGAGCAGTCCCACTAATGTCCTTATCCAATGCATTCCATTCATTGAATCCCTTGTTGATCATAGGCGAACAACGGGCAAGCCAGTATTGCCCTGTCAATGTATCCACAAAGGCAGGATCCTCAAAAACCCAGGTGGACAAATTCGTATCAAAGGAATTTCCGGGTGTAGTCTCATCTGTAAAAAAAGTAACAGGAGACACATCCCCTCCAATATGTGACACCATCAGCTTAGCATCAATTTCACCGCCAAATTTTGTATACCATACTGCACTATCCAGAAGTGCCTGGTTATTCCAGAACAAACAGTTGAGAATGGAATCTCGACTGGGTGGCCATCGGTGATAGAATACTGATCCATATTCATCAGATCGATTATTCAGAAAAAGGCAGTTTTTGAAGACATTTCGAATACTCACGCTATCGAAAAGCTCAGATTCACCTAAAAAAAATACAGCTCCTTTGGTCTTTGAATAATTATTGGCAAATACACAGTTAGATACATCCAAATGGCTTCCACTTATAACACCGCCATCCGAGGAATAATTTCCACTAAAAATACAATTCTCAATTGTAGCTCCACTTCGAATAACCAAAGCAGACCCTCCAGATTGCCCGGATGAAGAAAATGCAGCATTATTTAGTGAATTAATGAATGATGAATTTCGAATAAGAACCATACCTTCAAGTAAGTCTCCATAGGTCTTCAGGTAGATCCCACCGCCACCTTCTAATTGAGCGTTGTTACCAATAAACTTACAATTAGATATAAGCAGTGTATCAACTTTGGGAGAATGAAATATAAACGCTAGGCTTGCAGCACCATATAATTCACCAATATTTTTATAAAAAATGCAAGAATCCACCTTAATGGATAACGATTGACCTCCCTCATCATAAAAAAAATAAAGACCCCCGCCTCTGTTCCTTGCATAATTCTGAGTGAAATCACATCGGTCCAAAGTGAATCGGCTTCGCGAACCTGCTCCGCCTA
This sequence comes from Lewinellaceae bacterium, assembly GCA_020636225.1. Classification (GTDB taxonomy): domain Bacteria; phylum Bacteroidota; class Bacteroidia; order Chitinophagales; family Saprospiraceae; genus JAGNXB01. The sequence continues at coordinate 100,543 of JACJYI010000003.1, read as the reverse complement.
TAAAGGCAATACTTCCACCAAGCCGAGCTTGATTGCCACTAAACAAACAACGAACAAATTTGATCTCATTCATCTGACCATCTTCAGATGGACGAATCAGAAGGGCGCCTCCAGGACCAATTTGGGCCACTTGTATACAAGGATCTTGTTGCCAGATATCATACGCAGAATTTCCCCAGACAAATGTCACTTGATTTATTTCACTTGATACGACAAAGCTGTCTATTATTATTTTAGAACAATACTTGTTGCTGGCAATCTTAGTTCCCATATTGTTAGGATCTCGCTCATAGAGAGAAGACTCATTGCCGACAAAGCCTCCAAACAGTCGAATCCCTCCCTGTACATACAACTGAGTATCCTGAGGTAACCAATAAAGACCTTCAGCTATAAAAATGGAATCCTCGGGTGAGGCATTGGTCAATGCCGTGATAAAATGATCATAGGCTGAGCTCCAGGAATCACCAGGACCAATGGAATTGCCATCCTCCCGAACATAAATGATCTTGGCATCCAGGCAACTTACCACACTGGTCACCAAGTGCAACGTCAAAACTAATCTGAGAACCAGCCTTACACCCATCCACATAGATATAGGCATCATGTTATTGCTTGAGTATGGGATAACTGAATAGTTGTTCTCCAGATTCAATCACCAGACAATAAAGTCCGTCAGCCAGGAATCCCATCGGCCAAACCAATTCAATCCAATCCTGATTAGTTACCACATTTTGCTGATCAACTACTCGGCCATGAAAATCGACCAACCTGCAGGATAAGTTCCGTGCCTTATCCTTGTGGATAGTATTGAACAGTATTGCACTGGTCATCATATCGCGTACAGGATTAGGCATGATAAACACGTCCAGATCTCCATGAGTTGCATTATTACTTGCTTTCCCTGAACGAAGAGTGCTGGCATGCTCAACAAACAATTGGATCTGACCATTTTGAGCCGTCATTACTCCAGATGAATCGAGTAAAAGGGGATTCAGACTGCCATTCTGAAGAATAAAGAATGAATCCAGAAAAGGAGTGGTTATGGTGGGCGTAAAGGTGAAATGAAATAATTCAGCAGAATCTAGTGCGGCTGGGAGATAGGACCAAACTGACCTCAATGACTCACCCCATTCATCTGATTTCATATTCGGCCTGATTAGGCCAGGAACGCCTGTATTTGTAGCAATTGATTGTGAATCTACTGCGCCATTGGCTAGCAACAATTCAAACTGAGCTGCACCAATATCTTCACCTGAAATGACCACAGTAATCTCATAAGGCTCGCCACTTAGTAAGACGGGGTCACTCGTCATATTGTTCATCACAAAGTTGGGTGGTGCAACGGTATAAGGTGTATGTCGTACATTCCCGATTTTCACCCCATCAAACCCAGATGACTCATCCAATCCGTCAGTAATTTCATATTCAAAATCGGGCTTGGTATAATCTGCCTTGGGTATCGGTTGATTGTTGATGGTCAAATTAAAGGGACTTGAAAGAAACCCGTTACTTCCTTGAGAAATGAACTCCGGGACAAACCGATATGGCTGAGTAAATTCAGTGAATTTAGTAATCGACCCACTAAGTAATTGTTGAATAAGTTGGAAATCAATTTCACTGATGATCCCATCATCATTGACATCTGCTGCCAGTTTTTTATATCCATTGGCCAGTGTATTTTCGGCATAAGGCAGGTTTGGGTAACCTACATACTTCTGGATGGCGATGATATCAAAAATATCAAGTGAATCAGCCCATTGATTGTATGCAAAATCATTGAATCCTTGAAATAATTTTAGTGGTAAATTTGGATCGCTAGGATCATTGTCAAAATAAGCATAAACTGACCCAGAACCCTGGATCACGTCTGCCTGAATATTCTCATCCAGCATCTGCGTCTCGAATGATCCCAAAATTCCAGTGAAATTTCGGGTAAAATTCAATTCCCCCAGCACATCAGGATAAGTCAGATTGACCCTGACATTCTTCATTTTCTTCGATGTACCCTCGAACTCTACAAAATCCTTCAAATTGATGGCTGTTGCCGTCAATTGTGACTTGCGATGGGACAGGTGATACTGATAGATCCGTCCATATTGTTCATCCGTGAAGGTATCCACACATTGAAAGTAGGACATGATATTTCTTACCCGATTATCCTCATTGATCAATGCATCACCATTGGCATCTGCAAAGGAACCCGTATAATCGCCAATTCTTAACTGATTTATTATACCACATTGCAATGTCCCGACACTGCATCCAGGGTAGGGATTTGATGGATTATTGGGTGCACCAGTCCAAAAGCAATCCGCATCCGTGTCGCAACATTTATCTCCGGAAGTCTCACAATTAGGTGTGGAATTCAACTTTGTTAAATCCTCTTCTCTGATAACCAATTCGTACCCATTCTCAAATTCATGGGTATGTAGCAATCCATAGATGTGCCCCAATTCATGGGGAAATGTATTCAGGTCAGAGCTTGTATTTAAGGATGTTGGTTGAAGTGTAGTAATATTATTTAAGCTAGCTGTATTCCACGGGAAAATGGCTATTCCCTTTACATTCGAACGATCATCTACATATATCATCAGAGCATTTGGATGATAAATCAACGCTTGACCAGAGAATGATGGATTGACCCAGGCATTGGTAAAATCGGTAGAATGCACATCTCCAAGCTGAAAGAACTGAATATCTACTGGAGCAAATTGTTCATTCAAATATTCAATAGCTGATGCAGCTAAAAACTTGATGGCATTCCCTGAAAAGCCTGTTTTATCAAAATTTCCGTTGTCTCCTGTTTGGGACACTATCATCAATGGCACCCAATCAATTTCCCGGCTACCGCCATTCATTTCACTATACGCTGGAATATTCCCTTCTACTTCCTGTAAATGATATAATGAAGCACTATCTACAATCACTCCACAAGGATATAGCTGGGAAAAAACCACCACGGGAGAATGAATCAGAAAAAAGGCAATAATGCCTATGCAAAATGTTTTAAATTGGGTCTTGGGTCTTGGGTCTTCATGCTAAATGTGGTTTGCTAGTAAAGCTAATACACATTTACAAAAGAAACAATAAAGAAAGAAACTTTAACACTCCTCACCTCCTCTTTGCTACCATCGTGAGGATGGTCGCAATGGCCACCGTCTCACCGGTTTCATCGTACACATCCACCAGGAACTTGACGATCCCCTTGGGGATGTCCTCTTCACTGCGGGTCTCCTGGTCGACCTTTTCCTTGACCGTCAGGTGGACGCCGATGGTCATGCCGGCGTAGACCGGCTTGGTGAAGCGGCATTCTTCAAGGCCGTAATTGAGCAGGACGGGACCCTTGCCCGGATCGACAAACAACCCGGCCGCCGCACTGAGCACGAAGTACCCGTGGGCCACCCGCTCCGTGAAGATGGTACCGTCAAGGGAGGTGACATCCGTGTGGGCGTAGAAGTGGTCCCAACTGACATTGGCAAAGCTGACGATATCCGCTTCGGTCACTGTCCGCTTGTGGGTGTGGACCGTCTCCCCGACCCTGAGGTCCTCGAAATACTTCCGGAAAACATGCTGGCCGGGATCCTTGTAGGCACCTCCGACCTGGTATTGCTGGGTCACTTCGGTCAGTGTGGTGGGCGAACCCTGGATGGCGCAACGCTGCAGGTAATGCATCACCCCGCGCTTGCCACCCATCTCCTCTCCGCCACCGGCCCGACCCGGCCCTCCATGGACCAGCAGGGGCATGGGTGATCCATGACCGGTACTCTCAGCGGCACTGTCGCGGTTGAGCATGAGGATACGCCCATGGTGACTGGCCGCGCCCAGCACATATTCCCGGGCCGTCTGGTCATTGGCGGTCACGATGGAACTGACCAGGGACCCTTTGCCCATGCGGGCCAGTTCGATGGCCTCGTCCAGGTTGTGGTAAGGCATGATGGTACTGACCGGTCCAAAGGCTTCGATATTGTGGGCCTCCGTGTATTTGAACGGCTCGGGCTGGACGAACAAGACCGGCGCCATGAAGGCCCCCTTCTCCTTGTCTCCCCCGAGGATCTCCACCTGGTTGGGGTCGCCCCAGGCGACGGTGGCATTGGCGGCCAGCTGGGCGATCTTCTCCCGCACCTCTTCGAGCTGTGTGCGGCCGGCCAGGGCGCCCATGCGCACTCCTTCCACCCGGGGATCGCCGATGGCCGTCTTGCTCAGTGCCTTCCCCAGCTGGATCTGGACATCCTCCACCAGGTTTTCGGGTACGATCACCCGGCGGATGGCGGTACATTTCTGGCCGCACTTGACGGTCATCTCCTTGCGGACCTCCTTGATGAAGATGTCGAATTCCGGCGTACCCGGCACGGCATCTTCGCCGAGGATGATACAGTTCAGGGAATCCGCTTCCATATTGAAGGGCACCGATTCCTCGATCAGGCGTGGATTGGACTTGAGCATCCGCCCGGTACTGGCTGATCCGGTAAAGGTGACCACGTCCTGGCTTTCGACATGATCGAGGATCCCCCTGGCTGACCCGCAGATCAGCTGCAGGCTGCCGGGAGGGAGGATGCCGGAGGCATCAATATCGCGTACCATCGCCTCGGTCAGGTAGGAGGTCAAGGTCGCCGGCTTGACGATGGCCGGCACGCCGGCCATCAGGTTGACCGCGATCTTTTCCAGCATGCCCCAGATGGGGAAATTGAAGGCATTGATGTGGATGGCTACACCCCGCTTGGGTACCATGATATGGTGTCCGATGAACGAACCACCCTTGGACAGGGGCGCGTGATCGCCGTCGATAGAATAGGGTTGGTCCGGAAACTGCCGGCGCAGGCTGGAATAGGCGAACAGGTTGCCGATCCCTCCTTCGATATCGATCCAGGAGTCCACTTTCGTGGCACCGGTCTGATAGCTGATGGTATAGTACTTGTCCTTGCGTTCGATCAGGTACAAGGCCAGGGCCTTGATCATCCGTCCTCGCTCGTGAAAGGTCATCCTGGACAATACCGGCCCCCCGGTCTGGCGGGCGTACCGCATCATGTCACCAAAATCCAGCCCTTTGGAACTGGCCAGGGCGATCGGGGCGCCGGTTGATGCGTCAACCAGCAGCTCGCCATCATCGGTTCCTTCGATCCACTTGCCCAATGCGTAATTTCCCAGTTTCTGTGCCATCGCCTGTTGATTTGTGGCAAAGGTAGGAACTCATCAGCGACCAGAGCCCCTCCAGCCATCGCTGTCCGGGTTAGATCGGCCTATCAATCGGTCAGACCCGGGCAGGCACTCTGCCAATTCTACTGCTGCCCGACATACCCTGGACTTGTGCAGTTCATTCCTATGAGAGAACTTTGGCCGCTTCATTCAATCTACCTGTCCATGCGAACGACCACCTACCTTCTTATCCTGCTTCTTCCCATTCTGCTGTCCGCCCAACAGGCCCCGGCCAATTGGTACCTCCTCGATCCGCAGGAGGATGGGGTCTATGGCACCAGTGTTACCCGGGCATACGACCTCTTGAACGATCGGATCCCGGAGGAGGTGATCGTGGCGGTGATCGACGCCGGGGTGGAGGTCGACCATGATGACCTCCGGAACAGGGTCTGGACCAATCCGGGAGAAATCCCCGGCAATGGACTGGATGATGATGGCAACGGGTATGTGGATGATATCTATGGGTGGTCCTTCCTGGGTGGTCCGGGTGGCGACATTGAGCACGAAGCCCTGGAACTGGCCCGGATCGTGAAGGACATGGAGCAGTATTTTGCCGGAAAAGACACCACACAACTGTCGGAGGAAGACCAGCAGCGCTTTGCGCGTTACCAGCAATGGCAAGAGTTGTTCAATCAGGAACAACAGGAGCTGGAAACCCAATACCAGTCGGTCCTGGGCATGGTCAATCTGGTCGATGCCGTAAAAGCCCAGTCTGGCGGGGAATTCTCCAAAACGGCCCTTCGCGAATACAAGCCGGCCTCCCGAAAGGAGAAGGGCATGAAGGCCACCCTGCGGGTGATGATGCTCTTCATGAATGCCACCAATCTGGATCATGAGCTCCGGATGGGTGCTGACCAGTTGGGTCCCCTGCTGACGTATAATACAATGGATACCGACAGCATCCGACGGGCCATCGTGGGGGATGATCCGGATGATGGCACCCAGCGGCATTACGGCTGCGATCGTGTAGAGGGACCAGATGCCATGCATGGCACCCATGTAGCGGGCATCATTGCTGCCGAACAGGGAAACGGCCTGGGGATCGAGGGCATCGCCCGCAATGCCCGGATCATGACCCTGCGCACCGTGCCGAATGGTGATGAGCGGGACAAGGACGTGGCCAATGCCATCCGCTATGCAGTGGACCATGGGGCCCGGGTGATCAATATGTCCTTTGGCAAACCCTACTCCTTGAAGAAAGGCCTGGTGGATGATGCGGTCCGATATGCCATCAGCAAGGATGTCCTCCTGGTCCATGCGGCCGGCAATGAGGCCCTGGACAATGACCAGGTGCGTTTCTACCCTAACCGACTTCTGGACGATGGCACCATCGCCACGAACTGGCTGGAGGTCGGTGCCAGCAGCAGCTCCAGGAAACGAAAGAAGCTGACGGCCAGCTTTTCCAATTATGGCGCTACCACGGTGGATGTGTTCGCCCCGGGAGTGGATATCTATTCCACCGTCCCAGACAATGGCTACGAAGATGCCTCGGGCACAAGCATGGCCTCCCCGGTGGCTGCCGGTGTCGCTGCGCTGATCCGGGGCTATTTCCCCGAATTGAGCGCAGCAGAGGTGCGTGACCTGTTGATCCGCACCGCCGAGCCGGTCAAGAAAAAAGTTCGCATTCCCGGAGGGAAGGCCAGGGTGCACATGAATGACCTGTGTATCAGCGGGGGTGTGATCAACGCTGAAAATGCCGTGCGGCAATTGCTGGCAGAGGGGAGATAGGCTTTCCAATTGTTAAAATAGGCACTCGTGTGATCCTCGTCACGAACGGATACAGAATCTGTATCTAGGTTTGTAAACAAGACGGAGAACAAACGAATTCAGGAAAAGAGAAGTGGAAGCACCAAATCTCAAATGTCAAATCTCAAACAAATCCCAAATCCGAAAATCGAAGGACCAAAACCCAGACTTGATTCGGTCATTGAAATTTGGACATTGGAGCTTTTTTAGAATTTCCACATTTATTCATAGCGTTTGATTGTGGGTGCCCCGGAGAAAATCTCCGGGGCTTTTTTTTGGACAGCTATCGATTGCTCAATGAGCATTCCGACCACGGCCTATCACTTCGGTGACCACCTGCTCACCTTCCGGATCAGGAATCGCACGGTAGCCTTGTTAAACATTCCTTAAAGAATTGATTGTGTAATGACCATCACATTTTCTGAGCCTCTGACGGGATAAGTTTGGACCATTGGTGACACACTAAAATCCAGCCATATGAAAAATCTGATTCTCCTGGGAATGATGCTCCTGATCACAGGCATGATGTCGGGATGCGCAAAAGAGGACAAGGCAGCGACCTGGTTCTATGTTGATGAAAATGGCTATACCTCCTTTACAACTTCCGTACTGGGAGACGAGCTGAATGCCATCCCTGACCAACCCCTGTCAGGCGATGAAGCAGCCAGCCTCCTGTTCATGAGAGAGGAGGAAAAACTGGCCCATGATCTTTATGCCAAACTGTACACGATCTGGCCGGTACAGGCATTCAGCCACATTGCCGCCAGTGAGCTTACCCATACTGAGGCTGTATTGCTGCTGATCCAGAAATACAATCTGGATGACCCGTCAGAAGGCAATGGACCTGGTGAATTCACCGATCCAACCCTTGAAACACTTTACAATGACTTGTTGAATCAGGGCATGGCCAGTGAAATCGACGCACTGAAAGTTGGAGCCCTGGTTGAAGAGGTCGATATCCAGGACCTGCAGACAGCCCTGGTCAAGATCGACAACCAGGATATCATCTGGGTCTATGAAAACCTGATGAAAGGTTCCCGCAATCATCTTCGAGCATTTGTAAAAAACCTGAAGATGCGTGGAATCAACTATACGCCTCAAGTCCTTTCTCAAGATGCATTTGATGTAATCATTAATGGAGAAATGGAAACGGGTTCAAACAACAAGCCATAGCATTGGGACTCTGGACATTTAGCAAAAACTATTCATAGCGTTTGATTGTGGGTGCCCCGGAGAAAATCTTCGGGGCTTTTTTTCATGGGAAAAGTAGCAGGGAGAAGCACACTGCCTGACGGCAAATCACAAATGACAAATCCCAAATCACAAGTAAATTCGAATTCACTAATACTAAATAATTGAAACGAAAGGGATCTACAAGGGAGATGCACCACAGTAAAGCATCAAATGACAAATTCCAAATCCCAAACCCGCCTGCCGGCGGCCAGGTAAATTCGAAATGCCAATGTCGAATGTCCAAAACGAAAAGGCCCTGTAGGGGTCAAAGTTGTATAGGATCGCGAGGAAGTAAGGATCGGCCCTGTAGGGGTCGCACCAAGGGGTAAGCACCAAATAACAAATTCCAAATACCAATTAAATTCCAATATCGAATATTCAATGATCGAAACAGAAATGACAAAAATGACAAATGACAGATCATAAATCCCAAAACCGCCTGCCGGCGGCCAGGTAAATTCGAAACGTCAATGTCGAATGTCCAAAACGAAAAGGCCCTGTAGGGGCCAAAGTTGTATAGTATCGATTGGAAGGAAGGATCGGCCCTGTAGGGGTCGCACCACAGAGTGGAAGCACCAAATCCCAAATGACAAATCACAAATAACAATAACATTCGAGATCACAACATCGAAAGACCAAAACCCTGCTCCGCTTCGGTAATTGATAGTTTGGCATTGGAACTCAATTGGTGCCTCGAATTTGTGATTTGGAATTTCCACTGAAATTCAATTTGACGCCTCCGTAGATACTCCTGGGCATTCCCGGTCCGTAGACGTAATTGCTATCCCGGTTCTTTCCCGTATCGAAATCATCCTGGTAGGCATTGGTCAGGTTTCGAACACCGAGAATCAACTGGAGAGATAATCCCTTTTCATCCACAGGAAGGGTATAGGCGGTCCGAATGCTGATCTCCACAAAGGTTGGACTGGTTACAAAGGCATCCGCTTCCTGCTCCGGTGCCCCGGCAAAATGGGCCAGGGTCATGGGGCCGGTGAAGATCGCATTGGCGGAAGTGGTCCAGCGACCCAGTGGAAAGAGGGACAGATTGGCAAACCCATAGGCATTGGGTGTCCTGAGGAATTCCTTTCGGGCAGGCAATCCGTCGATCACCGTTACTGCCTGATCGAACAGACTGGTCTGCCAGGTCATCCCTGCTTCCAGTTGGACCTTCTGGTCATAGTTGGCCCGTCCCTCCAGGATCAGTCCCTGCACGGTAGAAGCAGGACCATTGCGCTTGAGGAATTGCTGTCCAAACGCATCCACGCCAACCGGATCCAGGAAGAAGGCATTGTACAGCCGGGTGTAAAACCCTTCCAGGGTAAATCCGGCGATCCAGTGATCCGTGGCATGATCGACATTGACGGATGTGCTGATACTCTGGGAGCGTTCCTCTCGCAGGGCCGGATCGAGCTGGACACGGGAGACACCTCCCCCGGCAAAGGCAATGTGCAGATCCGTATCGAAGGCCTGAGGGGCACGAAATCCACGACCGTAGGTCAACCGGAACTGAGTAGTCTCCTTCCATCGGTAGAGCAGGGAGATCCGCGGACTGAACACCGGGCCATCCACCAGATTGTGAATATCCATGCGGATCCCGGACAAGGCGCTGAGTGCCGGGGTGATCTGCCAGTCGCTCTGGGCAAACATCCCCGTATTCCGGCTGACCTGATCGATCCGGTATTGATAGGCATTGATCACGTCCAACACATCATCTTGGACAAATTCGATCCCTGCCGTTCCGGTATGGGCAACGCCTGGGAAAGTAGTCCATCGATGGTTGACCTGCACACCACCCTGCAGGGTGGTATTGTCCGATGATCCATAGGGCGGATTGGCCAGATGAATCAACCGCTCATCCGGATCATCCGGCAGGATGCCGGTGTAATGTTCCCGATCGGTATGCTGGCCGCCCAGATAGGTGATCAACGAGGTACGGCCCTGGTTCAGATCGATTTGATAGTCGGCACTGCCAAGGAGAACGTCATGGGTCCGTTCCTCGGATTGGGCTGCCAGATGAGGCGGCAGGTCGGTCAGTTCACCGCCATAACGGTACTCATGCAACCGGGACAGACTGACTTCCAGTTTCTGACCGGGGGCAGGCTGGAAGGTCAGATGGGTACCAAAGGACAGGTTGCGAATGGCCGGCAGTTCCGAGAACTGGTCTCCATTATGGTCGTAAGCCTCACGTTGCTGGTGATTGAAGAAGAAGGCCGCTCCCAGTGTGCCCGCTTCATTGAGTACGGTAGCATTGCCAGCCGTCCGTCGATCGGCAGCCTGGCCACCGATGGATTGCCAGGTAGACCCCAGGTCGAATCCGCTGCTGGAAGGCAGCCGGGTGATGACGTTGATCGTGCCGCCGATCGCCCCGGAACCATACAACACCGAACCGCCCCCCCGGACCACTTCGATGCGTTCGATCATGTTCACAGGCAATTGCTCCATGCCATACAGCCCGGTCAGCGGACTGAAGATCGGCCTGCCGTTGATGAGGATCTGTGAATACCCACCGGCCAGGCCGTTCATGCGCAATTGGGTATAGTTGCAGGTCTGGCAATCCGTTTCTACCCGAAGGCCGGGCTGAAAGCGCAGTCCATCCGCCATGGTACATGCCTGGACCTGGTCCAGGGTTTGCCTGGAGATGAGCGAGACGATGACCGGTGTCCGGGTCTGCCGCTTGAAGGTCCGGGTGCCACTGACCACCACGGCATCGAAAGTCATTGCATCGGGGTTCAGTCCGATCACCTGGCCATCATTGCGGATCTGAAAGGTATCTTCCTGAAACCCGGTGTAGGAGACAGCTACCATCCCTGTGCCCGGAAGCTCTGCCCATCCCTGTTGATCGGAGACATAGGCGTCACCGGTCTGAACATTGACCAACGTGGCAAAGGGTAAGGACTCATTCGTGGCCTGGTCCTGCACCTGTACCCGGATCTGAGCCTGGCCTGCCAGGCTGGCCAGGAGCAACAGCAGCATCAGGATCACGGGATGGGGATGGAGCATCTGTATATTTTTAGATAAATCTAAAAATAAATATCGGATGTTCCAAACCCGTGGAGAATCGGCCTGGATCCCATGCAGCTACATGGCCATTTGCCAGGACCCGTCCATCGACCCGGTCAACCAGATATGCCTTATCTTCATCACGTCTGACCAACCTTGTCCTGACCATGAAACCGTTCATCATTTCGATCCTGTGCTATTTCTTCTCCATCCTGACTGTCGCTCGCGCACAGGATACCTTTTCCATGGTTGCCATCGATACCACCACGGGGGAGGTGGGCAGTGCCGGCGCTTCCTGTGTCGATCTCACCGGGATATCCGGTCTATCCGATCACTTCCTCGGTGAGTTGTTCCCCGGCAAAGGAGCGATCAACACCCAGGCCTACTATGTGCCCGCCAACCAGATCAATGCCCGCAACCGTATGAATGCCGGCGATACGCCTTCCCAGATCATCGACTGGCTGATCGAGAATGACATCAGCAACCAACCTCAACTGCGGCAGTATGGCATCGTGGCCATGGTCACCGGATCCCCTCAGTCCGCCGGATACACCGGGGCCGGCACGGACGATTACAAGAACCATATCACCGGCCCGCATTATGCCATCCAGGGGAATATCCTCCTGGGGCAGGAGATCCTGGACAGCATGGAAGCTCGCTTCCTGGCCGCAGAAGGATCACTGGCCTGCCGCCTCATGGCTGCCCTGCAGGGCGCGAATGTGGTCGGGGCAGATACCCGGTGCGCCAGCAACGGCACCTCATCCCTCTTCGCCTTTGTCAAGGTCGCCCAACCGGACGATGATTTCGGCAACCCCTCCTTCATCCGCTCCGTCAGGACCAAGGCCAATGCCGGGATCGAACCGATCGATTCCCTGCAGATCATCTTCGACAATACCGTGGATTGTGGCACGACAGGTCTGGGCGATGGTACCGAACCCATTCCGGGGTTGACCCTGAGCCCGAACCCCACCGGAAATGCATTGCACTTATGGACCTCCTCTGCCGAATCCTACCAGATGGAATTGCGCGACCTGACGGGCAGACTGCTCCACACCGGCATCCTTCTCCGACAAGCCGACCTCGACATGACCCCTCTGCCTGCCGGCACCTACCTCCTGCGGTTGTGGAATGAAAAGGCCAGTGCCATTCATCGTGTGGTCAGGGAGTAACCCATCCGGCCCGAACCAAAAGGAACACTGATGGCCACCCGGGGCATGTATCAGAAGGCAGGGATAGAAGGTATATCCCGGTCGGCATCCCTTGGTGTTTTTCATCTCCACGGCAACGTTCCCAATGGCCTGACCTTGGCCATCCGGTCCAGAGTTGCGATCTTTCGTCACTGAACCACCGATCATGCTCCGCAACCTCCTCAGCTTTATCGACCTGCGCAATGAGGTTGAAGATTACGACACCATCCACGAGGAGATCGAAAAGGGGATCGTCTTCAAGGGTACCAATCTCTGGATCCTGGCCTTTGCCATTGTCGTGGCGTCCATCGGGCTCAACATGAATTCCACGGCCGTGGTGATCGGCGCGATGTTGATCTCCCCCCTCATGGGACCCATCAATGGATTGGGATACAGCATCGCTACCTACAATTTTCCACTGCTCCGCTCGTCCATCAAGAATTACGGCTTTGCGGTGATCGCCGGACTGGTCGCCTCGACGCTCTACTTTGCCATCAGTCCGGTAGCCACTGCCCACAGCGAACTCCTGTCCCGCACCAGTCCCACCATTTATGACGTGATGATCGCGCTCTTCGGCGGCCTGGCCGGGATCGTGGCGACCAGCAGCAAGATGAAGGGGAATGTCATCCCGGGTGTGGCCATTGCCACAGCCCTGATGCCCCCGCTCTGCACGGCTGGATACGGCCTGGGCACCGGCCAGTTCAATTTCTTTTTCGGCGCTTTTTACCTCTTCACCATCAATACGGTCTTCATCGCCCTCGCGGCATTGATGATCTCCCGATTCCTGCGCTTTCCCATCCGGCACATCGTCGATCCCGATCAAAAAAAACACGTCCACCAGCTGGTTTGGGTCATTATTGTGGTCACCGTACTGCCCAGCATCTATTTTGGGCACCAACTCGTAAAAAATGAGGCATTTGGCCAGAATGTGGACAAGTACACCCAAAATGTCACGGTCGTCGGGGGCGCCTTCCTGATCCGGCAGGAGGTCAACAAAGGCCAGCGCAAGGTCAACCTGGTGTATGGCGGCAAATCGCTTTCTGACAGTCTCAAGTCCGAGATCAAACAGAAGGCCCGGATCTTTGACATCGATCCTGAAGGCATCACCATCGAACAGGGTTTCGCCCTGGATGAACGCTCGATCAGTGAATCGGAGGTGCTGCGCAACCGGATCAGTGCCCTGCAGAATGATCTGGTCCAGGCCCAGTCGCGTGAAGACAGCCTGCGGAATGCACCCTTGTTCGGTCGGCAGATCTTTGACGAGATCCATCCCCTTTACCCCGACATTCTGTCCTGCACCTATTCCGAGACCATGCTGTTCCATGCCGGATCGAGCGATATCCGCCCGGTCAGCCAGGTCGTCTTCCAGATCAATCCCGCCTCGCTGAATCCCGAGACCCGGGATAAGATCCGGGCCTGGGTCAGAGCCCGTTGCGGGCGGGAAAATGCCGAAGTCATCTTTTCGGAACTGGACGAACAACTGGAATAATCCTGGAACATGACATTGTTCGTCAGTCGTCCTACCTTTGCATGATGGAGATCTTCAAGTCATTCACGTTCGATTCTGCCCATTTCCTGCCCAACGTGCATGATGGCCACAAATGCAAGGCCATTCACGGGCATACCTACCGCCTGGTGGTCTATATCGACGGGCCCCTTGACCCCCATCTCGGCTGGGTAATGGACTTTGCCGATCTGAAAAAGGTGGTCGATCCCATTGTCAAGCGACTGGACCACCATCTGATGAACGAGATCCCCGGCCTGGAAAATCCAACCTGTGAGCAGATCGCTGTCTGGATCTGGGACCAGGTCAAACCGCATGTACCCCTCATGTCGAAGATCGAACTGCATGAGACGCCCACCTCCGGGGCTGTTTATCGGGGCGAATAGCCAGCGATGATCTGGATTACGTGAGGGGATCGGGGACAATACGCCTTCCAATTCCTACTTTTAGGACACCTCCGCAGCCACCATGCTTTACAGGATCCTCAAATGGCTCTTTGTCCTCACTGTAAGAGGCTATTTCCGGTCCATTTCCATCCGGGGGCTGGAGCAGATCCCTGCCAACAAGCCCATCCTGCTAGCTGCCAATCACACCAGCGCCTTCATGGACCCCATCCTGCTGGCTGTCCACATCCACCGGCCAATATACTTCCTGGCCCGGGGAAGTGCCTTCCGCAAGAATTGGATAGCCTGGATCCTGGGCAAACTGCACATGATCCCGGTCTATCGGCCGGAGTTCGAACCGGATGAGGTCAGCCGGAATGAAGAGACCTTTGCCCGTTGCTTTGACCATCTGGCGACTGGTAAGGCCATTCTCATCTTTCCGGAAGGTGTCAGCAAGACCGAACGCCGCCTGAGACCTCTGAAAACAGGAATAGCCCGCATTGGATTGGGGGCAGAAGCCCGGCATGATTTCCAGCTGGACGTCCAGATCATACCCATCGGGATCAACTATAGCAATCCCCACCGTTTTCAAAGTGATGTCTTCGTGAATGTAGGACACACTATAGACCTTTCTGAATACCGTCAACCATTCAGCCAGGACCCCAGGACCGCCACCCGGCTGGTCATGGACAAACTGCAAGCCGAACTGGAACGGCGGACCGTCATTATCGAGGATGAACGATTGGCGATCCTGACTGGTCTGATCGAAAAACTCTATCGCTCCGAATTGCGGGATGACACGAAGGCGCAAGACAAGCTGCATCAGGACTTCTATCTTTCCAGGGAAATTGCCACTGCCGTGCAGTGGTTTGACCAGCATCATCCTGACCAGGTGGTGGCATTTGAGCGACGGATACGCGCCTATCTTCATCATGTCGAACGCCTAAATCTGCGAGACACCCAACTTAGGCAACCCTTCCAACGGATGCCAATCCTTCGCATCGGTTTTTTTCTGTTGGCTGGCTTTCCCTTGTTCCTGGCTGGCTGGCTGGCCAATATCCTCCCATTCAAGCTGGCTGAATGGGTGGCCGGAAGGATCCGGGTGAGAGAGGACTTTGTCGGTTCGATCCGGCTCTCTGCCGGCATGTTCATCTTTCTGTTCACTTACCTGATCCAGGCCGGCGGCGTGGCCTTGTTCACCTCCTGGGCAACCGGAATAGCCTGCCTGCTCCTGTTCTACCCGGTCGGCCTTTATGCCCTTTACTATCTCAAGTCTGTATTCCACCTCCGATACTCACTGGACTATTTATTCATCCGGCAGAAACGGAGTGCCCTGATCCTGCGCCTGCGGGCGATCCGCCAGGAATTGATCCAGGAACTGGAAGCTGGGAAGGAATCATTTCTATCACATACAGATCCCGAACAGAAAGGGGTCTGAAATGTCATATTCGTTCAACACAGGCAAGATCAGTGGAGCGTCAATTTAACCCGTAATTTCACTCCCATAAACAAATCAGACTTTGACACCTGCCACCTTTACTTTGAACGATCAGTCTGAGTACATCGAGCTGAACAAACTCCTAAAATTCGAGAACCTGGTCCAGACCGGAGGCCACGCCAGGCTTGTCATTGAAGATGGCCTGGTCCGGGTCAATGGCGAGGTCGAATACCGGATACGACGGAAATTGCGCTCCGGGGATCGTGTTGAGATTGACGGAAAGACAGTTGTTATCGCAAGCGAGCCCTGATGATCTGTGATGTGTGGATGGCATGAAGAATCCAATGGATCAACTATTCATGTTCAATACCCGACCAGATTTGCAGTAACTTTCGTGTCCTTCATTCGATGTTCAAGGCCTTTAATGAACAGAATGCTTCCTCCCTTCCTGAACCTGCCCGTTATGCGACTTGCCCCTCATGTGATCTTGCCAGGTCTTCTTCTGGTCCTGTCATCCTGTGCCTCATCCAATGACTTCAATCTTTGCGATTCGGCAGAAGCGGTTCCCCTGGGATCAGAGGTTTGCCTGGTCGTGGATGATCAGGGGAAACTGAATACGCATCGGGAGGAGATCATCCAGGTCATGCGACAAACAGTGGCAGCTGTCAACCAGGTCATGCCGGTGGATCATGTCCGGATCCGGCTGCGGGTCGACCCTTCCCAGGTGATCCCGGAGATCGGCATTGGTGGTTTCAGCCCCAATGACGAGGAGATCTGGCTGTGGATGGATCCAGATTTCAGTCAACTCGCTCAATCGATTGCCACCCACCTCGGGCCCACACTCGCCCATGAAATGCATCATACCAAACGGCGTCGGGCTATTGGCTATGGCACAACCCTCCTCCAGGCCTGCATCTCTGAGGGTCTGGCCGATCATTTTTCTGTGGAACTGTACGGTATCGATCCGCCCTTGTGGTCACAGGCACTTACTGGCGACTCACTCAAGACATGGATCAACACAGCCATGGCAACCTGGAATCAACCTGCGTATGACCATGCGACCTGGTTCTTTGGCTCGCATCCCGATGTGCCTCGATGGACCGGATACGCGATCGGATATGAACTGGTGAAGAATTACCTGATTGCTCATCCCAATCGAAAGGCTGCCGATCTTTATAACGAACAAGCCACTTCCTTTTTACCCTGAACCTGTTGGACGAGTGGCTCATATATCCTCGAAACA
Organism: Lewinellaceae bacterium; assembly: GCA_020636225.1. Lineage (GTDB taxonomy): Bacteria > Bacteroidota > Bacteroidia > Chitinophagales > Saprospiraceae > JAGNXB01. Next base: position 83,616 of record JACJYI010000003.1, on the reverse strand, counting down.
TGACTTTTCAGTTCTTGAACATCTATGGTTTCAAATCAGAAATCCACTGACGTGACCACTATTCCCGATCCAATAACGAAGTATATTGATGCCTTTACGAATCCTGTCAGAGGTCATCTCCTACAAATTCATCATATCGTTCGGGAGGAAGTGCCTGAAGCGACCGAGTCCATCAGCTATGGCATGCCCGCCTGGAAACTGAATGGCAAGCCCCTGGTGTACATGGCCGGGTACAGGCATCATGTCGGCTTTTACGCCACACCTTCCGGACATGAGGCCTTCCAGGAGGAATTGGCGGCCTACAAACAGGGTAAAGGATCGGTCCAATTTCCATTGGACCAGCCCCTTCCCGTCGACCTGATCCGGAGGATGGTCCGGTTTCGAGCAGAGGAGAACCGCAATCAGGGATGAACATCGACCTATTGTCTACAGGATTTCCGGAAATCACAGGAAGCGGGCCATATTTCTGCCTGATGCTGATCCTTCAGAAGACTATCCCGACAGCCTATCCCGTTCATTCCTGTAATAACAGTACCTTGATTTCGACGTGGAGACCCCTTCAGTAAACTGAAAAACGGTTTTCCTGCTCACCAGAACTCCCGAAACCATGGCCCTATTCCTGACGACACACATGGTGACAATCCACTTCCTGCTGACCATCTACTCATCCATTTCCTGTTCCAATCCGACAGCTCCAGCTGCCAAAGCGTCGGAAATCATCATCGTATCAGACAATCTCCCAGCCCCCTGTCCAGATTCCCGATATCTGGCCAACCTGATCGAAGAGACGGCCCCGGGCTCTACGGCTGTCTTGACGGCAGGCATCTATGATGCGACTGTCCTGTTGAATGACAGTTTGAAAATGGAGGCGGCCTACAAGGATATGCTGGCCCCTATCGCCACCCTGAAGGTCAGTGATCCGGAAACCTACTGGTTCATCGTTTCATGGCTGAACACCGCTTACCGGACACCGAACTGGGATGGTTATCGCAACTATGAAACCTGGCGAAAGCGGACCTTGAAGAGAGGCATTGACTGCAGCGGATTTGCCCGGGTCATGCAGGACCGGATCTTCGGACGCAAGATCCGGGGTGGCTCCCAGGGTATCCTGGATACCCAATGCAAGCGTGTTCCAAAGTCCGAACTCGTCTATGGCGATCTGGTCTTTTTCCGCGCTCCACGTGCCAGGAATAACCGGATCGTGCACGTGGGTGTCTACCTGATGGATGGATGGTTCGTCCATGCCACCTCCACCAGATCGGCAGCAGAAGGTCGAGGCCTGATGATCAATTCCCTCGCCGAGGAGAATTGGGCCGCCGAGTTTGTGACTGGCGGAAAGATCATGGCACATTGAAAGGCACCTTGATCAACATCGCTCCATATTGGATTGGAAACTGACGGATTTCCAATAGCACGCTCAAGATCCATTCTCCTTTCCGCAAAGGGGCCATTGGCCAAAGCAGTATGCAATCTGTTTAGACGACGCCCTTGTAGATTTACCCATTCCCTTCTCCTCTGGATTCCATGAATCCGATTGGCATTGAATCGGATGATCAACCTTAGAAAGCATTGTCTTCGAAGAAGAATTAAATAGTCGTCCCTGAAAAACCCCTGCATCACTTGCTTCATTCATAATCCAAGGAGTGAAGCAGTTGACTTTTACTTCTCATTTGATTCCAATTGGCCAGAAGGAAGCCGAATGCAGCCATCTCAAAGGACAGGGAAGCCCACATATCCCGCAAAAATGCCCAAAAAGATGACCTGATTTGATTCAGGCGCATCTTGAGGTTGAATGCCGCTCCGGCAAGTAAACAATTTACTGCATCTCCTCTTTCTCCGGCCAGGAAGTTTCGTCTCATTCGATGATCTTCCTTCAGGTGGCCAATAATTGGTTCTATCCCTGCTCGATTTCTAAAGCGTTTTCTTTGTTTTTGCTTGTCGTAACTCGATTGACTTTTATTTCCTGATGTCGGGATCAATATTTTGGTTTGGCCAATTTCTTTTCGTCCGCGATATCCTCGGTCTGCGACTACTGTTTTTGGTCGATCACCTCCTGCATCTCGACGGATGCGTTCAATTTGGTCCAGACTTGTCTCCAGTGTATCTCCATCATAAGGGTTGCCCGTGAAGCTTTTCATCCCGACAATAACTCCACTTTTTGCATTTCTGGCCACCGAAACCTTGCATCCAAATTCATATTTCTTATGCGGCTTCCCTTTCGCTATACACCACACAGCAGGTTCATGCAGGCTGTATCTTTTGTTTTTGGATGACTTTTTTTGCGCCAACACTGATTCAAACAGATTCAAACTCTGACCGTAGTATGCCAGGGCCTCTGAATCCAGCTTTCTTAGTAATTCTCGTACCAACCTTCCGGCTATTGTCTTGAGTTTCCGACTTGCTTTCCTCGCCGCCTTCTGTCGACGGGGATGAGTGCCATTGTGCAGTTTCATCCGTAGCCCCTTTACCACAAAACGGTACGACTGTCGCAAATCAACTCGCTCCGCTTTAGCGTAAGACCAACAGTATTTGATGATCTTAAACGCCAACTTACTGTCTGTTGGAAACGTTATATTCTTTTCCTGAACCGTTGTGTCAACTTGCACTTCTTCCTCTGACTCACTCCCAAAATGCAACCTTACTGTCAGGCTTAATACCTTTTCCATTCCAGCCTCACCAACCCGCTTTCGGAAATACACAAAATCTGTTGGATCAAATGGTGGCTTATGTTGAAAATATTGTTCCCCGGTAAAATATTGCCAATAGGGATTTTCTACCCACCTCGCCAATACGGATTCGTCACTTTGATTATGAAGCTGCTTCAGCAACAGCATACCAACCATCGTACGAATGGGAATGCTCGGTCTGCCTTCTTCAGAATATGAATCCTTCAATTCGCTTTCAATCCAATTCCAATCTACCTCTTTGGCTAAGATGATTAGCTCATGGCTCATGTTCACCATCTGGTCTAAGCGCATCCGGAAGAGGTCATGTTGATCCTGTGGTAGAAATTTTCCCAACATTTTTTGCAAGGTTTTTTACTCAATTCTTGCTTTCCTTGCGAAAAATAAGGCCTACAATCCAAAAGTTCTGACCTGCATTGACCTTATTGTCAAGTTATTAGCATATTGTGAATAACTTCTTCAGGGACGACTAAATATTAATCAGCTACGTGAAATAGGTCTCCAATGGATGGACAATCCTACAATCCCAACCTTCCCTCTAATCACGTAAACGACAATGTATCCCCTGTATGAAATGTTTTGCAGGATATTCATCGGGCCAATTGGGCTACAACACGACCGTTTACCCGGAATGTTCTTCTCGACATTACCGAATACTGAAGGATCAGAACTCAGGTGACCCTGGATGTCGTTTCGCTGTATGGGCTATTCAGCTTTCCAATCCCTGCTATTTCCCCAACCTGGACGAGATACCTGCCTGGATGCCATGAAAGCGAAATTTCCAATCAAACCCGTAGGATCGATCCAAATGAGTCAGTGTCTGAGTATATTGGTATCCAAGCATGGTGCTAATTCGATCGGAAATGCGGAATGTCAATCCCAGTCCACTGATTGATTCGATCATTGCACTTCCGGGTGCCTTGCTGCCGATTATTGGAGGATTTCGTTTAGATATTCCCAGGAAAAAAGCCGTTGAAACTCCAGTTTCAGCATAGACCGAAAACTTGTGCAACGGGATCTGATACCTAATCAGGACTGGTATGGAAAGGTATCGAATGGGCAGGGTGAACACCTCACCTGTAGGATCGCAGAAATCGCAGGAGTAGACACCACTCACATCCCGTTGGGAATAGACCAGTCCTGAGCGCAGAGACCACATGGGATGCACTTTCCGCATGATGGACATCCCTATCGATAAATTTGTTTGATCCTCTGTATAGTCAATCCAATGGAAGTGGTCCACCGTAAAAGTACTCAGGGGCCGCAGCTCATCCAGACTATACACCAATCCAATTTGCCAGGGGTCTTGAAGCTCGGACAGTTCCTCTTGTGCTTGCAGACAAGATCCCATTATCAGTAACAGAGGAAGGAAAAAACGTACCATAAGACTGGGTTTGGTGATCACAACTTCTCAGGTTCCAGAAAACAATATACAACCATATCCATCTGAGATCAAGTCAATCCAGGTTGACCTTGGATAATCCCTTGCCTATAATTCTTACTCTAGACCTGATCATCGCCCACCATGGATAAGCTTCTCGTTCAGATCTATGAACGTGCTAGACAGAATGGTCACCTCATCATCAGTCAAGCAGGTGCTACTTTTTCCCGATAGCAATGACAATCTTATTATAATCAGCGGCAGCGTTCACCACCTTCCGGTAGGCTTCAAAGTCAGAAAGTGGGTAAGTCAGGGTTGAATAGTATTCAATATTGGTAGCTTTGTACTTGCCATCATTATACTCCATGGCGCTATCCCAATATGCGGTTGGATTGTTGGGGTCACCGCAAACATAATGCAGACGAAAATCATCAGGATTCTGGATCTCGTATCCATCCGGCACCAAGAAATCATAGGTTCGATAGTAATAGTGAGGATATGGAACATCAACTGGTAGCATTCGTTGATCCACCTGGTACATTTCAATCTGTTTTCCGATCAAGACACCAACATGGCACAAATAGGTATCACCAGCTTTTCTGACCAGGTTCCCTCCATCACAGGACACCTGCAGAACGAAGGGTTGCCTGCCGATGTTTTTTATCCCTTCACCTGATAATTTTCGACGAACATTCTGGCAGCTTTCAACATGATTCTCCACAACATCCGAAACAAGCCGGTCATAGTCCGTTGGAGTCAATACATCACGGAACAATTGATACTGCATGGCAGCATACTGTCCATGACTTGTCGTCACTTCAATTTTAGGATTGGCAAGGTCCCGAGTAAAGTCCACCAAAATGTGCATGGTATCTCTACTGATACAAGCATCCGGAATGCCAATATCCCGAACCTCACCTACACCCATAGTCACGCCACCAAACTGAGTTTCACGGATGAACAATCCTGAAGTCCCTAAATAGGTAGGATTGAATAACGGGAATCGATACTCCATGGACTCTGGATCCAAATAGTTTCCGGTTTCCGGAAAATAGAACAAAGCGTTGTTCAATTGACTGATCAGTTCAAACTCCTTGTCAAACAAAACTTGTGTCCGCTTACTGGTCAGCACGATCTGAACCGGAATGTTTAATTCGTGGAATAACGCCCAATATAACTGGAGCAGCTGATACTTTGTGGACTGCTTTGTTGGAATGATATCAGGATAGCTGGACTGAACTTCTGCATAATCATTAATTTTTATGGTGGACTTGACCTCATCTTCCACCGATCTCACAATATCCGACTGGCTGCCGGTAGTCGAAATAGATCGAAGGAACCCATCCAACTTTTTCCGGGCCTTCTTATCCAACTCTGGCGACAAACCAGCATAGAAATTCGTGGTGAAATCTGTATAATTATTCAGATTCTGAACATTCGTAAGTGTACTACTATACAATTTGTACTTCAATTGCATTTCATTGGCTACCTCATTGGCATATTGCTCATCTTCCGGCAACTTAGTCAGGTTTGACACACGGATTCGTAGTGATTTCCGGCTCTCACCATATGCCTCATCTATCCAATCCGCCTCAGGCAGACCATTATAGGATCTGCTTTTAAATACCAGGTATTCAGGATAGATCAGCTCAAACTGGGAATGCAACACAGGCTGTCCTGATTGAAAGAAGACAGTAGCTCCTTTCAACTCTGGAGCTTCCTTGACAATGAAAATTCGTTCAATAACTGCACCAACCTCAAGTCCGTCCAGGGCAAAATACTGGGTGGTCATCCCAGTCTCCTCATTGTTCTCCTCCAAGATTCCCGAATCGTCCAGCTCGGAAACACGACCATCCGGATGAATGACCCGAACATGCATCTTCTCACTAAGCTGATTGCGCGAATAAGGCAGATAGACGCGGTTTGCCATGGCCACTCCTTCTGGCTGGTTGACCAGCAGATGCTCATGCATCAACTTGTACTGAAAAATACGATCATTCTCCACAATTAACTCAATTTTTACATGTCGACGGAGAATGACAATATTCTCTTCAGTAGCATAATCAGGCACACTTAACTCAACATTCTCGAAAAATTGTTCATAGAACACAGGAGTTTGCGACCATGCCGGACATATGCAAATCAACAGGATCATCCAGGAAAATAATGTGATATGTCGTCTCATACTTGCTATAGTTTCTTTAGGCACAATGTTTCAGAATAGGCGATCTTTAATTGATCAATTGTTGCATTCCACAAGTCGAATGAACCGGGGTCGACCTGGATACATCGATTGGAGATCTCCCATGAAAGCACGACATCAGACCCATTCATAGAATAATGAGCATGGGCTGACATCAGGTCATTTTCCAAATGAAAATCAGCAGGCAATGCCTCTAACTTGTGTGTTTGAGGGATACGGAAACGCGTTGTATTCGTTTGCTTGACTAACATTCGCAAATCATACGGAGAATATCTCCCGGGAGCAATTCGTGTCAAAAGAAATGGTTGATCCAGAAAGAGGGAAACATATTCTGCCTTCGGTGTTGACACTACATGCTTGTCCAAGTGAAATGCATAGTTGATCGAAAAATCACTGTCCAGATCATCTGCATGTTCTTCGGAAAAGTCATCCAGATAAAACGTATCATTTCCCTTGGTTAACAAGCCTTTAACCGATGTTCGCCGATCCATTGGATTGCCTGAGATGATCTGGGCAAGAGCTTCGCTGCGCATCAATCCAGAATATTGGATATGAGCCGTCCCCTCCAGCACTCCTCCAGACAAGGATAGGATCATCTCCTCCTTTTGTTGATTTTCAATGGATGGCACTACCGGAACCCGGACTATTTCGAATGTATCCCCCAACGAGACCAATGCCTCTTTCCCCTGAATGAATCCGGAAGGCCATCCAAACCCGGTATGCGTATCCGTTCCATCCAACCAAAAATACTGATCGCCGGATTTCATGACAGCGATCATATGATTATCCACTGAAGGGGTGGCCAATTCTTTGTAAGAATATGGCAGCTCGCGGGTTCCGATCCAGCACATATGCACATCCGGAATGCCCGCATAGCTTGCCATAGTAGTCAATAAGCTTGCATAATCCTTACAATCGCCAAATCGACGCCTAAAGACAATGGATGCCTCTCTGGGAATGAAGCCTTCATACCCGCTTTCGAAGGCCACATACTTGATATTGCTTTTTACCCAATAATAAATAGCCTTCATTTTTTCATGATCAGTCGGCAACTCCCTGACCAATTCCCGGGTGAATGCAAATAAATCATCATCCCTTTGCATGTTCAAATGATCAATGAAATTCTTGTAGTATCGGTACAGATCGCCCACACTTCCCAAAACCGGTAGTGATCGGGAACCCTTCGGATAACTTCGGACGAACATAACCACATGAGGCATGAAATGCAGGTATCCCGGATTCTCTTCCTCGTACATAAATGCATTCAGATCCCGAACCGACCATATATGCCGTACTGTTCTTCGCTCCTCGATCCGTTCATATTGGATACGTCGTTTCTGGTCATTCAATACCTGAAACCCTATTTCTACCCCCTTTTCGGCAACAACTTCAAATGACTCCGACATTGTCGGTAAATGGCTCCCGAATACATAGCGATGCAGGAGGTAGGGATCGGAAAACTGGACTGTATAGTTAAACACCTTTCTGGCGCCAACCTCCAATCCGGTGAAGGTCAATTTGCGTTTCCTCAGATCATCGGCAAAGATCGCTTGGTCCCTTACAGGTAAATCGACAATATTTGTAACGGGTATTTTTTTCTCCCTCCCTTCACCAGGGACCACAGTCCAACCCAATACATTTTGGACCGGCACCAATCCGGAATAGACAAATGTTTCGAAATTATCCTGAATTCCCTGATCATCCAGGATCTGGGACTCGTAGTAAACATTCTCCATGATCTCAAGCTGATCATTCTTCACATTTATATATCGCTTCTGCCGCTTTGCCAGAACAACCTCGGAAAATCCCGGATAAGCATCCTGCAAATCCTGTAAGGAAGACTGGCTGCTTGCAGACCATGGGAACAAGTAGCAAAGAACAACTAGCAAACCACCAATGCGGCTATTTATTATCTGAAAGTTCACCATATTCAAAGTTGAATTCATTTACCGCTTTGCCATTCTGGTATACCGTAAAGGGACCATGAAGTTCATCTTCATCATAGTGAATCCGATACATCAACTCTCCACTGGTGAAATAATAATTTGCCTCCCCTGATCTATCATTGGTCTGATAGGGCAGGTCAAGAAAAATTTGTCCGTTATCATAAAACTCCTTGTTCCGACCTGTCATCCAGCCATTGAAATATTCGCGCTCAAGACATGTCAATCCACTCGAGTTAAAAATTCGCAATGGGCCATGATGATTGGACTTGATCATCTGCAGATCAGCAGCCAACTGTCCATTTGGCCAGTAGGACCGGATCTCCAGTGAGTCAGCAGGATGAACCGCTATCCTGTTCCCCAAGTCACCATCTGCATCAAGTGTCCGATATTCATAGAGCTGCCCATCGATAAAGCCCAATGAAACAACAGGGTGTCCGTCGAAGGCATACCAAACCTCCTCTCCATTGTACGTATCACCAACCAATGCGATGGAACGCATTACTGCACCATTTTGATAATAATAATTTCGTTGTCCCTCTTCTTCCCCCATCACGAAGGTCGATTCAACTTGTAATGCCCCATTGGGATGATGAGTCACTCGACGTCCATGCTCGATTCCGTTGTAATAGTGTTTTATTCTCTGCATGGTTCCATGGGGATACCGGACTTCTTCCATCCCATCCAACACCCCATTGACATAGGTGGCCTTATACACCCAATCTGAGATACCTCCGATACGATATGATCCGTGCATGACTCCGTTAACCATAGTTGAGAAAACAGAAAGCCGAGAATGCGCGGAAGGAATGTTCACCTCACCCTGGACTCCGGTATAATCAAACCTAACCAATGTATCTCCACCGGGTGACAACTCCACAAATCGCCATGGCTGTTCGCCAATAAAGTCAGTTTGTATCTTCAATTTTCCATCCGGATATCGAAGCTTGACCGGCGTCACATAAACCGACCCTTCCTGCCAACTTTCATATGATACACCCCCATCCCAACCAAAGGACAAAACCGGCCCGTTGATTTCATCCTCCAGGAAATAATCTATCCGTCGGGTCTTTCCAAATGAAATGAATCGCCGTTGACCATGGATTTTACCATTTTGTTTCATGAGGCTCAGATAGAGGTTTCCGTTATCATGAAAAAACTCCTGCGCACCATGTACAATTCCCTTTTCAAACGTTGTGGTAGTCTCCTTTTCGCCATTGGCATGATAAAATTCCCATTTCCCTTCTCGTGCACCCTTCTGCACCTCTCCCTGCATTAGCACAACACGTCCTTCCAGATCCAGAGCACGAATGGTTGTGTTAGAAATTGCCGATACAACCGGATCACCCATCAAATGATACTGAATGCCCTTTGTCAGCTTTCCCTTCGACAAAATTTCCTCAAAATACTTGCGACCTTTGCCATCAAAATACTGTATGGACTCCAAATCACCTTTCGAGGAAAAGCCCATCACTATATCCGGCATCCCATTCGAGGAAAAGGTTGAATCCTGGATCAAGATACCATCTTTGGCCGTCCACGCTCGCTCCTTGCGCCCCTGGTATTTCCAATCAACCCCATAGCCATCATACTTCCCATCCCGATATTCGGATACCTGCCTGATGGTCTGCCCATCCCAATACATGGTATCCGGCCCATGTCGAAATCCCTTGTAGAGCACATGGCGCTCGATTTGATCACCATGTTCATTATAGATGGCAAATACTCCTTCTGCCTCACCATTTCGATATTGACCAGTCTCCTTGACAGAGCCATCCGGAAAATATTGGACATATTTACCTTCAATCTCCCCAGTTGGTCCATAGGTGAGCTCAACCGCCTTCCCACCCATAGGATAATAACCTGCATGTTTTCCAACACGCTGATCCGAGGCTACCTCATAGACCTCAGAAACATTGCCATTCGGATGAAACTCGGTAACCGGACCGGATTGCACACCCATAGCCCATTGCGCCTCCTTGATTCGAATCCCATTTGTATGGTAATAATGTTGAATCCCATCCAACTCATCTTCTCTTATCTGTAGATCGCCAGTCAATTGACCCTTGCGATTCATTAGCCAGAAATGGCCATTCTTTACACCTTTATTCACTGGTCCTTTCAAGAAAGGGAACCCATCCTCATATAAAACACTAACCTGTGTGGATTGACCGTCCATCATCACAGTTCTACGCCCCAAATAATCCCAGGCATGTTTCTGGATAAAAGATTGATCAAAGGTGAGCACTTCCTTAGCATGTGCTTTAAGCTTCTTACCAATATCCTCTTTGAATCCGCCCAGTAGATAATAAAGAAACACTTCTCCCTGCCTTCCTTGCTGAATGGCCTGAAGAAATGGCATATAGGTTCGTTCAAAAAATCCACCTTTGAGGGAGTGCATTGCACTATACTCTAACAAAGCCTGAATGTTCCTGGTCACCGGTTCATCCACATCACAATTCAATTGATATTTTGCACTAAGGGGCAATTGATTCCTCAGAACCGCCTCAATCTCATCGAATTGATCCGTGCCAGCAGTCTTCATCAAGGTACCGGTCTTGGTTAAATAATGATTGGAAAGGCGGACATTCAACTTGCGGACATTCTCAACCGATATTTCCGATTCCGGGTTTAGGGCAATCGCGGTCAACAGTGCTAGATATCCTTCTATTATATACCCCTCCTCCAAACATAGACGACCTAAAAATGAATGCGCTTGTAAATGATTCGGATGCAATTCCAGAGAATGCATCAGATGGGAAAACGCAGCCTTTGTGTCATGCTGCCGATAACTCAGTTGCGCCAGGATAAAATACAGATAGGGGTGGTTCGGGGTCAAAGCCACTACCTTGTCCAACACCTCCGCTGCCTCGACATAAAGTGAATCGTCAATGTACAGACTCGCCAGGTAGATGAGATGATCCGGTTCATCTTTGATAAGCTGATTTTCATATAACAAATGAAGATCATGTATCGCTTCAGCACTCCGGCCCAATTCATTTAAGACCTGGCTTCGATCCAGCTGTGCTTGCAAGTACGCTGGATCCTGAGGTAAAATCTGCTGATATGCCAACAGGGCATCCTCCAAATGGCCATCCTCTATAGCTAGTCTCGCTTTCTCCAAGATCTCTGAGGAATTGTACACCACAGGAAGGTTGTCCTGCCCTTTCAATGCACCAACAAGCAACAGTTGAATGACTAACAATACGCACATCCTACTCATAGCCTACTTGCTTTTCGTGCTGCTCGATAGATCAATCATAAAGCATTGCACAATTTGACTAACTTAGAAACTGACCCATCCCGAAACGAGTTTGAAAGATAATTCTTCTTCCTTTAAATAGCAACTCCGCATTGGATGGATAAGAAGCAGCCAAATTATATCACAAAAGCAAGCACAAATACCTCGGTTGTCTGAGGTAAAAGCCTCCTCTATGCCCCGCCAAGGACAAAGCCCTTCCCCTCGATTCAGGATCGATCAAATCTTTCTCGAATCGTGTGCCCAACAATCAATCCTGTTTTGAATGACTCGACTGGACCAACCTGGCGTGCCGGCGGGTTGTCCTGGTCATCTTGTGAGCTTGAAGCTATCCCCGTCAAAGAATGAGATGCGTCGCCAACCGTTTCATATATGAAACCACCCTTCCGGAATCCCGGCTTTGTATCCCCATCCAAGCAGCAATTTTATCCCTTCTTCATGATCGGATTGAGGATCATCCGAACCTTCCCGAATCAACCTGCCACCTGTCCAGTAAAAAGAAATACATGGTAGCGACCAGGCCAATTCACACTCCGGTTTATGCGTCCGCCTTTTCCTTGAACCACGAGATAAAGGCATCCACGGTCATCAGGCCAAGGTCACCTTCACCGCGCATCCGCACGGCCACACCGCCGGCATCGGCCTCCTTTTCTCCCACGATGAGCATCAGTGGGATCTTTTTCAACTCGGCATCGCGGATCTTCCGGCCAATGCTCTCGTTGCGGTCATCCACAAATCCCCGGATGTCCTCCAGCATCAGCTGTCCGGCCACCTGGTGAGCCACTTCATTGTATTTCTCCGAGATGGGCAGGATGGCATACTGGTCCGGCGTCAGCCAAAGGGGGAAATTTCCACCACAATGCTCGGTCAGCACACCGATGAACCGCTCCATGGAGCCAAAGGGCGCCCGGTGGATCATGACCGGACGGTGGGTCTGGTTATCTGAACCGATGTACTCGAGCTTGAACCGTTCCGGCAGGTTGTAATCCACCTGGATGGTGCCCAGCTGCCAGCTGCGGCCCAGGGCATCCTTGACCATGAAGTCCAGCTTGGGACCATAGAAGGCCGCCTCACCCAGTTCGGTCACTGTCTCCAGATCGACCTCCTTGCAGGCATCAATAATGGCCTGTTCGGATTTCTCCCAGTTTTCGTCCGAGCCGATATACTTCTCCCGGTTCTCCGGATCGCGGAGCGAGATCTGCGCCGTGACATTATCAAATCCCATGCGCTTCAACACCAGTTGGGTCAGTTCCAGCACATTCAGGAATTCATCCTTCACCTGATCCGGTGTACAGAACAGATGGGCGTCATCCTGGGTAAATCCACGCACCCGGGTCAGTCCGTGCAATTCACCGCTTTGCTCGTACCGATAGACCGTGCCGAACTCGGCGATCCGCAGGGGGAGCTCCTTGTACGAGCGGGGCTTGTTTCCGAAGATCTCACAGTGGTGCGGACAGTTCATCGGCTTGAGCAGGAATTCCTCTCCCTCTCTCGGCGTGTGAATGGGCTGGAAACTGTCCTCGCCATATTTCTCATAGTGACCGGAGGTCACATACAATTCCTTTTTCCCGATATGTGGTGTGATCACTGGCTGATAGCCACGCTTGAGCTGCTCGCGTTTCATGAAGTCTTCGAGACGAGTGCGCAGCACAGTGCCACGAGGCAACCAGATCGGCAGACCTGCGCCGACCTTATCGGAGAACATGAACAGTTCCAGCTCCTGCCCCAGCTTCCGGTGATCCCGCTTCTTGGCCTCTTCGAGCATCTCGAGATATTCGGTCAATTCCTTCTGCTTTGGGAAGGTGATGCCATAGATCCGGGTCAGCTGCTTGCGCGTCTCATCACCCCGCCAGTAGGCCCCACCGACATTGGTCAGCTTGGCCGCCTTGATGAATCCCGTATCGGGAATATGCGGCCCCCGGCAGAGGTCCGTGAAATTGCCCTGCTCGTAGAAGGTGATCTGGCCATCCTCCAGATCCTGGAGCAGCTCGATCTTGTACTCATCGCCCTTTTCCGTAAAGTAGGCGATGGCATCTGCCTTGGACACCTCTTTCCGGATATAGACATTCTTTTCCCGGGCCAGCTCCATCATTTTGGTTTCGATGGCGGGCAGGTCTTCCAGGCCAATGGTCCGGTCACCAGGGTCGACATCATAGTAGAATCCATTGTCCACCGGGGGACCGATACCCAGTTTGATACCCGGATAGAGGGCTTCCAGAGCCTCGGCCATCAGGTGGGCCGACGAATGCCAATAGGTTGACTTCCCTTCCTTGTCATTCCAGGTCAGCAACTGGACCGTCGAATTACTGGTAATGGGGCGGGTGGCATCCCACACTTCGCCGTTTACTTTGGCAGCCAGCACGTTCCTGGCCAGGCCTTCACTGATCGACAGGGCAATATCCAGGCCACTGACACCGGATTCATATTCGCGCTTGCTGCCATCGGGCAGGGTAATTTGGATCATCTCAACTGGTTTTTGCGATACCGGTCAGACCGGCATGGAAAATCGGTGCAAAGGTAGGCAATTCGACAGGCTGATTCCAGTCCTCTATCCGGCATCCGAATCTGTCCGTACAAAGGGGATGGTCTGGAGCAAATGCTGCATGACCTCGATCCTGGCCTCGCTCTTCCGGTCGGCCTGGATCACCGTCCAGGGAGCCAGATCCGTATCGGTGTGGGCAAACATCTTTTTCTTGTAGGATGTGTACACATCCCACAGCTCCTGGGCGCGCTCATCGACGGGGGTCATCTTCCACCGCTTCAGCCGACTGCCCCGTATCTCCTGGAACCGCCGGGCCTGTTCTTCCCTGGTGATGGACAAGTAGATCTTGATCAGGTAAGTGCCCGACTCCACCAGCATACGCTCGAAATCATTGACCTGGCCCATGAAGGTGTTGTACTCCGCTGAGGTACAGAAATCATTGACCGGTTCGACGATGGCCCGGTTGTACCAGCTTCGGTCAAAGAACACCATCTCCCCGGGTTTGGGCAACTGGTTGACATAGCGCTGGAAGTACCACTGGCCCTGTTCGTCGGGCGTGGGTTTGCGCAAGGCCACGATCCGATAGTGACGGGGGTTGATATGCGCCGTGATCCGTCGGATCGCCCCGCCCTTACCGGCCGCATCGCGGCCTTCGAACACCACAACGATCTTCTTGCCTTCCTGGATCGTCCAGTTCTGCAACTGGATCAGTTCAGCCTGAAGGGTACGCAACTCCAGCTCGTATCTGGCCAGACGAAGGGCTTTCTCCACGTTGGTCTTCTTGTCCGCGATCAGGTATTTCATCCCGATCCGGGAATTCAGGATAGCCACATCCTCCTCGCTCAACTCCAGCTTCGGCTTTCCGGCATTCTCAACCGTTCTTGGATCGGAAATCCTTCCGTTTTCTTCCTGATGATGTTTCCTGTTCATGTTTTTCCTGATTCATGTTGAAGTTCCTGAGGACTTCTGCCTTCCCTTTCCCAGGGATTCTTTCAGATCCCTCCATTCATTTCTGCCGGTGAGGTTCTCTTCGACTCCTTCCTTCCCCCACTCCTGAACCGGCTTCATCAAATATCCATCTGCTCCAATTGCCGGTAATACCGGGCAACCACGTTCGGGTCGGGGATCAACACGGCTTTTGACCGACTTTTGCCGGGGTATTCAAACTGGGACAATACATAACGCATACTTTCCAGGCGAGCCGTACGCTTGTCATTTGTCTTGACGATGATCCATGGGCTGAACGGCGTATGCGTGCGCGCAAACATGCGCTCCTTGAACATGGTGTAGCGATCCCACAATTCCTGGCCTTTCATATCCACAGGGGAAAACTTCCAGCGCTTCAGTGGATTTTCCAGCCGGGACTGAAACCGGCGCTGTTGCTCCTCCTTGGAGATGGAGAACCAGAACTTGATCAGGATCACCCCATCCTCATAGAGCATGTGTTCAAACTCGGGCACCTGACGCATGAACCGCTCGTACTGATTGTCCTTGCAAAAACCCATGACCGGCTCCACCACCGCCCGGTTGTACCAGCTCCGATCGAAGAACACGATCTCTCCCGGATCGGGCATGGCCTTGATGTAGCGACGGAAGTACCACTGACCTGCTTCGATCTCGGTTGGCTTCGGCAGGGCCACCAGGCGCATGGAACGCGGATTGAGATGCTCGGAAAACCGCTTGATCGATCCTCCTTTCCCGGCAGCATCACGACCTTCGAAAATGATCCCGACCCGGAGCTTTTTCTTGGCCACATACTGTTGGAGGTCGACTAGTTCAGCTTGAAGCATCCGCAATTCTTCTTCATAGCGAAGGTTTCGGATGGCCTTGTTGATATGCACCCCTTTTTCATGGGCCTTCTGGATGAGTTCGCTTCGTTTCTTCAAAGAGGTCAGATCCTCTGCAGAAAAGGTGATCGGGGCAATTGTGGACATAGGCAATTGTGCTTGTGGTAAACGACGATCCAACAAGATCAAATTCTCTTCGTGGAAGGATCATGATGGAGATCAGCCAGAACATAGATACGACTCAACGGACTCAAATAGCATGCCCGATGTGGATCCCGGCTGAGCCTGATTCCTGTTGGTCGAACTTCAATATGGATAATCTTCTGATTATTCCGAGATTACAGTCCATAATCCATTCGAAGGCATTGACATGATCCATTGGCGCACCCTGATCCTGGCCCTATTCCTGACCCTGATCCTGCTTTCCGTCTGGGAAGTGACCTGCCGGAACAACGGCTTCCTCCCTACCATGGATGATGACAAGTACCTGTGGGCCGCCCAACGTGACCGGGTGCGGGACCATGACTCATCCCAGGTGGTGATCATCGGGGCCTCCCGGGCACACTTTGACTTCCAACTGGATGATTGGGAGGACGTCACCGGCATTCGTCCGCTTCAGCTGGCTGCCGATGGGAAATCACCCGGTCCCGTGCTACAGGATATCGTCAATAACACGGCGTTCAATGGCACCATCGTGATGAACATCACGCCGAGCCTTTTTTTTATTCCCCCCGCTGATTCCATCGGTGGCTGGAAAAGAGCAGCTGATTGGGTCGACTCCTACCATAAGCGGACCCTGGCCCAACGGCTCAATCACTGGCTGTCCTATGGCCCCCAGTCCGTCTTTGCCTTCCTGACCTCCGGAGAGGAAGGAGATCCTGACCTGAAATCCATGATCAGCACCTTACCATCCAAAGGCCGAGTGAAGCAGGGCGTTCCCTTCCCTCGATTCTCCCAGGTCAGCGCTGACCGCAATACCTGGATGATGCCTCGCATGGAAACGGATACGGCCTTTCAGCGCACCATCCAAAACGCCTGGTATACCTTTGGGAAGAACCAAAAACGTGAGGACAAGGTCATCGAACAGTCCTTTCCCTTCTATCTGGATCTCATCAGGAGATTGGAAGCCAGAGGAGGCCGGATGATCCTCACCTTCAATCCCTCCTCCGGGTGGTACACCGAATTTGAAGCCAAGAACTATCCACGAGAGTTGTACTATGATGCCTTTGTCCAGCAATGTGGCTGTCCTGCCTATCATTTCCAGGACTATCCCTCGCTGGCCCGATTTGTCCCGCCGGAGTGGTCCCACCTGAGCAATCCGGATGCCCGAGAATACACCCGACGGATCCTGGCCATCATGCAACAGGATGGTGTCCTTTAACCTGTTGAAACCCTCACCTCCAGATTCCCCTCCATGCTCTTCAACTCGCTCAGCTTCCTGGTCTTCTTTGCCCTGGTCCTGATCTACTGGAACCTGCCGGTCTCGTGGACACATCGGAAGCGGATGCTCCTCCTGGCCAGCTACATCTTCTATGGCCTGTGGAACCCACCGCTGGTCATCCTGCTCTGGATCTCCACAGTGGTCGACTGGGTGGCGGGCAACCGCCTGCATCGGGAGACAGATCCGCGCAAACGCAGGATGTGGCTGATGCTCAGCATCCTGGTCAATATGGGATTCCTGGTCTTCTTCAAATATGGGGGGTTCCTGCTGGAGAATTTCCAGGTCATGGCCGGTTGGGTCGGACTCTCGTTCACGCCTCTGGAATGGGACATCATCCTGCCGATGGGCATTTCCTTCTACACCTTCCAGACCATGTCGTATTCGATCGACATGTATTACCGCAAGATCGATCCGGCCCCCCGATTCCTGGATTTTGCCCTGTATGTGACCTTCTTCCCTCAGCTGGTCGCCGGACCGATCGTTCGGTCGGAGGAACTGGTGCCCCAGTTCTCTGCCCCACGACGGGCCACTCAACAACAACTCCTGTGGGGCACCTTCCTGCTGACCCTGGGCCTGTTTGAAAAAGTCGTCATGGCCGATGTGCTCCTGGCCGACCACGCCGATACCGTGTTCGGATCCGGAAAAGTGCTTCATACCCTGGACGCCTGGACCGGCACCCTGGCATTCTCCGGACAGATCTTCTTTGACTTTGCCGGCTATTCGACCTGCGCTATCGGGATTGCCCTGATGCTGGGGTTCACGCTGCCGGACAACTTCCGCTATCCCTATGCATCCATCGGCTTTTCGGAGCTCTGGCAACGCTGGCATATCTCCCTGTCCAGTTGGCTGCGAGACTACCTGTATATCCCCATGGGAGGAAATCGCCTCGGCAACGGACGGACAATGGTCAACCTGATGATGACCATGCTCCTGGGCGGACTCTGGCATGGCGCAGGCTGGACCTTTCTCTTCTGGGGGTTTCTCCATGGCACCTACCTCGTCCTGGAACGGCTGATCAAACGGCGGGTCAGGATGACCATCAACGCGTGGAATGGCATCCTTTTGGCCCTGGGCACCTATACCCTGGTCAACATCACCTGGGTGTTCTTCCGCGCTGGTACCTTTGGGAAAGCCAGCGATATCCTTGCCTCCATGTTCTTCCTCCATCCGGAGGGCGACAAGGTATTGGACACCCATGAGATCATCCAGGTCTTTACCGTGACCACCCTGTTGTTCCTGTCGCACTGGTTCATGCGCAACACCTCGGTCAAGGCGGTGGCCGAAAAGACACACTGGTCGATCCTGGGCGGTATCTGGGCCGTCATGCTCACTTTGTTGTGCATGGCCCAGGGCAGTGGCGAACAGTTTATTTACTTTCAATTCTAATTTCCAGTCGCATGAAGCAAATTCTGGTCTTGGTCGACTTCGAAGATCCCACCGAACAGGTCGCTGCGCATGCCATTGATCTGGCCCTGGCCTACAAGGCCAGTTGCTGGCTGTTGCACGTCGCTGCGCCTGACCCCGAATTTGTCGGTTATGAGCCGGGACCCCAATATATACGGGACCATCGGGCGGGAGAATTGCGCAAGGAACATCTGGCCCTGGAGCGACTCCAATCGCGATTTCAGGAAAAGGAGGTCCCCTGCGAGATCCTCCTGATCCAGGGATACCCCAATGAGGTGATCCGGTCTGAAATGGTCAAAAGAGGAATTGACCTCGTGATCATGGGCCATCATCGCCGGATCAAATTGCGAGAATGGATCGTCGGAAGTGTTGGCAAGGAGGTTCTTCGCGACTCTCCGGTTCCACTGTTCATCATCCCGGTTGATTCCGCATCATGAGCAGGCATTCGATCATAATCCTCCTGGTGATCGGTACCTTGCTGATCACCTCCTGTTCGACAACGGACATCTATCTTGTCCGGCATGCTGAAAAGGTGGATGAATCCAGGGATCCCGCACTGACAGCAGCTGGCATGCAACGCGCCCGCGACCTGAAGGATGCCCTGATCAGAAAAGGGATCACGGACATTTACTGCTCGGATTATCTGCGGACCCGGCAGACAGGCCAACCCCTGGCGGAGGCCATTGGCAGGGACATGATCCTGTACCGTCCGGATACTGTGCTGCAACTGGTCCCCATCCTCCGGTCACTGAGAGGACAGCATGTATTGGTGGTCGGCCATTCCAACACGACCCCGGCGCTGATCAAGGCATTGACCGGAGAAGAGGAGGTCATCGATCATGGGGATTACGACAACCTGTATCTGGTCCGGATACGGAATGGGTGGTTCGGAACACAAACGGACCTCCAACGCCTGACCTTTGGTGTCCCTACCCCGGTATCGGGCTCATCGAAAACCATGCAGCTCCGCTGATCCCTGTTTATGGCAACACTGAATCCATCCGTTTTTCGCGCCTTCCCGATCCTCCACACCCGTCGGTTGCTGTTGCGGGACATTCGACTCGCGGATGCCCGGGCCATTTTTCAAATGCGCTCGGATGGACGGGTCAATCAATTCATTGCCCGACCGGCCATGGATGATCCGGCATCCGCAGAAGCCCTGGTGGAACGTACCCGGGAGGCCTATTCCAACCGACAGGCCATCGGTTGGGCCGGCATCTGGAAGGATGGCCAGCAGATCATAGGGACCTGCGGATTCAATCAGATCGATCATCCCAACCTGCGGGCGGAGATCGGCGGGGAGCTGGCCACGGACTACTGGGGGCAACGGGTCGCCCTCGAAGCGCTCATCGCCATTGTCGGATTCGGATTGACCACCCTGGGATTGCATTCCATTGAAGCCAAGGTATTGCCGTCCAACCGCAGCGCCATCTACCTCCTCGAATACCTCGGTTTCCGGAAGGAAGCCCATTTTCATGATCGGATCCACTTCCAGGAGGACTTCCTGGACATGGCGGTCTATTCGCTGATCAAGGGAAAGGAAAATGCGTCCCTCTTCATGCCAGTCTCAGAAGGGTGATGAAAACACTCCATACAGAACGGCTCATCCTGGATACCCTCCGGCTTCGCGATGCCAGCTTCTTTCTTCGCCTGGTCAACACGCCTTCCTGGCTTCGATATATCGGCGACAGGAACGTGCATACCCGGGCAGAAGCCGCAGACTACCTGACCAATGGACCGATGCGGCATTATCTCGACTTCGGCTTCGGGATGCGGCGCATGGTCTTCAGGCATACAAGAGAGGTCATCGGCATCTGCGGGCTTGTCCGGCGGGCCGGGCTGGCCTATCCCGATCTCGGTTTCGCCCTTTTGCCCGAATACGAAGGCCAGGGGCTGGCGTATGAAGCGTCCAGGTCCATCCTGGCTGAAGATGCTGCAGCCATGCCACGGGTGTCAGCGATCACCGATGCGGACAATGCCCGCTCCATTGCCCTGCTCCATCGATTGGGGTTTCGTGAGGAAGGAACGATCCAACTGCCCGATCAGCCGGATGTGCTCCAGTACTTTCTCCTGGACTCAGCGGGTCGCTGATCGTCCGACAGGCGCCGTTCATCGATTTCAGGTGCCAGGCCTCCTTCCTTTTTCCTATTTTTCGCCTATGATGGTTGCAGATATTCTCCTGATCGCCCTGGGTTTCCTGGCCCTGATCATTGGATTGATCGGGTCGGTGCTGCCCTTGCCCGGTCCGCCCCTGAGCCTCCTGGGGCTTTTCCTGATCCACTGGTCATCCAAAGCCGAATTTGACGGGGGCCTGCTCTGGACCCTTGCCATTCTGACGCTGGTCGTCACCATCCTGGACTACCTGGTGCCGATGTGGGGCGTCAAGCGGTTTGGTGGTTCCAAGGCAGGCATGTGGGGGAGTACCATCGGTCTGCTGGTCGGATTGTTCGGCGGCCCCTTCGGTATCTTTATCGGTGCCTTTGTCGGCGGCCTGGTCGGCGAGCTGATGGTGGGAAAGGACACCGGAACCGCGACTCGCGCGGCCATTGGCTCCTTTGTTGGTTTCCTGTTCGGTGTCCTCCTCAAGGTAGTGCTCTGTGTCGTGATGATCTGGTATGCCATTGCGGCACTGGTTTCCTGACCTGTTTCGCCATTCGGATAGAAATTCCGGTAATCATGATCACATACACCGATTCCCCGACCGGTGTACTTTTGCAGATATGTCATCTTCCACCTGGCCGAACCGCCTCCCCGGTATCCTCCTGACCTTTGCCCTGGCCATCGCAGCATTGGTGTTGTCACCGATGATCCCCCGGATGAATGAAGTCCTGCTCGGCCTCATCTTCGGGGTCATCTTGGGAAATAGCGGCTGGCGACCCGACCGGATGACTGCCGGGATCACCTGGACGGGAAAGGAAGTCCTGAATGCCGCCATCATCTTTCTCGGATTTGGCATTTCCTTCCAGCATATGGCCGCCCTCGGAACAGGCACCCTGGTGGTATTGATCCTGACCGTGTTGATCATTCTCGTATTGACCTGGTCCCTGGCCAATCTCTTTGGTTGCAAGACGACCACTGGCTGGCTGGTGGGCTTCGGAACCGCCATTTGTGGATCATCCGCCATTGCGGCTCTCTCCGCCTCCGTGACCAAAGAAAAGGAGGATGTAGGCATTGCCCTGGCGGTGGTCAATCTCCTGGGACTTGTTGGCATGTTGGCTCTGCCCGCCATTTTGGCCATGTGGCCCCAATCGGATCCGCTTGCAGCCACGCTGATCGGTGGCAGCCTGCATGCCGTCGGCAACGTAGCCGGTGCCGGTTATGCCATGACCGACTCCATCGGCGACCTGGCCCTCACTGTCAAACTGGGTCGGGTGGCCCTCCTTGTTCCCGGACTGATCTTTTTCAATTTCCTGGCCAACCGGACCGGATCCTGGAGAGATCAATTGTCGTTGCCCTATTATCTGTGGGGGTTTCTTCTGGTGGTCACATTGGTATCTTTTGTCCACCTCCCTGCCCAGCTCCTGGCCATCCTGAAGGAGACGGGCAAGATCCTGCTGACCATGGCCATGGTCGCCATTGGCCTTGGCATTCGATTTCAGCAGCTCTATCGAACCGGCCAGGTCGCCCTTGGTTTCGGCCTGATCATCTTTCTCCTCCAGATCCTGGTGCTGCTTGGTCTGAGCATCTGGTTGCTGTAGGCCAAGGGCAATCTCCAGCCTTCCGACGACATCCGACCAAACCATACGGAGGTGAAACACGCGAAGAGTTCGCCTGACAATCCTTAGGTTTATGGACTGAATCGAACAGGATGATCGACAACATTGCCCGGATCCAACAAACACTGCAGGAAATATTCCAGGCCCATACCCCACCACTGCAACTTCGTCAAGCCGGACCCGGGGGTATGGAATTTGCGGGCACCATTCCGACCATGCAAGGGAAACAGAAAGTGGATGGCATCTACTTTGCCAGCATCGTCCCCAAGCCAAAGGATGTGCGTCTGTATTTCTTCCCCATCTATACCCATGCAGACCAGTTCACCGGAATTTCCGCATCGTTGAGAAAATGCCTGAAAGGAAAAAGCTGTTTTCACATCAAAGCCCTGGACGACGAGATGACCCGGGATATCCAGGACATGGTCCAAACCGGTGTGCGCCTCTACCAAGAGGACGGCATTGTCTGATCGCGTCGGATCATGGGCTAATCCAGGGATCATATGATAAAGGGCCAACCCTACTGGGTCAGCCCTTATCCATCATCTTGCACCAGATGGTCTAGAACCGAACCCGAAGGCCCGCATTCAGATAAAAGACATTGTTCTTTGAATTCGCTCCTTCCAATCCCTGGATCTGCAGATCATCAAATATATCCGACAGACCGAACTGGTAGCCAAAATCGATGAAAACGATCAGGATATCCAATCCACCGCCGGCATGCCAGCCAAAAGTAGATGACTTGAAATCCTCTTTGTCAATATCCAGTTGACTCTCTCCATCATCAACACTGGTGACAAAGGAGATATTAGGCCCTGTGAAGAGGCGGACATTGAAAAAGCGATCGACATCCGGCTCAAACAGCTTGTAGCCCACTAAAACAGGTAGTCGTACCCGTCCGACCTTGAGAGCAGACTCCTCCCCTCCATTCAACTCGATCGTGTTGCGAGAGACATCGTAGTGCACTCCGGGCTGAACATACCACCGGTTGCCGAATTGAAGATCCAGTCCGACCGAAAAACCGGCATCACTGCGAAAAGAAGCGGTGTCCTTCAGGCTTTCCAGCGAACTGATGTTCATCCCCACGGTAGGGCGAAGTTCCACTTGAGCCTGGATGGCCAGAGACATCAACAACCACAGGATCAGCAACAAAGGGGACTTTTTCATTGTATGCGCATTTTTGGATGATCGGATGACGCAAAATTACAACGCTTTGGCGACCAGGGTTGGAAAGGAAGGAAGGGAAGTTGACCTTTGGGAAAACTTATGGCCAAACAAACCGTATGACCAGAAGAAGGCTCATCTGAGCCATGTTCATGTCAATCTGTCCTGATGAAGATCCTTGTTCCACTCTCCCTGCTTGTCCTGCTTTCCTGTTCCACCCTTCGATACACGGGTCCGACCGGAGCGTTCCATGGCATACTTCCCTGCGCTGATTGCCCCGGCATCACCACGACTCTGATCCTGAATGCCGATCAAACCTTTTCGCTGGAGCAGCGGTATGTGGATCGCGAGATCGAGTCGACTGTCACCCAGGGCACCTTTCAATCCAGACGCGGCGGCAGGATCGTCCTGTCAGAAGCGATCACAGGCTTGCATCACCTCCTGGTAACAGGCGAATCCCTGACCCTGGTGGACTCACTGGGCCAACTCATTATCACGGAGTTTCCCGAACGGTATGTCCTTCACCGGGAAGCTCCCGAGGAGGTCATGTTTACCAATGAAGATGCCGTTTTCTTCCGGGCAACCGGCAACGAACCCTTCTGGATGGTGGAGATCAATCCTGACCATACCATGCACTTCAAGGCCCTGGGGCCAGAGGAGTTTGACCTGACTTTTTCCCTGACGAGCCAGGATCCATCCGAGGCGGGTGTTTCCTATACATACAGTGGCACATCCGACAAAGGCAAGCTGACGGTGACAGCCGCAGTGACCCCTTGTTCCGACGATATGTCCGGGGAAGAACGAACCCATACCGTTTCCGCGGAACTCCAACTGAACGATCGAACCTCACCTCTTTTCTTCCAGGGGTGCGGGGTTCATCCCTCGCCATTTCGCATGCATGACATCTGGCGGCTGACCTCCCTGAATGGAGAATCGATCGAGGCAGAAAGCCAGGGCCTGTATCCGTATCTCATCATCAATGCCCTGGATGGAACCGCTACGGGAAGCGGTGGCTGCAACCGCATCAACGGCACTTTCCTGCTTCGGGGTGAGACGATCACCTTCGGTGAGTTCATCTCCACCAAGCGTGCCTGCCCGATCCTCGATCTGGAAGGCCGATTCATGGCAGCCATGTCCGGCCAGTCCTTTCGGGTGTCGGCCGGTGATGAGTTGACCATGACCAGAAAGGACATGACGCTCGTCTTCACCCCCCAACGGTGATCAGGATCATCCGTAGGCAGGACACGCAAACCTGCGGGATGGCCCTTATCTTTGGATATGGACTCCATTCTGACCCGCACCCGGCTGCGCTGGATCGCCCGCATCCTCTCTCTGGCCTTGTTCTTCCTGTGGGGTGCCTTCTTTCTTGAGCATCTGTCCTGGTTCCAGTCCTTTGTGACCGAACCACCCCCCCTGATGGTCTGGGTCATGCAACTGGCCCACCTGACCTTGTTGCTCGGCTATCTGTTCGCCTGGCGGAGCGAACGTGTGGCTGTTTTGATGATCTTGATTGGTGCCGGGATCTTCTTTCCTTTTGTCGGAGGTCCCAATGCCTGGTGGTACGGATTGACCGCCATTGTACCGGCCATCTTCTTTTTCCTGGCCTGGCGGAGTGAACCGGAGCAATGACTCCGAATATCTCAACATGGAAGGCCCTGTCCACCCTGGGCAATGAGGTCTATCTCCGCAATGATATCCGCACCCGGCGATGGTTGGCCGACCATGCAGTCGATGATGATCATCTGGTCCGTCGAATGCGGGCATACACCCGTTTGAGTGCGATCACCACTTGCTGGTTCACCTCCCTGCACGGACGCAGGCCATCCCCGAGGGAACGCCAATTGGCCCTGCGAATGGGGGCCTTCACCCCCCTCTACGATGACCTGATGGATGAACACGGCTGGACCCACCAGAAGATCCTGGGCAGCCTGTCCTCCGAAGAACCCTCGGTCCAACTGGTTCGCTCCCTCTTGAACGAGATCCGCCAAGAGGTTAAGCGACCCGCTTTGTTTGACCAGGTCCTGGACCTGAGCGGACAGGCCCAGAATGCCAGTCTGGCCCAGGTTCATTCCGCACCGCTCCACCTTGATGAACTGCTGCGGATCACCCGGGCCAAGGGAAATGCCTTTACCCTGATCTATCGGGTCATCCTGGATCACCCCCTTGTTGATGGAGAGGAAGAGGCCATTGCTTCTCTTGGCTTTCTGCTGCAATTGACTAATGACCTGTTCGATATTCACAAGGACATTCAGGCCGGACAGCAAACCCTGGTTACCCAGACGCTGGACATGTCCTCCATCCGCGACCTATGGGAGACCGAGCTGGAACGATTCGGCCGTTCCTGGTGCCACTTGCCCTGTCCACGATCTGGTATTCGACAATCGCTGTATCAGATCGCCATCCTCCTGGGGCGGGGAGAGCAAGCCCTGCAGAATCTGATCAGGCTGCAGGACCGGCAGGGTGGTCATTTCCAGCCCGAAGTGGCGTCCCGCAGCGACCTGATCTGCGATATGGAACGACCGTCCAACGTTTGGTCCAGCTTGTGTTGGTCGTCCCGATGGACAAGCGCTACCTTGAACACCAATCGCTATTTGCCATGAATGATCTTCAGGACACCATCTTCTTTGACAGTCCGGATTCCTTTCGCAGCTGGCTGGAGGAACATCACCTGCAGGCAACAGTCCTCTGGGTGGGGTACTACAAGAAACACACCGGTAAGCCCACCCTTACCTGGCCGGAATCTGTCGATCAGGCCCTGTGTTTCGGCTGGATCGACGGACTTCGTCGCAGCATTGATGCCGACCGCTACCGCATCCGGTTCACCCCCCGAAAACCGGACAGTATCTGGAGTGAGGTCAATCAGAAACGATATGCAGCCCTGCTCAGTGAAGGCCTGATCAAACCGGCTGGCAAAGCCGCCTTTGCCCGGAAAAAGGAAGAGAAGTCCGGGGTCTATTCCTTCGAACAGCACCCTGGATCCCTGACATTGCCTCCCGCCTATGAGGCCCTGTTCAAAAAAGAAAAAAAGGCCTGGACCTTCTTCCAGCAGCTGCCGCCTTCCGTGAAAAAACCGACCATCTGGTGGGTGATCAGCGCCAAACAGGAATCCACCCGGATGCGTCGGCTCCAGGAGCTCATCCGCTGTTCGGCAGAAGGAAAGAAGATCAAGTCGCTTCGGCGGAAGGGCGACCTGGAATAGGCCCGCGTCCCAAATCGTGCAGGACGTACCGCCGTCCATCCGGAGAAAAAGCTGTCATCCAGGGAAGGAATTGCTGTCGGTGCAACCAATGGAGGACTTTCCCATGCGTGGAGGCCAAAAGGGTGCTCAAAGCGTTTGTTCATGAGCCTCGCCGGAGTCCGGCTACCCCGGATACTGCCAGTGGTCTGGACAGGGATCCTCCTTGCAGGCTGCAAACGGCACAGGACACATACCCCGTTCAATCAATTTATTTTTTTATAAATATATCTGCTCCCCCTCTTGCGTTGTCTACAGGTACCCCCTTATCTTTGAGCGCAACAACAGAAGAACATGTATTCCTGTACACAGACAAATTGGTGGTGGTCGAACCTCACGGAATCCCGGGAGAGTTGATATGCCCTGTTTGTGAACTTGAATCAAAAGTGGCCTGTCGGATCTTCCGGCAGGCCACTTTTCGTTTTGAACAATTGTCAACCGATGAACAACACACCGCTGCACCTTCAGGTTTCTTCCCGTCGCTTATTGGCCGATCAGCTGACACCGGTCAGCCTGTATGCCCGGCTTCGGGATCGGTATGCCGTTCCCGTACTTCTGGAAAGCAATGACCGATACAATGCCGCTGAGTCGACCAGTTTCATCGGCCTCGATCCCATCGCCACATTTCGGGTGGAGGACCACACCATGCATATCGAGGCTTTTGGTGAATCCGACCAGGCCATCCCCATCCGACAATTCACGGATGTCCCGGAAACCTTCCGGCGATTCCTACTCCGGTTCCAGGTGGATGGCGATCAACCGTTCCGGGGATTCAACGGGCTGTTTGGCCACACGGCATTCGATGCCGTCGGCGATCTGGAGGAATTGCAGCTTGATCCGGGAAAACGCCGCTTCCAGATCCCCTCCATGCGCTACCACCTCTACCGGTTTGTCCTGGCCTTCGATCCATTCCACGATCATCTTTACATTCTTGAAAACCGGCTACCCGGCATGGAATCTCAGGTCGATCGCCTGTTGGAAGACCTCCATCGTCACCAACCGGCCATTCATCCCTTTCACCGGACAGGAGAGGTACGCAGCAATCTGACCGATGAGGCCTTTCGCCGGTTGGTTGAGGCAGGCAAGCACCATTGCCAGCGGGGAGATGTCTTCCAGATCGTGTTCAGCCGTCAGTTCGAACAGGATTACCAGGGCGACGACCTGCAAGTGTACCGGGCCCTTCGTTCCATCAACCCTTCTCCCTATCTCTTCTATTTCGACTTTGGCAACTATCGCATGTTCGGGTCATCTCCCGAGGCACAGTTGATCGTACGAGATCGGCAGGCCGAGATCCATCCCATCGCCGGAACCTTTGCGATGGATGCCGATCCGGCAATCAATGAACTGCGGGCCAATGCCTTACTGGCCGATCCCAAGGAAAATGCCGAACACGTCATGCTGGTTGACCTGGCTCGCAATGACCTCAACCGCCATGCAGTCGATGTCCACGTCGCGGCCCTTCGGGAGATCCATGCGTACAGCCACGTCATGCACCTCGTCTCCAAAGTAAAAGGCCGACTGGCTGACAGCACCAACCCGATCCAGGTCTTTGCGGATACCTTCCCGGCTGGCACGCTCAGTGGGGCACCCAAGTACCGGGCTCTCGAATTGATCCATCAGTATGAGAACCAACATCGTGGTGCCTATGGGGGAGCCATCGGATACATCGATTTGCAGGGCAATATGAACCAGGCCATCATGATCCGCTCCTTCTTCAGCCAGAACCAAACCCTCTATTCACAGGCTGGCGCGGGAATTGTACTGGATAGCGTGGCGGAGACGGAACTGCAGGAAGTGAATCACAAACTGGGGGCGCTACAAAAGGCCCTGGCCATCGCCGAAACGATCTGACCATGCGTGTGTTGATCCTCGACAATTACGACTCATTCACCTATAATCTGGTGCAACTGATCCGGGGCATTCCCGGACTGGAGCCCACGGTACGGCGCAACCGGGCCATTGATATAGATCAGGCCGCCTCCTTCGATGCCATTGTATTGTCACCCGGTCCAGGGCTTCCCTCCGAGGCTGGCATCATGCCTGCACTGATCCGCCGGCTGGCCGGACAGATTCCTATCCTGGGGGTTTGCCTGGGACATCAGGCCATTGCCGAGGCCTATGGTGCCACCCTGCGCAATATGATCCGACCCCGACATGGAGTCGCGACGCCCATGACAGTCCTCCAACCGGTCAGCCCCCTCCTCAAGCATCTGCCAGAGACCCTGGAGATCGGTCGTTACCACAGCTGGGTGGTCGAACCTGCATCCCTGCCGGACTGCCTGCGGATCACCGCCGTTGACGACCAGGGTGAGATCATGGCGTTGGAGCATCGGGAGGATCCCGTTTTCGGCCTCCAGTTTCACCCGGAAAGCATTCTTACTCCGGACGGGGAACAGATGATCACCGCATTCTTCCATCATATTTCCGGAGCCCAGTCAAGCCGGAGCAACCAGAACGATCATGCGACAACTGTTGGATAAACTCTTCCTGCACCAGAGCCTCGACCGCGAGGAAGCCCGCGAGGTGATGGGTGGCATTGCCGACCAGCGCTTCCCGGACGCCCAGATCGCTGCCTTCCTGGCCATCTACCGGATGCGACCGGTGACCGTGGTTGAACTGTCCGGCTTCCGGGATGCCCTCATCGATCGGGCCGTATCTCTTCAGCTCGATCGCCAGGACCTTCTGGACATTGTCGGCACCGGAGGTGATGGCAAGAAGACCTTCAATATTTCCACCACATCGGCCTTTGTCGCAGCAGGTGCCGGTGTACCCATCATCAAGCATGGCAGCTTTGGCGTATCCTCTCCCGTCGGTTCGTCCAATGTCCTGCAGGCCCTGGGGGTACCCTTCACCGTGGACAGTGATATCATCAACCGTCAGCTCGAGCATGCCGGTATCTCCTTCCTCCATGCCCCGATCTGCCATCCGGCCATGAAAGCCGTCGTCCCCGTGCGGAAGGCATTGGCCATTCCCACCCTGTTCAATGCCCTGGGCCCCCTGCTCAATCCGGCCCGACCCCGGTACTCCGTCCTGGGCACTGCTACCTTGGAACAAGCCCGCACCTATCACTATGTCCTGCAAGATGCCGGACAGGAATATGCCGTCGTCCATGCCCTGGATGGATACGATGAGATCAGTCTCACCGGCACGACCCAGGTCTTCCGCCAGGGCACCCAGGCGCAACTGCCGCCATCGGCATTTGGCCTGAAGCCCGTCCGTCCCGAATCCCTGGTCGGGCCAGATCAACCGGACCAGGCCGCCAAGGTCCTCCTGGCCATCCTGGAGGGAAAGGCACCCCGCGAACAGGAGGATGTGGTCTGTGCCAATGCCGCCCTGGCCATCAACCTTCATCGACCGGATACCAGCCTGCCGGATGCGGTAGACCTGGCCAGGGAAAGTATTCATCGGGGAAATGCCAGGCGTTCCCTTCACCTGCTTCTTCATCCAACCGCCACCCCGATCCGGGTGGGTTAATCAATCGGACCATGAACACCATTCTCGACAAGATCATTGCCCACAAGCGCACAGAAGTAGCCCAGAAATCCGAACTGGTGCCCGTCAAGCTGCTCGAGCAGAGCATCTACTTCCATACCCCGGTGGTCAGCCTCTCCAGGTACCTCACCCGACCGGATAAGATCGGGATCATTGCCGAATTCAAGCGAAAAAGCCCGAGCAAGGGCGATATCAATCGCTATGCCCAGGTGGAAGAGGTCA
The DNA here is from genome assembly GCA_020636225.1 of Lewinellaceae bacterium. Taxonomy (GTDB): domain Bacteria; phylum Bacteroidota; class Bacteroidia; order Chitinophagales; family Saprospiraceae; genus JAGNXB01. Next base: position 53,206 of record JACJYI010000003.1, on the reverse strand, counting down.
GTATCGGATACATGCAGGGCGGCGCATCCGCCCTGTCCATCCTGACGGATACCACCTTCTTCGGGGGAAAGAATGCGGACCTGCAGGAAGCCAGGAAATTCAATTTCTGTCCCATCCTGCGCAAGGATTTCATCGTCTCCGAATACCAGATCCTGGAAGCCCGGTCCATCGGCGCCGATGCCATTCTCCTCCTGGCATCCGCACTCTCTTACGATGAGATCCGCCGGTTCACCGCCTTTGCCCGTTCACTCGGCCTGGAGGTCCTGATCGAGATACATGAAGAAGCCCATCTGGACAAGATCAGTCCGGAAGCCCAGGTGATCGGGGTCAATAACCGCGACCTGCGCGACTTCTCCGTCGACATGCAACGATCCATGGACCTGTTGCCCTTCCTTCCGTCGGAGATGGTCCCGATCTCGGAAAGTGGCCTGAGCATGCCGGAAACGGTGGCCGATCTGAAGCAGGCCGGGTTCAAGGGATTCCTGATGGGTGAAGCCTTCATGACGACCGACCGCCCAGGCCAGGCCTGTCGCCAGTTCATCCAGGATGTTCGTCGTATCGAAACCGCACGCCGGCATCCACAAACCATTCACTCATGATCATCAAGATATGTGGCATGCGCGACCCGCTCGCCATCCGTGCTGTGGCCGAATTGCCGGTGGATGCCATGGGGTTCATCTTTCACCCATCATCACCCCGCTATGTGGGTGATGATGATGGACTGGCGGACAGCCTTCAGCAAATCCTTCCCCGGACCATGGTGCGCATTGGCGTGTTCGTCGATGCCACCATCGAGGAGATCCTGGACCGCACCCGCGCGTTCCGCCTCGACGGTATTCAACTGCACGGCCGGGAGTCAGCCGAGGATCTCGCCCGGCTGCAGCAGGCCTTCCAGGAAACCGGCATGCGACAGCCCTTTCTGATCAAGGCATTCTCCATCGTATCGACCGATGCCTTTCCCGACACTGATGCCTATGAACCCTGGTGTCGATACTTCCTCTTCGATACCGGTGGGAATGCCCCCGGTGGCAACGGTGTCCCTTTTGCCTGGGAACGCCTGCAGGACTACCACGGTACGACCCCCTTCCTGCTGGCCGGAGGGATCGGCCCCGAAGACATTTCCAAACTGGCCGCCCTGACCCACCCCCAATGGGTGGGGATCGACCTGAACAGCCGCTTTGAGAACCAACCGGGTGTGAAGGACCCTGACCGACTTGCCCGATTCCTGATTCAATTGGAGACCTCACCATGCACGATTTAACAACATCCTCCTACCACGTCGACACCGAAGGCTATTACGGTCCCTTTGGCGGTGCATTCATTCCTGAAATGCTGTACGGCAATGTCGAGCAGCTTCGCCTGACCTACCGGGCCATCATGGATGAACCGGAATTCCAGCAGGACTTTCATCGTCTGCTGCGCGACTATGTCGGCCGACCGACACCCCTCTATTTTGCTCCACGCCTGAGTGAATGCTACAACACCCGGATCTACCTCAAGCGGGAAGACCTCAACCATACCGGAGCGCACAAGATTAACAACGCCATCGGGCAGATCCTCCTGGCCATGCGAATGGGCAAGACCCGCATCATTGCCGAAACGGGGGCCGGACAACACGGCGTGGCCACTGCCACTGTCTGTGCCCTGGTGGGCTTGCCTTGCGTGGTGTATATGGGTGAACTGGACATTGCCCGCCAGGCGCCGAATGTGGCCCGGATGCGCATGCTCGGCGCCGAGGTACGGCCCGTGACAAGTGGCAGCCGCACCCTCAAGGATGCCACCAATGAGGCCATCCGTGACTGGATCAATCACCCGGAGGATACACATTACATCATTGGCTCAGCGGTTGGCCCTCACCCCTATCCGGATATGGTGACCCGCTTCCAGTCGGTGATCTCCGAAGAGATCCGAACCCAGCTGCTTGACCAAACCGGGCGGTCCAACCCTGATGCGGTCATGGCCTGTGTCGGTGGCGGAAGCAATGCAGCCGGGGCATTCTACCATTTCCTCGACCAACCCGACGTGCGCCTGATCGCCGTGGAGGCTGCCGGCCTGGGCATTCATTCAGGGCACAGCGCAGCGACGTCCGTGCTGGGGACCGAAGGGATCATCCATGGCAGTCGAACCCTGCTCATGCAAACCGACGATGGCCAGATCGTCGAGCCGTACAGCCTTTCGGCCGGTCTGGACTATCCAGGGATCGGGCCGCTCCATGCCCATCTGATTCGCTCGGGAAGGGCGGAGGCCCTGTCGGTCACTGACCAGGAAGCCCTCGAAGGAGCTCTGGAGCTGACTCGCCTGGAAGGGATCATTCCCGCTCTCGAGTCTGCCCACGCGCTGGCCGCCATTGGCCGCGCCGCTTTCCAGCCGGATGATGTGGTCGTCCTCTGCCTGTCCGGCCGGGGGGACAAGGACATGGCCACCTATATCGAACATCTCGATCAATCCTCTGAAACCTCCACGCCATGAGTCGGATCACGTCGCTGTTCAACAGAAAGAGGCAGGATATCCTCAATATCTATTTCACGGCCGGGCATCCCACCCTGGACAGTACCGGGACCATCATTCGCGAATTGAGCCAGGCCGGGGTCGACCTCATCGAGGTCGGCATACCCTATTCCGATCCACTGGCCGATGGACCCACTATCCAGGCCAGCAGCCAGCAGGCATTGGCCAATGGCATGACCCTGCCCATATTGCTGGAACAGATCCGGGAGGTCCGCCCGGATACGGATGTTCCCCTGGTGCTGATGGGGTATCTCAATCAGGTCATGCAATACGGTGCCGAACGCTTCTTCCGGGACGCCCGGACAGCCGGAGTGGACGGCCTCATCCTTCCCGATCTGCCACTGGTGGAATTTGACCGGACGTATCGTGAGCTGCTCCAGAAGGCCGGATTGGATATCGCCTTCCTGGTGACCCCCCAGACACCTCCGGAACGCATCCGCCAGCTGGATGCCGCCAGCTCTGGATTCCTGTATCTGGTGTCCAGTTCGGCCATCACCGGCGGCAACTCGGCCTTTGGTGACGAACAGATCAGCTACTTCACCCGTCTGGCCGACATGGACCTTCGGAATCCGCGACTGATCGGATTCGGGATCGCCGATCATGCCGGCTATGCCACCGCCTGTCATTATGCCAACGGCGCCATCGTAGGCAGTGCCTTCATTCGCGCTCTGGATGGCGGCCAGCCTCTCGGTCAGGTCATTCCTGCCTTTGTGCAGCACATTCGTGGCCCTCAGCCTGCCACCTCATCTGAATATTCCAAACGCTCAACTTCAGCATCATGATCATCCAACTCGAACCGACCATCACCGACACCCAGCGCGAACTCCTGTCCCGCAAACTGGCAGAGATCCAGTACAAGGTCACCCCGGTCACGACCCAGAGTGCCGACTACCTGATCGGTGTCGGAAAAGCCGAATTTGATATTCGCAGCATCGGCACCCTGCCAGGCATCCGGGATATCCATCGCGTCAGTGACGATTATAAACTCGTCTCCCGGAAATGGCGGGTAGAGAACACCTCCATCGACCTGGGGGACAACCTTCGGATCGGAGACGGCAGCCTCATCGTCATGGCAGGACCCTGCAGCATCGAGTCGGACGAACAGGTGGCCTCCACGCTGGCCCACCTGCAGGCGAATGGCATCCGGATCATGCGGGGCGGGGTCTACAAGCCCCGGTCGTCGCCCTACAGCTTTCGGGGCATGGGACTGGACGGCCTGAAGATGTGGCACAACCAGGCCAGGGAAGCGGGTATTCGAATCATTACCGAGGTGATGATGACCGAACAGATCGGGGACATGGTCGACTATGTCGACATCTTCCAGGTAGGTGCGCGCAACAGCCAGAACTTCAACCTTCTGGATGCCCTGGGCGAGGTGGACAAGCCGGTCCTCCTCAAACGAGGGATCTCCGGCACCATTGAAGAATTGCTCCAGGCAGCGGAGTACATCTTCTCGCATGGCAACGAAAAGATCATGTTGTGCGAACGGGGCATCCGCTCCTATGAACAGGCCTACCGGAATACCTTCGACATCAACGCCCTGGTGATGCTCAAGGAGAAGACCCATTTGCCGGTCATCGCCGATCCCAGCCATGGTATCGGCGTGCGGGCGTTCGTGGACAAGATCGCCATGGCCTCGGCCATCGCCGGGGCGGATGGTATCATCGTCGAGGTCCATGAACAACCGGAGCGCGCCATGAGTGATGGCCAGCAGACGCTGAGTTATCGGGAGGCGGCACAGCTCTACCGGCAGTTGGAGACCATTGCGGCGATCCGACCATAAGGAAGAGAAGAGCAGGACGATGTATCTTTCGGCACCAAGATCCATCCGATGCTGCTCCTTCGTATAGTGACCGGTTGTCTCCTCCTGGCCGGGTCAGGCTGGTTGATCATGGATCACCCGACCGGAGGTGATCCGCCATCCGGCATGGTCATCCATCAGCTCGATGAGGATGATTGGGACCCCGATGGTCCGGCATTGGGTGGTCTGTCCGGTATTTGCTACGACAGCAGCCGCCAGGTGTACTACTGCATATCAGACAAAGCCCCGGCGCGATTCTATACGCTGCAGGTGGACAGCTTTGGAGCTGCTCCGGAGGTCATCGACGAAACCCGGATCAGCTTCACCCGGGGACTGGAGCCAGGGTCTGTCGATCCGGAAGCGATCCGCCTGCATCCGGATGGGAAGCATCTGTACTGGAGCAATGAGGCCAATTCCACGGTCTATCGGATGGACCTGGAAGGTCGGGTCGACCGGTGCTATCCGTTACCCAGGGCCTTTCAACCCGACCTGAACGGAACGGGCATCCGGACGAATGCCGGATTGGAAAGCCTGGCGATCTCCCCGGATGGATCTGCGCTGATGGTGGCTACGGAAAATATGCTCAAACAGGATGAAGATTGTGCATCCGACTGGATGCCCCCGTACCAGCCCCTCCGGCTGGTCGTCCTTTCCATCAGCACAGGGCAGATCATCCACGAATACCTCTACTTCGCCGAAAACGGACACGGACTGGTCGACCTTGTATGGGACGAAGTCGATCACCTCCTGTGCCTGGAGCGATCCTGGTCGCCCCTGACCGGAAACGACATTCTGGTCTTTCGTGCGGACCTGCGGGCGGCAACAGATGTCCGATCGGTCGGCAGTCTTTGCGAACTGGACCCTGACACAGTACGTCCAGTAACCACGAGGCTGGTGTACAACCTGCAGGCCGGACGAAAAAGCGGATTCAATCCGTATATCGACAACGTGGAAGGTCTATGCCCGGGGCCACCTTTTCCCAACGGCAAACAGACTCTGACACTTGTATCGGACAATAACTTCAGCCGCCGCCAGGTGACCCAGTTCATTCAAATTTTGCCTATTCCCTAAACCTCCACCCCTGAATTGTTGTTCGGGTAAAAAAATCGGAACATGAGCCTTCAAATCGGTACAACCGCCCCTTCATTCACTCTCCCTGCGTTTGACAAACAGATGGTTTCCCTGGAAGATTTCAGGGGCAAGAACGTCGTCCTTCTTTTCTTTCCTGCCGCCTTCACCGGTGTCTGCACCGCTGAACTTTGTGCCATGCGGGATGATATCGCGACCTATCAAAACCTGGATGCCCAGATCCTGGCCATTTCCGTTGACCTGCCCTTTACCCTGGGCAAATTCCGGGAGGAGCAGAATCTGAACTTCCCTCTCCTCTCCGACTTCAACAAAGAGGCATCAAAGGCATACGGAGCCTGCTATGAACACTGGATCCTCGGCCTGAACGGCGTGTCCAAGCGCTCGGCGTTCGTGATCGACCGGGAAGGTATCGTCCGCTATGCCGAGGTACTGGACAATGCTGGTGAACTCCCTAATTTTGAAGCGGTTCGCAAGGTCCTCGGTGACCTGAATTGACGGACATACTATCCAAATTGCCTATCTTTGCGTCATGAACTGGCAACAGGACAGCGAAGAACTCCTCCTCGAAGATGCTGTGGATACCGGTACGGGTACCCTGGCCGAGATCCTCGTCTACAATGATGATGTCAACACGTTTGACTGGGTCATTCAATGCCTGGTGGAGATCCTGGACCATACTCCTGAACAAGCCGAACAACTGTCCCTGCTGATCCATTTCAAGGGAAAGGCTACGGTCAAGACTGGTCCAAAACCTGACCTCCTGCCCAAGAAGGATGCCCTGCTTGACCGGGGGCTGTCAGCCGTCCTGGAGGAAAAGGGCTAGGACCCAACGTCGGAAATCTGATTGAGAAGAGGGCCGTCAGCCTCATACCGTGAGTTATGGCTGGATCACATACCCGAGATTCACGGATAGAACCGGATAGAACCACGTGCTCTGCCCTTCCGGGAACCGGAAGTCGAACCAGCCGTTATTGTCGGATACAAAAGAGACATCATCCGGATCCCGATAGCTCACCTGGTGACGGGCCACTCCCAACAGGACTTCCGGTTCAAGAACCCATCGACCGGTGGGCCCCATATAGAATTGCATCCCGGCCCGGAAGGCTCCTCCCAGGCTCTCCACCTGGCGATGCCGAAGGTAGATCTCCACGTACTGCTGCCCCTGTCGGGATACATATGCCCACTCCCGGTGCGTGATCCGATCATACCGTGCCTCCAGCCCCGCAAACAAGGCAGTTTTTCGATCGATCCAGCCGATCCATTTCCACCCCATGCGCAGGCGAGGACCCCGGTAGCTTTCCCCGTTGAATTCAGCAAAATAACCTGAACCCAGGTACCAGCCCAGACTCAGGTCCAGTCGATGATGGGGGGCAACAGCAACATCCAATCCGATATTGGCGGCCGGCTTGAGCAGACTGACCCACCTCAGCACATCCGTCCTGATCAATACCCTGGGCGGTTCACCCGGTAGGGTATCTTGCCCGGATAGACCCTGCCCGGCCAGGAACACCGGGCACAACAGGAAGAAGATGCCCCACCATCGCGTCATTTGCTGATCGTTCCGAGTGGACGGATATCCTGGATATCCTGGATGTCATAAAACTGGAAGGCTGTTCGGGTAGCGACCACCATGCGCTCACCATGGATGATCAGGTCGATGGGATCCTCAATGGGCACCTCGATATCCAACAGCTTGACAAATCGGGGGTCAGCAATATCCAGGAGCACCACCCGGTCGGATCCCTCATCACAGACGAAGAGCACATCACCCTTGTAGCCCAGGCCATTCGGTTCATCCAGATCGTATTGGCCCACCTCCTCCGGCGCTGTCGGGTCGGCTACCTGGTAGACCAGCAGCGCGCTGCGGACATTGGTCTGCCCGCAAATGGTATTGATGATCTTCACCGTGGAAAAGGCAAAAGAGTCGCGGACCACCACCGGATCACACCCACCAAGCAGGCTCTGGGAGCGTTCTGTGCGGGATAGCATCACCGGCTTGCCGGGTTGGGCTATATCCAGGATATACAATCCGGTGCGGGCTCCGACATAGACCAGACCCTCATACACGATAATGGTCTCCAGTCCGTAATCCAGGGGAAGCCGATCGACCAGCAGCGGCACACCGTCCGCCTGGACGGCAAAGGTGATCACCTCATGGTGATTCAATGAATACAGGTAACCCTGATGGACCACAAACCGGGCCAGGGATCCGGATTTCACATCGGGTTGAACCAGACTGCTCTCCTTCGCACAGGAAAAAAGGCCACCTGTGAACAGGCCGAAGAGGAGGAATAGGATCATCCGGGTGGATGCAGAAGTATTCATCATTGTTTCTGGTTGCATTATTGGTCAGTTTGACATCGTGCGTCGATCAGATCAGCGTCTTCCCACCCGACCACGGCACCTTTGGACAGATCCACACATTCGAAAATGCCGGAATACTGGGGTGGAAACATCAGCGGCTCAAAGACATTCTCCTGCCGGGACAGCACCACCACCTGGAGCAGATCGGTGATATCCAGGGTGACCAGATCCCGCCAGTTGTCAGCATACAGGAACCCACCATCGAGGGTAAAGGCAGTAATGGCCGGGATATGGATAAACGTCAATGCCAGCGGATTCGCGGGGTCACTCACATCAGAAACATGAATCCCCTGCCCATAGTCGAGTTGGAACAGGAGCGAATCCTGCAACACGATCGTGCCCCCACGAATCACGGGACGGGGTGGCTCGTTACCGATCATGCGCGCTGAGGCCAGATCGACATAGACAGGTCGTTGACCCGGACCGCTGTAGAAGGAGAAATCCGTCTTGGTGCAGGAGAACAAACTTCCCAACATGAAACACAAGAATCCTGGTGTCCACCAACGCTTGAACGGCCATATTCGCGGCTGATCATTTTTCATAATATCTCGTAAACGGTTTCGAACATACACTTTTCTCTTCACCCATCCCTTCCATGGATCCTCGGGTCTTGGCGGGCTCGCCACTTGATGACAGAAAGACCAGAATGGCAATCATGAAGCCGTCAACTCGACAGGACGATCATCCGGTCCAATGGCTCACACCCTGGTCTCATCACCTGAGAGCTAAGGGGATATCCAGGACACAATGATCATTCAATCCGTTGACCATCCCTTGTTCCGGATTTCAGTTCCGATCTCCTCCTTCAAGGCATCCATCTCCGGATCCGGTTCCGGTCCGTTGCCGATCAATGCATACGCCTTCAACAGACAATTGCGGGCCAGCTGTTCATCCTGCTCCAAATAGAGCGGATAGAGAGAAAGGTACAGGTCAATCAGTTTTGGGTAATAGGTCAGGCCGACCTCATACACGGCGATGGCCTGCTCCATGAACCCGCTGTTCTGATATCGGCTGGCCAGCCCAAAGATCTCTCCGATTTCAGGAGCATACCTGTATGGTCCCAGGGTAGATGCCTGGATGATCTTACCCAACTCGACAGCGGGGTCATCAGGTTGGCCAACCAGCCTGTACTCCGCATCAACCTGAGCGATCTGACCAAATCGCCTGCTGAATGAATAGAACAATTTGCTCAACAGCATCGGATTCGAAACGATTGGCACTGCGTTATGGGCCACACCATCAGCCTCGTAAACAGTCATTCTTGACCTGATTTCCGGATACCTGGAGGCAACCTTCTCGAATGCTTCCCGATGGAAAAGATCCTTGTCATGTTCCACCCCCCCGGTAGATATGGACACCCTGTCCACACCGAGGTTCGGATGATCATGAAACTCCCTGAACAAGTCATCCAAATGGTCCATGGGTGAATGGGCAATCACTGATGTAAAAAAGCCATTACCCCGTTGATAGGCGTACAGTGCAAAGGATGCAGAAAGAGAATGCCCGATGATCAGACGGTACGCATTCGGTCGATATGGCTCAAGGTATTCCTCCAGTTCTGATGTGATGAACGTAAACAATGGAAGTGGCTCATTCGTGTCCAGGCCTTTGCCAATTGCACATTCGGCCATCCGATCCTGGTGGGGGATCACCACTGTGATTCCCCGGGGAATCTCATAGGTATATTGCAGGTATCGGATGTCATCGGTGACCGGGTTTACAAACCACTCATGCTGTCCGTCCAACACATAGATAACCGGCAATCGGACTAAATCCGAATGAAATTCCATGTCATCCGGCAAATGAACATACACCTCCCGAAGACCACCAAATACCTTTGATTCAATGGATATCGTATCGACAATACCCGCGAAGAGCAGATTGGGGATCAACCATACCCAGGCAGCAAGCAACTGATTCATTATTCAGTGAATTGTTAGAACCGGAGAAAAGATAATGGATTTGTCCGATACCATTTGTCACCCTGTCCTCCCAACAACCATTTAGCACGTGCCCAGGCTGTCCAGATCCTTTCAGATCCTTGAACGATGACCAACAGACAAGACCAGGAAGATGATCCCCAGAGCGATTGTCCGCGAATGAATGCAGACACGGAAACCAGGGATGGATCGGTATCCCGCTATGCGGTTATTCCCTCCGATAGGCCTCCGGCCGGAAATTCACCGGAATGGTCATGGCCACCAGAACGGCCTGGCCATTGTCGACCCCGGGTTTCCATTTGGGCATGGCCTTGATCACCCGCAGGGCCTCCGCATCCAGCTCGGCCACGCCTGAACTCTCCTCGATGCGGGCGGTCTTGATCCGGCCCTGCTTGTCGATCACCACCCCGACCTGAGCGATACCACCCTGGTTGCGCGCCATGGACTCCTGCGGATAACGGATGGCAGAGAACAGATACTTGGTCATCTCCTTCAACGTACAGGTATATGCGTTGGCATCCATGGGGTCGCACCCGTCAAAGACCGGCATCTGCGCGACCCAGGTATGTACCGTCGTATCCTCCTTCAGCGGAGTGACCAATGAAGATTCTTCTTGGGCAGTCCCGGAAACGAAGACAAACAGACTGCCGAACAACAGGAAAATGCGAGATATCATGGCTGAGATTAAACCATCAAGTTAACGGGTTTCCCCCCGGTAAAGCAACCCCGTACCCGATCAACGGACAATCTGGATCATTTTCACCTGCTGATAGGAACCACATTGTACCCGTACATAATAGGTGCCAGGCGCATATCCTTCATTGTAGATATCGTATGCCGCCGTGCCTTTGGCCACCTTCCCGAGGTTGCGGGTCTGCACCACTCGCCCCAATGGATCAAACAACTCCAGACGTGTCGGCCCTCCAGGGCTGGTCACCAGTACCTGGACACGATCCACCATGGGATTGGGGTATACCTCGACCTGGAGCACACCCGAATTCGGGTCCAGGTCGTCAAAGAGGCCAGTGCTGCAGGACTCCTTGATCACAGGCAGGTTCTGATAATGCTGGAGGAGAATATCATCGGTGGTCATCTCATCCATGCAGAACCACTGGGACAGCACCGATGCGTATACCGATCGAAAATCATACTGCATGGGGAGGTTGTCATCCACGTTCGCACCGGTCGGGATCTCCGGGTTGCTACCCAGTACGCCCGGTTGCACCTGTGTACCAAACAGGAAAAGCGGTGCCGCGGCTCCGTGATCCGTTCCCACACTGCCATTGGAGATCACCCGACGTCCGAATTCAGAGAAGGTCATGCCCAGCACCCGGTTGGCTTCACCCAGTTGCTCCAGGTCACGCTGGAAGGAGAATACCGCATCATTGAGCAGTTTCATCAGATTGGCGTGATTCCCGGTAGCCGTATTCCCTTCCACCACCTGCTCGGCATGGGTATCAAAGCCATACAGGCTCACCAGATAGATCCGGGTCTTCAGCCCCCCGTTGATCAGGCGGGCCACCGCCTTCAACTCGTCGGCCAGGTAGTTGGTCCCCGGCGCAGGATAACCGTTGTAGGCATTACTGCCATTCACATAGGCCGTCACGATCTGCTGGGCATAATTCTCGATCTGACCGGTGATGGTCCGGATATAGGTCAGTTCCTCGCCGGCCGGGGTGTTCGGTGCCGTGTCGGTGGTGGGGTCGACATTGACATTGAAGATGTCCGGCGAGCTCACATTGAACGCCATCTGGGCGGCGTTGCCCTGGAAGAGCAAGGGCATGTTCGCCCCCAGCTGGATGGCCAGGGGATCCGGATTCTCCGCATTCGGATATCCGCTGGGATATCCCGGGAAATTGGTTTCCAGGAAACGCCCCATCCACCCGCTGTCGAGGTATTCGTCCGCATCGGAACCGCTGACCCAGATATCCGTACTGCGGAAATGCGAGAAGTTCGGCTGCGGATACCCGACGCTCTGTATGATCTGGAGCTTATCCTCGTCGTAGAGTGTCTTGAATCCACCAAGAGAGGGGTGCAGTCCGATCTGCTTGTCCACGATCTTGTGCAACTGCCCTTCCGGCAGCATGATATTGCCCCGGGCATTGGCCAGGTTACTCATCTGGTCCAGGGGAACCACGGTATTCAGTCCGTCATTGCCCCCGTTCAGGAAGATCATCACCAGGACATGGTCGTTGGGGATCTCTGAATTGAGCAACCCTCTCAATACTCCCGGAGAGGTAAATGCCTTGACGGACATCTGGTTGATCAGGGAAGGCATGAGAGCGACCGGAGCAACCGATTGGAGAAATTTCCGACGTTTCATCAGCGTGGATAGTTTGCGTGAGGTCCCGGCAGGGATCAGGAAAGATGATATTCAGCCTGGACCATCATCTCGCGAAGCATGGCGTTCAGGCGGGTCTGGACAGCATTCTTGGCTACCGGATCGTTGGGGTTGCCGATGTAGGCAAACCACTGTGCCGTCCAGTAGGCATCACCCAATCCCTGGACAAGGAAGGTCTTGTAGTAATCCTTGGTCGCCTGGGATACCGGCAGCCCGAACAATTGATCAATGGTGTCATCGATCAGGATATTCGGATCGGACGGATCGGGCAGGGCCTGGGCAAAGGGAATGGGATCCAGCTTGAGGAGCACACCGTTCAGATTGTAACCGGCCCCGGTGAGGGCATTGATCAGGATCAGGCGCGATGCCATGGTGTCCGAGTTGATCCACACCCGATGGAAGAGAGGCGCCTGGTACCAGGCGGGCCAGCCGGCGACCAGCGGTGGATCGAGCAGGTTCTGGCCGGCTGAGGCCGCCCCACCGGCCAATACTCCCCAGGTCAGGTAGAGGGGCAGCGGATCGGGGGTCGGATCGGGGAACTCGCTCTTGAACTGGCGCGTCAGGCCGAACACGAAATCCAGGGGTGACTTGATCACGCAACCCATGCTCAACTCATCATAGAAATGCTCGCTTTTCAACAGCGTCTCCATCACCGGCTTGATCTCATAATTGTTATTGCGGAATACCTCGGCCAGTGGTGCGATGATATTGGCTTCAATCTCCGGCGTGATCTCGTAATACACGAAGAACTGATAGATCTTCCGGCAGATGAACAAAGCCACCTCATTGGTATCGAAGATCATATCCAGGAGGTCGTCCACCTCATTGGCTCCGGCAGGCCCGATCTTACCCGTGATGGTGGTGTTGCCGTAGAAGGAGGAGAAGGTCTTATTACCGGTGTCGTGTTGGGTAAAATCGAAGAAATAGGACAACGGACTGGTGAACGGATTGATCCGGTGGCCGGTCAGTACCCGGGCTGCAGCCTTGACGTCATCCTCGGTGTACTGGCTGCCGGGACCTTTGCCAACCGTGAACAACTCCTGGAGTTCCCGGGAATAGTTTTCATCCGGCTGGGCTTTTCCGTTGAGATACCCGTTCAGGTAGAACAGCATGGCCAGGTCGAGGGTCATGGTCTTGGTCAGCCCCTTGAAGTTGCCCAGGCAGTTCTCTCTCAGCTTTTTCAAATAGAAATACATGGCCTGGGCGATCTGGACGGTATCCGCTTCCACGGCGAAGTGATTGTGCCAAAACAGGGTCATCTTCTCCTGGATATTCAGGTCACCCTGCAACATCAGTCCGGCCCACCAGGCCTTGAGCGTATCGGTCCGGGCCTGGAAATATTCGGGTGGCAAAGCGACATTGAACGGTGCATTCACCCAGGTCTGCCCGTATGCACAGTCCGGATCGGGAACAGCAGGCGTGCTGTACACATTGACCGGAGGAGCAGGGATGGGTCCGCTGATATCCAGGATCTGGTCCACTGCCCCGTTCATGCCGGCCTGGACGAAGGGAGGCACCTGGTCAGGAGCAAAACCGAATGTCGTCCTGCGCAACAGATGCAGGGCTTGTGTACGGGTCCAGGGTCCTGAATACGGATCGAGGGTCATCGGCCCGGACATGTTGCGTTGTCGGTGCCGGGTCAATACTTGCAAAAAGGATTGTCTGTCCATTCGAAGGCAGTTTCGAAAGCAAAAATAACCATAAAGGGCGCAACGTCACAAGGCCTGTGGAGATTTAACGTTTCGAAAAGCTGACCACTGTCGGGAAATGCAGGACCAATCCTCCGATAAAGCACATCAACAGCCCCCATCAAATACGAGAATAGGGAATAACCGTCTGGCGATCACCTGGGCCAACCGTCCGTCCCCCAGCTGCATCCGTGACGTCAGCCAAGGTCGTGGCAGGTGAATCCGTTCTTTCGGGTTTGTCCCTCCGACAGAAGAATGACTCCTAACGGCGGTCCTGGTCGCGGTCGGCACCCCGCAACTGAGGCTGGGTGAGATAGAAGTTCACGGGGATCCGGTACTCGGAGATCACTTTCTTGCCATGATGCATGGCGGGTAGCCAGACGATCCCGGAGTCCTTGATGCCCTGCACGATCCGCAGGGCTTCCGCATTCAGGAGAGGATCCAGTTTCCGGGACAGTCGCATGGAACCCATCTGTCCGAGGGTATCGATCAATACGGTCACCTCGACCCGGCCCTCAAGGCCTCTGGTCCTGGCTTCTTCGGGATATTGCAGGTGATCGCGCACCCACTGGCGCAGCTGGCGGACATTGCAATTCTCCCGGTACATATCCGGCATATCCTCGCAGGCAGGCAGTGCCGCCCGGAGTTCCGGATCGGCCATCACATATGCCACCTGAGCCTGCCCTGTCTGGAGCAGAGCGAGCCAGCCAACGAGGCAAAAGGCAAAGGTCAGGATCCGCTTCATGCTCCTTCCGCGGCTTCGGCAGCAGCCGCCTGCTTGTTGATGGAGGCCACTTCCTTGTCAATGAAATAGAGGCTCTGCGCCCCTGTACCGATCAGCTTGATCTTGTCGAGAATGGTGCGCATCAGCGCTTCTTCCTCACGCTGTTCATTGATGTACCACTGCAGGAAGTTGTGGGTGGTGTAGTCATCTTCCTCATTGCACAAGTCCAACAACTTGTGAATGGAGGCCGTCACTTTCTGCTCATGCTCGTAGACGGTGGTGAACAGGTCCTGGATGGAAGGAAATTCAAGGGGTGGCTGCTTGATCGCCGGAGTGATCGCCGTGCCGTCCACATCGGAGATATAATGGAAGATGCGCATCATGTGACTGCGCTCTTCCTCACTTTGCCGGTGCATGAACTCTGCGCAACCGCCCAGGCCCTGGCGATCACACCAGGAGGCCATCGACAAATACAGAAAGGAAGCATAGGCTTCCAGTTCGATCTGCACATTCAGTGCTTGTTCCATTCGTTTCGAAATCATCGAGAGCTTCGTTTTAGGGTTGTAACGAGGTGACCAGCCATTTGTTCAGAGGAGGAAGGCCAGGGCAAAGGCAATGACCGACGCGATCAGTCCCCACATGAACACCGTGTAGCACCATCGCAGGTAGGCATATTTCTTGGCCAGGACGATCCCCAGAAAATAGAGATCCCGGGTCATGGTCCGGTAAATGAATTTCTTGTCTCCGATCAGCTTGTCCATGCCCCACTGGTAGTCCTTCAATTTCATGTTGTAGAAATTGCCGAAGAACAACAGGTTGGCCTCTTTCTTCTGCACGGATTCACGGGTCACTTCGCCCTTGGTGATCTTGGGCCGGGTGGACAGGGTGGCAAAGATGATGGCGATCAGGCAGACCACCAGCAACAGGATCGTGGGCATCACCAGCGCAGCATTCTCTCCGAAACGAGGCACCAGGGTACTCACCGTAATGGACACGATAATCGCGTTGATGCTGAGCATGATATTGGCCTTGTTGTCCGCAATGGAGCTCAGGTTGATATGGGTGCGGTATGCGGAACGAAACATGGTCTCCACACCACGGCCGAATTTCTTGCCCTCTGCTTCCAGCTCGACCTCATCCTCGATCTGTATCGGTGCCGCACCAGGCGCATACAATGCCAGCATCCCGTACAGCTTCTTGATGTGCTTGCGCTTCAACTTGCCGTACAGGCGTTCTGCTTCTGCTGTATGGTATTTGTGGTCTTCGAGGAAATGGATCTCGAACCGCAACCATTCCGGCTCACTCATCACCTTGTCGCGGGACAGGAGGAACTCCTGACGCAATTTCCCGGCAAAGGTCCAGTATTCGGGAGTGCCCAAATGGCTGAGGTCAGCATCACACATCAGGGATTGCAGATGATCCTGGGGTTGCTGGGGCATCCGGGTCGCCAGAATGCAGGCCTCGATCTCCTGGATCCAGGCAGGCTCTGCACCCTGCTCCGTCAATACCCGGCGGGCGATCTCTGCCGAACGGGTTTCGTGTCCTTCCGGCCCCTCGGCATACCCGAGATCATGAAACCAGCCCGAGACCTCCAGGGTGGCGGCCTGGCGCTCATCCAGTCCTGCCTCTGCTGCCAGGAGACGAAGAGCCCCCACCATCTGCTCCGTATGGATCAGATCGTGAAAACAATAGGTAGACGGAACCTGCACCGGGATCTCCCGGCGGGCATAGGCCTGACTAAAGGCAACGAGTTCCTGCATGGTTGACATCGAACGTGAAAGTTAGGCCGGAAATTTCAATTCGCCGGGTTTCGCACCCCAAAAATGCAGGAAGTCTCTGGAATTCCGACCCGATCCTTCCCGTTAATGGAATCGATTCACCCAAATGGCACCCGATTGCTCGTCGACATAGAGGTCGAGAATCTCTGTCGTGCCATTCGCCAACTTTACGACGATCTCGGTTTGAATCGGCCACGTCTCGATGATCGGATAGTCAGACAACGCATCCTGAACACAATCCTGCTCCTCCAGCCAGAGGATCACGTTGTTGATATTCTCCTGCCAGCTGGAATCGGCCTGTTGCTGAGCGATCGGATCGACCAGGGTCGCTGCCAGCTCCTTGTCTCCATCCGCCAGGGCATTGCACATGGCAGAGGTGGAGTCTTCATCCCGATCGTAGGAACAGGCATTCAGGGCCATGGCCACCAGGACCATTGCGACAAACATTTGCTGGAACATGTGAGCTGTTTACAGGATCAACGCTCGCTCAGCTCGTTTCGTTGGAGATCCTCCCATGCCTGTTGGCCACACTCCAGGAACGAGGCAAACTCGGCCACGTCCGGCGTATATCCGACCGGAGCGTTGAGCAACTGCCCGTCAGGGCCGATCAGCACATAGTATGGCTGGCTGTTGTTGTTGAAATACTCCGTCTGGAAATGAGCCCATTTATCCCCGGTCCGTCGCAAGGTCCTGGACCCGGTCACTTTGGAACTGACGGTGACCTGCTCCTCAATGGGCAGATCGATCTTTTCATCCACGTACAGCGAAATGAGCACGTAATCGTCCTTGAGATAGTCGTACACCTCCTTGTTGGGCCAGACATGCTCTTCCATCTTGCGGCAATTCACGCAGGCATGGCCGGTGAAGTCGATCATGATAGGTTTGTTGACCTTGCGGGCATAGGCCACGCCTGCATCCAGGTCCTTGAAACAGTCCAGGTTGTTGGGACATTCCTTGGGATACAGCCAGCTGTAGCCCACGGGAGGGGCCAGTCCGCTCAGCAGGCCCAACGGGGTGAAGGATTGCTTGTCCTCGTCAAATCGGAAGCCCGTCATCAGATAGATGGCGGCCGCCAGGGAGATCGCACCCAATCCCAGTCGAACCTTACCCGGCTTTTCATTCGGGGAGTCGTGCGGAAACCGGATCCACCCGAACAAGTAGGCGGCCATGGCCAGCGCCACCACGATCCAGATGATCAGGAAGGGTTCGATCTTCAGGAGGCCCCAGTGCTTGACCAGGTCGGCAT
This sequence comes from Lewinellaceae bacterium, assembly GCA_020636225.1. Lineage (GTDB taxonomy): Bacteria > Bacteroidota > Bacteroidia > Chitinophagales > Saprospiraceae > JAGNXB01. The sequence continues at coordinate 35,727 of JACJYI010000003.1, read as the reverse complement.
TGCTGAGGAACTTGAAGGCCAGGGCCAGCTCCAGAAAACCGAGCACTACCTTCACCGTGTTCAACCACCCTCCGGAACGGGGCAGCGTATTCAACCACCCGGGGAAGGCCGCGAATAGCGCGAAGGGCAGTGCCAGCGCAATGCCGAAACCACTCATCCCCGCTGTCAGCTGCATCGCGCCTCCATCGGAGGAAAGCGCTCCCGCCAGCAAGGATCCCAGAATCGGACCAGTACAGGAAAAGGAGACCAGGGCCAGGGTCAGGGCCATGAAGAAGATCCCGAGCACCCCGCCCACCCCTTCGGCAGAACTGACCTTATTGGTGAAGGCCGCCGGCATGGTGATCTCATAATACCCGAAAAAGGAAAAGGCAAAAAAGAGAAAGATCACAAAAAAGGCCAGGTTCAGCCAGATATTGGTGGAAATGTCATTGAGGATGTCCGGATTCAGGCTATCCATGACATGGAAGGGAATGCTGAGCAGCAAATAGACCAGGAAGATGAAGAACCCGTAGAGCAGGGCATTGATCAAACCCTTCTTCTTGTCCTTGCTCCCCTTGGTGAAAAAGCTGACCGTCAGGGGGATCATGGGGAATACACAGGGGGTCAGAAGGGCAAGCAGCCCTCCAACAAATCCCAAAAGGAAAATCGTCCACATGCTCTTCCCGCCGGTAACGACCGATGTGGTGAACGAGCAATCGTTCACCGGGTTGTCCAGATCGACGCTGGCAAAGGGATACGTCGTGGCGCCACCCGTTTCGGTGGAAGCTGCCTCCTCGGATAGAAAGGTGATCAGGCCATTGGCGAAATTGATCCGAAAGTCGACGATCTGCGGTGGCAGACAGCGCTGATCATCGCAGGTCATGAACTCCAGCCAACCGGTCATGATGGCATTGGGATCCGAAATGGTCAGGTCCTGCTCGAAGGCCAGGTCCTCCTTGTACTTGATCACCTGCATTTCGAAAATGGGGTCGAACACATCCAATTTGTGGGAGCCGCTTTCCCGCAGCGTACCGCTCAACTGAACCCCCTCTGCCTCATCGAAGCCAAAGCTGGTGGGGATGGGCCCATCACCACTGTTATCCTTGGAATACACGTACCATCCTGCATCGATGACGGCATCGAATCGTGCCCGGTAGGTTCCCTCGCCGGTTTTATCCAGGCTGGCCGTCCAGTGAACCGGCTGGAAGATCCCTTCTTCAGCCGGCGCTTCAGCCGACTCTTCACCTGGCAGGTCGACGGTCATGGTGGTTGCCGACCCCGCGGCCGGAGCCGCATTGCCGACCTGGCTCTCGGTGGAGCCCGCATTGCCGATCACAAAGGAGAAATCAACCTGCTTGGGTGGAAGGCACCGCTCCTGGTCGCAGGTCATGAATTCCAGCCAGCCTTCAATGGGCTTGCCGGGATCCGTGACCTTCACGATCTGGGTAAAGATGGCTTCGGTGGTGTATTTGACCACCTCCATTTCAAAGATCTTGTCATAGCCGGCGTGGCGATCGCCGGTTTCCTTGGTCTTCCCGACCAGGGAATAATGGGCCCCTGGGGTGAATGAAAAGGTGGTCGGGATGGGACCATCCCCTTCCAGTTCCTGCGAATAGATGGTCCAGCCTTCATCAATACGGGCCTTGAGGGTCAATTCATACTTCTGATCCTCCAGTTTGCGATACGACTGGGCCCAATGGACCGGGTCAAAGATCTGGGCAGAGACAGGTGCCAGATGCACCAGGAACAAGAGGCCGGTCAAGGCGGAGACGATTCGCTTCATAAAACGCACGTTATGGCAGGTCGACGGTAAACTTTTGCTGGATGGGCGGCAGGCACTTGGTCTCATCACAGCTCATATACGTATAGCTTCCTGAAAGGGTTTTTGCACCGGGGCGCACCTTCACCCGACTGGTAAATGTGGCGGAATCACTGAACTTGACCAGATCCATTTCGAAAATGGCATCGTAGACCTCATGCTTGTTCCCGTCCTCGCGCTTGCTCAGGTACTTCACTCCATCCTCAAAATCAAAGGAGGTGGGGATCGGGCCTTCATCAGGGGCCAGGAACTGGGAATAGATGAACCAACCCTTGTCAATGCTCGCATCGGCGATCAGGTCATAGGTGGTATCATCCACCTTTTCTACCCGAAGCTCCCATTGGGCAGCCTGTCTGGGTTGGCCTATGCCAACGGCGGGAAGCAGCAAGACGAAGAGAATAAATGGAAGGAGGTGTTTCATGTGGATCGTTTTTTCATTCAATCCTGCAAGTTGCCAGCTTTTCCGTGTCCATGCCGGAATACCAACCGGATTAACAATACTTTAAGCAGTCTGGAATGTCGACCATTCAACCCGGTGGAAATTGACCTGAACCCTGTAAGGAAGGCGCGACTCCAGCCAGGATGAAACACTAAAGGTACACCAATGGAAAATACTGGTAGACCAGGACCGCGACAAACAACAGAAAATGGATCATTTCCGCCAGGGCCGGCCGGATCCGGACAAACCACAGTCCCAGCAAGGTGCCGATCGGCACCGCGATCAGGAGCATGTGGCTGAAGGAGATCCGATGGATGAAACCCAGGGCTGCCAGGCCGAACAGCATCGCCCAATACAGGATCTGGATATTCTTCTGCACCTGCATGGTCTCCCCCAGGGTGACCTGGGCATACTGGCTGACCACCAGGAGGATGATCACGGACAGGACGATCCCCTGGGCAATGATCCGATACCCGTCCGGACCGATCAGGAGGGGTGGCCAGCCCCAGTTCACCCCGGCCAGTTGGGCGAAGCTGCCCACGGGGGTCAACATGACCTGCAAGAGGTACAGGAAGCCCCACGGAAGGACGAGACCAATACTATACTGGAGGGTCTCTCGCAGCTTGCGGCTGCGGAGTATCCCGATCGCCACCCAACCCCACACGGCCAGGATGAGATAGGCATAGCTGGACAGGGAGGCCAGTCCGATCAGGAAGCCCGCATTGAAGATCGGCAGGGCTGATTCCCCCTGCCGGTAGACCTTATAGATCTGGTGTATCGCCAGCACCACGAAGGTATTGGCGACCAGCTGGGGAGACAATCCGTAAAATTCCGGCGAACTGGAGTAGAACCATGCGATCAACAAGCCGGGGAACAGGGTCGCCTGGGCTCCGATCCGGTACTCATTCATCAGATAATTGATGACCAGGCCCTGGAACCAGACCAGGATCAGGGCCACGGTCAGCGACCAGGACCAGGCGCTTTCCCCGTCGAACAGGTTCTTCAGCCAGGCAAAGACAAATCCGCCGGTTTGATCCCCTCCCGATGGCTGGATCAGGTACCCGGGCAGCCACAGGATGGCCAGGTACACCAGGACCAGGAGATGGACAACAAGTTGATTGGTACGAAACAGTTGGAGCACGATTGCCTGCCTTTGTGACGAATATACAAGGTCGTCCCGGAATCACTGACTGCCTTCTTCGGCGATCATCATCCAGGCCAGCTCCTTTTCCTCGATCTGTTGCTGAATGCTGTCCAACTCCTTGCTGAGGGCAACGATATCCTCACTGGCCAGGGTCTCCTCCGCAAAGCGCGTATGGATCGCTGCCTTGCGCGTTTCCAGCGTGGCAATCTCCCGCTCCAGCTTGTCCATCTGCCGCTTCTGCTGGTAGGTAATGCCGGCTGTCTCTCCCTTGCGGGGAGCAGCAGACTTCTGGACGTCGGGTTCGCGTGTCGCGCGATCCTCCCGTTGTTTCTCCCTGAGCCAGGTCCTATACTCGGTATAGGTGCCATTGTAATCCCGGATCTTCCCCTCCCCTTCGAAGATGAAGAGGTGATCGACGATCTTGTCCATGAAATACCGGTCGTGCGTCACGATCAGCACCACTCCCGGGAAATCCATCAGATAGTCCTCCAGGACATTCAGGGTCAGTACATCCAGGTCGTTGGTCGGCTCGTCCAGGATCAGGAAATTGGGATTCTGCATCAGGATGCTCAGGAGGTGAAGCCGCCGCTTTTCGCCACCGGAAAGCTGGGAGACGAACACCTGCTGTTGCGGGCGGGAGAACATGAAGCGCTCCAGGAGTTGGGGAGCCGTGAGCTTCTGGCCCTTGTCCAGGGGCACAAACTCGGCGATATCCCGGATCACATCGATGACGCGCTTGTCTTCGGACAGTTGCAGTCCCGACTGGGTATAATACCCGAAGATGACCGTCCCCCCGATCACGATCTTTCCGCTGTCCGGTCGCAATTCCTGGGTGAGCATCTGCAGGAAGGTGGTCTTCCCCACACCGTTCGGACCGACGATCCCGACGCGTTCGCCTTTCTTGAACTTGTAGGAAAACTGATCGACCAGCAGCCTGTCGCCGAATCGCTTGGTCAGATAGTGGGCTTCGAGGATCTTACTGCCCAGCCGGCTCCCTTTCAGGTCGATCTGGAGGTCCTTCTCCGGGCCTTTGGCCGTTGCCGCCTCCTTGATCTGGTAGAATCGGTCCACGCGGGATTTCGCCTTGGTACCCCGGGCGGAAGGTGATCGGCGCACCCACTCCAGTTCACGCAACATCAGCTTGCGCAACTTGCCCTGTTCTGCCTGCTGGGTATCCTCGCGGGTCGTCTTCTTCTCGAGGAAATCCGCATAGTTGCCCTTGTATTTATAGATCTGTCCGCGATCCAGCTCGACAATGGTGTCGCAGACATTCTCCAGGAAGTACCGGTCATGCGTGACGATAAAGATGGTCAGGCCGGGTTGGCTCAGGAACTGTTCCAGCCATTCGATCATCTCCACATCGAGATGGTTGGTCGGTTCGTCCAGGATGAGAAAATCCGGATCCTCGAGGATGACCCGGGCCAGGTCCAGCCGCTTGCGTTCGCCCCCGGACATCTGACCGACCGTCTTGTCCAGGTCGTGCAGGTTGAGCTTCCCCAGCACCTCCTTGATCCTTGACTCGCGGGCCCAGCCTCCCTTCTCCTCCATGTCGTGCAAGACGTGCTGCATGTCCGGATGATGGGGGTCGCGGTCCATCAGCTCCTGGTAACGCGCGACCAGCTTCAGGACGGGGTCACCAGTATCCAGGATGATATCGATGACCCTCTTGTGGGCATCGAAGTCCGCATCCTGGGTCAGAAATCCCAATCGGGCTTCCGGGTGCAGGCTGACCCGGGCATGTGTCCCCTCGGGCAGGTCGACACCGGCCGCCACGCGCAGCAGTGTACTCTTTCCGGATCCGTTCCGTGCCACCAATCCGACTTTCTGGTTCTTGTTGATGTGCAGGCTGACCGCGTCGAAGAGGATCTTCTCTCCGTAGGATTTGCTGACGTTTTCGAGTTCCAGATAGGTCATAGAGGGCAAAGGTAAGACGGCCGGGACCGCACTGGATGGTTCCTCTGGAGGGATTGCTGATTTTTCTTGTCGGAGGGTACTGAAAAAAGAACCCCGCGGTGGGCGACCGCAGGGTACACGTTGCTTAACGCTTCACTCATTACGTCTTCAGGCAGGGGATCGCCAAGCGGGTGATCCCGACAGATCCACCATGCCTTGGAAATGTAGATGCACATCCGAACAAAAAAGCTGCCTGGGATGGTGAAAAAAGTGAAATTTCTTTGGGAGACGGGCAAATAGCAGACATTTGCGTCCAATGTCAGCCCCTTCATCCTATAGCCTGAAAGCCTGGTTGGCCCTCCTGGCGGTCTGCGTCATCTGGGGGACGACCTATCTGGCCAACAAGGTGGGGGTCACCCATGTCCCCCCCCTGTTGTTCTCGGCGATCCGACAACTGCTGGCCGGCTTTCTGATCCTGGGCTGGTTTGTCTTGCGAAGCAGGATGCCCTGGTGGGACTGGACCTATCTCCGGTTTCAGATGGGGATCGGATTGTTGATGTTGTCCATTGGCAATGGCCTCAGTCTGGTGGCCCTTCGCTACCTGCCCTCGGGGATCGCCGCCCTGCTATCCGCGGCCCTGCCCTTTGTGATGGTGATGCTCAACGTGATCATGCAGACGGATGAGCGACCCCGCCTGCTCAGTATCCTGGGAATTTCCGTGGGCATGCTGGGCATTGCCTACATGAGCTGGGATGAACTGACCCTCTCGGCCGATGTCGGGTACGTCTGGGGATTGGTGTTTCTCTTTCTGGCGCAGGTAGGCTGGGCCTATGGTTCCATCATTTCCAAATCGAGGAAATGGGCTTACCCGGTCCTCCTCAATGCGGGCATACAAATGGTCGCCGGTGGTGCGCTCACCCTGCTGGTCAGCGCGCCGATGGAGGATTGGACGGGCGCCGTCTGGCTTCCCGAAGTCACATGGTCCATGATCTATCTGGTCCTCCTGGGCTCGCTGGTGGCCTACACCTCCTACATGTATGCCCTGGCTCATATGCCCGCCACGATCGTATCCATCTATGCCTATATCAACCCGTTGATCGCCCTGGTGGTCGGTTGGGCCATCCTGGATGAACGTCTGGACCAGCAGGTGGGCATCGCTACCCTGTTGATCCTGACCGGGGTCTACCTGGTGAACCGGGATTTCCAGCGGGCCCGCAAACGGGTGCGCATCCCCTGACCAGGAATCTGGACCCGGGGATCATTTCTTTTTCCTGGCTCCGCCTCCCTCGATCTCAAAATCCTCCAGGTATTCCCCTTCTTCCTTCACGGGGGTCTTCTGTTGGAGAGCGGAGGTCCTGGTGGTGGCATTCCCGCCCCATCTGGCTGATCCGGACAGGGACGGACTTCGGGTATCCGGTTCGGTCAGTTGCTGGGCCATGGGAGCGTCCTCTTCGAGGTCATCCTCAAACAGCAGGTGGCCGAATTCGCCTTCCAATACCGTCCGGATCCGATCGCGATGGAACTGGCTCCTGGCAAAATCATCTTTCACCCGCCCCCGGTCGGCCTTGTAGGTATAATCATCCACCGTCCCCTCCAGGTGATAGTACAAGTTGAACCAGCCATTCTTTCGGGCCGGCTTGGGCAGCAGCGATGCATCATGCCGGGTGATCTTGTTGATCAGCACCTGCCCGGCATCCACGCGAAGACCGTAGTCGATCTTCTGGTCGAAGCCATGGAGGCCCGTCACATCCAGGACCAGAGCGTTGGAGCGAATGGTCATCCTGGGCAGATAGACCATCCCATCGACCACTTCCAGATAGTTTTGCAGGGTGCTGAAACGCACATGGCGCAGATCGTTGACATGGATGAAATCGGAAAACGATTCCAGGACATCCAGGCCGACCAGTTCACCATCATCGAGTTGAATGGCGGAATAGACATGCAGGTTCTCCGGGATGAATCGGCCGGTCGCATCCCATTCGGCATTGAACAGCAGCTGGGTGCTCAGTTCGCCCTTGATCTGCTGGCCGGTAATGAAGGTCTGCCCGAAATTGTGACATTGGCGGAAGGCTTCTTCCACTTCCACTTCTTCGCAGGTCAGGGCCCCTTCCCAGATCGTCTTTTGCCCCCAGGTCAATTCCCCCTCCAGGTTCAGCGATCCGCCCATGGCCTGGGCATCACCACTGAGCAGCATGGTAGTACCATCGACGGACACACTTCCCGAAAAATCCTCACCATGGATCTCCTCCCAGGTAAACTTGCCAATGCTGGCCGACAGTTTTCCTTTGAACACCTTGAACGCCGGGCTGCCGATGCCGTCATCGGCAACGGGTTGTCCCGCAGCGACCGGCACATGATCCTGCCACTTCTGGAACTGTTCCATCAACCCGTGCACATCGAGCGAGGCAGTCCGGACCTCACCTTGAAACTCGATCGGAACCGGCCGCAACTGGTCGCGGAACTGAGCAAGAAACCCTTTGACCTCCCCCTTCAGGTCGAGGTCATTCCCGGCGACCCGGATCTGCAGTTCATCCACGTGGAGATGGTCCTGGTCCAGCCGGAGCACTCCCCTGGGCACCCGCACCTCATCCTGCTGGTAGACCAGGACGATACCCTCCAGATCGGTCCGGCCACTGGCCTGCAAATCCTGTCGACTCAGCTTTCCCTTCAGGGTCACATCGGTAAACCGGAAAACGCCTTCCTGTCCACTGATCCACTCGGTTTGCAACAGGGCGGCAGGCAGACTGCCTTCCAGGCGGAGGTCGACCACCGGATCACCCGGTTGCCGGACGGTTCCTTCCAGATGCAATGGCTGTCCGGCATAGGCCGCATCCAGGTGGTCGATCGTGAATATGCTGGCATCGATGGACTTGCCGGCAGGTTGATCCCACCGTACTTCCAGCGACAGGTCATCCAGACCCTGGCGGTCATGTTGCAGGCTGGCATCCTGGAGACGGAGACTGGCCTGGATGGCTGGAAGCCGGTCTCCTTTTACCATCCCCTTGAGGGACAGGTCCAGGTCGGCTGGACCTTCCCAAACCAGGCCGGTGGATGCCAGACTGGCCTGCCGGCCGACCAGGGTCCACAGGTCGCCCATGTCCTGGCCCTCGGCAGCCAGATTGAGGTCCAGATAGGTGCCTTTTGGCTCGATCTGCCACTGGCCCTTGAGGAACATCTCCACGCCGTCCAGCTTGAGGTTCGTGCCGGTGAGCACATAGGCCTGTGAAGCCAGGTCGATATGCAGGGGCCCCTCAGCCTCCATGGCCAGATCATGGATCAGGGTATCCCGGGCGGAACAATAGCGGCTCAGTCGGCCGGCCAGTTCCTCCTGCAACTGGATGGACTCGCCCTGCCATTTGCCTTTGATGGTCCCATCCTCGATGAACACATCGGCTTCCGTCCTTCCGGCATCATCCCGATAGTTGATCCACAGGTCGTGGAGGATGGCTTTTCTGAGGTTGAGTCGCACCGGCTGGGGAGCCTGGTCATCCGTAGGTGTAAAAATGGCATAGTTCGCCTCGCCCTTCCTGTCCAGATGGATACGCAGGTGTCCGTCTTCGATCAGGAGGGCATCCAGTACGGCCTCATCCGACCAGAGGGTCGACCAACCCAGGTTCAGCCCCAGGGTATGACAGGCCAGCAGGGTGTCGCCATCGGCTCCCTGGACAAAGACATCACGGAAGGAACCGCGAATCCGTGGAAAGGCGCGGATGAAGGACAGGTGAAAGGTGCCCACCCGGACGTCCGTGGTCACTTCCTGGCGCACCATCTCCAGGGCCATGCGACCCAGGCGATCTTCGAAGATCCAGGCCAGCAGATACAGGCTGGTCGCGAGGATCACGAGAGAGATGACGATACGTTTACCCCAGGTGAGGACAGGAAGGAGGGACATGAAACAGGGCGGATATGTGCATTAGAACGGCAATGTCTGTAAAATTGATACATCTATGGATATTTTTTACCATAAGTTGCGTGATAACGATCGAGAACTTATCTTTGCATCCGCTTTCACCGAAGGGTGAAGGTTATCAGGGCTCATAGCTCAGCTGGTTCAGAGCACCTCGTTTACACCGAGGGGGTCGGAGGTTCGAATCCTTCTGGGCCCACCCTGATCAAAGGTCTTCCGGTTGGAAGACCTTTTTTTTTGTCCTGAATTCACGGAGGACTGCAACAATCTTTCTTCCCCTGATCGAAGCGTCGATGGCCTCCGTAGCCAAACTTGTCCCCCTGGTCGAATGGGGTCTACCTGCCAGGTGCTTTCCCTTACCTTCAGGCTGTTGAAATCACCCTAACTACGTTACTATGAAAGCTGCCCGACATACCCGATATGGCCCTCCGGAGGTCGTCCAGGTCGTAGAAATGGACCAACCTGTTCCGGGCGACCATGACGTCCTGATCCGTGTGCACGCCACCACGGTGAACCGCACGGACTGCGGATTTCGAAGCGCACAGTATGTCATCTCCCGTTTCTTCAGCGGTCTTCTTCGACCGAAATACCAGGTCCTGGGCAATGAGTTCGCCGGAGAAGTGGTCGCCATCGGTCCAGCTGTCACTTCCTTTCAACCGGGTGACCGGGTGTTCGGATACAACGACGAGCAATTCGGTGCCCATGCTGAATACATGATCATGGCCGACACCGGAGCCATGGCCCTGATCCCGTCGTCATGGAGTTACACCGAAGCCGCTCCCCTGCTCGAAGGATCGCATTATGCCTGGTGCGATATCCGGGCCGCAAAGGTACAAGCGGGCCAGGAGGTGATGGTCTAAGGTGCATCAGGAGCGATAGGGTCAGCCGCAGTCCAACTTCTCAAGCATCTCGGTGCCCGTGTGACTGCCGTGTGCAATACGAAAAATGTGGATCTGGTCAGGTCATTGGGTGCTGATGTGGTGATTGATTATATCACCGAGGATTACACTAAAACAGAGGATCGATTTGATTTCATTTTTGATGCAGTCGGGAAAAGCTCGTTCCGGATCTGCAAACCTCTTCTGACACCAATCGGCATCTATATTTCTACTGAATTGGGTAAACATGGGGCGAATGTCTGGCTGGCGTTGATCACCCCTGTGTTCAAGGGTAAAAAGGTCCTGTTCCCGTTGCCATCCATTCGACCAGAGGATGTCCACATGATCCAGGCCCTTGCCCAACAAGGCAAATTCAAACCCGTGATCGACAGGACATACCCACTGGACCGGATTGTCGAGGCCTATACTTATGTCGAAACCGGGCAGAAGACCGGCAATGTGGTGATCACCATGCCTGGCCCATCCCAGCCCGCTCAATAAAAAACCCCTCAACGGAATCTTACCGTCGAGGGGTTGATGGGTTGATCGGATGATGAATTATCCTTCTTTTCTGATCAGCTTGGTGGTGATCACCTCGGTCGGGGTGATCAAGCGCACCACGTAGATCCCGGTGGCCAGATCGTGGATGGGCACCTGGAGCAGGTGCTGTCCCTGGTCCAGGAGATCGTAGAACACCTGACGGACCAGTTCGCCTTTCAGGTTGACCACCTCGATCATCAGGCTGCTTTCCGATGGCATCTGGACCACATAATTGATCTCAGTGGTGGACGGCACTGGATAGCTGTTGATGATCTTGAAACCGGTCTCGTTGGGATCCGACCCTGTGAAGCCGTCCTTGTCGATCTCCAAACAGGTGACCGCCTCACAGCCCGCATCGTTGGTTACCGTGACGCAGTACAGACCGGATTCCACGACCGTGATCTGCTGGCCCGTCTCTCCGGTCGACCAGATAAACTTGAAGGGTGGCGTACCCTTTGCTACTGCATACAGGGCAAAGCCATCACCGGTGTTGCTGAGGGGCTTGAGCTTGATGTGCACTGCACAATCCTTGGGCCCTTCATCCTTGCCCTTGATCACCAGGCAGGCTTTGGCTTCGCAACCGTTGGCGTCCGTCACGACCACGCAATACTCGCCGGGTTTCTCGATCTCGATGATCTGGGTGGTGGCTCCGGTATTCCATTTGTAGGTGAACGGGGCCACGCCCTTGGCGATGGCCTTGAGGGAAAACTTGCCGTTGGGGGTCGAGGCCGGCAGCTTGGCGATCTCCACGCCACAATCCTTGTTGGGTGCTTCCGGCAACTTGACGCAGGCCTTGGCTTCACAGCCCGCTGCATTGGTCACATTGACACAATACTCACCAGGGATCTCCACCAGGATAAATGGTGTATTGGCACCGTTGCTCCAGGCATACTTGACATTCCCTGAAGGATTGGCCAGGGCGACCAGTTTGACGATGCCGGGATCCTTGGTGGGCAGCACGAGGATCTTCACCTGGCAATCCAGGGTATTGGAAAACTTGACCTGGACACAGGCCTTGGATTCACATCCGTTGGCATCGGTGATATTCACGCAGTATTCTCCGGGTTTCTCCACCACGATGGTCGGGGTGGTCGCGCCTTTGCTCCAATGATACGTGAAGGGAGCTGCGCCCTTGGCCACCGCGGACAACTTGGCCTTGCCACCGTCGTACACCACCTTGATCTCCACGCCGCAGTCGCCGCCTTCCTTCCACACAAAGCAGGTCTTGGCCTCGCATCCGTTGGCATCCGTGATATTCACACAGTATTCTCCGGGTTTCTCCATTACGATGGTCGGGGTGGTCGCGCCGGTATTCCAATTGTAGGTAAATGGCGCCACGCCCTTGGCAATGGCCTTGAGAGTGAACTGACCATTGGGTGTGTTGGCCGGTACCTTGACGATCTCCACGCCACAATCAGAGTTCCCCTTGATCTCCACAGTAATGCAATCCTGGGCCGTGCAACCGTCTGCACTGGTGATGGTCACGCAATACGTGCCCGATTCGGTCACCATGATGGTTGGTCCGTCAGCCCCATTGCTCCACTTGTAGGTGAATGGCCCACTACCCTTGGTCACCGCCTTCAAGGTAAATTTCGTGCCGGCATTATCCAGGGCGACCTTTTCGATCTCCACCGCACAATCGTCCTGATTCTCCAGGACAACACAAGCCTTGCCGGTGCAGCCATTCTGATCGGTGACCGTCACGCAATAATACTTGTGGTTGGGCGAGATCTCAATCGACTGGCTGTTCTGGCCGGAACTCCAGGTATAGGTGAAAGGCGCTGTACCTCCCATGACAACGGCCTTGAGCACGGAACTGCCACTGTTGTTCACGATCTTTTCGATCTTGACTTCCAACTCACACCCACTGGCACACCAGGTGAAATGGGCATCGGCATTGGGGTTGTTCTTGGAAAAGCCCACCGTTTTACTGAGTTCGATATTGTTGCAATCCTGGACCTCAATGATCGCCTTGGCTTCCAGGATGGCGTCATCCAGGGTAAAGACGGCAATGTACTTGCCATTGCCCTGGGTCAGGACGGTCTGCGATTGGAGCAGCCCGTTATTGGACACGATCTTCACCAGGACAGGCACATTCGGCACCGCAGTGCCATTGGCCTCCTTGACATAGCCGAAGATGGTGGCCTGATAGGCAAAGGCCATGCTGGCAGTGAGCAGGAAAAGGAAAAGGGGTAATAACTTTTTCATGGGCATGCTGATTGACAGGATCTGAACTGACCCTTGCATAATCTCATGATGCAAAAATACCCGGATCCGTTGCCTGTGCTCCAGGGCTTCTGGATGCAAAGGCAAACGACCCCGAAAGAATCCGCCGACTACTTGCGGTAGGTAAACATGACCGGTGCAAACCGGCGGTAACAGACCAGGTTGGTGATATCCCGGGGCGTGTATTCGTTGGGTGCCTCCTCTGGATCGGAAAGAAGCCCAAGTTCCATCAGCATATAGATCTGGTATTCGGAACAGAAGATCTTCGGATGGTCGGGAAGGGACAGGATATCATACCCGAACACATCCAGGTCCAGTGAGGCCAGGGCAAACCGGATGGGCGACACTTCGAACTTGTAATGCTTGTACTTCTGGTAGATGGCATTGACCATCTCCGGGGTCGGTCGGGGGAAGTGGGATTCATCCAGCTTATAGAGATAGATCTTCGGGTAATAGCCGTTGCCGAAGAAGGAATCTTCCAGGCGGGTCATGATCACCCCGCCCCGCGGCACATCCTCATCCTTGACCTGTAGACGATGAGATTCGTATTCATTATCTGTAGCATGGGTGATCCAGAGCTGCCCGTCCGCATCCCGAACGACCATTCCGCAATGGGAGAACGGGGAAAATGTGCCCAACTGGGTCAGGCGGGAGGCGAAATGGTTGCTTTTGAACAGGACCATGTCTCCCGTCTGGATATGCAGGGTATCCAGCAATAATTTGTGAAATGCCTCCCGGTCATCCGGAGCCGAACGCACCATGCCCTGGGCGCCTGTTGTGACAGAAGACAGCATGCTGATAACGAATGCCAGTACCACGCTGAGCTGAACCAGAAAATTCCGAAAAGCCGGCTTGATGTCCATGTTGTTTGTGCTTTGATGAAAACGTCACTGTACATCGGACCCCGGCTCGACAACGCACAGGTAGTGCCGGCTGGCTGCGATGAAAGGTGGTCCGATCGTTCTCATAGCAGGAATATCACTCATGGTGCGTTACAGGAGAATGGATCAGAATTGAAGCCGGTAATAGAATATCGGCAGGAATCCCAATTGATATTCCGTTCGGATCCGTTGATCAACGGGATCGTACAATGTCGTGAGGATGTTCCGGGTACTGAGCGGAAAGCCTGTGCAACCCTCTGGCAGGTCATCTTCCCCTTTCAATCCGATCGGGATCATATTGACCAAATCCAGACCAATCTCATGCGTCACTTTTGGCGAGTTGATCCGATAGGCAAATTTCAGGTCTGTCCGGAAATAGTCCCGGAATTGCAAGCTGTATGCCAGCGAATCCACGTAGATCGTCTTTTCCTGTTTCCGGGACTCCTCCAGATCGATCGGCGTATGTCGTCTTCCACCAGAAAGATTGGTTCGCAATCCGACATTCAAGGTTTGTCCCCTACCCACATTGAATTCCCTGCCAATCACAAAATTGAGGATGTAGTTCCCATCTGAATCCGTTTTTCTGATCACCCCGTCACTGCCGGTGTACTTGGACTCATAGAGGGTCGCCGTGAACAGATAGTAATACTGTTGGTTGAAGGTTCGTTCCAGTGTCCACTCCACACCATAGTTGTAGGCTGTACCTGTATTTTGCAATATACCCGGGAAGCTCAGCTTGAAGTCAAGACCTTCATTGACCATGGACCAGGAACTGGCTCCTACCTGTACCGGAACATTCGTGACATTCTGGAAATATGCCTCCAACCGCCAATGCAGGTTCTCGGTCAGGAACCGATCAAAACCGACCACATAATGCTGACTTCTGGTCAAACCGATGGATCGGTTGTATTGGCCTGTCTGGCCAGATCCATTGTCAACTTCCTGAAAATAGAGATACAGGGGTTGTAACTGGCTGTGAATGCCAACGGCAGCACTGAGCTTGCTTTTCCTGGTGATATTCCACACCATCCCCGCCCGCGGGTCAATGGCCCAGGAATGGTTCAGGTGAAACCAGATCCCATTGACTCCCACATTCAAGGCAAGGGAGTGACTGATCCGGTAGCGCCATTGTGAGAATGCCCGAAGTGAGCCCGTCCATCCGGCAGCATCGGTCACCCTGGTCAATGCGAGTGTGTCAGCATACCTGTATTGCGTCGCTTCGTATGTCACGCCTGACGACAGTGTATGCCGGGTTCCGATTCGTTTGGTCAATCGCAAGGTCGTGCCATAATTGGTGCGGCCGGAACGGTTCCAGTATTCCTGCCGTTGCCCGATGACTTCATTGTCAATGGAATCCCTGAGAATGCGGATCCTGTCGCTGTTCATTCCCTGGTAGGTCATATATCCGATGAATTCGGAGGAGGTCGTCGGTGAGAACCGAGTGGTAAAGTTGACGCCCAAAACACCTGTTTGCGAGCCAAAGCGCACATCCTGTCCATGATCCTCGTACGAAAAGGAACAAGGCCTTCTCCGATCCTCCAGGAAGGTGATGCGACTCACCCCACCCATTCCAAAAACACTGAACGAGGATCGGTCCTGAACAGGCAGGTTGATCTTGAATGTGGCATCCCGAAAATGCGGGATGGCGTCCACTCCGAACTGTTGTGAATAATCCAATGCCTTGCTGTGGATGAGGTCATTCAGGAACCCGAGCGTTGAATTTCGAATGGACAATACATAGGATGACCGGCTGTTCTTGGACATCGGTCCTTCTGCCGTAATGCCGGTCGAAATTGAACCGAATTCAACGGATGCCTCATGTTGTTCGTTGTTCCCTTCCCGCAGGCGGAGGTCAAAAACCCCGGCAATGGCATTCCCGAATTCGGCTGGAAATGCTCCGGTATAGAAATCGGAGCGATCCAGCAACTGGCTGTTCAGGATATTGACCCCTCCTCCCGATGTACCGGAAATGGCAAAATGGTTGGGATTGGGAATATCGATGCCTTCCATTCTCCATTTCAGACCAAAGGGGGCATTGCCGCGAATGATCAGATCATTCCTGGAATCATCTGCACCACGTACACCGGGATAATTGGCAACCATGCGAGCGGGATCCTCCCTGCTGCCGGGGTATCTCCCGGTTTCCTCCACATCAAATGTCTTTGTACTGACGGTCGACATCTCATTCATGGCACTCAACTTTGCCATGGCCATTCGGGTGTCAGAATGATCATCCAGTTCATTCAGGGACAAGCGCAGGACAACCTCATGCCCGGTACTGACAATGATGCCGGGGATATCAACTTTCTCGAACCCGTCTGCGACAACCTTCAAGCGATAACGCCCGATGGGCACCTGCTCCATGCGAAAGTCGCCAAGCAGATCCGATCGCCCTGCATGAATAACCGCTGTATCATTGGAAAGGATGATCATGCAATCCGACAGGGGTAAACCAAGCGCCTTGTCGACGATCTTCCCTCTGACTTGTTGGGTGAGCGCTGACGGGGTCAGAGCCGTATCAAAAATCTGGGACAGGAAATCACGGTATACCTTTGTCCCGTGACGTAATGAATGGATCGGTATTCGTTCATTCACGCTGTGAATGGATGAAATCATGTCCATGGTCATGGGAATGGGCAAAATGCCATACGCGCTGACTCCTCTTGCGCGGAAATAGTTATTGTCATTGCTTGCCGGAAACAGGATGGGGGCGACCTCAGAGCCTGGATGGTTTCGTTTCAGCGCCTCCTCCAGCATGGCATAGAAGATATCCGGCTGCGTATCCTCAGCCTTGACCGTTTCCTTGATCACTTCGATCTGGATATGTTCATTGGCCAATAATCCCTTCAACTCCTCCAGAAAATCATCCGTATCTGTCTCGGGTAAAAGCCGGCAATCCAGCACGGCTTCCACGGCCTGAGGCACCTGATTCTGACTTCCCTCCGGGTTTTGGATGCCGGTCAGGGCGATGGTGTTGGTCACCAGGGCATGGATGATCGGTTCGCGGCGCAAGGTCGAACCCACAAACGGTTTGAACATCCCGATATTCCGCAATGCCACGCGTTTCATCCCTTCCTCATATTGGCTGAGTTCCGTGAACATGATCTTCATCGAAGAGGAAAAGAAGAGGTTGTTCTTTCGTTGATTCAAGCGCTCCAATGCTGACACCATCTGCATGGTCGCATTCTCCTTGGTTGGCACAGAACCATGTCCTGCACTGGATAAGACGAGCTTCAACCGAAGCCATAACGCTCGCTTATGATTGATGGACACCCCGTACAGAACCTTGTCGGGATCGGAGCTGATCACTCCCGGGACACCGGAACCACCTTCCCCCAGGACCACGATCGGATTGAGCAGGTGAAAGAAACTGTCGGCCACGATGGCTGCCCCGGTGGCCCCACCTGTCTCCTCGCCGGACACGGAAAGAAGGGTGACATTGAACGGAAGGTCCTTGTCTCGCGCAAGGGGAATGAAGTCCACCAAAGCGGCAAATTCCATGGCACACATGGCCTTGTTGTCAATGGCCCCGCGACCCCACACTTCTCCGTCGTCGATCACTCCGGAAAATGGGGGATGACGCCAGTCCGCCACGTTCCCGGGATCCACGACGTCGATATGATTGAGCAGGATGATATTGGGCTTCCCACGTTCAAGGGGATAGAGAGAAGCCGCCAGGTTGAATCTGTCCTCCTCCCGGGTCAGGACCCTGACGGACAGCCCCTGCTCCTGGTAGGCCCGGGCGAGAAATTCACCGGCCTCCCGCTCATGACCGGTCACCGATGGATAGGTGAGATAGGTGGACAGAAATCCACTCAGGAACGCCTCCTTTTCCGGATCCGGGGAACCGGTGGAAATCGCTTGGGCGGGCAAACTTACAGACCAAACCAGTCCACACAGGACGATGGCCAATCGGAATGGATCAAAAATGGACGTGCCCATACGCAATGGATCAAATGGTACATCCTGTTGGTTGTCAGTTCTCGCTGATCCAAAAATGGTCGTTCGGACCAAGCCAGAGGCTCAAGTTAGCTCCATTTCATGAATAACAAGATGGTTTTGTTCGGTCCAGGGATTGACTTTCATCATGAGCACATAGATCGACGACCAGTCCATGATCGGTGATGAACCTTCCATATGATATCGGTGCCCATTCATGCCTGGCACCAAAGCCATCCAGAATCAATGATCATCCGTGGTGATGCGGTTGATCAGGTGGGTCATTGCCCGGATACCCAATGGGATCGCCCGCTCGACATCCGGCAGGTAGTAGGGCGAATGCAAGCCCGGCAGGGCCGTAGTCGGCGTGCTGGCCAGGACAGCCGGGTCAACCGTCCCCAGGCGCATCATCAGGCTGGGTATGGCGGGATCCTGACGGCCGTATCGCGAGAAATCCTCCCCGATTGTTTGCGGTGCGATCTCCACGACCTGCTCCTTCCCCAGCAACTCTTCGAGGATGCCCCGGGCGGTGCGGCTCAATTCCGGATCGTTGTACAAGGCAGGCGTGAACATATCCCGCACCGTGACCACCGGCAGCAGCGTATCCGGAATGCCGGCGGCGATGGCCGTGCCCCAACAGGTCCGCTCGATGGCCTGGATCAGGGAGGCCCGCTGCTCATCGCCGAAGGACCGGACTGTCAGCTCCAGCCGTACCTCGTCCGGGATGATATTGCCCACCGTGCCACCATGGATCGCCCCTACCGTGACCACCGCCGGATCGAATGGTGAGGACTCCCGGGAAACAATGGTTTGCAGGTCGACCACGATCTTGGCAGCCGTGACCACCGGGTCGATGGCCAGATGCGGCGACGCCCCATGGCCACCCACACCCCGGACCAGGATGGACAGCATATCCACATTGGCCATCGCCCATCCCGGACAAATGCCAACCGCCGTCGATGGCAGGTCGGCACTGGTATGCCAGGCCAGGGCCAGGTCAGGTCGAGGAAACAGATCATACAACCCGTCATCCAGCATCCGCTTGGCCCCCTGTCCCGTCTCTTCTGCACTCTGGGCCACGAACAGGATACGCCCTTTCCAGGTATGCCGATGGGTAGCGAGATATCCCAGGGTGCCCAGCCATACCGTCATGTGCAGGTCGTGGCCGCAGGCATGCATCACACCTGTTGGAGTCCCATCCTTTTCAACCATCACATTGCTGGCATAAGGCGCACCGGTTTTTTCCACCAGGGGAAGAGCATCCATATCCGTTCGCAGCAGGATCGTGGGGCCATCCCCGTTTTCCAGGAGACCGGCAATGCCGTGGCCACCGATGGGATGGCGCCAGGTAAGTCCAATTTTGTCCAGTTCGGCAGTCAGATACGATGAGGTGGCGACCTCCTGCATGGAGAGTTCCGGATGCGCATGGAGATGCCGATAAACGCCGGTCAGATGGGTCAGGTCATCAGGGGTGATCGACTGGGCAGACACCCCTTGCAGAACCAGGCAAGAGCCGATGAGGGCGATCAGGCGGAGAGGCATGACGAATTGTTGGTGATCCATATCGTTAAGATACGCTCTCCATTCGCCATTCAATAATGGACCAGTGCTAATCCTGCTGCACCACGTTGTCCTTCAGGGCAACGAGGAGTTTCTCGCAGGCGTGATCCGTACAGCGGGTCACCTGCAGCTTGCCTTCCGTGATCGGCATCCGGATGATGTGCAGGGTCACGGCCTGTCCGTTGATCACGGTGGCTACTCGCTGGTTGACATGACGGGTGGAAAACTCCGCCAGTCGTTTGGCTGATGCCGATTCCAGGGTAAGCAGGAGGTTGATGCGCTTGTCCTTCTGTACGACCCCTTCCGGTGCGGTGGATAGCTGCAACGGGACAAAATCCACGGGGTCAACAGCCAGGAAACGGGCTTCCCCTTCGTCATCGTCCAGAAAATCGTGGCTATAGGGAATGAGCTGTCCGACGGCAATGCCTTGCGGCTGGACATCAAATTGATCCAGGACGAGATAGATCCCGTCTGGCACGATCGGCTCGACAGGAACGGGAGTTGAATAAAGAAAGGCCGAGAGTAACAATGTGAAGAGTAACGACATGGTCAGAGCGTATGGGTGAAATGCCAATATTCAACCAAAAATAACAAATTTGCCCGCCTGCCGATGGCAGGGTACTTGATCGTGGTGATTTGGTTTCCCGGAGGTGAATAAAGGTACCCGAAATCAGGCATAACCCGATGCTACCGGGAATCGCCGTTCACCGAATGCCGAGTTCCGAATGCCGAGTTCCGAATGCCGAGTACCGAGCCCCCCTTCGCGCTTCATTCCTTACTCTTACAAGGGCGATAACAGACATCCTAAACGAATAAACCCATACCTGTCCGCCGTGGCGTAAACGAATAACCCCAGACCATTATCTCCCGAATCCCAATACTGCTTTGGCGAACTTAGGACCATTTTTTTTGATTGTATTCTATAGTTATGAATTTAATTCAGGGGTTGGTATCCTACCCATTCGTAAGGAGTCAATCGTTATTTCGAATGGGGCCTTTAGGGTCGTATATCAATTTTGTTTCGGGCAGTTGTGTAGTATTCCACTTAATAGTTCCATTGTAAAATCTTCGGCTGAAGAATTTCATTTTTGGCCCGCCTCATGCCGGCGCCCCGAGTACTCGGGGTTCCTTTTGAGGCACCAAAAGGAAGCATCCCGCTCGTCATCCCCCGGATGACGTCCGGGACGACAACATGCGGGGCATGTTGCCGAAAACCGCTGTCGCCAAAATGGGCCTTGTCTTAAAGCTTGAGGATTCCCTTATCTCGTCCTGCGAATGAACGTTGTTGACATCATGACCCGGCCGCTCCGGTTTTGCCGTTGGGGGCCTCACTCTTGACAAGAGGCTTATAGCTCTTCGCCCCTGGCAGAATCCTTTACCATATCGGCAAAACAATGCGGCAATCTTCGGGTCTAAACTATCCTGTTGAATTGCCTATGCCTTGTTCATTGAGCACGGGTCATGATGTAACTGAGGCCCTGGTTTGGCGACGGATTTTTCGAAATCACTCAATAACCCCATAACTCCTTCACGTTTTCCGAGTACCGAGCACCGAGTACCGAGTACCGAACACCAAGTGCCGAGCACCCTTAATTGTACAAATACATCGACCGATTCCGATCCAGCTCGCGGAAGTACGGATCCTTGAGGTCCTTGATGAACCGGATCATCTCACCGGTGGATTTCATCTCGGGGCCCAGGCGCTTGTCCACGTTGGGGAACTTGTCAAAGCTGAACACCGGCACCTTGATGGCGTATCCCTCCAGCTGCTTGTTGATCTCGAAATCCTTCAGCTTTTTCACGCCCATCATCACCTGGGTGGCAATGTTCAGGTAAGGTACCTTGTAGGCCTTGGCAATGAACGGGGTGGTGCGGGAGGCCCTTGGATTGGCCTCGATCACATAGACCTTTTCCACGCCGGAGATCTTGTCCGTATGGATGGCAAACTGGATGTTGATCAATCCGCGGATGTTCAATGCCCGGGCCATCCGCTCAGTATATTCGATCATGGTATTGACCGCTGCCTCGCTCAGGCTGTAGGTGGGCAGCATAGCGCTGCTGTCACCGGAATGGATACCGGCCGGTTCGATATGCTCCATCACGCCCATGATATGGACCTCGTCCCCATCAAAGATGGCATCGATCTCGGCCTCCTTGGCCCGCTCCAGGAATTGGTCGATGAGCACCCGGTTGTCCGGCATGTGCTTGAAGATGGACAGCACGGATTGCTCCAGTTCCTCATCGTTGATCACGATCTTCATCCGCTGGCCCCCGAGCACATAACTCGGTCTTACGAGGACCGGATAGCCCACGCGCTTGGCGATGGCCAGGGCTTCCTCGACCGTTTCAGACACCCCGTATTCGGGATAGGGCACACCCTGCTCCTTCAACAGGTCGGAGAATGCGCCGCGATCCTCGGCCAGGTCCATGTTGCGGAAGTCGGTCCCGATGATGGGCACGCCGGCCTTGTAGAACTGCTCGGCCAGTTTGAGGGCCGTCTGGCCACCCAGCTGTACAATCACGCCGATGGGCTTTTCCAGTTCGATGATCTCCTGGATGTGCTCCCAGAAGACCGGCTCGAAATAGAGCTTGTCGGCGATGTCGAAGTCAGTGGAGACCGTCTCCGGGTTGCAGTTGATCATGATGGCCTCATAGCCGGCCTCCTTGATGGCCAGCAGGCCATGGACGCAGCAGTAGTCGAATTCGATCCCCTGACCGATCCGGTTGGGACCGGAACCGAGGACGATGATCTTCTTCTTGTCAGACGGGATACTCTCATTCTCCTCGTCGAAGGTGGAATAGTAGTAAGGCGTCTGCGCCTCGAATTCGGCGGCGCAGGTATCCACGAGCTTGTAGGTCCGGCGGATATTGAGGTTGAGCCGGTGTTTGGTCACGGCTCGTTCATCCACCCGCATCAGCCAGGCGATCTGGGCATCGCTGTAGCCCACCTGCTTGAGTTCCATCAGGAAATCGCGTGGGATGTCCTCTGGCACATTGTAGCGGTCCAGTTGTTTTTCATACTCGACCAGTCGCTTGATCTGCCGGATGAACCAGGGGTCCATCTGGGTCAGCTTGTGCACGGTGTTGCTGGAGACACCCAGGCGCAGGGCGTCCTTGATCCGGTACACCCGGTCGGCACTGGCGTGTTGCAGGCGCTCCAGGATATCCTCCGTCCGGATCCATTCCTTCTTGTCTGCACCGAGGCCCATGCGGCCTTCCTCCTGGCTCTGGCAGGCCTTCTGGAGGGCTTCCAGGAAGTTGCGGCCGATGGCCATGACCTCACCCACGGATTTCATCTGCAGCCCGAGCAGGTCGTTCGCCCCATGGAATTTCTCGAAGTTCCAGCGCGGCATCTTGACGATCACATAATCCAGGCTGGGCTCAAAGTAGGCGGAGGTGGTCTTGGTGATCTGGTTCTTCAGTTCATCGAGGGAATACCCGATGGCCAGTTTGGCAGCGATCTTGGCGATGGGATATCCCGTGGCCTTGGAGGCCAGGGCCGACGAGCGGGACACCCGGGGGTTGATCTCGATGGCGATCAGCTCTTCATTCTCCGGATTCTGGGCGAACTGCACATTACACCCACCGGCAAAGTTGCCCAGGGAACGCATCATGGCGATCGCCGCATTCCGCATGGCCTGGTATGCCGTGTCGGAGAGGGTCATGGCCGGAGCGACGGTGATGCTGTCGCCGGTATGGATGCCCATGGGGTCCATGTTCTCCACGGTGCAGATGATGACCACGTTGTCCTTGTTGTCGCGCAACAGTTCCAATTCGAACTCCTTCCAGCCGAACACCGCTTTTTCGACCAGCACCTCGTGGGTGGGCGAGGCATTCAACCCGCGGCGAAGGGCTTCTTCGAATTCTTCCGGCTTGTGGCAGAATCCCCCACCGGTGCCCCCCAGGGTATAGGATGGCCGGATGACCAGGGGAAACCCGATCTTCTGCGCGGCTTCCATGCCTTCAAGGAAGGAATTGGCGATATAGGAAGGAGCGACGCCCATCCCCATCTTGACCATATGCTGGCGGAAGGCTTCCCGGTTCTCGGTCAGTTCGATGGCCGCAATGTCCACCCCGATCATCCGGATCCCGAAACGTTCCCACACCCCCTGCTGGTCGGCTTCGATGGCCAGGTTGAGCGCCGTCTGGCCGCCCATGGTGGGCAGGACGGCATCGATCTGATGTTTTTCACAGATCTCGATCAGGCTTTCCACGGTGAGAGGCAGAAGATAGATATGGTCGGCTGTGACCGGATCGGTCATGATGGTGGCCGGATTGGAATTGATCAGGATCACCTCAATGCCTTCTTCCCGCAGGGAACGGGAGGCTTGACTACCGGAATAATCGAATTCGCAGGCTTGGCCGATGATGATGGGTCCTGACCCGATGATCAGGACGGAGCGGATGGAGGAATCTTTGGGCATGCGGGTCGTCTTTTACAAACCGCGTGCAAAGGTAATGAACGGGAGCCGGATGGCGGTGGGAAATGATCGGAATATGTGGAAGGGGGAGGAGGCGAGGAGTGGAGGGGTCGATGAGGAGAAACGGTAGAGTAGAGTAAGGAGCAGCAAGATAGCTACTCCTCACCCCCTCGTCAAACCGTACGTGCGGTTTTCCCGCATACGGCTTTCCTATTGGTTTCGTCCTTGGGCATACACAGGTCGTAAACCATTGGTCGTATACGGTACTATTAAACCAAATTTCTTGGTTAATAGATCGTAGGCCTCCTGACCATGAAGGCGCGATTTCCTCTGGCTTTTACGATTGTAATATCTATTCAGACGGATTCTAAGGTAGTCATTCAGCTTCCTGAATGCCGCCTGTGTGTAGCTGACTCCTTCGATTTTGTAGTAGTTCATCCAACCCCTGATTATAGGGTTGAGTTCTGAAGCAACCTGTTTTGCCGGGTAGTGACCTATCAACTTGAGTTTCACATCGATCGCTTTTCGTATCCCTTTTTGAGCTTTCTGCTTTGGGAAGATATTCCAAAAGCGGCTGCCTTTAAATAGTATACTCCTGTCATATCGTACGGTAAATCCAAGAAAATCAAAAGGCTCTTCTCCCGCATTTACCAGCTTGCTCTTCTCTTCGTTGATTGTAAGTTCCATGCGGTTGAGGTATCCATGCAGCTTCGTGATTACTTCTTGTTTGATCTCATGTGACATCAATATGAAGTCATCCGCATACCTGATCATCCGTATCCCCAGGTTCGCGAAATAGCCATTCATCTTGTTGACAATTCTGTCTAGAAGGTTCATGTATATATTCGCTAACAGTGGAGATATCACGCCGCCCTGGGGCGTCCCTCTCGATTGTCCTTTTCCTCCACTATACCTTCCATCACTCTCTACTACTGGTGACTTTAGCCATAGCTTCACTAGTGCAATTATTCGGGGATCGGCTATGCGCTCTTCCAAAGCCTTCACTAGCTTATCGTGTGGGATGGTGTCAAAGTATTTGCTTAAATCCGCATCGTATACCACGTGCTTTCCCTTACTCAGATTACCCTTAATTTCAGCCATCGCTTCTTTTGCCGATCGTTTCGGCCTGAACCCATAGGATGATTCGTTAAAGTCAGCCTCGAATATTGGTTCAATGACCATCTTACAGGCTTGTTGTACTATCCTGTCTTTAATGGTCGGTATCCCCAATGGTCGATGTCCGCCGTTCTCCTTCTCTATCATGACTCGTTTGACTGGCTGTGGTTTATATCTGTGCTCTTGTAGCTCTTCTCTAATTGCTTCGAGAAATGCTTCGCGCCCAGTATCCTCAACCTGTTTAAACGTCAGCCCATCCACGCCGGGAGTTTTTGATCCTTTTCGCGATTTACATCGCCGGTAGGCCTCCTCCATGATGTAGCTTAGGCTGATTTTGTCATATAGTATGTAGAACTTGAATTTACTTTCCTGCTTGGCTTTCTGATATAGTTTTAGTTGTAACAGCCTGCACCTGTCCTGCGTACTTTGATCCTTTCGCTTCTTCTGCTCCAGGATTTCTATCTCCGCTTGTACCTTTTCTAGGATACTTCGCTTCTCCATTTAGGTAGTCATTTTGTTATCTAAAACGTTTCCAATAGTAATGCCCCTTCCCTCCTCTGTGGTTATGTTGTCCTCAGTATCAGCAGTACTATGGGCATCTCCGACTCCCTCGCCCATGTAGCGGTCTACTACATGGCGTTAGGGGATCCCATGTTCATGTGTCTCCCTCATTATACGCGCCATCCCGTCCTACTCCGTGCAGCCATATTGGTGCGTTTTACCGTTTCTTCCCAATATGTTTCAGGTTTCGCCATCTTCGGAAGGTTGACCACTGCAGTGTTGCGTAACGAAGCCTTACCGGGTTCACTTGTGTTACGGCTCGCATAATCGCTTGACCAGAAACTTAGCATGGTTCGTTTCCTCCTCATGCCTTCCGGCTGCTTCAGGCTGAACGGCAAATTGGCCTGTGTATCCCTTTCATGATACTGGGTTTAATGGTTAATTAATATAGACACACGCCTCATGGCGTACCCAAGACGCGAAGCAGGTTATTTCGTTATTGGGTTATTTCGTGACGGAACAGGGATGATTGCCCGCCGTGGCGGGAGGGATGCCTGCCCGCCGTGGCGGGAGGAATGAGGGATGAGGGATGAGGGATGAACCGGTAGAGTAGAGTAAGGAGCAGCAAGATAGCTACCCCTCACCCCCTCGTCAAACCGTACGTGCGGTTTTCCCGCATACGGCTTTCCTATTGGTTTCGTCCTTGGGCATACACAGGTCGTAAACCATTGGTCGTATACGGTACTATTAAACCAAATTTCTTGGTTAATAGATCGTAGGCCTCCTGACCATGAAGGCGCGATTTCCTCTGGCTTTTACGATTGTAATATCTATTCAGACGGATTCTAAGGTAGTCATTCAGCTTCCTGAATGCCGCCTGTGTGTAGCTGACTCCTTCGATTTTGTAGTAGTTCATCCAACCCCTGATTATAGGGTTGAGTTCTGAAGCAACCTGTTTTGCCGGGTAGTGACCTATCAACTTGAGTTTCACATCGATCGCTTTTCGTATCCCTTTTTGAGCTTTCTGCTTTGGGAAGATATTCCAAAAGCGGCTGCCTTTAAATAGTATACTCCTGTCATATCGTACGGTAAATCCAAGAAAATCAAAAGGCTCTTCTCCCGCATTTACCAGCTTGCTCTTCTCTTCGTTGATTGTAAGTTCCATGCGGTTGAGGTATCCATGCAGCTTCGTGATTACTTCTTGTTTGATCTCATGTGACATCAATATGAAGTCATCCGCATACCTGATCATCCGTATCCCCAGGTTCGCGAAATAGCCATTCATCTTGTTGACAATTCTGTCTAGAAGGTTCATGTATATATTCGCTAACAGTGGAGATATCACGCCGCCCTGGGGCGTCCCTCTCGATTGTCCTTTTCCTCCACTATACCTTCCATCACTCTCTACTACTGGTGACTTTAGCCATAGCTTCACTAGTGCAATTATTCGGGGATCGGCTATGCGCTCTTCCAAAGCCTTCACTAGCTTATCGTGTGGGATGGTGTCAAAGTATTTGCTTAAATCCGCATCGTATACCACGTGCTTTCCCTTACTCAGATTACCCTTAATTTCAGCCATCGCTTCTTTTGCCGATCGTTTCGGCCTGAACCCATAGGATGATTCGTTAAAGTCAGCCTCGAATATTGGTTCAATGACCATCTTACAGGCTTGTTGTACTATCCTGTCTTTAATGGTCGGTATCCCCAATGGTCGATGTCCGCCGTTCTCCTTCTCTATCATGACTCGTTTGACTGGCTGTGGTTTATATCTGTGCTCTTGTAGCTCTTCTCTAATTGCTTCGAGAAATGCTTCGCGCCCAGTATCCTCAACCTGTTTAAACGTCAGCCCATCCACGCCGGGAGTTTTTGATCCTTTTCGCGATTTACATCGCCGGTAGGCCTCCTCCATGATGTAGCTTAGGCTGATTTTGTCATATAGTATGTAGAACTTGAATTTACTTTCCTGCTTGGCTTTCTGATATAGTTTTAGTTGTAACAGCCTGCACCTGTCCTGCGTACTTTGATCCTTTCGCTTCTTCTGCTCCAGGATTTCTATCTCCGCTTGTACCTTTTCTAGGATACTTCGCTTCTCCATTTAGGTAGTCATTTTGTTATCTAAAACGTTTCCAATAGTAATGCCCCTTCCCTCCTCTGTGGTTATGTTGTCCTCAGTATCAGCAGTACTATGGGCATCTCCGACTCCCTCGCCCATGTAGCGGTCTACTACATGGCGTTAGGGGATCCCATGTTCATGTGTCTCCCTCATTATACGCGCCATCCCGTCCTACTCCGTGCAGCCATATTGGTGCGTTTTACCGTTTCTTCCCAATATGTTTCAGGTTTCGCCATCTTCGGAAGGTTGACCACTGCAGTGTTGCGTAACGAAGCCTTACCGGGTTCACTTGTGTTACGGCTCGCATAATCGCTTGACCAGAAACTTAGCATGGTTCGTTTCCTCCTCATGCCTTCCGGCTGCTTCAGGCTGAACGGCAAATTGGCCTGTGTATCCCTTTCATGATACTGGGTTTAATGGTTAATTAATATAGACACACGCCTCATGGCGTACCAAAGGCGCCAAGACGCGAAGTGAGGTTATTTCGTTATTGGGTTATTTCGTGACGGAACAGGGATGATTGCCCGCCGTGGCGGGAGGGATGCCTGCCCGCCGTGGCGGGAGGAATGAGGGATGAGGGATGAACCGCAAAGGCGCTAAGACGCGAAGCAGGTTATTTCGTTATTGGGTTATTTCCTGATGGCGTTGTTTCGTGACAAAACAGGAATGATTGCCCGCCGGAGGAGAGAGGAATGAAACGCCGAGGCGCCGAGACGCGAAGAAAGATATTTCGTTATTGGGATATTTCATGTGGAGGATCTGCCATTGGCTGCAGGAAACAGGGCGTTTCGAACAGACAGGCGCATTCATTCTGCTTTTGTCTGCCTCCGGCTGATTGGTCGAACCCCGGAGGGGTTCCATGTCTGTAGCTTCTGGATGTCGCATTGATCCTCGACCCCGGAGGGGTCGCATGTATCCCTGTTGAAGATGCTCATCCGACCACGACCTGGTGATGGTTTGAAAGTCATGTTCTTGCCTCTCCGAAATCATTGATTTCAGCAAGGTTGACATGCCAACTTTGGATATCAAATTCCCTTGCCATGAAAACGAGAACATTGCTCAAATCCCTTGTCCTGTTTGCACTTGCATCTGTGGTTTGCCTTGGTGTGAGTTCTGCCCAGAACAATCTTCTTCTATACCAACAGGTCACGTTAGCCAATATGGGCGACTATTGGTCTGTAACAGAATGTTGCGGATGGTCCGGCACCTGGGTTCGTCGGGGAACGTCCAACACCTTTGATGCCAAATGGCGCCATACCAACGGAACGGAAGTGACCGACGTTCTGGAGCTGGTTTCCTTCAACAGCAAGAACGGGGAAGTCATTATCCGCCGGGCCAGTCTGAACGGACAGTATAAGGCCACTTACCAGCCAAGGGCCAAAACCCTGGTCAATGGCACCGCGACCTGGTATCCGAAAGGTGCTACCTGGTCAGCCCGGATTGATGAAATGGGGCAGGATGAAAAAGGACCGGTTCAGGGGATCCGCAGATGATCACGCCAGATCGCAGTCAATTTCCTGCTGGATTCATTGACCAGTCAACTACCTGACAGGCAAAACCCCTCTTCTGGTGACAGAAGAGGGGTTTTGGTGCCTGCCCGCCAGAGTTGTAGCGGAGGAGGGAGGTGACCACTGCCGCCAGATCTTTCCTCCCAACCAAAATCAACCAGGAACCCTTGAACCTGGAACGTAGGTGATCGCCACCAAGGCACCAGGCATACAAAGGGCCACGAAGGACAATGGACCCCAGCCTGCCGGCTGGCAGGGAAGACGCAGGACCGAGGACCGATGACCCTCGCCTGCGGCAGGCAGGGAAGACCGTGGAGTGTGGAGAGTGGAGTGTGGAGAGTGGTTAAACCCATTTCTGACCTATCGGCTTCTGGGAAACCAGGAACCTGGAACGTAGGTGATCGCCAACAAGGCACCAGGCATACAAAGGGCCACGAAGGACAATGGACCCCAGCCTGCCGGCTGGCAGGGAAGACGGAGGACCGAGGACCGAGGAAAGGATTGCTGAACGCCCCAGGACCCAGGAATCCAGGAACCATGAGAAACGCCCCTTGAACCTTGAACCGGCTCCCCGAGAATTCGGGGACGCCTTGAACCTTGAACCATGCCTGCGGCAGGCAAGCTGCCAGATCTTTCACCTTCCCCCAACCAAGAAAAACCTGGAACAAGGAACCCTGGAACCAGGAACGTAGGTGATCGCCACCAAGGCACCAGGCACACAAAGGGCCACGAAGGACGGAGGACCCCAGCCTGCCGGCTGGCAGGGAAGACGGAGGACCGAGGACCGAGGAAAGGATTGCTGAACGCCTCAGGAACCAGGAACCCAGGAACCAGAAACACCTTGAACATTGAACCGGCTCCCCGAGAATTCGGGGACGCCTTGAACCTTGAACCATGCCTGCGGCAGGCAAGCTGCCAGATCTTTCACCTTCCCCCAACCAAGAAAAACCTGGAACAAGGAACCCAGGAACAAGGAACTTACCTCATTCTAATCCAGATCAGAGCATTCTCATCTGACTGACTGTCAATGTGTTGATAGTAAAATCAAGGCAGCCAGCCCGGTCCGTGGACGGCAGGGGTCGATGCGGATCGAACCAGATGGGCCGACCGGATATTTCGTATCCAAAACCTGCGATATGAAATCGATCCAACTCTCCATCATCGCCGTACTCATCCTCTCACTCACCTCCTGCGCCGTCGTCCGCCAGGGAGAGGTCGGGGTGAAGCGCACCCTGGGCACCTACAAGGAACAGCCCTATACCGAGGGGCTCCGTTTGTTCAATCCCTTTGTCTCGACCATCGTGAAGGTGTCCACACAGACCGAGAACCTGGAAGTGGCCCTGAGCATTCCCTCCAAGGAAGGGCTGAACATCGCCGCGGAAGTATCCATCCTCTATCATGTCATTCCCCGGAAGGCTCCTGACCTGTTGATCAACATCGGCAAGAACTACGAAAAGAACATCATCCTGCCCGTCTTCCGATCGGCCGTAGCGGATGTCAGTTCACGTTTCTTCGCCCGGGACATGCACACCGGTGAACGGGCCCAGATCGAAAAGGCCATCCGCGAACAAATGATGTCCCTCCTGGACGGGAAAGGCATCGAGATCGAGGCGGTGCTCATGAAGAGCATCCAGATGCCCAAGAACCTGGCGCGGGCCATCGAAGAAAAACTGGAGGCCGACCAGAGCGCCCAGCGCATGGAATTCGTCCTCAACCAAGCCCGGCAGGAGGCTGAGCGCCGACGGATCGAGGCCGAGGGGGTCCGCGACGCCCAGGCCATCATTTCCGAAGGACTGAACCCCATGATCCTGCAGTTCAAGTCGATCGAGGCCTTCCTCCAGCTGGCCCAGTCGCCCAATGCCAAGATCATCCTGTCGGATGGCGACCTGCCCATGCTGATGAACATGGATGGCGAGGGGGAGGTCAAGCCGGTCCAACCCATGCGCCGGATGAGTTCCAATGCATCCAACTAAGTTTTTTGTTCATTTCCTCATAGTTCAATAGCCCAGCCGCCGGAAAACGTTCCGGCGGCTTTTTATTGGTTTCCCCCGGCCACCAATGGGCATCCCTGGCGAGGACAGATGACCGAAGACGGAGGACCGAAGACCGTGGAGTGTGGAGTGTGGAGTGTGGAGTGTGGAGTGTGGAGTGTGGAGAGTGGTTAATACCATTTCTGACCTATTGGCTTCTCGAAACCCCGGGTTAAAACCCGGGGCTACTTCGTCATGGGTTTGGCATCCGACATCGATCGATGGAACCATTGCCCGGAGAGGAAACCCATCATCGCATGCTCTTGGAGATGATTTTCCAGAGCCAAACGACAGCACAACCTGGGACGAGTCATACCTGTGAAACCTCCCGACTGACTCCTTTTCCTGAAAAGATGTAGCCCAGGGTTTTAACCCTGGGACTATCGCATCCAATAGATCATGGAAACCATTTTAATGGTTTTCACATACCTGTACCAATAGCAGAAGGGTATTCCCATGATCATGGCGGAAATGGATTCCCCGATCTCCGATAGAGCTCTGTCTGGCCATCAGGATATCTCCCTTGAACATTGAATTGCCTCACCTTTCACCCACCGCCTACCAAAATCAACCAGGAACCCAGCCTGCCGGCTGGCAGGAAGGAACCCAGGAACAAGGAACATCAATCCCCCAACGAAATCCCCACCCGAATCGTTATCTTCAGCAACAACGAGATCGACACCGGGAATGACCTACCGCCCCGATAGTACAGACGAGGACCTGGTCGCAGGATGCTGCGAGGGGCATCGCCTGGCCCAGCGGTACCTGTATGAACGGTATGCCGGCAAACTCCTAGGGATCCCCCTGCGGTACACTCGCGACCGAGACGATGCCCTGGCCCTGTTCAATCAGGCCTTCCTGAAGATCCTCAACAACCTGCCGGGCTATCAGCCCACGGGGCCGCTGGGGGGATGGATGGCCCGCATCGTGTTCAATACCTGTATCGACCACGTGCGCAGTCAGAAGACCTACAAGCAAACCATCCACTTTCCCGAAACCATGACGGTGGAAGGAGTGAGCCGGAACGAGGCGACCGACCAACTGGATGCCGAGTCGATCACCCGGTTGATCCAGTCGCTGCCTGACACCGCTCGCAATGTGTTCAGCCTGTATGTCATCGACGGCTACCGGCACAAGGATATCGGCGAGATGCTGGGCATCGATGAAGGGACCTCTCGTTGGCACCTGGCCCAGGCCAGGAAAACATTGCAAAAAAAGATCCATGAAATGGAACACAGCCGTACTGTGAACTCATGAACGAACACTTGTCACCGGAAGAACGATCCTGGCGCCAGTCGCTGCACCAGCACGAGTTTCCCATCGGGGAAACCGACTGGCAGGCCATGGAGGCCCTGATCGACCAGACCGAACGGGGCGCAGGGGGACTGCCCAATGTTCAGGGCCCTGTCCTGGACCAGCGCTGGCCCTTCCCCTTCTTCACCGGCGTCCTCCTGTCGGTCATCATCATGGCCATGCAGGCCTGGTCTGCAGGTGACCCGGCTCCAGTCCAATACCCGGATACTTCCCCGACGATCGAGCAGCCCAACAGCCTCCCCCTTGCCGATCAGGCCGGCCTTGAAGACGTTGCATTGCCTGCGGACGAGTCTGCCATGCATGGGCGTTCAGCGGCCATGCCCGGTGCTTCCTCCGGCGAACTTTCGACCTCCAAACCTGCTTCACGGCCTGGCGCACTGACTGCCAGTGCCCGCCCGAACCCGGTCTCGATCCAGACCACCGATCAACTGTCCGCTCCGGTAGCCAACCAACCGCTGGCGACCCTGGCCGACGATGAAAACCCGGCTGCAAAGCCTGAGCCGTCTGCGGAACAGCGCCAGACTTTTACCCGTATCGAAGACCTGGACGAATCCCAGTACACCCCCGGATTGATGGCCTTCTCCCGGCTCACCGGCAAGGTGGCTGTCGGTGCCAAAGGAGAACTTCCTGACTTACCCGCCCAGGCGATTCCCCTGCCGAAGTTCCAGACCCGATGGTCCATGGGTATCCTGGCCGGTCCGCGCCTGGCCCTGCCCGTCTGGCCCTTCCGGACAGCCACCCCGGGATGGCATGCGGGGCTCTACGTGCAGGCTGACCTGTCGCCCCGCTGGTCCATCCGCACCGAGCTCGCCGTCAAGACCCTGGACAATGAACTGGAGCGCGAATCCTCCGATGTCCTTTACGACGACTTCGGTGCCTCCGTCAAGGTCGATCAATCCGTCTACACCAATGGCCTGCTCTTTGTCGAACTGCCCGTGCTGGCTGTCCGCCGCATGGGCAGGCACGAGTGGTTTGGCGGCCCCCGCCTGACCTGGGTCAATGTCCGGGACGACGTCTCGTCCGTGGCCACCAAGGGCAGTGCCTTCACCGAGGTGAACTATCTCGAGATCCGCGACGGGATCCGGAAGACCGACCTTGGCCTGGTCCTGGGCTATGGCTATCGACTGCATCAGCGCTGGGCCGTGGATGTCCGATACAACCAGGGCCTGTTCGACCTGACTTACGACGACTTTTTCAACAACACCCGAACGTTGCTCAACAGCGACCTGCAATTTTCACTGCGCTATGCTTTCTGACCGTTCCTATCTGATCGCCCTCTTCATCGGCCTGCTCCTGCTTGTCCAGGCATGCAAATCGGACAGTATGTTGGAAGAGCCACCAACAGAGACACCCACGGGACTTTTCTATGCCACGGGTACGCTGACCCCGCTGGCACCCGGACTGGATACCGTCCAGTTTGCCTACCGCAGCGGCGAAGAGGATCCCTGGGGCAATACCGTGGTGGCCAGCACCTATCAGGATTATGTGAATTTTGCACCCTATAAAAGCCTGATCGGCCAGCTCCGCCAGCCGGCCATCCCTATCTTCAGCATCGGCGTCCAGTCACTGAACGAGATCGCAGCCAACCAGCTCGAATGGACATGGACCGAACCGGAGGTCAGCGATCTTCTCGTGCCAGGCGACACCCTGTCCATCGGCTATGGCCCGGGCCAGGCCATCCTCGGGATCAACCATCCCGTATTCCAGTATCCGACAGGTCCGCTGTACACCTTACCCGAAGAAAATGAACAGGGCTTCAGTCCGCTGGGCAAGGGCCGGATCATCATTCGCTCGGTCGAACCCTACAGTGCCACCGCCTATGAGGTCACTCGTGCCGGCCTGCGGGTGAAAGCCGCCTTTCGGGGTCGCCTGAACGGCGTGTTGGGCCAACCCGATTACTGGGCCGAAGGGGAGGCTGTGCTGTTCTATGAGTATTGATCAGGTCACACCCGGGTCCTGCTTGGGTAAACGGATGGAATCGATTATTTTCAGGGCATGGCCCGCTATGTCCAGTTTATCGAGCAATCCGATGGATCATCAGCATCCCCTGCCTGGGAGGTGAAATTTCCCTATGTCGACCGTGAACTTCGGGCGTGGCTGACCGAACAGGGCATGAGGCCAGGCCCTGGCGGAAGGGGGTTTGTCATTTCGGCTACCCGTGAACGGCTTGAACAGGTGGTCGACATGGGTCAACACCAGTTTCAAGATGTCCGGTGGCAGATGAAATCCACCGAACCTGGCCCTACTACCCCAAACAACCAAGTCCGGCTGGACCAGTCTGTCGTCCAACGATATGTCGACAGGTTGAAGGTCAGTCATTACTCACCGAACACCATCCGTTCCTACCGGCAAACTTTTCTCAAATTCCTGGCAGGGATTACCCCACGACATCCAAACGACCTGAACAAGGACGATATCCTTCAATTCATGCTCCGGCTTCAAGAGGAACAGCACATATCCGCATCCTACCAGAACCAGATGGTCAACGCCATCAAATTCTGGTATGAAAAGGTGGAACAGATGCCAAGCCAACGTTATGATTTGCCGCGACCCCGAAAGGCCAATCCCCTGCCCAAGGTGATCAGCATGGAAGAGGTCTCCCGGATGATCAGGCTAACCACCAATCTCAAGCATCGATGCCTGCTGATGCTGGCTTATGGGGCAGGCTTGCGAAGTGCAGAACTGCTGGCCTTGAAACCAGCACATATCGATTCATCCCGCATGATCATTCGGGTGGAACGTGGAAAGGGAAACAAGGACCGGGAAATCCCCCTGCCCGTCCAACTCTTGCCTATACTGCGCGACTATTACCTGGAATTCAAACCGGAAACCTGGCTATTTGAAGGTCAACGATCCGGCACGCCATATTCGTCAAAAAGCCTTCAGCAAGTGGTCCACCAGGCAGCACGAAAGGCCGGCATCCTCAAGAAGATCACGCCCCATATGCTACGCCATAGCTATGCCACCCACTTGTTGGAATCAGGAGCGGATATCCGGTACATCCAGGACCTTCTGGGGCACAAAAGCATTACGACCACCGAGATCTATACTCATGTAGCTCGTTCGCACAAGCCCCCCTCGCCCCTAGATAGCCTACATCTGGAGTAGCGGATACTCCACAGATACACGGAGTATCCGAATAAAAACGACTGATGTAATCGAAATATCCGATATTAGAGTAGCGGATACTCTAATGTTAGCGGCAACACATATTAAACCTTAAGCATTATTTGTAGTCAAATGACAAATCATTAAATCAAGACATATGAAGCAGATTATTACTTTCTTCGGAATTGTTTTCCTACTATGTTCTTCGCAAGTTAAAGCACAAGTGCCACCACAATGGGACACGGCAAAAGTTGAACTAACATTTAAACTCAATCAGATAAACAACGAAATTCTGAACCGTTGGGACAACCACCTCTATTGTACAGACTTTGCAGGAAATTTAATGCTTGCAAACAGCAATAGAGGTTACGCGTTATTTACACCTGATACTGCTTTCCCTTATCCTATACC
>JACJYI010000002.1 GCA_020636225.1 Lewinellaceae bacterium | reverse complement strand
ATCCGTCACCTGGATGTTGCCGGCGGCAATCGCACCCTGGTTGACCACATGAATGGTAAAGGTGACCTTGTCCCCAGCCTCGACCAGGGCATTCTGGCCTGCGCCCAATGTCTTGTACAGGGCGAGGTCGAATGGATCAACGATGAGTTCGGCTTTGTCATGGTCGTCTTCGTCGCCGCCATTTTTACCATCACCATTGATATCATCGTCAACAAGGAACAAGTCGTTGTTGACATTATCCGGGTCGGAATCGATATCGACCTGAGGATTGCCGTCGTCATCCGTGGCAGCTGAGATTTCTGCCCAGTTGACGATGACTGTATTGGCAGGAAGTGCGGCAGCAACGATAAAGGAAACGTTCACAGACGTCGAAGCCCCTGGTGCCAGAGGGCCCAAGGGAGTCACCAAACTGATCCGGCCAGATCCATCTGCGACCCAGTTGGCATCGGCCAACGTCATCTGAGCAGGGTCGAAGTAATCGGCGAGATCGATATTATCAGCTGCAATCAAGCCTTGATTGACCACCGTAATGGAAAACGTGACCAGATCACCCGGGGTGATCATGGGAGATTGGCCGTTTGCCAGCTGTTTGAACAAGGCCAGGTCAAATGGTTCGACGATGACAGATGCGGGATCATGATCATCCTCGTCACCATTTTGCTTGCCGTTGTCATTGATCAGGTTATCGACAAGGTAGGTGTCGTTGTTGGGGTTGTTGTCCGGTGTGGAATCTATATCCGGTTGCACATCCCCATTTTCGTCTGTAGCTGAAGTGATCTCTGCCCAGTTGGTGATGACCGTGTTTGAGGCCATCGGGCTGTTCACCTGCAATTGAATATCGATATTCACGATTTCACCCGGGAGCAATCCACCGGCAGGCAATTCGTCGCCTGCGTTCAGGGTCCGTGTGGCGATACTGGCTGCAGCGGTCCATCCGGCTTGCGGGATGAAGGTCATCTGAGCCGGGATATAGTCCGAGATCACAATATTGTCCGCAGTAATGTCACCCTGGTTGACGATGGTGATTGTAAACGTGACCACGTCACCGGGCTCAACCATCTCGGGTTGCCCGTTGGCCAGCTTCTTGTACAGAGCCAGATCCATGCATTTTTGATCCAGGATGATCGGGCAGCATGTTCCTGCCGGACAGTTGGAAACCGGATCAATGGCTGTATAGGTATATTCTCCAGGGAGATAGGCCTTGTACGTTTGGCTGGTTGCACCATTGATGGGCAAGGGCCCAAATCCCTGATTCAGGTACCATTGATAGCTCGAATATCCTGTGGATGCCGTCAAAGTGATGGTGTCACCAGTAGCCGCACAAAAACGAACCGGTACTGTGACACATGCCGATGCATAGTCATCTTGTGACACAACTCCGTCACCGGGTGCTGAATCAAGATCTATCTCGGTTAATGAACTCACTTCTGATGAAACGAAATGTGGGCCTTCCTCATCAGCGGTATAGGTCAACACTAATACTAATGAGTCGACATTGGCACCGAGTGCTGAGCCGATATTCCAATTGCCTGCGGCATAATTTGTGCCCCCCGGGGCAGTTGCCCCGGTTAAAGTGAGGTCTGCCGAAGGCATGACGGACACTTGCAATCCACTGGTGGCAGTCTGGCCATCGTTATGGACAACGACACGAACCATAAACGACTCGCTCTTGGAAAGGACTGATTTGTTTGCCCAACTGCTCAGGGATACATCGACTTGTGCCGATGCACTGAAGGAAAACAGAAAACAGCAAAGGGCAGCAAGCCACATCGCGGTTCTGTTGAGCAATTGATTGTTTCGATTTGGCGTAAACATTCGTTTCATCGTCAAAGAATTATCCACAGGTTGATCAATTTTCTTCATACTCGTTCCGGTTCTATTTTCGAATCCGGCACCATGTTTTTTATAAATAGATCAATTATTTATAAAAATAATTGACATATAACAAGTTATAAGTTATCCATTTTGATGATTCATGTAGCTTGCGCCTGGATCAACAATAAACTGGAAATACCAATGAGAACAGTAAGCGAAAACTGTGCCCAAATGGTCAGTCTAAAACTCAAAGGGGGGGAGAAGTCCAAAGATGAGCATCTCCTGATTGGGAAACCGCTCAACTTGAATGTATTTGTGACATGATACCATCAGGAGTCAGCCCCCTGATCATACCATATAAAACAGGATGAGAAACCGATCATCAATGAAAAGAATGATCTGATGAATCAATGATAAGGTCATCTCAACGCGACAAAATTATAACTATCCGCTTGATCAGTCAAGGGGTATGACCTGGGCTGGCCACTACTCCCTTTCCCGTTTTCTTTGCATTTGCACATCTGCGCATGGATAGTGGTTATCCGATGGCAAGGCCGGATCATGTCGCACACCTGTTGTCAGTAAGGTGGTTGAGGCTCCAGTGTTCGGGCCTTATCCTACTTCGGTTTATCTGCGATCGCAGAAGGATGTGTACCGTCAGTTGGCGACTCTTCCACTTGCGTCAACTTAGGGCTGTAAGGAACCAGTATCTCTTCTTTATGCATCTATATAGTTGTCCCGTCTGTGGTGCTAAGACCTTTTCCTTACCTTGGGCCAACTTAATAACTGGCGTTTCATGGAAGCCCCCGGATGTGCATACAGGACGGTCTCTCCCAACCATTTGTTCTTCCACCTCTTGGTATTGGTCGTCCTGTGGTCAGGATGCCGGGGCTCGATAGGTGATCATTCTTCTGCGGTTGGAACGGCCAGGACGATGTTGTATCAGGGGCCACATCGGTTACCTCCGACTGCAGTTGCCCGGAAGGAGGGATTTGCTCGGGTACTAGCGGATACTCTCCCGATATTGACTCTGCCTTCTGAGGGGCTGACCAGTGAAGAACAGATGGCTCAGCAATTGGTGCTTCGTCATCCCGAAATTCAACGATTTGCCTTTCATCCCGCCACCCGCCAGCCCTTGCGATGTGAGGTCGTTTCTATCGGTCGGCCATTACCGGCTGATCAACATATCTATCAATTGTCCGGCTCGCTAAATGACCTCTGGCGCGTGGACTTGTTCAATCATTTTTTCAACCAGACCCTGCGAGTCATTGTGGATGTACGCAATCGTCAGATCCTGGTCATGGACGGTGTGAAAGTCGTCCAGCCCGTTCTAGGTGATCACCTGATTGCACTGGTTCATGACCTGGCTGTTTCACAACCGGCATTTCTCCAGGTTCTGGAGCAAATGGGTCTGGATGCCACAGGAGGGGTTTACCAGGATTCGAGGTGTGAACGCTCCCTTCATCTGGCTGGGGCCTGGACCTGGTCCGATCATGAACACCAACTATCCGCGTTGGTGGATCTGACCGATCAACAACTGCTGGGATGGACACTCTTGCCATCAACCGGCAAGGAACAGCCCTCCATGGTCACCGAACGTTCGTTGGAGAATACCTATGTGATGGAGAACTTTTGTCGTTTGACGGATACCTTTCTGATAGCTGACTGGGTTATTCCTGCCACGCTAACCGGCTCCGATGGCCTGGAAATCCATCAGGTGACCTGGAAAGGACAACCAGTCATTCATTCTGCCAAACTGATGGATTGGCATGTCAGCTATGAATCCGGTGACGTGGTCGGATACACGGATGCCATGGGATGCCCCCAGTTCAGTTCAGCAGCAGTAGTGGCCTTCCATGGTCCCCGATTGGATACGATCTGGTCGGAACAAGAGGTGGTGGGATTCAGGTTGATTCAGGATTTTCGGTCTGCAGTTTGGCCCTATGCCTGCAACTATTACTATCAGAATCAATTTGATTTCTACCTGGATGGGCGCTTTCGGATTGCGGGCGTGAATCATGGGTTGGGATGTGGAGGCAATGCCTGGTACAGGCCTGTATTCCGGATTGACCTGGCTACCGGTGTACCGGATGAACCTCAGACCATGGATACCTGGGATGGTCGTGGCTGGCAAGCTCTCCACTCGGAGGCCTGGTCGTTACAGTCCGATCAAACCCGATATTCTCCAGAAGGGGCCCAATACCGTATTCTGGGGCAGAACCGCGGCTATTTGATGGTTCCTAATCGGGGGCAGTTCCAGGATGGGAGCAGGGGAGACCGGGCATATACCTATGTCGTGGCACGACGGCCGGGTGAAGGGGAAGAAGATCTGGCTACACTGGGCCAATGCTGCCGATCGGATGAACAACAAGGCCCGGAGATCTTTATGGAAACACCTGAGGAGTTGAAGAATCAACATCTGATCATCTGGTATGTACCCCAAATGCGAAATGATAATCGCCCGGGGTCAGAATACTGTTGGGCCAGGACTGAAGTGCAAAATGGGTTGCCCTTTTATAGGTCATGGCCTGGTACCGTTGGCCCCCTGTTTATTCCGATCGAAAGCCACCCCCAATGATTTGCTCGACATCCATTCCTCCCATAAGGCATCGGCAGACCATCCTTCTGGTTTGGTCCTTTTTGGTGATCGGTTGTGATCAGCAGGGCGGTGAACCCACCCGGTTGGGCAATGGTCCGGCCAATACATGTCAGCAGCTACCTGCATTTCCCATTAAACACGGGATCAACCCACCGTTTGCCATTGATCTTCGTCAGGGTGCAGGAGTCAAAGGCTTTGCCATTGTCGAAGCTCAGCCACCGGGCCGCCGACTGACCTTGCCCCAATGGACGACGGCCGGTTCCCTGGGTCCGTATGTATTGGATCGGGACGGGAATATCTATGTCTCTGCAGTTCCCTATGTCAGTCTGGAAGAAAATCCACCTCATGAACAGAACCGGATTTATAAAGTCGATTCTCACGATGGTTCCATGAAACTTTGGGTGGATGTTCCGGCAGTCAAGCCAGCTTCAAAGGACAACCCTTTTGGTGTGGTCGGTCTGGCCTATGATTGTGAGAGTGACCGGATTTATGCCAGTTCATTGGCAGGTAGTGATGCCTCCACCCAATATGGCCAGATCATCAGTGTCGATCGCACCTCAGGTGCAATCCGGGTGGAAATGGAACATGTGGATGCCGTTGGATTGGGCATTCATGTCGGAAAAGGCCAAAAACGTCTGTATTTCGGTTCGGCTCGCACTCCTGCCATTTTTTCGGTTCCATTGGACCGGGATGGCCATGTGACAGGGGTACCCCGTCTGGAGATAGATTTGAGCCAGATTCAGGGCGCAGCATATGACTGTGCTCATCGGATCAGGTTCTTTTCGGATGGACGGATGGAGGTCAAAGGGATTGAATTCAGTTTCAGTCTTCAGGCTGCCAGTGATGTGCGACGACATCTCTATCACTTCACTTACCAGGCTGGGAATGACACCTGGGCCTTTCTATCCATGGAAAATCAATAAGATGAGGTTCATAGTACTTTTCTTGTCTATCATCTTTATTGCCTGTCAACAGGAGGAGATGGTATCTATTCATGATCCTCTCGCTGTAACAGTATCTGATCGGGACTTGATGGACAAAGCCAATTCCTATCTCGGTGTAGTGGAACCATACCCGCAACCTCCAGCCGAATTAGTGGATTTGGTTGAACTTGGCGAGCGGTTATTTCGAGAGCCGGGCCTTTCTGGCGACGGGAAAACCAGTTGTCAGTCATGCCATCGGATAGAATCCGCAGGAGTAGATCACCTCAGTCGCTCCCGTGGTGTATTCGGACGAATGGGTGCTAGGAATACTCCTCCCATCGCCCATCAATCCTATTTGACCCGACATTCCTGGGAGGGGAAACATACGACATTGGCCGCTCAGGTGCAGGCTTCGTTGGCCAATCCGAACGAAATGGGTGGATTGCCTGCAAACACGATGATGGACATGATCCTCCAAAGTGACACCTTGTCCCGTCTCTTCCATTCGGCCTTTCCTGGTGAAATTTCTGAGGATGTTCAGGTTCAGGTTGGTCAGGCATTAACCACTTTCCTTCAAACAGTCGTCTTGCCGACCCGGTTCGATGCCTTTTTGAAAGGGGATGGCGATGCGCTTACTTCCCGTGAAAAGAAAGGTCTGGATCTTTTCCTGAGCAAGGGATGTGTACCCTGTCATAGTGGTCCGGCGGTGGGTGGGCAACAGTTTCAACGGTTCGGTATTTTCAGAGACTATGAACCCTTTACCGGATCCGATTCCGTGGATAAAGGACTGGCAGGTATTACGAAAAATCCTTCTGATGACAGGGTATTCCGGGTGGCTCCCTTGCGTCTGGTCAGCCAAACGGCACCCTATTTTCATGATGGATCAGTGGAGACCCTGGAGGAAGCTGTCTGGATCATGGGTAAGATCCAATTGAACCAGAATCTGACGGATGAAGAAGTTGATCATATTGTGAGCTTTCTCCATACCCTGTCTCCTGATACCACTTACTCTCTTGCCGAAGGTCGGT
Source organism: Lewinellaceae bacterium (assembly GCA_020636225.1). GTDB lineage: Bacteria > Bacteroidota > Bacteroidia > Chitinophagales > Saprospiraceae > JAGNXB01. Next base: position 964,477 of record JACJYI010000002.1, on the reverse strand, counting down.
GATCTTGACCTTTGATTGTCCCTTTTTTACAGCCGGCTGCCGATCATCTCCTCCTCGAGCCCTGAAGTGCCTGGCTGACCTCTGAATACATATTAAGATAATTGGCATGTGATTTGCTATGGCCTACATAAGGATGTCTGCCTTGCATCCTTGCCCCTCAGGCGGGGCAGTAACAAGAACATCCCGACAACCACTGTGCTTGTAGAGGTTTTTCAGGTCATGTCCTTCCCGGGCATGGCCTTTTCCTATATAGACTCTTGCTTGCAAGACCAACAGGATTTTCTCTATGTCATCACACGTGACCATCTCGCCTTGCAACAAACAAGAACCCAAAGGACGGATCAGCCTCCTTGTCCAGCTGTCTATCGTGACATGATATTGTTTGGGAAGCAGAAGGATCAATGCCTTTTATCCGGTTCTCCAGATACCTCAGGACTGAAGGGGTAACCCTGCCCCCACATATGATCCTGCTCCATTCGAGAGTTCCTATTTCACGAGTAACGGCATTGTTTGTCTTATAGAAGGTCCGGTGACATCAAAAGTATATATTCCAGATGTAAGAGAAGAAATGTCAATGGATACCTGATCCTTTTCCGGTAATATCAGTGAGTGGGTATCAACCAACCGTCCCGACACATCCCGGATCTGCAAGGTTACCACCTGACTGGGATGATCCCCATTCATGATGCTCAGGATGCCCGAAGCGGGTTGGGGAAAGAGGGTCAGTCCAACTCCTGGCTGATCCAGGGCAATAATGCCCAGATAATGGGTTTTTCCATTTGTCTCCAACTCAGACAAACGGTAATAATGCGTGCCGGGTCCAGCAGAACGATGGACAAACGAATAGAAAGAACCGGAGTTGCTTGTGCCGGATGGTGGTGTCGTCTGGATTTCTTGAAATCTTCCATGGTCGCCATGTTGCCATTCCAGGTTGAACGCCTCGGTATTCACTTCAGAGGCGGTTTCCCAGGTCAGGAGATGGTCTTTTCCTTGTACCTCTCCACGGAATGATAGGAGTTCCACTGCCAGAGGTTGGGCTTGCAATTCACAATCTGCCTGTAGCAGTGCGATCATGGGATCGGGCGGGGTCAGGCAATTCACATCCACGCTTTCAGCCATGACATATTCGCCTGCCTCCTCCGCATGCGAGGTCAGAACGCTTTTTTCGATATTGTTCAGCAGTGAATAATACATCACATCAGTGGTCACACCATGGTTCAACCCATGGACATGCCCGAGTTCATGCAGCGCCACTGAGGGGAAGTCATACCATAATCCACCGGGATCATCAATAAAACGCCATTGATATTCGATCGGGAAGCCCGGGAAAAGTTCGATAGTCACAGAAGTAGGGAAGCGTATGCCGAACTCTTGGAGGTAGCACACCCGGCAATTGCCCTGGACATTGCATAAGTAACTGTATTGAGCCTGCCCCAAGACGCCCTGGGGGATATTGTTGTCAAACAGGATGCTGTTCACCCCGTCATTGAGGTTCCAGCCGTTGGTCACCCCGCTGTCGTCCACCTCCCAGTTGACCAGTGACCCGCATCTCCAGGCTTCAACTGCCTCGTTCAAGGCATCCTTGGCGCCCGATGTATTGATAATATTCTGATGGTAAGAAAGGGTATAGCCGCCATTTCCGTTTTGATCGACCAGCTCGACCTGCACCCGATTACCACCTGAGGAGGTAGGGTTCAGGGCCCAATCGATGGTGCGTGCCACATTATTGCTGGTATTGACCCGTATGTTTCCGGTAGTCGCTTTCTTGTGCACCTTCACCCGTATAGAATCATTTTTCCACATCATCACTTCTTCACCATTGCTGGACAAGGTGGTCACATTGGACATTCCACCATTATCAGCATTGGCAAAGTAGATCGTTCCTGATGTACCAAACCCACTGCCCAGGATCAGGATCTCTTCTTGTGCATCAGCCAGTCCACCATAAAATGGGCCCTGGGAGCCACTGATGTCAATGATGTTGGTGATGTTGGCCATGCGCAATGAGGCTTCCATGTCCTCATGTTGGCCGGGTTGATAGGCCGACCCGTCAGGTTGAATGGCGCGCGTGCCGGACAGATTTTCTATTTGTGTCACCAGGTCCGACTCCTTCACATAGCTGCGGCTGTAGCCATCGGCATAACCGGCTTGTTCCCTGCAAAGGGTTCCCTGAACCGGAGCCACTGGCTCCAGCAACGGATAGGACTCCAGTCCGAACGGTGCCAGCGATGATCGGGCAGGTTGGGTGAGAAACAGATAGGTTCTTCCCAGTTCCCATTCGTCCATGGGGCACAAGTGCACTTCTTCGTGTTCCAATCGGCCACCGGGAGTGATGACCTCCACCAGTGGATGAACTGACCCATCCGCAGAGAACCAGGCCTCTATCTGAATTGTCCAGATGGTATAGATCATGCCATCCCGGTGATCTTTGACGACCCGGTAGCTGGTGGGTTGACCGATCATCTGCTGTTGGCTAGTGCGAATCAAATGGTCGAGAGGTAATGGCAAAATCTGACCATATCCCGAAACCACCATGCACCATAGCGAGAGCAGGGCCATTGACCTGCGGAAAGGAATGAAGCGATATTCACTCCGGTCAGAATTCCGGCGCTGATTAGTGGGTGACATGTTGGAACCATTGAATCCAATCAAATGAATCCATGGCAACTCCTTGACTTAACCCAAATTGAACCCAATGAAGATTTGAATGGCATTCCATGGGCCGCTTCAAGATATCGTCCAGGATGGCTGCCTTGCAGTTCAATCGTTGGATGACGCATCTTGTTTGAAGTAGCTTCCTTGAAAAAAATTCTCTCAATTATCATGCCATCTGGTGTTGTCGATGGTACAGATCATGGCATCCAGGATAACCACCCTGAGACTTCTCCACCAGAAAATGGGAGAGGGCTCATACTCCACCTGGTCATAAGGGAGGGTGAGGTATGAATGGTGCGTACATGGATCATCACCAGACCATAAGAGCTCCCTCTCCCTAGAATCTGGCCATGGAAGGAAGTCCATTTTTCCCTCCGACCAAAGCCCGACTCTGGAGATCATTTGGGAAGCACACCAGGTAGTTTCAGGCTGAAGGACATGGACACCCCAATACACGGCCTGTCACGTGGTGAGCAGAACAGGCATCATCGCTTATTGACTAGCCCGTGATCCTGTCGGGGAGACTATGCCATCGATCGAAAGCTGAATCCTGGTCATCATCATTGCAGCGTTCTTGTCATTGGTTGTCCTTTCTACACAGAAGCCAGACCTCTGTAAGGCCTGGCTTCTGGCAGATGTATGGAACCGATCACTTGTTCAATCCGGACCAGTTCCTGATACACTTTCTTGTCCACAATTTCCTGGTGCGACTACCGGCTACTCTGCGCTGGCAGACAGGACTCTTCCGGACAAGTCACCCGGATCATATAGTCCTCCACCTCCCCTCCGATGGCCAGTCCGGTCGGCCCGGCCGGGGCAAAGAGGTTGAGACGGACACGCAGGCCCAGGTCCTGATCCTTGATCGCTGTTGTCGGCACCGTCAGAGTGAGGCACTGGCTGTAGGCCGGGCCACTCGGCACAGTGGTGTTGACCACTTGCTCTGCCGCTTCGAGGACACCATTGCCGTTCCAGTCGATCCAGGCGGTGAGGAAGGCCGGCAGCCCAAAGGTATTTGTAGCGGTCAGGCACAGGCTCAGCGGACTACCCGGGGCGATCTCCGTCACGGTGAGCAGGCCGTTTTCATCGTCGTTGGCAACAGTACAGGTGCCGTAGGTGAACATCTGTTGGGCACCCTGGTCATCCCCACCGATGGTGCGACCAGCCAGAGGAGCGGGTTGGCCATCCAGTTCATTGTCCACACAGGTACCCAGAAAGAGCTGGGGTGTGAGGGTGTGGAAGGGGCCTCCACTGGCAATCAGGGTGGGGTAGGGTGCGGGCAGGTCGCCCAGATCGACGATCAATTGCGGGATCTGATAGGCATCGCTGGCCTGGTCGGCACAGGTGGGGTCATCCTCATTGTACACCAGGACATCGACACTATTGCCACTGGTAGAGGCACAGGTCAGACCGGTCACCACAAATGATTCCGTACCGGACAACCCGGCAAGTGCAAAGGAATACGAGTCGCCGTTGATCTCCACAATGAGGTTGGCCGGGGTAGTGAGTTCGTACATCACTTCCACCGTAATGTCGTACACCCCGGTGAAGCAGTCGGTGGTGTTGACGGAGACAATGTCGATCATGCAGCAGTTCATGCTTTCCACGATGACCACCGGACAGCAAAGGGCAAACGGACATCCGGAGGCATCCTCGGCTGTATAGGAATAGGAACCGATCATGGTGGCGACATAGCTGGATTGCGTGCCTTCCGGAGCCGGAATGGCCACTCCATCTTTATACCACTGGATATTGGTCAGGCCAAGGCCGGACTCCACTTCAAGGGTGTAGCTTTCACCCGGGCAGATCTCATAGGTTGTACCAGGACAGCAATCTGCCGGGGCATCATAGGTTGCGGCCGCCGAGCAATTGGCATCATCTTCAAAGACGGCCGAGACCGAGATACCACTTTGTCCACTGTTGGCCAGTCCGGTGAAGGAGGCAGTCACCGAACCATCTCCGGCCGTGGTGGCTACCGAAGTTGATTCACCAGTACCCAGGGTGACGGTGATGTTGCCGCCGGGGCCATTGGTATAGTTGAGGGTGACATCCAGGTCATATTTGCCGTTGGCCGGCATCTGGCAGGTTGGCGTGGCCTGCACTTGCAGGTCGCAACCACTGACCGGAGCGGGCGAAATACAGAGTACATTTAAAATGATACTCGATTTACGAGCTGTACGTACTGATTCATCCGTATCACTTACGGATGCCCAATGATCTACTGCAATACGGGTGATAGGCGTGCCGGGTATTTCGATATCCGCATGTGCGTAGAGTCCAAGGTCTTGTTTGACAATGTTGGTCGTGTTGATATACAGACCTCCATTTCCGTCCGATACAAAATTTACTTCTCCTGGAGTGATGTTGTTCGAACAGTCCATGTATGCACCGGTACCATTGGCCGGTGTGATAGGGACAATATTATTCGCCGCATCGTAGGCCCTGAAACGGACCCATTCCCATGCATCCACTCCCATGCCATTGGTCAATACACTAAGGCTTCCTATCCTGGCCAGGTCCAGAAAGACGGGTTGATCGAAAGTGACTTCCATGGTCGTTTCGCCGGTGTTCATTTCGTTGTTGGTCCAGCGAAGTGAGCCCCAGTAGTTGGACGCACAATGCACATCGTTGATCCCCATGGAAGATTGTGGGTCACAACCACTTGGAGGATCATCTGCACTTTTATAGACATTCGGGGCATCCCCATCCCACATGTTGGTGCTATATGTGAAGGTGGCGGTCACGCCGGTTCCTTCCCAGTTGGGGAAGGACTGACTGGTATTTCCAGGATTGGCACCACAAGCCAATGGACTGGATTGCCAGCCAAGAGTTTCAAAATCGGAGGGGGTAAAGGCGGATGGACAACCAGAAGCCGCAGCCGCAAACCCCATATCCAGGGTATGATCATTCTCACCCGGCCCTCCGGTGGTGTAAGCGATCTCAGCATTTCCACTGACGAGAGCGGCATCACTGTCTCGTACATCCGGCTGCCCGGGGCCACCAACATTCGTAGTGGTCAGATTGAGTCCGGAGGGGAAATCACCACTTTCTACTCGGATGATATAGTCCATGTCGTATTCCAGTCCAGCAGCGCCATTCATAGTCACGTTGGAGGCATTGAAATACCACTGTCCGCCATTGGCTGTTGTGGTCTGTCCCACCTGAGTACCATTCTTGAACAGCTTGACCACGATGCCGTCGATACCGGCTTCATCCGCATCCTGGATGCCATCGTTGTCGGTATCGGTCCAAATGCGGTTGCCGATCTCGAGGGGGGCAGGATCCAGAAGTGTTTCCAGGTCGCCAAGAGAATTGGCTTTTGCAAAGCCACCCTGACTTGAAGAAAGATCAATAATTTCATAGGATCTTGTCGTCTCACCGCTAGAATTATTCAACCATCGGATACCACCGGTGCGCTGGTTTATAGGGACCATCGCACTGGTAGCCACTTCGTTAGTTCCGGGAAGAATAGCCAATGCTCCTTGCGTAGTTTCAAAATGAGATAACCCGGCAGTATAGTCTCCCCAGTAGTACTCCTGATTGTTAATCCCTCGATCTGCATTCGAATTGGGATCTGATGGATCCAGGGGAGTATCGCAACTTGATGCACTTCCTTCCACCACATATGCACCATTGATCAGACAGATTCTCAAAATGTCACCCCCTGAGTCACAACTGTATAGGTTGCCATCACCGGAATCCGTGCCGCGGTTATTTCGACCTGCCTGATTAGCAGTACGATCGGTAAAACCAAGAATAAGTGATCCATCTACATCAAAGAGAAGATCTGAAAGGATGGGTTGCGGAAACCCAATTCTGTCTCCAGTAGAGTTGGGATTGCCATCATCATCCAAATTGTAAAAATTGTCGACCCAACAGTTCCATCGATTATCCACGCCATTTCCTCCACCTTCAGTTGCTCCTTTCAGATAATTGATTGAAAAAGGTCCAAAAAATAAACTCCAGGATGAAGTGACAAAATCATACTCGAATATTGATGCACTCAAGTCATTCAGGTCTTGACTCGTTTGACCGGTACATACAACACCTGCGTAAAGTTTATTCTGATGGTATGTCAGACCCCAAGGGCGAAAATCATTGTTGCTACAACCGGGATTCAAATCTTGTTCAATACCCAATGGTTGAATATCCGAAGCGGTGAGAGGGGTTGGCAAATTGGATATATTGATTTGATAAACCGTTCGGTCTGTCAAATTCATGGCAAAAAGGAATTGTCCATCACTGGATATTTCCAAGTCACCAAAGGACATCTTTCCGACGAGATCAAATATTTCAGGGTCATAAGAGCTGTAGGGCCCTGGATCAAAACTGGTGGCAGTTCGTGGATTTGGCACAGTGGGTATCAAACCCGAGAGGTTGAAGCCATCCAATAAAGAGGGATTTCCAGGATCTGTAAGGTCAATTCTATAAATCCCGGACACGCCTTCGGGGCCAAAATCTGAATGGCGCTTAGCCACTGCTGATGCATAGGCTACTGATCTGCGTTTGTCATAAGCAATACCCCAGGTTACACCGATTTCTGAAATGGTAGGGCCTGCATAATGATCATTGTGAGTGTCGCCGGAACTTAAATAGTTGAAACCATAGACAGCCGGTTCGCCACTCCCATTCCCATTATTGGGACCGGCAACATATGCGGGGATAATCATAACAGGGTTTTCAGTAGAACTGAAATGGGAAGGATCTTGCAAGCCACAGTTAACACTGGAATTGGGTGAGTTGAAGAATTGAACACTGGTAGGGCTGTTACTCCCAAAAGGAGCGCTAAATAGCCAGGGAAGATTGGACCAGCTAAATTCCACCCGTATAGGAAATGTTGCCACAGGATCACTCCACGTACCATCTGAAGCAGTCGTTTGTGATGTGATTGTACCCGTCGCATCGGTAATGGTTACAGTTACACCTTCCACGCCTGGCTCATTGGCATCCTTAACGCCGTAGGTGTTCAGCACAGCTCCATTCACCGGCAATTCCAGATAAACGGTTCCGCTAACCTGTGCCTTCAAACTCAGATTGGAAATAAAGGTGATGAGGAGCAAAGTATAGATGTGTCTCATTGTGTTTGCTTCAACTGTTATTAATTTTTAGTAACGGATACACCTGAACATTGCACCGGCGGACACGCCGCAGCCGCAAACCCTATATCCAGGGTATGATCATTCTCTCCGGGCCCTCCGGTGGTGTAAGCGATCTCAGCATTTCCACTGACGAGAGCGGCATCACTGTCGCGTACATCCGGCTGCCCGGGTCCACCCACATTCGCAGTGGTCAGATTGAGTCCGGAGGGGAAATCACCACTTTCTACCCGGATGATATAGTCCATATCGTATTCCAGTCCGGCAGCCCCATTCATGGTCACGTTGGAGGCATTGAAATACCACTGGCCACCATTGGCCGTGGTCGTCTGGCCTACCTGAGTGCCATTCTTGAACAGCTTGACCACGATGCCGTCGATACCGGCTTCATCCGCATCCTGGATGCCATCATTGTCCGTATCCGTCCAGATCCGGTTGCCGATCTCGAGGGGGGCAGGATCCGAAAGAAATTCCAGATCTCCCAGACCATTCTGTTTGGAGAAGTCAGGAGATGGTGTGGATGCATTGAAAAAGATCTGATATTCCTGGGTTTCCAATCCGTTCGCGGTATTGAACCAAACGACTCCGGAGGCATCGACCTGGCCGTCAATGGGATCCATTTGCACCGATGATAGTCTTTGACTGCCTTTGATGATAGAGAGTCCACCATTCGTGGTTTCACTGTGATTGGTAGTGGTATGATCATCTGCATAAAATTCGCCGCCTCCTGGTCCTTGCAGAGTATTTGGTCCACCTTGTCCGGTTTGGCTGTTGTTGCCTGTTCCTCCTGAGACATACGGACCGGCAACAGCATTATTTTCCAAGGTAAACATCCCGGTAACCGGGTCCTTATAGGTACGCAACAGTTCGCCGCCGGTAACCCCAGTGATCAGTTGTGTACTGAATGGCCTGAAATTTCGATGCCCGGTTTGAAACCCGAGTCGATCCAGCACAGCCAGATGCATGGAGCCTTCAGCGTCAAATTCGATGTCACCGATAACAGGTTGTGGATGGACAGGCCATCCGGTGTCAATATATTGATTGAAATCATCTCGCCATCCTTGCCACTTGTACTTGGCACCCCCAAAAATGATATCTCCCTTTTCCCAATCAGGGACAACATCCAGAACCGTCGACCAGGTGGAGGAGGCAAAATTAAATCGTTGAATGATCAGGTTCAGATCTGATGTATTCCCACCTGATTCTGCAGAACAGACAATACCCAGATAAAGCTCTCCGTCCCAGAAACCAAGACCCCAGGGTCGTGCAATGCCATTGGCACAGTTGGGATCTGTGAAGTCGGGCAGGGCAACGGCATTGGGCGTTCCACCTACAGCCTGTGCGATATTGATCTGGTACACCTTGCGGTCATGCAGGTTGACCACATAAAGAAACTCACCATCGTCGCTGATGTCCATGTCGCCCAAGGACACCTTCCCCACAGCAGCAAATGCGTTGTTATCCGGACTGGCATTGCCTTTGGTGGGAGACAGTTGGCGGGTGGCATTGGTTTCGATGGTGCCTACTGAAATACCGAGGTCAGCGACCAGGTCCATCAACAGAGCAGGTGTTCCAGGTGAACCCACCGGGTCATCGATATAGAAGATCTGGCCACCGGTTTCGCCTGGACCTAGCGGTGCATGCCTCTTGTAGTGAGCAGAGAGAAAAACCTTGTTCCGTTTTCGATCCCAGGCCACTCCCCAGGTACTACCGATCTGCGATTGTGTCGCCAACGTTGTCGTCGGTGTACCACCTGACTGGGCATTGCCCATGGCTGTATTCGGGAAGCGAAACAGGGCCGGATCGTTGGCCAGATCATTGCCTGGAGCAAAAGGATCCCCATTGAGGAATTTTGGGGTCAGTAGATCCGGGTTGGGCTGACTGAAATGGGCAGGATTCTGGAAGCCAAAATTCGCTGCCGTTGTCGGAGCCGAATAGAATTGCACACTGGTGGTCGAGGTAGGGCTAAATGGCGCAGTATAGACAGCTGCATTCGGAAGCGAGAATTCAATACGGGCAGGTAAGACCAATCCTGCAAAGGAATAAGCCCCTGAGGCATCGGTCGTCGTCGTTTGCACAGAACCAGTGACAGGGTAGGCCGTCACCGTCACATTCGCCACGAATGGCTCATTGAATGTGCTCGAATTATCCTTTTGTCCATTGGCGTTCAGGTCCCGGAAGACAGTGCCGCTGATCTGTCCTGCGAGATTCGTTGGTAGGCATAAAACAGCAAGATTGAATAACAGGGCAAGGAAGAAAAGGGTACTCGATTTCATGATCATCGTATTACTTTGTCTGGTATGGAGGTTGCCATGAATGACAGGATCATCCTAAATGAATGACTTCATGCCTTTCAGACAACACGAAAACTGTGCCGTATTGAGTTTTTGAATAGGCGGAAAGGGAGAGACTGCGAAGGTCACCTCCCTTCAAGTATAAAACCATCCATTTTTACGTATTCTGTGACAGGGTGATCCATGCCTCTGGAAGCGATCCAATTCAAGTGTGCACCTCGTTGTAATTCGACATGATTCGTTTGGACGTGGATGAAAGGACATAACCTACCATGCAAGTTCACCTTGAATAATATCCGGAAATGGTATGTGGATGGCGGTTTGTTGACTTGGGTTTCGCATGAATAGAGCTATGGGTGGCCAGTTGTATAACAAGTGCTTGCCACTCTGCTTTCTAGAACATCCAGTATGGCACATGGCCAGGTTGATCAGGTGTTCTGATGCCCGCGATCCCTGGTCCCCTTACCAGGCACACTCTGAAGAATCCGGCATCGGGAGATATGTGACAAGAGCTCTTTCAGGGCACTTCTATTCACCTGCGAAATAGACTAAGACCAAAAAAAACCTAGCGAGACCTGCCTGCCGGACAGGCAGGCAAGGCATTCCGATCCCATCAACAGACGGGAAGCCATCCCGCCTCATGGCAGGAAGTGATTGAGCAATAATCCCAAGTACACGGGATTATCGCGCATGTTCACTCGAGTAAAATCCCTAAAGGATTTGATTGGTCATGGCGTGGGGGTTGATTGAGGTGCCCTCAAGTGAAAATCCTGGACGGTCTTGAGTGGTTCATCGAGTAGCAGTCATTATGGAAATCATCATTGCATTATTTGTCCAATGTGCCCTGCCCACAGATTTCGATCGGACAAGTCAAGCGAATGAGGTAGTCCTCAACTTCGCCAGAAGTACTGGGTCCATCAAACGAAAGAAGATCTTCCAGACTTAACCGGATCCGGAATCCAAGGTATTGATCTTTGACAGCTGTATTGGGTATTGGGATGGTCAGATAGGCCGGATAGGGCTGCCCGTCATCATCCAGACTCTCGATCAATTCAGAAGGATCGAAAACACCGTCTCCATTCCAGTCGATCCACACGCGCACATAGGAGATATCTCCGGTTGTATTGACCACAGAGAATGGCAATCTGATGGTTCCTCCAGGGGTCCATTGGAGATGGCTCAGGAAGTTGACTCCATCTTCATCAGCCCCATCCCCCAGGGCATTTGCACTCGGTTGGCCGTTCGGTTCGTCATCCACCGATTGGCCCAGATACAATCCGGGTATGATGGCATGACTGGGCCCGTTACTGCCTTCAAGGGTAGTATAGGTATCCGGCAAGTCGCCAAAATCACGACAATAAACGGCCATGACCGTTACCGGATCGGAAACGTCTTCACAAGGTTTGTCATCATCAATTCCGGCGATCACATAGGTGGCCACCACATTGTTCGGGACCATGAAGATAGGGGAGGGTCCTTCTTCCAGGAAGACCGGGAAACCGCCGATGATCTGGAACAACCGGTATTGGTCATACCCTGTAGTAGCTGTCAGCACGACATCCTGTTCAATAGGGACACAACCCTGATCGGCTGAAGAGACCACCTCCAGTGAACCCGGCGATTCCACAATTACCGGAAATGGTGCACTGACACTGCACTGGCCGTCATTGAAGGATACCGTGACGGTATAGGTCACACTGGATTGCGGCTCGATGATCTCCGGATTCGCACTGGTGGGATCGTCCAGGTACAAGGCAGGCGACCACAGGATCACGGCACCTTCATCCCATTCAGGTGGAAGATTCAGGCTGAGTTGGGTGATGGCATTGTCACAAACCCGGACCGGATCATAGGGGCCAATGTCCAGATTGGGCAACTGGTACAGGGCCCGGGAGCTGGCAAAGTCGCAGGATCCCGCAGTGGACTGGGCCAGGAGGGTCACCGGCTGGTCTTCGCCAAAGCCCGGATTGATGGTCACCCGGACCATGCCACCGCCCAAATCGGTCAGGGTAGCTCCGTCTGATGGTGAGAAACTCAGAGTGAAATCCGAGCAGGTTTCAAACTCAAGATCATCACCCGGACACAGATATACGGCATCCGGAAGATCGGCAAAGAACAGAGGCTCGATTTGATCGAAATACCGGACACTTCTGTCGCAGGCACAAGGGGTGTCATAATCAACCACCAGGAAGACCGGACAGGCCAGCGCATTGGGGACAGTAAAAGAACCCGTGTAAGCAACGGTATCCCCTGCCGGAATATTCACCAACTGCATCTCACTGTCCAGTAGGGGATCGTAGCTGTCCAGGACGCCATTGAGATCGAGGTCTCTGTAAAGGCTGAACGTGGCGTTGCTATTCAGAGAGGTATTGATGTATCCGAGTGATACCTCATAGGTATAGGTCGTGTTCAGTGGATCCTGGTCGCAGGTATGGTACAGTTCCTGGGTGACCACATCCACCGGAGGTTCAACCAGGAAGAAAACTTCCCGATTGAGGGTATTGCTCACAAATGCCTCGCATTGACTGGCCGGATTGACACACTCTACGGATTGGACCCGGGTGCGGATGTCGGTTTCAATGGCCGCTTCACCACAGGCCATGCTGTCATCCACATCCATATCAAACTCAAGGACGAACAAAGTGCCGACCTTGATCCCGTCGGGCAGATCAAAACAGACTACCGTAGGATCATTTCCCCCGCCACTGATATCGATACTCGGCGGTGTGAAGGCTGAAGGGATCACGAAATCGAGATTTCCTGCCCAGGTTAGTCCTGCCGGGAGTGTGAGGCACATCCGGGTTTGGTCGGTCATTCCCGCCCCCTGAAGGGCCAGACCGGTAATGGTGACCTGGTTACCTGTGACTCCGCAGTTGAGTTTGTCGGGTTCGGCCACCACGATAAAGCGGGGGAAATCAAGGGGATTGGCCCCATCAGCCAATACGGCGGGTGCAAAGTCGAAGGCGTCCACGATATTGCCACATCCGTCGAAAGCATCAGTTTCTACTTTTGGACTGACACCGGACAAGAAATCGTCACACACTGTGGTAGCCCGGAAGCGAATGGCAATGAAGTTGGAATCCAGCGTGGCATCTACACCGGGCAGTCCAATCGCATTGACACTGGGAATGAACGTACCCACATTCGAGAACGTCCAGACACCCGGCTCGATCATCGTCGCATCAGGAGCAGGCATCCATGGACCCATATTGTTCGGGCCACCCGGATAGGCATATTCCCACGAACCCGGAAGGGGCATTACCCCATCATTCACATCGAAGGTGAACGATGGCTGGAATAATGTGCCAGAGCGAACATTTTTATTTCGTGCATGATAAATGACTTCCTCACACAATTGGATATTTTGTGGTGAAACCACCCATTCTACCTGGATATCGGATGCGTCAGTCGTGTAGAAGTAGCAGTCGCTCGCCCCTGTGCAACCTCCGGTGCCCCCGGTCAAGATTCCGACAACGGCGGGAGGGAGACAACCACCAGCGGCTGCATTGACACAAATCCTGGGTTCGGGAACTATGGATGGATCGGGCAATGCCGATGGACATAATAGAAGCTCAGTGAGAATATCAAACTCCAGACAGGTATTCGGTGCCAGGATACTGGCCGCGTTCACCAGATAGACATTGCTGTCAGCGGTGGCGGCGACTAGCGTATAGGGCACAGGGTCCCCATTTTCATCCTCTATGCCGGCCATCATGACTGTACTGGTCACCGTTACAGTAAAGACGACATCTGCAAGATCATTTGTGCCTGGTCCAGCACATAACGTCAATCGATTTGTTTCAGGACCTCCCGGATTATTCCCAATCAAAATACTGGCCAGGCCGAGATTGAGTGAAGGAAGTGCATCCAGGGTGCCTGTTCTGAAGTAGTTGATGCCCTGTTCCTCAATAAAACGCATCACATGGGCCGTATCGGCACTGTTGAAGTCCCAGTATCGAGGACCCACGGTCATGTTATCCGGGCCACAATTGCCCCAGTAAAAATTGCCGGGATGCCCGGGCACCGAAGTCTGATTGCAGATAAATGGACCGTTGGGGTCGTTATAGTTGGTGAGAAGTCTGTACGAAGCGTCATATTCCAGGGTAAGTCCGCTTTCATCCACATCACCCGGGCAAACCCGTACCAGAGGAATGCGGAAAACCAGTGAGTCATCATTGTTGAGGCCAACGCCTATAAGGGGGAAGGTACCTCCTATACGGGTCAGGTCGTTGTCGCCCTGATCATAGGATAATACAGGGTCTTGTCCAAAGGGCGTGGCATATCGGGTGGCTGTACCATCCTCGTTTTCCGCATCATTGAACCATAATTGCGAATCTGATTGGTTGGGTTTGTAGTAAGTGACCCCGGCATAATTGAATGAAGTCATATTGTTTCTGGAACCGGAAGGTTCGATGGATTGGATATTCCCGTCCGGACCGGTCATGGTGGCCCCTCCGGCATACGCCAGCGGTGGCGGAATGACACTGTAGAATTGTTCCAGTCCAATCACCGGTCGATATTCACTCTGGAACCAGTTGGCAGGTGGTGGATTGGCCACCTCAAAGGTGTGCACGACCTCAGCACCGCAGGCATCATAGATGATCTCACTATTGGCGAAGATCTGAGGCTCGTGATAGCTGTAAGGCGCATTGGTCCAGCATGTACTGGCCAGGTTCACCTCAGGAGTGTTCAGATAATCTCGTTTAATCAATTCGACACCATTAAGCAAAGGGCTTGATTGAAGTTCGGAACCTGCACTGGGGTCAAAACCCGGATTGCTGACTACCGGAACATACCAGACGAATTCAAAGGTGTCGTTCAGTTCAAACGGGCTGCCAATGAGGTCCAGAAGTGGCTTCAGACAATCGCTGGGGTTATTTGATCCCGGACTGAACACGGTTTGGTCCCGGAAAGCGACCCCCAGGAGATTGCCATCAAAGCGATCATCACTTGCATTGGTCGATACCTGGTACATTTCCTGAGTCGGGAAACCCGGATGGAAGACTGGTTCGTCCGCTTCATTGGATGACCACAGCAATAATCCAGATTGGGTATTCGCTGACACATCGTTACCATCCCCATCATCGACACAAGCGACACCGGAAAGATCGAGGACGGTATTGCCACGCTTGAACGTCGCCGATTGAAGTCTGGCCAAACGAGTATCCCAGGTAGATCGCACGCGCTTTCTATCGGACATATTAATGGTAATCGGGTAATCACGCAAGGTGAATTCCAATCTGGAATTGACCTGATTCCAGACTGCAGGGTCTTTTACCCAGGCTTTGGCTCGAACCAACATGGTGTCTCCTGGCAAGAACCGTATTCGATCATCGGGGGGGACATCCGCCATATTCAGACGATTGGCCAGGGTTTTATCCGTATATCCGGTAGATACACGTTCGAGTTCGACGATGGTTTGGGAAACGCATACACATCCGGTGTTTTCCGGATTGATATACATCAATATCCCGCCACAAGCTTTGACCACCTGGCAGGTACAAGCCGGATCACAATCCTCTTTCAATTTGGCCGAAATGCCCATGTAGAACCCCGGGCGGCAATAGGCGGTGTCAAATGTCACATCGACTTTGAATCGATAATCGGTCATCGGATCCACTGGGCCGGGAATCTCCACTCTCAGGTAAGTAACAGCAGGGCTGTCGATGACAGTGTATGGCCCCGAAATGGGTACTTCCATTCCGGGAGGACCAAAAGCTGCATTGGCAAACGAAGCATTATTGGCCGCTTCGCCGGCTATTTCAATTTCTGCAATATGTGTGCCGCCGCAGGTGACAAAGTTCTCGGCGATATAGTTCATGTCAACACCTACCGTTCGGGTTACCGCAGTCGGGTTGCCTCCAACAATGCCCACCTGGCCAAAATTGTATCCGATGGACAGGTTGGGTAAGGCAGCGGTATCTTCTGCAAATGAAGTCTCGCTGCTGAATCCGATGATCGGTGTGGTCGGTGGTGTGGCCGTCTGCGAGAATACACGTTTGCAATGTCTGAGTCCCTCAACCCGGACATTTTCAACCCGGCAAGCCACCTGGAAACATCCTTGAAGAATTTCCGGACAGTTGACAGCATATTCCAAAACAAAACGAATGGTGTCCCCTCCTGCTAGATCATCATAGTATCCATCGCCATCACTATCGATAAGCCCTCCGGATCCATCAGGATTGAAATCCAGATCACGCAGGTTGACCTGGAGCCCCCGGCTGCCCTGATAAGAGATGATACCGGAAGGTAAAGCCATTTCATTCCCTTCTGGACCGACACGGATCTGATTGACAACCATCCCTGCCGAGTCACAGGCATTGAAGGTGAGCAACATATCCTCAAAGAGTCCGGTTACAGGATTGGCTTGTTGCGACCATAACTTGACCTCAATCAATGCCGGATTGCCACAGACTTCCGGAGCTTGCAACAGCTCAGCTGTGACCCGGGGTGTCGCTCCGAAATTTGGATTGAACGTTACGGGTGCATCGGTTTGGTCACCTACTCCGGTACAGGTAAAGTCCCCACATTGTTGGAGAATGGTATATTTTAAATTGCTCAGTATGGAATAAAAGCAGTCAGGTATACTGTAACAGAACTGGATGGTCATTCGCTCATCTGTATTGAATAGCATGTTTGGAGGGCCCTGGTGGACGGTGTTGAACAGAAAATAATTCCCGGTGATCGTCCCTGTCAGGCGTTTGGATCCGGGGTCATATGTCGTTTGATTCAGGTCAAACGCTTGTCCGTTCACGGTGATGCTCACCAGATCCATCACGGACAGGTCAAGACTGTCGACCATGAAGGTGAAACTGTCCAGACTGGCCCGGATACCATCCTGGCTGATGGTCAGGGTTTGGCAACGGGTTTGGTTTGTGCTGGTAAAGTTGATCGGGGCTGGAAGTGGCGTGCGGATATTCAATACCGGTACAAGAATGGCCTGTTGGATAAGATCCATGGCAAAATCATAGGTATCGACACAGTTGTTGCCCTGGTAGGTATACCTGGTTTCGGCCTCTATACTCGGATTGAAGTAGTTGGCTGCACTACAGGTGGCCCGAATGCCTACGTACACAATGGCCACACTGTCCTGGGCGACGTAAGGCAACAGGAACCTGGGTTTAGTGGGGTCATTGTCCAGAAGTTGTACCGTACCGGGGTTCGGGGAGGTGGCGAAACCGCCAAATTGGATTCCTCCTCCCAATTTGAGTCGTAGTGTAGCATTCTGGACAGGTTCATCACCAGTAAAGTAGACCAGGAATGCCAGGGTATCCGGTGCACCGCAGACCACCAGTGAATCCATCTCCGGGTAGCCGAAAATCCCGTTAAGAGGCACAATTTTTATGGCACCGTTTCCACCATTTGATAATGAGACGGTGGCCATTTCTGCATGTTGAAATTCTGCCAATTGGGGCCGGTGTACACTCCCAGTCGTGGTGATCGATTCCTCCATACCAGATGCATCCGGCAAGTGCTCGGCAACCTTCTGCACGGCCCAGCCGGAGACGACGTAAAAAAGAGATAATCCGAGAATCGAAATCCAGGTTGCCTTTGTGCTAGATAAAGACGATGACTGGGCCATAGCGCTACAGTAAATAGTGAGCTACTCCCCAAAAACGGAGCCACCAGTTAAGGTGAAAGTACCTAACTTAACAGTGGCATATGAAACATATTGAGTAAAAAAGTTCAGTCGGCCTTGCGGGCGCTAGCTGCCTTGAGAGAATTCAGAGCCTGTCAGATACTGTTTCAACCCCTATGTAAGCTCCTGTCCATCTTCAATCGGATGAAGATACAAGCAGAATTCTCACACCAATGCCAAAGGTCGTCTCGATAATTGGTGATACCGTCCATCAGCTCGTCCTCGAAGTTGTACGCCAAGATCCGGCATTTGGAATGGATCCGACCCACTTTCTAAAAAAATTGCTTGCGCAAAACCGGTCTGATGTCACGATCTCTGGCTATGAATATTTGGAATCAAAGTCAAAAATGTCTGATCTGGCTGCTTTCAATGTCTACTGACTGTCAACAGGAATCGAGTTGAGACACACCAAAGCGCAAGGAAAGTATTGAGAACCTGTCGATCAACGAATAGCTGGATGAACGGTACCTGAAAAAGCCTTCACACCATGGGGATCCTGCGTGATGTCAGGCCCATACCTGATTTGGCCTGAAGGATACTTCTTCCGCAACGAAACAGGGATCACATACTTGATATGGAAGACGACTCAAGTTGTTTGACGGCGATCTAGATCGCCATCAACCCCACTCTTCCTCAGGCCAATCAAACTGTAATCCATCCGTTTCTCGTTACGCCAGATATGGAAGTCAGGCCAAATCAGGTGGTCCTGCATGACATCACCATTCCGTGTGGCAAAGGCTTGTATCTGACGGCTACCGTTGACTATCCAGTCGTATGTGATCGACTGGGTTCTCAACAACAGATCTGGACGCTTTGGTGTGTGTTCAACCGAGTTCTCAGACTCCAGTAGCGTATAGGCCACGGATATATTTTTGACTTTGATTCCAATTATAGCCTTGTGAACTCGGATCAAGACCGGTTTTACCAGCTTTTTTGCAAAAGAATGGGTCGGATACCTGGATCTCCAGCTGCCCGGATCTTGGCATGGAACTTTCGATATCAAGCTTTGGATCAATGTCTTTATCGAACCTCCTTTGGCGGACCTTTGAGCATTGACTATGGAATTGCTCCTCTTCATCCGGCCGAAGATTAGATGGATATCATACAAGGGGTTGAGAACGACGCTTCTCCTGTTCTCAACAGGCATTCTAGGGCTACCTGGGAATAGCGCGCCGCAAACCGACAGAACTGTTTTACTCAATAGCAGCTTGATTTATCCACAAAAAATCGAGTTACTCACAAAAGAAAAAAGAAGCAAAAAAGAAAAATGATGATGATTATGACATTAATTTTATCACCTAAGAATATCTTCTAACTGGCTACTCCAATGGGGAGTACTTCATAGGTCAATAACAGTAGGACAGGTTGCTGCTCCCACAAACCAATACGAACCAATACAAATAGCATACCATAATAAGGATTAACAGGTTGCATGAAGTCTTCTTATCAGAAGCATACGATCTCCGATACCCCCGTAACAGCGCCATCTTCAAGATGGCCTCCTTCTCCAGGTTAGTCGGATCAACCAGCTCTCACATCTGCCGATCATTCATGGAAGTGAGGTCCATTCGGAACTTCAACCAATCTTATGGGTGGATGAGAAAAGGTCTTCTATTTCAGGTTGACCGTGTACCATCGTTGAGTATGATCATCCAGATGGGTGTGGGCAAGATCAGTTTAGGGTCGAAAGAAAGCATGACAACGCTGATTTGGACAGGATCTTCCATGTTCCAAGAACACGGGAACAATCGATGTCGTCACTGGTTTGCCTTTGCACAACACAGGGGATCATATCCATGGATATGATCCCCTGTGTTGGTCTCTTGATTGGTAAGACCGGTTAACCTTGTTTCCTGATTCTAAACCCGAAGGGACAGATAGGCAGGAAGACCATTATTTCGCAATGGTTGCCGGCAGACAAACCGGTGGACACCCGACCCGGATCAGATAATCCTCTACTTCTCCTTCCTGGACTGGGCCGTAGGGGCTCATGCCATCACGAAGGCTCAAACGAACCCGCACGCCGATCGGTTGACCCTGCACAGCATTGGCTGGGACCGTGTAAGACACCAGAGCCGGGAATGCTCCACCAGAAGCACCATTGAGGCTGATCTCTTCCTCATCCATGGTGAACAAACCATCCCCGTTCCAATCGATCCAGATCTTCAGATAGGCTGTTTCTCCGGTCCCGTTGGTGACCTGTAAAGCCATGGAATAGGTTTGCCCTGCAATCAGATCATTGCCGATCAGCAATCCGTCCTCGTCATCCACACCCGGGCCAAATGCCCCGGCACCTCCGATGCCATCAGTGTCATCATCTCCTTTGGCCTCGATGTCGGGCTGGCCGTCGGCATCTCCATCAACGGCCACACCAAGATAGAGGTCAGGCTTGATGTCATGACTGGGTCCATTGTCAGCGTCAACAGTGCCATAAGGTGCCGGGAGGTCGCCGTAATCCAGGTAACAATCACCACCCAGTTCAATGACCAACGGCCCGAAGGTGACCACATTCCCCTTCGCATCGGTCACCTGTACCGTATAGCTGCCGAAAATGACGGCGTCATAGGCCAGTCCGGTGGCTCCAGAGATAGGTTGACCATCCAGATACCATTGAATGTCGGTAAAGATGGGTGGCAGAACCAAATGGATCGTGTCGAATCGACATTTTTCTACTCTCACCGCGAATGACGCATAATCATAGTCATCATCCTCTTCCACATCATCATCCGGATCGGAATCGGGGTCGGTTTCATTCTGGTTGGTGATCTGGGCGACATTGGTGATGAAGCCGATCTCTTCCACCACACAGCGGATGGTCAGCGTAGCTGTGGTATTGGCATACAGGGTATCCGCCTGGAAATTCCACAGGTCCTGTAGAGAGTTGAACAGGCCATGGCTGGCCAGGATACCTCCCTGGACGACACGCACACCGGGCGGCAGGATATCCTGAATCTGGACACCGGTCGCATACCCCGGGCCGATGTTTTCCACCACGATGGTATAGATGATCGTGTCCCCAAGGCTGACGGTATCCTTGTTGACAAGTTTCAGAACACTGAGATCCGCACAGGTCATATCCGGAAGTAACGTTTCAATATGTGTCCCCGGACAATTATTGGCATCAGTATAGCTTAGAGTATAGGTGATCTCGGCGATGACATCCGTAACGACCGTTTGGGGGTCGTTGGGATCCATCAGCAGGGTTGTCGGGTCCCACTGATAATTCGTGAATCCGAGCGGTCCGTTCAGCATGGTAGGATATCCCGGACAGGCCAGCTGCCCAATACTGTCATACGACAATGGATAGATGGTCACCTGGACGGTATCTTCCGAGAAACAGGTATTGTTTCTCACCGTCCTCAACACATAGGACCAGGTAACATTGCCCGATGTCATATTCGTCCAGTTAAAGGTGGGCTGGGCACAATCGGTGCAACTCAGAGCATTCAGGTTGGCCGGGAAAACGCTTACCCACTCATAATCATAGCCCGCCACAGCGGTAAGCCCGAGCAAGGTATCCAGCCCGGAACAGACTGTGGCATCTGGCCCGGCGTTTTTATATGGAATCTGGTTGACATATCGCGTATCAAAATCACAGACGCAGTTTTCTTCACCAGGTAATGCGATCAAAAGACCACATGACTGCCCCGCAGGAACGGGGAAGGACGCAGAGACCGTCCCGCTGGCATCGGTCGGGATATCGATCATATAGGTTTGGCTGTGCACGAGCATGTCCCCTGCATCCAGATCGATATTGCCGTTGTCATCCGTATAGAATTCCAGATACACGGGAACCGAAAGGGGAAGAGGCGCGCCCGAATTGTTGAGTTCGATGGTGATGTCAACCATCTCTTCACCCGGTGGATTGTAGGTGATCATTCCACTGACCTCGCCAATAGCCAGGATCGGTTTTTCGATGATCAGTTCAAGTTTGTCCACGAATCCAGTCTGTGCATTGACACCACACGTAAATGGTGCGTTTATCCCGTCATCACAAACAGCCTGGCTGGCGATGAAGGAATACATATCGATACTGAAGCCCTGGCAGGCCAGTCCTTCATCAGCCACCATGAGATCGACTGAGAAATTCAGGGTGTCAAAGTTGCTGATACCCGCAGGAACGGGTATGGTCAGCACGAGTTCGAATGAGTCGGGATTGACCAAAAGGTCCAGCGTATCCACTACAGGCATGATGCCGGGATAATCCGGTGCCTGGAATGACCCTGGCACATACTTGATTCCATAAGGTAACTGAATGACGATAGAATCGCTGGTCCCCGTTGGATCGAGGTCACTGATCCAGCCGACCGGCAAGGTAATGGTTTCACCGATACAGGCCTGCAAGGTGTCACCCCCAACCAGGAACTGAGCAAAATAGGGTTGTGGATTGACATTCTCTATGGTGTACGGCTGGACAGGACTGAACTGGTAATTGTTCAGGCGTCCACAGGCATTGTAGGCCCAGGAGAAGAATCGAATTCGGCGGCCGGATGTAAAGCCACATTCCGTGTTGACCTGGAACCGCAGTTTCAAGCGGTTTTCCCCTCCAGTGGCCAGGACACCTTCAAAACCAGTATCAGAACTCAACAATGGGTCCTGTTCGCTGATATTCAGTTGATACCAATTGGCAAACGTGTTGACCGGTTGCTGGGCAGTAGGCATATATCCACTGCCGTTACCGGCCGGGTATTCCATTTCAAAGCTTCCGGGAACGATTTCCATTCCATCAGGCAAACTGAACTGGAAATTGACATCGTATAAATGACCTTTTTTAGCACTCAACAACTCGATCTCATAGTACTGCGGCATGCACAGAGGTTGCTCGCCAACCGGGAACGACAAAATCTTCATCTGCAATTCGGCAGGTTCCGGGATGACATAAAGAGGCTGCTCCAATGTCTGGCAGCTGTAATCCTGGAAACTTGCCGGATATCCGGGGCAGTTCCAACCGACATGGTAGATGACGGAGTCTGGACGGCAATTGGTGGTCCTTGCGAATATGCGAATGTCCTTAGATACATTTTCTCCGAAATCACCGATCTTGAAAATGCCATTGCCACCATCATCCTGCAAGCGGACATTGTTGGTAAGGTTGTAGATACTATCGATGATGATACCGGAAGATATGTTCTCGACATAGATCCAGGTATTGTTGGCCGTTGCACCCGGCGGATTGTAGATATTGACATCCCAACTGAAGGGTTGCTGTACGGGTCGGGCTATGTCTACGGAGGCAAGTGCCTGGATCATGGGTGGGTCAAATGTATACCTTTGCCTGTAGCCTGAGGAATACCTCTGGCCGAATGATGAATCGAAACCCTGCAGGACCTCATCTTCCTCAGAACACCAGAAGGCATCCTGTTTTTCCCATTCGCTCCACCAGTAGGAGCGCAGCTCCGACTCCGGAGTAGCGCATGTAGGCTGGGTCATGATCCGGCAACGCATCCAAATGGCTTCAGTGCCAGGCACAAGAATGTTCGACGGGGGTGTTACAAAGTTGCCAATACCGGTCAATGGAGCCGTTGTGCCAATATTCAATGGTGTCCCATAGAACTTTTTAAGATCATAAATCAACGTGTCATGCGTTGATCCGGGTATCACCATATCCGGAGTAGACTGCTGTGTCCACCACTGGTATCCCGCACCTTTTCCATTTTGTTGCCTGAAGACGAATTCCGCCGTATAGTAGTTGTATTCTTTCGGAAATGCGATTCGAATGGTATCATATCGCAGAATGTCGCGATGCTCGCCCGGGAATGCCGGTGCATAGATGTTCGATCCGAATCCCGCATAATAGGTGTACATATCCTTGTCTATCCCTCTGAGTGTACATCCTTCATAGTCATAAATCTGATCGCCGGACATAGCCGTCGCATAGGGTACCTCCTTGTACTTTGCCTGATAATTGTCACAGTAGAATCTGGAATCTGCCGGTTCATTCGTTGCGTATGGAACATATTTTAGATAGTACAAACTGCTTGCCGTACGCTCCTGGATCGGTCCCCCGGAGTAGAATTTTGTGCAGATCTTCAGGTCTGCTTCCACCCAAACGGAGTCGAGATGGTCAAAATGGTATGGTGTTCCTTCGCCTGGGACATTGTCCACCCAGGCGCATCCCAGCAGGGACATGGTCGGTGCCGAAAAATCAAAGGTATAACTGGACAGACCTGAGTTTTTCACCGAGTCAATGGCAGGCAGCCCGGTACAAGTGAAATACTGACCCGCTGATGCATCATAAATCCGCACTCGACTGGTATTGGGCACGAAGGAAATATCCGGCCGGGGAATGTTGATCCGGGCATATCCGTAGTCGAATGGTCCCATGAAACCCACCCCTCCATTGGCATTCACATATCCGGTCAGAGTGGTTGTCACAGTGTCCCCTTCAATGGCCCGGTCTTCACGCACAATATCGAAATCCAGCGAACCGGATCCATCCGGTAAACCATCCGCATTGTTGTCAGGCGCACCAAACGAGGTACGTGCCATTTTCATTCCTCTGTTGACCATCCCGGGTATATCACAGCCCGGGCAATGCAACTGGGTATTGATGGTTTGCGGACATGCCAGGGGTTGCACGCATTGGGGGGAGCAAACGTTTGGATCATCACTGAAATTGACAAAGAATTGGGTCGTGATGGCCTTTTGTCCACCAGACGAGTTCGGGAATGGCCCGGGGATATAACAATCCGCTCGAAGCGGTATGGTCATGAATCCACCCGTGGTCGTGAATGGCTGTGGAAACGGATACCGGATGGTGATCAGGTCATTGGTGTAATCGACAAAGGAAGGCTCCCATACTCCGTTGGCTCCGGGTCCAAAAATCTTCAGATCAAGGTCATTGGTATCCGGATAGACGAACTGGGGAGGCAGTTGAACCTGCATTTCCAAATAACCGTTGATTCCATAGTTGCCACTCCAATAGCGTCGGCTATTGGAGCCGAAGTCAAACAAGTATTCGAATACTTCGTCATGAAACACGTCAGGCGGGCTGGAAGATGTGCCATTGATGTCATAATAGGATGTCGATTCGGTCCACGAGTCTGTGCTGCGCAAGCCACTGAAGGATTGTTTGACCAACCGACAGGCATCATAGTATTCTCCTTGATAGCCCCAGCCCCACCAATGCGAGGATCCACAGACGTCTGTGCAACATTTGTACACTCCTATGGAAATGATTAACGTATCATTCTTTCGGATTTCAGGCAGTTCAACCTGGCAGAACCCGACATTGTATTCCGGATTTTCCCGAAAACACTTCCCCGTCCACTGACGGTAAAACGTGTTGGATAATGTGTCACGTTGCTGGACATTGATTGGGGTCAAATCCATCATAGGTCCGTTGGCTCCAATCTGGTAAAACAACTGGGCGGTATCCAGTCCGGCCATTTCCACTGGTCCATTCAGCGCGTTAGTACTGTATTTGGTGAATAAGTCCAATATCACATCCCTGGCCGGGTTGCCATCCAGGTTGGTGATATAGATTTTCCTGACTTCCGGGGTGCCATGGCAAAACGGAGGTCGCCAGGTATCCACCCAGGTCTTCAGATTCGGCAGGATTCGCCCAAACCGGACGAACGCTTCATCCATGACCCAGTCACATTCCTCCCCTCCACAGCCCCACGATCCTGTGATGAAGGTCCGGTTGTTATCCGGATCGCATTCCAGAACGGTAAAATGTTCACGAATCTTGATTTCCTCATTCAGGTCAAAAGTGGCATCACCATCCCCGATCATGCTGAATTCCGCAGGTTGCAACAGATAGCACATGGTGTCCTCTACACCCGGGCCATTGCCTGGAAGTGTTATGGCATTCAATTTGATCCAAGCATTCGCTACACTACTAAAGTACATCAGGCTGTCCATTTGAATGGCCGATTGGCTGATCGACCAATATTTCCAGGTTTTCAATGACCCAAAACCGCCGTTCTTGAAGGTCGTGACACGCGTGTAGCTGGAGTCCAGTGTTCCGTCCGTGACTTTGTTGACAATCGATATGAGGTTCAGAGCAGGTTGGAGCAGTTGCACCTCGATGTCCGTTGCCTTGGCCTCAATCCCCCCATCGGCCAGCACGTTACCTCCAATCAGGACCTTCTCATTGGCCATCAAAGGAAGCAGCTGGCATCCGATCTTCATCTCGAAAGTATCCCGTAGGGTTTCACCTGCACTCCCGTTCAAATCGGGAAAGAAGAGTAATGGATTATCCGGATCCCCATTATCACCGGTGGCATCTCCATCGTAGTTTTGATATGAATCAGGGAGATAGGTCATGCCCCGGTAGGGGATAAGTTCCACCTGGATACCCGTGACCGGATCATTGGTAGTTTTGCGGAATTCGATCATCACCCGGGCTGAATCACCGCAAATGGTCATGGACTCATCCACCAGCTTGAACTGTAAAACCTGGATTTGGCCCCAAGTGTCATGGCTCATGCAGGTTATAAAAACAAGTAGGAGGCTGAGACTCCTGATTATAAAGAGAAATTTACCTGGTAGAGTGCCGATCATGACATGAATATTTTAATCCTGTGGAGAATCCAAGCTTAATCAGTCAAAGTTCATGCCATATAAAATAATATATAATATACAGAAATAATTGAAGTTATAGCATTTGGGTTCGAGGTGGTTACATCAGAGCTAAACCGAAATCTGTTGTGACTCGAGAGTTTAGAATAAACTGGTCTGGTAATAAAACTCACATTCAATTCTTTTCTTGAAATATGAAAGCCCCTCCCGCTTGCGCGAAAGGGGCTCACCTAACCTATGGACTTGATAAAGATGTTACTTGATCCCGGTGATCACGAAAGTCATGCGGCCACACTGTTGTGGTGGAGCTGATGCATCGCGCTCAAATTTGTATTTGGTCGCGGCATCCATGGCCTTTCGGACCAGGTTGGGCTCGGTAATGGTCGAACCATCCGGGTTGTACTTGGCGGCGATCACGTTGCCACTGCGGTTGACACAGATGTTGACCACAAAGGTGCCGTTCTGGCGGATGATGTTCTCCAGGCTGGCCCGGTAGATCACCCTGCGGGTGAGAACGCCATTCCCGCTCAGGTCCAGGCCATCGTACTTGCTTCCTTTGCCTTCGCCTTCGCTGGCGTTGGTCTCACCAGCTGAAGTGCTCTGGCCCTGTTGGTTGCCACCACTGTTGGCACGATCGGGGGCATCGGTGCGGGGATTCGAAGGTTTGGCCGCTTCTTCAGCATCCACAACCGTGCTTTCAGCAGGCTCGGTTTCATCGATCTCGGGCATGCTGGCTTCTGGCAAAACCACTGGTTCAGGCATTTCGCTCATCACCACGTCAGGAAGTGGGAGGGGTTCGACCTCGAATTGTTCTGCCTCGGATGGGGCAGGAGCTTTGGTCACGGTTTCAGCTTCAGGTTCCGGACTGGCATTGGCAGAAACGCCTTCCTTCTGAGAGAAGTCGAAGAGCATGATCTGCACCGCATCCTCCAGGAGATTGTCGTCCTGGACCTTGTGCGACATGAAGGGGATCACAGCGAGGATCAGGATCGCACTGTGAAGGAAAAAAGCGATCAGTCGGCTCCGGCGCTTGTCTTTGTTCTCTGCTTGTGCCTGTTTCATCATCTTGTCTTTTGGTTGTGAAGAGAAGGAATGGTGTTTTCCTGTATGAATGGAACAACCTCAGGCCCCCTGACTGTGTTACGGTGGTTTTAAAGCTCATCCCACACACGTTAACAAAGTCCTATGAAGGTGTATCGCAAAGCATGGAAACAGGAGATCCCCGGTGATCCGGAGCAGATCTGGGCATTCTTTTCACGACCCGAGAATCTGCAGCGGATCACGCCCGCAGAGATGAACTTCCGCATCCAGAGTGATATCGCCGGCAAGGAGATGTACGAGGGGATGATGATCGTCTATAAGGTCTCCCCACTACTTGGACTGGATATGACCTGGGCCACCGAGATCACCCATATCCGGCCAGGTGTCCATTTTATTGATGAACAACGCATCGGGCCTTATGCCATGTGGCATCATGAGCACTGGTTCGAGCCCGTCAAAGGGGGCGTCCTGATGACCGATCTCCTGCACTATGCGATCCCGTTCGGTCCACTCGGCACCATCGCCAATACACTCATCGTCGAACGCAAGGTGGAGGGCATCTTTACCTATCGCACCGGAGTGATCGAACAATTCATCCGGGACGGGGAGTTTGGGTAAAGGCGGAAATCGGAAGGCGGAAATCGGAAATCGGAAGGCCCCAAGCGTGAGTACTCGAGGGTAGACTTCTCGTCCCGCCTTTGTATTAGAAGGAAAAAAATAAAGAGTGCCTAAGGCGGGACTTCCCGCTCTAGGGCCATATTGTCCTCGTTCCTCGGTCAATGGCCCTACGGCGGGGTAAACTTCTCGTCCCGCCTATTTGAGGATATTTAAACTATTAAGTGTGCCGAAGGCGGGACTCGAACCCGCACGTTATTGCTAACACTGGATTTTGAGTCCAGCGCGTCTACCAGTTCCGCCACTTCGGCATGAAGTGCAAAGCAACTGACCATTGTCAATTGCGTAAAAGTGATTCGAGTCGTTTTAAGGCGGGACTCGAACCCGCATCCCGCTCTAGAGCGGGACTAACACTGGATTTTGAGTCCAGCGCGTCTACCAGTTCCGCCACTTCGGCATGAAGTGCAAAGCAACTGACCATTGTCAATTGCGTAAAAGTGGTTCGAGTCGTCTTAGGCGGGACTCGAACCCGCATCCCGCTCTAGAGCGGGACCAACACTGGACCCTCCTACGGCGGGCAGGTTTTGAGTCCAGCGCGCCTGACTGCCGTAAGCAGTTCTACCAGTTCCGCCCTGGCCGCCGTAGTTCCGACTGGCAGAAGGAACGAAGGAGGCCACTTCAGCAAATGGTCCATCTGGGACCTGAGGTGGGAATGCTGCAAACAGCACGCAAAGTTGACAAAAAAAGTGGAGAAGACAAGGGCTTGATGAGGAAAAGTTCAGGAGCCCAGTTTGGCCAGGTTGGCTTTCAGGCGGTGGACATATCTCTTCTTCAGATAATAGTCCACAACCGGCTGAAGGTCAACCGGCTCATTGCGGTCAAATCCCTCCATAACAGGCAGAACCTCAGCTTTTAGCTCCCCGGCTAATTGATCCAGCGCATCATCCAGCCCGGCGATCTTGTCGGGATCCGGCTCAAACTCCAGGTCCATCAGGGCTTCATTGAAATCCATCATCTCCATCAGGAACTCCTGAGGCAGTTGTGCCTGTCCTTCCTCCGGCAACTTGTCCTCCAGGTCCAGCAGATGGGCCAGGCGCTTGTCATCATCCCGTAAGGTCTGATAGGCCTGGTTGTTGATCCCGGCCAATTCCTCCGCCTTCTGTTTTTCTCCGGACAGTGAAAATGAAAAGTAATCCGGATGCAACTGCCTGCTCTTGACCAGGAAGGCTTTCCTGACTTTCTCCTGGTCAGGAAAGAATTGCCTGGGCAGTTCGTAGAAGGCAAAGTAATCCATCCAGGCTATTTGTTGAACAGCCGGAAGAGGTCCAGGCCATTGGCATAGAGGACAAGGCCTATGACCAGAATGAAGCCGGCCAGTGTCGCATATTCCATCACCTTGTCGCTCACCTTGCGCCTCGTCACCACCTCCCAGAGCAGGAAAATGACATGTCCGCCATCCAGCGCCGGGATAGGTAACAGGTTCATAAAGGCGAGAATGAGGGACAGGATGGCGGTCATGTTCCAGAAGTCATGCCAGTCCCATACCGCCGGGAACATGTCGTAGATGGTAATGAATCCACCCAAGCTGTCCGATGCGTTGATCTTGCCACGGAACATCTGGCCAAAAGCCTTGATCTGAGAGGCCAGAAAATCCCAGCCTTTCACGACACCGGCAGGCAGGGCCTGAAACAGCGAGTACTCCTGGGTTTCAAACTGGAAGAAATGATCGTAGTAATAGGGTCCCACCCCGATCATGGCCTGCGCATTGGTACGAATGTCCAACAGGACGGTGTCCATGCCACGCAACACACCGATCTGTACATCCTGGTCGGCCTTATCCGCGATCACCTGCTTGAAATTGTGATAGAAAGGTGTCGGTATGCCATCGACAGAAATGATCTGGTCATCGGCAAGCATGCCACCTTCAGCAGCAGGGGAGCCAACCACCACTGTGTCGGCAATGAAAGGAATGCGTACAGAAAACAAGGCCTTGCCCTTGTTGCTGCTGCTGGCCAGCTGGGCCGCAGAGCCTTCCGGTACAGCCAGGCTGACTTCACGACCCTCGCGTTCCACCGTGATGCTGGGCGCATTGTGGATCAGGATCTCCTTGACAACCGTTCGGTCAGAGAACTCGTTGAATGGCAGGTCGCCGATCTTCAGGATCCGGTCACCATCTTCCAGGCCCAGGGATCTACCCAGGGAGTCGACTGCAATGCCGTATTTCACGTTCTCCGCCGGGAGATACTCCCGCCCCCATGCGAACAGCATCATGCCAAAAATGAAGAAGCCCAGGATGAAGTTGACGGTCACCCCGCCGAGCATGATGATCAGGCGCTGCCAGGCTGGCTTGGAGCGAAACTCCCAGGGTTGAGGCGGACCGGCCATCTGCTCCTTGTCCATGCTTTCATCGATCATTCCGGATATCTTCACATATCCGCCCAAGGGGATCCAGCCAATGCCATATTCCGTTTCGCCGATCTTCTTTTTGATAAGGGAGAAATATGGGTCGAAGAACAGGTAGAACTTCTCAACCCGGGTGCGAAACCATCGGGCAGGCAGGAAATGTCCGAGTTCGTGCAAGACGATGAGCAGGGACAGGCTGGTGATCAGTTGCAGGATCTTGATGGCTATTTCCATATCGACTTCCTCGGAAAGGTTTTTTCGTCCCGAAACAGGACAGGCGGCAAAGGTAGACAATCCCGACATTCCATGAGGGAATGCACGTTCAACCGTTCTGATCTCTGGAATGTTTTCTGAACCCCGTACTTTGTGCCCAGATGACCCTGACCTACTCCACACAGATCGATGGCCCATCAGCCCGGCTGGATGCGGATGAATCCCTGCACCTGATCCAGGTGCTGCGGAAAGGTACTGGGGATCAGGTCCTGGTGACCAATGGCCTGGGCAGTGGCTGGCTGGCCGAGATCGCCCAACCCGGCAAAAAGGAAACCCTGCTTCGGCTCCTGGAACCTGTGGAAGGTCCGGCTGACTGGGGATTCGAGCTCCATTTGGCCCTGGCGCCACCCAAGCAGGCGGCCCGCCTGGAGTGGTTTCTCGAAAAGGTCACTGAAGTGGGCGTCAATCGCATCTCCATGTTGCGGACCCAACGCACCGAACGAACCCGTTGGCGGCATGATCGCCTGCAGCGGGTGCTGATCGCAGCGATGAAGCAATCCGGACAGTTCCGCCTGCCCCGACTGGACCCCGAGGATGTCTCTCTGGAAGAGCTGATCGGAGAGGAGCAACACAATACCAGGACGAATTGGCTTCCTACCTGCGATTGGGGCAACTTGCCGACCCTGTCTTCCGTTTATACACCTGGTGCTTCGGCATTGATCGCTATCGGCCCGGAAGGAGATTTTTCTCCGGAAGAAGTCCGGCTGGCTGTAGCGGGAGGTTTCCGCCCGGTGCTATTGGGTGCCAACCGATTGCGAACTGAGACGGCCGGAGTTGTCGCGGCTATTCAAATTCATACCCTGCATGGTTAATCGCTTCTTATTCGTTGTTAGTCTGATAATCCTTACCCTCTCAGCATATGCCAGCCTTCCACCGGAAGGACTCAGGCTGGCCCTGTTGAAATATGGAGGTGGGGGCGACTGGTATGCCAATCCAACAGCCCTGTCCAATCTGAGTTCATTCTGCAATCGGGAGCTGGGTACAGAGCTGGACCCCGATTATGCGACCGTGGATGTGGGCAGCGCCGACCTGTTCAATTACCCCTTTGTGCATATGACCGGCCACGGCAATGTGGTGTTCTCCGACCAGGAGGCGGATAATCTTCGCCAATACCTGATCGGCGGTGGCTTCCTGCATATTGATGACAATTACGGGATGGACCCCTATGTGCGTGTAGCCGTGAAGAAACTATTTCCTGATCAACAATTGATCGAACTTCCCTTCGATCACCCGGTTTATCAGCAGGCCTTTGCGTTCAGGAACGGGTTGCCCAAGATTCACAAGCATGACGATCATCCTCCACAGGGATTCGGGATCTTCTGGGAAGGCCGGCTGGTCATTTTCTACTCTTTTGAATGTGATCTGGGTGATGGATGGGAAGACCCGGATGTACATAATGATACGGCAGAGGCCCGTCGAAATGCCCTGCAGATGGGGGCCAATCTGGTGAGATATGCCTTTACACAGTGATCAGTCCCACTGAATAGGGGAGCCCTTGCGCAATTGCTGGCGGATATTCATCCAGAACCAGGCAAAAAGGTACAGTAGGAAGGAAGAGCCCAGGGTGACAAAGGACAGGTAGATGAAATAAATCCGCACCCTGCTGGCTGCGATGCCAATTTTATCGCCGACATAGGAGCAGACACCAAAGGCTTGCCGTTCCATCAGATCGCGAAATTCCATGGACATAGATTATGGTTATGAAGTGATAACGCCAGAAGTTGCCGGTTTGTTCTTCATGAACAGGTAATTTCCGGGGAATTGATCCAGATGGCTCCGTTCCGCATGATCGCCACAGATCAGCCAGGTCAGGGGGATGGTGGCTGAATAGTGAGGAGGGGTGGATTGACCGTCGGTCACATACCAGATCGCATCAGGCCTGCGTGTTGTCAGCACAGCATCAATGGCCGGTTGAAAAAACGTATCGCCACGTCCGATCAGGTCGTGAGGAGTCTGCCTGCGATACGGGTAAATGGCCCTGACTTTGTAGTCGGCTTCGACCATGATGATCCGCCCGTAGATCCGGGACATGTGGGGCAGGAATTCGAAGAAAGCGTGAATGTCCCTGGAGGACATACTGCCGCTGGTATCCAGGATGATCACCAATTCACCCCGGCTGCTGATCCGTATTCCGGGAAAAGTGCCATACCGGCGTGAGCGTCGGTGATGTGTCCAGGTGAGTCGGGTCATTGCTGAACCAGCTGCCCTGGTTGTGAGTCGTGAACGCCACTGCAGGGCATTGATCAGCTGACGTTGATCGTCTATCAGGCCGAGTGCTTCATCGGGCAGCTCCTGGACTCCCGGTCCGTTGGAAAATGCAGAAACCTGGGGGGGGGCAACCGGGTGTTTCCAAAGGCGGTGTTCTGCGATCGCCTCGATTTGATGTCGATTTGCCAGGTGAGGATGGCTGGCAAACCAGCTCCAGGTCTGGAACAGGGAGGATTGCGGGGCTGGTCCGGTAGAGTCGTCGCTGGCTGATTGGAATCGTTTCCATTCCGGTGGTGTCAGTTGATCCACCACAGCATCCAGGGCCAGATGCCAGGCCGTGTCCGGGTGATCCGGTTGAGCGAGAAAGGGATGTTGAAGAAGGAGGTGATGCAAATGATGGCTGATCTGACAGATCAGCTGATCAGGGGCGGGGAGGGGTGAAGGGAGAATGAATAGGGGATGGCCACCTTCAAAAGTCAATACGATGTGTTGCCCGGCAGGATCCTCAGTAACGGGAATACGGACAAACAGATCGACCAGGTAGGGCAATTTGTTCATCAGGGCCATCAATACATGTCTGGACCAGCCTGAATGCATGAGGGCAAAATACGCGTTTGCACGGTAAAACGACTAAGCCCGCCAGACGGACCAGGCAGGCTTAGTCAAATTTGGTGTTTACGACCGAAACTCCAGGGAGGATCAGAGCGAGATCAGCAGGCCGATCAGACCGATGCACATGATACATACCACGGCGATCTGATCTTTGATCTTTTGGTCCTGTGTGGACTCAAGATCGGCCAGGATCTTCTGCACTTCCTGGGGCGTCGGCTTTGGATAAATGTCAAGATGAACCATGTTCATGGGATTTGGTTCGGCGAAAGGGATTACAATCGTTGCCAGATAACAAAGCCAATTTATCCGGGTCAACAGTACAAATATATACCTTTCAAATATTAAATCAAATTGAATCTGTAAAAAAAGTTAATAAAAAAACAATGTGTTTTTGAGCACTCTTGCAATGGCTTGTTGAATAGATTGTTACGCATTTGCATAGCGTCCCATGTGAAGTATTCACATGGGTTCTACATATTTATATGTCAGTAGGGCAGATGTGATCAGCCCTTCAAAAAGGACCTTATCGCCTGGAGGTAGGCATCAAAACCCAGGGTTTGGGGCAGGTTGGCATGTCCGGCCAGGGGAACCCGGATGGCGGTGGACCGGCTGCCCCGATAGGCCTGGAAGACGGGTTCACCATGGGTTTGGATGGGGGTGCTCTGGTCGTCCTCGCCGTGCATCCAGAGCAGTGGTTGGCTCACATTGGTGATGGCCGCCGCATTGTCAAAATCCAGATCGGTCAGGAATCCGGCCGGCAGGCTCAGGGTGGAAGCTTCCTGTACCAATGTGGTGCTGGACGCCAGGGGTGCTTCCAGGATCAACCAGCCCTGACCTGTCTGTCCGGGGGCAGCGGCGAGGTGAATGGCGGGAATGGACCCCAGTGAGAACCCGTACAGGATGATTCGGTCAGGGGTGACCCCCTGGGCGGTCAACCAGTTCCTGGCAGCCATGGCGTCCTGGTACAGGCCATCCTGGGACGGCTTGCCTTCGGACCGGCCATAGCCCTGGTAGTCGAAGGACATCACCTGGATCCCGCGCCCGGCGCCCAGATTGGCCAGCAGCTTGATCCGCGGCCAGTAGAAGTCCAGATGATGCTTGTTGCCGTGACAGTACAGCAGGAAGGTATCCTGGGCGAAATCGGTCATCGATCCGACCAGGAGCCCCTGGATCGTAACGGATTGGTTCCCTGAAGAACTGGTCAGCGGAAACAGGTGGATCAGGCTGTCCGGAATGTCCAGGTGATCAGGCAGGGTGAAGTCGACCTCTCCCGTGTAATCATCCAAGGCATAGGCCTCCAGTTTCTCCTGGTCATAGAAGAAATCATCCAGGCGAAGGCAGCCGCTGGTGCCTATGGTTGTCAGGCATATGGCCAGGAGTATCCACTTGTTCACAGGAATCGGTATTGGATGGTGAGATAGATACCCAGGGCACCCTGATCGCCGATGGAGCGATAGTCCACCTCGGTAAAGCGGTTGTCAGTCCCGGGCGCCAGCCATTGAGCTTCCAGACTGAAATCCCAGTCCTCACGTCGATGCTGGTATCCGGTGTAGAGGGCCGGCCGCCACAGGCGGTAGGTGATTCCTTCTTTGATCTGTCGGACGTGGGGATCAAACCAGTGGTTCAAACCGACGAATCCGATGTGGTGGTCTTTGGCCGACCGCCACCAGAGGTTGACATCCACGAGGGGGTAGAAACGCCAATCCCTGGCCCCGAGATCCGTCAGGGTATTCAGACGGAGGCCTGTGTTCAATCCCGGGCGCAGGCCATTGGGAAAATTCCAGGTCTTCTGCACACCTGGATCAATGAAGATGGTCTGGTAGAGCAGTGCCGTGGTATGGATGCCCCCGTCGACCAGCAATCCTTTGCCCAGGCCGACAGCGCCATAGACCGCGCTGAGCGGGATCGGCAGGGTGGTCTGGTTCAATCGGATCAACGGGCCTCCTGCCTGGACACCAACGGCGTGTTCCCCCTTGGGCAGCGGGTAGATCTGTCGCTGGCCGACACAGCCCAGGAAGGGGAGGAGGAGGAGCAGGAGCCATCTGTACATGATCGGTCAAGATAGGGAATCGCCCAAAAAGAAAGCCGTTCGGTGAGGAACGGCTTTCGTGTCATGTTGATGTTGTCAGGCAGGACTATCGTCCTCCGCCACCGCGGTAGCCGCCACGGCCTCCGCCGCCGCCGCCACGATTTCCGCCGCCACCGCGATTGCCACCACGGTCGCCGCGATCACCGCCACGGAATCCACCGCCTCCGCCTTCACGACGGGGTGGGCGGTCATCCTCCGGCATGCCTTCCGGGCGAGGCAACAATACCTTGCGACTGAGTCGGAACTTGCCGGTGCGTTCGTCCACATCGATGAGTTTGACCTGCACCTGATCGCCTTCTGACAGGGCATCTTCGACGCGCTCGAGGCGTTCCCAGCTGATCTCGGAGATATGCAGCAGGCCGCTCTTGCCCTGGAAGTCGACAAAACAGCCGTAAGGCTGGATCGACACCACGGTAGCATCATAGACGTCACCGATCTCCGGTACATGGGTGATGGCCTTGATCCGGCGGACGGCATTCTCGATATCTTCCTTGTTGCTGGAAGAGATCTGAACGTAGCCCTTGCCTTCTTTTTCCTCGATATTGATGACCGTCTTGGTGATCTCCTGCATTTCCTGGATGATCTTTCCACCCGGGCCGATCACGGCGCCGATGAACGACTTGTCGATCACCAGTTCCACGATGCGTGGTGCATGTGGCTTGAGATCTTCTCTCGGGACAGGCATGGTCTTGGCCATTTCTCCCAGGATATGGAGGCGGCCACGACGGGCCTGGTCGAGCGCTTTCTCCAGTTGTTCGTAGGGAAGGCCGTCGATCTTGATATCCATCTGGCAGGCACAGATCCCTTTTTCAGTTCCCGTGACCTTGAAGTCCATATCGCCCAGGGCATCCTCGTCGCCCAGGATGTCGGACAGGATGGCCACCTTGCCGTCCTCGGCGATCATGCCCATGGCGATGCCGGAGACAGCACTGCGGAGGGGAACACCACCATCCATCAGGGCCAGCGAGCCGGCACAGACGGTGGCCATGGAGGAGGAACCGTTGGATTCGAGAATATCGGATACGATCCGGATGGTGTAGGGGAAGTCAGCCGGCATGACCTGCTTGAGAGAGCGGGCAGCCAGGTTGGCGTGTCCGACCTCCCGACGGCCGGGGCCGCGGTTGGGCTTCACTTCACCGACGGAGAAGCCGGGGAAGTTGTAGTGCAGCAGAAAATTGCTGAACCCGAATTCCTGGGCCGTATCGACCATGGCCTGGTCGGTCTTGTTGCCCAGGGTCAGCGATGTCAGGGACTGGGTTTCACCCCGGGTGAAGATCGCTGAGCCGTGCGTGGTGGGCAGGTAGTCCACTTCTGTCCAGATATGGCGGATCTCATCCAGCTTGCGGCCATCCAGACGAACGGATTCGTCGAGGACCATCTGGCGGATCACCTTCTTCTTGAGCTTGTCGAAGTACATGGCCATGAGCTTGCCATTCTCCGTGACGTACTCTTCGCCTTTTTCCTCGGTGACCTTGGCCTTATAGGCTTCGTAGATCTCCTTGAAGCGATCCTTCCGTGTTCCCTTGTCCAGGGCACCCTTGGCCACTTCGTAGATCTGGTTCCTGGCGAATGCGGCTACATCGGCTTCGATCGCTTCATCGGAAGGATTCTCGGCCGGGGTACGCTTGTTCAGGGCCTTGTCGCCCACCAGCTTGGCCAGGGCGTGCTGTGCGGCGATCTGGGTCTTGATGGCATCATGACCGGCGCGGATCGCGTCAACCAGTTCCTTCTCCGAACACTCCTTCATTTCACCTTCCACCATCATCACGTCGGCTTCGGTGGCGGCGACGATGATATCCAGGGTGGCATTGGCGAGGGCCGATTTGGTCGGATTGATGTGATAGGTGCCATCGATCTTGGCGACGCGGACCTCACTGATCGGTCCCGCCCACGGAATATCCGATACCCACAGGGCCGTGGAGGCGGCCAGGGCGGCAAAGGCATCCGGTGGAACGTCGAGATCGGTGGAGATGAGGCTCAGCATGACCTGGGTCTCGTTCATGTACCCGTCCGGAAACAGGGGACGGATGGCACGGTCAACCAGACGGCTGATCAGGACCTCGTAATCATTGAGCTTGGTCTCCCGGCGGAAGAAGTTACCAGGAATCCGGCCGGCAGCGGCGAATTTTTCCTGGTAATCGACAGAGAGCGGAAAAAATGGTGCATCCGGCTTGGCCTCCTTGGCAGAGACGACCGTTGCCAGTAACATCGTGTTACCGCACTTGACCACAACAGACCCGTCAGCTTGAGCTGCGAGTTTTCCGGTCTCGAGAATGACCTCCCGACCATCAGGCAGATGGAATGAGGTGGTGGTTGGAATTTGCTTCCCCATGAGAATGGCATTTGAATGTCAGCAATAATAGTGCAAAGCCCCTGAAGCGAATGGAACAGCACGGCAGAAACCGGGGATTTGCGTTGCTGGGGAGCCGTTGTTGTTGAGGAAAGAACGTGGGCTGCTATGCAGAACGGACGCTTCGAAAAGGGAGAATAAAAAAAGTGTCCTCCAATGAGGACACTTTATCAGGTATTACGAGCGACGGATGCCGAGATCGTCACAAATGGTCCGGTAACGGGTGATGTCCTTCTTCATCAGGTAGGACAGCATCCGCTTCCGTTGTCCGACCAGGTGCAACAGGGCACGTCGACAGGAATGGTCTTTGTTGTTGGTTTTCAGGTGATCGGACAGGCTGGCGATCCGGTAGGTGAACAGGGCCACCTGGCCTTCGATGGAGCCGGTGTTGCCGGCACTACCGCCATACTTCGCGAAAATCTCGTCCTTTTTTTCTTTACTCAGGTAAACACTCATTGGATGTAGATAATAAGGGTGACCAAATGCGATTTCGAAAATCTTCTTTAGCGGGTGCAAAGGTAGCTTATTCCCATGGATATTCAAATATCAACGGGTCTTTTCTCCTGAGCCTCACTTATTTTCGATCGTATCGCTTGGATTCCTCCCACAGGACATCCATTTCCTCCAGGGTCATGGACTTCAGATCGGTTGGCGCGTGGGCTTCGATATATTCGAATCGCTGCTTGAACTTGCGGTTCACCTTTTCCAGGGCAGTCTCCGGATCTACCTGGATGAACCGGGCATAATTGATCAGGGCGAAGAGGACATCACCGAACTCTTCTTCCACGCGGCTCGCATCCTGGCCCTCGTGAATGGCCTCCTGCAGTTCGCCCAGTTCTTCCTGCACCTTGGCCCATACCTGTCCGGGCTCATCCCATTCAAAGCCCACCTGGGCGGTCTTCTCCTGCATTCGATACGCCTTGACCACTGCCGGCAGGGAGCGGGGCACACCCTCCAGGACGGACTTCTTTCCGGTGCGCAACTTGATCTTCTCCCAGTTCTGCTTGACCTCCTCCGCGTCCGCCACCTGCGTATCGCCGTAGATATGCGGATGGCGTTCCACCAGCTTGTCGCAGATCGCGTGCAGGGCCTCGGCAATATCGAACGCCCCTTTCTCCTCAGCGATGCGGGCATAGAACACCATGTGCAGCATCAGGTCGCCGATCTCCTCCTTGATCCCGGGCAGGTCTTCGTCGAGGATGGCATCGGCCAGTTCATAGGTCTCTTCAATGGTCAGGTTGCGCAAGCTCCCCAAGGTCTGCTTGCGGTCCCACGGGCATTGTTCCCGCAATTCATCCATGATCCGGCACAGGCGGCCAAAGGCTTCCTGGCTTTTTTGCTGGCGGTCGGTCATCATACTGGCGATTCATTTGGTCAACCGGAACCAAAGATGGGGGCTATCTGTTAGATTTGTGGTCTAAATGCCGTTTCACTCATGCAATTTCTTGTTACGCTGGCCATCATCTTTGGCGTTTTCCTTCTTTCGTTCGTGATGATCAATATTCGTCACATCATCACCGGGCAGGAGTTCCGGGGCAGCTGTTCCTCCAACAACCCCATGCTGAAAAATCAGTTGGGCGAGTGTACGGTCTGCGGAAAGAAGGCGGACGAAGCCTGCAAGATGCCTGAGCCCGGCAAGGCCTGATCAAATACCATCCGACCATGAGAACCCTTTACATTCTGCTGATTTCCCTTGTTGCCTGGTCCATTCAGGCACAACAGGTTCCTGTTTCCCTGCACATCCAGCACAACTTAGGCAATGAGCCTCTGGAGGCCGGGAAGGTCTATTTGTCTGGCCAGGGAAATTTCATGGTGACCCGACTGTCCTATTATCTCAGCGATATCGAGTTGATCCATGATGGCGGGCAGCGCCTGGCCATGAAAAACCTCTACCTGCTGGTCCATGGCAGCGAACCGGTGTATGACCTGGGCATGGCCGATGTCCAGTCGATCGAGGGCATTGCCTTCAATATCGGCGTGGATAGCGTGACCAACCACGCTGACCCGGCATTGTGGCCTGCCGATCACCCACTGGCCTACCAGAATCCCAGTATGCACTGGGGCTGGGTCTCAGGCTATCGCTTCCTGGCCATGGAAGGACTGTTGGATGGTAACCAGGATGGCAACCCGGAAAAGATCTGGGAATTCCATGTGGTAGGCGATGAATTGCTGACCCATGTTGAGGTCATGCTGGAATCCCCCCAGCCGGTATCTCTCAGTTCGGAGATCCTGGTATCTGCCGACTACCTGAAACTGTTCGACGGGGTTAGCATGGACAATATCCTGCATGGCAGCGGCTCCCTGATCACCAAGATGATGGGCAACTGGAACAAGGGTCCCGTATTCGTCGGTGAATCGCTGGTTTCCTCGATCGATCCTACCGATCCGACGACCGCTTCGATCTTGCAGGTCCAGGGCAATCCCTCTGTGGGCATGGTCCAGATCGGCTATACGGCCGGCGACCGTTCCTCCCGGGCGGAGATCCGGCTGCTGAATGCCTCCGGTCAGTTGATAGCCAGTGAGGTCGTGGGTGGACTGGATGGCCAGGTCACGTTCTCCCTTCCCGCCCAGGGCCACTACATCGTGGTCCTGATGGATGGCCAACGGGTGATCGACGTGAAACAAGTCATCGGGTTATAAAACCATCTGCGATCATGGCATCCAGGTCCTGGAGGCCGATTCCATTCCTTTTGCTGATCAGCGGTGTGCTGATGCTCATTGCCTCCTGTCGCCCCGACCAGGATGAACTGGAGGTTTCCGAAGGGATGTATCCCCTGACCATCCCGCCGGGTTTCCCGGACATGCCCATTCCGGCCGGCAATGAATTGACCTACGAGCGGGTGGCCCTGGGCCGCAAGCTTTTCTTTGACCCCATCCTGTCCGCCGACAGCACGGTCTCCTGTGGCAGTTGTCACCGGCCGCACCTGGCCTTCGCCGATGACCGGGTCGTGTCCACCGGCGTAGCGGATCGGCCTGGATTTCGCAACGCTCCCTCCCTGGCCAATATCGGCTACCATCCCTACTTCCTGCGGGAAGGGGGTGTGCCCACCCTGGAGCAACAGGTGGCCGTGCCCGTCCAGGAATACCATGAATTTGACACCAGCTTCCCGGAGATCATCGAACGGTTGCTGACCCGGCCGGATTATATCGAGGCCTCCCAGCAGGCATATGGGCGGGATCCCGATGTCTTCGTTGTCACCCGGGCGCTCGGGGCATTCCAGCGCACGCTGATCAGTGGTTCCTCCCCCTGGGACAGGTTCTACTATCAGGGAGATCTCCTGGCCGTGAGCCAGAAGGCTATCCAGGGGTGG
The DNA here is from genome assembly GCA_020636225.1 of Lewinellaceae bacterium. Taxonomy (GTDB): domain Bacteria; phylum Bacteroidota; class Bacteroidia; order Chitinophagales; family Saprospiraceae; genus JAGNXB01. The sequence continues at coordinate 923,368 of JACJYI010000002.1, read as the reverse complement.
CAGGTCTTTTGTGAGAAGGGATGCACCCATTGTCACAGCGGGTTTGATTTTACCGACTATTCCTTCCAGAATATCGGGCTGTACCTGGACTATCCCGATCCGGGGCGATGGCGTCTGACCGGACTGGATGCGGATATTGGCCGGTTCAAGGTGCCCTCCCTGCGCAATGTGGATATCACCGCACCATACATGCATGACGGCAGCCTCACCTCCCTGGATGAGGTGCTGGATCATTTTGCCAGCGGGGGCCAGGCACATCCCAACCGCAGCCCGCAGGTCGTTCCCATCACCTGGATGCCGGGCGAACGGGAGGCCATCAAGGCCTTTCTGCGGTCATTGACAGATGATGCCTTTCTGACCAATCCGGATTTTATCGATGGCAATGGACTTTGAAGCCAGCGATTGATCATGATCGATCGGGTATCGTCCGGCACTTAGGGGAGACCTTTCTATTCAATTGGGACCACTTGGATTGTAATTTTCGCATGAATGATGGGAGAGGAGTTCTAGGAATTCATGGAAACCAAGCAGGCAGCCAAGATCTACCATGCCGTCCACAATGGTTTGGCCATGGATGAATCCTGCTTGCTGGCACCCATGGAGCGCAAGTACGTCAGGGGGAACACCTTCAAAGCCAAGGTGAAAGCCTATTGCGAGTATGCTGGATTGGATTTCAATCCCGGAGCGGATAGTACTGGGAGGGTGAGGTCGGGGAGTGAGGAGTACCTTTTAGTTATAGACGATATTTTTGATAGGGATGCCAGACATTGGTTAAAGAATTATTGATTTTAAGATAAAGGCGTGCTTCGTGAGAAGTCATCCCAAGAATTAGTAGTCGCCGCCTCTTTCATATCAACAACCTTAAAGGAGATTTTCACTGGATTCATTATTTCATATGCCTGCGTTGATTCATTCAAATGGAGGATTATTCCTTCAACGAATTCTTCCTCCGGAATGCTTTCAATGCTTTGCCATGCGGCACTCAAACTTTGGATTCGCCTATGCTCATCAAAGTCAATAGCAACTGGATAGTCTCTTACTGTATCTACATACAGGACATATTTGTCAAAGTCAATGTTAACTCTTCTGGGCATTGCAATTGCAAAGAATTACCTGATCTTGAAAAAAATGATTTCATCTATAGTGATTCTAAACTACTAATAATTTCACTATACCACAGCTAATAAGAATAGTTAAAAAAGTTGACATTCTGACGCAATTACCCTAAAACCCTTGCTATCACTGGATTTCCTTTGCGTCAACTTATGCGTCAATGTGCGTCAGAATGTCAAAATTGATGGCAAAATCGTTGACGGTGCGTGCGTCAACCTTGCCTTCGATACGTCAGATCCAATTGACGCATTGACGCAAAACTGGCGCAACGTAAATAATTGATATTCATATTGATAGGGCCTATTGCGTCAGAATGTCAAAAAAATGGCCAGGTTCAAGTATTGGGGGTGTTGTTGGGTTGGTAAGCACACCCATTCAGGCATGAAAGCCCTGAAACTACTGTAAATACTGGATTTCCTTCTTGTCCTACTCCGGAGCACCCAGAGATCGGACCATTGCGGTATGAAATTCATACAACTCAACCTCCCAAAGCCACGATGAATGTACTGGCCTCCAGGCAAGTACATGCGTATCTGATGGCCTACAGGGCCGGGTTTCTGCCCGGCCCTGCTTTCAATGCACCCAGGACGCCGACCCAGAAGAGGGCTACCTGGAACACCTCCCTATACACACCATCTCAAACACATCTCCCACAGATGTGCCACACATCCTTTACAGAATTGATATTCAATTGATAGCGGCTTGAACGCCATGACTTGATGAAAATGCATATAGGTCGTTTTCAAGAGGTTTTTCTTGGGTCGGCAGGTGATCGTCCATAGGTTTGGAGGGTCATTTTTCTGTCACCATTGAAGGATATGGAATCAAAAGTGGGATCAAAAAGCACCGGTTCATCCAGTGCCTGACCGGAACAGGGAAGGGAGGGCCGGTCCACCTTTCGTATTATGCAGATCACGCTCACTAAGAGCGATCCAGCCCAGATTCTGGATTGCTGGCCACCTGGTCGATCAGAGCCGAACTACAAAAAGCTAAGTAGGAAGTTCTTCACGCCCGAAGTCCTTATTCGAATCGGGATCTCAGAGGAACAGTACAACTAGCTCAGTGAGTTCGACCGGATCACGACCCTGAACATTATCGAAGTACTCCAAATTGAAAACGAAGCCCACGAATCTGCCAAAGATCGTCTTTGAGCAGATCACCCACTTCAAGTTTGCGCCTCGGAAGGCATCCGACCCGGCAGGAACACAACAGATCACCTATCTGAGTCAGATCACCATTGCCGGGGAGTGATTCCAGACAGCCAAGGAAGTATTGATCCTTCCTTATGCCTAACGGGCATTCACAAGAGACAGGTGGATCCATTCCATCCAGACGAGAAGCGACCCGCCTCTTCAGATCCGGATCGGGATCGGGGTCCAGCTGCTCCGCACCGAGGACATGCCGCCACTGACCTGGTATGGCCGCATCCGTCTCCGTATCTATTGGACCCTGCAAAAGCTCCTGGGCAATGTCTGACCTGGTAGCCTATCGGAAAAAAACTGTCATGGAGGTGTACTGCACCGACTGTGGCAAGCCCTACAGCCATCATCCAGCCACGGTGGAGGTATCGGTTTTTAATAGCCCGGATGAAGCCCGAGAGCACATCAACCGAACCTCCATGTGGGCCGCTAGCATCCAGAAGGTGATTTGTGGCCGGTGCCTGATCAACTTCACAGCTACCGCGCCCAACGGTGCCAGGGATGTCCGGGAGCAAATGAGAAATGAGAAGCCAAGACCTAGCGCAACATCCTCATCCACGTCCAGGTAGATGCCAATCACTTCCAAGGCTGAACTGGCGAGCAGATCATTGAGGCTCTGTGCCGGGGGAATAGTCTGCCAGGTGGGGCCACAGTACGACCATACACCCACATGCATTGGACCGACGATCATCCAGATTGTGGCGATCCACTGCCTGGATGCGCTCTTGTGGTAGCGATCATTGTATTCTTCATCATTCTATTCAGGCAGCAAAAATGAACTTAACCTCAGCTGTATTCTGATAGTCGTTTTCATCGTCAGCCCTGCAGAATCTATTGGTGGGGCTTTTTCTTTGCCCTTCTTTGGCCTCCAACTGCCCTAATCTGCAATTATTGTCACGGATAGTGCTATACGATCAGGTGTCAAATGGGCTGGCCTATTGAAGATATATGGCCATCTTATTACTTTTGACAGGGAGAGTTAAGTTTTCTATATATGAAACTTATTTCAACTTGTAACGTTTAGGATATCAGATCCTTGTGAGAGTTTAACATTTTTGTCAGCTGAAAAGGCAGCTATTGCCAGCATTTAGCTTAACTTTCATTGGTGCTTTATTCCCCAAATTGATCTGACATGTTGGTTGATGAGCTTGTAAAGAAGGTTTCCGAGATTTCAAAAGATACCCAGTATTGGTTCGTTCGGACGAATGACGGAGAGTACTTCCAGTATTTTGTCGATGGCAATTACATTGGTATTGGTTGGAATCCAATCACAATGGAGGACTTGCAAACAAAATCAGAATTCGAAGTCAAGGCGAAAATTGCTATAATTGAAAATGTTAATACTGGAACAACTGAGGGTAAGAGAAAGGTATCAGATGTCTACAATAAGATAGTCCGGTTTAAAGACTTGAGAAAGGGTGACATTGTTATCATCCCTAGTAGAGGATCTTCTCGATTTGCTTTTGGGGAAGTGGCCGATGCCTATGTTTATATTGAGAACAATGATAAGGATTGTCCTTTCTATAAAAGGAGAAAGATTAACTGGATTACTGTTGAGAACACTCATCGGTTAGATCCTATGTTTTACCAGGTAAAGAATTCCAGGCACACAATCAGCAACGTAGATGCATATGCCAATTACATTGATAATGTTATCAGGTATTTATACATAAAGGATGACAATGCACACTTCATCCTAGACTTTTTATCACACGATGGTGTGAATATTGATTCTTTAATTGACCTCTTAACGGGTATTAAAGATCTAATGTCGGAGCTCAATGTTAAATTTCAACTTGGCGAAGATATCGGACAGAGTGAAATCAGACTAAACTTACAATCTCCTGGATCTGTTGAGATCAAACTACCCTCTGGAAAAACATTGATATTACTTGCTGCAACATTGGCAATCAGTGCGTGCGGTGCTGATGAGGTGAACATTGAAGACAAAGCAGAGCTTGAAGTTCTTGTTCAAGAGAATCCAGATTCATTGCAAAAAATCCACAATGCTTTTGATTCGATGCAAGCCGACCATACAAAGATAAATTCATTCTAGTATGGAATTAGCCAGCTTATTTCCAAGTTCTGATAACTTATATAAGTTTCTCTTCTTAGGAGGAATCTTCATGCTTGCGTTCTCTTTTGTATATCCGTTGGAGAAGAGACAAGCTTTGGAGCTTGAAGTCAATACATACAACGAAGAAGTAACGCTTTTGAATCAACAGAAAGTACAATTAGAAAAGGCAGTAGAAGACCTCCAAGAGTTAACAAAGTCAACCCTGGCCGCATTGTCTGATCCTAAAAAGAAGAATCGGCCAATGGAGGAAAAGTTTCGAATTCAAGACAGGTATAATACAGCTTTTGATTCCACCAAGGAAATGCTGAAGGAAATTGAGGAAAAGAAGACACAGTTAGTCTATAAAAAAGAGCGAATTAAAATTTTGAAAAGGCATATTATGGCCTTCAAAAAGTTTGAAAGTCTGTTTTTTTGGTTAGGGCTGATATTTACTCCTATAGGATTAATCTGTTGGTTCAGAGGGACCATCAGAACAGAACAACTTCAAAAAAGGGAGCTCGAGAAACTGTCCTAGTCTAAAAATCACAAAAGGTTTAAAGTTCACAAATATAGTTTGGTGGGCTTTTTCTTTGTCCATCTTCGGCCATCATCGAGGTTAACGGCCATCAATGTCACATATCGGACAGTGTAATATGATCAGATGCCATTTTGCTGACCCAGTCTGACCATATCGCATGGCATCTCGCAAATCCTCGGGCCTATCACCCACCTTGATCATCATTCTGGAAGGCATCGCCTTTCTTCTGTTCTCCGGTTTTCGGGCCGCCAAGAATTACGCCATGGCCTCCTTCTCCGTCAAGGATGTGGGGGCCAGGATCGAAAAATGGTTGATCGACGGCATTCTGCTCCGTCTCACCATGAACATCCAAAATAAAAGTGGGGTGCCCATCCCCCCATCGACGGATTCCAGAGAGTGATTTAAGGAGCAGATATCGTTCGAGCAAAAGACATTCAGTTCATTTTCCATTTGACCAGAACGAATAACAGAGTGCTGTGCTAAATTGCGATTCATCTTTGGATTGCCTCAGTTCTTATCTGTCCAATCCTGCGGATCCAGCACCGTGACCCACTTCCCCGGAATAATGGCCTGCAGACTCGGATCATACATGGCCTCCGCTTTCTGGGCGGGTAGGTAGTATCGTCCGGGGTAGGAGGCGGTCAGGGCGAGGACATAGGTCTGGGTCGGTTTCCGTCCTTTGTCATCGCGACCGGACCTGAGGTCGAAGAAGCTGTCCATCCGGTCGTCCCGGATGTCCTGGTATTTCGAATAGCTCTGCTTGACCTGGTTGACCTGTCCCGGATCCATGCGCAGGTTGCGGATCTCCCAGCCGGCGGGGATGATCTGACTGAGGGCGACCTCGGAAATGGCTTCTCCGGACCCGAGGGTATTGGTCAGGGTGGCAACAGCCAGGAAATCAGTACCCCGGGGGATCTGGTCGATCCGCACCGGTTGGCCATTGGCCAGCTGGTAGTCGATCCTCAGGTCGATCCCGTTCGCTGCCGCCACTTCCTGACCCAGGTCGGGTCGACCCGTGAGGGACAGCTGGACATAGAGATCCGCCCGGGAGGTGTTGGTGACTGTCAGGGGCTTGTTCTGGACCAGGGATGGCTGGAGGTCCACCCGGATCATCTGCAGATTGGAGGCTTCCTGCTTGCGGGTACCGTTGGCCAGTTCCCAGGTCAGGGAAGGGTTACCCTGCTCCGGTTGGGAAGCGGCATAGGTCGCATACGCCCACAACCCGAATGCCACGGATTGGGTCGAATACCAGCGACTGGAATTCATGCGTTCGGCCAGGGTCTTGAGGACAGGGAATGCCCGCGACCGGTCCTGAAGGTCTAGCAGGGCAATGACCATGATGCCCAGGTCGAGGACGTCGGATCCAAAGGTTGTCCGGCTGTCCCGATATACCGAGACAGACCGATCCAGGGACGCAGCGATTCGTTTGCCGACCTGTTCCTGGCCGGCCCGGGCATAGGCAGCTGCCAACAGCCAATTGTCCAGGTTACGACGACCCGGTACTTCCCTGAACCGGTTCATGGCCCCGAGTTGGGGTTCTCCGGCCACGGCCAGCATGAAGAGGCGGAAGGCTTGCAGGGAAGAGGTGTATTGCCCATAATCTAAAAGCGCTTTCTGGGTGGATGACCATTCATTGGCCATCCGCTTTTGGGTGGTCATGATGGATTTCAGCTGGCTTTCCGGCACGGTGTATCCTTCCTTTTTGGCCAGATTCAGGAACAGGGCGGCATAGATCTCACTCCAGGGATGCTGGTACTGGCCATTGGGCCAGTAGGCAATATGTCCGGAACCATCTTTCAGGGAGAGGATCCGCTGGATGGCGCCCTCAACGCGGTCGCGGATATCCCGGGCAGCAGCATCGGGAACCGGGGTCAATCGGGAAAGGTACAGGAGGGGGAGGGCCTTGGAGGTGGTCTGCTCGAGGCAGCCATACGGGTAGTTCATCAGGTCGTTGAGGTGGCGGGTCACATCAGCAGGGGGGAGGGCGAATCCCTCCAGCCGGGCGGTATTCGTACCGGGTGTGCCCGCCAGGGGAACCTCAAACGTGGTCGATTCGCCGGGGCGCAGCAAGGCGGTATGCGTCAGGGTCTGCAGCGGGTTGGGGTTGCGGATCTCGACCTCGATCTCCTGGACTGCTACCTCGTTGTTGCTTCGGGCCTCGATCCGGAATCGGGCGACTCCCGAACGATCGGACACCTTGACGGGAATGGATACTTGCTGCTCATCCGGCCGGGTGAAGGTCAGCGTACTCTTGTTGGACGCTCCCAGCTGGACCAGACGGCTGCTTTCGGTGATGGTCACCTCGACCTTGCGGACCGAAGGTTCCATGGCAAATACGGTGATCGGGATATCCAGGGATTCCCGGATGCCCAGCACCCTGGGCAGGGTGGCCTGGACCATCAGGGGTTTCCGCACCGGAATGGTCTTCTCGGTCGAGCCGTAGGCCCCATCCGCGGCGGCCACCACCATGCATCGCACACTGCCGACATAATTGGGGATGGTCACCTGGTGGCTGGCCGTTCGGCCGCCCTTGAGGGTAAAGGGGCCGAGATGGACAATGGCTGGCTTGAACCGGTTGGCTTTCGGACTTCCGTCCGGCCGGGCACCCGCACCATCCCCACCGATGGCCACGATCCGCCGGAGCTCGCCGCCAAAGCCCCCGAGAACCTGGTCGTACACGTCCCAGGTCTGTACCCCCAACGCCTGCTTGCTGAACAGACGGGCATGGGGATCCGGTGTCGGGAAATGGGTGAGGTCCAGCAGCCCTTCATCGACCAGGGCCAGGGTGTAGGACATGGTCTTGCCTTTGGCTTCCTTTACCTTGATGGCATACGGTTGATCCGGACGCATCTCGGCCGGCACGGTCAGCTCGGGTTGTAGCCTGGAATCGGGATCCTGCACCTGGATGGACCGGATGCTGTACAGTCGCAAGGGGAGGTCATTCCCCACCAGATCATGAGGCTGGAGCATGGCCACATGGAGGTAGACGTTGGGCAGCATCTCCTTGCGGACCTTCAGCTTGTAGAGGGTCTGGTTGGGTTGGAGATTGACCAGGTGGGCTTCCAGGATACCGGAACCCGACTCGACACTGATCAGGGCCCTGCCGGCATTGGCACCGGGCAGCTGGATCTTGATGTCCTCTCCTGGTGCATAAGTCTCCTGGTCGGTAGAAAAGGCAAAATACCGGGCATCCTGGTTGGCCGGACTGGAGTCGTCATAGATGTAGATGTGGTCCGAGGCGCTGTGACCGGAGATCGGATCGATCACCTCGATCTTGTACCGGGCGAATTCGCTGAAGGAGAGTTTCCACTGGGCCTTGCCCTGGCGGTCGGTGGTGACCGTCTGTTCCTCTTCGGCCAGCTGGCCTTCCTGCTGGTTGTAATCCATTCGGTTGTCACGATAGCGTTCCCACCACCAGCGCCATTCCTTGCGGATCTTTTTCACGGTCAGTTTCCTGCCGGCAATGGGTTGGCCATCGGTATTGACACAGGCGAAGGTCAGCGTGACCTTCTCGTCGGGGGCGAAGCTCGGGGCGCCATAGGCATTGCGGGGAATGGATACCCCACAATAGGACGTGTAGGGGTCATACTCGATGGAGGTGAAGTCCTGGCTGAATCCGCCTCCCGGTTCGTTGACCCTGAATTTGAAGTCGATCCGCAAGCGGCCGGGCAGTTGCTGTTCGCTGAGCAGGCGTTTGCCTCGGATGGCCAGTTGTCCACGCTCATCCGTCTGGCCCTTTGCCCAGACAAATTCGCTGAAGGAGGGTGTCGGTTGGTCAGCCTGGTAGAAAGTGAAGGCCTCGAATCCCTTGAAACCGGTGCGGATGGCCATCGGTCTGGCTTCGATCTGGGCCTCCTGCTGTTTCACCGGTGCCCCATGCAGCCACTCCGCCTTCAGCGTGGCCTGCACTGGTTCATCCTGGATGGAGAGTCGCTTCCTGGCAAAGTCCAGCTTCAGTTTGAGCCGGTTGGGCTTGATGGTTTCCACGCGCAGGTACTGGTGGAACACGGCCCCTCCGGCGAGGTATTTGGCATGCCAGGACCCGGTGGGTGCATCGGGGTTCGTGCGGATGGGGTAACTGTAGATCCGTCCCTCCGGCCTGGCATTGACCACTTTGTCGACCAGTCGGCCCCGTGGATCGTAGAGCTCCAGGGTGACCGGATAGGTGGCGGGCAGGGTATGGTCAGGGTCGTGCAGGATCAGGTTGAGAAAGAGGGAGTCGCCGGGTCGCCAGACACCTCGTTCTGCGTAGGGATATCCGCGGAGGCCTTTCTGGACGGGATCGCCGGAGGTTTCGAAGTCGGAAGAGGACAGGCTTTCATTCTGTCGGAGGACCAGATAGCCGGAGGACTGTTTCGTGCGGACGACCGCCACTTCCGGACGGGCCTTGAGCTGACCGAGAAAGAGGCCGCGATCATCGGTTCGAACGGACTGGATCTTCTGGAGCTGGGGGTCGTAGAAGGTGACCTCCGCTCCGCTGACTGGATCGGTCGTTCGCAGGTCGGTGACCAGGGCCAGCACGCCGAGGCCCTCCGTCATCTTGACGGTCAGGCCCAGGTCGGAGGCCAATACATTCCGGCTCACAAACCGATCGGCGTTGTAGTACTCCGGGGCACAGGGGTTGTCCCGGTTCTCCCAGGAGTAGTCGGAGCGATATCCGTAGGGTCCCCAGTAGGCATCCATCATGGACTCCGGCTCGGAGGTGTCGCCGTACCACTCCTCTGATTCACCGTCCGGTTCTTCGGTAATTTCGTTCGTGGACATGTATTCTTCCGGGCAGGCGTAGGTGGAGAATTCTGGCCAGAAGCCGATGCGCACCTGATAGATCGCCTGGGGGTCGCGTTCGATGAACGTGGCCAGGTCCAGGGCATAGCGCACCCATTCGAACTGGTTGCCTTCGGGATTGAGGGAACTGAGGTCGACCTTTTCACTGGCAATGAGCTTGCCGACCCGTTGCAGTTCATAGTTGCCATCCAGGTTGTTCACCTGCAGAAACTGGAGGATGTTTCCCTGGTAGATCTTGAAGACTTCCACCTGGACCGCATCGAGGTTGACGGCTTCAAAGGGGAAGTACAGTGCTTCCGACCTGGGCAGGATCATGCCGTTGCCCACCAGTCTCACCTGAGGAGGCACCTGGGTAAAGGATGTCCGGGCCGAATAGGGCTGGGTCAGCTTGCGACCACCCTGGTCGACAACACCGGTGGTGACCTCCAGGTGAAAGATGCCGTCCAGGCGTTCGGGCAGATAGCCGGTGACCTGGTTGCCGTTGATCACGAACCTGGGCTCGATCCCGGGCCGTTCGCGTATGAAGATCTTGCCGGTGAGATCCTGGTCGGTACGCAAGAGATGGGAAAAGGCCAGGTGAATGATGGACTGGCTGCCCTGTTCGATCCGCATCCTTGCGACCCGGAAGCTGGCCTGTCCGGGGATCACGATCACCTCCTCACCGGACTGATCCAGGGAGAGGGGTTTGCCCGAAAAGGACAGCCGGATCTCGTGGTCATTCGCCTGGCGAGGGATGTCGGAGAGGGTGAAGTGATGGTTCATGCCGGCGGGGTCATGGGACCAGGCGAGGTTGACCTTTCCCGGGATGCCCGCCACGGCAAAGGCGGCTTCCACGTCTTCCGCTGCGGCCATGTCGTTGGTGTGCAGGACGCCGGACAGTTCAAAATTGTCCGGTTTCGACGCATCCGGGATGGTCAGGTCCTCGATGTCCATGCGGAGGAACTGGTCCTTGACCCGAAGGGCGAAGCGGAACATCTGGAGCGAGTCGGGTAGTCCCTTGACCAACTGGTTGAGGCGAACCGCGGCCTGGTAGCTTTTTCCGGAAGGCAAAGGATCTTTTGGTGTGAACTTGAGGGTGTAGGCATCCTCCCAGGAAGCCACCCCGGAAATTCCCGGTTGGAAGACGAAAAGATCCCCCTGCACGGGTTTGCTTTCACGGCCTTCGCCGTAAGGAGCAGTGAAGGTGACCAGGATGGGGCTGGTGCGGGCAATGACCGGTCCGCTGAAGGCGGAGATATAGGCTTCAAAATCGTCCGGGTCGGATACGCGGTCCAGGGAGTTGGAGCAGGCGGCCAGGATGGACAGTGTGGCCAGGAGCAACAGTCGGGATGGGAGGGACATAGGGAAGGGGTTGTGGCCCGAATTTAACTGTCCTTTGTGGCTAACAAAAAGAAAAACTCATTTTTACCCCATCATTGATCAACGCACATGAACGGACAGGACAATTTGCTGCCATTCTTTCCCCTGGAGATGGTCGCCTTCCCGGGTGAGCGGCTGAACCTGCACATCTTCGAACCGAGATACCGGCAGTTGATCCATCATGTGCGGGAGGAGGGATCGACCTTCTGTATCCCGGCGGTGATCGACCGGCAGGTGCAGGTGGTGGCGACAGAAATGAAGCTCCTGGAGATCGTGAGGCATTATGAGGATGGCCGGATGGACATCCGCGCGGAGGGGATCGGGGTGGTGGAGACCCTGGATTTCTTCCCCATGCTGATCGGATGGTTGTTCCCGGCAGGAGAGGTCAGGCGGGTCGACATGATCGCCAACGGGCATGACCTGAACCGGTTGAAGATTGTCGACCTGGTCAGGGACCTGTGGTCACGTCTGGGGGCCAGCAAGCCAGTGCCCGGGGTGAGTGACCTGGAGTCGGTCTTTGCCGTCGGGCATCATCTGGGGTTCAACCTGCAACAGGAGTATCAATTGTTGAGTCTGCCCGAAGAGCTGGATCGGCAGATGATGGTGCTGGCCCATCTGGAGGAGCTGATGCCGACAGTGGTGATGATGGATGAGATCCGGAAGAAGGTGAGCATGAACGGTCACTTCCGGGAATTCCCTCCGGCGGAGTGGACATAAAAAAGCCGTTTAAGCACCTAGATGGAGATATGGACCCCAAATGTCAGGATTAGGGCGCCTGAATTGGATCGGTAATCCCCTCGGTTCTGTTGAACACCAGTCTCCTGGTTGGGGCCCGCCCTGAACAATTCACGTACGACCCTTATATTCATCGTGTTGAGCCAAACTACAGCGTAGTGGTGCTTAAACGGGTATACGTTCTGCAGGATCAACCTGCTCTGTTCAAATGTACAGGATTCCTTTCATCTTTCCAAAAACCGAATCACAAGTTTTTCGGTCAGGACCCTCGCCTTCGGCGAGCAGGGAAGACCCTCGCCTACGGCGAGCAGGGAGGACCGAAGACCGAGGACCGAAGACCGTGCACTTTCGCCTGCGGCAAGCAAAGAGCACCGTGGGCGATCTCTTATAACGAATATAGATATCAGGGACTCCGTTCAACCTCAACAAGGTGCAATGCGTGGAGATGAGCCCTGTAGGGGCGCAACATGTATAGCCATGATGCTTGCACATTGAAGAGCCCTGTAGGGGCGACACTAGTCTCAGAGTGAGCACCGGGCCAACGGGTCCGACCCCTACAGGGCCGAAAACTTATAGCTAGGTTTGCTATACCTGTTTGGCCCCTACAGGGCCTGTTCTGGTGTGGAGCGATGGACAATGAGCCACGCACCCGTGGTGAGCAGAGGAGACCCTCGCATGTGGCGAGCGGGGAGGACGGAGGACCCTCGCCTACGGCGAGCAGGGAAGACCGAAGACCGAGGACTGAAGACGGAGGATGCCTTGCCTGTCAGGATGCAGGGAACGCCAATTCGTCTTGCCAAACTACACTGGCATGCCAGTACCCATGATGTCGAACCCCGGCGGGGTTCAATATGAATAGCCCCGGGTGGTTTATCCGCCGAAGGAGGAAACCCGGGGTTTCCAGGGCCCTGTATTCCAACCCCGGAGGGGTTGAACCTAGTCATATTGCTATGCGCAGGTAATGGCTTTTCGCTGTTGGCTGCTCATCATTAACCAGGGAACATGGGTGGCTGTTGTCACAACAAATAGGACCGTGCACCCTCGCCTTCGGCGAGCGGGGAGGACGGAGGACCGAAGACCGTGCACTTTCGCCTGCGGCGAGCAAAGGGCACCGTGGGCGATCTCTTATAACGAATATAGATATCAGGGACTCCGTTCAACCTCAACAAGGTGCAATGCGTGGAGATGAGCCCTGTAGGGGCGCAACATGTATAGCCATAATGCTTGCATATTGAAGAGCCCTGTAGGGGCGACACTAGTCTCAGAGTGAGCACCGGGCAACGGGTCCGACCCCTGCAGGGCCGAAAACTTATAGCTAGGTTTGCTATACCTGTTTGGCCCCTACAGGGCCTGTTCTGGACTGGAGCGATGGGAAATGAACCACGTTCCCTCGGTGAGCAGGGAAGACCCTCGCCTGCGGCGAGCAGGGAAGACCGAGGACCGAAGACCGAAGACCGAGGACCCTCGCATGTGGCGAGCGGGGAGGCCCGAAGAATTATTGATTCAGCATCGATAATCGTTACGATTCAACGATTCAACGATTCAACGATTCAACGATTCAACGATTCAACGATTCAACGATTCTCCATTTCTACATTCTCCGTTCTACATTCTCCGTTCTACATTCTCCGTTCTACATTCTACCCCTCATACCTGCTGGGCATCAGCCAGTGGGATAAATTCTGCCGCCAATGTGAAGGTTGCCGGCAGATTGCGCCGGCCTTCCTGTCCGGATGCCTATATTTGCCCCCGGATCAAACATGCCTCCAATGACGACCTTCGAACCCATCCAGATGGTTGACCTGAAAACCCAATACCAGGCCATTCAGGCCGAGGTCGAAGCGGGGATCCGGCACGTCCTGGAAACCAATCAGTACATCAATGGAGGCCCGGTCAAATCCTTCACACAAAACCTGGCCACTTACCTGGATGCCCGCCAGGTGATCCCCTGCGGGAATGGCACGGATGCCCTCCAGGTCGCCCTGATGGCCCTGGACCTGAAACCGGGCGATGAGGTGATCACGGCCCCTTTTACCTTCATCGCCACGGCGGAAGTGATCTCCCTGCTCGGCCTGGTCCCGGTATTCGCGGATGTGGATCCGTTGTACTTCAACCTGGACCCCGCGGATGTGGCACGGAAGATCACCGACCGGACACGGGTCATCATGCCCGTGCATCTGTATGGACAGACCGCTCCCATGGAACCCTTGATGGACCTGGCCACTGAACACGGCCTCACTGTCATCGAAGACAATGCCCAGGCCATCGGGGCGGATTATCTCTTCCGGGATGGCCGGAGAGTCAAGGCGGGCATGATCGGGCAGATCGGTTGTACCTCCTTCTATCCGTCCAAGAATCTGGGGGCCTACGGCGACGGAGGCGCGATCATGACCAATGACGAGCCCTTGGGGGCGAAGATCAATATGATCGCCAACCATGGATCGAAGGTGCGGTACTACCATGATGTGATCGGTGTGAACAGTCGCCTCGATTCCATCCAGGCCGTCGTGCTGGATGTCAAACTGAGGTTCCTGGACGACTATATTGCCCGTCGGCAGGCTGCCGCTGCTGCCTATGATGCCGGCCTCTCCGGGATTCCCCAGGTGATTACGCCAGCCCGGGCGCCCTGGTCCACCCATGTGTTCCACCAATATACCCTGAGGGTCACCGAACGGCGGGACGCGCTGAAGGATGCCCTGCAGGAAGCGGGTATCCCGTCCATGATCTACTATCCGGTGCCCCTGCATCTCCAGCCCGCCTATGCCGGTTACGGGTACAGGAAGGGTGACTTCCCGATCTCGGAGCAACTGGCCGAGGAGGTGATCTCCCTGCCCATGCATACCGAACTGACGGTGGATCAGATCGATCATATCTGTTCGACGATCCGCCAATTCTATCACGCCTGACCCCATTCGTCCTATGAAACGTGTTCTGATCACCGGCGCGGCCGGATTTATTGGCTCTCATCTCAGTGACCGGTTCATCCGGGAAGGCTATTTGGTGATCGGCATGGATAATCTCCTGACGGGATCGCTGGACAATATCGAGCACCTCTTCAAGCTCAAGGAGTTCGACTTCTACCACCACGATGTCTCCAAGTTTGTCCATGTGCCCGGGCATCTGGACTACATCCTGCATTTTGCTTCTCCCGCCAGCCCGATCGACTACTTGCAAATGCCTATCCAGACGTTGAAGGTCGGATCACTGGGCACCCACAACCTGTTGGGCCTGGCCAAGGAAAAAAAGGCTCGCATCCTGATCGCCTCCACGTCTGAGGTGTATGGCGATCCACTGGAGCATCCGCAGAAGGAGACCTATTGGGGGAATGTGAATCCAATCGGTCCCCGCGGTGTCTATGATGAGGCCAAGCGCTTCCAGGAGGCCATCACCATGGCCTATCATACCTATCATGGCCTGGAAACGAGGATCGTGCGGATCTTCAACACCTATGGCCCGCGGATGCGGGTGAACGACGGCCGGGTGCTGCCGGCATTTTTCTCCCAGGCGATCCGCGGAGAGGGCCTGACGGTGTTCGGCGACGGCGAACAGACGAGGTCATTCTGCTATGTGGACGACCTGGTGGAGGGAATCTATCGCCTGTTGCTGAGCGACTACAACCAACCGGTCAACATTGGCAATCCCGCCGAGATCACCATCATGGATTTTGCGAGGGAGATCCTGCGTCTGGTGGACAATCCGAAGGCATTCATTGACTACCGTCCCTTGCCGGTGGATGACCCCAAGCAACGTCAGCCGGATATCACGGTGGCCCGCAAGGTCCTCGACTGGGAGCCTCGTATCGATCGGGTCGAAGGCCTGGCACGAACGTACGAATACTTCAAAACCGTCGTTACTCCAGGATGATGACGACAACCAAACACCTGTTGATCACCGGGGGGGCCGGATTCATCGGTTCGCACCTGGTCCGCCTGCTGGTCAACAAGTATCCGGATTACCAGATCTACAACCTGGATGCACTGACCTATGCCGGCAACCTGGAGAACCTCAAAGATGTCGAGCAAGCCCCTCATCTCCATTTCATCAAGGGGGATATTACCGATCGGGATTTCCTTCGAGATCTCTTCGCCCGGCAGGCATTTGACGGCATCATTCACCTGGCCGCCGAATCGCATGTCGATCGGTCCATCACCGGTCCGATGGCCTTCGTGGTGACCAATGTGATCGGTACGGTCAATCTGCTGGAAGCGGCGAAGGAGCAGTGGGCCGGGCAATTTGACGGCAAGCGGTTCTATCATGTCTCCACGGACGAGGTGTATGGCAGCCTGGGCGAGACCGGCTTCTTTACCGAGGAAACCGCCTATGATCCCCGCTCGCCCTATTCTGCCTCCAAGGCCAGTTCGGATCATTTTGTGCGGGCCTATCACCATACCTATGGATTGCCCGTGGTGATCAGCAATTGTTCGAACAACTATGGCCCCTTCCAGTTTCCGGAGAAACTGTTGCCCCTGATGATCCACAATATCCGCCAGCGGAAGCCATTGCCGGTCTACGGGGATGGGCAATACACCCGAGACTGGCTTTGGGTGATCGACCATGCCGAAGCGATCGATCGGATCTATCATGACGGCGTGAACGGGGAGACCTACAATATTGGGGGCAACAACGAATGGAAGAACATCGACCTGGTCCATTTGCTATGCGCCACAATGGATCGATTGCTGGACCGTCCCGCCGGTGACAGCGCATCCCTGATCACCTTTGTGAAGGATCGCCCCGGGCACGACCGGCGCTATGCCATTGATGCCGGTAAGTTGAAGCGGGAACTGGGCTGGGAGCCCCTTGTGCAGATGCAAGAGGGTCTGGAACGGACGGCACGCTGGTACCTCGAGAACCAGGAGTGGCTGGAGCACGTCACCTCGGGAAACTACCAGAAGTATTATCAGGAACAGTACGCGTCCAGGTAGGCCTGTCAGGCCTCTTCATCCTCCGGGGCCAGGCGGACCACCAGGCCATCCAAGGATTCGCTGATCTTGATCTGGCAGCCCAGCCGGCTGTTGGATTTCACAAAGAAGGCTTGGTCGAGCATGTCTTCCTCTTCTACCGAGGGCTCGGGCAGGTGGTGCTCACTTTCCACATACACATGACAGGTGGAGCATAGTGCCATGCCACCACAGGTCCCTTTCACCGGCAGTTCATGGGCCTTGCACAGCTCCATCAGGTTGAGGCCCATATCCGTGGGGGCGTCCAGTTGGTGCTCGCCCCCCTGGCGGTCGAATAAGGTGATCTGGATATCATTGCTCATAGCCTGCAAAGAAACGTCAGTTCGGACAAACAAGTTGTGATCTACCTCACGCAGAGGCAGACAAACCTTCGATCCCGGTGACCGTGGTGTATTTGAAGCTCAGCTTTTTCCCCGGGAAGGCCAGTTGGAAGGCGGATTGAACCATCAGGGTGGCCTCATGGAACCCGCACAGGATCAGCTTCAGTTTCCCCGGATAAGTGTTGATGTCGCCAATGGCGTAGATGCCGGGCACATTCGTACTGTAGTCGAAGGTATTGACCACGATGGCATTCTTGTCCAGTTCCAGGCCCCAGTTGGCGATCGGTCCCAGTTTGGGCGACAGGCCGAAGAGGGGCAGGAAAATATCGGTATCCATGACCTGGTCCTCTTCGCCCTCGACAGAGATTGTCACGGATTGGAGATGATCGGTTCCGGACAATCCGGTCACCTGGGCATTGGTCAGCAGCTGGATCTGGCCGTTGCTGGCCAGGGTCTCTACCTTTTCGACTGAATCCGGGGCACCCCTGAACTCGGTCCGGCGATGCACCATGGTGATCCTTGAGCCATGTTCGGCCAGGTAGATGGCCCAGTCGAGGGCCGAATCGCCTCCGCCGGCGATCACCACCCTTTTGCCGGCGAAATCTGCCGGATCCTTGACGATGTAATACACGCCGCGGTCCTCGAAGTCCCGGATATTGTCGATCGGTGGTTTGCGGGGTTCGAACACACCCAGTCCGCCGGCAATGGCGATGGCCGGTGCCAGATGACGGGTACCTTTATCCGTGGTGACCAGGAAACGGCCATCCTCCTGTTTCTCGATGGTCTCGGCGCGCTCGCCCAGGGTGAATCCCGGGCCGAAGGGAGCGATCTGTTCCATCAGGTTGGCGACCAGGTCCCCGGCCAGAACGGCGGGTAGGCCGGGCACGTCGTAAATGGGTTTCTTGGGGTAGATCTCGGTGAGCTGGCCGCCGGGTTGAGGCAGGTAGTCGATCAGATGGCAGCGCATTTTCAGCAGTCCGGCTTCAAACACAGCAAACAGGCCGGCGGGGCCTGCCCCGATGATCAGGAGATCGGTCTCGATAGGTGGTGTACTTGTCATGGATCGAAATAGACGAATAACAAATGGGATCGGTCAGGATTCAATGACCGGTAAAGGCGGGCTTCCGTTTTTCAATAAAGGCCTGGGCGCCTTCGCGAAAGTCACGGGTGCCACAAGCATAGCCGAAGGATTCGACCTCGAAGTGAAAGCCGTCCGTTGCCTCTGTGAAGTAGGCATTGACGGCCTCAATAACCTTGCGCACGGCCACCGGCCCCTTAGTGGCGATCCGGGTGAGGATCTCCCGGGCCTTGGCGACCTCCTGACCGGCAGGAACGACATGATTGACCAGACCCAGTCGCAGTGCTTCGTCGGCCGGAATCATGTCTGCGGTGAGGAGTAATTCCATGGCCTTGCCCTTGCCGATATACTGGACCAGGCGCTGGGTGCCGCCATAGCCGGGGATGAGGCCCAGATTGACCTCAGGTTGCCCGAACCGGGCATGTTCGCCGGCGATCCGCATATGGCAGGCCATGGCCAGTTCGCAACCGCCTCCGAGAGCGAAGCCGTTCACGGCGGCGATCACGGGAACACGGCTGTTCTCGATCAGGAAAAAGGTCTCATGGCCGGTGGCGGCCATCTGCTTGCCCTGCTGGGCTTCCAATCCGACAAACTCCTTGATATCCGCTCCGGCGACAAAGGCCTTCTGGCCGGCTCCGGTGAGGATGACCCCGCGGATCTCTTCATGGTCGGGGATATACTGACCGAACAGTCGGTGCAGGGAACTCATGGTCACCTTGTTCAAGGCATTGAGGGCGGCTTCCCGGTCAATGGTGACCGTGAGGATGTTCTCCTGGAGGTCCAGATGCAGATTGTCGAAGGTCATGGACAGGCCAATGGTTGATTCGCCGCAAAGGTAAGAAACCGGTCAACCTCAGGAAGGTGATCCAAGTAGTCGTTGGTAATGACTCAAGTACTGGGTGGCTATGACCTCATAGCTGTACTGTTCACAAGTCGTTTTTCGGGCGGTCTGTTTCCAGTCGGATTTGGTCGCGGCATCCAGCTGGACAGCCAGTTGAATGCCATCGGCCAGGGAGGATGCCGAGCCATGGTCCGCCAGGAAACCGCTTTTCAGGTGCTCGATCATTTCCGGAACACCACCGGTATGGAAGGCGATGGTCGGGCATCCACAGGCCTGGGCTTCCATCACGGTGTTGGGGAGGTTGTCCTCCAGGGAAGGCAACAGAAAAAAGTCGGCGGCCCGGTACGCATCGCGGATCTCTTCGGGAGCTGATCGGAAGCCCAGTAGGTCGACCGGAAGGGGAAGGTCGCTGATCAGTTCCGGGTCGGTCCGGCCCAAAACGGTGAGGCGCAATTGGCTCAAGCGGATCGGATTCAGGCGAGAAACGACCAGGCGGATCGCATCGCGCAGCTCCTGAAAGCCCTTTCGTTTCTCGCGGGTGTTCATGGCCACGAACAGGAGGTGGATGCCGTCTTCAGGCAGTTCCAGCCGCTTGCGGGCCAGTACCGGATCGCCCGGGGAATAGAATGCCGTGTCGATCCCATTGGCAATGGCTTCCACGGGCATGGATCGCAGCAGGGAGCTGCTTCGGGCTACATCGGCCAACCATTGGCTGCACGTGACGATGGATAATGGCAGGGTCGGGTAGACGGTAGATTTTCGACTCCAGATCTGATGACTGAGGTCGTGGAGTCCCGGGGATCGGAGATAGGGGCACTGTCCGCAACGGGATTCGTATCCCTTGCAACCACCGGCGTAATGGCATCCTCCGGTGAAGGCCCACATGTCGTGCAGTTGCCAGACCATCGGTTTGTCCAGCCGGGCCAAATGCTGCAGGCTGTCGAGGGAAAGGAACCCCTTGTGGAACCAATGGAGGTGAAGGATATCCGCTTCCCGGACCCAGGGGTGCTGGTCGATCCGTTCGCCCCATTGGTCATGTGAAAAGTAGAACCACTGATCCCGGCTGGCCGCCCGGGTCACATAGCTCAACCGCTCACCCCATTCCCGGAACTGGTCCAGCCGGTCATGGATCCAGTCAGCATGAACTTGCTGGATAAACTCGGTCTCGGTTGACTTGCTCCTGACCACCATCCGGGCATTCAGCCCGGCTTCCCTGAGCAGACTGACATGCCGAAAGGCAGCCGTGGCGGCACCTCCCGATCTGTCAAATGTGCTGATGATGGTGATCTTCAAGCCTTCCATTGATCCATTCATCAGAGGGTTAGAAATGCACGCGTTCCTTCACCATCGTCCAGACCCGTCCGATCAGCGAACTGGCTTCTGCAGAGATCGCCAGCTTCAACATGCCCAGGGTGAACATGCCAACCATCAGGATGCTTCGCAGGCCGATGGCCAGCCAGGCCGGTCCGGGGATCGGCAGGTACAGGAACACCAGGCCGACGGACACGCTGAGGATCAACAACCACATCATGGCCGGGGTGAAGGGATGCATCCGATGTTTGTACCAGACGATACCGCCCTTGCAAAGATTATACACGGTATAGGAGATGAGTGTCGCCAGGGCCGCACCGGTGATGCCCATGGAACGGATCAGGAAGAAGTTGAGGATGAAATTCAGCAAGGCCAGGATCAGTACGGTATAGAAATGCCACTTGAACAGGTCGGAATAGACCATCATCTCGGCATTGACACCGGTAGCCAGGTTGATCAGGTAGGCCCCGCCCAGAAGGATGAGAGCCAGTTCATTGGTTCGGACCACGTCGCTGTTCGGCATCAATGCGTAGAGATCCTGAAGATTGAGGACGATGAGCAGGAACAGGAGCACGCCCGGGATCAGGCTGTTGATGGCGGATTTCTGGTAGATGGTCTCGATCTCCCGGCGATTGCCTTCTTTCCAGGCCTTCATGATGATCGGTGCCGAAATGGCCGTAATGGCGATCAGGGGGCGATTGATCAGGTTGGCCATGACGGCGGCGATACTGTAGATGCCAGTTGCCTCCGGAGAGATCATGGAACTGATCATGAAGATGTCCAGGTTCATGGCGACGGAGGCGCCCATGCTGCCCAGGATGCCATAGACGGCAAACTCGCGCATTTCTCCCAGGATGGGGCCCTTGAAGGCCGGCCAGTTGATCCGCAGCGACCAATGGCCGAGGAGGTTCAGGTAGATGATGAGACCCAGGAAGACGGCCACGAAATGCAGGACCAATCCGATCACCAGTTCGCGATAGGACCACCATCCGGAATAGACAAGCAGGACAAAGACCGGCAGGGTGATCTTGATCAGCAGATCGTTCAGGATGGAGGGCACCACGATCCGATGAAAGTTGCTGATATAGGTATTGAGGACCTGGATCACTCCCCGTAAGATGAGGATGGGCAGGAAAAAGATCAGGTAGAGGGGATAGAGGGGCGAGACAGTCGCATAATAGGCGATGATCCGCTCCCAGAAGATCCACGTCAGTCCGGCGGTGAGCAGACCGCCGCCGAGGCAGAGGAGCAGCAGCCAGTTGATAAACCCGTTATGGCCATTCTCGGGGTCCTCGAATCGGTGGAAGAACCGGATCGGCAGGGACTGGGCCCCCAGGACGGTCAGGGGGATGAACAACACCGCAGTAGCCATCAGGAACTGGGCCAGTCCGTATGCCTCCATCTGCAATGGATAGACGAACAGTGTGGTCAACAGGCCGATGGCGGCACCGACATAATTGACTACGGTATGCTTGAACCCCTGCCGTGTAATGATCCCCATAGGTCTTGCGAAGGTAATGGAACTCCATTGATCCGGATCAGGAACCTGTTGATCCATCCTGGGAGCTGCCCGACAACCAAGCCCCTGCCAATTGCAGAAAGCGGTGTATTTTCGCCGTTGCCACGCTGTGGCTAAATCGAACCGTATGGGCTTGTTTCGCGATAGTTGGAGGAGTGTGGATCGACAGATCCGGCCAGTGTTGATCCTGGTCCCTGCTGTTGTACTTGTCCTCAGTTTCTGGTTAGGTCCGGAGTGGCGGCAATTGCTGATCATTGGCTTGCTGCTCATCACACTGGTGGTCCTCTACCTGGTCCATGACCATCGTCACCGGCAAGTCGAGCGGGTAGCCCTTCGGGAGTATCATCAGGTGGAATCCCTGTTGGGACTGTATCGGCACCTGGACCCTCCCTTCAGCTTCCGGGGCCTTCGCCAGTACGCCGCCTCGCCGGATATGCTTCTGGCCGTCCTGCAGACCATCGAACGATATCAACCGAAGGTGATCGTCGAATTGGGTAGCGGGTCGTCCACGAAGATGATCGATGCCTATCTCCGCCAGATGGGATCGTCTGCCCGGTTCTATTCCGTCGAACACGACGAGCATTATCTCGAGCAGACGCGTGAACAGTTGCCGGCTGGCAGCACTCACCTGGTTCATTGCCCGTTGAAGGATATAGTCCTGGAAGGGAAGACCTATACCTGGTACGACCTGGCAGGGCTCCGATTGGAGGGGCGGATCGATCTCCTGATCGTGGACGGTCCCCCTGAGCAATTGAATGATCAGGCCCGTTTTCCGGCGTATCCCTTATTCAGGGATCATTTGTCCGAACAGGCCATTATCGTGATGGATGATGCCGCCCGTCCGGATGAACAGCGGATCATCGACCGATGGATGGCCCACGGGTCATTCCGCAGGGAGGACCTTCCCGCTGAAAAGGGATTGACGATCTTGTATCGTCGTCCGTCCTGATCGGAAAGGGATCACGTTTTGAACGGCGTCCTGAACCAAATTCAAGCAATCCGGGGATATCCCTCTCATTTGGAAATGCCCTTGTTATTCTTTCCATGCCAGACCACATCCCAATCAAGATGCATCTCATTCTGATCACCAGGGTAAATACGGGTAACCCGGTCCTTGTTGGTGTGACCAAGAAGATTCATGGACAGGTAGAGGCGTTGCGCGAGCTTGGCAACACTTCCGACCTGATGTATATCCAGGGAAGTGATGTCGTCGTGGAAGCCGTTGACGGTCGCCGGACGATCAGCCGACTTCGCCATGCCTGGTCGCGATTCCTATTCTACCATTTCGGGTTGTTCAGGTTCCTTCGTTCGGGACGACCTTATGATGGCCTCCTGATCCGTCACTTCAGGATGGATCCCTTGTTCCTGTTCCAACTATGGCGCTTCAAGACGTTCAGCCATCCAGGTTGCAAGATTGTCCTGGAGGTGCCGACCTATCCCTATGACCGTGAAGGCCATGATCAAACATGGTTGGACAGGATCGAATCAGACGTCGACCACTGGACATTGACATGGCTGGCCAACATTGTATTTTCAAGGGTACTGACCTATTCAAGGTATGATCGGATCTGGGGGGTTTCGACTATCCAGACAGATAATGGTATCTCGGTGACTGGCATTGCCCCCCCTCCACCCAGAGCTCTTGACCGGGTGTTCCGGATGATTGCGATCACCAGTGTGGAACCCTGGCAGGGGCTGGATCGAATCATTCGGGGGATGGCCCGTGCTCCACAGGGCATTCCGGGAGGCCTGTCCATTGAATTGCATATTGTCGGAAATGGAGCCGCATTGAAGGACCTGCAAGAGTTGGTCAGTGAATTGGACTTAGGGCAATCTGTGATCTTCCATGGCCCGAGCAGTGGGCTGGCGCTGGATGACCTATTGACTAAGGCGCATGTCGGGGTTGGCAGCCTTGGTCGTCACCGAACCGGCAATGAAGGAGGGCAGACGACCACCCTGAAGGCAAGGGAATATGCCCTGAGGGGCTTGCCATTCTTCCAGTCCATGGTCGATCACGATTTTGGAACGGATTACCGCTATTGTCTGCGAGTGCCAAGCCATGAAGATGCGATTGATCTGTCGGATGTCGTGAAGTGGTATCTGGACCTGGCCAGGGATACCCCGGATTTTGCCACCTGGATGTATCACGATGCGGTAAAACGACTATCTTGGACAAGGAAACTCAAGCCCGTGCACGATTTTTTACACGCCTAACTGATCTACGATGGATTTACTGAAATGTATTGTTCTGTTTCTGGCCATCACAGGTCATGTCTCTTTGGCCACAGGTCAATCTGATTTTTCCATGAGATTCGACGGTGAAGATGATCGGATCATTGTCGGGGACTCGTCCGCTTTCAAGATCGATGGGCAAGCGACCATCGAATTCTGGCTGAACGTCGAGGAGCTGGGAAGTGACCTGATGCTTCTGGTCAGCAAGGAGGGGGAGTACAATATCGGTCTCAGCAAGGAAGGAAATATCTCCTGGGCCTTCGCGAATACCATTCCCGGCTGGAATTGGGTTTATTCCTCATCCCCCTTGCCGATCCAGACGTGGGTGCATGTCGCCGTTCGATATGATCTCGATTTCATCGATATCTTCCTGAACGGCACGCAGATCACCAATACTCCTTCGTCCGGGCTGGTCGGGGATATTGATACTGTTCACAATAACCTTATCATCGCTAATCGGGAGCAGGATGTTTTCAATCTCCCATTCAAGGGGAAGATGGATGAGTTCCGTTTGTGGAACATTGCCAGGTCCGATGCACAGATCCAGGCGACCTGGATGAGCAAGCTGCAAGGCGATGAGCCGGGCCTGGTGGTCTATTACCGATTCGACGACCCGGACAGGCCTTGCGATGTAGTGAATTCAACAGCGGATGAGTTTCATGGTACGCGGGCAGGTGAAGGAGGCCAGAACAATCTGCCCCAATGGGATGATGATACACCGGATCTTCTGGATGTACCTCAAGTAGCGAGTAATCCCTGCCTGATCAGTTCCATTGGGCCTGAAATCTCATCCTTGGAGTGCCAAATCTCGCCCAATCCGGCCAGTACTCATGTACAGGTCACGCTGGACCCATCCGCATCTGAGCGGTTGGAAGGCCAACGGTTCCTCCTTTATAATTCCATAGGACAGCTTGTCCAGGTATGGCCGATCGCGGGTGTGGTCACGGATATCCCCGTCGATCAACTTGGCCACGGGATGTACACCCTTCGCGTCTCCGCTCCTTTCGAGGTAACGGCTGGAAGGGTCGTCATTCTGCGATAGGTATCCCTTATCGGATGAGGTGAACCTCCCCTGACAGGGTGATCTGCTGGTCGTTGATCAGGGCCAGGTCGAACTTGTAGACAAAGATGCCGGGGTCCATGAGCTTCTCGCGGAATTGCCCATTCCATCCCAATGCCGGATCAAGAGGATCGATGTGGGTCTGCAAGTGGACCAACTCGCCCCATCGGTCATAGATCTCCATGGCCAGGACAGACTTCACTGCATCCGGGAAATAAGGTGCAAACACGTCATTGATCCCATCGTCGTTCGGACTGAAGGCATTCGGGATGAAGATGTCGAGATCCAGCAGGATCTCGATGTACATCGAGTCAATAGACCGGCAACCTGCCGGATTCGTGTATTGCAGAGTGATCCAGCCACTTTCCAGGGGTGTAGCCATCACCTGCTCACACGTAGGACAATTCAGAATATCCGCTGGGCTCCAGGCAAAAATCCCTGATGGGATCGACCCTTCGGGTGCCAGGTTCAAATGGCTGCCCAGTTGCACGGCGGTATCTCCTGGCAAGGAAATGAGGATCGGTGGCGGATCAAGCAGGGTGACAGTATCTGTGAAACGGCATCCCAATGTGTCGCTGATCAGAATCGCATAGATGCCTGCACCATATGTCTGCGGGTTATGGCCGGAGGGGAGCGGGATCCCATTCAGATATATCTCATATTCCTGGGTGGACGACAACATGATCTGGATCTGGCCATCCTGCCATCCATGGCAGGTGATGGGAGAAAGCATGATCTCATAGGAGGGAGGTGCCGACTCCTGAACCACAAAGGTGTCCAGTCGCTGACATTGATGTTGATCACGTACCAGGACCTGGTATATGCCAGGGGCCAGTTGTTCCGGATCGACAGGGTTCTTTTGCAGGTCGAGCCAGTGGGTTTCAAATGGAGGTGTCCCGGAGGTATGGATGGCCTCTGCCTGTCCCGGGACGCCATCACATGCATGTTCAATGTCCAGGTCAAACACGATCTCCGGGTACAGGTGAATGATGTACCTGATGACGCTGTCGCAACCCAATGAGTTGGTGGAAATGGAAACTATGGTGTCTGCACCGGTCACCATCTGACCATCAAGAACCAGGCTGTCACCAGGGCAAAGGAAGATCAGGACCTCAGCCTGGCTTAGTGGGAGGATATGGATGCGCAGCGAATCCGAAACCACACAACCTTCCAGGTATTGCCCCGTGACCACCAACAGTCCTTCCCTGGCGGGATCCAGGGTCAGGTTGCCCGATTGACTGAGGATCAGGGTATCATTCAGAAACCACTGAAAGTTGTTGAGGCCACTGAGGTTGAATTCCAGGATCGACCCCTCGCAGACGGTCGTGTCCGTGGAGCTGATCAGGTCAGGAGTGGGAACCAGCGAGATCGACAGGGAGTCGCGTTGTACCTGCCCACAGAGATCGATCGCGTCAACCCATACGATTCCGGGGTGTTCCACGGTCCAGGTGGATTCAGTCCATCCGGAATGCCAGGTATAGGCCGCAAACCCAGGGGTGGCCTCAACCGGAAATGCCTCAAGATCACACATGCTGGTATCCGGGCCCAGGTCAAGTAATGGGGGAGTGAAAGCGATCCTGAATGTGTCCAGATTGTTCTGGTAATGACATTCCCGGATCCCGGGAGTAAAGTTCTCAGGTGCGAATTGGAGAGGGGGCAGATCATTCCCCGTGTCGTTGACGACAACGGAATACAGCCCGTCCGGTTGCTTGGGAAGGTCAATGAAGAGGGTCTCGCATGAATCGATCCGCAACGGGGTCTCAATGATAAACGTGCTTATGGGAGCGGCGGATGGCATGGTGACATCTCCTGCATACAGGGTCATGGGAATACGTGTGGGCATATTCCCGGTTCCGGTATTGCAATACTGGAAGATGATCCGCATGGAATCGCCGTGGCACAGGATTTCCAATGCGTTGATGTCTGCATCCGGTGAATGAGAAGGAGAGATGGTCGTCGCGGATAAAAAAGTGTTGAGGGATGGGGGTGAGGTGACTAGAGCATGAGGTTGATAGACGATGGGAACGTCCAGGTCTTCTTCGATGTGGGTGTTGTGGAATGCGGCCTGGTTCCACACCGACCGGGTAGCGGCCCAGGAGGCGGTGGGAGAGCTGATGGCCAGCACAGCATATTCATTCTGGGTATTCATCGTACAGGTGATGATCTCCGCCTGTCCATCCATATTGCAATCTGCCAGGATGGGGCTGGACAGGTGTAAGGTGGCATGGCAGGGAAAGTCGGAGAGGGTGGCCCCACTGGCCCCGTCAAGGATGTACAGGGCCTGATCTCCCTGCACGATGATCTGTCGAGAACCAGAATGGCCCAGGTCGAATAAAACCGGGATAGACAGGCTGGTCAGATCCGGGATGGAACGTTCCCATTTGAGATTGAGGGCGTTGTCAAGGACCATCAACCGGGGAGCGGCAACGAGGACCAGGTCAGGCAATTGGTCTCCATCGACATCGCCGATGGCTACCCGGGTGGTTCCGTTGCCATTTGTCGGAAAGGAATAGGCACCGATCTCCTGGTCGGTCTGCAGATCCCAGGCATAGCAATATGCCAGATTGGTCGCAGCAGTCACCACAACCCCATCCACATCGCCATCCAGGTCGATATCAGCCAGACTGGTGAAGCCGTCGGGCAGCCCATTTCCAGCCATGGTGAGCAGGGATAGGGCCTGATTGTCCTGGCTGACGCCCAGGAGTTGGTTTCCGCAAACCATTTCCAGTCCAGAACAGGAAGGACAGCTTTCCGAGGGGAGAATATCCCCGATAGCTGTACCATTGAACAGGTTCTCGCCCAGGTCGGGATGCGATCCGGATGAATAGAGCGGATCGCTCATGAACAGCTGCTCGCCGGTCGAGGCATTGAAAATGGATGTGCCGATGCAGAGCTCCGGAGTCCCGTCTTCATTCAGATCGGTCAGGTGGATCGAGGATTGCCCTTGAGTGCCGCTCATATTGACCGGTTGGGAAGAAATGAATCGCAACGACCCATCGTGCTCAAATCCGGCCAAATGATTAGTGGCATCGATGACAAAGAGTTCAGCAGTTCCATCATGATCGATATCCCCGATCGCGGGCATGCTGCCAGAAAGCAGATCATTCGGCGTCGGAAATGTATGGAGGATTCCTCCGGTCAAACCATCCAGGATGGTGATGGATGCCTGGCCAGGTTGTGTGACGATGATATTCGGGCCCTCGCCATACAGGTTGCCAGCCAGGATTGCCGGTGTGCCACCAGCTGCCAGTGCAGTCTCCCAGCGGGACAGCATGGTATAATCCACCGTGCCGGGCTGGGTCGGGCAATCGTTCGGACAATCCTGGTAATAATGATCAAGGCACTCGATCGTGCACGGACAAGCCGGGTCAAAACAGTCGATCAGTCCATTCTGGTCATCATCCAGGCCATTTGTGCAGTCTTCCACGCATGGACTTGCGCCACAAATGATGGATTGGGTGAGCATCCGATTGGTTGAAGGACCCATGCTGCTCCACTGGTATGTGAAAGGCATGGCAACCAGATTCATCGTCGTTTTGGACAGGGATGTGGCGGTCAGGGACAGGGAGGCAGGAGACACCAGGCAGGGATCTTCATCCGGATCGAAGGCAACCAGTAAACCTGAGGATCCATCCTCCAGACGTCTTTCCAAGCCCAGGACAATGTTCTCTGCCAGGGTATTCGTAGAAGAAATACTGAAACGGGGCTGGGGTGTCTGGGTGGCAGGCCAGGATTCGTCGAGCAGGCGGATCTGCTGAATGGTTCCCTGATCATCCGTACGGATATATGCAGGGGATCGATCCGGTCCCACCTGAACATCGGTCAGGAACATCACAGATCCATCGGATAGGCGCAGCGATTCACCACCGTCCATTGACCAGGGAGTCAGGTATCGGTCCATCCAGATCAGGTCGAGGTTACTGGACAATTTAGCTATGAACCAATCCTTGTCCTGGCCATTGGTTTTCTGGGTGTTGATGAACCCGTGAACCAGGAAACTGCCATCCGAAGACCATTCGCCACTTCTAAAACTGCATGTGATGACTCCGGGGCCCGTGTAGAATGTCGACTGTTGAATAGTGCCATCCGGGTTGATCAGGACGACATGAGCCCGGTATGGCGTGCCCGTCTGACCGAACAAGGCCAGTTTGCCGAAAGGAAGAGGCTTGATCGCTGAGATCTCAAAGTCTGAATTGGGGATCACATATCTTCGATTCCAGATGACAGTTCCATCTTGATCGATCTTGATCAGCGCCCCATCATCGGCAAACCCGCCTTTGTGGATCCAATGAGCAATGTAATAGCATTCCCCGTCCGGGTCGTTCAGGGATGGCACCATGCGGATACCGGTCAGGCGGTCGGTGTGGGAGAATTTCTTCGACCATATGACCGCTCCATCGGCCGCGTCAAGTTTGAGGAAAAAATTGGAGGTCTCGTCTATGCTGTTGCTGGAAGGCGAATGCCCGCCGCAGACCAGCAGGTTACCATCTGACATGATCACCACCTCGCTCAGGTAGGCGAACCCGGTATCTTCAGCATATGACCGTGACCAAACCACCTCGCCGCAAGGGTCGATCTTGGTCAGGGTAGCGAGGTGCTGGCTATTGTTCCATTCGCTTCCGGGGCAATAGAATGCCTCTTGTTGTGGATGGTATCGGTTGCCAGTGAAATAGACGGAATTGGAATTCTGATACCGACTGAGGAGATGTTGGGGCAGTGCACTGGTGTCAGGAAGGAACAGGTTCTGACAAAAGGTCGATGCGCACAGGTTGTTCGGGGGAGAAACGGTCAGGCAAATGGTGGTCCAGCCCCCTTCCGGGAATGCATGGGTGAGCGAGGTGGTGTTCTGACCGATCGCAGTAGTCATGCTTTGCTGAGTGGCTTCCCATTGATGTGATCCGATATCCCCTGTGGATGTGGAGATCATAGTCACCGATTGATCCGCATTCAGGGTATAGGTGAACTGGGCATTGACCGGGCAGACGACATGGACCTGAATGGTGTCTTGCCGAAAGCAGTTCGGATCCGCATTCGTGGCTTCTACGCTGATGATGAAGGTGCCGACCTGATCAAACAGATAGTCCTGGCTCGCACCATTTCCCAGGGGGATTCCATTGATGCGCCATTGCCATGTAGTGGCTCCGCTGCTGACCTGATTGAATGTGATGGTGCTGCCGACATCGACTGGTGTCTGCGGGCCCAGGATCTCAATGGGTGATAGCGTGAGGCAGGGATCCTGGCAAGCCTTGCTGAGGAGAAGACTGTTGCGAACCAGATCGATGACCGAATGCATCCTGGCGGATTGATCAGGGGTAAAACCGGAATAGCATTCCAGCTTGCTGTAATCCATAAAGTCCCAGATGAAATCGTCTTCATCCGAAGAAAATCCGGATAGGACATCGGTCGAACAGGTGTTGACAGATCCACTGCATGACACATATGCAGTCGATTTATCTGGCGGCGTATCACAGATCCGGTCGCCGTCCAACAGGCAGTCATCATTCGGGCATCCCCCCTCGAACGTGTGATACAAACCGAGGTAGTGGCCCATTTCATGGATCAGGACGGAAGAGGATGAGGGGGAAGCACCAAAGAATGAGGATTCCATGACGATCCCGTCCTTGCTGGAGCCATGAGACGAGGGGAAATAGGCATAACCGGCAACGCCCGGACCAGCAATGGAGCTGCTGATCTCCTTGACAACCCAAACATTGATGTACCGGGTTGGATCCCATCGGATCACATCTTTCAACAGGACGTCCTCGGTTTCAACCGTCATGGAGGTATAGGCGGAGACCGTGCGGGTGATCCCCGAAGTCGGATTGCCTTGTGGGTCCTGCCTGGCCAGGCAAAACGAGATATCGGTATTCAATCCGGGACCTGAAGCCGGATAGGCCCCCTGATAGGCAAAGGCTTCATTGAGGTGTTCTATGCCGGAGAGGATCTGGGCATCTGAAAGATTTTCCGATCCATTGGCATGCACGATGTGGATGACCACAGGGAGGATAACGGCAGATTGCCGGGAAGACTGCTGGGATATGGATTGAAGGATGCGCGCTTCGAATGCCTCATGAGAAACCCGGTTCTCCGGTACATTCAACCACACTTCCATCACATGTGAAGAACCACAAAAGGGATCAGGACCTACCAGTGACTCCTGAGCGGTTGTAGCCATGCCAATGGCAAGCAGGAGAACGGTGAGTATGCAAGCGCGTACCATGGAAGTTGTTTACCAGGAGTGTTGTCGTTCCTAAGGTACAACTTCGAAGGTAGAACTCCTCAACCCATACACTGAGTACAAAGTGCATTCAGCAATTGCCTGAACAAGAAATGTGTTGATGGGCGATGCTCCTGATGATTGCCAGGGACACGCCTGGTGCCATCAGACAATCGATTTCTGATGGATCCGTCATCGCGATTTCACCGTCCGCCACTTTGGGTCAGAAATGCAACCCGGGGCCCAATGGGGACCTATTTCTTCTTCTTCCGTCCTATGGTACTGGCAGAGGTCGATGGAGCTGCTTCCACCAGTCGCTTGGGGTCAGGCCATTCATGCAGCCGGAACATCTGGAACAGTCCCGCCAGGATGACCAGCAATCCCAGGACGGAGCTGGCAAACGCCACTTTGGCACCAGTGTAGACCGAACGGGGGTGGAAGACCATCTGGATCTGCTGATCCTGACCAGCTGGCACCTTGACGCCACGCAACAGGTAGTCTACCTTGATGAAATCATCATAACGCTGGCCATTCAGATAGAGCTCCCATCCCTTGGATGGGGGGTAGTAGATTTCTGAGAAGACCAGGAAGCCTTCCTGGCTGGTCGAATAGCTGTAGGTCAGGGTGTCCGGGTGATATCCGGTGAGCTGGATCTGGGCGCTGGAATCCACGGGGAAATTGCTCGGCCAGCCAGCGGGGAGCTGATCTGTCTGCAGGATCGCGGTGTTACCCAGGTCATGGTTCTTCAGGTCGGCCAGTTCGGTGTCGGCATCGGGTACCTGGACGAGGGTGTTCACAAACCAGGCATTGCCCAAGGCTCCCTGCATGGGAATGGGGACGGCCCGGTCCTCCTGCTGCTGGATGATGTATTTGGTATTCAACATGCCCAGGATGTCCAGATTCTGACCAGGATTGTTCAGGTAAGCCTCGACCAATTCCTGATAGCGCATCAGCTTGGCCGCATGGTAACCGCCGATGCTCTTGTGGAACAGACTGGTATTGGCATTAGTGAATGGATTGCCCCGCAGGTCCAATACCCTGAAGTACGGGGTGGGATCATCCAGAATGGATCGGTCGGCAAATTCCGGCTCCGGATCGGCATTGACAGCACGAGCTGACTCGTATTTCTCCGGAAACAGGATCCGGCTGTCGACCAGCCAGACATCACCGATGACCGCCAGGGCGACCAGGATCAGGGCTGGGGTCAGCTTGAGCTTTTCCTGAACAAACGCCCAGAGCACTCCACCGGTGAGCAGTATGACGGCCAGGCTTCGAAAAGCATCGGAACGCAGCACGGACGCCCGGTCTGCCTGCAGGATCCGGGCCAGTTCAGCGCCGACCGCTTCGTCGTTGGCACCTGTCATGTCCATCATGCTGCCGGCCAGGAGGATCAGGATGGTCAGCCCTCCGGTGATGCCTGCTGCCTGATACAAGGCCTTCTTTGCCGCCTGACGGTCAGGAGCATTCAGGAATTTCTGCAAGCCGAACATGGCCAGCATGATCAGGGCTAAATGGCTGAGCCCCAGGGCCATGGATACAGCCCTGAACTTGTTGAACAGGGGGAAGTAGTCAAAGAGGATGTCATTCAGGAAGAAATGCTTTCCCCAGGAAATGGCCAGGGCAAACAGCATGGCACTGAGGAGCCACCAGCGTACGGGGCCGGTGGTCAGCAGGATACCAAGCACGAAAAGGAAGATCAAGCCGGCTCCGAAATAGATCGCCACTCCCACAAAGGGTTGTTCGCCGTGGTAGAAGAGTGCGCTGACCTGCTGTTCGGCACTCTTGGCCGCTGCCTGCCGGGACATGCCCCGCTGGGTGAAGTTTTGCACCATGTTGGGGTACACCCGCTTGTAGGTCTCCGTTCCTTCGAAGGTCTGGGAGGCGCCCCCTCCATAGGCGTTCGGGACGAGCAGGGTAGCGGATTCGCCAATCCCATAGCTCCAGCTGAAAGCGTAATCCTTGTCCAGTCCACCGGAGGATTCCCGCTTGGCCTGCAGTTCGGATTTGCCACGGATGGTCTCCTTCGAGTATTCCCATGTCGGCCACAACGTGGCCAGGTTGCTGGCCATGCCCAGGGTGGTGGCCAGGGCCATGCCAGCCAGGGCGGTGATGAAGTTCTTCAACTGGCCCGACCGGATGGCATCAACCCCAAAGAAGATGAGGCCCAGCCCCAGCAGCAGGAAGGTGTAATACGTGATCTGCAGGTGGTTGGCCTGGATCTGAAGGCCGACCAACAGCGCCATCAATCCGGTGCCCAGGAGCCATTTCTGCCGGATGAGCAGGTAGGCTCCTGCCCAGATGCCTGGCAGATAGGCCAGGGCCACCATCTTGGTACTATGCCCGGCCTCGGCCAGATCGACAAAGTAGGTGGAGATCCCAAAACTGATCCCCCCAAGCAGACTGATCCGCCAGTCCATGCCGAAGACCAGCAGGGCCAGGTAACACATCAGCATGGCCAGCAGGACGACGAAATGAGGCTGGGTAATGGACTGGCCCCACAGTAATGCAGTCCCGATATAACGCTGGATATTTCCCCGGCTGTAATGCCAGATCATGTAGGCCGGCATCCCGCTGAACATGGCGTTCGTCCATAAGGGGGCCTCGCCATCGATCGCCCGGTATTTCTGAATTTCCGTTTGCATGGCCCTGGCTCGCTGGTTGTCGCCTTGGGCAAGAACCTTGTCGTCAAAGACATAGGGTTTGAACAAGAGGAAGGCCACGATCATCATGATGAGATAGGCCACGAGATGAGGCCAGACGGAAGACCAGGTTCTATTTGCCATGCAGGAGGGTCAGTTTGTGCACCAAAAGTAGCGAAATCAGGAAAATGGGGCGAGGTCATACTGACGGGCTTGATATTCATCGTTCTTTGGGAATGGATATCTTTGGAGGTATGCTGTTCAGAACGTCACGCTTGATCTGCTTCTTGACCTGGATTGCCCAGGTGGCTGCGGGATGGTGGTCACCTGCACGGGCAACGGATTGCCGAACCAATCCTATGGGGGCGGTCGGTGATAGTTTGGCGGTCAGTTTTCTCATTGACCCTCCCGATTGCCATGGTCAAACCGCATCAGTGACCCTGATCCCCCTGTCTGGTGTGCCTCCATTCCAATTTTCTTCCGATGGAGGGATCAGTTTCGGAGCATCGGCCGATTTCAACCTGCTGGCCGGGACATATACGTTCAGCATCGTGGATGCCTCGGGCTGTCGGAAGGATACCATGGTCCAGCTCCTGGAACCACCACCCCTTCTGCTCACCGTCGGGCAGGATACCTTCACTGTTGGTGCCGGAGAGGTGATCAACCTCCTGGCCCAGGCATCCGGAGGGACACCGCCATTGGCCCTCTCCTGGTCGCCTCCCAATGGATTGAGTTGCACGGATTGCGCCAACCCGAGCGTGGTTGCCGGGATGGTGGGGTCCTATACGGTGACACTCACAGACGCCAATGGTTGTTCTCGATCCCTGTCGGTGGCCATTGATGTGACGGCTGACAAGGAGATCTTCGTGCCGTCTGCATTTTCCCCGGATGTGGACGGGATCAATGATCTGTTGCAGCCCTATGGCAGCGGTATCGGGGTCGATCGTGTCGATTCCTTCCAGGTATGGGATCGATGGGGGAACCTGATCTGGGAACAAGCGGATTTTTCACTGAATGATCCGGCGATCGGGTGGGACGGGACCCGGAATGGCCAGAAACTGGACCCTGGAGTTTATATCTATGTCCTGAACATTCGTTTCCTCGACGGCAGTCATGCCTTGTACAAGGGGGAATGTCAACTGATCCGTTGAGAGTCAACCTGCATTGCACCGGACTTAGAATCGCCAGGTCCACCGGACCTGGTCGGGACCGAACTGCAAGCCTTCCAGAAACCGGTGCCCATGGCGGTAGTGGGCACCCAGCTGGACGGCGTCAAACACCAGAAGAAAGGCGCCTTGGAGCATGAGGCTTTTTCCGGTTCCTCTCAACAAGGCGCGATTGCTATCACTGGTTCGGCCTCGCTCCCAGGCATACAGGCCGGTGACGATGTAGGCGATGTCCAGGCCAGTGTTGAAGGCCAGGATATTGCGGAATCGACCCTGCCGTTCGATCACATCCAGTTGGCCGGATTCCCTGCCGACCAGCACTGGAGTCCGGAAGTATCCCCATGCCGCAATGCTCAGGTTGACCGCATTCCAACCGATGTTCATCGCGTGGAAGACCCGCTCTTCTCCCTGGTGTTGCCCGAGCAGGATCCCGGACGTGATCATATTCGCCGTGGCCCATCCACCCAATACGGTCATGGACTGGCGGTTCAGTTTCAGGAAATCCCGGCGCTCCTGGAGGAGAGGGTCATCCTGGGTCGATCCCGTCACATGCATGGCCAGCAGAAGGAACATGGTCGGGAAGAGCATTCGGGGCATGTTGGACAGGTTTATTCCATCTAACGGTTTCCATCCAGATTGGTTGATGATGGGCCTCAATCCCTACCTTTGCAGGCATGTCCTCGTCTGCCCCCCTGTTTAGCATCATTACGGTCTGCTTCAAGGCATTGGAGGCCTTGACAGAGACCAGGAGCAGTATCGAGGGCCAAACCTGGACAGATTATGAGCATATCGTCATCGACGGGGGAAGTCCGGACGGTACGGCAGAATGGCTGGATTTGCAGCCTGACGACCGCCTGATCTGGATCTCGGAGCGTGACCGTGGTTTGTATGACGCCATGAACAAGGGGTTGGCCATGGCCAGGGGACAATTCGTCTGGTTCGTCAACGCAGGCGATCAATTGAACGGCCCCGACATTCTGGATGAGTTGGCCAGGTTTGTTCAACCGGATGTGGATATCCTGTACGGAGACGTGATGATGGTGACACCTGACGGGCGTCTTCTGGGCACCCGCAGTGAGGTCACCACCCAGAAGACGCCCGGCCAGCTGACCTGGCAGGACATGAAATACGGCATGGTGGTCTCACACCAGGCCTTCCTGCCGAGAAGGACCCTGGCACCAACCTATATGGAAGACAACCTGTGCGCGGACATCGACTGGGTGATCAACTGCCTGAAGAAGAGCAGGTCGACCGTGAATACCCACCTGATCCTGGCTCGTTTCGAGACAGGTGGCCTGTCCAGGCAGCGCCATCGGGAGTCGTTACTGGATCGATTTCGTGTTTTGGGAAAGCATTTCGGGCTTCTACCGAACATCATTCATCATGTCTGGATTTTGATCCGGTTTGTACTTGGAAAGTTCTCAATGTATCCCAAGTATTGAGTAACATTGTTAGCCTGTTGCCAGGCTTAGATTTCTTTCAGGACCACTTTGATTCTCAGATCATGAAAAACTTTTTCCAGATCATAAGTTTTGCCGTTCTGCTGGTTCCCGGCGTTGGATTTGCCCAGATCGACCTGACGAACGGACTGCTCGGTTATTATACATTCAATGACGGAACAGCAACTGATTTGTCAGGGAACGGGTACGATGGGATGGTGAATGGAATGGCGCCAATCAATGGTCGTTTGTTGATCCCTGAGAATGACAGTTCGAGGGTCAACCTTCCTGCAGAGGTATTTACGGGTCTTGAAGATCTCGCCATTTGTTTTGCTGTGGAGTTTGATACATTTCACACCGGAAACTGTATTCAGACTCCTACAAATACGGTTATGGGTGCTTCTTCCAATTTCGAGGAAAATGAGTTGGTGATC
This sequence comes from Lewinellaceae bacterium, assembly GCA_020636225.1. Taxonomy (GTDB): domain Bacteria; phylum Bacteroidota; class Bacteroidia; order Chitinophagales; family Saprospiraceae; genus JAGNXB01. The sequence goes on along the minus strand of JACJYI010000002.1, from coordinate 886,366 downwards.
GCCTATGTTGCCAATACAAAAGTTTTCGAGGTAACCATTGGCGGGCAGAAATATTCAGTGAGTAATGTCCAATTGGAACTGCACAAACAGTATTGTGTTGTCATTACGCGTCAGAACACGCTCACCAGGATTTATATTGACGGAGATGAGGTCGGTCAGGGAGGCATTCTGAATTGGACCACATTCGTTGAGAGTAACCATTTGATCCTTGGTCAGGAACAAGACTGTCTGGGCGGCTGCTTCCTGACTTGTCAGTCTCTTTCCGGAAATCTGGATGAAGTACGATTCTATAATCGGGCCCTTTCTGTCGCTGAGGTAGGTGCATATTGTCAGGTCGTCTATACCATCATTGTTCCGGCGAAGACAGAGAAATCTGTGGCTATCATTCCAAATCCGGTGAAAGACATCGCCAGACTTGATCTCGGGGATTGGCAATGGCCAGACGTTCAAGTAGATGTCATGAACATCAACGGGCAGATTTGCAGAACTTTCATTCTTTCCAATCAGGATGGTCAACAAATTGATCTGTCTGGTCTTCCCTCCGGCGTATATTCCTTACTACTGAGTAGTCCGGGCGATGTTCGCTCTGCACGACTGGTTCATGTCGATGAATGAGTTCATTCACTCTCGAACCAGGAGGATGTCTCCACTCATTGACCAGTTGTCTCCATTCACACCGACTCCTTCAACGGTAAAGACATAAATAGCGGAAGGGCAATCCTCATGCCTGAATCGACCATCCCAGCCAATATCCTGGATCGAGCCTGCTGCTTCATACAGTACCTCACCCCAACGGTCCCAGATCTGAATTCTGGAAACGGTCACGTCCAAAGGTTTTTTGCAGAAGGGACGCCAGATATCGTTGATTCCATCCCCGTTTGGAGAGAAGGATGTCGGGTAATAGATCTTGTGCTCCACATCCGTGGTCAGGCATGAAGAATCAGAAGGTGAAAGGAAGAGAACAGTAACCGAATCCGTTCTGATCGGGCATCCATTTACCATGATCAGTGCTGAGTATTCTCCGGCTTGATCAAGGACGATAGCATCATCATTTGATCCGGTGGACCAGATGATCGGACTTCCCGGATAGGGGTTGGACAGCGTCACCTGACCATCCGGACAGATTTCAATGATCGGATCTGTCCAGGCGTACCGATCCGGGATCACCGTGCCGGTCATGGCTGAAATCGGAGCTACTAGATTCGAAATCGTCAGGTTGACCATAGGGCCGATTGTTTCCAGATCTTTCGACACCGGGTCAAAGGCATAAAGAATACCCTGGTTGCCAAACCAGATCCGATCTTCCATGGATGCAAGGTCTTCCACGATCCAGTGTTCCGGAAGATACATCAACTCTTCTGCCAAGGTGCTGGACAAATTCCCTGACAAGGGGACTTGGAATATATAGGTAAATGGCATGCTCCAACCTCTTCCATCCAGGAAGACAAGCTGTTGATCTTGGATGACCATGCCATCCATATCTTGCTCACCATTCGGAGCCCAGATCGTACCCACCATACTGCATTGTGCATTTGCTGGATCCACCTTTACCAGGGATTCTGAGGTATAATCCCCTGAAGATGGCCCGGTCAGAATACTTGCAGCAGCGTAAAGATTTCCATCTCCCGGATGATGACTCAGGCCCTCCGCCAATGCGATCATCTGACCGTTCAAAGACAATGGACCGATGATGGTCACCTTTCCCAGCCAGTCAAAAGAGAATAAGGTAGGTTTGGTCAAATGGTCTATCAGTCCATAAAACCGGCATTCATCCGGATCATAAGTAATGGATTTGACCAGAGCGTCCTGGGGTAAATCCAGATCAGCAACCTGGCTGAACATGCCGGTTGAGGGGTCAATGGAAACGAGCGAATGATCATCGATCCCAATCAACTCAACAGTTTGCCCGGCCACTTCGACCAGCGCAATCAGAATGAGGACAATGGTCATGTACGTCGTTCGACTACTGTTGAGTTTCCAATGGAACATGGTGCAGGAAGTGTATTCAGCCGAAAGTAATACGAATCGGGTTCAAATGAAGTGTAGAAGACGGAATATTATGGGAGTCAATTCAATAGTTGCCAGGATGATGCATGCACATCAGGCTCGATTGCGACAGATGACCATTTTTTCGATCAATGAGATTTTTCATTTTCACTGGTTAAATTTGAGGATATAACCGTTGAAACGGACAGGCCATGACGAAATACCTTTTCCATTGTGTTCTTTGTGTATTGCTGGTACACCAGGCCGCTCTGGCCCAGAACACCAACCTCCTCATCACCGATCCCGAGGCAGATGCCATTGTCAAGGGGAATTATGATCCGGCGGATTATCCGGCTACCTGGTCGGGTACGCCCCAGGAGCTGATCGCTGCGATGCGGCCCCTGATCAGTCCGGATTCACTGAGGGAGAACATTATTCGACTGAGTGAATTTGGCACGCGAAACACCGGTTCGGATACCCTCTCGGATGTCACGGGGATCGGCGCTGCCAGGCGATGGATCCATGCCAAGTTTCAGGAGATCCATGAGCAGGGTAATGGTCGCCTGATCCCGGCATATTTCCAGTTTGACCGCGCCGTATGTGGTATGGATCAGCATCGGAACGTTCTGGCCGTGTTACCCGGTACGCAGGCGGATCCCCATGAGATCATCATCATTGAAGGGCATATGGACAGCCGTTGTGATGTCAGTTGCGATGTGGACTGTCCGGCAGAAGGGGTAGAGGATAATGCCAGCGGTACGGCCCTGGTCATGGAACTGGCCCGGGTCATGAGCGGCTTTACCTTCAAGCACACCCTGGTCTTCATGGCAACCACAGGCGAGGAGCAGGGTCTGATCGGCGCGGAAGCCTTTGCCCAGTACTGCACAGAGCAAGGGATCTCGGTCAAAGCGGTCCTGAACAACGACGTGATCGGCGGGGTGATCTGCGGAAAAACCGCCTCTCCTCCGGGCTGCATGACCGAGAATGATGTCGATTCCACCCAGGTTCGCCTCTTTTCCGCCGATAATTTCAACTCTCCCCACAAGGCCCTGGCCCGGTATGTGAAGCTCCAATACGAAGAAGAACTGAAGGCTGGCGAAGCGGTGCCCATGACGATTACGCTGATGTCACCTGAAGACCGCACGGGCAGGGGAGGAGACCATATTCCGTTCCGCGTGGCCGGATATCCGGCAATTCGGTTTACCTCGGCCAATGAACATGGGGATGCATCGAACGGACCGGATTACATGGACCGTCAGCATACCTCGGAGGATATCCTGGGAGTTGACACCGATGGCGATCAGGTGATCGACAGTTTCTTTGTCGATTTTCGGTACCTGTCGAGAAATGCCGCCATCAATGCGACCGCTGCAGCGATGGCCGCCCTGAGCCCGAAGACTCCTTCCATCACCGTGAGCAAGTTCGGATTGGGAAAGGCCATCATCGAGATCGATGATCCGGAAGGGTACGGGGTCTATCGCATTGGCCGCAGGCTGAATCAGTTGGACTTCGATGTCTTGTTCACGACCACCAAGTTGATCGACACGTTTGCCACCGGCTTTGGCGTGCCGGTCTGGTCAGCTGCCTCCGTGGATGAATACGGCGTGGAAAGCCTCTTTACCCCGGATTACCTGGCCTCCACGACCGCCATTGAAGAAACGCATCCCCATGGGGTGGAGCTGCTGCAGAATCGTCCGAATCCGTTTGACGAGGCAACCTGGATCCAGTTCCTGGTGCATCAGATCCCGGATTACTCCCGGGCATCCGTGGTCATTCGCGATGCCAGTGGCACCCTGCTGGCGGATCTGCCCGTGGTGTTGACCACCGGGATCAATGAGGTGTTGTACACCCATGGTTACGGGGTTTCAGGCATGTTGTTCTACTCCCTGGTATTGGACGGGATGCCGGTCGGTACCAAGGCCATGGTGTTCGCCAATTGATCTACTCTTCCCTGTAGATGGCAACCACCCGTTCACCGGGTCGGACAAATCCCCGGTACATGCCGTCTGTGGTGAAAGGCATGGCGATCCGGCCCAGGGTATCCAGGGCGATCAGGCCTCCCAACCCTCCGACAGGAAGGAGATCATCCTCCAGGATGGCCCTGGCGGCGTCCTCCAGTCGGGCAGAGGTATACCGGACCCGGGCGGCCAACTCGTGGGCAACGGCATAGCGGATGAAATATTCGCCATGACCTGTGCAGGACACGGCACAGGACCGGTCATCCGCCCAGGTGCCGGCACCGATCACCGGTGAATCACCGAGGCGATTCCAGCGCTTGTTGGTCATGCCACCCGTTGAAGTCCCGGCTGCCAGATGGCCGTGTTGATCCAGGGCTACAGCCCCGACTGTACCGAACTTCGTGTCGGGAGAGGACCTGATCCCTGACTCGCCTTCTTCCTGTTGCCTGGCTTTCAGCAGGCTGTCCCATCGGCGTTGTGTGAAGAAATAATCAGGCGAAACCGTGTCCAGACCGATCTCCACGATGAATCGGTCAGCACCCTGACCGGTCAGAAACACATGTTCACTTTTTTCCATCACCGCCCGTGCGGCATCGATGGGGTGTCGGGCCAGGCTGATCCCCCCGACGGCCCCGGCTTGCAGATCGCGCCCATCCATGATCGATGCATCCAGTTCATTGGTACCGTCATGCGTGAACACCGCTCCCTTACCCGCATTGAACAGGGGGGAGTCCTCCATGACCCGGATGGCTGCCGAAACGGCATCGAGCGCGGATCCACCACCGGCCAGAATGACCTCACCGCTATCCAGGGCCTCTTGAAGTTTGATCCTGTAGGCACTATCCAGGGCGGGCGACATATCCGATTGTCGAATGGCTCCTGCTCCACCGTGGATCACCAGGGTATAGGCCGGGCGCTCCTGTCGGGCAGGTTGTTGTTGTTCACACCCTGAATGGATCATCAGGAGGGTGGCAGGAAGAAGGAACCAGGATCCTTTCATGGTCGGTCATTTTCCGGTGATATCGGTTCAGGGCAGGTATTCACAACTTCGCCGTAGTTTGCAGGTCGTCATGATGAGGATATGAAGGTACTTGTTGTCAGTGATTATCGACCGACGAATGGTGTGCGGCCAGAGGCTGAATTGTTTATCCGTCTGGCCAGAGAAGGCCTACAAGTCGATGTGATGACCTATCCGGGTGCAGACTACCAGGCCCGGTTTGAAGAGGCCGGGATCCGGGTCATGACCAGCCATCCCCGGACCAAGTTCAGTCGCGGCGAGACCCGGGCATTGAGGGACTTGCTGATCCGGGAGCGCTATGATGCCCTCCACCTGTTCAACAGCAGGGCCATGCAGCATGGACTGAGGGCGGCCCGTGGATTGCCGGTCGTCGTGCTGGCCTATCGGGGTTATGCCGGAAATGTGTACTGGTGGGATCCCTCCGCGTATCTGAAATATCTGCACCCACGGATCGATGGGATCCTCTGCATCACCCGGGAGATCCAGAAGTCCTTGCAGCGCCAGTTCTGGTTTCGACGGGATCCGACCCTGCTGGTGACAAAGGGCCACGATCCGGCCTGGTATAAGGGCATACCTGCGGCGTCCCTGCAGGATCTGGGGATCCCCGAGGATGCGTTTGTGGTGATCAGTGTGGCCAACAGTCGGCCGTTCAAGGATATTCCCACCTTGCTGAAGGCGGCCGGCCTGGTCAGGTCAGAGCGACCGATCTACTGGTTGCTGGTCGGGAAGGGCATGGACAGCCCGCGTCACATGCGGATCCTTCGTGATTCGCCGGCTCGCGATCGGGTGATCTTCGCCGGGTTTCAGCCAGACCCGTTGCGCTTCATGGCAGCCAGTCAGGTCATTGTCAATTGTTCAGTCGGCGGGGAAGGGCTGAACAAGACCCTGATCGAAGGGATGTCCCTGGGATTGCCCGCGATTGTCACGGATATTCCGGGTAACCGGGAGATCGTTCCTTCGGATGCCGAGGGGGTGATCATTCCCTTGCGCGATCCGCAGGCCCTGGCGGCGGCGGTGAGCCGGTACGCTGCGGATGAGGCGTTTCGGCAGGAGCGTGCAAATGCCGGACGACAATACATCCAATCAGCCTTGCACATCGACCGCAGTGTGGAGCAGATGCTCCAGATCTATCAGTCCTTTGCCGGAAGGTCCTGATCCCGGATCGCCGCAACGCCGGGCAAGGTCTTTCCTTCCAGCAGTTCCAGCATGGCCCCGCCTCCGGTGGAGACAAAGCTGACCTGGTCAGCCAGGCCCATCTGGTTGACTGCGGTGACGGAATCGCCCCCCCCGACCAGGGAGAACGCCCCGCCGGCAGTGGCTTCCGCGAGGGCCTGGGCGACTTGCAGGGTACCTGTGGCAAAGGCCGGCATTTCGAAGACCCCCATCGGTCCATTCCACAGGATGGTCCGGGCTTCCAGGATCATGGCACGGAAGGAGGCGATCGCTTCCGGACCTATATCCAGACCCATCCAACCGTCAGGGATTTCGGCTGTCGGCACGATCCGGGTCTCGGCATCCGGGGCAAACCGATCGGCGATCAGGGAATCCGGAGGCAACAAGAACCGGACATGTTTCGCCCTGGCTTTCTCGATGAGCTGTCGGGCCAGGTCCAGGAGGTCATCTTCGACCAGGGACTGGCCAATCGATCCTCCCTGGGCCTTGATGAAAGTATAGGCCATCCCTCCACCGACGATCAATCCATCCACCTTTTCCAGCAGATTCTCGAGGAGCAGGATCTTGTCGGAAACCTTGGCTCCACCCACGATGGCCACGAGAGGTCGTTCCGGATGATCCATGGTCCTGGCGGCATTCGCCAGTTCGGCATCCATGAGCAACCCGAAGGCCCGATTCTCCGGCGGGAAGTAGGATGCTATGATGGCCGTGGAAGCATGCGCCCGGTGTGCGGTCCCGAAGGCATCATTGATGTAGATGTCGCCCAGGCTGGCCAGGGCTTTGGCCATGGCCGGATCGCCCTTTTCCTCTCCCTCATGGAACCGGGTATTCTCCAGCAAGAGGATCTCTCCGGGGAGCAGGGCCTGGGCGGCAGACGCTGCGGTCGTCCCGATACAATCATCTGCAAAATGGACCGATGCGCGGGTGATCTCCATCAGGTGCTCCACCAGATGACGCAGGGTAAAGGCTTCGACATCCAGGGTGCCATCCGGACGCTTCTTCTTCAGGGGCCGGCCGAGGTGAGACATGAGGATCACCGCACCTCCCTGATCGAGGATCATTCGGATGGTCGGCAATGCAGCCCGCATACGGGTGTCGTCCGTGATCCGGTGGTTGGCATCCAGGGGGACATTGAAGTCGACCCGAACCAGGACTTTCTTTCCGTGAAAGGACAAATTCTTCATGATGGATGGAATCTGTCGCAAACATACAAAAGGACAGGGTCGCCTAGCTCATGGCCAGTACCCGAATGGCCAGATCGGCCAGGCGGGCGGCATAGCCGGCTTCATTGTCATACCAGGATACGATCTTGGCCAGGTTGCCCTGGGCCTGGGTCAGGCTGCCGTCGACAATGCTGGAATGGGTGTTTCCGATGATGTCGCTGGAGACGATGGGATCTTCAGTATATTCCAGGATTCCCTTCATGGGGCCTTCGGCTGCTGCACGGAACACGGCATTCATTTCCTCCGCCGTCACGTCCCGATCCAGGACCAGGTTGCAGTCGATGAGCGATCCGGTGATGACCGGCACCCGAAGGGCAAGGGCGTCCAGCTTGCCGGCGACGGCAGGGTAGACCAGGCTGACCGCCTTGGCGGCGCCGGTGCTGGTCGGCACGATGTTCGAGGCAGCTGCCCTTGCCCGGCGCAGATCGGAGTGAGGTGCATCCTGGAGGCGCTGATCGGCCGTATAGGCGTGGGTGGTGGTGATAAAGCCTTTTTCGATGCCGAAGTGCTGGTCGATCAATTTCACGATGGGAGCCAGGCAGTTCGTGGTGCAGGATGCATTGGAGATGATGTCCTTGCTGGCATCCAGTTCCTGGTCATTGACACCGAGCACGTAGTTCGGTACGTCATTGCCCTTGGAGGGTGCGGAGAGGATCACCTTGCGCGCGCCGGCCTGTTGGTGCCAGGCCAGTTTTTCACGCGACCGGAAGATCCCGGTACACTCCAGAACGAGATCTACGCCCAATTCCGTCCAGGGTAATTTGAGCGGATCGCGTTCACTGATGATCCGGATGGACTGATCGTTGACCACCAGGTTGCCCTGCTCAACCCGAACAGCGCCGCGGAAAGCGCCCTGGGCGGTGTCATATTTGAGCAGATGGGCCAGGGTGCCGACATCAGACAGGTCGTTGATAGCGATGACCTGCAGGTCCGGTTGAGTGATCAGGTGGCGGAAGGCCAGTCGGCCGATTCGGCCAAATCCGTTGATGGCGATCTTCTTCATAGGTGCACTTACTTAGTGTAAAAGTAACAATAATTCATCTGATCTGGTTCATCAAAGGAATAAAATCCATCGGAGACCGTGTCATTGGATGAATAAACATGTTTTTTTTCCAGAAGCTTTGATTTTATCTGTCAGCATTTTTATCTTTGCCATCCATTTTCACCATGGCTCGTTCGTCTAGGGGTTAGGACGCAAGATTTTCATTCTTGTAACACGGGTTCGATTCCCGTACGGGCTACGCAGGCCACTCATCATCCGGTGAGTGGCCTTTTTCGTTCACTGTTCTGTTGAGCGGATCTTCCCATCGGCTGTTTGGACCCGAAACTGGTTCGGAATTTGGATATGATCCTGAAATGCAAGCTTTTTGACAAAATCTGGTCGTTCCCGGATTTGGATTGAACTCAGCATTGAACTACCTTTATAGGTCAAATTATATTCCTGAATGAACCGTCTTCTCCTGGTTGGCATCCTGCTGGCCCAGTCGTTATTGGGTTGGAGTCAACCATCTGAACTTTTCGAGCGACCTGCCGATGTCCTCCTTCCCGTACCGGACGTCAGCCAGGCCATGGCCGAAGATGCCCGTTCAGGACTTGTTCCGCGATTTGCAATTCCGGTAGAGCGTGCCATTCACTCACTGGAAGATGGGGTATGGACCCCCTCTCCGGATGGCTCCTTTCTCTGGACCTGTCGACTGGAGGCACCCAATGCTTCCGCCCTCATCCTGACCACATCCAGATTGCCCCTGGTACCGAAAGCCCGTCTGGATGTGTACGATCAAGCTGGCCAGCTCGTAGAGTCGATTGATGTGGAGGATTTGCGGGGTGATGCGGTCTTCACGCTGGGCCCGGTCAAGGGATCCTCCTGCTTTTTGACCTATACCTCTCCGGACGAACCGGTCGACTTTTCCATCGATCATATCTATTATGCTTTTGATGATGCCTACAAGCCTGGCCTGGATGACCAGGAAGGAGCCCGTGGCCTTGGTTTCGGGGCATCCCTGCCCTGCAATGTGAATGTTGCGTGTATTAACGATCCGGACATCCAGCTAGCCGCCAGGAGCGCCGTTCGGATCATGTGTGTGTTCCAGGAGGGGATCAGCTGGTGTTCCGGCGCCCTGGTCAACAATGTCCGGGAAGACCGGACCCCCTACATCCTCAGCGCCTTTCATTGTCAGTATGGCTATACGCCGCTGTATCAATTCTGGGCCTACCATTTTCGGTATCAAAGCGAATCGTGTGCAAATCCTGCCGAGGAGCCATCGTTCCTGAAGATTTCCGGCAGCCAGCTGCGAGCCAAATGGGCGGACAGCGACTTTCTCCTGCTGGAAATGGATGACGAAATTCCGGATGCATGGGAGAGCCACTATGCCGGCTGGAACCGAAATGACGGGTATACGCCAGCGAACAGTTTTATGGTCCATCATCCCAGTGCCGATATCAAGAAGGTCTCCGTGGATTCCCAGCAGATCACCATCTGGACGACACCAGTCAACTGGAGCAATGGCATCAAGACACCCGCACTGCATCATTACCGGGTATACCTGGACCTGGGCACTTCCGAGCCGGGCAGTTCGGGCGCTCCCTTTTTCGATCCTCAGGGGCGGATCATTGGCCAACTCAATGGAGGGACGGCCTCCTGCACCAGCAATGCCCTCTGGTATGGACGGTTTCAGCGCTCCTGGAATGGGGGCGGGACATCCGACAGCCGTTTGCGCGACTGGCTGGATCCGGATAATACCAGTGTCATGACCCTGGACGGGTTGCAGGACATTCAATCCACCACTGACCTGGGTGGGGTCATCACCACCCCGGTAGGATATCCGGTGCCCAATGTGGAGGTCACCCTGACCAGTGGTACCACGACCTACACCACCATCACGGATGCTGACGGCCACTACCAGTTCTCTCTGGTGCCCATGGGTGCATCTTACGAGATCAGTGCGGCCCGCGATGGTGACGATGCCTTTGGTGTGAGCATCGGGGATATCGTGCTCCTGAACAAATACATTGTGGGCATTGATGCACTGCCCACTCCCTATGCCTCCATCGCCGGGGATGTCAACAATTCCGGTAGTATATCTGTCGGGGATCTTTCCATTCTCAGAAAATTGTTGTTGGACCTGATCAAGGGCTTTACCGAAGTTCCATCCTGGGTATTCTTTACGGAAGGCAGTCCGCCACCCTATGCTACCAGCTGGGTCATTCCGTTTCTGGATGCTTCCAATGATCAGTTGAACTTCATCGCCGTGAAATATGGCGATGTCAATCATTCCGCCAAGCCCTGACCGGCAATCCCGGAAAAAAAAGCGGCCTGCGATTTTCGCAGGCCGCTTTTTTTTATCCGGGGGATCAGTTCCTTAATTCCCAGTTTTCATAAGGGTCAGAGTCATGCTGGATTCACCATTGGTGATATGCATCAGATAGGTGCCAGCAGGCCATCCTGCCCCGATGGAGCGATGACCGGTGAGGGTGCCATTCTCAATGGCACGACCCATGGCATCGACCACCTGGTAGAGCGCTCCGGACCAGGAGAGGTCTGGCAGGCGAATCTGGAATTCGCTGGATGAAGGATTGGGAAATGCTGCCAGGAGGGCATCCGGTCCAAGGTCGCCGATCGAAGTGGTCTCGGTCTCGGCGACGAGGAATGCATCCACACCCGCCTCGACAATATGCCCGGAGCCGGGGTCATCATTCGTTTCGAACCGGATGGTGATGGTGGACAGCTCAGAGAAGTAATCCTGGACGAATAGCGAATCCTTCGGTTTCCAGCCTTCCATGTCACCGGTATATTCGCGGACGAGCACGTCAGTTGTTCCGTCTGACAGCCAGACCTTCAGGGTGTCATTGGGCATATTGTTGCCCCCGGTATTGACAAACCAGGCGTTGTAGAAGATCGCCGGACCCTTGTAGTCGCTCAGGTCCATTGGTGGGGAGGTCAGGATGGCGCTGCCATTGTCCAGGTCGAATTCACCCAGGGTGGTGCCCGCCATCAGTCCGGTCGCATAACAGGTATTGCCCAGATCCCCTTCGAGATCCGCGGACGGGTTCACCTCCATGTTGCCGATGAAGGTCCCCTCTGGTACACCGCGCTCAAAGAGCCCGTTACTGCCGGTTCCGGTGGAGGTCCAGCCATAATCAAAGACGAAGTCATCGCGATAGCCACGCGGTAATTCGAGGACCTCGTTCGCCTGGCCGCTGATATTCAGGAGGTCCACCACGGCATAGTCATATCCCCAGGCACCGGCGATGACCTGGTAATCACCCAGATAGATATCATCGATCGCGAACAATCCATCCGCATCGGAGACCGCGGCATACTGGATATCATCCAGGACAAGGGACTGGTATTGGATCAATGCACCTTCTACCGGCTCACCGGTTTCCTTGTCCAGGACCATACCCGTGATGTTGGTCGTTGCCAACGGGGTCAGTTCAATGGTCACATCCGTCACTTCGCCAGCATTCATGGGGAAGGCTTTCAGGCTGGGGAGATATCCCGACTTTTCCGTCCGCACGGTCAGGGACCCCTCCTGGTTACTTCCTGTCTTGAATGTCCCGTCAGGGCCACTGATCTCTTCGTTGGGTTGACCGGTCTGGATCACCACGCTGGCCCCCTGGAGGGGATCTTTGGTGATGGCATCGACAACCACGCCCTCCAGGTAGCTGGCCCGGGTGTAGTTGGTACCGAACACCCAGAGACAGGTATTGATATCCGAGACCAGCAGGAGGCCACTGGGGAGGAATGGATACGCACCCCAATCACCCTGAAAACCGGTGGCAGAACCGAGGTAGGTATCGAAATTGGCCACTTCCACCAGGTTGTCCGGCTTGTGTGAATCGATCACCTTGACCCCGTCCGTGTACCAGGAGACGACATTGTAATCATCCAGGACATGGGTGTTGTGCGGGATGACCCCCGTCTGCCGGGTATCGATCGGCTGATACTTGTCGGTCCGAACGATATTGCCCAGATCCGAGATGTCGTATGCATCCAGAAAGGCGTTTGCCTTTTCATCGGTGGTAAACATGAAACGGCTGTCATCTGAGATCCACACATTATGACAGAAGTCGAATGAGGTTTCCTGAATCCCCAGGGTGATCGGGTTGGCCTTGTCTGTTACATCAGTAATGTAGGCACCCTGGCCGAGATTGGCGCTGTAGAGGGTATCCCCCCGTACATAGTTGTCGTGCGAATAGACAGGCTCTGCCTGGCCTACCAGTACAGGCTGTCCTGGTGTGGTATGTACATCAAAAATGATCACACCGCCATTGTTCAAGGGATTGCAACCAGACAGATACGCGTAGCCGTTCTCGTCAATGTAGATATTGTGGCAGCGTTGCATGTTGGCCGTATTGCCATTGATGGTGAGGTCTGGCTTCCAGAACTCCCAGGTCACCTGGTCGGGAAGTCCGCTCAGATCAATAATGAGCAGTCCATCGCTGCCGGCATCGGCTGTGACGTAGGCGAAATGTCCCCAGGTCTTCATGTCCCGCCAGGTGGACACCGAACCGGCGATATAGGCTACTTCTACCGGATTGGAGGGGTCGGCCAGACTGAGGATGGCGGTTGCCTGGCGTGTGCCAAGGATGGCATACTCGGTTCCGTCAGTATCCACGTACCCCCAGATGTCATTGCATCCTTCAGCATAGGGGACATTGGCCAACTCTGTCAGGTTGAAATTGGTTTGCGCAGTGAGAGAGACTGCCAGGATCATGAAGATGGCAGTGAAACGAATGGATTGCATCATTTGGATGGTTGAAATGCGTTGTGAAGGGTTCAAAATTACCCAATATTCAGACCAATTGTTTTTTCGTCTCGGATTTTTCCCCATTTTGTCTGCCTCCAGCAAAAAATGAATGGCCTTATGACACCTGTCCAATTGATCCATAATCCTCGTTGTCGCAAGAGTCGGGAAGCCTTGGAGTTGCTTCAGGGAGCCGGTTTTCAGCCGGAGGTGCGACTGTATCTGGAAGATCCATTCAATGCCCGGGAGCTGACGACATTGATCAGCAAACTGGGGATCTCCCCGGCTGAACTGGTGCGCCGGGAAGAAGAGGTCTACAAGCAGCTTTACAAGGGAAAGGAGCTAAGCGATCGGGAATGGATCGACGCCATGGTGGCCCATCCCAAGCTGATCCAGCGTCCCATAGTCATGGTCGGTGATCGTGCCGTGGTCGGGCGGCCTCCTGAACTTGTCCTCACTCTGCTGAAAGCAGGCGCATGACCTGATCGATCAGATCAACGGAGGTCGACGGGTCAAATCGGTGCCAGTCTGACTCCTTGCGAAACCAGGTCAACTGCCGTTTTGCAAATCGCCGCGTATTCTGTTTGATCTGATGGACGGCATCCTCAAAGGAGCAAGCTCCCTCCATCCAGGTGAAAAGTTCCTGGTAGCCAACCGTCTGCAGGGCATCCAGATGCCTCATCGGATAGAGTCGTCGGGCTTCCTCCACCAGTCCGGCTTCCAGCATGCTGTCCACGCGCTCGTTGATCCGTCGATACAGCCACTCCCGGTCGGGCTCCAACAGCACCGGGATGACCTTGAAGGGGCGTGCTACTGCTCTTCCCTGGCGAAAGCTGCTGAATGGCCTTCCAGAGGCTTCACTGACCCCGATGGCCCGGATCAGGCGATGGGGATTGGCCATGTCCACTTCCCGGGTATAGTCCGGGTCGACCCGTTCCAGCCACGCTTGGAGGGCTCCGATCCCTTGCTCTGCATAGATGGTGCGAACTCGTTGCTGGATGGCTTCTGGCACGGTTGGAAAGGGGTCCAGTCCCTGACGCAGGGCTTTCAGGTAGAGTGCTGTGCCCCCGACCACCAGGACCACCGGATGGGTGCGGAGGAGGTCATTCAGCAGGTCTGTGGCTTCCGTCTCAAACTGCCCGACGTCGAACGACTGGTGAGGGTCCCGGATGTCAATCAGATAATGGGGCACCAGGTTTTGTTCTTCCAGACTTGGCTTGGCTGTCCCGATATCCATGCCCCGATAGACCTGTCGACTGTCAGCCGAGAGGATAACCGTATGGAGATGTTGTGCCAGGGCCATACCCAGGGCACTCTTGCCCGATGCCGTTGGGCCACTGACCAGGAGGACCGTTCCCATGGGATAAAAGTAGCTTTGTATGATCAATATCCGGCCCAACTCTCGCATAGAACGTATTTTACAACGATGATCTATTTTCTCATTCGACCGTTGACCCGGTTGGCTTTCCTGGCGTTCTATCGGAAGATCCACCTGACCGGCATGGAGCATATTCTTACCGGTCGACCTCTGATCCTGACCGCCAATCATCCGACGGCGTTTATCGAACCCTGCTTCCTGGCTTGCTTCAATCCAAGGGTACTCTACTTCATGACTAGGGGGGATGTCTTCGCCAATCGTTGGATTACTTGGTTATTGGGACAGGTCCACCTGATCCCGATCTTCCGGTTTCATGACGGGTTTTCTGCCTTGCGCCGAAATGATGCCTCGTTTGCAGCTGCCAGGAAGATCCTGGGCAGGGGTGGGGCCATCCTGATCATGGCGGAAGGACGTATGGCCCACGAGAAGCGGCTACGTCCCTTGCAGAAGGGCGCTGCCCGCATCGGATTCGGGGCCATGGAAGAATATGATCTTAAAGAGGTCATGATCCAGCCGGTAGGTGTGAACTATACCTATGCCGAACAGGCCGGCAGCACCATCATGGTCGATTTCGCGCCGGCATTTTCGCTCAAGGACTATCTTGATCAATATTCAGAAACGCCTCAGGATACCCTGCAACGGGTCACGGACCGCATCAGGATAGACCTGGAAGAGCGGGTCGTCCATATTGATCGGGCCGAGGATGAATCCCTGGCCGAGCTGGTCCTCCAGCTCGTCAGGGTCCATCACCCGGGTGTCTGGCCGATCATGACGCATGATCGGAACCCGATGCTGGCAGAGGTCCGGGCCATGAAGCAGCTGGCTCAATTGGATGTGGAGACCAAAGCCCGATTGTATCAACAGGCATTGGCGTATGATCAAAAGAGGCAGGAAGCAGGGATACAGGATGAAACAGTGGTCTCCGCTCCGACCTGGCATGCCGCCAAGTTGGGTTTGCTGCTGGTTCTGAGGATGGTGCGTGGGCTGACGTTCCTGCTGCAGGCACCACCGCTCTGGTTCGGGCGATGGATCACCGGACGTACAGTCCGCATCATTGAGTTCAGGAGTTCAGTGCTGTTGGGGGCAACGATGTTTGCCTGGGCGATCTGGGTCTTCCTGGTGTCGATCGCAACGGGGGTGATGTTCGGTATCTGGGGAGGAATCTCTGCATTCCTCGTCTTTTTTGGATTGGCAGCCATCTATTCCATGACTGGCAGGCTTGCCGATCAGCTGATGGAATCCCGCCGCTGGTCTCGTCTACCCGAGGAAGCGCAGATCGCTATCCAGGCAAGCCGGATGGCTTGGAAGGATGCCTGGCAACAACAAACGGAAGGACTCGGTGGTATTTGACCGAACTCAGCCAGAGGATCAGCTGGCTGGGTTGCCGATCACTCCTACGGCCCGCAAGGCAAGACGGAACCAGTAAAGCCAGAGGATCACCAACGCCGGGTAGACCAGGACTACGCCATAGTTGAAATAGACCGCTTCTGTCCACTCCATGTGATGGGCGTGCATGACCGCTCTGGTCATGCCGCATCCATAGCATTCAAAGTCGAAGAACAGCCGTGAAGGGCAGAGAATGGCCCCGCCTTCCTGATCAAATTGGTCAGCCGGCAGGATCCACAGGATCAGAGGGGTGGCAGCCAGGAGGACGATCCAGGCCCAATAGAGAACACGCTTGAACATGAACAGGAGTTGTGAAATAAAAACGATCCAGGTGGAATTACCTGGATCGTTTA
Organism: Lewinellaceae bacterium; assembly: GCA_020636225.1. Classification (GTDB taxonomy): domain Bacteria; phylum Bacteroidota; class Bacteroidia; order Chitinophagales; family Saprospiraceae; genus JAGNXB01. The sequence continues at coordinate 870,144 of JACJYI010000002.1, read as the reverse complement.
TTCGTGTATCGAGTCATTAACCTTTCAGGATCAATAGTAGTCCTTCATCTTCACAAATGCATGGATCACGCCAGGAAGCCAGCAGAGAATCCAGGAGAGGATGAGGTTCACCCACCAGTTGTTGCCTTCCCAGTTGTCCATGAGACCCATGGCCAGCCAGGCCCATCCGAAGATGGCCAGGACGACGTATAAACCTTTCGGAATATCCTCGCCCTGCTTGGCATGCTTTTTCACCATTTTCTGAGCGGCTTTCAATGTCACCGTTTCACGGATGGTCATCCGTTCGCCGGTCAGCTCTTTGTATCGGGCTGGAGTGAGGCTCAGAAATTCATTCAGATCGATCTGCATAAGAGCAGGATTGACGGCAGCCATTTCAGGCTGATCGGCCAGGCGAGTCGCCCAGGTGCCATGTACAGCTGCAAAGGAGGAAGCTGTCAGGCTGACCATGCAAAGAAGTAGGAGCAGTTTTTTCATACGTATTGAGTATTAGGGTTTAGAAGTTAATCGTTGACTGTGATCCGGTGTATGACTCTTCACGCCATGAAATTACATCGGTTTTTTTCGATTTAGATGGGCTGAGGGAATCTTTTTTGAAAATTCTCATTCCCTCCTAACCCCATCTCAGGAGGTTGGCCCCCCAGGTGAATCCGCTGCCGAATGCAGCCAGACAGACCAGGTCGCCATCCCGGATGGCCCCGGCTTCCAGGGCTTCGCAGAGGGCAATGGGTACTGAAGCAGCCGTGGTGTTTCCGTACTTCTGGATATTGTTCCATACCTGGTCATCCCGCAAGCGCAGGGTGCGCTGGACAAACTGGCTGATGCGGAGGTTGGCCTGATGGGGGATGAGCATGCCCAGGTCGGCGGCGGTTACCCCCGCCTCGCCCAGGACCTCCTGGATCACCTCGGGAAATTTCTGGACCGCCATCTTGAATACGAACGGACCATCCATATAGGGGAAGGTCATGGCTTCTTCCATCATCTTGTCGGTCAGGAAGATCCCTCCATACGTCTCATTCCCATATCCATAATCGACGGGCTCATCCAGGTATTTGTTGTGATACCCGCCATGGGCACCCGGATTGATGAAGGCGAGCTTTTCCGCATGGGTGCCGTCGGAATGCAACCGGTTGGCCAGAATTCCCTTTCCTGGCTCCTCGGTCGGTTGCAAAACAACGGCGCCGGCACCATCCCCGAAGATGACGGTCACGTTCCGTCCCCGGGTGGTAAAGTCAAGGCCCATGCTGTGCATCTCTGCACCCACCAGGAGGATATTCCGGTACATCCCGCTGCGAATGAACTGGTCACCGGTGGCCAAACCATAGACAAAGCCCGTACACTGGTTCCGGATGTCCATGGCACCGACGGATGTCTTCGTAATGCCCAGTTCCCGCTGCAGGAGAACACCGCAGCCGGGGAAATAATAATCAGGGCTGAGGGTGGCGAAGAGGATGAAGTCGATATCCTCCGGGGTGATCCCGGCTCGTTCGATGGCGATCCTGGCCGCCTGGGCCGCCATGGTGGTGGTGGTCTCCTGGTGCTTGGTCCCGTACCGTCGTTCCTGAATACCCGTTCGTTCCTGGATCCATTCATCCGATGTGTCCATGACTGTCTGGAGGTCATCATTCCTGACCACCCGTCCGGGCAGATATTTACCAATTCCGGCGATCCTGGTGCGTATCATGTCTTCTATGTTTCCTGCAAGATAAGCAGTTGGGAGATGACCCGAAGGCTCATGGTACCTCAATCTTCACTGGTACCCCATAAATGTTGATCCGGGTTCAGAATAATCGGTATTCGCAGAATTCGGCGGCCAGCGGGCCGTTGAACACCTGGAATCGCTGACTGGACTGCAGCCCGATCTGTCGCATCGCGGTTTTATTGGCCGAGAGGATCCAGGCCGTGGATCCGGTGAAGTCCTTCTTCAGCTTATCGCCGATCCGCTTGTAGAAATCCTCGGCTTCCTCCAGGGGAATCTTCTCGTCATAGGGAGGATTCATGATGATCATCACAGGCTTGCCAGGAGGTTTCAGTTGAAAAAAGTCGCACACCTCCGTCATGATGATCTCGCCCAGGCCGGCACCGCGAATGTTCTTGCGGGCACCTTCAATAATATCGGCATCCTGGTCGGCGCCGAACAGTTCCAGTCCCTCGGGAATGGTTTCTTCCCGGTCCGCCAGTTTGACCTTCCGCCAGATCCCCGGTTCATGATCGATCCAACCCTGGAAGCCGAATCGACCTCGCCGGATCTGGGAGGGGCGACCGATGGCCCATTCCGCCGCCTCGGTGAGGATGGTCCCCGAACCGCACATCGGGTCCCAGAGCGGGATATCCGGTGTCCAACCGGCCAGTCGGATCAAGCCTGCGGCCAGTACCTCGTTCAGGGGAGCCAGTCCCTGGTACCGCCGATAGCCGCGCATGTGCATGCTGGACCCCACAGCGTCCAGAGAGATGTCCACCTGGTCTTCGAAAATATGCAGGTTGATACGGATATCCGGTTGATCCCGGTCCACATCCGGTCGCCGACCGATGTCCCGCCGGATCCGGTCACAAAGGGCGTCCTTGACCACCAGGGAAGGATAGTTGGTATGTGGGAACATCCGGGAATTGATCACACCGGTGATGGCAAAGGTCTGGTCGGGGCCCAGGACCTTTCGCCAGGGCAGGTCGAAGGTCTTCCAGTACAGGTCTTTTTCCGATAGGATACGGAAACTGGCCAACGGTTCCAGTACGCGAAGGGTTGTCCGGGCCGAATAACAGATCTGGTAGAGAAGTTCAATATCACCCTTGAATCGGGCCATCCGTTGTCCGGGTTCAATGTCCGTTGCCCCGAACGATTCCAGCTCCTGGACCAGCACAGGTTCAAGTCCACCCAGGGTTGTGGCAATGTAGTCACGCATCATGGGCGGCAAGATAGGCAAAGTGTCCTATCAGGTCTTGCGCTTTTTCTTGCGGGCTGCCGGAAACAGCACATTATTGAGGATCAGCCGGTAGCCGGGCGAATTGGGATGAAGATTCAGGTCGGTCTCGGGATCACCGACAAAGTGTCGATAGTCCTCCGGGTCGTGTCCACCGTAGAATGTCCAGAATCCTTCACCCAGATCTCCATGGATGTAGCGTACCTCATTGGCGGGCTTGTTCTCGCCCAGTACCAGCACGTTGGTCTTGACATAATCCTTCACGAAGGCAGTGGTCTGCCCCATGAACCCTTTCACGGTTCGGGTGTGGCACTGGGTGAGCATACTGGGGACGGGGTCCCACTTGGCCGAGAACTCGAACAAGGTAAAATAGTCGGTATCGGGATTGCGCTGCTTGGCATTGTCGATGTCCGAATATTCATAGACCAATGGATCCATGACCAGCTTGTAATCGGTAAAGGCAAATCCGTTATTGTAGTTCAGTTTGGATTGGGCCTGCTTGTCAGCCGGGTCACCATCATACATGGACTCGCATATGTCCACCCCGTCTGCGGCAAGGGCGATATCATAGGTGTCCGTAGCCGAGCACATGGCAAACATGAACCCGCCTCCGCCGACAAATTCCCGGATCTTTTTCACGACGGCCAGTTTCATCTGGGAAACCTTGGAATATCCCAGGTCGGCTGCCAATGCCTCCATCTGTTTCTGGTTTTCCTTGTACCAGGGTTGGGAGCTGTAGGATCGGTAGAACTTGCCATACTGACCGGTGAAATCCTCATGATGCAGGTGGAGCCAGTCATACTGGGCGAGCTGATTGGAGAGCACCTCGCGATCATAGACCGTTTCGTAGGGGATCTCGGCATAGGTCAGCACAAGCGTTACAGCATCATCCCAGGGTTGGATGCGTTTGCCTTTGGCATCGAATTCCGGCGTGTAGACGGCGATCTTGGGGGCCTTTTCCAGTTTCATCGCTTCCTGGTTGACCTCGGGATTGCCAATGGCGGTCAGGATCTGATTGAACTGGCCATCGGGAATGATCTCATAACTGACCCCTCGCGTCAGGCATTCTTTCTCAAATACGGGATTGTTGGCGAAGGCGAAACTTCCTCCACGATAATTCAGCAACCAGTAGGCCTCGATCCCTTTGTCCAGGACCCAGTAGGTGATGCCATATGCCTTCAGATGGTTCTTTTGAGCCTCGTCCATGGGCAAGAGGATGTAGGCCGCATCCATGCGTGCCACCAGCCCGATGATCAAGGCAAAAGCAATTGTCCACGTTTTCATATCCATTCGGTACTTGAATGACCGGCAATCGGTCAACTTATGGAATGAAACGTTCCATCGCCTCAGATGTTACCCCGGATCCCCTGATTTCCGGTCAACTTTCTTCAAAGGGTATAACTTTGTGGCCGAGATCTCGTTTCATCCCATAAACCGAACAGTGGGTAGTATGAGTTGGCCTTTTCCGTGGTGGTATCTTCTAGGTTGTCTGGTCCTGGGCCTGCTTGTATCAGGAATTCTCTACTATCGTTCGAAGGAGCTTCAGGAAAAGCAGCCCTGGGTCCGATACCTGTTGGCGGCATTGCGCGCCCTGGTGGTCACCGCCCTCGCCATTCTTCTCCTGTCGCCATTGATCCGCCGGGAAGAGTCCGAGTTGCAGAAGCCGGTGCTGGTGATCGCCCAGGATGCCTCTGCCTCCCTCCTGCAGGATCCGGAGGCCCGGAATATCATCAACCGCCTCGATGACCTGCGTTCACAACTGGCAGGCGATTTTGATGTGCAGACCTTTTCCTTCGGACAACGGGTACGGGAAGGTTTTGATACCACATTCAACGACCAGGAAACCGATCTGGCGGCAATGCTGGACTATACACACGAGGTGCTCGGCCAGGAGAATCTTGGGGGCATTATCCTGGCCACTGACGGATTGTACAACTCCGGACAGAATCCCCGATATGCCCGGAATGTGTCCAGTATTCCCATATTTTCCATCGGGTTGGGCGATCCGACCCCGATCCGGGATCTGGGGATCAAGCGAATCTTCCATAACAAGATCGCCTACCAGGGAGACCAGTTCCAGGTCCAGATCGATGTCCAGGCCCGCAACTGCAAGGGTGAACGTTCCGAGTTGGGCGTTTATGAGATCCGGGAGGGGAAGTCAGTGTTATTGCAAAAGATCCCTGTTCAGATCGATCAGGATCCGTTTTTCCACACCATGGATCTCGTGTTGGAAGCCGGGCGTGCAGGTGTCCACCACTACCGGTTCATCGCTGACCAGCTGACCGATGAGAAGAACAGGGCCAACAATGTGCGGGACGTCTATATAGATGTGTTGGATGCCCGTCAAAAGGTCCTCATCCTGGCGGATGCACCTCATCCGGATGTGACCGCCCTGCGCCAGAGCCTGTCTGCCGAGAAGAACTATGATATCCAGCTGCGCTTTGGCAATGAGCCGGTGTCCGGATTGAGGGAATACGACCTGATTATCCTGCACCAGATCCCGTCCAGAGGGAATCAGTATGCGGCTGTTCTCCAGGAGGTCAAGCGGTCCCGGATCCCGGTCTGGTACATTCTTGGTCAACAATCCGATATCAGAACGTTACCGGCCTGGCAAGGGCTGTTGGAGATCAACGGGGATGGCCGCAGTCAGAATGAGGTCCAGGCGCTGGTCCAACCGAATTTCGAAACGTTTACCCTCGACACGGATGCGGGGAAGGTGTTGCCCCAGTTTCCACCCCTGGTGGCCCCATTCGGGGATTATTTGGCATCTCCGGCCAGTCGGGTCCTCCTGTATCAGCGAATCGGCACGGTATCCACCAACTTCCCCCTCTGGCTTTTCGGAGAGGAGAATGGCGTGAAGGTGGCCATTCTGGCCGGTGAGGGCCTTTGGAAATGGCGCTTGTTTGATTTCCTCCAGCATAATAACCACCTGATCACGGACGAACTGATCCGAAAGACAGTCCAATTCCTCAGCCTCAAGGCAGACAAGCGCCGCTTCCGGGTGCTGACACCCCGGCAGTCCTTTACCGAGAATGAACCGATCACCTTTGATGGTGAATTGTACAATGACAACTACGAGCTGGTCAATGATCCGGATGCGCAGGTCCGGATCAGGGATGAGGCAGGGGAGGAGTACCCCTTTACCATGAACAAGGAAGGGAAGATGTATGCCCTGCAAGCCGGCCTGTTCCCTCCCGGTCAATATACCTATGAGGCCCGGACCAATTACAACAATCAGGAGCTGTCCTTCTCCGGCAAGTTCAGTGTTCAGGAAGTCCAGATCGAACAGATCGAAACCCAGGCGGATCATGATCTGTTGAAAACACTGGCGGAGGAATCGGGAGGCGCCGCTGTCACGGTCCAGCAGCTGGACTCCCTGGTTGGATTGATCCGACAGGACCAGCGGATCAAACCGGTGTTGTACTCCCATGTGGAGACGAAACCCGCCATCCATTTGCGTTGGATTTTCGGGATATTACTCCTTCTTTTGGCTGTCGAATGGCTGATTCGACGATATTCAGGCACCTATTGATCGATGAAACAGGTTGATATACTGGCCATCGGGGCCCATCCGGATGATGTCGAACTGGCCGCCAGCGGCACGTTGCTGAGCCATATCGCACGAGGTTATTCCGTAGGTCTGCTTGACCTGACCCTGGGCGAACTGGGTACCCGAGGGGACTCGCTTACGCGGACAGCGGAGGCGATGGCTTCGGCCCGGCGGATGAACGCGGTATTCCGTCATCAACTGGAGCTCAGGGACGGTTTTTTTACAGCAGATGAATCCAGCCTGCTGGCCGTTGTCCGCGTGATCCGATCCTGTCGTCCGTCCATCATCATGGCCAATGCCCCGGCGGATCGGCACCCCGATCACGGGCGGGCTGCCGATCTGGTCCGCAGGGCAAGTTTCCTGAGTGGACTGCGTCGCATCGAGGTCCAGGATGAGGGTGGGACCCTCCTCGAAGCCTGGCGACCCAGGGCGGTCTACCATTATATCCAGGACCACCACCTGAGTCCGGACTTTGTGGTGGATATTTCGGATGTCCTGGAGGAAAAGCTGGAATTGATCCGCACATTCCGATCCCAGTTCTATGATCCGACATCAACCGAACCCGAGTCGCCCATCAGCAGCAAGGGATTTCTGGATTTTATCGTCGCACGTGCGCGGGAGTTTGGCCGTCCAGCCGGATACGAGTTTGCCGAGGGCTGGTTGGTGAACCGGTTGCCGGGGGTTCCGGATATGCTGTTACTGGACTGAGTGCGGCGGTTTCTTCTGTTCCAGCCGGTCCACGGTTGCCTGATCACCTAGCCTGAAACGGATGGGTACACCCAGCCATTTTTCCAGATGCCGTTCCTTCTGGCAGAAGAAGGCATGGGAAGCTTGATCCGGAGAAATCCCGGGGGTTGCCTCACCCGTGAGTTCCGCCGGGGCCAGGAGGCTTTGCCGGAGCAGATGTGGTTCAGGAATGAGGGGGTGGTTGTGGATTGCCTGGGCGCTGCACGGCCCTGCCATGACGACAAGAAGGATGACCTGGATCATCCGTAAATCACCTGCGAGGCTGCCTGGATCCATCCTGTTCAGGTTTGTAATACCCCGGGATTGAATGGTTCCACCGGTGCATGATTGGCGGCCTCGATGCCAAGAGAAATGGCCTTTCGGGTTTCCAGGGGATCGATAATACCATCTACCCACAAACGGGCGGCAGCATAGTACGGCGACGCCTGATCGTCATATCGTGTCTTGATTTCCTGGTACAGCGTTTCCTCCTCCTCCGGTCGGGGAGGATGGCCCTGGCGTTTGAGCGCTTCGACCTGGATCTGCGTGAGGACCCGGGCAGCCTGGTCGCCACCCATGACAGCGATGCGGGCCGAAGGCCAGGCCAGGATGATCCGTGGATCGTAGGCTTTGCCGCACATGGCATAATTGCCGGCACCATAGGAGTTGCCCATGACGATGGAGAATTTGGGGACCGTCGAGTTGGCGACGGCATTGACCATTTTTGCGCCATCCTTGATGATCCCCCCATGTTCAGATCTTGAGCCGACCATGAAGCCCGTTACATCATGCAGGAAGACCAGGGGGATCTTCTTCTGGTTGCAATTCATGATGAACCGGGTGGCCTTGTCGGCACTGTCGGAATAGATGACCCCGCCGAATTGCATTTCCCCCTTGCCGTTCTTGACCACCTGGCGGTTGTTGGCTACGATGCCGACCGACCATCCATCGATCCGGGCATAGGCACAGATGATGGATTTGCCATATTCCTTCTTGTATTCGGTCAAGGTGGATTTGTCCACCAACCGCTTGAGGATCTCCATGGAGGGATAGGGCTTGCCGGCATCACCGGGGAATATCCCGTAGATGTCTTCCGGTGGCAGGGCAGGATCCTCCGGCTTGATCCGGTCAAAACCGGTCAGGTCCCTTGGCCCCATGCGACCGACCAGGTCACGGATGGTGGCCAGGCAGGTCTGGTCGTCGGGCATCTTATAATCGGTCACCCCTGAGATTTCAGAATGGGTACTGGCCCCGCCCAGCGTTTCCTGGTCCACGTCCTCGCCGATGGCGGCTTTCACCAGATAGGGGCCGGCCAGGAAAATCGAACCGGTACCTTCGACGATGAGGGCCTCGTCTGACATGATCGGCAGATAGGCTCCCCCGGCAACACAGGATCCCATGACGGCGGCAATCTGGGGGATCCCCATGCTGGACATCCGGGCGTTGTTCCGGAAAATGCGACCAAAATGTTCCTTGTCGGGAAAGATCTCATCCTGCATGGGTAGATAAACACCGGCACTGTCGACCAGATAGATGATGGGAATCCGGTTCTCCATGGCGATCTCCTGAGCCCGCAGGTTCTTTTTCCCGGTCATCGGAAACCACGCGCCGGCCTTGACCGTGGGGTCGTTGGCGACGACGATGCACAGCCGGCCTGACACATACCCCATGACCACGACCACTCCGGCAGAGGGGCATCCTCCTTCATCCGGATACATGTCGTAAGCGGCGAAGGCGCCGATCTCCAGGGAGTACGAGTCCGGATCAAGGAGGAGACGGATCCGTTCCCGAGGCGGAAGCTTGCCCTGCGAGGCCAGTTTCTCCATCTTTTTCTGACCGCCACCTTCCCGGATCCGGTCAAGGCGATGGATCATTTTGGCTACCCCGAGCCGATTTTCATCCTCATTCTTATTGAAGGCGAGATCGTATTCCTTGTTCTTGCTATTCATATGGTTCCACTGTTCGACCAGCCAAATTAGGAGGTATTTGGGAGAATCTGCGAAAGGCCCGGGACTTCGCCAGGCTTATTTCAGGAAGATATACTTGAATTCACCCGGATAATTCGTGTATCGTCCTTCAAGAATGACCTTGCCTGGTTCACCAAGAGCCTCCAGGCATTCACTGAGGTCCTTCACGCGTCGGCTATTGATCCGCTCAATGATGAAGTTGGGCTCCATATTGACCTGGTCAGCCTTGCTTCCGGGGTCAATGACCTCCACGATGGCTGCGCCTTGTCGGAATCGCTGGCGTTCCTGCTCGTTCAGTTCACGCAGTCCCATTCCCGTTTCCTGGTAGAAGGCTTCCGTTTTGGGATCCAGACTGGCCAGGGACTGTTTGATCTGCTGCAGGGTGACTTCCGTCTGGGTTTTCTCTCCATCCCGGCTGTACCGGATGGTCAGGGTCTGTCCCGGCCTTGCTCGTGCCACCTGTTCCTGGAGTTCGGGAACCGAGTGAATCCGTCGGCTATCGATGGCCATGATCACATCCCCCCTGCGCAATCCACCTTCATAGGCAGCGCTACCCGGGTTGACTCGGGTGATGAGCACGCCCTGTCCTGGCTTGACTCCGGCCTCCCTGGCCTGTTGCTGGTCGATCTCGTCCACGTTGATCCCCAGGATGCCGCGTTGAACGGTGCCGAATTCACGAATGTCTCCAACGACCTTCATCACCAGGTTGGAGGGTACGGCAAAGGAATAGCCTTCGTATTTCCCGGATTTGGTGACGATGGCGGTATTGATCCCGATCAGGTCGCCCCGCGTGTTCACCAGGGCCCCGCCGCTATTGCCCGGGTTGATCACGGCATCGGTCTGGATAAAGGACTCCACCCGATACATGTCATCCAGGATGTTGATGCTTCGGCCCTTGGCACTGACGATCCCTGCTGTTACCGTAGATTCCAGATTGAAGGGATTGCCAACAGCGACAACCCATTCGCCGACACGCAGACTGTCAGAATTGGCGAAGTCGACGTAGGGCAGGTCGGCATCCACGTCGATCCGGATGACCGCAATATCCGTGGAGGGGTCAGTGCCGATCACCCTGGCGAGATATTCCCGTTTGTCGTTGAGCGTCACTTCGACGCGATTGCCGTTGGCAATGACATGATAGTTGGTGACGATAAATCCATCCGGGGAAAGAATGACCCCGGACCCGGTGGAACTTTCCTCGTCGAAGCCCAGGAAGCTGTATTCGGATTCCTTGACGGAACGGATATTCACGACGGCAGGGGTGACCCTGTCCGCGGCCAGAATGAAGTCAGTAGGCGCTGAAGCCGGATAGGCAGGTCCGGTCGGCCTGGAAGAGAGGTCAGTCCACTCGGCCAGTCGGGCAGGCTGGTCATTGGTGACCAGAACCGTCTGGGAAGGCTCCAATGCCCGATACAGGCCAATCGCAAGCAGGGCACTGATCAGAGACGTGCTGAAAACAAGGGCAAACCACTTCATAGGCTGGATTTAATGGTCTAAACGCATGCATCGACCGGATTGGGATATCTTTGGAGGAAATATTTCTAAATGAACCTCATCTCCTGTCAATAGGTTCGCTGTCCGCCATGGGAATCCGGAAGATAAGCGGATTGGCCTTGGCAGGCAAGCAGGCAGACAGAATACAAGGCACCAACACCAAGTCTGATTCAGATGATGGAATTACCTTTTGTCAAGTATCACGGCACAGGAAATGACTTTATCCTTGTCGAAGATGGCGATGGCCGTTGGGAGTACCGATTGAACAAGGCTACCATTGCCAGTCTCTGTGATCGTCATATGGGGGTCGGGGCAGATGGATTGATGCTGTTGCAGCGGACCGGCGGATATGATTTCCGCATGGTCTATTACAATTCGGATGGAGGCGAGTCCACCTTTTGTGGCAATGGTTCCAGATGCTTGGTCGCTTTTGCCCATTCATTGGGATGGGTCGGGGAGGAGGCCTGGTTCGTGGCATCGGACGGTGATCACGAAGCCAGGGTGCTCAGCCATGATCGGATTTCGGTGCATATGCGGTCCATTGCCAAGGTGCATCCTCACGGGGCTGGGGTTGTGCTGGATTCCGGGTCACCGCATTACGTCACCTGGGTAACCGACCTGGATGACATGGACCTGGTGGAGCGGGCTCGACGCATCCGATATGACCCGGAATTCCGGCAAGATGGGATCAACGTCAACTTTATCCAGGAAAGCGAGCAAGGTCTGAGGATCAGGACATACGAACGTGGCGTGGAAGATGAGACACTTTCCTGTGGGACCGGGGTGACGGCGGCAGCGATCGCCTGGGCCCGGGAATTTGCGGATGAGGGACAGGGTACTCTGGCCATGACCACAAAAGGGGGAGAGCTGACGGTGAGTTGGGAGCGCGGTCATTATGGGTTTCGCCACATCTGGCTGACCGGGCCGGCAAAGAAAGTTTTCCAGGGAATTGCCTTCCTATCCTGATCCGGGGATCAGTCGTCAAACCAGTCATCATACAGGGTGCGAAGCTCGCCGTGCGCATGAAGGTCACCTTGTTCCCGTGTGGTGCGAAGACCTTGTTCCAGAATGACCCTTGCCCGTTCGGTCTCATCATGTTGCAGCAGGAATTGCCCGTAGTGATAGTAAGTTCCGGCGTAGTCCGGAGCGTGATCGATGAGCCATTGATAGGCGCTCAGGGTCTTGGCGACTTCACCGTTTTTTTCATGTTCCTTGGCCAGGGCAAACCGAAGGAACGGGTCATTCGGAGTGGCAGACAACATGCTGGAAATCTGGTCGATACGGGCACTTTTCATGCGGTGTCAGGTTGATTGGGTCGGGTTTGGCATCAGCGTTCGAGTTGTGCAGAATCACGCACCGGACAACCAAAAGTGCCTATTAAATGTCTATATTTGCGACACTTTATTCATGCCGGGTCCCTCCGGAAATTGATGCGATATGAACGTACTGGTTTGCGTAACCAAAACCCCCGATACCACAGCAAAAATAGGCTTTGTCGAACAGAATACACGTTTTGACCAGAACGGTGTGCAGTTCATCATGAATCCTTACGATGAATGGTATGCCCTGGTACGGGCCCTGGAACTGAAAGAGGCGCAGGGAGGGAAGGTGACCCTGATCAGTGTCGGCCTGGCCGATTGTGACCAGGTCATTCGCAAAGGTTTGGCCATTGGTGCTGATGAGGCGGTGCGGATCGATATGGACCCTGCCGATTCCTTTCAGGTAGCCTCGGAGATAGCGGCATATGCCCGTTCAGGGGAGTTCGATCTGATCATGACCGGTAAGGAGTCCATCGAATCGAACGGTTCTGAGGTTGGGGCCATGATCGCCGAACTCATGGATTGGCCATTTCTATCCTATGCTTCGAAGATGGAGATGGTTGGTTCCACCGCAACTGTCGATCTGGAGATCGAAGGTGGCGAGGAGACCGTCCAGGTCAATACGCCATTTGTGATCAGTGCGGCAAAGGGACTGGCCGAACAGCGCATCCCGAACATGCGGGGGATCATGATGGCGAAAACCAAGCCGTTGCAGGTACTGCCCGGAAGTGGTGCAGCTGCCCGGTCCAGTATCGTTGGGTACAGCCTGCCCAAGGAAAAGGCGTCTGTACATCTGGTCGATCCTGAACGGATGGACGAATTGGTTCGCCTCCTCAAGGAAGAAGCAAAGGTCCTTTGATCGGGGAAGATTTTTGATTGATTGAAACCACGGATTATGGTATTGATATTTGCCGAATCAGGCGACGGGAAGATTAGGAAGGCAGGCCAGGAAGCCATCACCTACGGAAAGCGACTGGCCGAAAAGGCAGGTGTGTCCTGTACGGCAGTGATCCTTGGCCCACTGGATCATCCTGAGGATGCGGGGAAGTATGGCGCCGATCAGGTTGTTCATGTGACTGGTCCTGCGTTTGATCACTTTGACGCCCAGGTGTGGGCAAGGGCGATCAGCGATGTTGCCCTGGAAAAGCAAGCGGGGTATGTCATTCTCAGCCATAGCAGCAGGGGCAAGGCCCTGACCGGTCGCCTGGCCATTCGGCTGAATGCAGCCTGTGTCAGCGGGGCCAATGATATCCCGGATCTGGGCAATGGATGCCTGGTATCCAAAGGTGTTTACTCCGGCAAGGCATTCGCTACCATCCGCCTGGAGACGGATGTCAAGGTGATCTCGGTCATGGGGAATGCGTTGCAACCCATGACAGACGGCGCCCCGGCACCGGTTCAGGGACTGGCTTGGTCAGCAGCAGAGCCTCGTGTGAAGTTTCTGAAATCAGATAAGGTCGAAGGGACGGTCCCCCTTCCTGAGGCGGAGAAAGTCGTATCCGCCGGAAGGGGAATGAAAGGGCCTGAAAATTGGGGAATCATCGAGGAGTTGGCCAGTGAACTCGGAGCCACAACAGCTTGTTCCCGTCCTGTCGCTGATTCTGACTGGCGCCCTCACCATGAGCACGTGGGGCAGACAGGCATTGCCATTCGCCCGAACCTGTACATCGCCATCGGCATTTCCGGGGCTATACAGCACCTGGCAGGAGTCAACCGCTCAAAGGTCATTGTGGTGATCAATAAAGATCCCGAGGCTCCGTTCTTCAAGGCGGCTGACTATGGGGTCGTCGGTGATCTGTTCGAGGTTGTCCCCCGACTGACCCAGGCGATCCGGAACATGAAAGCTGCCGGATAGAGGCTGCTATTCTTCACTAGAAAACCCCGCCTCCATGAGTAGTCATGGGACTGATATGAAGAAGATCGAGTTGGATATTGTTGCGCTGTCACACAGTGTGACTCAGTCGCATAATTATGCTGTGGTACTCGGTGAAAAGGATGGGTCGCGTCGTCTGCCCATCGTGATCGGTGGGTTTGAAGCCCAGGCCATTGCGGTGGCCATGGAACGCATGACCCCCAACCGTCCCCTGACCCATGATCTCTTCAAGAAATCACTTCAAACCTTTGATATCGAAATCAAGGAAGTGGTGATCAACAACCTGTTGGATGGCATCTTCTATGCCCGGCTGATCTGCCAGCGCGGAGATGATGAAATCGAGATCGACTCCCGTACCAGTGACGCATTAGCCCTGGCCGTTCGTTTCAAGTGCCCGATCTATACGTTCGAGTTCATCCTCGATGCAGCTGGCGTGGTCCTGGACGAGGAAGAAGGTGACAACAAGCCTGTACCGGGAGAAGAGGAGGATGCCGAAGGCAAGGAGAAAACCCTCTCCGATTACTCACTCGATGCCCTGGGGCAACTGCTGAACGATGCCCTCGAGCGAGAGGACTATGAGCGCGCAGCCGAGATCCGCGATGAGATCAGCCAGCGCCGGGGAACTTCCTCATAGGATCATCACCAGGTCACGGTATGTCTGCTTGCAGAATCGCCTTGATGGCCTGTTGGATCATCTCCCGACTGATATCCAGGTGGGTGACGAATCGAATGGTTCTGGGCCCGAAACCCGAGGCATGGATCCCTTCTTTGTTCAATGCCTGAAGGACTTGACTGGCCTGAAGATGGTCAGCTACATCGAAGAGCAGGATATTCGATCGTACCGGGCGGATATGTTTGACCCACGGTACCTGACGGAGGGCATCTCCGAGCATACGGGCATGTTCATGGTCCTCAGCCAATCGGTCGATATGATGTTCGAGGGCGTAAATGCCTGCAGCCGCAAGATATCCGGCTTGCCGCATCCCGCCTCCCATGGCTTTTCTGACCCGTCTGGCTTCGTGGATGAAAGCCGCATTTCCGAGTAGCACACTGCCGACCGGGGCACCGAGGCCCTTGGACAGACAAATGGAAATACTGTCGAAGAGGGAGCCCCAAAGAGAGGGGGATTCACCTGTCTCCACCAGGGCATTGAAGAGCCTCGCGCCATCCAGATGAAGGGCCAGTCCTCGTTGGGCGGTGAGCAGCCGAATGGGCTGCACTTCTTCAGCCCGATAGATGCTGCCGCCCCCGCGATTGCATGTGTTTTCCAGGACAACCAGCCTTGTTTTGGGAAGCCAGGTTTGATCGGGTCGGATCGCTGCCTCGATCTGCTCAGCCGTGATTTTTCCGTTCTGCCCTTCCAGCAGTTGGATGCCGATTCCACTGTGAAAAGCATACCCGCCTACCTCGTATTGGTAGATATGTGAATTGACATCACAAACGACCTCGTCCAATGGTCGGGTATGCATTTTCAGGGCGATCTGATTGGTCATGGTGCCCGATGGACAGAACATGCCGGCTTCCATTCCGAACCAGTCCGCCAACATGCTCTCCAGCCGATTGATACTGGGATCCTCGCCAAAGACATCGTCACCCACATCGGCCTGCATCATGGCTTTCAACATACCCGGAGTGGGGCGTGTGATTGTGTCTGAAAGTAAATTGATCATTCACCAAAAGTAACCATCCGATACCAATCAGGAGTATTTGGCCGGATGGGCAAAAGCGGTTATTTTTGGCCAACCCCAATCTTTTGAGGATGGCTGAAATTGAGGAATTTTTCAAGTCTGCTTTCTCTGTCGACAATGTGATATTCGGTTTTGACCAGGTCGATCTGAAAGTCATCCTCATTCGTCGCGGTGCATCCCCGTTCAAGGATAAATGGGCATTGCCGGGTGATCTGGTCTATCCGAACGAAGATCTGGATGTCGCAGCCGCCCGAGTATTGGCAGAGTTGGTGGACTTGCGGGGCGTCTACCTGGAGCAGGTACAGGCTTTCGGGGCCGTCGACCGGCATCCCCTGGGTAGAGTGATCACCGTGGCCTACTATTCGCTGATCAAGATCCAGGATGATGTCCTCCACGCCTCTTCATGGGCAGAAGTGGCCAGGTGGCATTCCATTCAGGATGCCCTGGAGTTGGATCTGGCCTTTGATCACCGGACCATCCTGGAAGCCTGTTTTGAGCGCCTGCAGCGGCGCGTGAAGACACAACCGGTCGGATTCGAGCTGCTGCCGGTAGCCTTTACCTTGACGGAGCTGCAACAGTTGTATGAGGCGATATTGGGTGTGCCTATGGATAAGCGGAACTTTCGAAAGAAAATCCTGGCCATGAACATCCTGGTCGACCTGAACCGCCTGCAGGAAGGGGTGGCCCATCGTCCAGCCAAGTTATACCAGTTTGATCCGGACAGGTATGAGGCGTTGACCAAGGACGGGTTTACCTTTCAGATCTAAGGTTCGCCCCGCAGGAATCTGTAATGGTTGTCAGACCGCCTGGAATCCGGTCCTGCCTGGTGCCATAATTCTCCTTCGGGAATGAGGACGCAGGCGAGATGATCGTAATTCGCAAAAAAAAACAGAATCCCTCGCATGGGCGAAGGATTCTGTTGGGTTTATGAGCAGGGTTGCTGTTAGCTCAGGACTTCGGTCACCAGGTCAGCAGCTTCCTGGAGAAGAATAGCCGAATATACCTTCAAACCGGATTCCTTGATGATCTGTTGGGCAATGTCCGCATTGGTACCCTGCAGTCGTACAATGATCGGCACCTCGATATTGCCCATGTTCTTACAGGCATCCACAACCCCCTGAGCGACACGGTCACAGCGGACAATTCCACCAAAGATGTTGATCAGGATTGCCTTGACATTGGGGTCTTTCAGGATAATCCGGAAGGCTTGTTCCACCCGGGCCGCATCGGCCGTGCCTCCGACATCCAGGAAGTTGGCTGGCTCGCCGCCGGACAGTTTGATGATATCCATGGTCGACATGGCCAGACCGGCGCCGTTGACCATGCAACCGACATTGCCATCGAGCTTGACATAGTTCAGGTCGAATTCACGGGCCTCGACTTCGGTCGGATCCTCTTCGTCCTTGTCGCGCATTGCACTCAGGTCAGGATGGCGAAAAAGGGCATTGTCATCCAGGACTACCTTGGCGTCTACGGCCATGATCAGGCTGTCGCTGGTTTTGAGGCAGGGATTGATCTCAAAGAGCGAGGCATCGGATTGAATGAACGCCTTGTACAGGGACTGGATGAACTTGCGCATTTCCTTGAAGGCCGCACCGCTCAAGCCCAGGTTGAAGGCGATCTTGTTGACCTGGAAGGGGAGGAGCCCCAGTTGGGGGTCAATCATTTCCTTGTGCACGAGATGGGGTGTTTCTTCGGCAACCTTCTCGATGTCCATGCCTCCTTCCGTTGAGTAGATGATGACATTGCACTGGCGACCTCGGTCGGTCAGGATGGAGATATAGAATTCACTGGGTTGTTCATCCCCGGGATAATAGACATCCTGAGCAACCAGCACCTTGCGCACCAGCTTGCCTTCGCTGGAGGTTTGGGGCGTGACAAGATGCATGCCCAGGATATTCCCGGCAAATTCACGGACCTGGTCCTCATTCTTCGCCAGTTTGATGCCACCACCTTTACCCCGGCCACCGGCATGGACCTGGGCTTTGATCACTGACCAGTCGGAAGAAAACTCCGCTTTGATCGTTCTGGCGGCCTGGACTGCCTCTTCGACGGTTTGGGCCAGAATGCCTTCCTGGATGCGGACACCAAATTGCTTCAATAGCTCTTTACCCTGATACTCATGCAAATTCATGGAGGTTCTCTTTTGCGGCAAAAGTAAGTCATTTGCCTGTCTTGGACGGTATCTCTGAAATGCGAAAGGGCCGTCATGCTTTCATGACGGCCCTTTGCAACAAATTATAATCCCATGAACAGTGTCTGATTGAATAACGAACCAGTGTTTTCGTTGTTTCGGCTTTAAGCTCTTCTTAACGAGTGGTCCGTTTGGTTGGTAAAGCGGGACGATAACGTTTTATCGTCCCGCATTTCCTTTTTATAATCCCATGAACTAACTTCTTGTTGTTGTGGTGATCATCTTCCGATCACATTACAAAGATGTAAACCGAGGCTCCGTCAAACAAAGACAAAAACTGCGAATTGTGAATGGCATTTATCATATAGTGATTATATTGAATTTATAATGCCATGATAAACAGCATTTAGAGTATTGCGTTTGGGCGAAAATCTGATAATTGTGAAAATAAAATGACTTTTTGACTGCAGAATGAGGTTTATTTTGGCCGAAAAAAGATGTTTTTTCCTTCTTGCAGGCAGGTTTTGAGCTTCAAATGGGGGATGCCGGAAAAGGATTTGCCCGTCCTTGTACGGATGCCCCGGGCAGAAACGGGAGCAATTGCAGGTCACGTAGTTATCTTGTGATCAGGTAAACAAAGACACGCAACCATGGAACAGGGAATCACAGGCCGGATCACATGGATCGGAGTACGTCCGGCTCGCCGGGAACCATTGGAACCAAGACAGGATGTCCTGGTCCAGGCCGGTATCGGCCTGGATGGAGATCATTATGACCAGACCGGGGGGAAACGACAGATCACCCTGATCATGCAGGAGGACCTGGATGCCGCCGCAAGGGAATTGGGTAGGGTGACGATCGATCCGGCACTGGTCCGCCGGAATATCGTCGTGTCAGGTGTCGACCTGCATCGGTTCAGGGAAGGTTACCTGCGGGTCGGTTCCAGTCTGGTGGAAGTCACCGGTGAATGCCATCCATGCGAGCGGATGAATGAGAACCTGGGAGAGGGAGGCCGGCAGAGTCTGGCCTCCAGGGGCGGTATCACCGGAAGGATCCTGGAAGGCGGAACCCTGAGGATCGGAGATGAGGTGAAATGGGCCTGACCATCTCCTCGGAGGTGTCAGAAAACATCCTGGCTGTTTTTCAGTTATACCTGAAAAGCTTCAATGGAAAATACCAACTGGCGTCCTCTGACCACAGAAGAGGAGCGAGTCATTGTCCACAAGGGTACGGAGCGACCCTTTTCCGGGGAATATGTGCATCAGAAAGAGGCGGGTACATACCACTGCCGGCGTTGTGATGCGCCCCTCTACCGGTCGGATGACAAATTCGATTCACATTGCGGCTGGCCCAGTTTTGATGATGAGATTCCCGGGGCAGTCGATCGTCACCCGGATGCCGATGGTCGTCGCATAGAAATTGTCTGCGCCAGTTGTCAGGGCCATCTGGGCCATGTCTTTCACGGGGAACGCTTTACGGAGAAGAACACCCGGCATTGTGTGAATTCCATATCCATGGTCTTTAAATCGCTATCCGCATGATCCGATATTCCATCTTGTTCTGCCTGATCCCCATCCTGATCTTGCAGGCATGCGCCCAGGATGAGCCCAAAGCGCCTGCCATTGAGGTCAATATGGATGGTTTGCGGACCCTGAACGACAAAGAGAAATATGTCATCCTGCAGAAGGGGACTGAGCGGGCCTTTACGGGAGAATTCTGGAACCACCATGAAGCGGGGATGTATCATTGCAAGCAATGTGATGCTCCCCTGTACCGGTCGGACGACAAGTTTGACTCACACTGTGGCTGGCCGAGCTTTGATGATGAAGTGCCCGGAGCCGTTGTGCGTGTCCCGGATGCCGATGGGATGCGCACCGAGATCATTTGCAGTCGTTGCAAGGGACACTTGGGACACGTATTTCTCAATGAGCATTTTACCGAGAAGGAGACCCGACATTGCGTCAATTCCATTTCTCTGGTATTCAAACCTCGAACACCATGAATCATTTGCTTCGCTTTCTGATCTTATCCTTCCTGATTTCAACGTCTGCCTGCGCGCAGGAGACTTCATCGCCAACGACAAAAGACATACAAGAAATGGATATTGAAAAGCCTGGTCTGGAGATCGCTACGCTGGGTGGGGGCTGTTTCTGGTGCGTGGAAGCCGTTTATCAAGACTTGAAAGGTGTGTACAAGGTCGAGTCGGGATATTCCGGTGGTACGGTCGCTCATCCCGGATATCGGGAGGTCAGTGCCGAAACAACAGGGCATGCCGAAGTGGTCCAGGTGCATTTTGATCCGGCGGAGATCACATTCCCGGAGATCCTCGAAGTGTTCTGGAGTACACACGACCCGACGACGCTGAACCGACAGGGTTATGATGTCGGCACGCAGTATCGCAGTGCCGTTTTCTACCACAACGATCGTCAGAAGGAAGAGGCCGAGGCATCGATCCGCGAGGTCGCCACCCAGTTGTGGGACGATCCGATCGTAACGGAGGTAACGGCGTTCCAGGCATTCTATCCGGCCGAGAGCTACCACCAGAACTACTATTCGCTCAACCAGAGCCAGCCGTACTGCCGGGCAGTGATCGCGCCGAAGATGGCCAAGTTTCGTGAGAAGTTTGCCAACAAGCTGAAATCGGCAAAGTAGGCGATCTTCCTAGAGGAAGTCGACGTCGATATCGTAGGGATACCGGATCAGGAAGTCAATCGCCTTGTCGATCGGGAAATTCTCGAACACGACCCGATGCAGGATGGTGGAAATGGGGATATGCAGCTTGTAGGTTTTCGACAGTTGCTTGACGATCTTCAGCGTTCGTGTCCCTTCCGCCAATTCCGGGATGGTCTTCATGATTTCATCGTAGGTTTCCCCCTTGGCCAGTCGCATGCCAAAGGAATAGTTCCTGCTCTTTTCGCTCATGGCGGTGGCAATCAGGTCACCAATGCCGGCGGTCCCGATGAAGGCCCTGCTGTCAGATCCCAGGGCTCTGCCGATATGGATCATTTCATGCAATCCACGAGTGAGCAGCATGGCCTGAAGGTTCTTGCCCATGCCAAGGCCACCCAGGATGCCCGATCCGATGGCAATGGTATTCTTCAGTGCCCCGGATAGTTCAGCACCCAGTAGATCTTCCGATCCGAATACATGGAATTTCGGGCTGTTCAGCGCTTCACGGCCGATCCGGACCACTTCCTCGAAGTGACTGGCGATCACCGTGGCAGTGGGTTGTCCCATGGCGATCTCCGAGGATAGATTGGGACCAGAAAGGCAACCAACCCGAAGCACGGCGCTTTCCTGGGTGATCACTTCACTCATCGTCCTGACCCGGGACCGGTCGAGGAAGGTGTCGCCCAGAGTAGCTTCCGGTATGCCGCGCGTGTCAAAGCCCTTCGTTCCATGGATCATCAGGTGATAGGGCCTCAGGTGAGGGGAGAAGGTCCGCATCATCGCCCGAAAGCTGTTGGAGGGGACAATGGGAAAGATCAGAAAGCAGGACTGACAGAGGTATTCCGGATCGCTGGTCGCCTCGACCCGGGGATGATAGAGGGTATCACCGAGAAGGTGGTTCTCATTGATGCCGTTGACTGTGGTCGGGTTCCTGCTAAACAGGATGACATCTCCATTCAAGGCCAGCAGGTTTGCTATCGCGGTACCGAAACTACCGGCACCGATGACCCCGTATTTACTGGTTCCTAGCAGTTTTTCCAATCGATTGGCCTTCCTTGTCTCAATAAAAATACATCTTGAACGCGAACTGGTTCCTGCTGGATCATGATCTCATCATGGTCTACACGGGCTTCAGTCCGTTGCGTGGTCATTCTCCAAGCCGGCGGTTGGTTTCTCTTCCGGATTGGGATTTGCCCAGGCTTCAAACTCCGAAACGGTCAACGCATCCTGCACCGAAAATGTCCCGATGCCTTCCCTGCGGAGTTCGGACAGGTAGCCTCCGCACCCCAGGGCCTGCCCCAGATCATGCGCAAGGCTGCGAATATAGGTTCCTTTGCCACAATGTACGACAAAGGGCAGTTGGTCTCCCTCCAGGGAGGAGACATGAAAGGAGTCAATACGCACAGGTCGTGCGGCGAGTTCGACGCTCTGCCCTTTCCGGGCCATGGCATAGGCGCGTTGACCATCCACCTTCAGGGCGGAATAGACCGGCGGGACCTGCAGGATGTCGCCGATCAGCGGCTCCATGGCCTTGTGGATCGCGGTCATATCGATGCCATCCAGGGGTTGAACCTGTTCGACAGGGGAGTCAGCATCATAGCTGGCTGTGATCCCTCCCAGGGTAACCGTGCCGGAGTAGACTTTATCCATACCCTGCAGGTCCTGCAATTTTTTTGTGAATGGCCCCGTACAGATCAGCAAGAGCCCGGTGGCCATCGGGTCCAGTGTGCCGGCATGGCCCACCTTGAACTTTCTCAATCCGAATCGTTTTCGCAGGACCCATCGCACCTTGTTGACCACGTCGAAGGATGTCCACCCCGAGGGTTTGTCCAGAAGAAGCAGGAGGCCTTCCCGAGCCATGTCCGGATGGACAACAGTCCGGTTGGGTCTGTTCAGGATCCGATCTTCGGGGATGTGGATGGATGAAACAACTCCCTGGTCCGATCCGGTCATGATTTCTTGAAGATCGCATAGATCTCGATCCCCAGCCCGGCCAGGATGACCATGGGCGCCAGGATGGTCCTTCTGCCGGAATAGATCACCGATTCATCCCAGGTATCCGGGTCAGGCATACTGCCTCCCGACATCAGGATCAACCCGAGGATGATGACAAGTACCCCTGTACCCATCAGAAGATAATGTGTGCGCCCATAGAGCAGGGATTCTCCACTGGTCCCGGTTTCTGTCCGTTGGGCGCGTGAGGAAGGAACAGCCGGCTTTTTGCTGCCGGTCACGACAACCTTCTTTTTTGGGGGTGTATTGGCGCTCATGCTAAAACAGCGTTTCGATATCTGCGAAGATATACTTATTCACCACGCGGTAGGTAACCACCAGGGTGAGAAGAATGGAAAGGCCTGTGATCCCAGCCCAGAGAATGAGAAAACTGGTCACCATTTCAGAAGAGATATCCCAGGGAGGTATTCCGGTGATCCAGGTATGCAATCCCAGGAGGACCAGGGTCACCAGCAGGCTGGCCAGAAATGCCAGGCCCAGATGCTGACGAAGGTAGGGGCGCTGCACGGTCAGTGGACTGGCACCGACCAATTGCATGGTTTTGATCTCCCGTCTGTCGGCGTACAACGACAGTTTGATGAGGGAGGAGAGCAGAAAGCCACACAGGATGAAGATGCCAATGGCCATGATCAGGAGCACCTGGCCAATATTCCTGAGATTGGTCTGGATCATTTCTGCAAGATCAGGCTGGGCATACAGTCCGGTCACGATCTCATGGTTCCGGATACTCGCAGTGAGACTGTCGAGTACATCTTCCCGATCAAATGTCTCCTTCCGGAAATAGACGGAGAGCAAGGCGGGCAACTCTGGCATGGAGTCGATCGATATGCCGGGGCCGAGGTCCAATTCATCATCGGCGAGCAGGAGGGCAGCCCGGTCAGGGGATACATAGGTGACCTGTTTGATCCAGCCGGATCGTTCCAGTTGTGATTTCAGGTCAAGGATCCTGCTTTGCTCCATCCCGGGCTGGCATTCAACCAGATAGAGGATAGATTCTTTTGCCGAGTCGCCTGTTCGTTGGGCCCACAACAGGCAATAGGCAGCAGCCCCGGAAAACAGGAGGGTGATCATCAGGGTGATCACCATATAGATCTTTCTGGATACGGATCCTCTCCTGGCATTCATTGGTCAAATGTACACATCTTCGAATTGTATCCCTGGCCTTCAGAATAGCAGGTGAGTCGTACCTTCATTGCATGGATCGTCGATGGACTCGAGTTGGATGGATCGTTCTCCTGCATCTCCCCTGGTTTGGCGCAATATCAGCGCAACAACCCGGGATGATTCGCAACAGCGGTTTTGAGGCCAGTTTCAGCACATCCTTTCTGATGCCCGACTGGTTGTCCTGGGGAGCTGGCTCGACGCCGGATATTCAGCCCGGTCAATGGGGTGTCGTTCTTCCACCCCGCCAGGGATATACCTATCTGGGGTTGATCAATCGGGAGGATGGCACCAGGGAAGGGGTCTATCAGAAATTGCAGATCCCCCTGGAAGCAGGACGATGCTACTACTTCACCATCGCGCTGGCTTGTGCCCGGGATTATGCAGGGTTCAAGCTGCCCCTGTCTCTCGAGATCAAGGGGGTCGCACCTGGTGGTGGTAAACCGTTCCGCCTGGTTCGGTCGCCTCTGGTCACTCATGATCAATGGCAGATCTATACGATGGAGTTTACTCCGGAGCAACCTGTGGGAACATTGATTCTGGAGGCGGCTCCCGGGCCGGGGGTGCTGATCCATTACCGTGGCAACCTGTTGCTCGATGCCATGTCAGGGGTCGGACGATGTATCCGGGCGTCCCTCTGACATCCAGGATGGTCCCTGTGCTGTGAGGCCGGCATTGCATTCCGTATCTTTGTGCACGAATTTTTCAGAAGTATCCTCGTTTATGGAGTATCGGACAAAGGAACTGGAATCCAGGTGGCAATCCTGGTGGAATGAACAGGGAATCTACCGTGTGACCAACCATTCAGGTCGCCCGAAATATTATGTCCTGGATATGTTCCCTTATCCTTCCGGAGCGGGATTGCATGTTGGGCATCCGTTGGGCTACATTGCCTCCGATATCTATTCACGGTACAAGCGGATGGAAGGATATGAAGTCCTTCATCCAATGGGCTTCGATGCGTTCGGCCTGCCAGCTGAACAATATGCCATTCAGACGGGTGTTCACCCCTCTGATTCCACACGGGAGAATACCACTCGCTACAGGGCTCAGTTGAAGAACCTGGGATTCAATTATGATTGGTCCCGGGAAGTGAACACATCGGACCCGTCCTATTATCGCTGGACGCAGTGGATCTTCCTGAAATTGTTCGATCACTGGTATGACCGATCAACGGAAAAGGCCCGACCGATCAGTGAGCTGAAGGCGCATTTTTCCAGTTTTGGCAGTGCAGGCCTGCAGGCAGCCTCGGCGGAAGAGCTGCTGTTTTCTGCTGAAGACTGGCACGGATACACCCCGGAACAGCAGGAAGAGATGCTGATGAACTACCGCCTGGCATACCGTCGGGTCAGCTATGTGAATTGGTGTGAGGCCCTGGGTACGGTGCTGGCCAATGACGAGGTCAAGGACGGACTCTCGGAGCGGGGTGGCTTCCCCGTGGAAAGAAGACCAATGCTGCAATGGTCTCTGCGGATCACTGCCTATGCAAACCGACTTCTGGACGACCTGGATGACCTGGAATGGTCGGATGCGCTGAAAGCCATGCAACGCAACTGGATCGGGCGGTCGGAAGGCGCCAGATTGTACTTCCCGATCGATGGGTCAGACCGGCAACTGGAGATCTTTACCACACGGCCGGATACCCTGTTCGGTGTCACCTTCATGGTGATCGCCCCGGAGCACGAGTTGATGGACGAACTGACCACAACCGAACAGCGCCAGGCAGTGGATGATTATCTGGCTTACGCCGGTGCCCGCAGTGAGCGGGAGCGAATGGCCGATGTGAAACAAATGACGGGTGTCTTCACCGGATCGTATGCCATTCATCCGATCACCGGCGGGAAGATCCCGATCTGGACAGCCGATTATGTCCTCAAGGATTATGGTTCCGGAGCGATCATGGCGGTTCCTGCCGATGACGATCGCGATCGGGCCTTTGCCGACATGGCCGGTCTCCCCGTCATAGAGATCATCGATCGTTCCGAATGGCCTGAAGCCAGGCGGGAAGACAAGGTGGGCCGATTGATCCATTCAGACTTTCTCGATGGACTTGAAGTGCCACAGGCGATCACCCGCATGTTGGAGGAGATTGAAACCCGCCGGATTGGTGAGCGAAAGGTGAACTTCAAACTGCGGGATGCCCTGTTTTCCCGGCAGCGATATTGGGGGGAGCCATTTCCGATCATGTATGATGCAAAGGGAATTCCCCACATGGTGCCGGAAGACGAGCTGCCGATCACACTCCCTCCGTTGGACAATTTCAAGCCAACTTCGGATGGCCATTCTCCGCTGGCTCGTGTTCGTGATTGGGTCGAGCAACCGGACGGACTGGTGCGGGAGACGGACACCATGCCAGGATATGCCGGTTCCAGCTGGTATTTCCTGCGATATATGGATCCCACCAATCAGGAGGCGTTTGCTTCCCGTGAAGCCCTGGCCTACTGGCAGGATGTCGACTTGTACATTGGTGGCACCGAACATGCTGTCGGTCACCTGATGTATGCCCGTTTCTGGCATAAGTTCCTTTATGACCTGGGGTACCTGCCGACCAGGGAGCCGTTCCGGAAGCTCATCAACCAGGGCATGATCCAGGGTGTGATCGAGTCTGTTTTCCTGCTGAAGGAAAAGGTCGATGGCAAGTACCTGTTCCGCTGTGCGGGGCTGGTCGGCCAGGAGGAGATGGACGCCTATATCCAGATTCCGGTCCTGATCGATTTTGTCCGGGAATATGGGACAGACAGTTCCTACCTGGATTCGGAAAGCATCCAGCGGTTCATTGAGTGGCGTCCGGAGTACAGGACCGCCATCTTTGAATGCAGTCAGGGCCGGTACGAGGACGGCCAGTTCTTTCCCAGAAAGGATGCGGCCGGTTCGCATCTGGTGACCCATTCCGAGGTGGGCAAGATGAGCAAGTCCAAGTACAATGTCATCAACCCGGATGATGTCGTGGACCAATACGGGGCGGATTGCTTTCGGATGTATGAAATGTTCCTGGGGCCCATCGAACAAAGCAAGCCCTGGGATACCAAGGGAATCGACGGGGTCTCCAAATTCCTTCGCCGGTTCTGGTCACTGTTTGCCGATCAGGGACAATGGCTGGTGGTCACGGAAGGGCAGGCTGACCGGGATAGCCTCCGGATCCTTCATCAAACTATTCAGCGGGTCACGGATGATCTCAACCGGTTCTCCATGAACACCTGCGTGAGTCAGTTCATGATCTGCGTCAATGAGTTGAAACGCCTGGACTGCCATCACCATGACGTGCTGGAGCCGCTGGTTCGTCTGCTGGCACCCTTCGCCCCGCATCTGGCCGAGGAACTATGGCATCGACTGGGTCATGAGTCTTCCGTGCATCAGGCCGACTTTCCAAAGGTCAATGAGGCCTATCTGGTGGCCGATGAGATCCTCTATCCCGTCAGTATCAATGGAAAGAAGAGAGCGGAGATGACAGTGCCTGCCGATATGGATCAACAGTCCCTGGAATCGCAGGCTTTGGCCTTGCCGGAGATTGTCAAATGGTTGGAAGGCTTGACCGTTCGAAAAATGATCGTTGTGCCGGGAAGAATGATCAACATCGTGGCCGGGTGACTTTCAGATTCAACAGGAAGACCGTAATTTTAAGGTTTTCCTCCCTGTATGCTCAAGCGTGATTCGACATCCTATCGTCGGGTGATCAAACGGCTGTTTGCACTCCTTGCCTGTCTGACAACAGGTGTTCCTGCTACCTGCCTGTACGCTCAGGTGGTAGAGGCGGAGTCGCGATCGATCTGCTACACGCCGGGAAACGTCGGGCTCGTCAGTGTGGAGACCAACCAGGTGATGTTGACCTGGGCGGATCCCAATGGAGCCAGCCTTTGGGAATTGGAAGTCCGCACTGGGAACCAGCCATTTTTTGGTACACCAACACACCTGGCAAACAGCAATCCGTTTCTCCTGACCAATCTGAATCCCGCCACCCGATATCGCCTGCGGATCCGGGCGATCTGTAATGGAGGCGCGGAAAAGAGCGGATGGACGTTTATTCCCTTTTCGTTCACCACGGCCAGTTTGAATCCCACTTCTTGCGGAGGATATTTCACTATCGATGATGATAATTGTCCCATTGAGAATGTTGTGTACATCCAGGTTGATGATCCGGGAGGGGACAGTCTGGGGCAGAACATTTCCCTGGCCGCCGTCGATGTGGTGATCAGCCACACATTCCTGGCCGACCTTCATCTGACCCTGGTATCTCCTTCTGGCCAGGCGGTCAACCTGTTTGATCAGCATGGCCAATCCCGGAATCACCTCGGAAATCCTGCCGACCCCGGATGTCAGCAGGTTTGCCGGTTCTCATCGACGGAATGCGGTGCCATTGATCCGGTCGAACATACGTCTGCCTTCATTGGTACATTCCTCCCGGATGAGCATCTGGCAGGATTCGATGACGGTTCCGACCCCGAAGGGATCTGGCAGCTTCGAATCTGTGATGATGCCAAGGCGGATACCGGCTCACTTCGCTATTTGAAACTCGTCTTTGCCAACCTGAATTGTGCACCGGCATATGACCTGACCATCGGAGCCCTTACGCCGACCTCCGCCCAGCTCAACTGGACGTTTGCCGGCACATGCTCGGATTTGATCCTGGAGTATGGTCCTCCAGGGTTTCAACCAGGTACCGATGGAGGGGCAGGACAGGGGCAAGTGGTTATCCTTCCCTGTGGTGCAGGCGAAAGTCATGTACTGGAGAATCTGTCGCCGTCCACGCCATATGAGCTCTATGCCAGGACGTCCTGCGGGGGTGGAGCCTATTCGGCCAACAGTTGTCCGGTGGCCTTCACCACCGATTGCGAGATCAACCAGCCGGTCAGTGATCTGCTGGATGTCGACGACCTGCCTGCCTGCGGAGCGAACTGTTTTTGCGGGATCGATTATCCCCTGAATACCTTCTGGGAGAACCGCACGGAAGGAGATGATTTCGACTGGCTGGTCCGGGAAGGCCCGGCTACAGTTGACTTGCAAACTGGCCCGTTTTCAGATGTCAGTGGGAATGGCAGGTACCTCTATCTCGAGACCCTCAATTCCGCTTGCCAGAAGGGCGCAGAGGCAGTCCTGCAATCCGGATGCATGGTGGTCATGGATACGCCCGGCGAGGTCTGCCATCTGAGCTTCTACTATCATATGTGGGGGTTGGGCATGGGGGATCTGCTGGTCGAAGCCTCCCAAGATGGGGGAATTCAATGGACATCGCTTTGGATGGAGTCTGGCAATCAGGGGAGCAATTGGCATAAAGCCTATGTCGATCTCAGTCCATTCAGCGGGGATACGATCCAGTTGCGGTTCCGGGGCGTCAGCGGCCCCCTGAGAACCAGTCAGATGGCCATTGATGAAGTGGCCCTGTATGGAGTTGAGCTGTTGGGCGAACCGGATATGCTGGTGTATGCTGATCTTGATGCAGACGGTTATGGGGACCCTGATGCTCCTTTTTTCACCTGCTCGTCCGTCGTGCCCTCCGGTTATAGCGCCAATGCACAGGATTGCAATGACCAGGATCCGATGATCCATCCGGGCGCTGCGGAGGTGATCTGTAATCAAGTGGATGAAAATTGCAATGGGATGGAGGATGATTCGCAGGCACCTTTGCCCGTGATCGGCAACCGGCTCATCTGTGCCGGACAATCCATATTGCTTGAAGTCGAATCCATGCCCTTGGGGCAGATCTATTGGTATGATCTGCCGGCTGGGGGCAATCCGATCCATGTCGGAGCGACATTCCAGACACCCTCATTGAACCAGTCGGTGACTTACTATCTCGTGGATAGCAGCGCGCTTTTTCCTTGCGCCAGCAACCGGAAGCCTGTGCAAATACAAGTTGCCTCCCAACCCGAACTCGTGATTGGGCCTTTCACCGGGATGTGCCAGGGTGACAGCCTTGATCTGACTGACCTGCCCATTGTCGATCTAGGCCTCAGTTCTGCTGTATTCAGCTATCATAGTCAATCACCGGCGACACCGGCGAATGTCCTGCCGGATCCCGTTGTCGCCCCTGTGCAATCCACAGCATATACCATCCTGGCAGAAACGGCTCAGGGCTGTCGGGATGAATTGACTGTCCCCGTTGCGGTTTGGTCTGTACCCAAGGTAGACATTGTCAACCCTGATCCGTTGATCCTTTGTGCCGGCGAATCGGCCCTGTTGCAGGCAGTGGTGTCCGGCGGAGGTTCGGCACCGTTCTCCTTTTCCTGGTCCAATGGTTTCAACCAGTTCTATACGCCAGTTCTGGCTGGAAATTCTCCGGGCATGAAGACGTATCATGTCTCAGTTTCCGATAGCCATGGATGTGATGCCTCCGATCATGTTGAGGTGATGACCCTGGAGGGGACACCATCGCTGACCATATCCACCATGAATGTCAGCACCTGTGGAGGAACGAATGGCAGTGTGACCATTCAACCATCCGGGCCAGGATCATTTGATTACAGTTGGTCAGGCCCGGTCAGTGGCTCGACAAGCGGTCATAGTGGACCTTTGGTGATCAATGGATTGAAGCAGGGGAACTATACCCTGGTCGTGACCAATTCCTTGACTGGTTGCAGCTCGGGCCCGGTTTCCTTCATAGTCAACGGACCCGGCCCGACCATAGACCAATTGACCATTTCTCCGGAATCATGCGTTGGATTCGATGACGGAGCCATTGATATGGAACTTTCCGGCCCGGTGAACTCGATTGCATGGAGCCATGGTCCGACTACTGAAGATGTGGCGGATCTCACTCCTGGAGACTATCAGGTCACCATCTCTGGAGGAGGTTGCAGTATCACCCTGCAGCAATTGACCATCCAGCCGGCCGTTCCGATCGTCATTGGGGGCTTGGTTCAGGATATCGCCTGCCATGGGATGGCATCCGGAATGATCGACCTGGCGGTGACCGGGGGGGCGGGAGGCTATACCTACCTGTGGAGTTCGGGCAGTGATCAGGAAGACCCGGGAAGCCTGCCGGTCGGAAGTTATCAAGTGACGGTGACGGATCAAGCCGGCTGTACACAGAAATCCGATCCGTTCCAGATCGCACAACCCCAGCCACTATTGAGTAATTACCAGATCCAGGATGTCAGCTGTCATGGTGAGGCGGATGGAAGCATTCAATTGTTGATCACCGGTGGGCAGGGGCCCTATCAGGTTGTCTGGTCCGATCAGGTGCAGAGTAAGGATCGAACGATGTTGATGCCGGGAACCTATGGATGCACCATTACGGACCAGGCCGGATGCACTTTTGTTCTGGGGGGGCTGGTCATTCAGCAACCACCTGCGCTTATGCTGTCGTGGGGTGTGGTCAAACCCGAAACCTGCGCCGGGGCTAAGGACGGTCTGCTTTCCACTTTGGTGACCGGGGGGCAGGCACCATATGCCTATCAATGGTCTTTTGGTATCGGCATGGGTGTCAGCTCATCCTTGGGTACAGGCACGTATGCCGTGACGGTCAGTGATATGAATGGTTGTACGGCAGCCTTGCCCGATCTTTTTCTGGATTTGCTCGATCCTTTGCAGGTAGAGGTGGCCCATTTGCTCGATCCGACTTGCGATTTCCTGGCCGATGGCCAGCTGAGCCTGGAGGTTAGCGGAGGCAGTGGGAATTATGATTACGACTGGTCTACTGGCGATGTGGGATCAGTCCTGATGAATGTTCCCTCTGGCAATTACAGTGTTACAGTCACAGATCTGCTTGGGTGTACCCAATCCTTGTCGGGTCTGGTATTGCAGGAAACCAGTCCTTTGCATATCAATCTGGTGGGGATACAGTATTCGGCTTGTGGATTGAACTCTCTTGGTTCAATTGATATTGCGATCAGTGGCCAGGGCCCGTTCAGCTACCTGTGGCAAAATGGGTTGACGATCGAAGATCCACAGAATGTCCCTCCGGGCTTCTATTCTGTATCGGTCAGCGATGCAAACAATTGCCAGGCTGTCCTGACCGGTATTGCCGTGAGCAACACCGGGCAGAACTTCAAGGCCGATCTGGTAGAGCGGGAGGATGTGGTCTGTTACGGAAAGGGGAATGGATCGCTGACCGTCCAGGTGGAAGGAGGGGAGTCACCCTTTCAGTTCAATTGGAGCAGTGGACAGGAAAAGGACCTGAGTGTACCGCTGGATCAAGTGCAGGGTCTGGGAGCCGGGAATTATACCGTCACGATCACAGACAACCGGGGATGCGTTCTGGTGTACGGTCCGATGACGATCATGGAACCTGGACCTTTGGACCTGGCTATTCCGTTCAGTGAGATCCACAATGAAACCTGTTTTGGTGCGAAAGATGGATCGATTTCCCTCCTGATCAATGGTGGGACGTCACCTTACAAGACGTTTTGGTTTCGGGATTCGGTGGCCTATTCCTCGGTACAGAGTCCGAAGAATCTGTCGCCGGGCAGATATACCGTACTGGTGGTCGATGACAATGGCTGTTCCAGATCACTGGCCCAGGAAGTTGAGATTTTTGGTCCTCCATCCCTGCTGACAGTACAGTCTGTTTCGGTGACGCCTGATGATTGTTCGGAAGCCCTCACCGGTGAGATCGAATTGAAGATCAGCGGAGGAGTACCGGAATACGGATATCTGTGGTCGGACAATTCCACACTGAAGAACCGGGTCAACCTGGCTCCCGGGACATATTGCGTGACCGTTGAGGATGAGTTCCATTGTCGACAGGATACATGTATCCAGGTTCCCGGTGGCAGTACGTTGGTGATGGTCACAACTGTCATTGACGAATGTGACCCGTTCTCCAGTATCTATACCAATACAGGTGGAGGAACCCCTCCTTATGCATTCAAATGGAGCAATGGCTCAACTCAGGAGGAGTTGGTGAATGTTGCGACAGGGGCCTATAGTCTGACCATCACGGATGCCCAGGGCTGCTCATTGATCGAATCCAATATTCCAGTTGGCTATCCGGCTGTCGAGATCGAGCAGTTGTACAGCGTGCCCGCTTCGCCGGGCATGGCCAATGGCATGGCTGTCGTTGTGCCCGGGGGAGGGACTCCTCCATTCGCCATTCAATGGGATGTCAATGCCTCCGGACAGCAAACGGATACGGCGTTCATGTTGCTGCCGAACACCTACTGCGTCCAGGTCACGGATATCCATAATTGTGTGGACACCGGCTGTGTCGAAGTCTATCTCACCACAGCCAGTGAAGAGGTCGATGGGGCGGACCTGTCCTTCGTGATCATTCCCAATCCGGCGACAGGATTCTTTCAAGTCGTCTCGAAGCAGCTGGAAAACCAGGGGCGTCCTATCCGGTGGAGTTTGCGGACCATGGCGGGAGAGGTGGTCCTTGAAAAAACATCGGACCGCTTCCCCGTGACCATTTCTGTAGAGGGGCTTTCGCCGGGTTTGTACATGTTGATCGGCCAGGATGGGATGAGCCGTTCGTTTTTCCGACCCGTCGTGATCCATTGATACCCGGGATCTATTCCTGCAGGATTCGGAAGGTGGTCCTCCTGTTCTGCTGGTGTTCCTGTTCGGTACACCGGGCGCAGGTACAGTCAGCAGCCGGCCGGCTTTCTCCATATCCCCTGGCGCGCAATCGACGGGCATCAATGCCGTTCTGGATGAGAAATTCCACAGCAGACTGGGCTCGTTTCTGGGAAAGGTCCTGGTTGTACAGGGTATTCCCCCGGCAGTCTGTATGTGATCCCAATTCAATGGAAAGCTCAGGATTGGCGGTTAACAACCGAGCCAGTCTTGTCAGGGCCGGTTGGGCATCTTCCCGAATTTCCCACCGATCGAAGTCGTAGTAGATGTTCTCCAGGACGATCTCCTGGTCGATATATCGCTTGTCAAGGATCACTTCGATCTCGAAGACCTGTTCGGGTTGGCCGGGATCAGGGACCAGGTCGCGGGCCGAAAAATTGACGGCGGTGGACAGATAGTCCGGAGAGGATGCCTGGATCAGATAATTTTTTCCGGGTAGAATGTCCAGAAGGGCAGATTCATCCCGTGGGCTGAGGTAGGCAGTATCGAGGCCACCGGTGACCTTGACTTTTGCGCCTTCCAGGTATCGCCTTCCCAGTACCGGACTGTTCGGATCAGTCGGATCCTGACGGATCCTGGTCAGAATATGTACCCGGAGCTTCCAGGTGTAGGAGGGCTCCTGTGCCATTGGCGGCGGCGGCAGCGGAACGATCCGTTCACTGACCTTGTAGATGTCATCCCCACCCAGCCCACCAGGTCGGCTGCTGGACAGATATCCCTGTCGCAAGGCATTCCCTCCCGATACAGGCATCCAGATCAATCCAAAGTCATCTGCCCCGGAATTGATGGGGACCTTCATGTTGACCGGCGTCGTCCAGGCTCGCGGCCCCTGTCGAACCGATCGGTAAATATCCAGTCCCCCCATGCCCAGGTGTCCCTCGGAGGCAAAGTAAAGCGTATCGCCATCCAGGTTGGGAAACAGATCGTCCCGATCCGTATTGACATTGGGAGGGAGGATGGCAGGTTCACTCCAGCCATCCGCCGTCCGTTGAGATTCATACAGATCGAAACCGCCAAAGCCGAGAGGATCATCGCTGGCGAACAGGATTCGGGAGCCGTCAATATTCGGGACAGCATGCCCGAAATTGATGGTCCCGGTACAGAAGGGCAGGACTTGCGGATCTGACCATTCCGCACCATCAAACCTGCTCTGCAGGATACGACAATATTGATCTTCCGTTTCCGGAAGTCCACCGCATCGGGTAAAGAAGAGCGACCGGCCATCACCGCTGAAGATCAGATTGGCCTCATGAGCCTTGGTATTGATCTTGTCGATCAATGATTCCGGTAAGGCCTGACCGGCATCTTCGGTCACCAGGATGTCGGCATAGGGTTTGCCGGTCCAGGCGTACAGATCGGCGGATTGGGGAGAGGGCCGTTCGGATGAGTAGAGAATGCCCCCTCGTGGAGCCAGGGACGGGGCGTAATCGCCATACCGGCTGTTCATAGAGGCTGGAGACAGGACATACGGGCTTTTGGTTGAATCCTTCAACCATGTTTCGGCAAGACGGCAGGATTCGATCTCGTTGCGATATTCATAGGTGCTTCCGATCTCTTCCCCCAGCTGAACGAATGCGTCCGTGGCATCCGGATAGCGCTCCAGCATTTTCAGGGTGTAGGCATATCCTTCCAGGGCCTGGATGCCGGCCTGGTTGTCCCAACCGATCTTGTACCAGGAAAGGGCCCGCTCCGGCTCATTGATCCGCTGATAGGATTCGGCCAGCTTCAGGGCAATCCGTCCTTTCTTTACCCTCGATTTTTCACGCTGGTAGTCCTTGGTGAAATACGGAATGGCTTTGGCGTACTGCTTGCGATCGAAGGCTGTGTCGCCATCACGTACCTTGATGGTATATGTACAGGACTGTCCAAGCAGTAAGCCAAGTCCGAGGATGGTCAGGAAGGCAAGGGTTTTGAATCGAACCATGACGCGAAAGATAATCGATTTCTGGTCAGTGATCGATATCGACTCGGTGGTCAACATCCCCAGCGTAACGAAAAAAAAGGAGCCGATGTTTCCATCGGCTCCTTCCAATCAAATCTTTAACCAAAACCGATCACAAGCTGGCAAAAGCCATGCCACGATCTGTATAGGTCCTATTTTGCAGTTGATGCGGCGCGGCTGAATCCTTTTTTCTTGGTTTCCTTTCCTTTGAATTCGCGTTCCTTCGTCAGGTCGACAACGAGAGCGGAAGCGATGAAGACCGATGAATAGGTCCCGAAGAGGACACCGAAGAGGAGGGCAAAGGCAAATCCTTTGATGGATGCTCCGCCAAAGAGGAACAAAGCCAAAACCACCAGCAAGGTCGTCCCTGAGGTGATGATCGTCCGGCTCAGGGTATTGTTAATGGCCAGGTTGAACACGTCCTCCTTGGTTTTTCCGGTATAGGCTCCCAGGAATTCACGGATCCGGTCAAACACGATCACCGTGTCATTGACCGAATAACCGATCACCGTCAGGATGGCGGCTACAAAGGCCTGGTCAACTTCCATTGAGAACGGCAAAATGCCATGGAAGAGAGTAAAGATGGACAGTGTTGCCAGCACGTCGTGCAAGAGAGCGATCACCGCGCCAAGGCTGAATTGCCATTTGTTGAACCGGATAAAGAGGTAGAGGAAGATCAGCAACAGGGCGAACATGGTGGAATAGAGCGAACTGTCCTTGATGTCCTCAGCGATGGTCGGGCCGACCTTGCTGGAAGAGATGATATGTGTGCCATCCCCGGAGGTCGCCTTGAAAGCGGTCTCGTCCAGATTGCCGCCACTGATGGCGTTGACGCCGGCGAACAGCTTGTCCATCACCTTGACAGGAGCATCTTCTGAATTATCATCGACCAGATAACTGGTGGTCACATTGAATGTATTGCGCGTGTCCACTGCCTTGACGACAGGGGTGCCTCCGAACTGGTCGCCCAGCTCCTTTCTGAGGATGTCGCTATCGACATTCGTTCCTTCAGCAAACTGGATATTGTAGGAATACCCACCCTTCAGGTCGACACCCAACTCGAATCCACGAGTAAAGAAGGAGATCGCACCGGCCAGGATCAATGCTGCAGAGAACATGTAGCCATACTTCCTCAGGGAGATCCAGTTGATATCTACGTTCGCCAGGATGTTCTTCGACCAGTTGGACGCAAAGGACATGGGGCGATCCTTGCCGATCCAGTATTCAACCATCAGGCGTGACAGGAGCACCGCCGTGAACAGGGTGAACAGGATACCGATGATCAGGACGATGGCAAAGCCCTTGATCGGCCCGAGACCGAAATAGGAGAGGACCAGGGCAGTGAGCAGGGTGGTGACGTTGGCATCGATAATGGCACTGTAGGATTGCTGGAATCCGTCCTTGACGGCCATCCCCAGGGTCTTGCCATGCCGGAGCTCTTCCCGGATCCGCTCGTAGATGATCACGTTGGCGTCCACTGCCATACCCATGGTCAGGACGATACCGGCAATACCCGGCAAGGTCAGTACGGTTCCATAGGAGGCCAGGGCACCGATGATGAAGAAAAGGTTGGTGAACAGGGCAATGATGGAAACAATCCCACCACCGACATAGTACAGGACCATGAAGGCCAGCAGCAAGGCAAAGGCCAGGCCGACGGAAGTCAGGCTTCGCTGGATATTCTCATGACCCAGTGACGGACCGACCAGTGATTCCTGGATGATCTGGGTACGGGCAGGCAATTTACCCACCTGCAGGATGTTGGCCAGGTCGGTTGCTTCCGCCATTGTAAAATCTCCGGAGATCTGGCTGTCGCCACCCGTGATGGGTTGGCGTACACTGGGCGCGGATACCACCTCGTTATCCAACAGGATGGCGATCTCCCGATTGTTGTCCTGGGCAGCTTTGGTCGTCATGTCTGCCCAGATACGGGCACCACGGGTGTCCATGGCCAGACTGACCACTACTTCACCTGAGTTAGGATCCGGGTTGGCCGACGCATCAGTGATGCGGTCACCTTCCAACGGAGCTTCCGATGAGCCCCTCTTTTTACGGATGGCATAGAGGTTGTACTGATCCGTTTCCTCACCGGTGGTGTAGTCGCGGGATGGTTTGTATGCCCAACGGAATTCCAGATCCCTGGGAAACAGTGCACTGACATCCTGACGAGCCAGGTAACTGTCGATCAGCTTCATTTTATTCCGGCTGGCCGTACCCATGATGGCTGGTGAAAAGCTCAGTCCCTCGCCGGTCGACAGGTTCAGTGTCATGTTGGACATCAACGGTCCACCACCTTCAACACCCTGCGTGCCAGCTTCGACCAGGTTCATGGTCGAGTCGATGACCTGGCCAGTGGAATCATATACATAATTGTAGGTGGTATCCATGGCAACTTCCATGGCTTCCAGCTCCGTTGAATCAGCGGGCATGGCGCGCTGCAGGCGCTTATCAGCTTCGATCAGGGCCTGCATGATGCCATTGTCGGTGACGCGGTAGACATCGTAGAATTCCAGCTTTGCCGTTGCCTGAAGCAGGTTCCGGGCCCGCTCCGGGTTGTCAAAGCCAGGCAGTTCGACAATGATCAGGTCCCGGTTTTCATCCAGGGAGACGTTGGGTTGCACGACACCGGTCTTGTCAATCCGATCCTTCAATCGCTTGTAGGTCAGCTTGACCGTTTCGTTGGCTTTGTCCCGGATCAGACGAATGACTTCGCCATCCGGTGTTTCAAAGTTGATCTGATCACGAAAGGATTCATTCAGGATGAAGATGTTCGACAGCTTCTTGCCATTGGCTACTTTCTGGAATTCTTCTCCGAACAGGGTCACATAGTCTGTCTGGGCAACGGCAAACCGCTTGGAGGCATTATCCAGAGCCTGATTGAATTCAACGTCCTCGCTGTTGTTGGCGAGTGACTTGATGAAATCCTTCAGGTCGACCTGCAAGATGACACTCATGCCACCTTTGAGGTCAAGACCCAGCGCGAGCTGTCGGCTCTTGAGATCCTCGTAGGTGAAGTCACTGATCAGCGGGACGGAGACAATGGTCTCTCCCGACATGGAGTCCAAATAGGCCGTACGGGCCTCCTTGAGGACCGTTTCTGTATCCGTACCTGGACTGGCATCAGCTATCCGTTGAGCGTACGCATCGGCGTCTGATTCTACGCGCATCGTAGGCACCATATAGAGGAACTGTATGGCTACGATCACTGTGAAGAGAACCAGAAAAAACTTGACGATTCCTTTACCTTGCATGTCAGATTGTAATTTGTCTAATATGTCTGTAAAAACTGCGCAAATATACGGGAAAACTATGTACGATGTCTACCCTTATTCTTCGGCAGTCTGATCGGTTTACGATTCAGCTCGGAATCAGTTGCATAAATCGGACCAAGCTGCATCAAATTTTGATACCTTCGTCATATTCCATTCGAACCGCAATCAAATAGATACGTGCTATGGGAATGTTCTCGTTTTTAAAGAATGCCGGATCAAAGCTGTTTGGCAAAGAAGAGAAATCGACCGATGGAACAGGAACCGTCACATCTGCTGAGCGTCTCGCACAGGCCAACAAGTTGAAATCCATGGCGCTTCGCGGGGTGATTGAATCATTGACGCTACCCATCCAGAACCTTGAGCTGGAAGTCAATGGAGACAGCGTGATCGTTTATGGCCAGACCGACTCGCAAGCTGACCGGGAGAAGGTGATTCTGGCGATTGGCAATGTGGATGGGATTGCGACCGTAGATGATCGGATCGCTGTCGTCCATCCGGAACCGGAAGCACAGTTCTATGAAGTGAAGAAAGGAGACACCCTGTCCAAGATCGCCAAGGAATATTACGGCAATGCCATGAAATACCCGGTGATCTTCGATGCGAACAAGCCAATGCTGAAGGATCCGAACCTGATCTATCCGGGCCAGGTGTTACGAATTCCTCCTATCCAGGATTGATGCGGGATCGGGCCACCGCCATCGGCCTGGCTTGCACGGATCGATCATTTTCTCTTTTCGCGGTGTGTTGTCGGACAGTTGAGGTCCAGGTGATCTGTCTGGAGGAACGGGTCTGGTAGTTCACCGACATTCATGGCTTTTTCTTCTGGCCGAGTTCGTCCTGTGACGTAATTTTACGCGCTCTCCGTCCGGGGCATCCCGAAAGAAAATCGTGGGCCAGGGAGTGGATCAACCACCAATCATCATTGGTAAAATCAAGTTAGCCTATGGCCGTTGTGGTCAGGAATTTGACGAAGACATTTGGTTCGCAGTATGCTGTGAATGACATTTCCTTTGAGGCAAGGGATGCGCAGATCCTCGGTTTTCTGGGGCCAAACGGAGCCGGTAAGTCCACGACCATGAAGCTGCTGACAGGCTATCTCCAGGCGGACAGCGGCGTGGCGGAGGTCGGTGGGTACAATGTTGAATCCCAGGGCCTGCAAGCAAGACAGCAGATCGGATATCTGCCGGAGAATAATCCCCTGCACACGGACATGTACATCAAGGAGTATCTGGGGTGGGTGGCAGGTTTTTACAAGATCCCCCATGCCCGGAAGCGGGTAGCTGAAATGATCGACCTCGTTGGCCTCCAGCGGGAACAACACAAGAAGATCGGTCAGTTGTCCAAAGGGTATCGGCAGCGCGTCGGTCTGGCCCAGGCCCTGATCCATGACCCCGCCGTCCTGTTTCTGGACGAACCCACCGCCGGCCTTGACCCCAACCAGCTGGTGGAGATCCGTCAACTGATCCGAGACCTGGGGCAGAACAAGACCATCCTGTTTTCGACACATATCATGCAGGAGGTGACTGCATTGTGTGACCGCGTCATGATCATCAATCGGGGTCATTTGGTCGCGGATGGTCCTGTGGAGGAATTACAGGATCGCTTGTCCAGTTCCTCCCGGTTGGTGGTTCGCACCGAATCTCCGGTGGACGGCAACGTGTTTTCTCGGATTCCGGGTGTGGCCGGTGTGGAGCGAAAAGAAGGAGGCCGCCTCTTCTGGCTCACCGTGGCTCCTGGTCAGCAGGTGCAAGGCAAAGTCTTTCATGCGGCTGTCCAGGCTGGGTGGACCCTGACGGAATTGCATACGGAGTCCAAAGGGGTAGAGGATGTTTTCCAACAATTGACAAAGGACCAGGGGTGACCAAGGCCATCGCCATATCGTTGATCTTTCTCCTGTCCGGTATCGGACTGGAGGCCCAGAACAGGCAAAGGCTGATTCCTCCGGACGGCCTCTACCTTCGATCAGGGTCCCTGGCGGACCAGCAACCCGATGTGGAATGGGAGATGATCACAGGTGACTGGTACATCGGGGCAGAGGATGAATATTTGCGTGGATGGTTCTTCACCAGGGATTCCCACCAATTGGTCAGGCCTCTGGTCGTTTGTCATCAGGGAGTCTGTTTTCTTCTGGATCCCATCAGGACGGACACGAATGTACTGTACTATGCTCCCTTGCTGGAGGTTGGTCCGATCTGCGTGTACAAAGTGGAACGACAATATCCCGTCAAGATACCGGTACGAGCCTACAATCCGGTCAATGGTCATCCTTTCATGGAAACCACGGTGGAACGTCGAACAGTCAGTGAGCAGATCATGATGTGGGATCCCCGAACCGATGAACATGCGATCATGACCTCGGAGAATTATGCTCGATGGACCGGGGCTGATACCGGGACCTCCCTGCGGGTCAGTGATATGCTGAAAGGAATCCGAACCTATAATCTGATCTTTGCTCAGGGTGGGCGTCAACCAATCGAAGACTGATATGATGGTTATCTTTTACAAGGAGATCAAGGCGTTTTTTTCCTCGCTGATCGGGTATATCGCCATCGGTGTCTTTCTCCTGCTTCTCGGATTGCTGGTCTGGGTATTTCCCGATACCAGTATCCTGGATTACGGGTATGCGACCCTGGACCCCATGTTCGAGCTGGCCCCTGTGATTTTTCTCTTCCTCATTCCGGCAGTGACCATGAGAGCCTATGCCGAAGAGTGGCAGACCGGTACCTATGAGCTGCTGGTGACCCGTCCGGTGACATCGGCACAGATCATCCTGGCCAAGTTTTTTGCCTCTTTTATTCTGGTGATCATTGCCTTGCTGCCGACTCTGGTCTATTGGTTGACAGCCTACCAACTGGCCTCTCCGGTGGGCAACCTGGACCAGGGGGCGATCATGGGTTCCTATGTCGGACTCGCCTGCCTGGGGGGCGTCTTCGTCGCCATTGGCTTGTTTACTTCCGCCATGACCAACAACCAGATCGTTGCCTTCCTGTTGGGTATCCTCCTTTGCTTCCTGGTCTACTGGGGCTTTTCCTATTTCAGTCGTATTCCGGTATTCATCGGTCGGTGGGATGACGTGATCCAGCAGTTTGGAATCGAATACCACTATGCGTCGATCAGCAGAGGCGTGATCGACAGCCGGGACATCATCTATTTTCTGTCGGTGATCTCAGCATTCCTGCTGCTGACCGCCCAGGCCATTCATCAAAAAAAAGGATGAACATGGGCAAAGGGATCAAGGATCGATTACAGGGAGGATTCTCCCTCTTGCTTTACCTGGGCATTCTCCTGGTCGTCAATGTACTGGCCACCTATCTTCCCCTGACCTGGGACCTCACGGAAGACAAGCGCTATACCCTGACGTCGTCTACCCGGGAATTGCTGGACGAGGTGGACGAGCCCGTATACGTGGAGGTGTTGCTCGGCGGATCATTTCCCGCCGGGTTCAAGCGATTGCAGCGGGCCACCAGGGAAATGCTGGAAGACTTCCGCAGCGAAACACCCTTCCTGGACTACACCTTTTCCGATCCCAATGAGGGTACGAAGGAGCAGGTGAACAACCTGAGGGAGGAATTCGTCAAGCAGGGCATGAATCCCACCAATCTCCGCATCAAGGAGAACGGAGAGACGACTGAAAAACTGATTTTTCCCTATGCCGTCATATCTTATGGCGGCCGAAGTGTACCGGTCAGTCTGCTGGAGTCCGAGATGCCGGGATTGCCTCCGGAGGTCATCCTGAACAACAGCATTTCCCTCCTGGAATACAAGCTGTCCAGCGCATTGTTCCGACTCATCCGTTCGGACAAGCCGAACATCGTATTCACCAGGGGGCATGGAGAGCTCATTCCGGAACAGACCTCTGATCTGCGGCGGGACCTGAGGCCCTATTACAATTTTACCTATCTGACCCTGGACAGTGTCTTCCGGATCAACCCGGAGGTCGACCTGGTGATCGTGGCCCGACCACGGGGTCCCTTCAGCGAGCCGGACAAGTTCAAGCTGGATCAGTATATCATGAAGGGAGGAAAGGTGATCTTTTTGATTGATCCGTTGAATGCTACATTGGACAGCATGCGGCTGACCAGGGAATACATTCCTGTGCCGTACGATCTGAACCTCGATGATCTGCTCTACCGATACGGCGCCCGGGTGGAGCCCAATCTGGTCCTGGACCTGGAATGCAGCCGTATTCCTCTTCAGGTAGGGGTGGTCGGCAACAATCCCCAGTATGATCTCTTCTCCTGGTATTATCACCCGGCTGTCCAGGCACAGTCCGGTCATCCCATGGTCAAGAATCTCAACCGGATCAATTTCGATTTTCCGGCATCGATCGATACCATCCAGACCAAGACCCCGGTCACCAAGACCATTCTGCTGACCTCTTCCGAGTATTCCCGTCTGCAATATCCACCTGTACAGATCGGATTCGATATCCTCAGATATGAACCTGATCCCACCAAGTTTGACAAGGGACCACAAACACTGGCCTTGCTCCTGGAAGGGCAGTTCAGTTCCAATTATGAGAACCGGGTGCCTCAGGTTTTTCTGGATTCCCTGAAGGCAAGAGGGGAGGAGTTTCGGTCAATGAGTGAACCCACCGCTGTTCTGGTGGTTTCTGATGGTGATGTGATCCGCAATCCTTATAACCCGGTCACCAACGAGGCAAAGGCCCTGGGCTACAATGTCTATGAACGGCGTCAATATGCCAATAAGGATTTCGCCTTGAACATGATCGAGTATCTCCTGGATCAGAGAGGTCTGATCGAG
This sequence comes from Lewinellaceae bacterium, assembly GCA_020636225.1. Taxonomy (GTDB): domain Bacteria; phylum Bacteroidota; class Bacteroidia; order Chitinophagales; family Saprospiraceae; genus JAGNXB01. The sequence goes on along the minus strand of JACJYI010000002.1, from coordinate 827,146 downwards.
GCCCGCTCCCGAGATGTCCGATTGCGGCTGCTCGACAAGGTCAGGGTAGAAGAGGAAAAGACGTTCTGGCAAAGCCTCAATCTGGCCTTGCCCATCCTGCTGCTCCTCCTCTTCGGATTTGGATTCTTTTTCTGGCGAAAGCGCCGTTATGCATCGTGATTCACAAGTTATGAAACGAAATCTCCTGTTGATTCTGATTCTGGCCCTCCTGGCAGGGCTGGCTTTCTGGTTGGCCAGGGACAAGGGGAAAGGGACGACCCTGTCAGATTATGAAGGGTCATTTGCCGTGCCGGACACGACGATCATCGGGCAAATCCATGTGGTCGATCGCGATGGAAGAACCCTCAAGCTCGATCGGAAGAACGGGTATTGGGAGGTCAATGAGCGATATCCGGTCGAACCCCGGATCATGGAGGAAATGCTGGAAACGGTCAGTCAGCTGGAGGTCAAGTTCATTCCCCCGAGCAGCATGATCCCCAATATCATCAAGAGCCTGGGCGCGCACGGCCGCCGGGTGGAGGTCAGTGATCTGGAAGGGAAAGTCCTGAAGACCTATTATGTGGGCGGTGTATCGCCTGAAGGAACCGGGACCTACTTCATGATGGAGGGTTCCAATCAGCCGTTTGTGGTGTCCATGAAGTATTTCCATGGTTCTGTGTCAGTTCGCTTTTTCATGGACGAAAAGGACTGGAGGGATCGCAGCCTGTTTCCCATGTCCGCGAGGGATATCGTCTCCTACAAGATGGAGTATCCCCGGGACCGGGACAAGTCCTTCTCCATCACGCGACAGCCTGATGGAACGTTCGATGTACAACCCTTCTATGACCTGACTCCGAGAACGACCCGGACCCTGGTTCAGGATCGGCCGGCCAACCTGCTGGACCAATTGAAGAAGTTGCGCATAGAAGGTTACGAGAATGAGAACCCCGAGCGTGATTCGATCTCGCGAACTCTTCCCTTCTGTGTGGTCTACGTGACCACCAGGGACAGTGCAGAGCGGATCATGACCTTTCACAGCATTATTCCGCATGATACCGATGGTGCGATACTGCTGGACCAAATGGGCAGGCCACTGCCCGTGGAGCGATACCATGTCAATGCCAATACGGGCGACTTCATGATGGTCCAGCATCAACCCGTTTCGAAAATCTTCTGGAGCTACGACATGTTTTTCAAATAATCAGGGAGATGATGTACTGGCTTCTGCTTTGGTTCGGTCTATGGCATCCTTCTCCGGAATGGGGATTCTTCGGTCATCGGACCATCAATCGGTTGGCCGTATCGACCATTCCGGCTCCGCTGAACCAGTTCTACAAGCGCCACGCACCCTATGTGGAGGAACACGGGGTCGATCCCGACAAGCGGCGCTATGCGATTCCCCAGGAATACAAGCGACACTATATCGACCTGGATGTGCTGGAACCGGATCCCGGCCAGCCTCTCGGTCGGGACCTCGACCGGGAGATTCGACTCAATATGCATGTATTCGGGATCACGTCCAGGGGTGATACCATTGTATGGGTTCCTGACGAGACGGATACCCTGTGGTATCACTCTGCGCAGGTGTCTTGTCCCATGTCCAGGGAGGTTCTTCTGGAGGGATTCTCAGAACTGGTCCGGGAAGATCCGCATGCCGAAGTGTGGGAAATGGCGCCGGGGACGCAGGGCATATTCATCGATTCATGTGGAGGGGAGACGGCCATCAACAAGGTGTTGTTCGTGGATCAGTTCTCTGTCCATGGCATTCTCCCTTACTGGTTGCCCATCATGCAGAAACGACTGACCAGGGCCTTTCTTGAGCGGGATGTTCAGTCGATCCTGCGGCTGTCTGCCGATATCGGGCACTATATCGGTGATGCCCATGTCCCATTGCATACCACCTCGAATTACAATGGTCAGCTGACCGGCCAAAACGGTATCCACGGATTCTGGGAGAGCCGGATTCCCGAGTTGTTTTCAACAGACTGGGACCTGATCACCGGACCAGCCGAGTATATTCCGGATTTCACCAAGGCAGCCTGGACAATGGTTCGCGAAAGCCATGATCTGGTGACAGATGTCCTTGAACTCGAGCGCTCGGTGCGTGATCAACTGCCCGCTGACCGGGTCATGTGCTTTGAAGACCGCAACACCATGAATGTTCTTACCTATTGTCCAGGTTTTGCTGATGCCTACCAGAAAGCCATGGATGGGATGGTGGAGAAACGGTTTCGGGAAGCGATCCATGCCATCGGTAGTGCCTGGTACACCGCTTGGATCGATGCCGGGCAACCCGATCTGTGGAAGATGGACCCGGAATGGTCCGAGCCGGCTGAACCTGTTCTTGCAGAACCGACTCCAGGCCGGACTCCATTCGGCCGTCCGCATGACAACTGATTTCGGCCCATTCGATTGACAATTCCAACCTACTTTTGTTGCTATGAACCTGAATGCATTCCAAATCGCCTTACGAGGCATGGCCATGGGCATGGCGGAAGTCGTACCGGGAGTTTCCGGCGGGACGATCGCCTTTATTACCGGGATATATGAGCGATTGCTCGAAGCGATCAAATCCTTCAGTCCGGCCCTTGTCGGGGTATTTCGAAGAGAGGGGGTCCCTGGGCTTTGGAAAGCGATTCACGGTAATTTCCTGGTGGCTCTGCTCCTGGGCATGGCGGCCGGTATCGTGGTCGGGATCTTTGGGATCACCTGGCTGATCGAGCATCAGCCGCAAGCCATTTGGTCGTTCTTTTTTGGGCTGATCCTGGCGTCCGCAGTATGGATCGGTCGCCAGATGAATGGATGGACCTGGCGCGAGGTGACCGGGCTCCTCGTGGCATCGGCTCTGGCCTATTGGATCACTATCGCGTCCCCGGCCACGGGTAGTGAGAATTTGTTGTTTGTGCTGATCTGTGGGATGATCGCCATCTCCGCCATGCTGCTGCCCGGGATTTCCGGCAGTTTCCTGCTGTTGCTCATGGGCATGTATACCGTGGTGATCGGCCACGTCAAGGGCATGCTGGAGACCTTTGCTGCCGAGCATTTGATGATTGTCGGCGTGTTTGCCGTGGGTTGTCTGATCGGCCTGGCCGGTTTCTCCAGGGTCCTGACCTGGGTGTTCCGGCACTATCACAATCTAGCCCTGGCCATCCTGACCGGGTTTATGCTCGGATCGCTCAACCGCCTGTGGCCCTGGAAGATCGTGACTGCCACGCGGATCAACAGTCAAGGTGAGGAGGTGCCCTTCATCGAACGAAGCGTCTGGCCGTCTGATTTTCCGGGCGATCCTCAGGTCCTGACAGTGATCGTATGCCTCCTGGCCGGTTTCGGGCTCGTCTGGTTCATGGACAGTCGCTCACCATCCAAAGCCCTGGACCCTGGTCAATGAGAACAGCCCTCGGACTGATCGGGTATCCGCTGGCCCATTCCTTTTCGCCTGCATGGTTCGCAGATCGTTTTCTTCGTGATGGAGCGGAGGGATGGACCTACGAATTGTTCCCAATGGCAGAAGTAGCCGAGCTTCCCGGGCTTCTCCGGTCCAGGCATGACCTCCGGGGGTTCAATGTAACCATCCCGCACAAGCAGGCGGTCCTGTCCTTCCTCGATGAAATGGACCCTTTGGCTGAGCAGATCGGTGCAGTCAATACCGTGGAGGTCCGGGAGGATGGTCGACTGGTCGGATACAACACGGATGCCCAGGCATTTCGGCATACCCTCCAGGAGTTGATCGGTCCTTCCTTTGCCGGCAAGGCCCTTGTGTTGGGAAATGGCGGTGCCGCCCTGGCGGTTCAGGCCATTCTGACACAACTCAGTATCCCATATACCGTCGTTTCTCGTGTGGCTGCCCCGGGCCGATTGACCTATGATCAGGTTGGGTCCCGGGAAATAGCGGCCCATCACCTCATTATCAATACGACTCCCTTGGGGATGTCACCGGCGGTGGAATCCTGTCCGGACATCCCGTACGAGGAGATCGGTTCAACTCATTTTGTTTACGATCTGGTCTACAATCCCGAACAAACCCTCTTCCTGAACAAGGCAATAAATCAAGGGGCTACGGGAAAGAATGGACTGGAAATGTTGTACCTTCAAGCAGAGTATTCATGGCAAATCTGGACCCGAACATGAACCTTCAATCGACTCCGACCCAACAATCCGCAATACCTGATTTTACCGATACAGAAGTGGCTTTCGCCCACCTGAGCGATCAGGAGCTCAGGCGCATGGAATGGCTTTTTTCACTGATGAACAAACCCTGGCTGGTGAACACCGGCTCGTTCGTCGGGCTGTGGTCGGTGAAATGGAATCTTCCATTTGCCAGATCCATAATCCGTTCAACCTTGTTCCGTCAGTTTGTCGGAGGTGAGAGCCTCTTGAAGAGCTTGCCAACCATCGAGAAACTGGCTGCGAACAACACCCTGACTGTCCTGGACTATGGCGTGGAGAACAAGGAAACGGAAGAGGACTTCAATGCCACATTGCGGGAAAACCTTCGCGCCATCGAATTTGCGTCCGGTAATGACCATGTGCCGGTGGTGAGCACCAAGATTTCCGGCCTGGCCAGCAACCCATTACTGGAGAAGATCCAGCGCGGTGACCAATTGTCCAAATCAGAAGAAGACGCCTTCAAAGCGGTGGTCAAGCGAGTGGAAGCCCTGGCCATGGCTGCTCATGAAAAGGGTGTCGCCGTGTTCTTTGATGCTGAGGAGAGCTGGATCCAGCAGCCCATTGATGATATGGTGAATACCATGATGAAGCGGTACAACAAGGATCGGGTCGTGGTGTATAATACCTATCAATTGTATCGGCATGATCGTTTGGCCTACATGATCGAAACTGCCGAGAAAGCCAAGGCGGAAGGCTGGATGCTCGGCGCCAAGATCGTCAGGGGGGCGTACATGGAGAAGGAGCGGTTGCGCGCCAAAGAGATGGGTTATCCTTCACCCATCTATCCGGATAAACCCTCTACCGACCAAGCCTATGATGACGCTGTTCGGTTTCTAGTGGAGAATTATACCACCATTGCCTCATGCAATGCCACGCACAATGCCAAAAGCTGCATGAAAATGGCTGCCTGGATCGATGAACTGAGGATCGATCGCGATCATCCGCATCTCAATTTTTCCCAATTGTACGGGATGAGCGATCATCTGACGTTCAACCTGGCCAACAGTGGCTACAACGTCGCCAAGTATGTGCCGTACGGTCGGGTAGAGGAGGTTATTCCCTACCTCTTGCGCCGGGCCCAGGAGAACTCCTCGGTTACCGGGGAAATGTCACGTGAGCTCGAACTCATCCACACGGAGGTCAAGCGCCGGGGGTTGTAGATGGTTCGCCAGAGGCAAAACGGGTATCAGGAAAGCAGTTCGTAGATGCCGGCAATGCCTTGGCCACCCCCGACACATGCGGTGACCATGCCATAGGTTTTTTTCTGGCGACGCAATTCATTGAGCAGCTGTGTGGTCAGTTTGGCACCGGTGCAGCCAAGTGGGTGCCCCAGGGCAATGGCACCTCCATTGACATTGACGGAGTCAGGGTCCAGTCCGGTCTGTCGGATCACGGCCAGTGCCTGGGTCGCGAAAGCCTCGTTCAATTCGGTCAGATGGATGTCCTGCAGGGTCAATCCTGCCTGCTTCAGTGCCTTGGGAATGGCGGCACAAGGGCCAATGCCCATGTATAGCGGATCCACGCCTGCCACGGCACATGAGGCCAACCGGGCGATGGGCGTCAGGCCAAGGGACTTGACCAGCTCCTCGCTCATCACGATCACGAAACTGGCACCATCAGAAGTCTGGCTGCTATTCCCGGCCGTGACGATTCCACCTTGGGCAAAAGCAGGTCGCAGCTTGGCCAACCCTTCGATGGTGGTGTCCCGACGGACACCCTCATCCGCGTTGACCGTCGTGACAGATTCCACCCGTTTCCCGTTCTGTACGGTTACCTCCGGCACATCCACAGCAACGATCTCATTCTCGAATTTGCCGGCATCCTGGGCGGCGGCGGCCAGGCGATGGGAGCGGTAGGCAAACGCATCGGCGTCCTCCCGGCTGATCTCATACTTCTTTGCCACCGCTTCAGCGGTCATGCCCATGCTGGCCAGGTAGTCAGGCGTGGTACTGGCAAATTGATAGTTGGGTGCCAGCTTGTAGCCAGTCATGGGGATCATGCTCATGCTTTCCGTGCCGCCGGCGATATAACAGGACCCCAAGCCGGCCCGGATCTTGGCAACGGCTATGGAAATGGTCTCCAGTCCGGACGCACAATAGCGGTTGATGGTCATGCCTGGCACCTCCTTGCCCAGGGCAAGAAGGGAGATCTGCCGACCGATCTGAAGGCCCTGTTCACCTTCCGGATTGGCGCATCCGACCAGCACATCATCAATATGAGCGGGTTCAAGCCCCGGTGTATCGGCCATCAACTGACGGATCACGGCTGCAGCCAGGTCATCCGAGCGAAAGTTCCGGAAGGAACCTTTCTTGGATTTTCCGACAGCTGAACGATAGGCCTTGACAATATAAGCTTCCATGGATGGTCTGTTGATTCTGGTGAAGTAGTGATCAATTGCGGAGTGGTTTGCCGGTTTGCAACATGCTCTGGATCCGCTCGAGGGTCTTCTGCTCTCCGCACAGGCTCAGGAAGGCTTCCCGTTCGACATCGAGCAGATATTGTTCGGACACTTGTTGTGATCCCGTCAGATCGCCCCCGCAGAGCACCCAGGCGATCTTGCGGGCGATCCGGATGTCATGGTCTGAAGCCCATTTGCCCAGTCGCAGTTCATTGGCAGCGGCATATAAAGTAGCCAAGCCCCCGCGTCCGAGAACAGTAATGTCCTCCCGCTGGATAGGTTGTATGTAATGTTCGGCCAGCGCCAGTACCCGTTGCCTGGCCTGGAAGATGTGACTGTCCAGATTCAGGGTCACTTCGTCTTTCTGGTGCTGCAGATAGCCGAGTCCGTATGCCTCATAGGCTGATGTGGCCACTGCCGCGGTGGCAATGGTTTTGAAGTGGTCGATCAGGGTGTTTACCTGGACATCACCTTCCCGGAAGGAATCGGAGATCCGAAGGGCAAATTCCTTGGTTCCACCACCGCCCGGGATCAGGCCCACGCCCACTTCGACCAGTCCAATGTAACTCTCGGCAGCTGCAACCACGCCATCGCAATGCATGATGGTCTCGCATCCGCCACCAAAGACATATCCCTGGGTGGCTGCGACCACGGGTATGCGGGAGTATCGGCAGCGCATCGTGGTTTGCTGGAACAGGTTGACGGCCATGTTCAGTTCGTCCCATTCCTGCTGGTATGCCATCATGGCGATCATCATCAGGTTGGCACCCACGGTGAAGTTCTGTGCCTGGTTGCCGATCACCAGACCTTTCCATTCTCCCTCCTCAGCAATGCGGATGGACTCCGTCAGTCCCCGAAGGATCCCTTCTCCTATGGCGTTCATCTTGCTCCGGAATTCCAGGCAGAGGACACCTTCGCCGATATCATGGAGGATGACCTCATCATTCTTGTAGACCGGCGGATTTTGCCGGAGGTAATCCAGTTGAATGGTATTGGTCTGGCCGGGAATCAGGGTGTAGTCCTCCAGATTCGGGTCGTACGCGTAACGCTGGCCATCCCGTATCTGATAGAAGGATGCATGCCCCTGATCGATCATTCGGGTGATCCAGTCAGGCAACTGTTCGCCTTCTTCGACGGCCAGCTTGGCACCTCTGGAGAGGCCGATCATGTCCCAGAGCTCGAACGGACCTGCCTCCCAGGCAAAACCGGCCCGCAAGGCATCGTCAATGCGAAAGGGTTGGTCGGCGATCTCGGGTACCCGGTTGGCCGCATAGGCAAACAGTCCAAGCAGTGATTTGCGGACCAATGTCGCCCCGGCATCCTGGTGTTCGAGGAACATCGGCAGTCGCCGGGCCAGATCGTCGATCTGCTTGCTGGCCTCCAGGCTCGGCAGGGCTGTCTTTTCCGGTAATTGATATTCCAGCGTGTCCAGGTTGAGGATGTGGTAGACCGTTCGGCCTTTTTCATCTTTCTGGGGCATCTTTTTGTAAAAGCCCTGTCCGGTTTTGTTCCCCAGGAACTTGTTGTCCAGGAGGAATTGCAGGTAGGCGGGAATGGCAAAGGCACCGGCCTGTTCGTCATTCGGACAATTGGCCTTGATCCCGTTGATGACGTGGGCAGCCGTGTCATGTCCGACCAGGTCGCCCAGGCGGAATGTCCCCGTTTTGGGGCGCCCCAGGGCAGGACCTGTCAGTTTGTCCACCACGTCGATGGATAGTCCGAGCTCCTGAGTGAGCTGATAGATGCGAGCCATGGCGTAAACGCCGATCCTGTTGGCAATAAAGGCTGGTGTGTCCTTGGCCAGGACCGTCTTTTTGCCAAGGTAGGTCCGGCCAAACTCCATCAGGAACTCGACGACGGTGCGGTCTGTTTTCGCCGTGGGGATGATCTCCAGCAAGCGGAGATAGCGAGGAGGATTGAAGAAGTGGGTGCCACAGAAGTGTGCCTGGAAGTCCTCGCTGCGCCCCTGGGCCATCAAGTGAATGGGTATGCCGGAGGTGTTGCTGGTGATCAGCGTGCCCGGGCGACGATATTGTTCGACCCGCTCGAAGAGTTGCTGCTTGATGTCCAGGCGCTCGACGACCACCTCGATGATCCAGTCACATGAGGCGATCCGTTGCAGGTCGTCAGTCAGGTTGCCTGTGGTGATTCTCGAGGCAAAATCCGATCGGTAGAGCGGGGCAGGTTTGCTCTTGATCGCCTGATCCAGCGCCTTGTTGACCAGAGCATTCTTTGCCTGGGGATCGGATGACCTGTCATCCGACAGGCCCGGGGTGACGATATCCAGCAGCAGGACCTTGAAACCGGCATTGGCCAGATGACAGGCAATTCCCGAGCCCATGACTCCGGCTCCTAATACGGCAACTTCTTGGATTCTTCTCATTGGCTAAAATTTAAGCGAAATTTCGCCTTTGCAAATCTACAGAACCTTTCGGAAATATGCATCATTCCATAAGTTATGACCAAGATGCCGAAAAATCCTTAATGTGTTTATAATTTGCAGCGTCTGAAATCGTTCAAAGATTCCAAATCGTCTATCCTTATGATGCACCCTCTTTTATTCCTGCTCCAGGCTGAACTGGAACAAACGGAGACCAAATCGCAGAGCTTTGTAGACATCCTGTTCTCAGGAGGGCCGATCGGTGTGGTCATCGTGGCCTTGCAGGTCATCATGTCCTTCATTGCCGTCTCCATCTTTATCGAGCGATATCTCAGTATCAGCAAATCCGGAAAGATCGATGAGAACTTCATGAACAACATCCGGATGAGCGTCCAGTCGGGCAATATCAAGGCAGCCCAATCCCTTTGTGCCGCCACGGATTCCCCGATCAGTCGGATGGTCGAGAAAGGATTGATGCGCATCGGCAAGCCACTTCGCGATATCGATGCGGCCATCGAGAATGTCGGCAACCTGGAGATTTTCAAGCTGGAAAAGAACCTGTCCACCCTGGCCAGTATCGCCGGTGCCGCCCCGATGCTGGGCTTCCTGGGAACGGTGACCGGGATGATCATTGCCTTCTACAAGATGGCTGCCGAACAGAACGTCACCCCTGAGGTGCTTGCCGGAGGGATCTATCAGGCATTGATCACCACCGCTTTTGGTCTGGTCGTTGGCCTGTTTGCCCTGATCGGATACAACCTGTTGGTGGCCAATGTAGAGAAGGTGATCTTCAAGATGGAACGGTCTACCACAGAATTCATGGACCTACTGCAGGAGCCATCCTGATCCGCTGATGGCCATGAAGAAACGGAGCAAGGCGATGGCCGAATTCAGTATGTCCTCACTGACGGACATCATCTTCCTGTTGCTGGTCTTTTTCATGTTGACGGCGACATTCGTCAACGTCAAGAAGTTGGACCTGCCACAGTCGGATAACAAGACGGTCGCTCCCAGCTCCCTGAGCGTATCCATCCAGAAGAATGGTACCTTTTCCGTGAATGGCAAGGATATCCCTTCTGCTGCCCTTAAGCCGGAGATCCGTCAGGTGATCAATCGGATGGGCAACCAGGAGAATGCCACGATTACCATTATTGCGGAGGTCGGTGTGCCGTTTTCCAACGTCATGAAAGTACTCGGGGTGGCCAATGAATTGAAGATGAAGGCGATCCTCGCTACCCAACCACGTTCGTAAAGCTAATTCATCGCCATGTCCCTGAAGCGCAAGAACAAGACCAGCTCTGAATTCAGCATGTCCTCCATGACGGACATCATCTTTTTGTTGCTGATCTTTTTCATGCTGACCTCCAATCTGGTTGCACCCAATGCGTTGAACCTGAAATTGCCGGGAAAATCGACCTCCCGGTCGACCGATACGGATGCATTGCCCGATGTGTCCATCGGTTCGGACGGCCAGTACTATCTGGATGGTCGCCGCTTGGATGAGGGAGGACTGGACCGCGAGTTCGCATCCCTGGCTCGTCGCAAGGGAAAGGGCTTTTCCATCATTCTCTCGCCGGACCAGAGCGCCCCTGTTGAGCATGTGGTGGTGGTCATGGACCTGGCCCTGAAATATGATGCCAATGCCATCCTGGCCAGCTCCGATTGAATCAAGGAGGTGTTAACCTCTCACTGACATGAAACAAACTCGACCAAAGCCGACGTTATAAGGAGACTATGAGCACGTTACAGATCAACCGGGACGAGGAGAAGGATCGCCGCAAGGGATTGCTGATCAGCATCGCTGTTCATGCCGGTATCATCTTGTTGGCTTTGCTTCCATTGCTTACCTATCAGGATCCTCCCCCGGGCCAGGAAGGGGTGTTGATCAGTTTCGGGAATATCGACCAGGGTTCAGGAGATGACCGGCCCGATGTCCAGCAGGAAGAATATGTCGAGGTGCCTACGGAGGAAGCTGTTCCAGAAGATGTGCCGGAACCGGTTGAAGCGGCAGAAGCAGCCAAGCCCGTAGAGAAAAAGGTCATGACCGTCGACGATTCGGAGATCAAGATCCGAAAGCAGAAGGAGCTGGAGGCGGCGCAGGCCGAAGCGGAGAAGGTCAGACAGGCCGCCGAGGATGCAGCTAAAAAGAAGGCGGCCGAAGATGCTGCCCGCAAACAGGCGGCCGCCGATGCGGCAGCGAAGAAGAAAGCTGAATATGACGCCGCCAAAAAACAATACGGTGATTTCTTTGGAGGCTCAGGAAAAGGCAAGACGGACAAGCCTGGCAATCAGGGTGATCCGGGTGGAGATCCCGATGCCACCAAGCTGGAAGGGATCAGCAAGGGATCCGGGGTTGTCGGTGATGGCCTCACCAATCGCGGTGTCAAGCGCGCTCCGGAAATCAGTGACAGTTCACAGAAGACTGGTCGCGTGGTCATCTATGTTTGTGTGGATCGCATGGGGAATGTGACCAAGGCCGACTACACCCAGCGCGGATCAACCACCAGTGATGCCCGTCTGGTCAGTCTGGCCAAGCAGAACGCCTACCGATATCTGTTCTCCCAGTCCAATCTGGACGAGCAGTGCGGTACGATCACATACGACTTCAAGGTCAAGTAGGCCGAGCGCCTCGATCAATTACCGGTTCAGGTGGCACATTGGCGGCAGCAATACCAGCAGACCCTTGAGGAGATGTTTGCCATGCTCCCCATGTTCCAGCGGATTGGCCCGGCAGCATTCAAAAAGGATCTGACCAATACGCTGGCCCTGCTGCAGGGGCTTGGGAATCCCCATCATTCCTTTCGCAGCATTCACATTGCCGGTACGAATGGCAAAGGCAGTCTGACCCATATGATCGGTGCCCTGGCTATCCAGGCCGGAATGAAGACTGGTCTCTATACCTCACCTCATTACAAAGACTTTCGGGAACGGATCAAGATCGGGAACCAGCTCATTCCCCCGGGTCGAGTGATCGCCTTCATGCGTGATCATCGGGATCTGATCCAAGAGGTGCAACCGTCATTTTTTGAATTGACGGTGGCCATGGCCTTTGATCATTTCGCCAGGGAGAAGGTAGACCTGGCGGTGATTGAAACCGGTATGGGTGGACGGTTGGATTCGACCAATGTGTTGAAGCCCATCCTGTCGGTCATTACTAATATCGGATATGATCATATGTCCTTCCTGGGGGACACATTGCCGGCGATCGCGGGCGAAAAGGCCGGGATCATCAAGGGGGATATCCCTGTGGTGATCGGGGAGGAACATCCGGAGACAGTTGATGTGTTTCGAGTCAGGGCTCAACACCTGCATGCGCCCATTTCCTTTGCCAGTCGAACCTTCCAGTTCATGTCCAGAGTGGCCGTTCCGCAGGGGCAGCAGGTGCTCATCCATGACAAGTCGACCAATGGCCTGCTCACGATCCAAACCGATCTGGAGGGGCCTTACCAGATCCGGAATATCATCACGTATCTGGAGGTTGCTCGTATTCTCAACCAGAAAGGCCTGCTGCACGTCGATCAGAGGATGGTCCTTGATGCCCTTTCCTCTGTCCGCCAGACGACCCGGTTTATCGGGCGGTGGCAGACCATTCAAGAGCATCCCAAAGTCTTGTGTGACAGTGCCCACAATGCCGAAGGGTTGACAGCTTTGTTCCATGGTCTGGAACGTTCCGCCCGGGGAGCCCTGCGAATTGTCTTTGGAACGGTCAGCGATAAGGAGCTGGACCGGGTGTGGCCGTGCCTGCCGGAAGATGCAGTGTATTACTTTGCCAGTGCCAGGGTACCCCGGGCCATGGAGGCTCAACAGCTCGCCCGCTTCGGCCAGTCGGCCAACAGGCATGGAAAGGCATATGCTTCCGTGAAGGGCGCTCTTCGTGCCGCTGACCGAGCTGCCGGACCGGATGACCTGATCGTCGTTTGCGGGAGTATCTTTGTCGTGGCAGAAGTGCTTCCCTGAACACCTGTGCGATCTCGATCATAGGTGTCAGAGGATCAGCGGTCATGGGCTGAGAGATCGGAATCCAGTGTTCAAAAACCGTTTATGCCCTGATCGTGTTTGCCTTTCAAAGCCATTGGAATCATGAAGAAGAAGATCGTCATCGGTGTCGCAGGCTCCAGCGGCAGCATCTATACCCGGGTGCTGTTTGACCGGTTGATCGCCCTGCGTGAACAATGGAGCAAGGTGGGTGTCGTCATGAGCCGGAATGCGATCATCAACTGGGAGTTGGAGGTGGGGACTTTTGACGCGAGTGCCTATCCCTTTGATTTTTATGACAAGTCCGACTTCATGGCTCCCTTTGCCTCAGGCTCGGCTCAGTATGACACCATGCTGATCTGCCCCTGTTCGATGGGGACGCTGGCCAGGGTGGCCCAGGGAATGAGTGATGACCTGATGACCAGGGCAGCTGACGTGATCCTGAAGGAACGAAGGAGATTGATCCTCGTGCCCCGGGAGACGCCACTCAGTCTGATCCATTTGCGCAACATGGTCCAGGTGACTGAAGCCGGGGGGATCATTCTTCCGGCATCACCTTCATTCTATGGCAAGACGGAGCATCTTGATGACGTTGTCCGAACAGTGATCGATCGGATGCTGGACCTGGCAGGTTTTGACCAGGATACCTATCGATGGAGTGAGGGATCGGCCTCCGGGTCGGCTTGATCGGGCAGGGATTTGCTGTGCTTGCCGGTAATCCGGTGAAAGGCGATCGCTGTATTCAGCTCGTATCCGGAAATGATCACAAAGGCATTGATCTGCAGCCAGAGCATCAGGGCGATGATGGTGCCGATGGATCCGTACAGTTTGTTGTAGGTGCCGAATGCATTGATGTACATGGAGAACAGAATGGAGGAAAGCAAGGCCAGGATCGTCGCGACAGTGGCCCCTGTGCTGAAGAAATTGAACCGCCTGCGAGTAGGCGCCCCGTACCGGTAGAGCAGGGAGATGCTGGAATAGAAGAGGGCTACGACGAGGGTCCAGCGGAGGGCCTCAAAGCTGACTTGTGTGACCCAGTCAGCCTGGATATTTTGGGTCAGTATTCCGACCAGATGGTGGCCGGCAATGACCAGAGCGATGGACATGACCACCAGGAAGGCCAGCAGTACGGTCAGCCAGAGCGCGATCCATCGCTTCATGAGGGGATGACGGTTCTTGAAGACCTGGGGGATATCCTTTTCGAAGGAGTACATCAAGGTAGCCGTTCCACTGGTGGAGAAGAAGAGTGCCAGCAACGTACTGAAGGAGAGCAGCCCCCTCCGTTCACGAGTGGCGATATCGTTCAGAAAGCTGACCAGCCAATCACCCGCAGTACCCGGCATCAGTCCGCGAACCGTTTCCTGGAGCGTGGAACTGAATGACTCATAGATCGGGAAGTAGGGGAGCAGGGTGAACAGGGTGATGATCGCCGGAAAGAGGGACAGGAAGAAGCTGAAGGCCACTGCATTCGCCCGCATGAAGGGGTCGTCCTTTCTGACCTCCTGCACCAGGAAATGACCGACATTCCAAATCGAGATGCCTCTGAATCCGGGGAGACTGTTGTTCTTCAGCCATTTCGCAAGGATTCCCCAGATCCGGTTTGTCAGACTGAGGTACCAATGCTCGATCCGGGTGAACAGATTCATGAAAAGAACGGCTCAAAGGTGTTGATCAACTTCTCCGGAGCAGGACAGGGTCGGCCGGTTGCCTGATCAATGAATGTCAGGGTGACTTCCCCTGAGGTCAGATGTATCCCCTCTTCATTGAAGATCTGGGAAGAGAAGGTGATCAGGCGCCCGGGAGGTTCACTGACCTGTGTCCTGACCAGGAGTAGATCATCATACCGTGCCGGACGATGGTAACGTAACTGCATCGATACCACGGGCATCAGGATACCTGATTCTTCCAGTTGCCTGTAGGTCCAGCCCAATTCACGGATCGCCTCTGCTCGCCCGACTTCAAAATATTGGGCGTAGTGGCCATAATAGACGACACCCATTTGATCCGTTTCACTGTATCTGACCCTGATGCGGGTCTCACTGACAAACATGCTTAGTCAATTGGTGCCCGTTCCAATGGACAGGTCATGCAATGCGAACCGCCACGGGCTCGCGAAAGCTCGTTGGATGGGAGCGTAATGATGGTTTGTTCCAGGGTTGCCGGATCCAGTTTGCCTGCCTTGACCGCCTTCAGGAAGTCATGGGCATGAAGGATCTGATAGCCGTTGGCTTGAAAGGCTTTTTCGGTTTCGGGGTTGCGATCATAGGTCAGGGCCACCCCTGGTTTGATCGCGACCAGATTGCATCCATCCGTCCATTGTTCTCGCTCCTGGTAGGGGCTTTGGCCGTTCCCACTGGGGATGAATTCCATGTCCTGGTCGATTTCATTGTGAAAGAACTCCTGGACACTGCCATATTCCCGGTATCCACCGTTCTTGCTGTAGACCTGCACATTGGAAGCAAGGCCATCCATGACGATAGGTTTATAGGCGGTGATATGCCGTTTGGAGATCTGGGTGAAGATCGTGTCAATGTGCATGTAGGAACGGTCCTGGGGGATATTGATCTGGACCACATGGCGAATCACGTTCTTTTCAAACAGGGCATCCTTGAGCAGCTGAATGGCATGCGACGTCGTTCGTTCGCTGCACCCGATCAGGAGATAGTCCTGATTGATGATCATCATGTCGCCACCTTCCATGGAGACACTCTCCCCCTTTTTGGAAGGTGGGAACTCATCCACATGGTTCAGGTTGATCATTTTCCCGGCTTCGCGGAGGCCCTTGAAGATCGGATGGGACCAACAGATGAATCTTGTCAGGAAATTCTCCCTGAATCGGGCCATCTTGGAGGCCTTGGTAATGACCACATGGTCATTGACGACCACGGCCAGGTCACGGGTAAAGATGAAGTTGGGAATCGGGTCCAGAAGGATGTGATCATCATCCTCCAGGTATCCTGTGATCAGGGTTCTCGCCAGTTTTTCATCCGGCAGGTCACTGAGCAGCTGGATGTAGCTTTTCGGGAGTTCCTCATAGTCAATGATCATCCGGATGACTTCTTCACGGGTCTCCCGATCGTCCTGGAGGGATTCCAGAAGGAGTTGATGACTCTCCAGGACATTCTCATCGCCCAGGAAGGCACGCAATACAGCGGAGAAAACGTCATGCTCCTCCTGCATCTGCGGCAGATGGACAATGTCATCAAAGAGAAGCTCGGACGCCCGTTTGGGACTGATCCGGGCAATGCCTGCATCCGGCCGGTGGATCATCACTCGTTTCAGGGCTCCGATTTCAGAACTGACTTGGATTTTAGCTGGTCCTTGCATGAGACAAAGGTAACGCAACTCGGCGTTAGGTAGTTTTTTACGTCTGACCATTTGCGTCCGAATTGGTGCGTTTGACCGATTTTTGCTACCGTTTGTCTACATTTGTTGAGGTTCGCAAACCCTCTGAATAGTTTCGTTCCGCATATGGGATTTATCAAGAATCTGAAATCACTCTTCATCGAAGAAGAGTCAACAAAGGAAGGTACCGAACAACCCGCACCGGCCTCATCGAACCCTGGAGGTCCGGCATCTGCGCCCGTCAGGCCAACGTCCACCGCGCCGGACACCGACACCGATCCGGGGAAGGTGGATCAGCGTTTTCTCGATACATTGTTCCAGGCCCTGGAAGCCAATAACCTGGAAGGGTTTGACTATCTGGAGTTTCGGCAAGCCCTGCGATCCCTGGGTAAAATGGACATGGATGAGGCGACCCGCTTCAAGTCGGCCTATGTCATGGCGCAGACGATGAATGTCACCCCGCGGGAACTGACCCGCACAGCACAGGTTTACCTGGATATCCTGGAGAAGGAAAAGAAGAAATTTTCCGATGCCCTGGCCAATCAGGAGCGGACCCAGATCCAGTCACGCAAACATCGGATCACCGAGCTGGAATCCTCGATCGTCGCTCACCAGAAACAGATTGAGGAGCTGATGGCATCCATCAGCGCCCAGCGGGAGGAAATGACAACCCTGACCGCCGAGCTGGCGGAAGTCCATCAAAAGATCCAGAGGACTGAGAAACAGTTCATGAGCAGTCATGACTTTCTGACCAGGGAGATTGAATCGGATATTCAGAAAATGGACCAATACCTTAAATAATCGATCGTCAATGACCAACACGGATGCATTCAAACCCAAATCCTTCTGGCAGCGTCCCGAAGGTGTCACCGGAGCCCTCTTTCTTGGTGGACTGATCCTCGGAGGTGGATATCTGCTGTTCACCTATCTGCCGGCGATCATTGCCATGACCCAGAATGTGCTCTACCTGGGCATTCTGCTGATGGTCCTGGCGGCCATCATCTACATGGTGCTGGATCCCAAGATGCGCAACCTGATCTGGTATATGTACAAAAGTGTGATGCGATGGGTGACCGGCATCTTTGTCCAGATCGATCCGATCGGCATCCTGAAATCCTATGTCGAGGACCTGAAGGACAATCTGGGTGAGATGAACAAGCAGATCACCAAATTGCGCGGCCAGATGCACAAGCTGAAGGAGTTGATCCTGAACAATCAACGGGATATCCAGACGAACCTGCAGATGGCCTCGAAGGCCAAGGATTCGAACATGTCTTCCATGGTCGTCCTCAAGTCCCGGAAGGCCGGACGGTTGAAGGAGTCCAACATGAAACTGGAGGACCTGTATCGCAAGATGGAGATCCTCTACCGGGTATTGACCAAGATGTATGAGAATTCCGAGATCCTCCTGGAGGATATCCAGGATCAGGTCCAGGTAAAGGAGCAGGAGCGGAAAGCCATTCGGGCCAGTCATTCGGCCATGAAGTCCGCCATGAATATCATCAGTGGAAATAATGACCAGCGCTATATGTTCGACATGGCCCTGGAAGCCATTGCGGATGATGTTTCCCAGAAGGTCGGGGAGATGGAGCGATTCATGGAGATGTCCTCCAACTTCATGGACAGCGTGGATCTGCAGAACGGTGTGTTCGAAGAAGAGGGGTTGGCCATGCTGGAGAAATGGGAGAAGGAAGGGGTATCCATGATCCTTGGGAATGAAAAGGAAACTCTCCTCCTCAAGGCATCCAACGACAAGGATGTTCTCGACCTGGATGCACCTATCGCCCGGCCAGAGCCACGTTCAGAGTCTCGTGGCAACCAATATGACACGTTTTTTGAATCCTGATCACCAGTAACACTACCTAACTCATGGCACGTCGATTGACCACTTTTTCCAAGCTCCTGATCACCCTTGTGATCGTGGGCGGACTTGTCTATCTCGGAAATTACCTGCTGAACCAGACGGAGTGGGGGCGTTCACTCAAGTCACAGGCGGAAGAGAACGCTGCGAATGGTGGCACCTTCGGCGACGAGGGGTCCGGGAATCGTTCTGATGATGACGTTCTGACGGTGCAGTTGGTCACCTGGGGCGGTTATGCACCTGGTCTGTATTACAACAACGGTTCGGAACCATCCGAGGATTCGAGATTCTACAAGGACTACGGTTTGAAGGTCAGGTTTGTCAAGAATGATGACCTGCAAAGTGCTTTGAATGCCTGGATCGCTGATGAGTATGATGTTCTCGTACAGACTGCGGATGCCTTTCCTCTGTATACCTTTCCGGGTGATCTGGCGCAATACAAGCCACAGGTATTCATGCAGGTGGACTGGTCTCGCGGTGGCGATGTGATCATTGCCAAGCGGGGTATCAATTCGATCAATGACCTGAAGGGCAAGCGGATCGCGGTCACGGAACCAGCGCCATCCCAAACGCTCCTCATCTCCGCATTGGAGGCTGCAGGCTTGAAATACACGGATGTGACCATTGCGGCGGCCCAGGATCCCGTCGTCGCCTCGCAGATGTTCAAGGCTCCCGATGTGGATGCAGCCGTGGTGTGGAGTCCGTTCGATATCGAGGCCATTCGTGAAGTGGCCGGTTCGAAGGTACTGGTGACCACCAAGGAACAATCGAATATCATAGCGGATATCTTCTTTGCGAAGGAAAGCTACATACGGAACAACCGGAACAAGATCAATGCCTTCTATGAGGGGTGGATGAAGGCCGTAGCCGAGTTGCAGAACGATCCGGCGAAACAGGAGGTTGCTGCGGAGAAACTGGCCACCTTCCTGGATTTTCCCAAGGAAGATGCCATGGGGGCCATGTCCGTGGTCCGCTGGACAACACACGGCGACAACAAGGATTTCTTCGGGTTGAATCCCCAGTATCAGGGCGTAAAGGGCGGTGACCTGTATGACAAGATGGCCCGGACCTTCCATGAGCTGGGCCAGGCGGAAAAAGTGGCCCCGCCCTGGCGGAATGTCATCAATACCGGGGCCGTACAGGCGGCTGATCGTGTGCTGAGTGGCCCGGGGTATGAATCGGAATCCATGCCTGCATTCTCGCCACCCACGGAGGCAGAGAAGACGAAACCGGCCCTGGCGAACAAGCCGGTCAGTATCAATTTTGAGACCGGCAAATTCACATTGACGGAGAATGCCAAGACCATCATTGACCTGCAATTTGCAGAAGTGGCCCGGTCGTTCGCCAGCATGCGGATCCGCATCGAAGGCAATACGGACAATGTGGGATCGAGGGCTATGAACATGGAACTGTCCAGGAAGCGGGCTCAGTCCGTTGCGGATTACCTCAGGACGACCTACAATATGGACAAGAACCGTTTTGTCATTGTCGGTAATGGTCCGGACAAACCTGTTGCCGGCTGTGAAGGCAACCAGTCGGCGGATTGCAAGGCCAAGAACCGGAGGACGGATTTCCAGTTGATCGGTTCCTGATCCGAAGGTCGGTATGTCACTGTTCAAGATCCGTGGAGAGCTCTCGTCCAGCATATCCCTCGTCCTGGGAATAGGAGGCGCATTGATCGTCTTGATCGGTTGGGCCTTGCTGACCATGGGGACTGATCCGGTGGTTTCCAGTGCCATCTTGCCGAACCCATGGCGGGTGTTCACCTCGTATGGTGATCTGTATCGCGACAATGAGATCATCAAGAACACCTTCCGGTCACTGGGGATCAACCTGGCGGGTTATCTGGAAGCCATCCTGTTGTCGATTCCCCTGGGGTTTCTCATTGGCCTTTTTCCCTTGTTTCGCGGAGGCTTTCAACGCCAGGTCGAGTCTATCCGGTATATCCCCCTGACTGCTGTGACCGGACTGTTTATCGTCTGGTTTGGCGTGGGCACGGATATGAAGGTGCACTTTCTTGCCTTCGGGATCATGATCTACCTGCTGCCCGTGGTCATTCAGCGTATTGACGAAGTGGACGACGTCTACCTGAAAACCGTCTATACCTTGGGAGCCAGTCCGTGGCAAACCATTCGAAGTGTCTACCTGCCTTCCGTCCTGTCCCGTTTATCGGATGATATCCGGGTATTGACGGCCATTTCCTGGACGTATATCATTGTCGCTGAGAATATCGACAGCAGCCAGGGAGGACTTGGTGCGTTGATCTGGCGGGTCGGACAGCGCCAGGGGCGGATGGACAAGGTATTTGCCCTGCTCTTCCTTATTGTCCTGATCGGGGTGCTCCAGGACCGGATATTCGCCAGGACGGACCGGCAGTTGTTCCCGTTCAAGACACCGGCACTTCGGAACCAGGAGAGACGTTCCGGCCAGCCTTCTACAACGGATATGATCTTCCAGTACCTGCAACAAATGTCCCTGTGGATCCTGTTGGGTATCTATTTCATGCTCGCCTTCAATGATATGACCCAGATCCTCTTCGCCGGAAAAGTCCTGGATGACCTGTTCGGTGATACTGTCTGGGCCATTCATACCATCATGCTGACGATTCTGGGATATCAGGTGTATCATTGGCGAAACAGGAAGGCCCTGGCCCCATCAGTATAGTTCGATCCACATCACCACGAAACCCGTTTCGTCATGGCAATCACATTCGCAGATAATCCCCAGCAGGACAACATTGTCAGCCTGCGCGGGATATCCCAAAGTTATGACCAGGGAAAAACCCGGATCATCGAGGGCCTTGATCTGCTGGTGGAGGACAAGCCTGCCCAGGGACAGTTTGTGGTCATCCTGGGTATGTCCGGTTGTGGTAAGTCGACCCTGCTTCGGTATATCGCCGGCCTGCAAACACCGACAGAGGGGGAGGTGTTGTTGCAGGGCAAACCAGTGGGGCCCGACAATCGGGCCAGCATGGTCTTCCAGCAATATTCGTCCCTGCCCTGGATGACCGTCCTGGAGAATGTGGCCCTTCCGTTGCAATTTGCCGGCATGAGCCGGGCCGATCGCGAGGAGAAGGCCATGGAACTGATCCGGCTGGTCGGATTGAGCGGTCATGAGCGCAAGTACGCCCAATACCCGACGTTGTCCGGAGGGCAGTTGCAACGAGTGGCGATTGCCCGCAGTCTTTTGGCCAATGCATCGATCATCCTGATGGACGAACCATTTGGCGCCCTGGATATCCATACCCGGCTCCAGATGCAGGAATTGCTTGGAAAGATCTGGAACGAGATCCACCCGACCGTGATCTTTGTGACTCATGATATTGCCGAGGCCGTCTATCTGGGGGATGAGATCTATATCATGAAGGCTCCTCCTTCCACTTTTGTGGAACATATTCATATCGATCTGCCGTTATATCGCAACAAGGAGATCAAGAGGGACAAGCATTTTGTTGAAATGGTCTACCACATCGAGGACCTGATGGTCAAGGTGGCGGATATGAAATGATCAAGCATGAAGAGAGGATTTCAACGGCGTACCATCTTGATGTGCGTCTTGATGGGGCTCGCCACCGTTCGTGGCGTTGCTCAACAACCACCTGCCGACCGTGGATACCAGACCAGATCGATCGAGTTGACCTTTCGATGGGGAGAGATTGAGTATCCCATGGAATTGTGGGCATCGCCGGCCTATTTCCGAGGGGAAGTGGAAGTGTCCAAGGATCAGCTGCCCGGTCTGCTGCAGTCGCCCATCCAGTTTTTCCGGAATGGAAAGCCGATCTGGATCAATGGAATGAGTGTCAAGGGTGTTGTCAGCCGGGAGCAGGAAATGATCGCTATCCAGGACACCACAGGGCGTTTCCCTGCCCGTATCCCCAATCCGATGGGTAGTGATCAGGTGGTGGTGGATTCGTTCCAGGAACAGCGTGCCCTGATGCTCACCCTGGAAAGTCAGCAGTATCTCCTGGAGCATATGTCCGAGGGGGATTATTTCAGCTTCAATAACTACAGTGACAGGAGTTCCGGTCTGGTGATCAATACGATGACCGTCAGCATTGCCAATCCCTGGGAGGAGTTCAAGGCCAGGTTTCCGATCCCCTACCTGAAGTGGAGCAAGGATGACTATGCGACCTGGCAGCTCCTCCAGCAAACGGGGAGCAAGCAACGATTGCGCTTCGATCCTTCCGACACGACAAATCTGAAGATCCGCCAGATCTACCAGGATACGGCCAAGTATGATTGGGTGCCGATCATCGGGTTCAAGACCCCAACGCGATATGTATCGGATGCTGACCGGGTGGTGCCTCCGTCCAAGGTGGATCGGGTGGATACTCTAGTCATTGACATGCTTGATCCATATCGCTTTCAGGAGGTCCTGGTCGATTTCAATCGATCCTGGTTGCTGCAATGGGGAATTGTCCGGGCCAATTTTGCTGGCGACTATGTCAAGCCTGACCTGTACTACGGGAAACGGAGTGTTCCCATGGTGGTACGAAAGGATGATGAGGAAATGGCCATCCGGCAGGTCCGGGTCAGCATGGTCCCTGTCAAGGGACCCATCGAGCAGGTGATCCTGGATGGCCGGTATCCGGATCAATGGGCCGAACGCTTGGAATCTGTGCCTTCCAAGACCTCCATCTACTTTGATGAGATCCTGGTGGAGGATTCAGATGGACAGACCAGGTTGTTGCCCCTGCAATTCCTTGTCAACCTGCTTTAATCACGCTTCTTTTCCAGGTGGGTTCGGCAGAGTGCGGCTAGATCAGCTGCATGAGCGGCATCGGTACCCTTGCCTCGCCCCCTGGAGGCCACCCGTCGGGCTCGGGCTTCAATCGATGTCAGGTGTTTCCGGGCCAATGCACGGGCATCGGTTCGATCCTCTTTCCGATCCAGGAGTTCCCCGAACTCATCCACCAGTTTGCGTTGCAGGTTGCGCCGATAGAGATCCGGTGATTCACCGGTTGCCCATTCAGAGAAGATCCCTGTCTCCAGGGAAGCAAACAGATCACTGATCGAGTAGGCCATGCCGGGATCGATGATCTGGTTGTTATAGAGGCGCTCCAATCGTGCTGGCCGGAACAGGATATTCAGGGCTGCCCCCTGCATTCTCAGCATTCGATCAGCCATGCCGGATACCTCGATCCGACGCAGGATCGTCGTGTCGATCATCCAGGTGGGTGTTGTGAAGAATGCTTCATGGAGGTAGTCCATGGCCGCCTGTTGCCGGGCAAATGGCACTGGCGTGAAGACGGCTCCCTCCTGGTCATTGTTCTTGGTCATATCATACACCCCGCCAATATGGGTGGCGACATGGCGGATATATCGGGTCATCTGGACAAATACCTGACCGTAAAGTTCATCCAGATCCTCATACGGTTCTCCGGCTCGGTTGCCCCATTCCATCAGGTTGGCCCTGATCCGTTTCAGGTTGGCAATCCCATACCGGGTTGCCTTGATGACATCGTCACCGAGATCCTCGGTTTGTGCGGAGGGATCATGAGGATCACCGGTCTGCCTTCCGAACCGGTAGATGGGATCGTTGGCCCGGTCCTTGATCCATTGACCGAGCAAGGGCTTTTCGTCGTCGGGAGAGCCGATATCAGGAAGGAGGCGATATCCGTATTCGATGGACCAGAGGTCATAGGGGCCGATCTTCGGATTGAGACAAACACCTTCGTCCTCTGGTTGGGCGATATAATTGTAGCGTGCATAATCCATGATCGAAGGAGCCGTGCCCATCGCACAGGTAAAGGTGGCACTGCGCAAGGAGTCGACAGGGTAGGCGCTGCTGGATCCCATATTGTGTGGGAGTCCGAGGGTGTGCCCGACTTCATGAGCGGCGACGAACCGGATCAGCTGGCCCATGACCTCATCGGAGAATTGGGGTGATTGAGCTTCGGGATTCACGGCTGCCGTTTGAATAAAGTACCAGTTGCGAAGCAGGTTCATCACATTGTGGTACCAGAGGATGTCGCTCTCGAGGATCTCACCCGTACGAGGGTCGTGAACATGCGGCCCCTGGGCATTCTGAATGTCCGTGGTAATGTATCGGATCACGGAATAGCGCACATCTTCCGGGCTCCAGTCCGGGTCATCAACAGGTGCCTCCCGGCCCTGGATAGCATTCCTGAAGCCGGCGGCCTCGAAGGCCTTCTGCCAGTCGTTGATACCCTGGATCAGGTAGGGGACCCACTTGGTCGGCGTAGCCGGGTCGATGTAATAGATGATGGGCTTGACCGGTTCGACCAGTTCACCCCGAAAATAAGCCTCCAGATCCGAAGGTTCCAGGCGCCAGCGGGTAATGTACCGACGCTTGCCGGCCCGTTGCTCGGCCAGCCCGTAATCATTCTGCTGGATGCTGAAATAGGCGACTCTGGGGTCGTAGTAGCGGGATGGCCACTTCTCCTCCGGAAGGCGGATGAAGGACTGGTTCATTTCGATGGACAGCGTCCCGGTAGCCTGGTTGTCGGGCAGGTTCTTGCCGCTGTAGGTCAGGACGTGTCGTACCTCGATATTCTCCGGGAAGGCTTTTGTCCATGCGATGAAGCTCCGCTTGCTATCCAGGCTGCTGATCTGGAATTCCTTGCGCTGGTCATCATCCAAAGCCCCGATCATGGGGATGTCTTTGTTGAAGAAAGGGGTGGCCTCCACTATGGCCGCGGTGCTGTCGGTATTGAAGCAGGCAATATCAAAACTGTAGATGACCGGTTCGAAGTTGTTGTTGCGCACAGACCGGTAGACCGGGTCCTCTTCACTGGCTACGCTGTTGTAGGACACCGATCGCAGGAGGATCTGATCATCATGGCGCTGGAACCGGATCACCTGCTGGGGGCGGGATTTCATGCCGGCGCCTCCGAAGTTCAAGCCCTTAACAAAGCCGGAGATCCGGCTGACCACCAGCAGTTCATCTTCGAGCAGATCAAAAGGGATCTCGAAATAGGTCTTTTCCCGGACTTTGTGGATATCAAACAATCCACTCTGACTGGCGGCTTCGCTGGTGATCACCTTGTCGTAAGCCTTGAAGCGAGGCTTTTCTGAGGTCTTCGTCTCTGACGAAGCGTCGGGTTTCTCCTCTGTTTGGGCAGACAATGACAGGCCGGCCAGGAGTGCCAGCGATGTGATCCAGAATTTCAACATGGAAATGGCTTGAAGAATGGTCAGAATTCAATAGGTGAGGGGTCAATTTCCTTTGAGTGCCTCTCTGCTGATCACCAGTTTCTGTATTTCACTGGTGCCTTCACCGATGGTGCACAGTTTGGAGTCCCGGAAAAACTTCTCCACCGGAAAGTCTTTCGTATAGCCGTAGCCGCCATGGATCTGGACAGCATCGGTAGCGACCTGGACCGCGACCTCCGAAGCATAGTACTTGGCCATGGCCGATACTTTGGTCACGGGCTGATGGGCATTTTTCAGATCGGCGGCCTTGCGGGTCAACAGCTCGGCTGCTTCCGTTTTGGTGACCATATCGGCCAGCTTGAAACTGATGCCCTGGAAGTTCGCAATGGGTTGGCCGAACTGTTCCCGTTCCTGGGCATATTTCAGGGAGGCCTCATAGGCCCCCTTGGCGATCCCGAGAGATAGTGCGGCGATAGAGATCCGGCCGCCGTCCAGAACCTTCATGGCCTGGATGAATCCTTCCCCTTCGTTGCCCAGCAGCTGATCCTGATGAACCCTGCAGTTCTCGAAGATCAACTCCGCCGTTTCAGAGGCGCGCATACCCAGCTTGTTCTCCTTTTTTCCCGGACGGAATCCAGGGGTTCCTTTCTCGATGATAAAGGCAGACATGCCCCGGCTGTCCAGAAGCTCCCCGGTTCGGGCGATGACAACGGCAACGTCCCCGGAGATGCCATGGGTGATCCAGCATTTTGTGCCGTTCAGGACGTAGAAGTCACCATCTTTTTCCGCTACGCATTGCATGCGTCCGGCATCGCTCCCGGTATTTGGCTCGGTCAGCCCCCATGCACCAATGAACTCCCCGGTTGCCAACCTGGGCAGGTAGGCTTGTTTCTGGGCTTCATTGCCGAAGGCGAGAATGTGGCCGGTGCACAATGAGTTGTGTGCGGCCACAGAAAGACCGATCGAACTGCACACCTTGGCGATCTCCTCGATGATGGTAATATATTCCTGGTAACCAAGCCCGGAGCCATCGTATTCTTCAGGGACCAATACGCCCAGAAAACCGTGTGCTCCCAAATTGCGCATCAGGTCGACTGGGAAATGCTGGCTTTCGTCCCATTCCATGACATGCGGACGAATATAGGTCTCGGCAAAGTCCCGGGCACTCTGCCGGATGATCGCCATGTCATGGGATAGATGTGTAGAATTCATGGATAGTGGGTTTCCTGGTTAGTAATCGTATTTACCAGCCCAATTGTTCGCCAGAAACTGACGAAATTTTTCTTCCGCCGGGTTATGGGCTGGTTGGTAAAAGATCGAATAGCGTATACCATCCGGTTGATAGTCCTGTGGAACGAAATGGCCCGGGTAGTCATGTGAGTATTGGTATTCCTTACCGTATCCCATCTGCTTCATCAGGCCGGTAGCCGCGTTCCGCAGGTGTAAAGGTACGGGTTGATCTCCGGTATTCCGTACGGATGCCAGGGCCTTGTCGATCGCCAGGTAAGCTGCATTGCTCTTCGGGCTGCATGCCAGGTAGATGGTCACCTCCGAGAGGATGATCCGGGCTTCAGGGAAGCCGATCTTGTGCACGGTGTCAAATGCCGCATTGGCCAGAAGCAGGGCATTGGGATTGGCCAGCCCGATATCCTCGGCCGCCAGGATGATCAGTCTCCGGGCAATGAACAAGGGGTCCTGCCCCCCGTGCACCATGCGGGCGAGATAGTATACCGCGGCATTGGGATCGCTGCCACGGATGGATTTGATGAATGCGGAGATGATATCATAATGGATCTCCCCGCCCTTGTCAAATTGGGTGATCCTGCTCTGGACACGGTTCATGACCAGTTCGTTGGTCACGATGATCTCATCGCCCGGGCGGGCATCCTGGGTGACCAGTTCCAGGGTATTGTACAATTTCCGGCCATCCCCTCCGGAGATGCCCAGGAGGGCGTCCAGTTCCTCCAGCCGGACGGAAATTCCTGACAGGAATTCATCCTTGTCCAGTGCCTGTCGGATCATGCGCTCCAGTTCCTCCCTGGGCAGTGGTTCAAGCGTATACACCTGGCATCGCGACAGCAAGGCATTGTTGACCTCGAACGAGGGATTCTCGGTGGTGGCCCCGATCAGGATGACCGTGCCTTTTTCGACGGCCCCGAGCAGGGCATCCTGCTGGCCCTTGTGGAATCGATGGATTTCATCGATGAAGAGGATGGGGGAGGGCTGTCCGGAGGCGATTTGTGATTCCGCATCGGTCACACTCTGGCGGATTTCCTTGACCCCGCTCTGGATGGCACTCAGGGCGATGCAGGTGCGTCCGGTCTCGGAGGCGATCAATCGGGCCAGGGTCGTCTTGCCCACGCCCGGTGGCCCCCAGAAGATCATGGATGGCAGGTGCCCGGATTCCACAGCCTGCCGAATGACAGCGCCCTGGCCCACCAGATGCTGTTGACCCGCGAATTCGTCCAGTCGACCGGGGCGCATACGTTCAGCCAGAGGGGGGCGGGTCATGGTCAAAAGTTTGTCCGAAGGTACGATCTTGCCCAGAGAGCCGTCTCATCCTTTGGCCATCCACTGGATACGCCAGCCGGCAGGACCGGATATCCACACGATCAGACAGGGCTGGTCCTCCTCGCGTATGACGCCATCCTCTGCCTCATAGGTCAGCTTCCAATCTGCCCATTGGATGACCGTGGGCTGATCCGGGTCGACGGCTTTCGTTGGGAGGGTTATCAGGTTCCTCAAGGGCTCAGGTATCCTCGGTTCTTGACGGCAGGTTGCCGCATCCGGATAGAAACCGTGATGCTGGATATGCATGCTGATCGGGTTGATATATCTGGACCAGTAGGACCTGATCTCTTCGGCACCCTGGATCTGTTGAAACGGGGAGGTCAGGATCGCCGCAGTGTCCGTAAAGATCTCCACAAGGGCATCTACTTCTTCGTGCTCAAAGTGAGCAGGAATATGTTGGGTTGCCCGGATAATCGCATCAGTGTCCAGCGTCGATGTGGACTGGCATGAGGCGATGACCAATAGCGCGAAACCCGACAGGATGCCGGACAAGGGAGAAGAGCTGATCCGCAAGGAATTCTTCACCGGTCAGGAGATTCGTTTTCCGGCGGCAGAAAACAGTTCGTCGACAGACTTCCGTGTGATGGCATGGTATCGCGGTCGGGCTTGCTGATAGATCGACCAGGCATTATCCAGTCGGTTGTTTTCGATCATGGCTTCGTAGAGGACCTTCACATACTTGGTTCGGCCGATGCGCTGCAAAAAAGCTGAAAGCGGATCCATGATGGGGTCGATATACCCGTTGCGGAGGCATTGCTCGAACCATGCACAAAGGATCTCACTGTTTCCCGATGCACTGAAGTGGAATGCCTGATCCAGGGCCTGATAATCGGTCTGGTCAGGCAAGTGTTGCACGAAATAGAGCCATTGCATGGGGAGCCATTCGGTGGTATCCAGGTCGGCAATCGACCCCGATGCCTTGAATGCGTCGATCTGTCGCTCGACAAATCGGAAACCTTGCGCATCAGGATGATAGGCAGAGGCGGGCAGACCAGTGCCATATACCCATTGGTCCATGTCGAACCGGACCCTCGATGTATCAATGAGCTTTTCTCTGGCGAATGCCAGGAAATCCGCTGTGGCAACCGATTCGAAATCATACCTTCTGAACCAGGCGTTCATCAGTAAATCCACCTTGGTGGGTGAAGTGGCCCGCCCCATGGCGTCGAGGAAAGAATAGCCCTTCTGATAGGCAATGCCCGACATGCCATCCTCCGGATTCCTCCCTGCCATGTCCAACTTCAGCCGCGTGTCCGGGTTGTTTTCTCCCAGGGATGCGATGGTTTCTTGCAAACTGTTGTATCCCAACTCAGCCGACATTTCCGCATAGTCATCCCCATACAGAATCCTGGAAACCCGCCGTTGCAAATAGACATCGATACCCTCGTTCAGCCAGATATCATTCCAGGTTGCACAGGTAACCAGGTTGCCTGCCCAGGAATGGGTCATTTCATGAATGATGAGATCGGTCAGGGAACGATCTCCGGCGATGACGGACGGGGTGATAAAGCTGAGGCGAGGATTCTCCATGCCTCCCATCGGGAAGGAAGGGGGCATGATCAGGATGTCGTAGCGGTCCCACATATAGGGGCCAAAACGCGATTCGATGGTCGTGAGCATGTTCTCCAATTCCCCGAACTCGTAGACGGCTGCCTCCATGACTTCCGGCGAGGCATAGATCCCCGTCCTTGGACCCACTGGCCTGAAGTCCAGGTCGCCCACGGCCAGGGCCATCAGGTAGGATGGAATGGGCTGATTCATTCGAAATGTATAGGACCCGCTACTGTTTTTGTTGGTCGGATTCTCAGCGCTCATGACCGCCATTAGTTGTCGCGGCGTCCTGATCCGGGCTGAGTAGGTGAACTTCACACCCGGGGAATCCTGGCATGGGATCCATGTGCGGGCATGGATCGCCTGACTTTGGGTATACAGGAAGGGGGTCACTCCACTTTCCGTCTGTTCGGGGTCCAGCCATTGCAGCGCAGTGGACTTGGGGGTGGTCCGGTACCGGATGGTGACCATGTCTGTTTCCGGGGTCAGCTGGATATGCAACGCCTGGCCAAAAACCGGGTCGGGATCATCCAGGGCATAGGTGGCACTGACCCGATCCGCGCCCAGCAGGACCTCCAGGATCTCGAGATCGCGAATATCCAGGATGATCTCTTTAGCATGATCGTGTGAAATGGTCCAGGATGCCTCACCGGAGAGGATGTGCTGATCAAAATCCACTTCCAGGTCCAGGGCCAGATGGTTGACCCGGGCCAATTGCGGGCGGGAATATGAAAATGGATCCACTGTCTCCGTTGGAAGGATGACGATTTCGGGGTCTTGATGGCTCGAGGATGGAGCGTCCGTTGAACAGGCATGAAGCATGAAGGTGCTGAAGGCCAGCAGGAGTATCCGGTGCATGGTCAGATATTGTTGGGCGACAAAGGTACAGTTACGGAGTGGATGGAGAACTCATGAATCGTTATCGCGTGGTATCCCAGTCAGTTGGTTCTAGCTGAAAAATGGCTTCCAGGGGTTTGCCGAACACGGCAGCGATCTTCAGGGCCAGGACGGTCGATGGGACATACTTTCCCGTCTCCAGCGCGTGGATGGTCTGGCGGGTGACATCCACTTTGCTGGCCAGTTCCTCCTGGGTGAGTTGGTGAATGGCGCGTTCAACGCGAACGGAATTACGCATGGTCGATCTGTTTTCGGGTGATCATCAGTAGATAGCGAAACCGGATGTAGAACATGAAGAGCAGGGTGAACAGGTTCGCTACCATGATATAGAAAAAACTCAATTCATAGACAGTGAAGAGAGCCACCAATAACAGGCCGTAGTTGATGTAGGTCGCCCAGAGCAGGGCATCCAGTCGCAATCGGGCGATGAATTCATCTTCCTGCTTTTCCCGACTGAAGCATACCAATAATCCACCCAGGATCACCAGAAAGGCAATGGATTCATCTTGGAGGTTGTTCTCGATGATCACCAGCCAGTCGCGGCGGTCATCCATGAAACCTTCGGCAACCAATGCGGGAATCCGTGCATCGAACAGGTCGCCCAGAGTGGGAAAAAGAATGGGGAGAATGGCTGTCAGCATTCCCAATGTGACCAGGACCCAACCAGGCCTGCGGAAAGAATAGGGAAACAATGGTGTGGTTTTCATAATCCTTCATTTGCTTATTGAAACGATATTGTAAAGTATTTATTACATAAAGTTAAGAAAACATAACAAAATGATAAGTATGTATTACATGATGTTCCGTTTTCCAGCACATTCCCGGAGGGGAGCCACATACATGAGGGCATGGCCAAAGCAGCATGACCTGTGCAGATGCGTAAGGTCATCTGGGAACAGGAGTGAACTCATTCAGCAGGATGGAAAATATCCCTTAGCTTCAGGCCGAACAAACCGACGTGGGCATGCAGACGATGATCCTTTCCACGGGAGCAGCCATTCCGCCGATTATCAAGACCAACAGGGACTTTGCGATCAATCAATTCTTTGACAAGCATCAACAGCCGATCCTGGATCCACCGTTGGAGGTGACCGAAAAGTTCGAGGCCATCACCGGGATCCGGGAACGACGTTATGCACCTTCGGATGTAATGACCTCCGATCTCGCTCTGGATGCTGCCCGCCAGGCCGTTGACAGAGCCGGTATCGATCCGGAGACCCTGGATTTCATCCTGGTAGCCAATAATTTCGGGGATGTCCAGAAACATACCATTCAATCAGATTTTCTTCCGGCTATCGCTGCCCGGGTGAAACATGACCTTCGCATCCGAAATCCGGAATGTATTGTCTTTGATCTGGTCATTGGTTGCCCGGGATGGATACAGACCATGATCCAGGCAGATCTGATGATCCGATGTGGGGAGGCGAAGCGAGGACTGGTCATTGGTGCCGAGACCCTGTCCAGGGTTGTGGATTTACACGACCGTGATTCCATGATCTTTGCCGATGGGGCAGGAGCGGTGTTGATCGAAGGGCAGGAGGTTGCCAATGGCCGGGGTATCCTGGCGCACAAGGCAGTTTCGCATACCCTGGAGGAGGCCTATTATCTCTATCTGGGGCGATCCAATTTTCCGGAAAGCGATTCCAGGGTCCGGTATATCAAGATGGACGGGCGAAAGATCTACGAGTATGCCCTGTCCCAGGTGCCGAAAGCCATGAAAGCCGCCCTGGACAAGAGTGGCCGGGACATATCAGAACTGAAGATGATCTTCATCCATCAGGCCAATGAGAAGATGGATGAAGCCATCATCAAGCGATTCTACAAACTGTACAACATGCCGGAGGTCCCGGCGGGCGTGGTACCCATGAACATTCATGAATTGGGCAACAGTTCAGTGGCCACGGTGCCGACCCTCTTTCACCAGGTCCTGGATGGGGCCATACCCGGACATTCCCTGGAGGCTGGCGACCTGATCATGTTCGCCTCAGTCGGTGCCGGAATGCACATCAATGCCATGATCTATGGGATGTAACCATCCACAGGAGAACAAAGGAAAAGCCCTTGGAACCATTCTGGTCCAAGGGCTTTTCCATTGTGCCACTGATTCTAAAGGATCACTTCTCAGTGGGGTAGATGACCGGAGTTTGTGTGTTATAGAAGAAAAACGACCAGATATCTGCCTGTTCATCGATGATCTTGGACGTCGGCTTTCCGGCGCCGTGTCCTGCACTGGTCTCAATCCGGATCAGGGTGGGGTTGTCGCCGGCCTGGCATGCCTGGAGCATGGCGGCATATTTGAATGAGTGTGCCGGAACGACACGGTCATCATGATCAGCGGTGGTGACCAGGGTGGCGGGATAGCTGGTTCCTTTTTTGAGGTTGTGGTAGGGGGAATAGGCCAGGAGGACCGGGAACATCTTCTCGTCTTCGCTGCTGCCGTATTCAGGCACCCATCCCCAGCCGACCGTGAACTTGTGATAGCGCAGCATGTCCATGACACCAACGGCAGGGAAGGCGACCTTGAACAGATCAGGTCGCTGGTTGACACAGGCCCCGACCAGGAGACCGCCATTCGATCCTCCGGCAATGGCCAGCTTGGAGGACGATGTATACCCTTCGGCGATCAGGTACTCGGCAGCGGCGATCATGTCATCAAAGACATTCTGTTTCTTGTCCAGCATGCCTGCCTTGTGCCATTCTTCTCCGTATTCACCGCCACCCCGCAGGTTGGGCATGGCAAAGACGCCTCCGTTCTCGAGCAACAGGATCCTCGAGGTACTGAAGCTGGGCGTCAGGGAGACGTTGAAGCCACCATAACTGTACAGGTAGCAGGGATTGTTCCCATCCTTGATCAGGTCCTTCTTGTGTACCAGGAACATGGAGACCATTGTGCCGTCCGCGCTTTTGTAGAACACCTGCTTTTCCTCGTAATCCTCCGGATTGAACTTCAGTTCGGTGCGGAAGAATATGTCGCTGGTTCCGGAGGCCACATCATATCGAAAAATGGTACCTGGATCGGTAAAGGACATGTACGAATAGAAGAGCACCTGATCATCCTGTTTACCGGAGAAACCGTCGGCTGATCCCAGACCTGGCAGCTGGATCTCCTGTTCATTCGTGCCATCGGGGTCATAGCGGTACACCCGGGTGGTGGCATTTTTCAGGTAATTGGCGAACAGCTTGCCACCTCCGGTCGTGACGCCGGTCAGGAGGTCTTCTTTTTCCGGAATGACATCCGTCCAGTTGGAAGAGTCAGGCCGGGCTGGATCGATGGCAATCAAGCGATAATTAGGTGCCTGGATATCCGTGTGGACCAGGAAGTGACCATCGACATGATCGACCACGACGTTCTTGTGGGAAAATCCGGTGAACAGAGGCTGGAACGCCGAGCCGGACTTGCGCAAGTCCTTCACATAGGTCTCGAACCCGTCCGTGCCGGTAGAGGCATACAGGACCAGATAGGCCAAATCCTCCGTGACCGTGGTCCAATGGTACATCTGTGGAGCCATTTCATTTCGGTAGATGAGCTTGTCCGCTGATTGAGGATCACCGAGTTTATGAAAATAGACGCTGTGGTACTGGTTCGCCTGGGAGAGTTCCATGCCGGGTTGGGGTTCCGGCATGCGACTGTAGAAGAACCCAGAATCGGTCCAGCCGGCTCCACTGAACTTGACCCAGTCGAGCCGATCGTCAAGTTCGCGCCTGGTTTCGATCTCGATGATCCGGATCTGGCTCCAGTCAGAGCCGGCATCTGAACGGGAATAAGCCACATAGCGATTGTCCGGGCTGAAGCCGATCATCTCGACCGCGGCAGTGCCATCTGCTGACATCGTATTGGGATCGAGGAATACTTCCGGTTTGCCTTCCAGCCCTTTCTGGATATAGATCACGGCCTGGTTCTGCAATCCGTCATTCTTGGAGAAGAAGTAGTAGTCTCCAGCCTTGTTCGGTGCGCCGACCTTTGGAAAATTGAACAGCTCTTCATATCGCTTACGAAGAGCGGTGCGAAAGGGAATTTGGTCCAGGTAGCCGAAGGTGACTTCATTCTGGGCCTTGACCCAGGCTTCTACCTCTGCCGCCGTATCGATCTCCAGCCAGCGATAGGGATCTGCGACCGGGGTGGAGAAATAGGTATCGACGATGGCCTCCGTGCGGGTGGGAGGATAGCTTACGGGTATGGCGGGGTACGAGGT
The DNA here is from genome assembly GCA_020636225.1 of Lewinellaceae bacterium. Lineage (GTDB taxonomy): Bacteria > Bacteroidota > Bacteroidia > Chitinophagales > Saprospiraceae > JAGNXB01. Next base: position 792,714 of record JACJYI010000002.1, on the reverse strand, counting down.
GGTCATGGACGTTTCTTGGCAGGCCGTAAGGAAAAGGATCACTCCGGCCAGGGAGGATAAGATTCTGAGCAGCATGAGAAATGGAGGGTTATGAGGAATGAGAAAGAGCGTTTGACAATTCTAACAATAATCCGGTCTGTTGGTTTGTCAGGGAGGTGCATTCCGATTCCAACTGCAGGATATCTTCTTCTTCCCGAGCGAGGTGGAGGTCAAACCGGTCAAAATTGGCTTCGATGCGCTTGCGGATGGTGTGGACATAGCTGAGCAACTTGGTTTCCAGCTCCTGGCGCAGCTGTCTCTCGCCATGGGTCATTTCTGCCCGATATCTGCGGAGAATCGAGCGTCGTTGAAAGCCAAAGGTGATGCCGGCAAACAGGACACCCAGTCCGGTGAGGATGCCTCCCGTCACGTCAAAGACCATGCCCTTGGTTACGGCGGCCAGGACGACACCGATCACGGCGATGCCACTTCCAGCCGCCACCTGAGGGGCCATATGTTTGGAGGCATCAAAGACATCTTCTGGCAGAAAGTTCTCGCCGCGTTGCATGAATGAGGTGAACGATGCCAGAAGTTCCTTGAGGACTTCTGCGCGTCGCTCGGCAATATCGCTGAAGATCTCATGGTCCATCGCCAGGACATTGGTACTGTTTCGGATCTCATATTCGATCACTCTGGCCATCTGCTGGATCCGATCGGCAACATCGACGATCTGTTGGTCCAGCTTCATTTTCAGATCGGTCTGCAGGGCGGATTCCAGCCGACGGATCAGGTCCTGGAGCCATTCTTTGAGGGTTGCCTGCCGGGAGAACAGGCCAGCTATGGTCTTATTGATCACCGTGAGGAAGGCAAGTCCTTCCGAGAGCTCTTTTTCATAGGCAGTGGCGATGCGGTGGAAGTCATGGGTGATCGTGTCCACCAGGGTATGCACCTGGCCTTCGGAAAGCACCTTTTGCTGATCGAGTGCCTCTCCGATTCGCTGGCGAAAAGCCTTGTCTGTTTCCCATTGTTTCCGTCGGATATCCATCCCGGATCTCATCTTGTCCAGCAAGGCCTCAGTGGTACGGAGGACACTTTCCATTTTCAGGACTGGGGCGGCACCGCCGGTGACCGATCGTTGAATGTAATCCCTCAGTGGCTCGAATCCGCTTTGATCCTTTTGTCCGTGAATCTCATCCCGGGCACTGACGGCAAAGACGAGCGGGTGTTCGATCCCCTGTTGCCGGGCGTGCTGACGAACGCCTTCTGTATTGACACGAAGTTCTTCTTCGGTCAGCAGATCCTTTTGTTGGAGGATGAAGATGACCTTCTTGCGCCACTCGTCGGTAATAAAGGAAAAGAAGTCCCAACTGGACTGGCGATAGGGATTCTTGGCTTCAAAGACAAACACGATCAGGTCGGACGCAGGGATAAAACGCTCGGTGATCTCCTGATGATGCTGGATAATGGTGTTGGTACCCGGCGTATCGACAATGGTAAAATCCTTCAGGATCTCCACCGGCTGCCTGATCATGCGCAGGTAGGGATTGATCTGTGTCTCTTCCTCGGATGGTCCATAGACGATCTGTTGGATACAATCGGTCATCGGTTGAGGCGCCACCTTGCAGATCTCCTTGCCTGTGTCCAGGAGGGCGTTGATGAAACTGGACTTACCTGCTTTGACCTCACCGACGATCACAAAGAGGAAGGGGTCGGCAGATCGAGCTTGCAGATCACTGGCGGTTTGCCGAAGCTCGTCATTCCCTCCCTTCTGAATAAACGAGTCAAGGTCTTCCATGAACTTGATCAGGCGTTGTCGCCACTGGTAGATCTGCTGGTCGAGGAGCTTGGTCATGCTGGTGTTGGCCGGGTCATTTCTCGCAGGATCATCCGAGCCTGAGGGCCGGCACAAAATAGCAAATCCAGTACACTCAGGTCGCCCGTGAACCCGTGGCGATCGGTGAAGACCTGCGGATAGACCACCTCCTTCACCAATCCCTGATCTGACGGATGGATGGCCCCTCTGAAGTCATGGATGTCTGATTCGGGTGTAGGGTTCCAGGCAGTGGACAGGGCAAAGGAAGCCGGAATGTGGAGTTGTTCCAGCACCCAATGGAAGAGTTTCATATTCCAGTCCCACAGAAACTTCTCCCTGTTCTCGTACAGGCTGGCAAGGGTGTCGGCATAATGCTCAAAGAAGGGTGACCGGCCGTAGCACGACTGGATCGTTCGCCAATGTGTGCGCTCCCAGGGTGAGTCCCTGGCGATCCGGACATCCCGGTAGGGCTGTTGTTGATGCTTGCCTTTGAGAAGGGGAATGGACAACTGGATCATGCCATAACTGCTGAGCAGTCGACACCGGTTCCGCCCCGTTTTTTTCTGAAAATGGTCCATTTGTTCGATCTGGAGGTCCCATCCGGCTGCCAGAGGTGCCAGGAAGGCTGCCCCGGGCAGGTAATGCAGTTCGATCAGGTAGGTGGCCATGGCCGACCAAGGTAGCCACAACCCTGTGGAATGAAAAATGTCATTTTGGGATTCAGGATTGGGTTTATTTCATATTTAAACTATCTTTGATGCGTTCGTTTCATTGAAATGGACACCCCCCTTTTGGAACCATATCCCGTTGACGCTCTGTCAATGCGGTTTTCTGACCTATTTATTGATCAAACATCCTGTACAATGCAAGCACTGGTACACCACCGGTGGTTGGCGATCGTACTGAGTCTGGGTCTATGGTTCAGCCTTGTTACGTTCCTGACTGCCACACCTGTTGATTTTCCAGCCGGAATGATCACGAGTCCGAATGTTCATCCAAGCCATCCCCGAATGGGCGGTTTGGAGGTAATCTGTCCGAATGACCAGACGGTCTATGCCGCCAATGGTCTGAATGGCGCCTATGTCCAATGGACACCTCCTCAGGTGTCGACGGATTGTCCCTTGTGTATCGTCAGCATCCCCGGGTGCCAGAGTCTCGGCGAGTTCAATGGCCATTCCTATTTCCTTTCCAATAATTCGACCAGCTGGTCCATGGCGGCACAATACGCCTCCTCCCAGGGAGGATATCTGGCTTCCATCAGCAGTGAAGAGGAGAATCAGTTCATTGCCAAGCAATTGATCGGTACCACAGCCTTTATCGGACTGCATGATCTGCTCGTGGAGGGCCAGTACCAGTGGCACAGCGGTGAGCCGTTCCTCTTTTCTCGCTGGATCCCGGGTGAGCCGAATAACGGCAATGGCCAGACCGAGCAGGATGCCGTTGAAATGCTACCCTCCGGTGGTTGGCAGGATACGGAAGACCAAAAGCCAAAGCGTTTTGTTGTGGAGATCCCCTGTGTGGATATCCAACAGACGGCAGGGCCTGCCAACGGGTCGTTCTTTCCGGTGGGGACCACCCTCATCGCCTATACCATTAGTGATCCTTGCGGGCATGTGGCACTTTGCTCCTTTTCGGTGACCGTTCTTCCAGCGATCACGGCGGATTGCCCGGACGATATTCATGCTACCTGTCAGCCGGGGATCAACGGCGCCGTCGTGTCCTGGGACTTGCCAGTGGCCAGTTCGATCTGCAGTTCCTGTGGGCAGGTTCCTCCCAATACCATTGATATGGGGAGTTTCAATGGCTCACACTACTATTGCACGAATTCACTCTTCCAATGGACGAATGGGCAGGCGTTTGCGGCCAGTTATGGCGGACATTTGGCCAGTATTGGTTCGTCGGCAGAGAATCAATACCTGTCTGGTGTCCTGCAGTTGCCGGAAGCGTTTATCGGGTTGAATGACCTGTCCGTGGAAGGACAGTTCGTTTGGGCCAGCCTCCAGCCGTTCAACTTTTCGAACTGGGAGATCGGTCAGCCCCAGAACATCAATGGCAACGAAGATGTGGTCGTCATGCTCTCGGGAGGTGCCTGGAAGACGGTGGAGAAACAGGCCTACAAGGAATGTATCATCGAGATTCCTTGCCTGACCATTACCCAGATCAAGGGCCCGCCTCCCGGGTCGGTCTTTCCTCCCGGCAGCACGGAGATCAAGTACAAGATCACCGATCCCTGCGGAAACTTTGCCTATTGCTCCTTCCATGTGATCGTTTCCGGCGGTATATCCCTGGAATGTCCGGATGATGTGACATTGGATTGCCAGCCGGGAAAGAACGGTGCGTCCTACTCCTGGACCATCCCTTCGCTCTGGTCTTGTTGTACGGATTGTCCCCAGGGGGATCCGATACCCGGGTTCGTCTACATGGGTGAGTTTCAGGGTTCGCATTATTATTGTTCGCTCGACAAGCAGGATTGGGGTATGAGCCAGTCCATCTGCCTGGCCAACGGCGGGCACCTGGTCGTCCTGAACTCTTCCGATGAGAATGACTGGTTGGCCGCCAAGCTGTTGCAGACGACCGCCTGGATCGGCCTGACAGATGAACAGGTGGAGGGCCAGTTCCGATGGGTCAACGGGGAACCGCTGGCCTTCACCCACTGGATGCCTGGTCAGCCGGACAACGGGGGTATTACCAATGAGGACTACGCAGTCTTGCATCCGGATGGGTTCTGGTCGGATGAATTGGGTCATGTCAAGAAGGAGTACATCATGGAGCTCCCTTGTGAATCGGTCGTTCAGATATCGGGCCCGCCCCCTGGAAGTGTCTTTCCCGTAGGAACCACCATCGTGACCTACAAAGCCACGGATGGCTGCGGTCAGATGGCCACCTGCAGCTTCCAGGTCACGGTCAAGGACTGTTGTTACCAGGTGCCGGAGATCCAGTGTCCGGATGATTACTACGGATGTCCGGACACACCGATGGATCCGTCCGTCACTGGATGGGCGATGTCCTGGACGCCGGATGGCCCTTGTGGCAAGGTGGAGATCACCTGGACCGATCAGATGATCAGCCAGGGGAATTGCTGGGACAAGGTGATCAAGCGTACCTGGCGGGCGGCCTACGACGCCAATCCGCAATTGTATGCCACCTGTGTCCAGTATATCTATCTGGAGGATAAGGAACCACCGACGTATTGGGATTGCCCGGACGATATCACAGTAGCTCCGGGGCCTGACTGCAAGGTCAAGGTGGGGTGGGCGGCACCGATTCCCATGGACAATTGCAGTGCGGTGACGACGATCGTTTCACACCAACCGGGCAGCACATTTTATGAAGGGACCACCACAGTGGTCTATACTTTCATTGACGCCTGTGGGAACAAGACCCAATGCAGCTTCACGGTCACCGTGACTACATGTTGCCAGGCGCCGGAGATCACCTGCCCTCCAGATATCCAGGGGTGTCCCGGCGAATCCATATCGCCTCTGGTCACCGGATTTGCCACATCCATCACACCAGACGGCCCATGCGGCAACATTGAGATCGATTTTGAGGACGAGGTCGTCCATATGGGCGGATGCGGAGACCAGACCATTGAGCGCACGTGGACGGCATACTATGACGCAGATCCAACCCTGTCTGCCAGTTGCCTGCAGGTGATCGTCCTGGAAGACAAGACCGCACCGATCATTGCTGATCTGCCCGATGATATCACCATCTGCCCGACGCCACTCATTCCCTTTGGGACTCCCACCGCAGAAGATAACTGCGGACAGGTGACGCTGACCTATACGGATATCAAGGGGCCCGGTGATTGTCAGACCGGCCAGATGGTCACCCGTACCTGGACCGCTGAGGATGAATGTGGGAACAGTGCTACGGCATCACAGACAGCTGTCCTCCTGGATAATACCCCTCCGGTGGTGTGGGAATGTCCCGAGGATGTGACCGTGCAACCCAATGCGGATTGTGAAGCCATTGTGCAGTGGGATCCCCCGGGAGTGATGGACAATTGCGGACAGGTCAGTACCCTGTCCAGCCATGCCCCGGGAAGTACATTCCAGGAAGGCGTGACCACAGTGATCTATACGTTTACGGATGAATGCGGCAATCTCGCTTCCTGTTCCTTCACGATCACTGTCGAACCTTGCTGTATCCTTCCCGAGTTGAAATGCCCCGGGAAATACCAGGCATGTCCGGGCGAACCGACCGATCCCTCTGTGGCCGGCGAGCCTGAACTGGTCGGACCGGGCAATTGCGGATTACTGGATCTGTCGTATAGTGACTGGATCATGGATTCATCCGGATGTCCCGGTTCGGCCAAGATCGGGCGGACCTGGACACTGACGGCAGTGGGGGATACCACCAAGAAGGTCGAATGTGTCCAATGGGTGCAAACCATCGACGAGGAGCCTCCCGTGTTTGACAGTTGCCCCCAGGATATCGTGGTCTATACCGAAGAATTCTGTCCGGTAGTCGTCTTCTGGAATGAACCCCAGGTCACTGACAACTGCAGCGACTTCACCCTGACCTACACGCATTATCCGGGAGATACCTATTATCCGGGCGAAACGGAGGTGCAATACTGGGCAGACGATGTCTGTGGCAATGCCAGCTTCTGCATATTCACCATCCATGTGATCCCGCTGAGCAATCCGCCCTACTGTGAAAGCCGAGGCGAGAACAGTGACGCCTTGTGGGTCGAGGAGATGGTCCTTCAGGGAGAAAACCTGTCCAGCGGGAACGACTGTGGATGGGGAGCCCATGATGCCATCGATCACCTGCTGCCATGGGGTGAGGATGTTGAATTGACAGTTGTGCCGGGCTATGAAGGAGAAGCCCTGCCGGCGTACATACGCACCTGGGTGGACTGGAACCGGGATGGAGACTTCTTCGATTTCGGTGAACTGGTCTACGATGCCAAGGAGCTGAGCTACGGGCCGCGCACGATCCAGTTTACCGTGCCCCCATTTGCTGTCGCCGGACCATCCTTCATTCGAACGGTGGTCAAATACACGGATATCGAGACGGATTCCACCTTGCCGGAAGCATGCGGGTTGTTCGCCCAGGGGGAGGTAGAAGACCTCTTGATCCAGCTTGTCACCATCACGTCGGTTGATGACCTTTCTGACGGACATATCCAGCTGTATCCCAATCCAAGCACTGGTTCCGTATTTCTGTCCGGCTCGACCACATCAGTGGAACCGGTCCGGGGATACCTGGTCAATATGCTGGGTCAGATGGTCCGGGAATGGCATTGGTCCTCCGGTTTGCAGGGCGAGGTAGAATTGGACCTGCACGCTTTGCCAGCAGGTTCCTACCGGCTGCTCCTTCAATCCAAGAACGGGCAGCAGATCCTGGAGGTGATCCGGCAATAAGGCAAACCCTCAAAACCAGCCTCCGGCCCGGTCAATCGGGTCCGGCCCCCCGGCGCCCCGGTCCTGTGGATCGGGGCGTTTTTATTCTGTTCATACACCCAAGTCGGATCGCCTCATTCGAAAACATCCGGTAGGATGAGCGATGAGGCACTGATTCAGAATGTCTAAGGTCGGACAATGGGCAGTCCCGCAGCGCTCCAGGCACCAATGCCCCCTTGCAGGTTGTACACTTCCCGAAATCCCATTTTCTTCATCTGGTCCATCGCCTGGCCACTTCGGTTACCAGAACGGCAGTAGACAAACACGGGCTTGTCTTTCGGCAGTCGTTGCAGCGCTTCGCTGAAGTCAGCATCATAGAAATTGATCTGCTGTGCCTGGGGTAAGATGCCCTGGGCGGTCTCCTGAGGAGAACGAACATCCACCAGGAGATGATCCGGTTTTTCGGCCATCAGGGTTGAAAAGGAAGTCGCATCGATATGGCGCGCAATGGCGGCCTCATCTGGAGTGGATGCAGCAGATGGTGATACAGGTTGCTGGGCGCAAGCACCTGCCAGAAGGGGCAACATGGCCAGGAGGATCAGTTGTCGGATCATATGAAGTGGAATTTCGGCCAAAGGTAGGGGGGCACCGAAATCCACTGCGTGATCTGCATCACATCCTGGTCTATCTCGACAGGGAGTCACTGATCAGGACATCCCCCTTGTACAATCGCGTCATCCCATCGGCAAATTCCACTTCAGCGGTATAGACATATACTTCCTGGCTGACGAATCGGCCACGGAAGGTGCCATCCCATCCATAGTCAGCATCATTGACAGGTGTATCATCCCGACGGAAGATGGCATTGCCCCATCGATCGAATACCTGCAGGCTGATGACCCTCAGGACTTCGGAGCCACCCTGCACGTAGAAAAGATCATTCAAGCCGTCTCCATTTGGCGAAAACGCGCTGGGAATGAAAACCCGACGAGGCAGGGTGACCAAAATGGTCACCTGGTCAGAAGCCGTACAGCCATTCTGATCGGTAGCGATCAGGGAATAGGTAATGTCCTGGGACGCCGTAAAGGAAAATCCGGTACACGTGGTACATCCATCCGGTGGGGCTGGATTCCAGTCCAGGCTGACCAGGGTCGTCGTGGGCGGATTGATCAACGCCTGAACCGGCACGGAGGTGCCGGCTAATACGTCCAGGTCAGGGCCGAGATCCAGACTGAAGCCATTGCCAGACAGCAGGGTCAAGGTGGTATCTCGGGTGCAGCCGATGTCGTCCTTCACCTGGATCTGGTAGGTCCCGCCGGACAAGGGCGCAAAGAATCCCGTATTGTTTGGCGTGCCGCCATTCAGGCTGTAGGTATAGGGGGATGTCCCTCCCTGTACGGCAAGCACTTCCAGATAGCCATCTGCGGAGCCGGGGCAGCTGTTTCCCTGGCCCTCGACCAGGATACTGGTGATCAGGTCATTGCTCCCGGAGACCATGACGTCATCCATGGACGAACAACCGGTGGCCGGATTCGTGACAGTGAGGACAAAGGTCCCCGGTGTGTTGACGACCGGATTGGTAGTAGTATTTGCATTCACGCCGGGCCCGCTCCAGCTCAGCGTCAATCCAGGTGTAGGAGCAGTGGCCGGACCGATGCTGACCGTGGGATCCAGGCAGCTGATGGTCTGGTCTGTCCCGGCGTCTGCCACCGGATTGGGATGAACGATCAAATTGGCAGTCGTTGTAGCAGCCTGGCAGGGTGTGGTGGCATTGATCGTATAGGTAAATCCGTAGGTGCCGGCAGCCAGGTTCTGGACAGAGACGGTTCCACTGACGGGGTCAAAAGAACCTGCGGGGATGACCGGCCCCGAGGATATGCTCCAGCTGCCACCAGGATCACTTCCCGTGAGCAGGTCACTGAGGTCCTGGATGGCGGGGAGTCCTTCACAGAAGCCGGGTGGTGGCAAGGCCAGTCCACTTGCCGGCTGGTCAGCCAGTTGAAGAGTCGATGGGGATTCTGTGGGACAGCCGGCAGGAGGGGCTGGTTGCAGGGTATAGGTCAGTGTATACGGCCCGGCATCCCGGTCCTGGATGGTCAGGATCGTGCCGGTCAGACTGGCCGGATTGGTCCCTCCGGGAATGCCACTGAGCGACCAGTTGCCGGGAGCAGCCTGATTGATGAGGTTGGTCAGGTCGAAGGTGGCATTGCTGTTGCAGAGGGTCATGGACGCCAGGATGTCGAGGTCTGGGCAAAGACAGTTCTTCACCAGGACATTCACGGTGTAGCTTTTATTCGAGCAGGGAGCTGTGGCGCTCGCCGTAGTATAGGTGAAAGGGTAAAGTCCGGGTGTCACACCGGTAAAGTCCAGCTGGGGAAGGGTGCCTGTCGCCCCGCTGCCCTGGTCATCGGTCCAGGAGCCGGAAGCGTCCCCTGCGGTGATGAAATCGGACAGGTCCAGTGTAGTAGGGTCGGTACCCGAGGTGTTGCTGTTGCAGATCGCCAGCTGCGGTGTCAGGGTAGCGAACGGGGCAGGTACGACAGTGAGGATTTCTTCACTATGATCTGGGCATCCGGCGGGAGGTGGGGTAGTCAGTGTAAACCGCACCGTGTAGCTGCCGGGGTCCTTTCCGTCAGCCTGGATCAGGCTGCCAGTCAAAGTCATGGGGTTGGTGCCGGGAGGAGTGGTCGTGATCGACCAACTGCCCGGTTCAGTGGTTTGCAGCAGGGTATTGAGGTCAAGGCTGCCCATATCATTGCAGAGGTCTGGTGGACTGGAAAAGGCCGTGCTGGGACAGCTGCAATCATTGACGATGACCTCGACCGAATAGGTCACATCCTGGCAGGGAGCGATGGCGCTGCCCGTGGTATACTCGAAGGTGTAGCTTCCCGGGGCAATGCCGACAAAGTCCACGGCGTCAAATGGCCCGGCAGCACCGGATGCATCCAGGTCCTGCCAGGTGCCTGATCCATCGCCAGCAGTGATCAGGGAATACAGGTCCAGTATGCTCGGAAAGCTTCCCGTTCCTGATTGGTTGCAAACCTGTACACTTGGTGTCAGGGTTGCGGATGGAAGCGCAATGATCTGGATCTCGGCAGTGCCGAAGGTCGGGCATCCAGCGGGGGGAGGAATGCTCAGGTTGAACTGGATCTCGTATAGGCCGGGATCTTTCCCGGTGCCCTGGAATTGGTTTCCGTTCAACGTGGCCGGATTCGACCCCGGGGGGGCACTGGTGATGGAAAACGATCCTGTTTCTGCGGTGATCTTGATGGTTGCGAGGTCCAGATCAGCCTGATCCTCACAGAGCAGGGTCAACGGATCAAGGGCCACGCTGGGGCACTCGCAATTCTCCACGACCACGCTGATCGTACCGGTGAATTCGGGGCAGTCGCCCTGGGCGGAATTGGTGGTGTAGGCAAACGTATAGACGCCCGGCATGACACCGAAGAAGTCAAGAACAGGGAAGGGGCCGGCTGCTCCGGAGCCATCCAGGTCAGACCATGTCCCGTTCGGATCACCTCCGAGGATGAGCGTGCTGAAATCCAGCAGGGTGGTCTGGCCGCCGGCGTCGCTGTTGCAGATGAATGCATCCGAGGGGAGATCGGCAAAAGGCTCGTCAACGATCTCAAGCGTAGTCGTATCCGCGCCCATACAACCATTGGCATCATAGTAGGTGTAGATGGCAGAATAAGTTCCCACACCGAGGAGGGAGGGAAATACAACCCCATTGATATCAGGCGTGGCGGACCAGGATCCTCCTGACGGATCACCATCGATCTGGACACTATTGTTGGTCACGCACAACGGTCCCGGATCCAGGATCATGGGTTCGGGGTCTTCGAAGATATCGAAGATGATCTGTTCGACGCTTTCGCAACCATAGATGCTGGTGTACTCGTATGTACCGATAAAGGTCCCCGGACCCAGGAGATCCGGATAGATCGTGCCGTCAGGGGAGATGTCACCTGACCAGACCCCACCGGGCGGATCCACCTGGACCTTGTAGGGAGGGGCGGATTCACAAAGTGGGTCGATCGGTGCGACATCGATATCTTCCGGGTCAAAGAATTCGACATCGATCGTCTCGGTGCCCGGACATCCTTCCGGTGAGACAGTGCTGAGAGTCAGTTGTTCGACCCCGTTGTTGAAGTTGGCAGGTACAAAGACACCTAACGGATTGGCGATCCCTCCCCATTGGCCATTCTGGGGCGTACCTGTGGCCTGTATGGAGGTCTGGTCATTGGTGCAGAATGGCCCCAGGGGGTCGATCTCGATCTCCGGGGACGGAAAGATCTCCAAATGAAGGGAGTCGACAGCTTCACAGATCCCATCGGTAACGGTGACGTAATAGGTATACGAGCCGGTCACTCCCAACGGAATGGTGATCGTGGGGTCCTGGACAGTCGGGTCACTGAGGTAGTTCCCCCCATCGCCGGAGCCATCCCAGGAGAAGGTGTAAGGCGGCAGCCCTCCATCTGGAATGACGTTGACCGGGACCGGGTCGCCGCCTTCACAGATCGTGATATCATCTGAAGCATCCGCCGCGACAGAACAAGGGGGCTGGGCTACACAATCCATGTATTGGGCGGCATCTCCACCAAATGTCATCGTGAAACCGTTGCCGGTGCCATACCAGTTGTTGATGGCAATGTAATAGCCTTCTCCTCCGTTGACCATCAGCGGGGCGACGAATCCATCGCCAAAACCGGGGCCTTCCGAATAATCGGTCGCCCCCATTCCCAGGCCGGTCTCTGGACAGAAGGCGCAGTCGAAGGCGGCAGAGGAACACCGAATGGGCGAACCGAGGTCACCACAGTCGACATCCGGGCCGAACAATGCCCAGTCATAGTCCTCACCATATCCGCCATCCGGGATGATCGAGAATTCGAGGGTCAGGCCGGGAGGGGCACCTGCTTCGATCTCGAAATAGAACCATGCCGTGTTGCCCTCCGAGGACAGGCAGCCGGGATCATTGTCGGGGTCACTGAAGTCATCGTAGCCACCGTTCCCCTGCGGGTTGCCGGAGGGGGGCGGGTTGGCGCAGATGGTCGTGGCGGACGCACAATCATTGGCCTGGCCGAGGAGTGTGGTGCTCAGGAGAAAAGTCCAGACGAAAAGTAGAATATAGCGCATAGGGGGCATCTTGGCTGGCTGAATTCGGTCAATAGTCGTTTCAGATTCCTAAAAGTAAGGAATCTGATGGCTTCTTGAATCATGAGCCAGTTCAGGAGCAATTCGCTGCCGGGGTCCCGGTTGAACAGGTGACGTCTGAGGGATCAGGATTCACAGGCCTCGGACCATCCTCGACTGACGGAATCCATCCGCGCGAATGGCCTGGACCCAATAGACTCCCGGGAAGGGCAGCGTACAGGTAAGAGATCCCATGTCCTGGGGAAGGAGCCGGGATTGGATGAGACGCCCGTAGACATCGACGATCAGAATGGTCCAGGGTGCCGACGGCCCAGACGTTCGATCGACCCGAACCTGGGCGGTACCCGGCACCGGCTCGATTTGCAATCCCCCATTCCCGATCACTCCACCGCCGGGGATGCCGTATTTGAACTCTTCCGACCTGGTGCAGCCCAGGCCATCGGTGACGATGAGCTGGTAGATACCCGGACCCAGATCGGATCGGGTAGGAGCAGTGCAGCCATCGCTCCAGAGGAAGGAGTAAGGTGGTTGACCCTGGCTGATCTTGGGCGACAGGATGGTGGGTTGTCCGTCCAGGTCCAGCCCGATCAGGAAGTCGATGAGCAAGGGCGAGTGGGGAACAACCGTAATAAGAAGGGAGTCAACAGCTTCGCAAATCCCGTCGGTCACTGTAACAGAATAGGTGAATGATCCATTGATCCCCAGGGGAATGGCGATGATCGGATCCCGGGCTGTTGGATCACTGAGGAAATCACTGCCATTTCCGGTGCCGGCCCATGAATACATGTATGCCGGCAATCCACCATCCGGTGTGACATGGATCTGCACGGGTACGCCGCCTTCACAGACAATCTCATCCTCGGAAGCAATTGCCTTGACCGTGCAAGGGGGCGTAGCTGTACAGTCGAAAAACTGGGCCGCATCACCTCCGAAGGTCATAGTGAATCCATTGCCTGTGCCATACCAATTATTGATAGCGATAAAGTATCCTTCTCCTCCATTGACCAACAATGGGGCGACGAATCCGTCGCCAAAAACGGGGAATTCCGAGTAATCGGTCGCCCCCATACCCAGGCCGGTCTCCGGACAGAATGCGCAGTTGAAGGAGGCGGAGGAACACCGAATGGGGGAACCCAGATCACCACAGTCCACATCCGGGCCGAACAATGCCCAATCGTAGTCTTCACCATATCCTCCATCCGGGATGATCGAGAATTCAAGGGTCAGGCCGGGAGGGGCACCTGCTTCGATCTCGAAATAGAACCATGCCGTGTTGCCCTCCGAGGACAGGCAGCCGGGATCATTGTCGGGATCACTGAAGTCATCGTAGTCGCCAGTTCCCAGCGGATTTCCGGAGGGTGGCATGGTGCCACAGACGGTGGAGGCTGCTGCACAATCATTGGCCTGGCCAGGGAGTGTGGTGCTGAAGAGCAGTGTCCAGATGAAGAGCAGGAGAATGCGCATAGGCTCAAATCCGCTAAATGAATTCTTTAAACAATTGGGTCAGGATGTAAACATGGGCATCTTGAATTAGGGGTACAACACCATTCGGGACTGACGGAATCCATCCGCACGAATGGCCTGGACCCAATAGACCCCTGCGAAGGGCAGCGTACAGGTCAGAGATCCCATGTCCTGGGGGAAGAGCCGGGTTTGGATGATGCGCCCGTAGACGTCGACGATCAGAATGGTCCAGGGTGCCGTTTGCCCGGGTATTCGATCGATCCGAACCTGGGCAGTACCCGGCACCGGCTCGATCTGCAACCCGCCATTCCCGATCACCCCGCCTCCCGGGATGCCATATTTGAATTCCTTCGTCCGGATACAGCCCAGGCCGTCGGTGACGGTGAGCTGGTAGATGCCCGGACCCAGATCGGATCGGGTAGGTGCAGTGCTGCCATCGCTCCAGAGGAAGGAGTAAGGTGGTTGACCCTGGCTGATCTTGGGCGACAGGATGGTGGGTTGTCCGTCCAGGTCCAGCCCGATCAGGAAGTCGATTTTCATGGCAGGGGGATCGATGACCTCGAAGTCCAGGTGGGTTTGACACCCCAGGCTGTCTGTGACCTGGATCAGGTAATCACCGCGATCCAGTTGATAAGGTGGGGATTTTGTCTCTGAGGTGAAGATGTTCAGGACCTCTGTATCGAATGGGGGCTGGAGTCCATTGATCCAGACGTCCAGGGTGCCGCTGCTATCCCCGGGGCATTGGGGTGGCGTGATCACCAGGGAATCGATCACCGGTCCCCATTCCGGCAGAGTGACTGCAAACGCTTTCCGGCAGCCAAAGGCATCCGTGATGGTAACCGTGTACTCACCGCCGGGTAATTCCTCTGCCAGGGATATTTCGAGCAGCGGATCATGCGACCATTGATATTGATAGACTGTATCCGGTCCGGCAGGAGTGAGCAGGATGCTGCCTGATGGTGGTAATCCACAGGTGGGTACCGTGAGGATATCCATGATGCCCTGAAATCCCAGGGTCAGGGAATCGATGGTGAAGGGACCAAAGGTGGATTGCCCGTTCTGATTGGTGACCTTGACGCTGTACAGGCCCGGAGGCAGGCCGGTTATTGAAGGATCATCGGACATCCATCCCGTATTCCATTCGCACGTATACGGTGTGCTGGAAAGAATGTCCAGCAGAATGCTGCCCAGCGAGTCACAGATGAATGGAAGCATCATCGAATCAACCAGGAAGGGTGGCTGGAAGATGGGAACGGTGAAGAAGAAGGTGTCTGTGCAACAATGATTGATGGCGACCAGGTAGCCCTCATACAGGCCCGGGCCAGGATAGACATGTACAAATGGATATTCTTCCATGGAAGTGGTGCCGTCGCCGAAGTGCCAGATCCATTCCAGGGCGTGCTCCGAACGGTTCTCCAGAAACAAGGTATCCCCATGGATCATCAGGAGATCGGCTAGTGCCCGCGGCGGCGGCAGGTCGATCAGGAAGCTGTCCTGAAGGCAATGGCCACCCTGGGTGTACACCACCTGGTAGGTTCCAGGTTGGTAGTTGGCGTCACTGAAATACAGTTGGGCGCTTTCCTGCCCTTCCAGAGCAATGCCGTCCAGGTACCATTGCCAAGTCCCACCTGAATCATTGACCTCGGCGCTCAGGGCATACTGGTCAGGTTCTGTCCAGCCATTATCCGAAATCTGAATGGTGTCGAGCTGTTCGGCTGTATCCAGCTCCAGGTCGTCCAGAGCGAAATAGGCATAACAGGGTGATCCGGAATACCCGGTATCGGGCAGATCGCAGGTTCGGCCGATCATGACACCACGGATATCCTCTGGAGGAATGAAAGTGATGGTATACCGCTTCCAGGCAGACTCAGGAACATAGGTGACCGATCCCAGGATTTGCCAGGTGGAATCTCCCTCGCTTGGGCATCCTTTGGTATTTATTTCACCCGTACACTCAGGGTGTCCCCAGATGGCCAGGTCCAATTCCGGATAGAAAATATCACCATTGTTGCACAGGTCACCAAAGTTGGTCGTGGGCACGGAGGCGACCTCGAAGGTTAATCGGTATGGCCTTCCCGCAAGCAGCGGGGAGGTTGTGCATGTTGCGATATATTCAGACCATGAATCGGAGATGATAAGAGCAACAGCACCCGAATCATTGGGAAATGGGACCAACCCTGCATCGATGAAAGAAGCGCTGACAAACCCGCAGGTGTGCAGATAGTCGGCAGTGGCCGTCGTTCCCCTGTCCCAATCCAACAGGCAGTTCGTCTGGGAAAAGCCCACCGGGCAACACAGTTTTTCCTCAAATGACGGATTGGGCAGTTGGTCAGCGGGTGTCCAGGGATGCAGTCCGTAGCAACTGCATTCGGTGTCCTGCAGATCGATCAGCCCATCGCCATCATCATCGATACCATTAGCACAGTTTTCTTGTGCGCCAGCGATGGTGGCCATGGCCACCAGGGCAATCAATAGAATGATTCTCTGCATGGGTCGGTGATGGATCAGGTGGTTGGTAGGCTTGGAACGCATCCTTCAAAATACGATGTTCAGGGTGAATGCTGTCATTCCGGGCCCATCTCTGTTGAACTTTCGTCCAATTTGTCGCCAATTGAGCAAAATTTCGTCATGGGAAGCTGAACAGGCGTGTCCATTCCGTTCCCGGTCGGTCGACGGCTTTGAGGACGTAGATCCCGGAACAGGGAAGTGGAATGAAAAATGGAACAGAGGGATGAATTTGTCCTGAATGGTCAACGATGGTTCTTCCCAGAAGATCCACCACCTGGTATCGATGGATCATCGGATTGATTCCCGCGTCGAATCGGGCAATGACCCCACCTGGCACCGGTTCGATCTGCAATCCGCCATTCCCGATCACTCCACCGCCGGGGATGCCATATTTGAACTCTTCCGCCCGGCTGCAGCCCAGGCCATCGGTGACAGTGAGCTGGTAGATGCCCGGACTCAGATCGGATCGGGTAGGAGCCATGCTGCCATCGCTCCAGAGGAAGGAGTAGGGTGGTTGCCCCTGGCTGATCTTGGGCGACAGGATGGTGGGTTGTCCGTCCAGGTCCAGCCCGATCAGGAAGTCGATCTTCATGGCAGGAGGGTCGGAAATCAGGAAGTCGCTGGTAGTCTTGCAGCCTTTGGCATCCTGGACAAAGACCCGGTATTGTCCTGCGTCGAGTTTGTATGGCGGGAATTTGAGTTTTGCAGTGGTCTGGTTCAGTACATCGATGGTGAATGGGGGTGTCGGCCCCAGGACATCCAGGGTCAGGGTGCCCGATTTGCCCCCTGCACAGATCGGCGGGGTGGTCAATAGTTGATCGATCACGGGACCTGTGTCGTCCAGGGTGATCTCCAGGGCTCTGCGACATCCATCTGCATCCGTTACAGTGACCGGATAGGTGCCGGCAGAGAGGTCTTCTGCGGCCCAGGTGTGCAGGTTCGGGTCGTGGGCCCACTGGTAGGTGTACTGGTCCTGTGGGGCGGGCGGCACCAGGATAATGATGCCGGTGGCCGGGTCGGAACAGGTGGGGTAGAGGATGGTGTCGATGGTCCCCATGAACGCATCCGCCAGGCTGTCGATGGTGAAGGGGCCCATCAGGGTGGTCTGACCCAGGTTGTTGGTGACCTCCACGGTGTAGGATCCCGGGGCGAGACCGTCGAGATAGGGATCATAAGTAAAAGTACCGTTGCTCCAGATGCAGAAGTACTCGCTGCTGCTCAATACATGCAGGTCGATCTTGCCCGGGGTCTCGCAGGTATACGGGCGAACGGTGAAGGAGTCCAGGAAGGGCGGTTGGAGGATAGGTACCGTAAAGAAAGCGGTATCTGTACAACAGTGGTTGGCGACGGCCAGGAAACCCTGGTAGACCCCGGCGCCCGGGTAGACATGCATCTTGGGTTCCTTGTCGGTGGAGATGGTGCCATCGCCGAAATCCCAGGTGTAGGTCTGGCCGTACTGGGAGTCATTCCGGAAAAATGCCGTATCGGAGGCTACCCGGGTCACTTCAGCCCTGGCGATGGGGGCCAGCTTGATCTGACCGCACAGACTCTCGGAATGAAAGAAGAGGGCGCTGTCGAACACATCATCCACGCCGTCTGCCACGATGATCTTCAGATGGTAGGTCTCCCCGGGTACCACGGCATGGAGCGCCTCCAGCTTCAGGGTCAGACCATTCATGGCATGGTCCGTCTCATCGGGGTTGGCGACATAGCGATCGCTGAGTTCGAGGGAGCCTTTGGGGATCTGGCAATGCAGGCTGTCGGCATTGAAGATGATGCCGAGGTTGCCGTCATTGATGCTGTTGATCCCAACCGGGATGTCGGTGCCATTGACCTGCTGGGTGGCCAGATTGACGGCATTATTGGAAAAAGTGCCCTGGATGCCCGGGCCACTGAGGAAGATACCGATGACATCGACCCATGGCGTGCAGTTGTAGTCCGGATACTCCTCGGAGGCGAACTGGTAGACCAGCCGGATCGTGTCCGAGTAACTGGTGAAGTCAAATTCGACTCCGCTGGCATCGACGACATCATAGCCGGTCAGGGCCGCCAGGTCCGGGTCACCCGGACTGTTGAGGTACCCGCTGATGGGGATCTTTCCCGCGATGGAATCGTCGATCATCTCCACCTCTCCGGAGGAAAACACCAGTCCTGCGCCATTGCCGAATGGAAAGGCATCACTCTGGAAAAGGCCCCGGCCCAGGGGGTTGCCGATGGGTTGGACATTGTCGATCTCGCCGCAAGACTGGTCGAACAGGGCATTGAATAGCGGGGAAAGATTGCTGGCGGACTGGATGTAGAGTGGGTCCGTTTGTCGGCTGTCAGGTACATGTTGGGCAGTCACTCCGGGTAAGGCGCACCAGAACAGCAGACAGATTCCTGAAAGAATAGGGGGAAAGAGATTCATGGGGGTGTTTTCAATGTGAAAGTTAAGGTCATTCCAGGTATGAAACAAGAAGCAATCCAAACAATATCAGAGGGTTGTCGAAGCAGGGGTAATGCTGGCCTTGCATCTGTTTGCCGGCACAGTCTCAGGTGGTGAGATGCCAAATGCCGTGAACATGGATATATACAGATTGATTCAAAACAAAATGTTTTAACTTTGTCATTCGCCCCGCCACGGCGGGCAGGCATTCGCCCCAATTCATCCTCATAACCTCATAACCTCCTCCTTAACTCCTCCACTCCTTAACTCCTCCACTTCCTCATGTACCTCAACTGCCACACCTACTTCAGTCTGCGCTACGGCATCCTCTCGCCGGAGGTACTGGTGCAGGCGGCGGAGGAACGGGGAGTGACGGCCATGGCGCTGACGGATATCAACAACACCTCCTGTGTATACGAGTTTGTGACCCGCTGCCGGGAGGCGGGCATCCGCCCGGTACTGGGGCTGGAGTTTCGGCGGGAGGGGCGGCTGCTGTATGTCGGACTGGCCCGGACGGATGCGGGATTCGCCCGGTTGTGCCAGTTGCTGAGCGACTGCTCCATCGATGGCGTCCCCCTGCCGGATACCCCGCCCGAGATGCCGGACACCCTGATCATCTATCCCTCGGCCGTGCGATCGCCCGACAAGCTGCGCGCCAATGAATACATCGGCATCCGCCCCGAGTCGGTCAATCACCTCTTTCGTTCTCCCCTTCGGCATTATCCCGACAGGCTGGTGGCCTGGGCCCCGGTCACCTTCCTGGATCGCGAGGGGCATCGCACCCACAAACTGCTTCGATGCATCGATCGGAATATCGTGATCGGCAAGCTCCGGCCGGAGGACCACGCCCCGGAAGGGGAGGTCTTTTACACCCCGGAGCAACTGGTGCAGGCCTATGCGAAATACCCCCAGCTGCTGACCCGTGCCGCCGATCTGCTGGCCAGCTGCGAGACGGCCATGACCAGCACCTTCCGGCATAACCGCCAGACCTTCACCGGCAGTACCCGCGATGACCTCCAGCTCCTGCACAAGCTCACCCGGACCGGACTGGTCCGCCGCTATGGGAAAGGACATGCCGCGGCCACCGATCGGGTGGAGCGCGAGCTCAAGGTGATCGAGATGCAGCACTTTGCGCCATACTTCCTGATTACCTGGGATATTATCCGCTATGCTTCAAGTACTGGTTCACATCATGTGGGGCGTGGTTCTGGCGCCAATTCGATCGTGGCTTACTGCCTGGGGATCACGGATGTAGACCCCCTTGAGCTCGACCTTTACTTTGAGCGATTCATTAACCCCTACCGTACCTCGCCGCCTGACTTTGACATCGACTTCTCCTGGGATGAGCGGGACGATGTCACCGACTATATCTTCAAGCGGTACGGGCGGGGGTATACCGCCTTGCTGGCGACATACAATACGTTCAAGGGCAAGTCCATCGTGCGGGAACTGGGCAAGGTGTTCGGCCTGCCCAAGGCGGATATCGATGCCATTGTCGATGAACCGCTGGCCCGGGAGAAGCATCATCCCTACGCCAAGCACATCTTCCATTTTGGCCAGCGGCTGGAGGATGTCCCCAACTACCTGTCCATCCATTCCGGGGGCATCCTGATCACCGAGCGGCCGCTGTATGAGCATACCGCCCTGCAGATGATGCCCAAGGGCTTTCCGGTCACTCATTTCGACATGTACCATGCCGAGGACCTGGGATTTCACAAGTATGACGTACTCAGCCAGCGGGGACTGGGGCATATCAAGGAGGCGGTGGATCTGGTGCGGGAAAACCAGGGCAAGGCCATTGACATCCATGATATCCCGCGGATCAAGAGCGACGAGCGGGTAAAGGCACAGCTTCGCTCGGGGCGGTGTATCGGGTGTTTCTATATCGAATCGCCGGCCATGCGGGGGCTGCTCACCAAGCTGGCCTGCGACAACTACGTCCATCTGGTAGCCGCCAGCTCCATTATCCGCCCGGGGGTGGCCAAGTCGGGGATGATGCGGGAGTATATCCAGCGGTTTCACCGGCCCAACGATTTCGAGTATATCCATCCGGTGTTCCGGGAGCATCTGGGCGAGACCTTCGGGGTGATGGTCTACCAGGAGGATGTGATGAAGATCGTGCATCATTTTGCCGGACTGGACCTGGACGAGAGCGATGTGTTGCGGCGGATCATGACGGGCAAGAAAAAGTCGTCCGACACCTTCGAGCGCCTGCAGCGGAAGTACTTCGAGAACTGCAGGGCCCGGGGCTATCCCGACGAACTGGCGGAGGAGGTGTGGCGGCAGGTGGCCAGCTTCAGCGGGTATTCCTTCTGCAAGGCCCACTCGGCCAGCTATGCGGTGGAGTCCTTCCAGAGCCTCTACCTGAAGACCTACTACCCCCTGGAGTTCATGGTGGGGGTGATCAACAATTTCGGGGGGTTCTACAGCACCGAAGTGTACGTGCATGAGGCGCGGATGCAGGGGGCGAGCATTCATCCGCCCTGTGTGAACCGCAGCCACTGGCTGACCCATATCGAAGGGACGGACATCTTCCTGGGCTTTGTGCACCTGCAGGGGATGGAGCGCCAGGCGGGCATGGCCTTGATCGCCGAGCGGAAGGCGCACGGCCCGTACCGCAGCCTGGTGGACTTCACCAGCCGGGTGGATGTGACGCCCGATCAACTGGATATCCTCATCCGCATCGGGGCCTTCCGCTTCACCGGGATGAGCAAGTACGAGTTGATGTGGGAGAAGGCACGGGTGGGGTAGAATGCTGATAAATAAAGCGTGTGCGTCAGGTCTCCAAGATGATGAAATGTGTAATGTTATAGCCCAGGGTTTTTTATCCGCCGCAGGAGGGCAACCCTGGGACCCTGTCTCCAGGGGAGCCGACAAAATCGTTTCAACGGTTTTCCATTCCAGATGATCTGATCCGGATACGAGCCACCCCTGCCAAATAGGACAAAGAATCCAGCCCATTCTCCGTACCTTCACCCCATGAAATTTACTGAATTCGGCCTGGACGACAACCTGTTGGAAGCCATTGGCTATATGGGCTTCGAAGAAGCCACCCCCATCCAGGATCAGGCCATTCCCAAGGTACTTGCCGGCCATGACCTCATCGCCTGTGCCCAGACAGGTACGGGCAAGACAGCGGCCTTTCTATTGCCGGTCCTGCACAAGCTCGCCCAGATCAAGGAAGAGTATGTCAAATGTCTCATCCTCGTGCCCACGCGCGAACTGGCCATCCAGATCGACCAGCAGGTACAGGGATTGGGCTATTTCTCCGGACTGAGCACCCTTCTGCTCTACGGGGGGAGTGACGGCTCGGACTGGGCCACCCAGAAGCGTGCCCTGCAGGGTGGTGCGGATATCGTGGTGGCCACGCCCGGCAAGCTGATCTCCCACCTGAACATGGGCTATGTCAAGTTCGACCGCCTGGAGTTCCTGGTGCTGGACGAGGCGGACCGGATGCTGGACATCGGCTTCTATGACGATATCGTCAAGATCATCTCCCACATGCCCAAGCAGCGGCAATCCCTGCTCTTCAGCGCCACCATGCCGCCCAAGATCCGGGAGCTGGCCGGGATCATCCTTAACAACCCGGATGAGATCAGCATCTCCATCTCCAAGCCGGCGGAAGGCGTTCTGCAGGTGGCGTACCTGGTCCATGAGGAGCAGAAGATCCGCCTGGTGACCAATCTGCTGGCCGACAAGCCCAACTATAAGAGCATCCTCGTCTTTACCTCCACCAAGCGGAAGGTGAATGAGATCGTGCGGGCCCTCATTCGCAAGGGTATCCCCTGTGAGGGCATCTCCTCTGATCTGGAACAGAAAGAGCGGGAAGAGGTGCTGATGAACTTCAAGTCCAAGAAGACCCGCATCCTGGTGGCGACCGATGTGTTGAGCCGGGGCATCGATATCAAGGACATCAATCTCGTGATCAACTTTGACGTACCAGGAGATGCGGAGGATTACGTCCATCGCATTGGCCGGACGGCCCGGGCGGATACGACGGGGGTGGCGATCACCTTCATCAATCCGGATGATATGCGCAAGTTCGCGCGGATCGAACAGTTGATCGAGCGAGAGATCGTGAAGAGCCCCCTGCCGGAAGAGCTCGGGGAGGCCCCGGTCTGGAATCCACGCTCCTCCGGTGGCGGCCGCTCTGGCGGTGGTCGTTCCGGCGGTGGGTCACGCGGGAAAGGCGGTGGTCGCAGCGGCGGTCCTCGCGGAGGCGGCGGTCGTTCCGGTGGGTCAGACCGTTCTGGCGGTGGTCGTTCCGGTGGGGGCGGCGGCGCTCCCCGTGGCGGTGGCGGCCGCAGCGGAGGCAACCGGTAAGTTTCTATTGTTTAGAAAATATCTTGTGAGTATTTGAAATACCTTTTGCAATGCATTTGGTATTCATTTATTATGAATGCCGTCGCCGAACAGCTCGCCACAATACGGAGAGGACCGTTCCGAAGGAGCGCATTTTTCTGTGGATGAGCGAAGAAGAAAATTTAACAGTTTCTGGAAATTGACACAACTTCTGGTTTGTTTCTGATGACCACAGAAAACCAGCGCAGGTCTTCGGAGTTCTCTGCTTCCAATCAAAATAGCGATTAAGAGAAGGTTTTATCTAAAGGGAGCGAGCCTTTCGGCGACAATCGCTTTTGGGCACTTTTGGCGCTACAAAAGTGCCTAGCTCCGCCGGCGATTGAGGCGGGCCAAGCATGAAATTCTGATGTGAAGACATCATATAAGAACCTCAGGATTGGACTCCTGCATTTTATTCCCAATGTAGACTTTGTAGAAATATCCCGGAGCCAGCAAGGGAAATAAAACAAATTGTTTTATATTTGCCTCATCGCACAGGGAAAGAGCGGTACGAACATCGTGACCCCATGCGTGAAGGATTTGGCACATTGACCTTGTTTGAGGACGAGCCGGCGGAGTATGTGATCCCTGCCTTGCAGGAGGGGCCTTATGACCAGGCCTTTGACGAGATCGAGTTGTTGGGCTTCCCGCTCTGTTCGCCCTTCGACCTGTTGCAGGCCACACCCCTGGGGCTGACCCTGGCCCGGGAGATGATCGGTCGGGCAGGCAGCACTGTGCAGATGCTGGGCTATTATGTGGCCCGCAAGCATGTGACCACGGTGCGGAAGGAGCACATGAACTTCGGCACCTGGCTGGACCGGGAGGGATTGTTCTTCGATTCGACCCACTTCCCGCCGTCTCTGGCCAGGTACCCCTTTCGCGGCAAGGGCATTTACCGGATGACGGGAAAGATCGTGCTGGATTTCGGTTTTCCCATGCTCGAGGTGGACGAGATGGAGAAGCTGCCCATGGTCAAGGATGAGCGATATTGAGGGAAATGACAAGGATGAGCAAAATTGACCTGATACACGATCAGGAAAATGGTGAAATTGAAGCATGAATCATGCTACCGGAATGACATCCATGAAATCTCGCTTCCTGACTCTACTCCTGGGTATGGCCATGTCTGCCTGTATAGGGCAGGAAGTGCTTTTTTCGAGCCTGCCGCAAACTATCGTACCGGGGCAGCAGAGAAGAGAAGTACAACCCCTGTCGGCAACATTGCGGAATGAGGGGATTGGCCCTCTGGATTCGATCAAAGTGTGGGATAATCAGACAGGGCAACTCATATCAAGAAAGGCATTCAAGTATGATCAGACAGGCAGAATCATACGGAACGAGACCTTTACTGCTGAACATTCCATCCCATATACTCTGGAAGAACTGCTCTATCCTGGAAATGATACTTTGGTGATCATGACAAGGTCCTTTCGAAAGTATTGGAAGGATGACTGGGGGCTTGCAACTCGCGAGATCTATACCCAAGTTGATTCGCCGAATATACAGTACCTGGCGCTGGATTGGGAGCCAGGCATTCAGGCTTGGATGCCATTTGACAGGAGGGAAGAAGAGTACAATCAGGATGGCAGCTTTCGTTTCCGACTGCAATTCGAAAAAGATATCTTCTCGGACATGCTGATTCCAACAAGAAGGGACAGACCGGTTTACAACAAATGGGGACGAACAGCTGAGTATTTATTTGAAACGGATTACGACCAGGATGGCGTATGGGACCCGAGTACACGATGGGTTTATGGCTATATCCTGGATACGATTCTTCATCATTCGACATTGCAGTATTGGAATTCAACCCTGAATACATGGACGAATAACAGGTTAGTCCAGTGGGATTGGTTGAATAGTGGTACAATGCTGATCCAGCAATCAGCCCAATGGGATAATTCAATTGGGGATTGGTATCTGTTTCAGACAAGTGCGATCAGGAAAAATGAATTTGGTCAGGATTTGTCCAAGGTGGCCTATGAAGGCCCATGGTTGGGGCTCCTTGTGCCTGAAGATTCAGTTGCTTGGGAGTATGACGCAGAGGGTCAAGTGACTCAAAGCATATATTTCACTTGGGATACAATGGGTTGGAAGCCATACCACCTGTATCGCTATGGGCGAAATCAATGTATGCCTTATCCAGGCAGGTTGGACTCTGTGTGGGTTTGGAATGAACCGGATGGTGACTGGCAATTGGGTGGTTATGAATCTTGTCATTCCATTCAGGGGCCATCACTCATCATTGAAGTGGATTCCCTTCATCAGGAGTACAGTTGGCAAAACGTGGACATGAAATTGCATTACTATTATCAGGATTCTACTTATGTGGCACCGCCTCCTATTGACTCATCCAGCTTGCAGGATTGTATCTATATGAATCCTTATTTGCCTGGCAGCCCGATCACCTGTTTCGCCGATCTCGGCCTGCCTCTTGGACAGATGAATATTGCCGTTGTAAACCTTCTCGGGCGAGTGATCCATCAGGATCGACATGAAGTTGGCCTGCCATTTACATTGCCAGCTACCACGCCTCAAGGGTTATATGTATTGGAGGTCTCTATACCATCCGGCCCCCATTATTCGGGTCTTATTTATATCAGTTTTTGAACCCAATATGAGCACGCCCATCCAGACCCTCTACACCAAATGCCCCTTGGGCTGGCTGCGCATCGCCGGCGATGAAGCCGCCGTCCATGCCATTGCATTCGAGGAGGAAGAGGGCTTGGATTCGCCTGATCCACCCGCAACGCTGCTGCAATGCCGGGAGGAGTTGAATGAATATTTCCAGGGGAAGCGCAAGGCGTTCACGATCCCCTGGGTTGCCGAAGGAACACCGTTTCAACAATCGGTCTGGAAGGCCCTGGCCGGGATCCCGTTCGGACATACCCTTTCCTATGGTCATCTGGCTCGTCAACTTGGCAATGAGGATGCCGTCCGGGCCGTGGGTATGGCCAATGGGCAAAACCCGCTGGCCATTCTCCTTCCCTGTCATCGGGTGATCGGGGCGAATGGCAAGCTCACTGGCTATGCCGGGGGTCTCTGGCGTAAGAAGTGGCTCCTGGAGCATGAGCAGATCGGGGCGCAAGGGAGTCTGTTTTGATTCCTTCGAACCGACCCTATTCCACTTTCAACCACTTTCCAGAGGTGATCAGGGATCCATCGACACCCAGGAGATGGAAGGTATAAGGCCCACTAGGCCACCAGGAAGTCGGGATCTCCTTTAAGCCATCCTGGATGGGAGAGGAGATCATGGTTCGTCCCTGGATATCGACAATGTGAAGGGTGTACCCCGGTCGATCCGCCAGAAACTGGAACCGAAACAGATCCCGTCCCGGATTGCCAAGCAGGGTAAACTCAAAATTGTCCATGCCGGGATCATGAGCGGATGAGATCAACCCGTCAGGATCAAATCGCATCAGAAAGGGAATAGAAACATAGTCGTACTGCCATTCCCGGGTCATGCCGTGGAGATAGCAACCGCCATGACCATCCGCCTTGATGCCGGCGATTAGATACTTCCGGTCCCCTCCAAGGATCTTCAACCATACCTGGTTGAGGTCCTTGTCGTATTTACCCAAATAATATAAGTGCTTGACGGTGTCAGTATAGAGGGTCAGTTCCACATCCTTATGGCAGGCAAAGAAGTAGGATGAAGTGTCCTTGTCCAGGCAGGTGTTGATCGCCGGAATGGCATAGTCATCCAACGGGATGCCAAAGGACGTCACTTTGGAAACAGAGTAATCCGGGCTGATCTTGCAAAGGCCAAGGCCAAGATTCGATTCATAGGATGTGTCATAGATTTTGCTGAAAGCGACATAACCCGTATCTATAGCCTGGATGACGTTGCCGTCTTTGGATACCATGAGATTCTTTCCAATTTGCTCGATGAATTGGAAGTTGGAGTCAAGAAGAACTAGACCTGTTGCCATAAACAAATTGTTTCCAGAGCTGTCCCTAGCAGGAATCAGGTTTTGTGCGACACCGCTATAGCTATCCATGGGTTTGAGGGATGGACTAGAGGACAAGTTTTCCTTTGAATAATTAATGACTTGCATTGGTCCGAGCGATCCCAGGATATTTGCAATGATGGTAATGTTCTCCTCAGAAACCATCCATGCATGGCTCAGGATAAAGTTATTATCTGGCAATCCGGAATATGAGCTTACAGAAAAAGAAGGATTATGAATATCACCTTCGATTACAAAGAGGTCTGATGAGTTTAGTTTGAAACCCAAGCAATAGAATTTAGAGTCATTGATGAATAAATCTGATGGATTTCCGGTCTCGATTGGAGTCAGCGTTATGGAATGGTGGATATCACCGTAAACATCGATGAAATTCAGAGCATTAGGGAATGGATTGGAATCATCTTCAAAGAAATCCGAGAACAAGGCAAATACGGTGTCATTTCTGGTTTGAACATCCCAAATGATATATCCTGGATAATCTGGATACAGTTTGATGAATCCGGTTTGACCAACTACTAGGGGTGTAATTCCCAAAACTATTGCAATAACGAAATATACTTTCATCTCGAAGGAGTTTGCCTGCCGAGATGATTCTCGGCAGGCTATGACAATGCAGTTACTGACAACAAGGCAGGGTCTCAGCGTCAGATTCGTTTTCTACTTCATTGATCGAATAATAATCCACTCTTAACAGGGAGAAAACTGTTGAGTTCGAGCCTGAAGCCCACAAATTGAACCCAATATTGTGCTTCCCCTGCTCCTTTCCGGATGGCTTGTAATAATTACTCAGGGCAGCTTGTTTCTGATAGTAGAAATTCATCTCGTCCTGAGAAAGGCAGGTGTGATAGTTGGCATAGTTCGTTGTGTTGTAGAATAGAAGATAATCGTAGTAATTGTCTTCTTCTGTTGGATCGTTAGGATAAAGCATCTGAGAATCGTAGTAATATTCATCTGGCGCTACAAACATCCCCAGTTCTGATGCCTCACAACCGCTGGTATGAGGATCAAAGCAAATGGAGTAGCGATCCGTGAAGTAATAGTACGGGTTGAGTTTGTTGCGATAGTTCAGGTTGGCGTTCAAGTCGCAACGCCAGTGGTCCAGGGCATCCGAGCTGGTTTGACTGGTGCAGCAATTGCCACCTTCGGGATAGATCTCCCATTGATCGGTCGTTTGATAGGGGTAGGCATTCAGGCTCCCACATTGGCCAGCGCCTATCGTGAAACTGACCTCGACTGGAAGTCCTTCTGTCTGGAGGTTGTCGTATGCCCTAATCTCAAAGTTGAATGGTTGTTTGAACGTGTCACTTTGAGCGAAGTAGAAATCTCCGGCCATCAGGGCGATGCTGTTGAACAGATCGGCCAGATCCTCTTCACCGACGAGAGAGCTTCCGTCAACCGGAATGAACACACTGTCAACAATGGAGATGTACCGATAGTGGTTTTCATCGGGGCGGCAGTAGGTCAGGTTGAGGCTGTGATTCAACAGTTCCAGCGCTTCGGATAAGGTGTACGTCGTTTCGGTGCGGAGAGAAGGCCCTCCCATGTCCGAGTTTCTGGCTCGTTGAGCAAATTCCGAGTAGTCCGATTGAGTGAGGGTTCGGAACTGGTGTGCTGTTGGTGAAGCGTCAACGAGCGTTTCCTTCTTGCAACTCATCACACACACACACACACACACACACATGTAGTGAATAAAACAGATAAGTGTTTCATAAGAAATGAAATTAAAGTGAGGAGTGAGACGAAGATATCCTGTTTTGAATTGTCTTACAATAGGCAAATAATCATTTGCCAGAATTTAACAATTCAATCATAAAGGGCGTATTTTCAATACATTAGAAATGGCTCCTGGAGCATGAGCAGATCGGGGCGCAGGGCGACCTGTTTACCTGAAAAAGGCCGGGAGAAACCCGGCCTTTTTCGGATGATCGATCAGATCTACCGCTTTTTTTTCTTCCTCGTTCCAGGGTCAGGATCAGTCAGCTTGAACTTGATGGGCAACTTGAACTCTACCCGGACTGTTTGTCCACCCTGCTCACCAGGGATCCAGCGAATGCCGTCCTCCTGCATTTGTCGGAGCACCCGGGCGGTCTCTTCACCAGTACCTCCTCCAATATCCCGGACGATCTTGATGTTGCTGATGGCCCCGTTCTTTTCCACCACAAAGGAAGCGATGCTTGTTCCTTCAACCTCGTTTTTGATGGCATCTTCGGGGTATTTCAAGTGGGTATAGACATACTCCAGCATCTTGCGCTGGGCACATCGATCGAGTTCGACTCCGGTCAGGCCCTGGTCCTCGCATCCGGGAAACCGGGGCATGACCTCCACGACCGAAAAGCTTTCATCTTCGGAACCGGGCAGCTGATCCGACGGAGGAATGGAATCGAGCATGGCGAGGGGCGCGTGTCCAGCATGTTGTGTCCAGGTGAATCCTTTGAAGGCGGTGGAGCCTAACACGATGGACACCAATGCCAGCAGGATGGTGATATGCGGCAGTTTCCATGTCGTGGGTGATGTGTACATCTGCATGATCCGTTGTTTGAGCGGTGATTGATCTAATGAATGAATGGTCGGGTGGAGGAGTTGGGTGGAGCGAAATGAACTGATGAACCGGGCATAGGTATCCCGTTCTATCTGATGGATGACCGTTTTGTCTGCCTGGAATTCATGGACCAGTCGCAGTTCCCGGATGATCAGGGGGATCAGGGGTTGGTACCAGAAGAGGATCCGAAGGAGGTTGGCCAGGGCCAGATCGATCCCATGTCCCAATTGCTGGTGAGCCTGTTCGTGGCGAAAGGCCATTTGGAATGCCATCGGGTCGTCCATCAGATGGCTGGGGAAATACAATTGCCCCAGGCCATGAAAGGGGACGACAGGAAAGGGAAGAAGATAGACCGGTGTGTTCAGATAGGTCACCCTGGTACCTTGTCGGCAAAGCCGGGTCAGGTGGATCATACTTATGGTAAAGGATCCTGATCTCAGCAATACCCCTGCGAGAAACAGGGACAACACCAGGTCGGTCCATGACCAGGCAATCCTGTTCGGGTCCGGCTGGCCCGTTGCCAGGGCACTGACTTCCGGAATGGTCACCACGATCGCCGGCAGGTCTGGAGAAGCCCAATGGACCAGAGGCACCAACGCTCCTGCCAGGAGCGATGCGATCAGGTACCAGCGACGTTGATCCAATGAGCCGGCACGACTGATCATCGGGTAGGCCAGGACAAGAATACCCCAGATCAGGGTTGACAGGAGGAGGTAGCGAAGGATCTCATTCATGGGTTCCTGGTTTTCAATTCCTCTATAAAGGTTTCCAGCTCTTTCGGGTCAAGGGATTCTTCTTCCACGAGGAAGCTGACCAACTCCTTGTAGGAGCCGGAGAAATAGTCGGCGGTCAGTTTCTCTAGGCGACTTCTGGAATAGTCCTCCTTGCTGATCAGGGGATAGTACTCATAGGTCCGCCCGTATGCTTTGTGTGCCACAAAGCCCTTCTTTTCGAGAATACGGACAATGGTGGAGACAGAGCTGTGTGGTGGCCGGGGTTCACCCATGTCGTCCAGCAGGTCGCTGACCAGGCAAGGTCCGCGATGCCAGATCAACTGCATGATCTCCTCTTCTGCTTTGGTGAGTGTGTTCATTGGTTTCCTTTTTGGTGGCGTTCGGAATTCAGGGTTTCCAGGCGTTGGCGGGTGTATTCGGCATATTGTTGATGACCGGACCGAAGGTATTTCTGATAGTACCGGATCGCCGGAGATTTATCCCTGTACCATTCATCATAGACCCGACCGATCTGAAACGTGTACTCCGCCTCATCTTCAATACGGCCGGCAGCCTCATAGGCGGCAACGGCATCTTTATAGTTCTTTTGGCGGGCATATAATCTCCCGGATTGTTCGTGGAAGAGGTGGAGGTAATCGGATTGTCCTTTGTCGATGGCCCGATTCATCTGGACAAGGGCCGAATCGGTCTGTCCGGCGGCTTCCAGGGCCATGGCGTAATAAAAATGGGCCAGTTCGGATGCACGATCCTGCAGGCAAACCCACTCCAGTAGCGGAATGGCCTGGTCCAGGCTGTCCTGCTGGAACCAGGCATAGCCGGTCAATGTCGTAAAGTATAGTGCAGAATCACCGGTTGCCAGCAATCGCTGGCCGTAAGAGGTGGTCAGCAGGCGATCCTCCAGTCGGTTGGCCAGCCGGACACCCAGGCGGAGAAGGGGACGGTAGGTCGGGTTGAGCGCCAGTCCCTGGTTGATGAGCGTTCCCGTCCGTTCCAAATTGTCCAGCTGCAGGTAGACTTCACCCAGTTTGGAAATGGTCTCAAGGTCACGAGAGTTCAGGTCAAGTGAAGCGGAGAGGGCCACAATGGCGGCAGGGAACTGCCCAAGGTCCAGACAGGTGCTGCCCAGTTTTTTCTGGAAATAGGCATTGGTGGTATCCAGGGACACTGCGGTTTGGTACAGGTCTTTGGCATCTTCAGGTTCACCCATGCTTAGGGACAGGTCCCCCAGAGCCATCCAGGCCCGGGCATCCAGGGAATCGGCCCTGGCCCAGGCTTGATAGTAGATGCGGGCATCATTCAGGTTGCCCATCTGCTGATGACACTGGGCCAGGCGGGCCAGACAGTCCAGATGGGTGGGATCAGCCTGATAACAATCGTAGAAGGCCCGGATCGCCTGGTCGAACTGATACTGGTCAGCGGCTTCAAGACCCCGCAGGTAGGCAACCTGGGAAGATTGTGCAGTCCCAGTAACGGAAAGAAACAAACATGCGAACAAGAAAGCAGCTTTCATGCCCGCAAGGTATAACGTAATTTTACGTTATGCAACTAAAATTGACAATATGGTCAAGATTTCTTCTGCAAGGCATAGGAAATATACCGATGGCGCTCGTTGGTGAGATAGACCAGATCCCATCCGTTCTCGTTGCAGAATTGATTGACAGCTTCCACGACTCCGAATCGCACGCCTTCGATCCAGGACCCGACCGTATAGTCGTGGCCACAAAGCCAACCGCCAGGTTTGACCTTTTTGGCGCAGATGGCCAGTTCCCGGACGGTTTTGTCATAAATGTGTGTGGTATCCAGATAGATCCAGTCGAAGGACTGATCGGGAAAATCTGCCATCGTCTTCTCGGAATCACCGCGATGCAGGACGACCGATTGATCCCGGATCTCCCCTGCGAAGCGATCGCTGACTGCGGTGAATCGATCCTGGCGGATCAGGGAGGGTGGCCATAGATCGACCAGGTGCAGCACTTCTGGTTGAGCGATATCCAGGATCTTTCTGGAGAAATCACCCATGTCAACGCCCACTTCGGCCACGATGCCGTTTTTGGGAAGTATGGCAATGAGGTCTTTACGAGAGGGGAGGATCCTGGTCGTGGCCATGCGCTCCGGCTGAAGATGGACGACGGGATGCTGCTTCTCCTTCCTCTTGCGAACAGTTCGGATGAGGATCTGAATAGGATTGGGTATCATAGTGGACGAAGGTAAGGCACCTGTCCTTTCCAGCGAAAAGAATATCTTGCCATCTATTGTTCCATTCAAAAGACGATCAACATGACGATTTTCCGATTCCTTGTCCCTGGTTTCATGGCCTTTTCCCTCCTTGTTCTCGCAGCCTGTGGGAATGGAGGAACGGATGGAGCAGCTACTGAACCGGAAGCGACAGAAACGACCGCTGAGCCAGCTGCAACGGATGATGCGGATATGTCCGGACCGGAATACACCTCTGCCTATGTGTGTCCGATGCATTGTGAAGGCAGTGGCGCTGCAGAACCGGGTACCTGCCCGGTTTGTGGTATGGAGTATGTGGCCAGTGCCGACTTGAACAAATCTGGTGAAGACGCTCATGGTCATGAGCATGGGCATGATCATGACCACGATGGTCATGACCATGAGCATTGATCTGATGAATCTCTTGCATAACCCGTGAGTTCTCAATACCTTAGGGAAAACTTGCGGGTTATGCGCTTTTTCATCTTCTCCCTCCTCTGCCTGACTTTCGTTCCTGCTCTTTTCTCGCAGCCGGAAACACGTCAGGAATCTCCGGTCCCATACGTATCCCCTTATACCCGGGGAGGGTCCAACCTGATCCTGGACACAGCCTATTCTGTTCAGGAACTGATATCCGATTTCTTTTCAAATTCCTGCGTTGAACCGTTCAATATCACGATGAAGGGGAGTCAGCCGGGCATGGGTTTTTTCCAGGCAACCGGGACGGAGTTGGGGGTTCCCGCTGGTATCATGCTGTCAACCGGGAATATCTGGACAGCCATTGGTCCGAACAACCAGGGAGGTGCCGGGAATAGTTTTGGCAAATCGGGAGACCCTGATTTGGATTTGCTGTTAGGACAGGTAACATTTGATGCGCTGGCCATTGAATTCGACTTTATCCCAAGCGTCAGTGATCTTACGTTTCGTTATGTATTCTCCTCTGAGGAGTATCCGGAATATGTCTGCGCTCTCTTCAACGATGTTTTCGGTTTTTTCCTTTCCGGTCCGGGCTTGTCTGGACCCTATTCAGGGGATGCCATCAATATTGCCACCTTGCCGGATACGACCATTTATGTCGGGATCAATTCGGTCAATCCCGGGGTTTCAGGAGCTTTTGGGAATTTGGTCAATTGCGGAAATGGATCATTGGATTACGGGTGGCTTTATTTTGACAATACAGGCGGTCAACAACTTCAGGCAGATGGATTTACTGTTCCTTTAGATGCGAATGTCCTTGTCATCCCGGGTGAAGTCTATCATGCCAAAATTGTTGTTGCCGATGCAGGCGACGCCATCTTCGATTCCTCTGTCTTCTTGAGTGTCGAGAGCCTGTGCGGCGATTCTTTGCTCAACCCTGTTGCTGTGATCAATAAGCTTGAATATACCGGACCCAAATCCATCTCTATGGAAGGGCGCCTGAAATACGGGTATAATGACTGGACCTGGGATTTTGGTGACAATCAACTGAAGGAAAAGAACAAAACGAAAGTGAGTCATACCTATCTAAATCCTGGGCTGTATACGGTCAAAATGTATGGTTCCAACTTCTGTTGCAGTGATACGGCTTATCAAGTTGTGCCGATCCAGGTGCCACCCTATATCGCCAATACGGTGGTCAAGCCAGTCTCCTGCGCCGGGATGGCCAATGGCCAGATTATGGTAGATGCGTTGTCCAGTTCGGGAGATCTGACCTATCTATGGTCAGATGGCAACAATCAGCAGAACCGTTCAGATCTCTCACCGGGAGCATACAGTGTGACCATTACCGATACAAACGGCCAATCTACCACTGCAGGCCCGTTTGTGGTGGAGGAACCTGAACGGGTATCAATCGCGTTACTCCAGAGCGAACCGGGTGAGGAAGGGGAGAGAAATGTATTTGTCCTGGCAGGCGGAGGAAATGGAGGATATACCTACCAATGGATGGATGGTTTCACTTTTAGCCAACGCAATGATCTGATCCAGGGCATGGATTATACAGTAACCGTAACGGATAAAAAGGGTTGTTCCTCTGTGTATTCATTTACGTTCGGGACCGGTCAATCCGAAACGCCCGTTAGCCAAATTCGTTTGTTTCCTAATCCGTCCAGCAGCGAGCTACGAATTGCCTGGGAAGATCAGTCGGATTGTACACCGGGTGTGATCCGGGTATTCAGCGCTCTTGGCGAATTGCGTTTTGAGGAGGCTATCACGTGTGGAAGAGAAATTGTCTTATCCGTTTCGCAGTGGCCTGACGGGGTGTATGTCATGCAGTTCACCGGGCAAACAGGACCGATAGCCCGGACCTTTTTTGTGCGACACTGAGTTTTTATAAAACAATTTTTTTTTTAAAACATATTGTTTTATATTTGGGTATGCAATCCACAATGTATACCCAAAAGGGCAGGGGTGCCCAGATCAATCCCCCCTCACCATTCGAGAAACTTTCCCGGGGTGCCCAGGTCACCGATCCCGGTGCGGCGACCCAATTCATTCCAGTGCGGTCTAAACGGCTGATCAACGAGGTAGACAGTCCGGATATCCCTCACAATTGGTCAGTGAATCCCTACCAGGGGTGTGAACATGGCTGTGTGTATTGCTATGCGCGCAATACCCATCCATACTGGGGCTACAGCGCCGGAATGGACTTTGAACGGAAGGTCATGGTCAAGCTCGACGCGCCGCGAGTTCTGGAAGAGACCTTTCAGAAGCCTTCCTGGAAGGCCTCACCGATCATGTTGTCGGGCAATACGGATTGTTACCAGCCGGCAGAGAAACACTACCGGCTCACCCGTCAGATCCTGGAAGTCTGTTTGAAATATCGACATCCGGTCAGCATCGTCACCAAGAACGCGCTCATCTTGCGTGATCTGGATCTTCTCCGGGAGCTGGCGGAATATCAACTGGTCCACGTCGCCTTCTCCATCACCTCCTTGCAGGCAGGGTTGCAGCAGATCCTGGAACCCAGGACATCCACTCCGGAGAAGAAATTACTGGCGATTCGCACCCTGTCAGATGCCGGTGTGCCGGTCATGGTATTGGCCGCACCCATCATTCCGGCCATCAACCAGCAAGAGATCCTGCCGATCGCCCGGGCTGTTGCCGAAGCAGGCGCACTTTCGTTCCAGCATATGGTCGTTCGACTGAACGGGGCTTTGCCGGAACTGTTCGTGGACTGGCTGGACCGGTACTTCCCTGATCGGAAGGAGAAGGTACTCAACGGGATCAAATCGCTTCATGGTGGTTCATTGCAGAATTCCCGGTTCGGGCACCGCATGAAAGGAGCTGGGAACCTGGCCGTCATCCTGGCCAAACAAGCGGAGGTAGCTCGGAGGAAATATCATCTGAACCAACCCATGCCAGCCCTGAATACGTCCCTGCATGCCTTTCATAAGACAGCCCAAATGGACTTGTTCGCCCAGGCGTGTTGAGGTCGCACCATCATTGATTAGAGTGCGATGTGAACCAGGGTCAGGAACTGCCCGGTCGAATGCCGGGCTGGACAGGAATGCTGGTCAGCCGGTGTATCGGGGTCTTCCAGGGCCAGAACTCTGAACAACAGGCTTTTCAGGTCCTCCTTCGTCCGGTTGGCCTCAGGGTTGGAAAACAGGTGAATGCCCGGCACGGCAGTTCAGTCCAGCGTCGAGAACAGGTCGATTGATCCCTCCGGCCGAAATTCCGGACCAATGGGTTGGATGAGAGCTGGATCCTGTTCAGTCACCCTGTTCACCCTGCCCGATACCGGAAAGGCATGCATGTGCTCGGCAGGGAAGGGGATCAACAATTGATGGACATCTCCAGTTGGCAAATCAGACGACAACCAAAGCTGTTCGTGTTCGGGGAGCAGGATGGCAGGCATCCGATCATGCAGGCCAGCCATCAGTGGATTGGGGGGCATGGTGATCAGGGTGAAGGTAGGCAGGATCTGGCCATCCGGTGTCTTCCAGGTCTCCCATAATCCTGCAATGCTGAACAACCGTCGGTCATCGATCCCGATCAGGTAAGGCTGCTTGCTCTTCCCCGGGCCACGCTTCCATTCATAGAAACCGTCAAAGGGAACCAGGCATCGTCGTTGCTCGAAGGCCTTTCGGAAAGCAGGCTTTTCGGTCAGGGTCTCCATTCGGGCGTTGATCATCTTCGATCCGATCTTGTCATCCCTGGCCCAAAAGGGAACCAAACCCCACCGGTGCCAGACAAAATGTTGGGGATCGTGATTGGTGATCACGGGATGCCAGTGTGTCGGCGCAATGTTGAAATGAGGCAATGGATTGTATCGGGCGATATCCTCCTGATAGAAGGTTGCATTGAAACGCTCCTCCAGTTCCTTTTCCTGTTTGCTGAGTGAAGCACGTCCACACATGGCCTAATTCTTCAAGGGCAATACCCGGTCCGGATAATCGGTAATGATCCCGTCTACGCCCATGTTCAGGACCTTCTGTATGTCCTCTGGTTCATTCACTGTCCAGGGGATGACCTGAATACCGGAACGGTGGGCCTCCCTGACCTGGCGACTGGTGAGTACGCTGAATTTGGGGCTGTAAATGGCGGGTTGAAAACTCAACTTCTTCAATTGGTATCGCAGCCTGCCCCGTTCGACCAGGAAGGCCAGGGGGATATCCGGGGCCGCCTGGTTCAGGTACTCCAGGACGGCGGTGTTGAAGCTTTGAAGCATGCAGGATGCTCTCATGTCCGACGACTGGATCTGTTGAAGAACCCTGTCGCAAAAGACCTGTACCGGGGGACAGAAGGAGTGTTCCCATTCCGGGGAGCATTTGATCTCAATATTGAACAGGACCTGACGTTCGGAGTGGGTCGTCCTCCAGTCACGGACGGCCTGGAATACCTCCTCCAATGTTGGTTTGAAGGCTTTTACCGGCTGCTGGTTTGGAAATCGACGATGGCCCAGGCTGCCGCAATCATATTGCCGGACTTCGGAAAGCCGTAGTTGGTAGATATTAACCTTCGGTTGACCCACCAGGGATTGGCCCTCAGGGCCTGTGCAGATCTCCGGATTCATCCATGGTTCGTGGGAGACCAGGACGTAGCCATCCCCGGTGACCACAACATCCAGCTCCAGGACATCCACGCCCAGGTTCAAGGCGTGCAGGAAGGCGGGAATGGTGTTCTCAGGAAACAGGCCACGACATCCCCGGTGGCCCTGGATCTGGACCTGGCCATGGCCGAGCATGGGGCTGACGATGAAGGCGACCAGTGGAAGTCCAAGACGAAGCATAGTGCAGTGTTCAGGTGGATGCGATCTGCCGAATGGCTTTCACCAACAGGTCCAGATCTCTCAAGGAGGTATAGACATGTGGAGTTATTCGTACACCCTTAATATTTTCCCAGACGATCGCCACTGTGTGGATCTTGTGATCTTTCCATAATGCCTGACTGATCTCGGAGGGTTCTTTGCCTTCGATCTGAAGCAGGGCGATCGCTCCTGACCAATCGGATGATACGGGTGTGCCGATGGATACGCCTGGCAGATCCTGCACCTGGGAGGTCCAGTAATTCTTCAAATACCACAGACGTTTCTGCTTGCGCCGGTTGCCGATCAACAGCTGGAAGTCGATCGCTTCTCCCACGGCATGTTCGATGGGAAAGGATCTTGTCCCCAATGCCTCGAACTTTCGAATATCTTCCGATCGCGGTTCCTGACTGGCGAACAGCGGCCAGGTCTCTGCGATCCGCTCTTTCTTTACCCAAAGGAAGCCACTCCCGAAAGGCGCGGACAACCATTTGTGGAGGCTGGTCCCGAAATAGTCGCCTCCCAGATCCGGAACGGAATAATCCAGATGAGCAAAGGAATGTGCTCCGTCGATGACGACAAGAATGTTTTTTTTCCTGGCCTGATCGGCAATGGCCCGAGCTGGCAATACCTGACCGTTCCAATTGATGATATGGGTGATGTGGACCACTCTGGTTCGAGAAGTGAACAGGTCTGTATAACCCTTCACCAGTAGATCGCTGTCTTCGGTCGGCAACTGATGGTTGACCCATTTCAGGACAATGCCTTCCCGCTGCTCCCGTTGTTTCCAGGCGTTGATCATGTTGGGGTAGTCCTGCTTGCTCAGCACGACCTCGTCCCCTTTGTCCAGATCGATGCCGTAGATGGCGGTTTCCAGCGCCTCGGAAGCGTTTCGGTTCATGGCCACTTCTTCAGGATCGCAACCGGCCAATTCCGCCAACCGTCTTCTCAATGGTTCCCGGCCCTGGTCCAGCACCTGCCACATGTAATAGCTTGGTCCTTCATTCGCCTGATGGTAGAACCGGACCATGGCATCCTGTACGACAGCCGGTTGCGGACTGACACCGCCATTGTTCAGGTTGATGATCTGAGGGGAGACGGTATAGGCCTGGC
The DNA here is from genome assembly GCA_020636225.1 of Lewinellaceae bacterium. GTDB lineage: Bacteria > Bacteroidota > Bacteroidia > Chitinophagales > Saprospiraceae > JAGNXB01. Next base: position 753,881 of record JACJYI010000002.1, on the reverse strand, counting down.
GGATCAGGGCCCAGAAATCTTCATCTTCAGGACCGGGATTGGCCAATAGTGTGTTGCGGATCTCTCCGAGGAGGGATTGTTTCGTTGCGGTATCCAGCCAGCTGCCAATGCTCAAGGCTCCCAAGCCTCCTGCTGCATTCTGGATGAATTGTCTTCGATCAGGTTTCATGTGGTGGTTGTTCAGGCCCAGGTAAATATAAACATTCCTGTGTGTCCGCCTTGTCCCGACTCCTCCCCGGAGAAACTGCTGATTGGGAAAATCTTGCTATTTTATCGACCTATTTCAAGCATCTATGGTACGGATTTACATCTTCCTTTTATCGTTTCTGTTGGGCACCTCTCTTATGGCCCAACCCCCTTTTCAGAAAGTGTTTGACAATGGACAGGCATCCTCCCAGGCCCTGGCGGCTGTGGCCACTCCCGATGGGGGTTCTGCGTTTATCGGGATCATTGAAATCCCTGGAGCTTCGTCCGAAGTGATGGTGACCAAGCTGTCTTGCGCGGGTGATGTGGAATGGGTGAAGATCCTGGGGAGTTCATCTACGGTAGACAATGTCTTTCCGGAGATCCGCGCCGATGATCAGGGGAGGATCTGGTTTGCATCCAACATTGGTTCCTATCTGAATTACGATGGTATTTTGGGCGTATTGTCGGCCAACGGTGATCTGATCAAGGCGGTTCGCATTGGCAAACCCGGCCGGAATGACCAGCTGTTTGGCCTGGCCCTGGATACCATGGGCCATGTTTACGTCTGCGGAGCGACAAATTCCTGGGGGTCGGACAAGTCCGGCAGTGCGTCTTACACTGATCTCTATACCGCCTGTCTGGATACCAACCTGAATATGATCTGGTCGCGGACCCTGGGGAACCCGCAGAATATCGATACGGGTTTCAGTCTGGAACTGGATGCCCAATCACGGCCACTGATCACCGGGCGGTACATCGTCAATGGTACATTCTTCGGCATATTGCTTCGGATGAACCAGGACGGCAGTGTCGACCTCTTCCGAGGGTTCGGCGAATCGACCATTCCGCACCGCACCTATGGATATGGTGTTTTTCCGACAGCAGCCGGAGACATCCTGCTGACCGGCAGCACTACCCTGAACAAGGAGAACCATCAGAGTCTGGCTGATGTCTATCTGATCAAGTTGGACCAGAATGGCGCACCTGTCTTTTCGAACATCTACATCCCCTTGTCAGGCACTGACAATTCAGAGAGTGGTTCATCTGTCCTCGAAATGCCGGATGGCCGTTACGTGATCGGTGTGCCGACGATGTCATTTACCAATTTCACGCAGGGCTTTGTCCCCAATAAAAATGCTGTATTTGTCACGGAAGCAGATGGTTCGGTCAGCGAGGCCCGGCTGTATAACAACGGAAGTTCCCATTACACCAAGGTCCAGGAGCGGCCCAATGGCTATTTGTTGTCAAATTTCTCCACCAAATACGGCGCCCCGAGTTCCTTCAAGCCATTGATCATCATGACGGATGAGACTCTGGCCAGCGGATGCAATGAGATCGATGTCACCTCACAACTCGGTCTGGTCAATGAGGCCTGGGAATTCACGGACATTGCCTACAATGTGGATACTGCCTATTCTATCCAACCGTATACGATGGCTTCTGACTACGCCTACCAGTTGGTTCAGGTCCTGTGTGAAACACCGGAGGATGTCACAGGCACCTGGAGTGTACCGGATACCATCTGTCAAAACGAACCGCTGATCGCCAATGGGTCGGGCAACGAGGACGTGATTGCCCAGGTCTGGGATCTGGGGGATAGCACCATCGTTCAGGATGTCCTCGAAGTCAGTCATGTCTATCAGGAGGCAGGCACCTACCAGGTCCGGATGACACTTTCCTGGAATTGCGCTTCCCTGGAGTTCAATCAGACGGTTGAAGTGCTCCCTACCGCGATCACGGAAATTGACACGGTGGTCTGCCAGGGGGAATCCTATCTGGCCGGAGGCGAAGAGCAAACGGTCGAAGGGACCTATCGAGACACCTTCCCGGGTGTTCGCTGTGACAGCATCGTGATCACGAATCTTTCCTTCAAGGACTGCAATTGTGAAGTGGAGTTTCCCAATGTCTTTACGCCCAATGGTGACCAAACCAATGACTTGTTCGGTCCTGTCATCGTTTGTGATCTTGAAGTCCTCTCCTATGATATGAAGGTGTACAATCGATATGGGAAAGTGGTCTATGATAGCCAGGATCAAAACTCGGGATGGGATGGGGCCTACAGCGGGAAGGATCAGGCCATGGATACCTATGCCTGGGTTTGTTCCATGCGATATATCCTGGAAGGTGAGGAGGTTACCTGGATACGGCGGGGGGATATCACCCTGGTTCGATAGAATGTGATCCGTCTACTGGATCACCAGTTTCTGCGTCGTCCACCGGCCATCAGCACGAGGCTCTATGATCCAGTAAAGGCCCGCTGGCAAATGCTTGACGGTCCAGGTATGTTCCGTTGGGAGCAGCCTCATCATTACATCTCCCCGGGCATTGAGCAACCAGGCATTTCCAGCCGTCATCCCGATCCGATGGAGTATATCATGTGCCGGATTGGGGCCAAATCCGGATCGTTCCGGTGTGATGATCACATCTGGAATGGCGGTTGTACCAGTCCATTCGAATGCTCCGATACTGGCAGGAGCATGAAAAGACACACTATCAAAGTCATTCCAGTCGTCCTCGGGCTGGACGGTTCCAGCATGAATGGCAGGTGAATTCTCTGTCAGGTGCATATCCCCGATGACCGGATCAAGGAGCATGGGGTCCATCTGGATCTTTCCGTTGATCTCCATCGAGGGCAGGTATGGTCCGGACCAGTTCGGCTGATCCAGGTGAAACCACAGGTTGTGGGCAAAGAGGAAGGAGGCGGCATTGGTGTTCGGACCCACATTGGTGGCGGTCGAAAGGCTGTTGTCGACGATCACCAGGTTGTTGACAAATTCCCCGTAGGCGGCAGCCTGGTAGAATGAGGTGTCTGCAGATTCCTGGAGAATCCGGATCACCCATTTGCCGGGCCGATAGATCGTATTGTTCCAGACCCGAACACCCTGGCTGCCCACGTAGGCAATGGGCGCCTGGCTTCCGATGAAGATGTTGGCATATACGTCGATGTCAGCGGCTTCATAATTGGCACCGAATGGACGAAAGAACGCGGCCCCTGTACTCCCACCCAGATTGAGACTGCGCAACCCGCCGTCCATGAACAGGCTGCGCCGTATGGTTAGATACCGGGAGCCCCCTTTCGCCTGGATACTGTTGCTGCCCATATCCTCAAAGACCAATCCTTCCATAGTGCCCCAGTGACAACCCACCATGTCGATGCCGCTGCCACCATCCGCACCCCTCTGAAAGATGCATTCTTCGATCAGGAAGGAATCCAGGCCTGACAGCTTGAGAAGGTCATTGTTGCCATCTACGGCCATATCCTCAAAGACACAATTGCGAAGGATCACATGGTGGGCAGGAGTTTCGTAAGACCCTCCATCATCGATATTCAGACCGTTTCCAGTCTGTTCCCGGATCCTGAGGTTTTCCAGAACCAGATATGCCGGGTCCGTGAATTGAATAGCGTTGGTTCCGCCCTGAATGGTCACTGGAGAGAGGCCATTTCCCCGAATGGTGATCCAGGCGTTGGCGGTTCCCTGGAGAGCGGGGATAAACATTCCTCCTGGATATACGCCGGCACTGAGCAGAATGGTGTCCCCCGGCATGGCCGCCTGAGCCGCCAACGGCAGGGTCGGGTAGGGCTTTCCCGGACCCACTTCCAGGATGGTTTGTGCAGTGCACTGAAGCAAAGGGAGGAAGGCGAAGAGTGAGACCACCAGGGCGGAGGCGATCTTCCGGAGGGAACAAGTAGGAATCATACCCTGAAAATACCGGATTCCCATGGAAAACAATCCCTCAATGGCCTCTGTTTTTCCCGTATATTTGCACCCCATGAAGAGAATTCGGAATTTCTGTGTGATCGCCCATATCGATCACGGTAAAAGTACATTGTCTGACCGCCTGTTGCAGACGACGAGAACCGTGTCCGACCGCGATCTGGTCGCCCAGACCCTCGACAATATGGACCTGGAGCGCGAGCGGGGCATTACCATCAAGAGTCATGCGATCCAGATGGATTATATCCATTCGGATGGTGAACAATATACCCTCAATCTGATTGACACTCCTGGCCACGTGGACTTCTCTTATGAGGTGTCACGTTCCATAGCAGCCTGCGAAGGTGCATTGTTGCTGGTGGATGCCACGCAAGGGATCCAGGCTCAGACGATCTCCAACCTCTACCTCGCCCTGGAACATGACCTGGAGATCATTCCGGTGATCAACAAGATCGATATGGACAATGCCATGATCGAGGAGGTCATCGATCAGATTGTCGACCTGATCGGGTGCGAGATCGACGATGTGATCCTGGCCAGCGGAAAAACCGGAAAAGGTGTTGACGACATCCTGACGGCCATTGTCGAGCGGATTCCGGCCCCATCCGGAGATGAAGAAGCACCATTGCAGGCATTGATCTTTGATTCGATCTTCAATTCCTTTCGAGGAGTTGTCGCGAATGTCCGGATCATGAATGGCACCTTGAAGAAAGGTGACAAGATCCGCTTTGTCAATACAGGGAATGAATACTCGGCTGACGAGATCGGGATTCTCAAGATGGATTATGCTCCCGGTACGGAATTGAAAGCGGGCAATGTCGGTTATGTGATGACGGGTGTGAAGACCTCCCGGGAGATCAAGGTGGGGGATACCATAACCCATGTCGCCCGACCCTGCGACAAGGCATTGCAGGGGTTCCAATTGGTGAAGCCCATGGTCTTTGCCGGGGTCTTCCCGATCGACAATGATGACTTTGAGGATTTGAGGGAGGCGCTTGAAAAATTGCAGCTCAACGATGCATCTCTTGTCTTCGAGCCCGAAACATCGACTGCCCTTGGATTTGGATTCCGGTGTGGCTTCCTGGGGATGTTGCACCTGGAGATCGTCCAGGAGCGCCTGTCCAGGGAGTTCAACCAGGAGGTGATCACCACCGTGCCGAACGTATCTTACTATGCGACCACGGCAAAGGGCGAACGAATGCTGGTCAATACCCCCAGTGAATTACCTGATCCTACGACACTGAAGTTCGTCGAGGAGCCCTACATCTATGCCCAGATCATTTCCAAGCCCGAGTTCATCGGAGGGATCATGACGCTTTGCCTGGAAAAGCGGGGGATCCTGAAGAAGCAGGCCTATCTGACTCCAGAGCGCGTGGAACTGACATTCGAACTGCCTCTGGCCGAGATCGTCTTTGATTTCTACGATCGTCTGAAATCTATTTCAAAGGGATATGCGTCATTTGACTATTCCCCTCTGGATTACCGGCAAGCCGATCTCGTCCGACTGGATATCAAGCTGAATATGGAGGACGTGGATGCCCTCTCAGCCCTGGTCCACCGGAGCAAGGCCGAATATATCGGCAGAAAGATCTGCAAGAAGCTCAAGGAACTGCTGCCTCGCCAGCAGTTTGTCATTGCCATTCAGGCAGCGATCGGTGCCAAGATCATCGCCCGGGAGACGATCTCTGCCATGCGGAAGGATGTGACAGCGAAATGCTACGGTGGTGATATTACCCGGAAGCGGAAACTGCTGGAAAAGCAGAAGGAGGGTAAGAAGAAAATGCGTCAGATCGGTACTGTCGAAGTGCCTCAGAAGACGTTCCTCCAGGTGCTGAAACTGGACTAAGCTTCTCGATACCCTTGATGTCCAAAGGACCGGCAATAAAAAAATGCCCTGAAGGAATTTCAGGGCATTTTTTTATGCTGGGTTTTCAGTCTACTTGATCACCGGTCGAACCGTGAAGGCACCCCGATCATCCTGGATCAACAGCCAGTAGGCTCCTTGAGGAAGATCCTCGACCTGGATTGTCGCAAGGGTCTGCTGATCCTTGACTTGCCGGACGATCATACCCTGGCCATCCAGGAGTCGGATCGTAAAGGACAAATGTGCCGGAAGCTGAATGGTCAGGATATCCTGGACCGGGATCGGATAAACCTTCAGATCACTGGCCCAGTCCGGTGTCTGGACGGATGAAGGATCCTGCACCTCTATGCCCTGGACCGAGAGGAGGCAATCTGCCAGGTCACGAACCACGACAAGATAGTTTCCTGCTCCAACGGCTTCGAGGTCTTCTTCTGTTCCGACCTCTTCATTGTCCAGGAGCCATTCGAAGGTGTAGGGAGATGTCCCCCCTGAAACGGAGATGTATATGCCGCCGTCATTCATACCAGGCCCGGACGTATTCTTGATCGAGTCGATCAGGACAACAATTTCCGATGGCTGAAGAATGGTGATCGTATCCGAGAAGGTACAATTCCCCTCATCCGTAAGGGCGACGATGTATTCTCCTGCTGGCAGGTTGGTGACCTGCGCCGTTGTATCACCGGTGGACCATTCGATCGAAACAGCACCATTCTCATTCATCCAGGTCACAATGGCACTGCCGGTCGAGTCACCAAAACAGAGGATATCTGTCTGGGAGACAATGCCCGTCAGCGCACAACCAAAGGCCTGGACAGTCGTGGAATTTACCTTGGTACATCCATTGGCATCGGTTACGGTCGCCTGATATGTGCCTGGAATAAGTCCGGAGATCGTATCTGTCGTCTCGCCTGTAGACCAGAGGACCGTGTATCCGGGGATCCCTCCGGATGGTGACACCCAGGCGGAACCATCATTCGCGCCCTGAGCGGATTCAGCGGTGGAGGCGATGCCGGTCAATAGTGCAGCAGGTTGGCCGATGGAAACCATCATGGTATCCACGCAACCAAGGGAATCGGACATGATAACCGTGTAATTGCCAGCGCTCAGGTCATTGCGAATGGCCATATTCATACTGTCCGGCCAGGTGAAGACATACGGCATCAGACCGCCCGTAGCGCTTAGGGAAGCATACCCATTCGGCTCGCCGAAACACCGGGCATTGGCTACGCTGTCGATCTGACCGAGGGGTGCTGGAATGTCGAAGACATCGACATCGGCACTGGCAATACAGCCATTGTTCTGATTGGTGACTACCAGGGTGTACGTGCCTGCCTGGCTGACACCCACAACGGGGCTGTCGCTTCCATATTCGATGATGCCATTACTGGTGATCCAGCTAAAAGTGGCATTGGGAATATCCATCACCTGAATCTCGACAACTGGCTTGTTACAGGTGATGGTATCCACGTTGCCTTGAAAGGAGATGATTGGCACCTGAACGTCCTGTGTCACGGTCGCTGAAGCTGATGCCGTGCATCCATTGCAGACATCCGTGACGACCACGGTATAGATGCCAGGATTCACAACCACAGGGGACGGATCCGATGAGAATATATTCCCAGATGGGTCTGTCCAGGAATAGGTGAATGCTCCGCATGGACTGTCTGCGAATGAATTCAGAATTACGGATGGATTGGCACAGGTCAGCTGTCCACCCGTTGCGGACACGTTGGGTGAATTGATGTCCTGTTGCGGGGTCACGTCTATGGAAGTCACGCATCCATTATTGTCTGTAACGGAAACCGTAACCGTTGTGGTGTTGTCCAATATTTCGGTTGGGCCAGGTGTACCGGTGCTCCATAGATAAGTGTACCCGGGCGAACCACCATTTCCGTCCACTGTGATTGTGGCCGGACTGACGCAGGTCAGGGGTGTTTCTGATGATATGTCCAGGGTAAGTTGAGGAGGCTGACTGATAAAAACCTCGATGAGATCTGATTGACCGTTTGCATCCATGGCGGTAACGCCATAACCGCCTGCGGTCAATCCTGTTGCCGTTGGTCCGGTCTGGCCATTGGACCAGGTGAAGGTAATTGGAGGAGTGCCGCCATTTGCGGATACCGTAGCGGTACCGTCATTTCCACCAAAACAGCTGACATCCATCTTAGAGTCAAGTGAAATGGCAAGGGGATCGACTGCCCCGGTCAGGGTACCCATGAAGGTATTGGTGACCACATTGTCGCCATTGTTGCCGCCGTTGTTGTTGGCCAACACACTCACGAACCATAAGGTGATGTCTTCATCGTTCGGCCCGTTGGGTGCCTGCCAGTCAAATGTCCAGGATACCTGGCCGCCGGAGAAATTCTTGTCTCCCCGGTGTTCCATATACTCCCGGCCACCCTGGGTATTGGTTCCTGTTTCCGCACCGTTGGTGACGATCATGTCACCCACATTCTGGTTGGCACTGTTCAGGGCCAGGATCTGGAAGCCTCCGGTTACCGGGTTTCCGACCGTCGCGGTCGTGGTCAGGGTGACGGTATAGGTTTCACCAGCCTGAATGGTTGAAGGGATGCCGGATATGTCCACCGTTCCCTGGAAACTGCCCCCTCCATGACATCCGCTGGCACAGGTGCCGTCATCCCCGGGAGCACCGGTTCGGGCATTGGGCGGATTGGTCGAGTTGCTAAAGAAGAGAAGAGCACAAAAGATAACCCCCAGGAAGGAGAGTATAGATTTCATTCGCATATGGAATTGGTTTTGCCTGAACAAGATATGCAACAGATACCTGAGGCCACCTGATCGCTGCTTCGGCCAAGGGAATTCCTCTCCCAATCGGAATGATTAGCGGCTGAACAGGGTGTTCACGAATTCTCGCCGGTTGAAGACCTGCAGTTTGTCCATCGATTCACCCAGGCCAATATACTTGATGGGGATCTGGAATTGATCACTGATGCCCAGGGCGACCCCGCCTTTTGCGGTACCATCCAGCTTGGTCAGTGCCAGTGACTGGACCTCGGTAGCCGCCATGAACTGTTTGCATTGCTCGATGGCATTCTGGCCGGTGGTGGCATCCAGGACGAGCACGACATCATGAGGTGCTCCAGGCAGTGCCTTGGCGATGGATCGTCGGATCTTCCCCAGCTCATTCATCAGGTTGACCTTGGTATGGAGGCGGCCGGCTGTATCGATAATGACCACATCATAGCCTTCCTTGATCGCCTTGTCCGTCGCCTCATAGGCAACGGCAGCCGGATCGGTATTCATCCCCTTGCTAAAGAAACCGGCTCCTGTGCGCTCGGACCAGATGCTGAGTTGGTCCACCGCCGCGGCCCGGAAGGTATCCGCTGCACCCAGAAGGACCCGATAGCCCTGTTGCTTGTATTGATAGGCCAGTTTCCCGATCGTGGTGGTCTTTCCCACGCCGTTGACCCCAACGACCATCATGACATAGGGACGTGAATCCGGCGGTAGCTGAAAGTCATCGAGGTCCCTGGTATTATTCTCAGCCAGGAGTGCAGCGATCTCATCACGAAGCAATTGATAGACCTCCTCCTCGTTGGTATACTTCTCCTTGGCCACGCGGGCCTCCAGCCGGTCAATGATCTTGATGGCGGTGTCCAGGCCGATATCGGACGAGATCAGGGCTGCTTCGATTTCATCCAGAACTTCGATGTCCACCTGTGACTTGCCGGCAATGGCCTTGGAAATCTTGTCAAAGAAACTGGTCTTGGTCTTTTCAAGACCCTGATCCAGCTCTTCCTTCTTTTCCCTGGAAAACAGTTTTTTAAAGAAGCTCATAGATTATCATCATTCATCAAACAGAAAAGGCTTTCCGTGAAGAAAAGCCTTTTTTGACAATATTATGCGAGGGAAGCAACTATTTCTTCTCAGCAAAGAAATCAGCGACTTTGTCCTTGTGGATCATCATCTCCTTGTAGGTGTATTTCCCTGTTACAGGATCCTTGATGCTCTTCACAACTTTGACAAAATCCTTACCGGATCCTGCATTGGCTGCCCGTTGGGCTACCCGCGCGTTCTTGGAAACCTTAGCCATGGGTATGCGTCTTTAAGGGTTATTATTTGATCTCCCGGTGTACGGTGACCTTTTTCAGGATGGGGTTGTACTTCTTCAGCTCCAGACGATCAGGGGTGTTCTTCCTGTTCTTCTGGGTGATATACCGGCTGGTTCCGGGCATTCCCGTTGTCTTGTGCTCCGTGCATTCCAGAATGATCTGGTTGCGGTTGCCTTTTGATTTCTTGGCCATGATCTATAATGGGATTACAGCTTGATGCCCGGGTCGATGCCCTTGGCTTCCAGCTTTTTGATGTACGAATAGACCCCGAGCTTATTCATGGTGCGCAGGGCTTTGGCGCTGACCTTCAACGTGACAAAATCGCCCAGCTCAGGAACAAACACCCTTTTCTTCTGGATGTTCGGGACAAAGCGCCGCTTGGTCTTCCTGTTGGAGTGGGAGATATGATTGCCCGAAATGGGTCGTTTTCCGGTAAGTGGACAGATCTTGGACATGTCGTGGTGTGTTACAAATCTCGTGCCTAGTGACTTCGGAAGGACTCGAACCTTCAACCTCCTGATCCGTAGTCAGGTGCTCTATCCAATTAAGCTACGAAGCCTCATTCAATCGTTTTCTAATCCATTCCCGCCCGATCCCGGATTTCAGAAATGATTCCCGGTTTCTGGCAGAAACTCTATCCTCAGCAACTTCAGAATAGACCAGTTTCCAAGGTCGAAATCCTTTCGTTGATTTGGTTTTTCCAGTGTTGTGCTCCTGTATGCGTCGTTCCAGATCCTTTGTCATGCCAGTATAAAACCGTCTTGAAGAAGGACTATAAAGGACATATACATACCAGAGCATGATGAAAGATAACGTTTTATCCTTCTGAGGTAATCAACCTCCTGATCCGTAGTCTTGGTGCTCCCTGCCTGCCGGCAGGCAGGTATCCAATTAAGCTACGAAGCCTTAGATTTTCTGATTGCTTTGTGGCCTATTGCCATTCGTTTATGGCAATATGGTCATAAAAATGCGAGTGCAAAGATACAACTTAGCCCTTGATTGACCAACACTTGATGAAAATTAATGTTGAACAATGACTTTCCTGCTGTCGCAACGTCCATCCTGGCCTACAATCACGATATACATGCCCGGAGACCAGGCTCCTGTCGGGATCGACGTCGTCTTTTCCGAGAAGGCAATGGTGTCAATTTCGGCTTCATACACCAGTTGTCCCAGCAGATTGTATACCCGGAGTGGAAAGGTTTCACTTCCCCTGCTCCGGAAGAATACGGTCATCTCCTGATCAGTGGGGTTGGGTCGGGTGCTGAGAATGGCCAGGGGGCCTTCCGCACTTCCGCACAGATCGGCAAGGACATTGACAGCGCCTCCTCCATCTTCTGAAAGGAGAGACAACCGGCCACCGGTCGCCGTGATGTTTTCCAGGATGGCCAGGGGTTCCGTACCAGACAGGAGTGCATCTCTTAACAGACTGGCTGCGGCTTTGGGATCAGAGAATATCTGATCTTCCAGTTGTTCACATGGCATACTGGCCAACAGGGCCAACGCTCCTGTGACCATGGGCGTTGCTGCCGATGTGCCCGAAAACGTGCCATAATACCCCTGACTGGCCAATTTGACCGTGTAGGAATTATAACCCGGGGCACTGAGGTGAATATAGGTTTTGCTGTAGCCGGCATTCGAGACCAGGTCATCATCGGCCGTCGTATTGGTCACACAGATGATCTGACTTGAACCGCAAGCACAGGGCATATCCCCTACGGTACCAATATCCACGGCATTGTTCGGAGCAGCTCCCACCATCAGGATACCGACATCTCCCAGGCTGTCAACCAACGGACACATCCAGGGAATATCGGATGGGAAGACGTTCTCAAAACCAAGGGACAGATTCAGCGCAGCGATATATGCGCCTTCATTACCATTGGATTCATTGAAACGCTTTCGCCAGTCGTACAGAAACCGGAACGCCGTGATCCATTCATCGGCATAGGTAGTTGGACCAATCAACATCAACTCGATATTCCAGTTGATTCCCGTCACACCAATGCTGTTATCTCCCTTTGCACCGATATACCCACTGACCGAATGGCCGTGGAAGTGTACCGGCACATCTCCATTCTCAACCCTTGGATTGAACCCGTCGTAATCATCGATGTATCCATTGTTGTCATTGTCCAGTCCATCATCCGGTATTTCCTGTTCATTGATCCAGAGATTATCGATGATATCTTCATGGCTCCCGTCAAAGCCGGCATCCATGATCGCAACCACAATGGGATGGCCCCCCGGGCTTTGGCCTCCCGTGGAGATATCCCATGCCAATTCTGAACCGATCACCTGGTGAAAGGATTGCTGGTTGAACTGGGGGTCATCGGGAATGGTATTGCGCAGAGTGGCTCTTGGGTTCGATCCGGCAAACCGAATCCTGGAATGCTCGGCCAACAGGGACGCGGCGGAAGTCAATGCAATCCTGGAGCCGGACAGGTGGTACAGGTCGAATCCAAGGGATTTCATGGACAACTCCTCTTGAATGGTTGCCGGGATGATCTCCTTCAACTCGTTCAGGGAGCTGCGTTGATGCATCCAGACAATCATTCCCTGATCACCTGGATCAGGGAAGGTCTCATGGGTTGTTGTCCATCCAATCGTTGCAATCAACAGGATGATCAAGGTGAACAGAATTCTCATAGAAGCCTCGTATAGGTGATGGTGTTACTTCGTCCGGGTGCAGCGGATACCGGCTGACCAATTGCAAAATAGGGCTAATCGCTGATTGAAACGTCTGGCCGCCCGAAATGTTATTGGTCGGACCAATGTTCGGTGAGTCGCAAGGATAGGTCGGACAGATATCCGGGAGCCTTCAACAATCGGCTCCCATACCAGGAAAACATCTCTCCGTCGACATGTTGGATGACCGTGTCCGGAAGCAAGCTCTGGAGTTGTGCTTCATGTTTTGCTTGAAAAGGAAAGGGTTCCGAACTCAGCAGCACAACCTCTGGTGCCAGGGCGGTCAATTCGTCATCAAGGACTATCGGATATCGGACCTGCTGCCCCAGTGCATTCACCAGCCCCATTCGGGTGATCATATGATCGATAAAGGTGTTTCCCGCAACAGCCATCCAGGGATTGGCCCAGATCAGATAGATCACTCGTCGTGAAGACAGGCCAGTGGGAGGTGGCAAACGCCTGAATCGACGATCGATCTCCTGTGACAACTCGATGGAATCTTGTTCGCACTGGCAGAGCGATCCTATGGTTCGGATCATATGAAGCGCGTCATCCAGGGTGTAGATATCGGACAACCAGACGGGCACGTTGGTTTCCATGGCAAGGATCGAAGGCTTGTCATTCTCCTCCTTGTTTCCGATCACCAGATCAGGATCCAGGTCCAGTACTCGTCGGGGATCGATATTCTTTGTCCCCCCGATGACCGTTGCTTTCTGCCGGGCATGGTCGGGATGGATACAAAATCGGGTCACCCCGACGATCCGATCTCCCAGTCCCAGGTGGTAAAGGAGTTCGGTTTGAGAGGGAACTAGGGATACGATCCGATTCGGAACATCCGGAACCAGAACGGACCGTCCTGTCATGTCCCGCACCGATAGCGCCATCAGTTCGATCGGTGTTTGTGAGGACCGGCATACATCATCTCCCCGACAGGAATGGCCACCGGCAGGCGGTTTTCAGCAGGAGGGACCGGGCAGTTGTACCCGTCGCTGTATGCACACCAGGGATTGTAGGCTTTGTTAAAATCCAACAGCATGGAGCCATCGGACAATTCCGAACGAAGGAGGTCAATATATCTGCCTCCACCATAGGTGTCTTCGCCATTGGTGATATCCATGAACGGGAGGAACAAGTGATCCTGGTACACCGGATTCTGCATCAACCCCATGTTCTGGTACACATGAAGTGTACAAACGGTGCCCTGGATATTGAAGAGCAAAACCCCGACATCCTGGAAGGATTTGACCCTTCCGCTGGATGTTGGCACGTCGATGGGTTGGGCATTCTCCACAGGAAGGAAAAGAGCATGGACGGCATACGTACTGTCGGGCTTGTACCATCGCAGGTGCTGGAGATCTTCATCCTGAAGAGGGGCTCGCTCATCGGAGATCATGTCTTCTTTGAACGTGATCCGATACTGTTCGATCTGTTCGGCAAACGTCTGGGCATGTGAGAGTTTCGCCAAGGCGAGCAGGGGCAGCAGACAAATGAGGATTCTCATGGGGCATCGCTTTGGTTGACCACCAGTAACTTCTTGTCCTTCCACAGGGACAAGCGCTTGATGTTGTTCAGATTCCATTCGGACAGGTCGGCGAAGGGGCGCCAGGTAATGTCCGTTTTGGGATCATATCTGTAGATCACGTTGTCCATTGCCATGATCAGGCTCTGATCTGGTAGGATGGCGAAATCCTCTGCGCCGGGTTTGGTTTTCACGAGTAGCTCGGTCCGGTCATATTGGGGGTCATATCGCTTGACGTACCAATCCTCATCCGTGACCTTCTGGACAAACAGCAGCCTGCCCTGACCATCCACATGCAAACTCCGGCCTACCCGAGAAGTGAGGTATCGATCCTGTTCATCGATCCTGGAGGCTAGATGCAAGGAATGGGGATCCCCGACGAGAAACAGGACAGCAGTATCCGCATTGAGCCAGCAATGATAGCCCACACCGGAGATATCCGGAAAGAGAGGGCGTGGAGGTTCGCCTGACTGGCGGGGATATTGCCATAGCCGTTGGTTGTCGCCGGCGTCCGATTCCACAACGACCGTGCTGTAATGCAGGTTATCGTTCATCGAAGTCGGACTGTACTCTGACCGGGTCGTCCGGGTGATGCGCCGCAGAGTGGACTCGTTCAGATCGACCATCCAGATGTCTGTCTGGGAAGTATCCTGATAATCGGAGGTAAACCAGATTTCATTGGCAGAGAAAAACACAGGTTGATTGTTGTAGCCACCCGGATGGTGGGCGGTGACCATTTTCGGACTTCGCAGCACTCGTTCCGGAGTTTCGAGTGTGAGGTCAAAAAGATAGATATTGGTGTTCGGTCGTTGTGCCCGACCGGTATTGGGAGCCAGGCTGAAGATGAACGAAAGCCAGATGATCCACCGTAACAGTGGTTGGTTCTGATCCATGAAGATTGACTTGATAACAGGTGAAATTAGCGAAATTCTTCCGGGGGAGTAGGTCGGAAAAATCGAAAATTCATATCTTAAGCCAAAATCAGGAGATATGATGAATGAACCGATTTCGACGATCATGACCAAGGACTTGATCACCATTGGCCCGAATGACACACTGGCCAAGGCGCACGAGATTTTGTCTGGTCGACGTATACACCACCTGCCGGTCGTCGAGGGGAAAAAGCTCGTTGGCCTGTTGACCACCTACGACCTGTTTAAAATCAAACAAAACCGGGAAGAGTATGGGCAACTGAACATTTCGGAGGTGATGACCACCAAATTGGCGACACTGGAACCCGAGGAAAAGATCGGTACGGCTGCCGAGATATTTCTGGAGCACCTATTCCATGCCATTCCCATCGTGAAAGCAGGTGCGCTGGTTGGCATCGTCACCACGCATGACCTGTTGAAATACAGTTTCAAGAAAGAGTATCAGGGGCTTCCCTGGAACAAATAAACCCGGACAGGTCTCCCCAAAAAGGAGACCTGTTCCTTTTATCCGTTGATTCAACTAACTTCGGCCCTTCTTTATCGCCCCGAATATGGTAGTAGGAATTCTAAAAGAGAATGAAAGCCGCGTGTCGGTTATCCCATCTGATCTGGTCGCCCTGAAGAAAATGGGCGTTGCCAGGATTCTCATTGAACAAGGTGCCGGGAATGCTTCATTCAGCCCCGATTCAGCTTATCAGGAAACAGGGGGAGAAATTGCCTCCAGACATGATGTGATCAGTCAATCTGACCTGCTGCTCTGCATTCATTCTCCAAGCCCGGAGGAACTGAAGGAGGTCAGGAAGGAATCGGTTCTGATCGGTCAGTTCAATCCCCTCCAGGACCATTCCATCATCGATACCTTTTCCGGTACAGGACATACCGTGTTCAGCATGGAGCTGATCCCGCGCACGACGCGTGCACAGGCAATGGATGTCCTCTCGTCCATGGCCATGCTGGCCGGATACAAGGCGGTGCTCATGGCAGCGAACCAATTGCCGCATATGTTCCCCATGTCGATGACGGCAGCCGGTTCGATCAAGCCGGCCAAGCTCCTCATTCTTGGAGCCGGGGTTGCCGGGTTGCAGGCCATCGCTACCGGCCGGAGGCTTGGTGCCGTGGTGGAAGCCTTTGATGTGCGTGCTGCAGCCAGGGAAGAGGTAGAGAGCCTGGGGGCCAAATTCGTCGCTGTTGAAGGGGCGATTGACGACGCGAAAGCCGGAGGATATGCCGTTGAGCAAACGGATGAATACAAGCAAAGACAGGCTGAATTGATTGCCGATCATGCGGCCAAAGCCGATGTCGTGATCTGTACGGCGCAAATCCCGGGCAGGAAAGCACCGCTGTTGATCACGGCGGAAACCGTTCAACGCATGAAACCGGGATCGGTGGTGATCGATCTGGCGGCTTCGACCGGAGGCAACTGTGCCCATACCCGGAATGGAGAAGTGGTCATTGAGAATGGTGTGTCCATCATGGGCTACAGTGATTTACCATCCACACTCAGTGCAGATGCGAGCAAGATGCTCAGCAAGAACCTGATCAATTTTGTGACCCTCCTGATCAAGGAGGGCGAGCTGGTCCTCAATTTCGAGGATGATATTGTCGCCGGAACATGCCTGACCCGTAATGGTGAGTTGGTCAATGCCCGACTGAAACAGATCTTGAACCGTTAAATCATTTTCCCATGTGGCAGGATTTTGCCCAATTCTTCCTGGATTACCGGGACTTCATCTACGTGATCATTCTGTCCATTTTCCTGGGCATTGAGGTCATTTCCAATGTCCCGGCTGTACTGCACACCCCGCTGATGTCCGGTGCCAACGCCATTCACGGGGTCGTGATCATCGGAGCGATTATTGTCATGGGCCATGCATCTCCTGATGATTATCTGTCACTGGTCCTTGGATTCCTGGCCGTCATTCTGGGTACCTTGAACGTGGTAGGTGGATTTGTGGTCACCAACCGCATGCTGGCCATGTTCAAGAAAAAGAAATAACCCTTCCTTCACACTCGAATTACCCTACCTATGTTCTGGTTAGAAATAGCCTATCTCATCGGCTCGCTCTCCTTCATCCTGGGATTGAAGATGCTGAGCAATCCGGATTCGGCCAAGCGAGGGAACCTTTATGCCGCTGTCGGAATGGGTATTGCCATTCTGGCCACCATCGTATTGCACCGCAACGACGAAGGCAACGCTATCGGGAATATTCCCTGGATCCTGTTGGCCATGGCCATCGGTACCGTGATCGGATACCTGATGGCCATGAAGGTCAAAATGACCGCCATGCCGCAGATGGTCTCATTCTTCAACGGAATGGGCGGTGCTTGCGCTGCCATTATTTCCATCGTGGAGTATCACGGACATCACAACCTTGACTTCTGGCTGATCCTGGTCATCTACCTGGGTCTGGTCATCGGAAGTATTTCCTTTGCGGGAAGCATGATCGCCTATGGCAAGCTGGATGACCGGATCAAGGATATCCGGGCCAGTTGGCTCCGGATCGTGAACCTGGTGATCCTGGGTGTCATCGTCTTGCTTGTCGTCCTGGGCATCACTGATCCGGGGAACGAAATGTGGATGTGGGCCATCCTGGTGCTGTCACTGATCTACGGGGTCTTCTTTGTGATGCCGATCGGCGGTGCAGATATGCCGGTGGTCATCTCCCTCCTGAACTCCTTTACCGGTATGGCCGCTGCTTTTGGTGGCTTCCTGTACAGCAACCAGGTGATGTTGACCGGCGGTATCCTGGTCGGTTCTGCCGGTACGATCCTGACGATCCTGATGTGCAATGCCATGAATCGTTCGCTGCTGAATGTGTTGATCGGTGCCTTTGGGGGAGGCGGAGCTGCTGGCCCGAGGGAGATGGGCGATCAATCGGTGAGAGAGATCCAGGTAACGGATTCGGCGATATTGTGTGCTTATGCCCGACGGGTAGCCATCATTCCGGGTTATGGTCTGGCAGTTGCCCAGGCTCAACATATCTGTCACGAATTCGAAAAGCTGTTGGAGGAGAAAGGGGTAGAGGTGTATTACGCCATTCACCCGGTAGCAGGCCGGATGCCTGGTCATATGAATGTTTTGCTGGCCGAAGCCGACGTGCCCTATCCGAAATTGCTGGAGATGGAAGAAGCCAATGATCTTATGCCGAATACAGATGTTTCGATCATCATCGGTGCCAATGATGTGGTCAATCCTGCTGCAGAACATGATCCGTCCAGTCCGATCTACGGAATGCCCATCATCCAGGTGACCAAGAGTGAGAATGTGATCGTGATGAAGCGATCCATGGGGAAAGGTTACGCCGGTATTGAAAATGAATTGTTCTTTGCCCCGAAGACGAGGATGTTGTTCGGTGATGCCAAGGCATCCCTCACCAGTCTCGTCAGTGAATTGAAACAGATCTGACGCATTATCCTCAGAAATAAAAAAGGGGGGCTGGTTGTCAAACCAGCCCCCCTTTTGTTAGCAGTCAGGGCTCATGCCAGGTCCGACAGGCACGATCATTTTCCCGGGGACAATCGGGATCCGATGTCGATCCCTGGCCACTTGGCATGGCCACGACGACAATGGATGACAAGCTGATTATCCTTCAAACTTGTTGGCATTGCTGAACACCCGGTTCCATCGAATACCCTTGAACGGGTTGCCCTCCCTGGCGGACAGCCAGATGAACAGGGGTTTTCCAACGACATGGTCTTCAGGAACGAAGCCCCAGATCCTGGAATCTTCGGAGTTGTGGCGGTTGTCTCCCATCATCCAGTAATAATCCATCTTGAAGGTGTAGGTGGTCGCTTCCTGGCCATTGATGAAGATCTTCCCGTCCCGTTCTTCCAGGGTATTGTCCTCATACACATCGATGATGCGACGATAGGGCGCTATGGATACGGGGTTGATCGATACGGTCACTCCCTTCTTCGGAATGTAGATCGGACCATAATTGTCGACGGTCCATCCTTCGGTGAGGCGGGCATCGTTCGGGAAGAGATAGTTCGGATGGTGAGGCTGGCGGCTGACCACTTCCACCTTGATGTCCGGTCCAAGGCTCCTGAGTTTTTCCACCTGATCCTGGTTGAGGTTGAAATATCCTGCCTGCGCATTCGCGTCGTTCAGGTTGATGCCCCATTCGTCCAGTTTCCTTGGGTTCAGCTGGGTGGTTGTAGAGGAAACCTGATAGAGGAATTGCATGTACTTGGGATTCTGGATGGGCTGTCCATCGATATATACCTGACGATCAATGATCTGGAGGCTGTCACCAGGCATGCCGATGCAGCGCTTGATATAGTGATCCTTCTTGTCCATTGGCCGGGTGGTCAGCATTTTCGGCGAGAAGTTGGGGGGAAGGCTTTGTGTCCTGCGCATGTCCGGATAGCTGAATGTCCGGTTCGGGGTAATGATCACACTGTCGCCTTCCGGATAATTGAATACCACAGGATCGAAGCGTTCCACCTTGTTCCACCCGGGCAATCGGAAATAGGGGAGGGACGGACGTGTCAGATAGGACTCCCGGTTGATGCCCGGCATGCGGTTGTGCAACAGGGGGATCATGGCTATCGTCTGAGGCGTCCGGATCCCGTAATTCGCCTTGCTCACAAAGAGGAAATCCCCGGTCAGCAGTGACCCTTCCATGGAACTGGTCGGGATCACATAGGCCTCGATCAGGAACATCCGAATAAAGGCAGCCGCGAAAACGGCAAAGATGATGGCTTCCGCCCACTCCCGAAACCAACCCTTCTGATATGGGTTGTTATGCTCCAGTTTCTTGAGCTGGTACTGATCGTTCTTCTCCTGTGCCTCCTTGACCTTCTGATGATAGGCTCGTTCCTGTTCCAATACAGGACCACCATAAGTCGCCTGGCGAGCCAGATAGTAAAAGTAGACCGGGGTGCCAACCACGCTGAGGAACGCATCCAGGAAACTCATGCGGCCATGTGAACGGGCCATATCCACGCAGAGTCCGGCATAGATGAACAGGTTGACAACGGGAAAGAGCAGCCAGAGCGCGTAGGCCGGTTTCCGGCCGACCAGCTCGGCCCAGGTCGAAAAATTGATCCCGGGGATCAGGCCATTGATCGGGGCCTTCCCCATTTTCGGGAACAGCAGGTAAAGACTGACACTTAACAGGAGATAGAAGACAACGAGATAGATCAGGATGCTCATGTTCGATTAGGTCATTTCGGTGGACAAAGATAGGTCAAATTACCTCCTGAACGCGACAGGCAATCAGGACGGTATGTGCTGGCTCCGGATAGTCGGGAATGATCGACCAATCATTGGAAATACTCGATTACTTTGCTTCGGCCTCGATCCAGAGGTTGGATCCCTTGCGTACCCCGGCAAAGAAAACCTTGATCTTTTTTCGATGATACCCGGCACGATTCGGCGTGAATGTGATCGCAATCTGGCCGGTTTGTCCAGGCAGGACCGGTTCATGGGGCCATTGCGGTTCGGTGCAGCCACAACTGGTTCGAACGGTTTCCACCACAAGGGGCGACGAGGTGGTATTCAGAAAGGTGAATGAGCAACTCTTGTCTTCCATGACTTTGACCTCTCCCAGATCAATCTCGCTGGTCGTCCATTGGATATCCTGGGTCTGGCCAATGCCATGTCCACCCAGGAAGGACACCAGTGCCAGGATCCGAAGAAGTATGTTCACCTTCATTCCCGATGGGATTTTCTGAAGCCGATCTCTGTACGCTGGTCCTGTAATGGGCCAGCGAGGGCCAACGAATCAGCGTCAAAATGGGTGATCCGCAATTTCCGACGGCCTCCGTCGGGCGAATGAATCATCAGCCAGTCGGTTGACCAGGTGAACTCACCGGTCTCCGTGACTCCGCCATACCAATGCAGGGTAAACTGGCGGTCGGCATTCAACTCCAGGGAAACAGGGACAACATCCACTGGCCAGATCGAATCGGCCACCACAAGCGTCTCAGCTTGCCAAGTTCCAACCAGGTTGGTCGGAAGATCGTCCTGCTGGCAGGAAGCCAGAAGTGATCCGGCGCAAAGACAAAGGAAGTACCGAGCCAGGCCTGCCATCAGAAGAACATCGATAACAGAATAAAGGCACCGGCACCTCCCAGGAAGCCGAGGGCGGCGATCCAGGAGATATTCTTGAGGTACCAGATAAAGTCAATGCGTTCCATACCCATGGCGGCGACGCCGGCGGCAGAACCGATAATGAGCATACTACCCCCTGTTCCTGCAGAATAGGCAATAAAATGCCAGAGGCGATCATCCATGGGGAAACTGTACATCCCCATGGAAGCGGCTACCAGTGGGACATTGTCGATGATGGCCGAGAAAAAGCCGAGGACAATGACGACAATGTCGATACTCGGGATCGCCTGGTCCAATCCTTCTGCGGCATAGGCCAGCAAGCCGACCATATGCCCTCCATGTCCCATGATGGCTGCGGATTCAAGGGCAGCTACGGCGGCGAGGATGCCCAAAAAGAAGATGATACTGCTCAATTCGATCCGGCTTAATGCATAGCGGGCACTGAGTACCTCTCTTTCTTCGTGACTGAAGTCCTCCCCGGGATGGATGTATTCGGAAATGAGCCAGACAATGCCCAGACTCAGCATGATCCCGATATAAGGGGGTAAATGGGTGATGGATTTGAAGATCGGCACAAAGATCAATCCGCCAATGCCCGCGATCAGGATCCATTTGCTGGATCGAAGCTGCTTCTCCTCTTTTTGTTCGCTCGTTGAGCTCTTCGGGGTGATCGTCCCCCTGAACGCTGGCAGGAACATGCCGATGATCCCTGGAATGGCTATGCACGCGATGGAGGGAATTACGATATGCTCGATCAATCCCAGGGAACTGACTTTCTTGCCGATCCAGAGCATGGTGGTCGTGACATCCCCGATGGGCGACCAGGCACCACCTGCATTGGCCCCGATCACGGCCATGGAAACAAACCAGAGACGCTCTTCACGATCCGGCACCAGTCGGCGAAGCAAGGAGACCAGTACGATGGTGGAGGCCAGGTTGTCCAGGACCGCGGACATGAAGAATGCCAGGATCAGGATGATCCAGAGCATGGATGATTTCCTGGTGGTCTTGATCCGGTCGGTAATCACCGAGAATCCACGGTGCAGGTCGATCAATTCCACAATGGTCATAGCCCCGATCAGGAACAACAGGATTTCGGCGATTTTCCCAATATGATGAAGGAGAACCGGCTCGATGGCCCCTACGGCATGTTCGTGATTGATCACGTCAATATGGCCGATGGAGATGATCGCCCAACACAACGATCCCATCAATAGCGCGGGAACGGACTTGTCAAGGCGGAGGGGATGTTCGAATACGATCAGGCTGTAACCGATCACAAAACAGAGAACGAGAGCGGTGATCATCCGTGCAGGTAATTCGTAAGAAAGCGCAAAGATAGCAGAATATCCAAGGGACAAAACGGAAGGAGGGCAGGTTTTGCCCGGATCATGGATTTGTAGGCTGGAAGACTTCCTTGTACTTTTGTCCCAAAGTTGTCATGGTCAGAATCGGAAATATCGAATTGGGGGACTTCCCCTTTTTACTGGCACCGATGGAGGACGTCAGCGATCCGCCCTTCAGATCCCTGTGCAAGGAGCAGGGTTGTGATCTGATGTATACCGAATTCATCTCCGTGGAAGGGTTGATCCGTGATGCCTCCAAGTCTGTACAGAAACTGGATATCTATGATGAGGAACGTCCGATCGGCATCCAGATCTTCGGAGCTGAACTGGATTCCATGACCAGGGCGGCCGAGATCGTCGAAGAAGCCAGGCCGGAGATCCTGGATATCAACTTCGGTTGTCCGGTGCAGAAGGTCGTATGCAAGATGGCGGGGGCAGGGATCCTGAAGGATATCCCCAAAATGGTCGAGCTGACCTCGGCCATCGTCAAATCCACCAATTTGCCGGTTACGGTGAAGACCCGTTTGGGGTGGGACGAACAGACCATCTATATTGAGGAAGTTGCCGAACGCCTGCAGGATGTCGGGATCCAGGCATTGTCCATCCATGGCCGAACACGCAAGCAGATGTATAAGGGTGAAGCTGACTGGAGCCATATTGCCAGGGTGAAGAACAACCCGCGTATCCACATCCCGATCTTTGGAAACGGGGACATCGATTCACCTGAAAAAGCCATGCTCTATCGCGAGCGCTATGGTGTGGACGGGATCATGATCGGCAGGGCCAGTATCGGGAATCCCTGGATATTCCGGGAAATGAAGCATTATATGGCCACCGGTGAGCATCATCAGCCGCCGACCCTTTCCGAGCGTGTCGATGCGGCCAGGCGACACCTGTTGCGCTCTGTCGAGTGGAAGGGCCCCAAATTGGGGGTGCTGGAAATGCGACGGCATTATACCAACTACTTCAAGGGTCTGGAAGGGGTGAAAACATTCCGGTCCCGATTGGTCACTGAAGATGATCTGCCTATCTTGCTGGGCATATTAGAAGAGATCGAATCCCACTATTCTTCAGCGGAATTCTCGGTCCCGTTGATCTAAATCGCTCTGAGCCTTGATCTTTCCTATCCACAAAGAAGAGCAGGACCTCCTTCGGATGATCGGTGCCGTAGCCGGAAAGCTGGGTAGCCCCGCCTATCTGGTGGGTGGATACGTCCGGGATAAAATGTTGGGACGAGACACCAAAGACCTGGATATTGTCTGTCTGGGGTCGGGCATCGCATTGGCCGAACATGTCGCCGACCAGTTGATGCCGAGGCCTCATGTGACTGTATTTCGAAGATTCGGTACGGCCATGCTACACCATCAGGGACGTGAACTGGAGTTTGTCGGAGCCCGCAAGGAATCATACCGGGAAGATTCGCGCAAACCGGCCGTGGAAGAGGGAAGTCTCGAAGATGATCAGTTCCGGCGCGATTTTACCATCAACGCTTTGGCGATCAGCCTGAATGATGCCGACTTCGGCAACCTGTTGGACCCATTCAACGGAATCGCTCATTTGTCAGAAAAGATCCTGAAGACCCCGATGGATCCCGGGAAGACGTTTTCTGATGATCCCCTCCGGATGATGCGGGCGATCCGATTTGCCACCCAACTGGGCTTCACGATCGAGGAGGAAACCCTCCAGGCCATCGGCAAGTACAAGGAGCGGATCCGGATTATCTCCCAGGAGCGGATCACCACGGAATTGAACAAGATCCTCGAGGCACCTACACCATCCATCGGTTTTCGGCTCCTTTTGGATACGGGTTTGTTGGATCTGATCCTGCCGGAACTGGTCGAACTGAAAGGGGTGGAATTCAAGGAAGGGATCGGGCACAAGGACAATTTCTATCACACCCTGCAGGTGGTCGATAATCTGTGCAAGCGATCAGATGATCTGTGGTTGCGTTGGGCTGCCTTGCTGCACGATATCGCCAAGCCGGCAACAAAGCGATTCGATCCCGAAGTGGGGTGGACGTTCCATGGCCATGATGCCCTCGGGGCCAATATGGTGGGCAAGATCTTCCGCAAAATGCGCCTCCCCCTGGACCATAAACTGAAATTCGTCCAGAAAATGGTCAGGATGCACCTCCGTCCGATCAGTCTCACCCAGGAGGATATCACAGACTCTGCGGTTCGTCGGTTGCTGTTCGATGCCGGCGAGGATCTGGAATCCCTGCTGATGCTGTGCGAAGCAGACATCACCTCCAAGAACCCCAAAAAGGTATCGAGGTACCTCGATAATTACAGACACTTGCGGCAGAAATTGGATGAAGTGGAGGAAAGTGATCGCCTGCGCAATTGGCAGCCACCGGTGTCCGGGGAGCTGATCATGGCTTCTTTTGGCATTGGCCCTTGCCGGGAAGTCGGATTGATCAAGACACGTATCCGCGAGGCTATCCTGGATGGGGAGATCGATAACAATCTGGAGGCAGCGACCCGCCTGATGTTTAGTGAAGGCAGGAAATTGGGTCTCATCGCCAGGCAGACCCCGACGAATCCATGATGGTGCGTCGATGGGGTGGACGGATATGGGCGATCTATGGCCTGGTCGTCTTCTTTGTGCTTCTCCTGATCTGTTTTCCCTTCTATCTGCTGATCCTGGGTCTGTTGCCCAATCATCGTTTTCATCGGGTGATCTGGTTCAATCACCACATCTTCCCCAGGGTCTTTTTCACCCTCGTCGGTATTCGGATCCGTGTTCATAACAAGCAAGTCCTTGACAGGGGGAAACAATACATTCTGGTGAGTAACCATCGTTCAGCCATCGATTTCATGGCCAATACGCTGGCCTTCCCGGGTGTGTATAAATATCTGGCCAAGAAGGAACTGACCCGGGTGCCATTCCTGGGGTTTATTGTCAAGAAGTTGTGTGTGCTGGTCGACCGGACGAATGCCGCTTCCAAATCCAGAAGTCTGGACTGGATGAAACGGACATTTGATGAGGGGTACTCCATATTTTTCTATCCGGAAGGAACCCGGAATCGAGGTGCCGAACCTCTTGGTACCTTCTATTCCGGCGCTTTTCGACTGGCCCAGGAATTACAGGTTCCCATCGCCGTGATGACCTTGCAGAATGTTCATCATCGGAGCGGCGAGGCCAGGTCGATGGACCTCTGGCCTGGTGTTTTACACATTCGCTGGAGTGGGGTGGTCAGGCCCACACCTGAAACGACCCATGCTACGCTGATGGAAACGACACGGGAATGGATGCTCCGTGATCTGATGCCGTGATTCAGAGGTTTTTGATCATGGCTCGATCTGCCTCCATGAGTTGGATCAACTGGGTATAGGTGGTTCGGAAGGTTTTTTCTGTTTGCTGCAGGTCCACTTCTGCAGTGTCGATCTCGTCTTGAAAGGAGACGATGCGTTTTTGGCCCTCTGCGATCGCCTGTTCAATGCGGGCGATCTCCTCCTTGAACGAGACGATCTTTGCCTCCAGCTTGGCAATATCTTCCTTCCTGGTCTGGATTTTCCGGAGCATGGCCGATTCCAGCGCCTTGTCAAAGTCCAGGCTTTCCTGTTCCAGGACCTTCAGGTAGTTGTCAAGCGAACCGAGGAGGTGTGACTGGTCGACACCCAGCGCACTGGCGGTGGCGAAGGCGGATCGGAAGGCAAGCTCTCCTTTGATCTCCATTTTCTCCATCTCATGAAGAGCCAGCTTGAATTCCAGGTAGTCAAAACCGTTCTGATTCTTTCGGGCCAGGGCCTTGCACAGGAATTGCAGGCTCTTTTCATCTGCCTCCGCTGATGGTCGGAATGCCTGGATCAACTTCTCCTCCATGGTATCGAATTTTGGCAAAGTTAACGGATTCGGTCCGAGCAAATCATCCTACTGACTGGTTTCGATGAGACTGCCCCGGACCGGGTCCAGATGAATTCGGAGTGAAGCGTTGACCTCCTGCTGTAGTTCCTCCACATGGGAGATGATGCCCACACTGCGATTTTCTGAACGCAAGGCTTTCAGGGTATCCAGTACAACGATGAGGCTCTCTCTGTCCTGTGTACCAAATCCTTCATCCAGGAAAAAGAAATCTCGTTCACCTTTTCGGTGTGAGCGGATCTGTTCGGCGAGGGAGAGGGCCAGGGCCAGAGAAGCCTGAAAAAGTTGTCCTCCCGAAAGCGTTTTCACAGAGCGCAATGCGCCGCCATGATAATAGTCCCGTACCATGATCCGAAGATCATCGCTGAGCTCCAGCCGCAACTTGTGCCGGGTCATGCTGTAGAATCGTTGGTTGGCATGTGCCAGGATCTGCCTGAGATATCGAGAAGCAGCAAAGTCGACCATGCCCTTGGCCCGAAACAGGCCCTCCAGGGTCTTCAGGTTGTCCAGTTTGTTCCGAACCTGCTTGAGTTCCTCGTTCAATCGACGGGCCTCCTCCAGGTGTTCAGTGGTCTCCCTGATCTGGCTGTCCAACAAAGCAAGTGATGCTACAGACTGCGTCCATTCCTCCTGCAGCGCCGTCTGGGTATTCTGTTCCATGGTCAACAGTTGCTCCGCTTCCTGTTGCCATCGTTCCTCGTTCCAATCGGGCATCAGCTCTCGAATCGCCGAGATGATCAGTTGGAGTTGATCGGAGAGCTCAGTCACCGTTCGTTCGATCTCCTGCAAGCGAACTATTGTTTGCAGGTAGTGTTCTTCCCTGGTCTGCACGGCTTGTTGTTGGCTCTTGAGGGTCATGTCCAACCGGCTGCGGGTTTGTTCGAGGTCGTTGATCCGTTGATGAATCCCCTCGGACGTCAACCTCAGGATATCATCTCGATCTTCCAGTTGAGCGATCTGTCCCATCAGGGCATCCAACCGTCCTGTCCATCTCATGCGTTGCTGATCAAGATCCCTGGTCTGGTCGGACAGGTCCTCCAGCTGCCTGGTCAGGCTGACATGTTCCTGGCGATTGACTTGCAGGGCAGCCTGCAGTTGGTGGATCCGGGTAGCGATTGTCTGTTGCTTGGCCAGCCAGGTACCCAGGCTCTGGATATCCAGTTGCCAGTGGGTCAACTGTGCCGACAATTGATGGCTGGCTACCTGGAGTTGCTGGTAATCCTTGCGCATCTGTTCCAGTCGTTCTTTTTCCAGGGCAACCTGATTGGCCAGACTCCTGGACTGGTCATGCCACGAGCGAAGGGACTGGATGGCCTGTCGGGTCCTGGTGGCTTCCTTCTCCAAGGCAGCGATGTGCTGATGATGTTGATCAGCGGAAGCCGGAGCAGGATGATGGGTGGAGCCGCACAAAGGGCAGGCTGTCCCTTCCTCAAGGAGGTCCAGGAAACTGCTGATTCCAGCCTGGTGTTTTTCCAGTCGGATCGATTCTTCGCACCGCATGTGCTGTTCTTCCAGTTGTGGCAAGAGTGCTGGTATGGCCTGTGAAGGATCGGAAGGCAGGTTCGTGCCGATCAGATCTTCATCCCATATCGTCTCCCAGAAGCCGGTATACCTGGCTTCCAGGTCCATGACCCTCTCCCTGATCTCCTTGCCCGACCGTTCCTTGTCCACTCGTTGGGCTTCCAGCTGTTTCCACTGGACCATCCAGGTTTGGCGGTCTGTGAGTTCTTGATCTGCGACCCGCATGGCCTGGGTTTCTGCGACCTGTTGGTCCAATTCGTTCGCTGCCCGCTGGTTCTCAGCCAGTTTCTGCCTGATGGGCTCTACGGAGGATGTCCTTTGCTGAAGGAGGGCAGTCGCCCGATCCAGTTCAGCCTTGACCTCCTGAATCTCAAGACAGTGGCGCAGGTCGGCCACTCTGGCTTCGATGGCCGGAATCGCTTCCGCTTCCTGTTGTGCAGCGAGGAGGGCCAGTTTCGCCCTGTCCAGTTCGGTCGAAGCACCGTTCAGCTGATCACGGAATTGATCCTGATGGATCCTGGCCTGGGCCAGTGATTGCAAGGTATTCACGAATTGCTGGAACCGCGCTACCCGCTTGATCTGCTGATCCAACTTCTGCCGGCAATTTGCCTGGTCCTGAGCCAACTGAGTCCTCCTGGATTGCAGGTCATCCAGGGGTATGGCCAGCCACCGTTCCAGGGAAGCCAATTGTCCGGAGAGGTGTTGTTCCAGGCCCTTGGTCTTGCCTGCCAGGGAGCGCAGAGGCCCGGCCAGGTCGAACCGGTGGAGGTGGAACAGGTGCTGAAGCATATCGGTACGTTCCCGATCACTGAGCTGAAGAAATGCCTGGAACTTGCCCTGGGGAACGATCACCGTCCGGGTAAAGTGATCATAGGAAAGCCCGATCGCTTCATGGACAGCGGCCTCTTCAACAGGCAGTGGCGTATCATCGGTCAATCGATAAAACTCCCGGCTCAATTCCGGGCCTTGTTTTCGGCGTTTCCCTGTGGCCACACAACGATAGCGCTGGCCATCCACCAGGGAATCAAACGTGAACTGGATGAATGCCTGGTCAGCATCCAGGTTGAACATGTTGGCGGCCAGGCTGTCCCTGCGGGTCATTCGCTCGACCTGTCCATACAAGGCAAAGGTGATCGCCTCCAGGAGTGAAGATTTGCCACTGCCAACAGCGCCAAAGATGCCAAACAACTGGGCAGCCAGGAGCGGCTGGAAATCCACGCGGGTCCGTTCCTTGTAGGAGTAAATACCTTCGATGATCAGTTCGACCGGGATCATGCGTCGTCTTCGTTGATCAGTTCATGAAAGAGATCCATCATCGCTTGATCAGGAGGGATTCCGGTTTTGTGTTGGAAGTAGGCGACGAATACATCATCGAGATGGTCCAACTGGAAGGAAGGTGCATTCGCTGTCAATCCGTTTTCCAGGACGTCAATTTCAGGGATGATCAGCACACGGGGATGAGCGGATTCCAGCCTGTTCTTCCATTCACTGCTGAGATACTCGGCACAGACCATCGTCAATTCGATGTAGGCATCCTGATGATCGGCCAGGAAGGCTGTGGCCTCATCAATGTCACGACTCTTGTGTCGGATCAGGGGGAGTCCGCCGGTCAGGGGAAGGTATTGATAGGATGCCGGATGATTTGGCTGGACATCAATGATCACGACATGCTTGGTCTGGCCCGCTTCCGCGAAGGAATAGGAAACCGGGCTGCCGCTGTAGACGACGGGTGGCTCGTGTTTTCCACTGATTCGATGCGTTCGATGGAGATGTCCCAATGCGGCATATTGGACACCTGCAGGCAATGCCGAAACGGGCAGGGCCGGAATCCCACCGGAATAGAGGATAGGTTTTTCGTCGTCCGGCTCAGGTTCGGGATGATAGGGGTCGGAGGCCATATAGAGATGCCCCATAAAGAGATTGCATCCATCGGCATCGAAATAATCACGGGCAAGGGCATCCCAATGGTGGGTGAGGAGGTCCTGCAATGCCTCCTCTCTTTGCTCAGGATCAAGGGCCGTGCGCAGCCGGATGGCGTTGGCATATGGCGTGGCGATGATCCGAAGGGGAGGTCTGTCTGGTATAGCGATCTCGACAAATCCCGGAGCGCTGCGGCTGACTGCCCATCCGTTCCCTTGATATGGTGTGATTTCTTGCCGGGGATATCCAAGGGTGATGATGCCCATTTCGCGGGCAAGGGCTTCGGGTGCAAGCAGATGATCTGGTGAATCATGGTTGCCGGCGATGATCACCACCGGGCGTCGCCCGTGGCGAGAGAGACGGGTGATCGTGGAGAAATACAGCTCATCAGCCTCATTACCCGGCTGGTACTGATCAAATACGTCACCGGCAATCAGGATGACTTCTGCCCCCGAATGATCAGCATGCTGGACAATCTCGTCCATGACCCGCTTCTGCTCGGGTAGTCTGGAATGGGTTTCCAGTCGCTTGCCCAGGTGCCAGTCGGCCGTATGAAGAATGATCATGTGGAGTCCTTTGCATCGGAAAGGTAGAGGGATTCAAAGACATTCGGGGTTGGGTCGGGGAAATTCAGGGAAGCTGGAACGGCAGCATTTACCAGGAGTGCTGCAGGCCACAGCATACCGGTACCAATGCGGAGGATAGATGGACTGCGGCGGGCTCTTCCGGGAATTTGACCAGACCATGTGCCAGGCAGCAGGTGTTGGCACACCTTTTGCAAAATCGATTCATGAAGTGGGGTTGTTTAGAAGATGAAAATCCCTTTTCTTTGCTGCCCGAATCAGACATGACGGTTTTTCAGATGTGAAGTCCGGTCTGATCGCACGTACGGGGTGTGGCGCAGCCCGGTAGCGCGCTACGTTCGGGACGTAGAGGCCGGAGGTTCAAATCCTCTCACCCCGACAGAGGAATCATTATTGGTCCACATACAGGCCACCCTAGCTCAGTTGGTAGAGCAACGCATTCGTAATGCGTAGGTCGGCGGTTCAAGTCCGCTGGGTGGCTCCATGAATGCCTGCTTTTCAGCAGGCATTTTTTTTTGAATGAATGTGATCCTCAGGACCAAAGACGACCTGGATACACTCCCTGGTCGACCAATTGGCGGAAGGCCGCCTGGACCATTGGTTTATCCTCGCGGTAGGTGACCCCATACCATCGGTCCTCACACGGAATGACCTTGACCGTTACCTGATCCGCGTCGATCATTTCCTGGATGAACAGAGGAATGAAGAACTCGGCTTTGGGCTGGTCCCGGGTGTCCTGGATAAATTGATGGAACCGTTTTTCAATGATCGGGAACACCGTTGGATCAAATCCCCAGAAGTTCATGGAGACAGCACTGTCCCGATCGACTGGAAAGGCCTGTTCGCCTTCCATGTAGATGATCGTACCATCCATCCATTGGACCTGCGTCCGCTCGTCGACATGATGCAAGTTGCCCTCTGCTGTGACAGCACAAACGCCACGTGAGACACTTCCATGTTCGGAGAGAGTGTTGGCCAGGTTGTATCCCATCATGGCGTACCGGTCGGGACCGACCTCATTGGTCAGGAATGCTGCCATAGCGCTGAAAGCGGCTGTACCGTAGTAGTCGTCGGCATTGATCACGGCAAATGGCTCCTTGACCGCATCTGCTGCGACCAGAACGGCATGGGCCGTGCCCCATGGCTTGCTGCGTTCGGCTGCGGGTAGCCCGTTGGTGAAGCTGTCCATTTCCTGGAAGACATAGGTAAAGGTGACCCCATCCGGACGAATGGCTTCGAATCGCTCGCGAAAAGCAGCTTCGATGTCTTTCCGGATCACGAAAACGATCTGTCCGAAGCCGGCACGGATAGCGTCAAAGATCGAATAGTCTATGATGGTTTCATCATTCGGCCCAACGCCGTCGATTTGTTTCAGGCCGCCATATCGGCTGCCCATTCCTGCGGCCAGAATGACCAATGATGGTTTCATATGGATTGAGATGAAAAGGTGATCAGGAATTTATTCTTTTTGCCATTCTCCAGGAGCAGGTAGGTATCCTGGATGAGTTGATCCTTCCGGATCCCTTCCTCAGGCGAGGTGATCTTGACCTTGTTCACGGATATGGCGTTTCCGGAAATGGCCCTTCTGGCTTCTCCCTTGGACTGCAGGATCGTCGTATGCTCGGCCAGGAGGTCAATGATCGGGATCTCCTGGCCATCCAGTAAGGTGTAGGGGAGGGTATAGGCGGGGATCTCCCGGGCGACCATCTTCCATTCTGCCTGGCTCATCCCATGCAGGAAATCTGAATCCACCCGGGGATTGAACAGCAGCTTGGACACGTTCTGGGCATTGCTCAGTGCTTCGCTGGAGTGTACCCGACTGGTGATCTCCTCTGCCAGGAGTCGTTTCAGTGTATTGGGGTCAGTGGCATGGTCCTGCTCGAGTTGGAGCACCTCCTCCTTTGACCGGAGCGTGAAGTAGCGCATGAACTTCGGGATATCCCGATCATCTGCATTGATCCAAAACTGATAGAACGCGTATGGGGAGGTCATCTCCGGGTCTAGCCAGATGTTCCCTTCCTCGGATTTGCCGAACTTGCTTCCATCGGCTTTTGTCAGGAGGGGGGTGGTCAGGGCATAGGCCTTTCCTCCCAGGTTGCGCCGGATGAATTCCGTGCCGGAGGTGATATTCCCCCATTGGTCCGAGCCACCCATCTGCAGCTTGCAATGTTGTTGCTCATAGAGACATTGAAAATCGTAGGCCTGGAGGATCTGGTAGCTGAATTCGGTGAAGGAGATACCGGTCTCCACCCGCTTCTTGACCGACTCTTTGGCCATCATATAGTTGACGGTCAGGGTCTTGCCTGCAGTCCGAAGGAATTCCAGCACATTCATATCCCGGTAGAAGTCATGATTGTTCACCAGACGGGCCGGATTGGGAACACCTTCAAACGCAATGAGCTTGCGCATTTGGTTTTCCTGGTGGGCCAGGTTGCGATCCAGTTCCTCAAAGGATTTCAGTTCTCTTTCCTTGTCCTTGCCGGAAGGGTCGCCAATGCGTCCGGTAGCTCCCCCCATGAGCACGATCGGCGTATGGCCGGCACGCTGGAACAGGGTCAGCAACATCAACTGCACATAATTTCCAATGGTGAGAGAGGGGGCCGTCGGGTCGAAGCCGATATAGCCCACGCATGGCCCCGAGGCAAGATATTCCTCCACACCGGGAGTAGCATCCTGAAGCATATGCCGCCATTCCAGTTCCCGCAAAAAGTCCATGAGGTGATGATATAGTTGGCCGCAAAAATAGGACATTTCGGACGGGTCTTTCTCCTCCAGTGTCACAGATGTATCTTGGGGCGAATTTCAAGATGACCCTTGCCCGATTCATATCCCAGCGTCTTCGCTCTACCGATGGCGATTCCTTTACCCGAATCATCCTGTATTTCGCGGTGGGAACCATTGCATTGTGCGTGGCGGTCATCCTGTTGGCCCATGCCCTAATCCTCGGATTCAAGACGGAGATCAAGGCCAAGGTCTTCGGGTTTTGGGGACATATCCAGATCACCGGACTGAACCTGAACAATACCTTCGAGAGTCCACCGATCCAGGACGAGCAGACCTTCTATCCGGCCTTGGATACCGTTGGCCGGATCACCCTGGAGCTGGACCCAGACGCCGGGCGCGGAACAAGGCAAACCACCTTTGGGGGGATCCGCCATATCCAGGCCTATGCCCTGAAGCCGGGGATACTGACCGGCCGGGAGGACCTCGACGGGATCATCCTGAAAGGCGTCGGCGCTGATTTCGATTGGGAATTCCTTTCCCGGTATATGGTGGATGGAGAGCCGTTGCGTGTGACCGATACCGTTCCATCCAGGGATATTCTGATCTCGCAGACCACAGCCAGCCGGTTGCGTCTGGGGATCAATGACCCGCTGATTGTTTACTTTATCCAGGAGAATCGACAGATCGAACGGCGATTCCGGGTCAGAGGGATCTATAAGACCGGTCTGGAAGAATATGACCGGAAACTGGCCCTGGTGGACATTCGCCAGATCCGTGAGGTCAACGGGTGGCCGGAGCATGCCGTGACCGGATTTGAAGTGGTTCTGGACGACCTTCGTGACCTGGATGCCTTCACCAATTATATCTACTATGAATGGTTGCCGGATGACCTGTATATCGAGCCCATCAGTCAGAAATTTCCCGCCATTTTCGATTGGGTGGATCTGCAGAATATCAATGAACGCGTGCTGATCATCCTGATGCTGATCGTAGCGATGATCAACCTGATCACGGTGCTGCTGATCCTCATCCTGGAGCGCTTGACCATGGTGGGTATCCTCAAGGCCCTGGGGGCCTCTGATGGAATGATCCGAAGCATCTTCATCCGGTTGACGCTCCGGATCCTGGTTTGGGGTATGGCCATTGGCAATGCGGTCGCCTTGTCCGTTGGAATGATCCAGTCACGATTCCAGATCATGAAGCTGGATGAAGCGGAATACTACCTTTCTGTCGTGCCGATCCGATGGGATCCCTGGTTTATCCTGTTTGTGAATGTCCTGTTGGTGCTCGTTGCGGTGATGACCTTATGGATTCCTTCCATGTACATCAAACGTATACAGCCAGTTAAATCAATACAATTCAAGTAGAGTTGTCTTGTTTCCAGGCAGGTATGCCCCCTGATGTTGTGCGCCTTGGAATTGGCCCGTAAAGGGAATAGTCGTACTTTTATGCGACAGTGCTCTTCAAGATCAATGGAACCAGTCAAGGATGATCCGTTATTATGCGCGAATCGACGGTCTGATCACCGAATTGGCCGAGCGTCAGCCCGGTTGCTGGATCAATATTGCCCCTCCGGTCACGCAGGAGGAGATCGATCAGTTGTCTGAAGAGCTGCTGGTTCCCCTGGACTTCTTTACCGATCCTCTGGATATCGATGAACGCTCCCGTTATGAGCGGGAGGAAGATGCCCGCCTGATCATCGTCAATACGGCGGTCCTGAAT
This sequence comes from Lewinellaceae bacterium, assembly GCA_020636225.1. Taxonomy (GTDB): domain Bacteria; phylum Bacteroidota; class Bacteroidia; order Chitinophagales; family Saprospiraceae; genus JAGNXB01. The sequence continues at coordinate 719,164 of JACJYI010000002.1, read as the reverse complement.
GAACGGGACGGTGAGAATGAAGCGATCTACCTGACTATCCCCATCGGGATCATTCTGGTGCCCTCTTATGTCATCACGATCACCTCGACGGAGAACCCGGTCCTTGACCTGTTCCTGGAGAACAAGGTCAGGAACGCGGATCCGGCCGATGATCGGATGTTCGTGCTCCGGATCCTGGAGGAGAACGTCTATCGGTTTCTCAGCTGCTTGAAGAAGCTGAACCTGCGGCGGAACCTGATCGAGCAGGAATTGTACTACTCCAGTCGGAATCAGGAGCTGAAACAACTGCTCAGTATCGAGAAGAGCCTGGTCTACTTTGTGAACAGCCTGAATGCGAACGAGCTGTTGAAGATGAAGATCAAGCGAACGGATTTCATCGGGATCCAGGGCAATGAAGACCGGGTCGAGCTCTTCGAGGATATCATTATTGATAACAGCCAGGCGTTGGAAATGGCCAATGTGTACACGAATATCATTGGCAGTACGATGGAAGCCTATGCCGGGATCATTTCCAACAATCTCAACATGGTGATCCAGCGGCTTACACTGATCACCATTATCCTGATGGTGCCGACCCTGGTGGCCAGTATCTTCGGGATGAATGTTCCCTCCGGTCTGGAGAACTCTCCAACGGCCATTTATTACATCATTGTTATTTCGATCATTTTCAGTTTGTTGCTGGCCTGGTTCTTCAGAAGAAAACGACTGTTCTGATTTTCGCCAGCACGGTGTCTCTCCCACGGAACGACACTTTTACTCGGCCCCTTGCACTGCTTGACGATCAACTCGTTCTGCACTTCATATGCCTGTTTTGAAATATTGGTATATTATCAATATGTTGAGTTCTTCACATCGTTATTTTCTTATTTGTCCGTATATATATTTGATATTCAGCAGTTAATATATTTTATCCACAGCTTGTGAGTATTTTTATGTTGTCCGACTTGGTGGGGGAGACCTCGTTATTCACCTTTGTACCACTCAACGGGAAACAGCGGGAATCAGGCATGTGATCAGGATCGATCTGGCATGTGCTTTCTCCGAACTCAGACTGGTTAGCAATTGACGAAAATGTCATCATTCAGCGCAATGATGATCAGCTTTTTCATCTGATCGTGTCCCTAAGAGATTTCTTGTTGTTCTTGAACTGCTACAAATGAACCAACTCGCCGAACCCATTCTTCAGGAGAATCCCAATCGCTTTGTTCTCTTCCCGATCAAGCATCATGATATCTGGGACTGGTACAAACGTTCGGAAGCCTGTTTCTGGACGGCAGAAGAGATCGACCTCACCAGTGATGTCAAGGACTGGGAAGATAAATTGACCGATGACGAGCGTCACTTCATCAAGCACGTCCTTGCCTTCTTCGCCGCCAGCGACGGGATCGTCAACGAGAATCTGGCCGAGAACTTCGTCAATGAAGTGCAGTACACTGAAGCCAAGTTCTTCTATGGCTTCCAGATCATGATGGAGAATATCCATTCGGAAACCTATTCCCTGTTGATCGATACCTATATCAAGGACCCCAAGGAAAAGGATTATCTATTCAATGCCATTGAGAACCTCGATCCGGTCAAGAAGAAGGCAGAATGGGCGCTTCGGTGGATCAGCAACGGTTCCTTTGCCGAGCGGATCGTCGCCTTTGCGGCTGTGGAAGGCATCTTTTTCTCCGGTTCGTTCTGCTCCATTTTCTGGCTGAAAAAGCGGGGACTCATGCCGGGACTCAGCTTCTCCAACGAATTGATCTCTCGCGATGAAGGCATGCACTGCGACTTCGCCTGCCTGCTCTACAACAACCATATCCAGAACAAGCTGAGCAAGGACACCCTCCAGACGATCATTGCCGATGCCGTGGAGATCGAGAAGGATTTTGTCAGCAATGCCATCCCGGTTGACCTGATCGGGATGAACAGCAAGCTGATGTGCCAGTATATCGAGTTTGTTGCCGATCGTCTGTTGACTGCTCTGGGCAATCCCAAGATCTTCAATGTCGAGAATCCCTTCCCCTGGATGGACCTGATCTCCCTGCAGGGTAAGACCAACTTCTTCGAGAAGCGTGTTGGCGAATACCAGAAGGCCGGTGTCCTGAGCGATCGGGACAAGCAGGTGTTCTCCCTGGATGAAGACTTCTAACCATCCCATTTACCTATCACCATAAAACCCCCTGAGTCCTATGGCTATGCAAGTAATCAAGCGCAGCGGCAAGAATGAAGATGTCAGTTTTGACAAAATCACTGCCAGGGTAAAGAAACTGTGTTACGGCCTCTCCCAGGCCTATGTCGAACCGATCGAGATCGCCAAGAAGGTCATCCAGGGTCTCTATGATGGTGTGCCAACGACCGAACTGGACAATCTCGCTGCGGAGACGGCAGCGTCCATGGCATCTATTCACCCGGATTATGCTCTCCTGGCAGCCCGGATTGCCGTATCCAACCTCCACAAGAACACGGACAAGTCCTTCGCTAAGACCGTCAAGGACCTCTATCACTATATCGATCCCAAAACCGGCAAGTCAGCCGGGTTGATCAGCCAGGAGACCTATTCCATCATCCAGAAGAACAAGGACCGTCTTGACTCGGCGATCATCTATGATCGGGATTACGATTTCGACTATTTCGGGTTCAAGACCCTGGAACGGTCGTATCTCCTTCGCATGAACAACGAAGTGGTGGAGCGACCACAGCACCTTCTCATGCGGACAGCCGTCGGCATCCACGGGGAGGACATTGATGCCGCCATTGAGACCTACAATCTCATGTCGGAGAAGTGGTTTATCCATGCCACCCCGACGCTGTTCAATGCCGGAACACCAAAGCCACAGTTGAGCTCCTGCTTCCTCTTGTCCATGACGGATGACAGTATTTCAGGCATTTTCGAGACCCTGGCCCGTTGTGCCAAGATCAGCCAGTCGGCAGGTGGGATCGGCCTGAGCATCCACAATATCCGTGCGACAGGTAGTTATATCCGGGGCACTGGCGGTACATCCAATGGGATCATCCCCATGCTCAAGGTCTACAATGACACTGCCAGGTATGTGGACCAGGGGGGTGGAAAGCGGAAAGGCGCATTTGCCGTCTACCTGGAACCGTGGCATGCGGATATCTTCGATTTCCTGGACCTGAAGAAAAACCATGGTAAGGAAGAGGCCCGGGCACGTGATCTTTTCTACGCCATGTGGATCCCGGATCTGTTCATGGAACGGGTCAAGGAGGATGGCCAGTGGTCGCTGTTCTGTCCGAACGAGGCGCCCGGGCTGTATGACAGCTACGGGGGGGAATTCGAAGCCCTGTACCACCAGTATGAAGCGGAAGGCCGCGCCCGGAAAACCATCAAGGCGCAGGACCTGTGGTTTGCCATCCTGGAATCCCAGATCGAAACGGGCACACCCTACATCCTGTACAAGGACGCTGCCAATAAGAAATCCAATCAGAAGAACCTGGGCACCATCAGGTCCTCCAATCTGTGCACCGAGATCCTGGAATATACTTCCAAGGATGAGGTGGCTGTTTGCAACCTGGGGTCGATATCGCTGCCCAAGTTTGTCAATGAGGACAGGAGCTTCGACTTTGATGCCCTGGGTCAGATCACTCGTGTCCTGACGCGGAACCTGAACAAGATCATCGATATCAACTATTACCCTATCGAGGAGGCCCGCAACTCCAATATGCGTCATCGCCCTATCGGGATCGGCGTGCAGGGACTGGCAGATGCCTTCCTGCTGATGCGGTTCCCCTTCGATAGCCCGGAAGCCCGGAAGCTGAACAAGGATATCTTTGAGACCATCTATCATGCCGCCATCTCCGAGTCATGTGAACTGGCCAAGCAGCATGGCGCCTACTCGTCGTTCGATGGGTCCCCGGCCAGTCAGGGTACACTGCAATTCGATATGTGGGGCGTAGAGCCCTCGAATCGATATGACTGGGAGGCATTGAAAACGGACATCCGGACCAACGGACTGCGCAACAGCCTGTTGCTGGCCCCGATGCCGACGGCGTCCACCTCACAGATCCTGGGGAATAATGAGTGTTTTGAACCATACACGTCGAATATCTATTCCCGAAGAACGCTCTCTGGCGAATATATCGTGGTGAACCGTCATTTGCTCAAGGACCTGATCGGGCTTGGTTTGTGGAATGATGACATGCGTCAGAAGCTGATGGCCTCCAACGGATCTGTTGCAGATATTCCGGAGCTGCCCGAACACATCAAAGAACTCTACAAGACGACCTGGGAGATCAGTATGAAGGCGATCATTGACATGGCCGCTGACCGCGGTGCCTTCATCTGTCAAAGCCAGAGTCTGAATCTGTTTGTGGAGAATCCAAATTTTGGAAAACTGTCTTCTATGCATTTTTACGCCTGGCAGAAGGGCTTGAAGACGGGCATGTATTACCTCCGCACCAAAGCGGCTGTCGATCCCATCAAGTTTACCTTGAGCGAGAAACACCAACGGCAGTTTGCTTCCAGCGATCAGGTAAACCAGGTATCGGACGAATCACTGCAGCAACGGTTGGATTCGTCAGGTCAGGAGCCCGAAATCAAGGCCTGCAGCCTGGATGATCCAGGTTGTATCATGTGCTCGGGCTGATCAGTGCTCTCTGATTCCTCTGTTTTCCCTAGGTGGCTCAGTAACGGCTGGTGCCACCTATTTTTTTTGCAGCCATTCCGCTACCAGGGCGGGAACACCTTCGGTGGCGGTCATGGGATAGGTAAATATCCTGTGTTCCGGCAGTTGTGTTTGTGCCGGACGTGGATCGACATAGTAGATCGGGGTATCTGAAGGTGCAAAATGGATCAACCCGGCTGCCGGATAGACCTGCAGGGATGTGCCCACGATCAGCACGATATCCGCCCGCGCTATGATCGGAATCGCATACTCCAGCGCTGGAACCTCTTCTCCAAACCAGACGATATGCGGGCGTAAGGGGAACCCCTCTTCGCATACATCGGATCTGTGCAGGTCCTTGCGCCAGTCATAGATCAGGTCAGGATATCCGGTGGATCGGACCTTGAGGAGTTCACCATGCAGATGGAGGACGGATCGACTGCCCGCCCGTTCGTGCAGGTCATCGACGTTCTGGGTAATGACCTGCACGTCAAATCGGGACTCGAGATCCACCAGGGCTGTGTGGGCTTTGTTGGGATGTACCTCAAGAGCCTGTCGACGACGTTGGTTATAGAATTCCAGGACCAGATCAGGATTCCGCTGCCAGCCTTCCGGGGAAGCGACTTCCATGACGTCATGGCCTTCCCACAAGCCGCCGGCATCACGGAATGTGGAAATGCCGCTCTCGGCACTGATCCCCGCTCCGGTCAGGACCACGATTCGTTTCATCGATCGGTTGATTGATGGACTGCTTGAAAGGCATGTCCGAGATGGTCAATGATATCACTGGCCAGCAAGGCTTCCTGGCTTCCTCTGCGGTCGACGGCCAGGTCACCTGCCAAACCATGGATCATGACACCAATGCAACAGGCATGGAGAGGGGAGAGGCCCTGGGCGAGCAGACCGGTCATCAGGCCGGCCAGTACATCGCCGCTACCGGCTGTGGCCATGCCGGCGTTTCCCGTTGAATTGATCAGGACATCGCCCTGTGGAGTGATGATCCGGGTATAGGCACCCTTCAGGACCAGAAAGACCCGGTGCGTCCTGGCAAAAACCATTGCATTAGTCAGTTGGGACCAGCTGTCAGGGGCGCCTCCCACCAGTCGGTTGAATTCACCCCCGTGCGGAGTGAGGATGCAACCCGAGGGGAGAAGGTGGAGGTCATCCGGATGGGAGGACAGCAGATTGATCGCATCGGCATCGAGCACGAGAGGTTGTTCCGGCTTGGAGCTCAGCCAACCTTTCAGCGCCTGATGGGTGATCTCATTGGTACCAATGCCACAACCGATCCCCACGGACTGGTACCGGGTTGTGTCGATCACCCTTGACCAGACCTGATCATGGGGGTCTGCGTCATAGATCGCTTCCGGTAGTCCGATCTGGATGATCAGCTGTCCATGCCGGGGCGCATGAATCGTCAGTTTCCCTGTCCCACTCCGCAATGCGGCCTGACCGGACAGGAGTGCTGCCCCCATCATGCCGTCCGACCCGCAGATGAGACAGGCATGACCCATCGTACCCTTATGTGCAAAGGTTGATCGGGGGGGGAGGATGTCTCGGATATAGGGTATGGTCAACAGACTGATCTGTTTGGGCAGATCGTCCGGATAGGCAGGTGCCAATCCAATGTCCAGCGCATGCCACTGGCCGACAAATCGTTCGTTTTCCCTGATGAAAAAGGCCAGTTTGGGGACCTGGAAGGTGAGGGTGTGTTCCGCCTCGACACAAGGTCCGGTAGTCGGCTCGTCGGCCAACAGACCGGAAGGAAGATCGATGGCGATCTTCAACCCCTGACGTGCATTCACCTGGGCAATGACCTCAGCATGGATACCGGATACCGGTCCTTTCAGACCTGTGCCAAAGAGGGCATCCACATAGATTGGCGAGGTGGTCCTGTCGCTGGGAGGAAGACTGTCGGGCCACCGGACCAGGCGCATGCCTTCACTGGTCGGCAGCCGATCAAGGTTCGTTTGATGGTCGACCGTCTTGCTGTCACCGACCAGCCATACTGTGACATCATAGAATTGCTTGAACAGTTGCCTGGCGAGCCCCAGTCCATCACCTCCGTTGTTCCCCGGGCCACAGATCACCACGACATGCCATTCTTCCGGGGCATATCGGGTTGTGATCCAGCTGGCCACGGCGGTGACGGCACGTTCCATCAACTGGTAGCTGGAGATCTGTCGGGTGTGGATGGTATACTGATCCCACTCCCGAACCTGCTGTGCTGACAGGATGGGAATGAGATGGGAGTGTGGAAGAGCCGTCATATCCAATGGTATCATCTGGTTCTGCCTGCCCGGAGGCAGCTGAGAATATCCCGAAAGTACGCAGACTGGTGGAAAAAGGGTTTTCGAAGTTTTGTCAGTTTTGCTGCCGTTTGTGACACAATGCATGGCCATTGCAAGTAAGGAAATCGTCCGTTGATCCATGGGAAATGGAGTTGGAGTCCCCGTCGATCAATGGGTGGGTGATCCTCCGATATCCGGTTGATTCGACCTGAAACATCTGTAGAATGGGTCTTTGAGCGGGATAGAAATTACGTTAAGAATAATCGTACCTTTAAACCTGTATTCTTTGGAATATTTGACATATTGTAACAAATCACATGAATAGTGTAAAATCCCTCCTTCGGGTGCTGCTCCTTGTTCTGCCCTTCCAACTGGGCGCTCAGGACCTGGATATCCATTGGTCGCAGTACTACAACGCGCCGTTTTACATCAATCCGGCCCTGACGGGTGTATTCAGCGGTGATCAGCGATTCACCGGGAATTACCGAAATCAATGGTACAACGTCCCGGTTCGGTATGAGACGGTAGCCCTGGCCTATGACCAGAAATTCTATATCCCGGGATTCAAGACCGGATTGTTCGGTGGAGGGCTGCACCTGTTTCACGATCAGGCCGGGGCATCCCGCCTGCGCATGTTGCAAGTGGCCCTCAGCGGATCATATACCCAGCGACTGGCGCCGAAGTATTACCTGACGTTCGGCGCACAAGGGTCATTCAACAATCGCCGGTATAGTACAGACGACCTGACCTTTGATGCCCAGTACAATGGCAATCAGTTTGATCCCACCCTGGACCCCGGAGAGACCTTTCTCAATACCAATTTCAACTTTGGATCCCTGGGGATCGGCCTGAATCTCCACAACCAGCACTCTGCCCGAACCTGGTTTGATCTGGGTGGGGGATGGTTCAACCTGAATACGCCCAAGCAGAAGTTCAATGAGTCGGCAGCGTATCGCATGAAGCCGCGATTTACCGGTTACCTGATCGGAGGTGTTCAGGCGACCTCCCTGATCGATGTAATGTTCCGGGGAATGGGAATGTTCCAGGGGCCGAACTATGAAAGTCTGGCAGGCCTGGGGCTGAAATTCCATCTCAATGATGCCAAGACACGTGAACTGGCCTTGCATGTGGGAGTGGATTACCGGTTCAATGAGAATGATGCCTGGGCACCTGTGGTGGGCCTGGATTTTCGCCAGTGGAAGGTGAGCTTCAGCTATGATCTCAACACGTCCGGATTCCGGGAAGCCACCAATCTGAATGGTGGACCTGAGCTGTGTATCCAATATGTGATCACGACAGTGAAGCCCCTGCCAATGATCAAGTCTTGTCCAGTTTATTAATTGATTAACCCCCTCTTCATGCGTGCGCTCCTCTCCTGCATTACCTTCATGATCCTGTTCGTTGGGTTGGGCGATCTCTCAGCCCAAACCAAGCGGCAGTACCTCAGTGCGGCCGACCTGGCTTTCGCCCAGAAGAATTATCATGCGGCACTGACGTATTACAAGACGGTTGCCGACGCCTGGCCGGATGAGATTGATGTCCAGTACAAGACTGCCGAGGCGGCCAGATTGTACAACAGCTACCTGCTGGCTGAAAAACATTATCAGATGGTGGTCGACAAGGATGCAGGTGCGACGTTCCCTGAAGCAGCCATGTACCTCGCAGGGATCAAGCAGAACCTTGGGAAATACCAGGAGGCCATTCAATTATATGAGAAGTATGATTCCTGGCGTGCAGACAAGTCCAGGACCTGCGCGGCTGACATCGAGAATTGTCGGTATGCCATGACGGCCCAGCAGAACAAGGTCGATATCGAACTGGTGAACATCGGGATCAATACCGAGTTTTCTGAATTCGCACCGGTCAAGATTGGTGATACATTGTTTTATTCCAGCCTGAATTTTCCGTTGGAAAGCAAGGAGCAGAAGTCAGAAATCCTCCTGTCCAGGTTATATGAAACCGCCAACGACGAGATCGGGCAGCTGCTTCGCATGCAAATGGTAGAGGGCAATACCCACATTGCCCATACCGCATTTGACCCGGAGCTCCATCGCATGTTCTATTCGATCTGTCACAATGTCAATGTGACGGATTATCACTGCGATCTGTTTTACACGGAGAAGACCGACCTTGGATGGAGCCCGGCGAAAAAACTGCCGGATCAGATTAATGTGCCCGGATATTCATCATCTCAGCCGGCTTTCGCACGTTTTCCTGATGGAAAGGAGGTACTGTTCTATACCTCTGATGCACCTGGCGGACAGGGCAAGATGGATATCTGGATGTCTGAACTGACCGCTGGTGGTGGATTCGGTGCACCCGTGAATGCCAAGGCCGTCAATACCCCGGAAGCGGATATTTCTCCCTTTTACCACGCACCGTCCCAAACCCTCTATTTCAGTTCGGAAGGCCGTTTGCGTTTGGGTGGGTATGATATCTACTCTGTGTCCTACCGTGATGGTCAATGGGGAGAGGTTCAGGCATTGCCCATTCCCTTCAACTCCGGATACAATGACATCTATTTCGTGACCAGTGATGATGGTGAATACATCTATCTGGCATCGAATCGCGAATCGGGTGGGGCAAAGTACATCGATCCCGAATTGCAGGCCTGTTGCAATGATATCTATCGTGCGATCGACAAGAAACCCGTGCTCTTGCTGGCAAACGCCTTCAACAGACTGGACAATACAGCCCTTCCCGGCACATCGATCTCATTGTATGTCTGGAATAACGATCAGTGGGAACTGGTGGATACCAAGATTGACCCCCTCCTGAGTACACAGGAATTCCCGTTGAACCGGATGCGTCAGTACAGACTGATCGGTGAGAAGCCCGGGTTCCTGCCGGATACCCTTGATTTTGATACCTACGATCTCAGCGTGGTCGGTCCGATCAAGAAAGATCTTTTCCTGACGCCGGAGAAATTACAGCTGGACGTCTACACGTTCGATGTGGCCAAGAAGAACCCGCTCAACAATTGCCGGGTTCAGTTGCTGGATGTGACGGATCCGGCATCGCCAGTCCTCGTCAAGGAATACACCAATCCTGAGGGGAATGACTTCCTCTTTGGCATCCGTCCCGCCCGACAGTACAAGCTGGTCGCTTCCCATTTGGGCTATGCGGATACCCTGGCCACATTCAATACCATGGAAGTGCCGGACAATGGCCGATTCCTTCAGAACCTGTATCTGAGGAGACTTCGCCTGCCGGAGATGACCCCATTGCAGGTCTTCTTTGATAATGACATCCCGGGCAGACGGATGTTCACCAAATCCACGAATGTGTCATATGAAGAGACCGTGGAGCCTTACCTGCAGCGAAAGGATGAATACGTGCGGGAATACATGGATGATCTGGCCCCGGATGTCAAAAAGCAGATGGGCGCCCGGATGGAGAGGTTCTTTGCCGATACCATCAAGGCTGGTTTGAAGAATCTGGAATACTTCTGTGAGACCTTGCTTTCGGATCTGCAGAACGGTGCAACCGTGACCGTGACATTGGAAGGATATTGCAGTCCGAGGGCCGCAACGCGATACAACAAGCTGCTCGGGTATCGCCGGGCGGTGAGCATTCGGAACTATATGATGGCATATCAGGACCAGGTGTTCAAGCCTTATGTGAAATCCGGTCAGCTGGTGTTTGAGGATATCTCCTACGGTGAAGAAAGGGCAGATTCGTCTGTCAGTGATGATCTCCAGGATGAGCGGATGTCGATCTATTCTGTGGAAGCGGCATTTGAGCGCAGGGCGGAGATTATCAAGGTCATTGTAGACAACAAGTAATCACATCCCATGATGAGGACTATGAAATTGATGAGGTTTTATCGCTTGTTATTCCTGGGTTTGTTTTTCCTGGTGGGGGCCCACAACGGATTCGCCACTCACATTGTCGGGGGATCACTGCATTACAATTGCCTGGGGAATAACAATTATGAGATCATCCTGACCGTCTTTACGGACTGCCGCCTGGGACAAGCGCCCTACGATGATCCGGCATGGCTGGGGGTCTATGATGCTGATGGCATCCCGGTGGATACCATTCGAATGGATCTAAGCAACAAGATCGACACCATCGAGCAGACGGATCCCTGTTTTCTGGCTCTTCCGGATATCTGTGTTCGGGTCACCCAGTACAAGGAGATCGTCAACCTGCCGCTCAAGCCCGGGGGGTATACCATCGCCTACCAACGTTGCTGTCGGAATGCCACTATCCAGAACATCGTAGAACCACTGAAGACGGGGGCAACCTATTTTGTGAATATCCCCGAAGATGCCCTGAAAAGCTGCAACAGTGCCCCGGATTTCACCAATGACCCTCCGATCTACGTCTGCGCGAATGAACCTCTCATTTTCGATCATTCGGCAACGGACCCGGACGGGGATTCACTGGCCTATGAACTGTTCACGCCGTACACGGGAGGGGTATACATCACCAACCCGCAGCCTATTCCGGCACTCCCGCCACCCTATGAAGAGGTGACCTGGATCGATCCTCCGTATAACCTGAGCAACCTGATGGGAGGGTTTCCCCTGACCATCGATCCGGTAACCGGTATGATGTTCGGTATCCCCAATACCATTGGGCAGTTTGTTGTCGGTGTAAAGGTCAAGGAATACCGGAATGGTGAACTCTTTGCGGAAAGCTTCAGGGATTTTCAATACAACGTGGTCCCCTGCGTGGTGACCAAGGCCGAGATTAGTCTGGCAGACACCGTCCAGTGTGATGATTTTCAGGTGGCCTTCGGGAATGCCTCACAGAATGCATCCTCCTATTTCTGGGATTTTGGCGATCCGACCACGACGGCAGATACATCCTCCTCGTTTGAACCGTTCTATACCTATCCGGATTCGACCGGATTCTATACCGTGATGCTGATCGCCCGCCAGGGCCAGTTCTGCTCTGATACCACCTATCAGACCATCTTCCTGCAAAAGAATTCCATTGAGGTGGGGATCGATCTTCAAGTCCCCATCTGCGAGGATTCCCTGATCGTCCTGTTCAATGATGGATCTGTTGATCCGATCAGTCCGATCGTGACCTGGGACTGGACCATTACACCTGAGTCGGGGCCAGTGATCACTTTTACCAACCAGCAGAATCAATGGACCTTCACGACTTCCACGGAAGTGATCGTCCGTCTGGATGTCGAATCCGCCAATGGATGTAAGGCAGCGATCCTGGATACCTTCCAACTGAACATCCTGGATGTACCGGACCTGATCACGGATACGGTCAATCTGTGTTATCTGGAGACGACCCACCTCAATCCGAACTTTGATCCGCAATTGTTCTATACCTGGTCACCGCCAACGGGTATCCTCGGTTCAGTGACCGATCCGAACCCCGAGATCCTGGTCACCACATCAACTGACTATACCGTCGATGTGACTGACTCCACAGGTCTGTGCACTGTCCAGAAGATGGCCAATATCATGGTGATCGGGGAATTGCCTGAAATCAATATCGTTTCCTCCATTCCCGAGTGTACGGATTCGATCGTCATTGCCACCACCCTGGACAGTATTCCTCCGGATATCACCATTTGCTGGGAGGTCACCGCGCCGGATAGTGTCTATGTTGGCATGGGCGATCAGATCGAGCTGGTGTTGACGGAATCTGCTCTGTTGTACATCTGTGCCATCCTGAAAACGGATTCCTGCGCGTCGACCATTTGTGATACACTGCAGGTGAACATCATTCCCGATCCCGATCTTCCGGACACCATTCGGATCTGTCAGGGAGACAGTGTCTACCTCAATCCCGGAGCTGATCCCAATCTGGTATACGTTTGGATGCCTTCTGCGACCCTGGATGATGCCACCGCTCCGAACCCACTGGCATTCCCCAGCACCACCACCCTGTACACCCTGACCTTGACCGACACGGTTGGGCTCTGCATCCTGGATGACCAGGTGCTTGTGGAGGTCAATGACTCCACCAAACAGCTTGACTTTGCCTGGGATGTCTACTGTGACGGATTGATGGTCGACTTTTTCGATCAGAGTTCCAATATCACGGATCTCCATTGGGATTTTGGCGATCTGACGACGGAACAGGATACCTCGACATTGAGCAACCCCACCTATACCTATCCTGACTCGGGCTTGTATGTCGTCACGCTTTGGACGAGTGAAACCGGGGTTTGTCCTCAGAATGATACCCTCACCAAGGAGCTGCCGTTGGAATTACCGGTCAATGAGGCGAGTTTTACCTATGATGTTGCTCTTTGCGGGGTCCCTTCAGCGATCCAATTCTTCGGCAATGAAGCATCCACCTATGGCCAGGTGACCGGTTGGTTCTGGACGTTCGGGAATCTGGGCACATCCACCGAGCAGAATCCGGTCCTCACGGTTGACGAATCACAAACGATCGATGTGACCCTGGTCGTGACCTGGGATGACAAGTGCACGGACACGGCGTTTCTATCCATCGAGATTGAGGTATTCGATCTGGAACTGGATGATGAATGGACCGTGTGTCAGGACAGTTGTTTCCAGGTGAATGCCAACGGGGATCCTTCCTGGACCTATACCTGGCTGCCGGAGAGCTGGGTCGTGGATGGACAGGGGACTCCCAATCCGACCATTTGTCCGGACTCTGATGGTGAGCTCACCGTTACGGTGTTGGCCTTTCAGCCCAATGGCGATACCTGTGTCATTCTGGATACCATTGATGTCGTAATAGACCTTTGTGAGTTTCCCTGCGATCTGATCGAGGAGATCGTCACCTGTCTGGATACAGTATGCGTTGCCGTAGATGACTGTGATGGAGAATTGACCCTTGTCTGGTGCACGCCGGATGGTGACACCCTCGCCATCGGACCGGAAGTGTGCATCCCTACGTCCATCCTCGAATATGTCCTGGTCAAGAAAAATGGGCCATTCGGTTGGATGGAGACGGACACCATCTTCATTGAGCACTTGTTTTATGTCATTCCTGTGGAGGCGACCTCAGACCCATATGAGATCCTGATGGGCGGATCCAGCCAGTTGATCGGAACGACACCGGCCATGGTCAATTATCTGTGGTTCCCACCAGAGACACTGGATGATCCGTCTTCAGCAACACCCGTTGCTACGCCGGATAGCACAACGATCTATACGTTGAAAGTAACGGATGCCCTTGGTTGTATGGGGATGGATACCACCATTGTCTATGTGCGGACTCGAATTTGCGATGATCCCTATATTTTCGTGCCGAACACCTTTACACCGAATGGAGATGGCATTAACGACATCCTGTACGTCAGAGGATTCTATATTGATGAAATGGAATTCTATCTCTACAACCGATGGGGTGAGAAGGTCTTTGAGAGCCATGACAAGAGTATCGGCTGGGATGGCTTCTACAAGGGAGAAAAGCTCAGGACCGATGTCTTTGGCTATTATCTCAAGGTGAGATGTTTTGGCGGAGAAGAGTTTTTCAAGCGTGGCAATGTGACCTTGCTCCGGCAATAGTGCACCTCCGGGCACTCAGGCAGAATACCAGCAATTCACAAGCGGACAGGACCAGCGTTTTGTCCGCTTGTGCTATCTTACAAGCATATGAAAGCACTTCAGATTGTCGTTGTTCTGGGATTCCTGTCGGGGCTGTGGGTTCCTGCCAATGCCACACATATCGTCGGTGGAGAGATGAATTATCGCTGTCTGGGGAACCAGCAGTATGAGGTGGTCCTGACCGTGTACCGGGATTGCTTTAACGGGGTGCCTTTTTTTGATAACCCTGCATCGGTCGGAGTATTTGATGCCAATGGCAAACTGATTCACCATCTACAGATTCCCTATGTCGCCGATGATACCCTGAAGCCAACACTGACCGGTGAGTGCTTTGTTCTGCCACCCAATGCCTGTGTCCATACCTCTACCTACCGGGATACGGTCAGTCTTGATGCCAGCCCCGGTGGATACACCCTGGTTTACCAGCGATGCTGCCGGAACATGACGATCCTCAACCTGGAATCGCCGGACAGTACAGGGGCGACATTCAGCATCTATATTTCCGAAGATGCTCTCCTGGGTTGTAATAGCAGTCCGGTATTCAAGGAGTGGCCGCCTATCTATATCTGTGTAAACGAACCGATCGAATTTGACCATTCGGCAGCGGATGTTGAAGGTGATTCCATTGTGTATCGTCTCTGTACCCCATTGAAGGGTGGAACCCTGCAGGTTCCGCAACCCGTTCCTCCCGTTGCTCCGCCTTATCCGGAGGTGGTCTGGAGGGATCCTCCCTACAATCTGAACAATGTGATGGGCGGTGTGCCATTGGCCATCGATCCGTCCAGCGGGCTTCTCTCCGGTGTGCCGAGTACCATTGGACAATTCGTCGTCGGGATCTGCGCGGATGAATACCGCGATGATGAAGTCATCTCTTCTACACGACGGGATTTCCAGTATAATGTGGGCATTTGTGGGATGACTGTGGCTGGATTCGCCACGCCTGAGGTGAATTGCGGGTTGACCGTCAAATTCAACAACATCAGTGCGAATGCCGACAGTTTTCTCTGGTACTTCAACGTGGAGAATGACCTGAGTGCCACGTCCACCGAGTTCAATCCTTCCTATACCTACCCGGATAGCGGGTATTATACGGTGATGATGATCGCCGAGCCGGGCGACAAATGTGTGGATACCTTTATTCAGGTCATCCGGGTTGAGCGGCTTTCCATTCTGGCTGATTTTGACTACAATTTCCCTTTCTGTGAAGATTCTCTGACCCTGTCGGTGATCGATCAGTCGACAGATACCATTTCCCAGATCGTACAATGGGCCTGGACATTGACAGGCAATGGGAAATCCTACACGGAAAGTGAGCAGTTTCCGACATTCTTCATCGATACCTCCGGGATCTGGATCCTGAACCTGGTCGTCACTGCTGAGAATGGTTGCAAGGATACCTCCCGAATCATTTTCCCGGTTCAGTTGGCCGTGCTTCCCTGGCCCGATACCACCTGGCGGATCTGCCTGGGGGACACTATTGGATTGAACCCACTTCCTGATTTTGGACCCAACCTGAATTACACCTGGTCACCGAATCTCTTCCTCTCCAATCCGAAACAGCGAAACCCGCTGGCGTTTCCGGATACCAGTATCGTCTATACCCTGAAGACCACTTCCATGAACGGGATCTGCAAGGGGGAGAAGATGGTGGGCGTGGAAGTCAGCCCTCCCATTCAGCTCGACGTGCCTCCGGATACGGTGATCTGTTCCAATCCTTTCTGGCTGGAGGCCACTACGGATCGGCCTGTGGAGATCATTTGGAGTTCAGATCCGGAATTCTCGGATACCTTGACAACAGGAAATCCCGGATGGCTGACCGTTGAGGGCGATCAGTGGGTCTATCTTTTCGCATCAGATTCCACCGGTTGTACGGTGGAGGATAGCGTGTTTGTGATCAATCAGTCCATGGAAGTGATTCTTCCGGATACCCTGGTCCTGTGTCCTCCGGGGACCTCCACCATCATCGCGCTTTTCCCGGATCCTTCGGATACACTGGTCGTCATCAATTGGACTCCTTTGGGACTCTTTCCTGGAGGGAACACCTCCAATCCCGTCACGTTTGGCCCCACTCTTCCCGGGGAGTATAAGGTTACAGCGGAAGCCACCAACCAGTATGGTTGTACCGGCATTGACAGCATGTTCGTGGCCGTCCTGGATACCAGTTCCGGCCCGCTCTCCCTGACCTGGACAACTTGTGCTGACTTTCATGTGCTTTTCCATCTGGATGTACCCGGAGCATTCGGCTATGAGTGGGATTTTGGCGACCCTGCCCAACCGGGGATCGTCGGACAAGGGGGCTCTCCAGAGTTTACCTATTCAGGACCAGGAACCTATACCGTGACAACCTATATCGATGTTCCCGGAGGATGTTTGGATACGATCTCCCGGAATGTGACCCTGGGCATGCCTCCGATCGACCTGGATTTTTCCTGGGAATATCAGGCTTGTTCGGATACAGCTACCATATCTCTGAGCAATTTGTCCGTGAATGACAGTTCCACCTTCCTTCAATTTCATTGGTTGGTCAATGGGATTCCTGCGAGTGACTCACTGAATGCGGAATGGACTGTGTATGCGTCCGAGCAATTGGCCATCCGGTTGATCGCCATTTCAGAGAATGGTTGTGTGGATACGTTGGACAAGACGGTGGTCATTCCCGTGATCGAGTTGGATCTGGATGAGGAATATCAGATCTGTCCCGGAGATTCCATCCAATTGAACATTGGCGGCTATCCGGGTTATTCCTACCTGTGGTCACCTGATTCCAGTTTGTCCGCTTCAATGGTGGTCTCCCCCTGGGCATCACCTGTGCAGTCGACGACGTACATGGTCACAGTCGGGTATACCAATCCGGATACATGTTCCTTCAGTGGAGAGGTTCAAGTAGATGTTCTTCCCCTTCCCAACTATCAGATCCCTCCGGATACCCTGATCTGTGATAGCCTGGCTTTTCTGAAAGCGATTGTTCCCTCTTCAGTATCCGTCTCCTGGTATAGTGATCCACAGCTGACGAATCTGCTGATCCAGGGCAACCAGATTCTCTATCCCGTCTACCCAATGATGGATTTCTATCTTCTGTTCAAGGACCAGCAGGGCTGTACGGCGGTTGATTCTTTCAATGTTCAATCCTCCTTCCTTGACCTACTGCTGCCAGATACTCTGTCCATCTGTCCGGGCGATACCCTGGAGTTGGATCTACAGATCCAAGGGGATACGACTGGCCTGATGCTTTCCTGGTCAGGAACCGGAGAATGGGAATTGATCCCTGGAACGAATCGCATCCGGTTATTCGGAGGTGAATCCTACGAACTGTCAGTTTCAGGTTCGAACAGCTGGGGGTGTGTGTCTTCAGTATCCGCCTGGGTCTGGAGTGTCGATCAGTCTCCGTCCTTGTCTGTCAATGCCACCCCACCTGTGATCATTCCCGGGCAGTCCAGTCAGCTTATGGCAACCCCATTCCCCGGGTGGTCGTACAGCTGGGTGCCTGTGGAAACATTAACAGATGCGGGCATTCCGAATCCGGTGGCTACTCCAGACTCCACGACGACCTATACCGTCTATTTTACGGATGACAGGGGCTGTTCGGCTTCTGCCCAGGTCACCATCACCGTGGCAACCCCCATTTGTGATGACCCTTACATCTTTGTCCCCAACACCTTTACGCCCAATGATGACCAGGTCAATGATCGGCTGTATGTACGAGGTGCATTTATCGACGAGATGGTCTTCATGATCTATGACCGCTGGGGCAACCTGGTCTTTTCCACCACTGATCAGCAGGTAGGCTGGGACGGGACTTACAAGGGAAAGGATCTTGGTAGTGACGTCTTCGGCTACTATCTGGAAGCCAGATGTTATGATGGTCAGGTATTCACCAAACGCGGGAATGTATCTTTGATCCGCCTTTGAGGAAACAACCCGGCATGCTGGGAACCACATCCACTGGGTGTTGCTGTTCCGGATATGCAGGTTGGGACCAGATGGTTCGTGCAATTTCTGGTCAGGTTTCCTCCGACACCGGGCTCAAGGACATTGCATGATGCCCCGTATTGGGGTCACTTGATATCGCTGATGTGTCTGATCCAACATTCATGGGAGTTGTTCAGTAAACAAGAATCATCCCCCTTGGCTTGACAGGGACGGCAATGACCTTTGAAAGGTGGCTTCCTCCTGACCGTTACCTGCTTCCCGTTCGAGATGTGCCAGTGTCCTGTATCATGGGGGGCTCTTCTCGGCTTTTTCCTGTGGCCTTGAACCGGCGTCTCCTGACCGAGGTTCGCCAGATTTCCGGGCAGGGTTCATGGATAAGATGAGTTCCAGTCGCTTGGGAAACATTGGGTCAGTTGACAGTGACGATGGTCCTTACGATGCAGACAGACTGATATTTACCTGGTGTGAAGAACAATCTCGAAACGCGCCAATGGCCCGGCCACGCCAGATACGGATGAATGGGTCATCCATGTCGTTCGGTTGGATGACATTTTCACAGTCCTTCCACGTTCCTTGTGTTTCTGCCACTTCCTGATTTGCCAGAATATGTGTGAGGTATGTTCGTTTGCGCTATGCCTTTTCGAGCCGAAGGTCTGGTTCGAAGTGCCATGGTCGGTGAGATGGATTGGAATGTCTCTGGCCAGATTGCAGGAGCTCATGTCAGGTTGAATATCAAGGGGCATTCCGCTGGACTGTTTGGGGCAGGTTGAATTTTCTGGATGGATCGGATGCTCGGCCATCTGGACGGTTCATTCGGTTCCGTTTATGGTCTATCTTATCCGCCAGGTGCAGGATCCGGATATAGGGATGAGCATCGTCCTCATGTGATCGCGCCAAATAAAAAGCGGACCAATCCTGGATTGGTCCGCTTTGATATGACAGTATCCTGATGGATTACCGCATCAGGGTAACATCGCCTTTGTAAAGGATAGTGATGCCGTCATTGAACCGGATCTTGGCATAGTAAACGAACACTTCCGGGTTGGCAGGACGGTCGCGGATATTGCCATCCCATCCCTCTGACGGATCATTTGGCAGGAATCCTTCATTGACGAAGACCCGCTCGCCCCAGCGGTTGAAGATCTCCATCTTTTCGATCTCTTCAACACCGGCACCACTCTGGATAAAGAACCGGGTGTTCTGTTCACCATTCGGGGAGAAGACGTTCGGAATATAGATCGGACGACGCTTCTCGACCAGAACCAGTATTTTATCCTCTGCCCGACAACCAGCGGAGTCTTGTACCGTGACCGAATACAGGGTCTGATTGAATGGCTTGATCAGGATCTCATTGCTGTTGAACGTGGTATCGATGCCAGTGGGTGTCCAGGTGATCGATTCGATGACCGCGGTCGGCGGGGTAATCAGGGCGTAGAGGAAGGTGTCGCGGCCCCACTGCAGAATGAAATCTTCTCCCAACTCGACCTCCAGCAGTTCCGGTTCCGTCAGGTCATATGCCGGAGCAGTGTAGAGACAACCTGCCGCATCCTGTACGGTGATGGTATACGACCCATCTCCAAGTCCAGCGAACTGTGGGTTCGGAGTGAACGGGCCGCCGTTCAGGCTATAGAGGTATTCAGGTGTGCCTCCGGTAACACTGGTCACGGAAATGAATCCATCCTTGAACCCGAAGCACCTTGGATCGGAGATCAAGACATCGATTCCAGTTGGCAGGTTTTGATTGTCAACGACATCCACAGTGGTAGATGCGGAACAACCATTCAGGGTATTGACCACCGTCAGGGTGTAGGTACCGATCAGGGAAACATTCGGTACTGTATTGGCAGAGGAGAGGAAGCTGCCGTTGGGATCGGTCCAGGAATAGCTGAACTCGGTACCCGTGCTTGAACCGGTAGAGGAAAGTGTCGTGGTCTCATTGGTGCAATCGATGATGTTGGAGGAAGCGGCTACTGCAGTTGGCAGGTCCCGATCCTCGTCCACCACGGCTGTTGCCGTATTGGTACATCCATTGGGCGCCGTGACGGTCAGGATATAATTTCCAACAGTGGTCACGGTTTCGATTGGATTGGTACTGGTAAATCCAGGTCCTGCCCAACTATAGGTGACATTCGGGGTCGTGGATGCACCGATAATATCTACCTGTGGATCCAGACAAGTGATCGTTCCACCGGTTGCCGTGGCATTGGGAACCTGATCATCCAGGATGACAACGGCAGTATCCACTCCGACGCAACCATTCACGGTATTGACGACTGTCAGGGTGTAGACACCCGGCTGGCTGGCCGTTATGGAGGTGCCCGTGCCGGCAATCGGATTCCCGTCCAGTGTCCAGGAAGCCGTGATGTTGGTCGTTGGATTGGATGTCCCGTTCAGCAGTCTGGACGGTTGGGTACAGTCAATGATGCCGCCTGTCACATTCACGACAGGGTCCACCTTGTCTTCAATGACATTGATGGTCTCTGTATTGGTACACCCGTTGACAGGATCTGTGATCACCAGGGTATATGTACCCGGTACCGTAACCGAGGGGTCTTCCACGGTCATATTCGTCGCATCGATCCCCGGGCCGGACCAGTCGTAGTTGACATTGGTGGTCGTCGTGGCATTAATGGATACGGTTGGGTTGGCACAGTTGATCGTGCTGCTGGCCAATGGCGCAAGCGATGGTATGATCGTGTTCTCATTGACTACAACCGGTACCGTGGTGACACAACCATTGACGGGGTTGGTCACCTGGACCTGATAGGTGCCGGACACGGTTACATTCAGGTTTGGTGCATTCCCTCCGGTAGCATTGCCGGCAGGGTCTGTCCAGCTGTAATTCACCGTAGTCGGGGTGCTGAGAACAGATATGCTGGCATTGGGTTTGGCACAGGTGATCAGGTCACCAGTGGGTGAAACGACCGGTGTGATGGTGTCGATGGCAACCTGCGTAGACTGCTTGACCGTGCAGCCATTGGCCGGATTGGTAATCGTCACGTTATAGGTCCCGGGCAGGGTGGTGGTAAAGCTTGGATTGGTATTGGTACCACTCGGTCCGTTCCATGAATACTGGACACCAGGTGTGGAACTGGACGCGGTCAGGTTGACCACCGGTTGAGTACAAGTGATCGGACCGTCATCTGTAGCATCAGGATTCTGAGGAGCGTCGATCGACAGGCTGACCGTGACGTCTGCAGTACTTGTACAGCCGTTATAGCCAGTGACCACCAGTGTATAGACTCCAGGTTCATTGACCAGTGGATCAGGTCCCGGATCAGTGGGGACACCGCCATCATTGAACCATTGATAGCTGACACCGGGTGTAGAGGAAATGGCCGTCAAGGTATCAACTCCCGTCAGACAATCGATTTCTCCCCCTTCGACAAAGTCAATGACCGGTGGAGCCAGGTCTTCGCCAATATCGATGGTTTCCGTATTGGTACAACCGTTTCCGGCCAACACGACCAGGGTATACTGTCCCTGGGTGGTCACGTTCAGACTCGGATTGGATCCGATGGGCTGGTTATTGTTGTCGGTCCATGCATAAGTGACCGGCAGGTTGCTGGATCCGGTCAGCAGAATGGATGAAACATCGCAATTGATCGTATCATCCGTCTGGGTCACATTGATCGTGGGGATCTCTGCATTCAGAATGGCCTCCGCTGTGGTGGTGTTGGTACAACCATTGGTGCCGGTGACTGTCAGGGTGTAGATACCTGGTACGGACACATTGATGGACGGCGTATTCCCCGCAGGGTTGCCGGAAGGATCAGCCCAGGAGAATGTAGCGCCAGGGGTGGCAGATTGGCCATCCAGTGTAGTGGTCGTGATGATACATGTGAGCGTGTCGCCTTCGGCACTGACATCGGGTTGACCGGTGTTCTCAGGTACCAGGATGGTCGTGTCCTGGGAGCAGCCATTCACCGGATTGAACACGGTCAGTGTATAGTTACCGCTCACGGAGACGGTGGTATCCTGCATGTTGCTGTAGAAGTTACCTGACGGATCTGTCCAGGTATATACGGCATTGGGGATATTCGATCCGCCCATGATCGTAGGATTGGGCAGGCTGCAGGTCAGGGTATCGGTGGATGCCGTCGGGATCGGTAGCACCTGGTCTATACCGACCACGGTGTCTTTGGACGAGGTACATCCATTGGCCGGGTTCAATACCGTCAGGGTGTAGATCCCTGCACCGGGAGCTTGCACGGTAGCGGTGTTGCCGATCACATTGGCATTGGCATCTGTCCAGGTATAGGAGACGCCATTGGTATTGGAGTTCCCCACCAGGTTGACGGTAGGATTGGCACAGGTGATCAGGCCGCCCTGGACGGATAGATCCGGACCAGCATTATTCGCCGAAAGGGTAACCGAGGTTGTATTGGAGCACCCGGTGTTGTCAGTGACCACGAAGGTGTAGTTCCCAGGAATAGTGGAGGTTGTGCTCTTGTTGTTGCTGATGACATTGCCCAGGGGGTCCAGCCATTGGAACGTCACATTCGGCGTGATGGAGTTGCCATCCAGGTTGCCGATGGGGTCGATACAATCGATCACATCACCGGTTGCGGTTACATTGGGAACATCAACAATGCCCACTACGACACAGGCGGAATCCGTGCAACTGTTCGAGCCATCCTCGGCGATGACCTCGATGGTCAGGCAGTATTTTCCAGTGTCAAAGACGGTCATGACCGGTTCATCTGATGGGTCGCCCAGAATGCCACCATCATAGGCAGACCATTGATATGTGGTGGGGAAAAAGCTGGGAACCACCAGGGAATTCTCCCCGTCCAATTGGACCTGATCGATATCGCAACCCAGTTTTTCCGGTTCGAAGATGAAGGCTTCCACGGCCATCACGACAATGTCAAACTGGATGATACTATCGCAAAATGGGAATTGTGCTTTGTTGATGGTGACTTCCTGGCTGCCCTGGTCATTGGAGCCAAATTGAAATCCACCGACATCAATGACATCCGCTTCACACAGGTAGAACGGGCCGATCTGGACGGTCAGGTTGGGGTCCCCGTTGACGGTCAGTTCAACGATGGAGTCGCATCCCTGCGGTGTGGTCAGCATGACATCATAGACACCCGGTGCATAGTCGTCGCCATTATAGACATAGGTGTCGTCTTCGCAGATCAGCGCTGGTGCCGGATTCTCCGGGGTAACATCGTACACGTTCACCGTAATACAGGTGGGTGCGGGGTCCTCAAACTCAGAAACGCATTGATTGGAGGCATCGACACAGAGTTCGTAGGTGCCGGCAGAGGTCCATTCAATATCCAGGAACTGCTCGGGACCATTCTGGATCTCGTTGCCATCCAGGTACCAGATGAATTCAATGGCTCCGGTGGGTGGGATGATGGTATAGGACCCGGTGGCACCCGTACAGATGGTGGTAGGTCCCTGAAGAGGATTCGGTCCCCAGTCGTCAATATCCGGGGCGCCGCATGTGCCAGCGATCGAAATGGAGATATCGCAATATGTCCCCGCACAGCCATCGATCAGGAAGTAGTAGATCTGACCGATTTGCAGACCATTGGCGATTAGGTTGATGGGTGCGTTCATGGGGCAGTTGCCACTACAGGCTATATACTGGTCTGGCGTCTCAAAGGAGTTGGTGCACAACCCGTTGCCGCCATACCCGTACAAGCCAGCCTGGATACCATCACTTCCACCGACCTGATTGCAGTTGCTTGGGGTGATGGTGATATTCAGCATTTCACAACCGGCATAGAAGGCAAACCAGATCGGGTTGTTGGGGACCCCGCCATTTCCATTGTTACACAGTGGAGTAGGGCCATTGCCGGTCTGGTTATTCTGCATCGAGGTGCAATAGCCGTTGATATCATCAAAATTACAGATGATCGGCGCCGATTCACAATCCGGTGTGGACGGGGGAATATCGCACTGGGCATGAAGAGACAGCATACTGCCAACCCAAAATGTCAAAACGGTAATAATCCTGGTCATAGTCATTGCTTTGCCTTCCAATTCTTTATTTCATTCATCCTGAGGAAACAATTATCACTAAGAGACATGGATGTCCGATAGTGCTGCTTCGAGGTCATAATAATCATCGGTACGTCCAGCGAAGCCATCCGCCTTTGAAGAACAATGCCTGCAAGAGGATGGCTACCGGTCAAACAAGCCAACAAGATAAGCAGACTTGACCACACTGACAAGTGATAAACTTATGCTTATTGCCATGTGTTGCGGCCTGACCAATAGGTAGTTCTGATCAGTCGGGCATGGCCGGACACCGAATATCCGGACAATAAACGATGCCTTCAGAAAAGGGTCGGTCTATGCCGTTGGCTTGAGTCCGGCCGTCAGTTCCTTGGAAATCGAACTCCGGGTTACCCGGACAAAGGTCTTCTGATCCACTTCCAGGGTGACGATCTGATCCTCGATCTTGACGATCCGCCCCAGCATGCCCGATGCAGTGACCACTTCCTGGCCTTTTTCGAGCTGATCAATGAAGGCCTGCTGTTCCTTTTGCCGCTTGGCCTGTGGGCGGATGAAAAAGAGATACATGACACCGACCAGTAGGATCAGTGGTCCAAACTGCACAAGAAAATTGCTATCCATTGTTACTTATTCTTTTGGTTTAGGAATGACCTCGCCCCGGAGAATGACTTTCGTTTCCGTGGGATAGGTATTCGCCACGACAGTGACGGTCTTGGATTGGGTTCCGGTCTTTGCAGTGGTGTTGAACTTGACACCCAGCACCCCTCGCTCTCCCGGGGGAATTGGTTGCTTGGGGATTTCAGGAACCGTACATCCACAAGTCGACTTGGCATCAAACAAGACCAGCGCGACTGCCCCGGTATTGGTAAAGCCAAAGGTCCGATCCACGATATCTCCTTCATTGACCGTCCCGAAGTCGTAAACCAGGGTGTCAAAGATGATCCGGGCTACCTTGGATTCATCCACATTCCCATGTTCGTCCAGGGGAATATTGACCATGGCGGACAGGGAGTTGGGGTCCGGATCGGCTTCCAACTGGCGGGTGGAGACCGGTTTTTCCTGGCATCCCGAGATGAATGCCCCTATGAAAAGAAATATTGTACCCATCCTGCACATGTTGGCAAAAATAGCATAAACTTGTCAGCATTGATCCAAGTACTCATGATTCGTCAAGACGAAACACTTTCTTCTGACCCGGGTATGAAGATCCTGCTGACCGGAATGATGGGATGTGGCAAATCCTCGACCTCCAGAATCCTCGGTCAGCAGCTCGGCATGCCGGTTCTCGACCTGGATTCTCGTATCGAGCATCTCACGCAGATGACCATTCCAATGATCTTTTCCCATCACGGTGAAGTGGGGTTCCGGGAACTCGAGTATCAGGAATTGGGTCGAATCCTGAACTGGCCCGGACGAGCGATCATTGCGCTTGGTGGTGGAGCGATCTGCCAGGAGAGGAATCGGGCGATCATTGTACCACCTCATGTGACGATCTATCTGCGATGTGATGTGGAGTTGCTGGTTGCCAGACTGGAATCCTCTCGGGCTCAACGCCCGTTATTGACAACCGGCGTCTCAGATCTGCGTGACCGGATTGTCCAACTGATGGGGGAGAGACAGCAATGGTATGAACAGGCAGATGTCGTGATCGATGTCCACACAGACGGCAGACATCTCTACTCCCTGCGGCAATGGATCCGCTCCCTGGACCGGTCATGAAGATGTCACGATTCGATCCGGATCTGCATGCGGATGCACCCATCCTGGATGGAATTGTGCCGATCATCTGGCCAAATAGTTGCAAGTTGGCAGGTCCGACCGTCAGAATAAGGCTTGCAGACCGGTGAACATCGGGGCAGGAACCATGTC
This sequence comes from Lewinellaceae bacterium, assembly GCA_020636225.1. Taxonomy (GTDB): domain Bacteria; phylum Bacteroidota; class Bacteroidia; order Chitinophagales; family Saprospiraceae; genus JAGNXB01. The sequence continues at coordinate 692,992 of JACJYI010000002.1, read as the reverse complement.
ACAGAATTTCCAATATTGGATTGAATCACAATTGATATCCCGGCATTTTGCCTGCATATCCCGTGAACAACGACATTGCTCACTCAAAAACCGAGAATCATGCAGTCGTTTGTTCTCCTATTGGAGTGCCCTTCTCGGGACCATCTCCAGGAAATTCTGTTTACCACAAGGCAATTTTTGCAATCCCGGACTCCGAAACGGCGTGAGCGGGTTCATATCTATCTTCTGGATCCGCCTGGCCCGTTGCTGGACCTTCTGGAACAGATCCGGGCTGCCGGGCTGCAGGATCGGTTCCAGGTTGTTCATCGGTCAGATCAACAGGCGTTTCATCGGATTCGCAGCCGTGCAGACGTTTGGTTGACCACTGGCAGGATCTCGCATGGCTGGATGATGAACGAGATCTGCCAGCGAGGAAAGATCCTCATCCAATATCATTTCCGTCCACAGAACAGAGTGGAACAAGCCAATTGGCATTTTCAGATACACGAAGGCCATCCCCATGACCGACAAGCCCATCTGTTCGAACTGCTGACCAAATTGTATGAAGATCCGGAAGCGTTGCGCTGGTTGCGACGCTCATCTCATCAGGGATACAATTCGTACTGTAACCAAATTACCAGAGATCATTTGATCCAGACGATGGATCAGGTGATTCCTGCTGCCAAAAGGCTGTCAGCCTGACCCGAAAGTTCCCCTCTTTCTATGTGATGTGACTCACTGATGTGTTTGTCGGGCAAGAACTATCTTTGCCCGACAACATCACATTATGGCTGAACATATTCTGAAAACAGTGATTATTGGTTCCGGTCCTGCCGGGTATACGGCAGCGATCTATGCGGCTCGGGCAGGTCTTCAGCCGGTGCTCTACACCGGAGCAGAGCCAGGCGGCCAATTGATGATCACAACGGACGTCGACAATTATCCCGGATTTCCTTCGGGGATCATGGGCCCCGAGATGATGGAAGAGTTCAGAAAGCAGGCAGAACGCTTTGGTACTGAGGTGCGGTATGAAATGATCGGCAAGGTCGATCTCACCGGACCGGTACACAAGATCTTTACAGAGTCGGGTACTGAAATCCTCGCCCATACGGTGATCATCAGTACGGGAGCCAGCGCCAAATGGCTTGGCCTGGAAAGCGAAAAGCGACTTGCCAACAAAGGTGTTTCTGCCTGTGCGGTTTGCGATGGCTTCTTCTACAAGGGCATGGAGGTTGCCGTTGTCGGCGGAGGTGACACGGCTGCCGAAGAAGCCAGTTATCTAGCAAAGCTTTGTCCGAAGGTACACCTTCTGGTCAGGCGGGATGAAATGCGTGCCAGCAAGATCATGCAGGAACGTGTCTTGAATATGGCGAATATTGAAGTGCATTGGAACACGGAAACCAGCGAAATCCTTGGAGACGATACTGTTGAAGGTGTGCGTATCCGGAATCGGATCAGCGGGGAAGAACGCGTCCTGGATATCAAGGGATTCTTCGTGGCCATCGGGCACAAGCCCAATACGGATATGTTCAAAGGGTGGCTGGACATGGACGAGACCGGATATCTCGTGCCGGTGCCCGGAACGTCCAAGACCAAGATACCCGGTGTCTTTGTGAGCGGTGACGCCCAGGACAAGGTATACCGGCAGGCTGTGACGGCCGCTGGTTCGGGTTGCATGGCTGCCCTGGATGCCGAGCGCTATCTGGTTGCCTCCGGCATTGCGGATTAGGCTGCCAGCTCCATTATTTCAAGATGACCGTATTGAGGTCCTGGTCGGCTATGCTATTCCTCAAGGCCTGCAGTTCCTGTTGAAACTTGAGATAATGCAGGTACAGCGGTTCATCTCCGGTATCATAGGCTTCCTTGATGCGTTGCGCGTTCACCGAACACATTTGATCCAGGCGATGTAACTGGAACCGCTGCAGCGCCAGTTGGGCATCCCGGGCAAAATTGTCATCGGGCATCCGCTGGGTATGCAGGACGATCTGATAGCGCTCCTCCCAGTTGTCGCTGTACTGATAGTCGGGACTGAGAAAGCCTATGGCCAGGTCCCGGATATCTTCCCGGTCACTTTGCAGGAAGAATTGGGGTGTAAGAGGGGCATCGGATCGCAGCTGGGCACTGGCCATTTCCATGACGGCCCGTAAAAGAGGAGAGTTGAACTCCTGGATGACCTCCTCCTCCAGATTGGACAAGAGATAGTTCGCCACTGTAGTGGTTTCTTCCCCCACCTGGATCAGTTTGTCTCCTCCGGTGATCATGACCCGAACGAGGTCCATCTCCTGTGTCGGCAGGCGTCTTGGCGCTTCTGGAATCGAGGGTGAACCGGTAACCTGTTGGTCCGGCTCCCGGTTCTCACGCAGTTCCTGTCGTGCCTTGTCCTTGCGATCTTTGGCCATATCGGCCGAAACCATTCGATTGGTCTCGGCAACGAGCATGCTTTCGTCGACCTGGAGGACCTGGGCACAAACCTTGGTATATTCTCCCCGCTTGATGGGATCGGGTACACGGGCGATCGACCGGACGACCTCCTTGATCACTTCTGTCCTGGCGACAGGGTCATCCTTGCTTGCCTGGAGAAGTTGGGATGTCTTGAAAAGAATGAAATCCCTACTGTTCTCCTTCAAAAAGGTTTGAAAGGCTTCAGGGCCCAGTTCGCCGAGATAGGAATCGGGGTCGCTGCCATCCGGCAGGAGGACCACCTTGACATTCATGTCCTGCTCCAACACCAGATCCAGACCCCTCATGGCTGCATTGATCCCGGCGGCATCTCCGTCATACAGGATGGTCAGGTTGGAGGTGAACCGCTTGATCAGGCGAATCTGTTCCGGGGTCAATGCGGTACCGGATGAGGCGACCACATTCTCAATGCCCCCCTGAACGAGCGAGAGCACATCGGTATATCCCTCGACGAGGTAGCAATTGTCCTCCTTTCGAATGGACTGGCGGGCAAAATACAGGCCGTACAGGACATTCGATTTGTGATAGATCGGCGTCTCGGGTGAGTTGATATACTTGGGTCCTTTGACGGTTTTCCCCAGCAGGCGTCCGGCGAAGGCCACTGGTTTTCCGGAGAGGCCATGAATGGTGAACATGACCCGTTCCCGGAAAAAATCACGGTGTTGACTGGTACTCAGTCCGGCCTTCTGAAGGATATCCGGTCGAAATCCATCCTGGACAGCCTGATTGGTCAGGGTGGTCCCTCCGATCGGAGCGAATCCGAGATCGAATTTCTTCAGAATGGCTTCGCGAAAGCCCCGCTCCTTGAAATAAGACAGGCCCAACTGGCGGCCATCCTCTGACTCGAACAACTGTTGGGCGAAAAAATCACGGGTGTACTGATTCAGCACAAACAGTTGGTCCTTCAGTTGTTCCTCCGGATCATCCTTTCGTTGCTCCTGGGTTTCTTCGATCTCGATCTGGTACTTGGCAGCCAGATAGCGCAACGCCTCGGGATAACTGAATCCCTCGTGCTCCCTCAGGAATTTGACCGAGTCACCTCCACGACCGCAACCGAAGCACTTGAACAGGTTCTTGGAAGGAGATACGGTGAACGAAGGCGTTTTCTCCGTATGAAAGGGACACAAACCCAGGAGGTTGGCGCCCCGTTTCCGGAGGGTGACAAAATCAGATACAATATCCTCGATCTGGGCAGTATCCAGGATTCGCTCGACCGTACGTTGGGTAATCACTACCTAAAGGTACAGCGAAAGCATGGATCCCCATTCGTTGGCCGACCCCTATGAAATTGTTAATATTTAGACCCCGAAAACTAATTTCTGATCTGTCCTGTTATTGATACAGCTTAGGGTGTTTTCATAGTGTGAAGGATGTCGATGTTCAAATCGGCATCCTTCTTTCATAAAGTTGGCAAGGAATTCGTTGCTTATCAGGAAATTATCTCTGCATGAGACATTTGATTTCCTGGTTGGCCTTCAGCTTGGTGACATTCGGATCACTTCAAGCTCAGACATCCAGTCAATCCGCAGATCTCCAGGCGATTCAAGTGCAGATGGAAGTAGGCCAGACGAGCTTACTGGAGGCATGGCGGCCTGAGTCAGGTCGTCAACTGACCGACGCCCTTTCTCTGGAGATCAAGGGGATGCAATTCGAGTCCAGATTCGATTTGCGGCATGCCGTGGATATGTATCTGAAGTCATTGAGTGCCTGGTCACTTCCCGACGAATCACAGCCCTTTCAACGCGTCTCCGGGCGTATCGGTCATGTTCTCTCAGAATTGCAGGAATGGAGCCTGGCTGATGAGTACTTCGAACGCGCCATGGTCATACAGGACCCTGTCTGGACTCCCTGGGTGCTGTACTGGTCAGCTCAACATATGCAGAAAAAAGGGGTGATGGGCGCGTCACTGGATGCTTACCAGAAGGCGATTGACGGCTTTCAGGCGTCTGGTCAGTTGCTTCCTGCTCAGAGGATCTCCTTTTCATTGGGGAACGCACAGGCTCGATTAGGCAATTGGGAACAGGCAGAAGCATATTATCAGATATCTGGGGATCTGGCTCGGCAACTGGGGCAGGACCTGGAGATGGCCAGAGTCGCTCAGGCACTGGCCTGGCTGTATGTGCAGGCAGGGGAGAAGGAGCTGGCGCACGAAGTGGCCCAGGCAGGGCTGGGCAATGTGAACCATGAGGATCCGGTCCTACAGGCACGATTGAGATTGGTTGTCCAGTTTACTGATCCTGGCGCAACGCTGACAGATAATTTCTTTCTGGAGAATGAAGCGGTGTTGCAGCAGTCGACCGCCTATCTGAATGGATCCGAGCAATACTATCTCGAGAAGTCGGAGATTCTGGAAGAGATGGGCGAGGCCAACAGGGCCTTGACAGCCAGGAAGAGGTACGATATGTTTCGAGACAGTGCTCAAATTCTGACACAATCCAGCCAGGCAGCCCAGTTGGTGACCCGCTTCGAATCCGAGTTACAGGCTCGAGAGCAGGAAGCACAGATTGTCCAATTGGAGTCGGAACGATCATATCATCGCATGATCCTCTTCCTGTTGATCGGATTGAGCCTGGCACTTATCGGTATGTTTGGCGCCCTGTATCTCCGGTACAACCAAAAGCGCAAAGACCATGAGAAACTGGTCCAGAAGAATCGGCAGATTGAGATCCAACGGGATGAGATATCCCGGAAGAACGAAGAGCTGGAGCATCTGAACGAACGGTTGATCTCCGAGATCGCTGATCGAGAATACCTGGAACATACCCAGGAGCAGAATGCGCATTATCTGGCAGCCCTCAGTCAGGAATTGAGAAATCCCCTCCAGGCGATCCAGGGAGTGACAGGTGAGCTGTTGACCCATGCCGAGATGACAGCACACCATGGCGAGCTTCTCAAGATCAGAAGTTCGACCCAGGATATCGTACAGTACCTGAATGATCTCCTGGACAAGGCAAGATTGGAGTCGGGGAAGATCATTTTTGCTGTCGATCCTTTCGATCCGGTTCGGACGATAGAGGACACAATGGAAAGGTTCAGGGAACTGGCAGAGAGAAGGGATATCAGCCTTCGGATTCATGCAGATGGTTCCGTGGATCAGTTGTTGATCGGCGACCCGATTCGCATGACCCAGATCCTGAGCAATCTGATGAGAATGGTCTTTCAGCAGCAGGATCTCAAGGCGATCACCATCAGCTTGAAAATGCGGGATGGTGATGCTCCTGATCGACGGATCCTGGATATCGATATTGGGTCGGATGGCCGTGTCGAGAATCCTGATCTCCTTCGGGAGGTCCTGACCGCGCCCTTGTCCAAGGGTTTCCAGAAGCCTGGATCCTATTACAATGGACATACAGGGTTGTTTCTGAGTCGGCGACTGGTAGAATTGCAGGACGGCCTTCTTCTGCTGGAAACCCAGGCCAATGCCACACATCTGCGGATCTGGTTGCCGTATCTACTTGCCGAACAGTCCTCTATGGGCGACCAGATTCACAAAGACAGTACACTCCTTCAAGGGAAGTCTATCCTGTTGGCGGAAGACAACCGCATGAATCAGTGGGTGGTCTCGAAAGTCCTGGAGGAGAAAGGAGCAGAGGTCACGTGCTGTGATGATGGTGTACAGGCGATGGAAGCCTTCAGGCAAAAAGATTTTGATCTGGTGATCATGGATTTGCAAATGCCGGAGATGGATGGGTATCGAACCACCCAGGCCATTCGAAAGCTGGCCAGTCAGAAGGGGAGATCGGTTCCGATCCTGGCCATGACAGCGTCAGCATATGTCGTTTCGCCCGACAAGGCTGCACTGTTCTCCATGGACGATTATCTGGGGAAACCGTTCGATCGTTCGGCACTCCTGTCCAAGGCGATCGGATTAATCAGCCGTACGGTCAAGGTCTAGCACATCTGCCATGGTGAACAGCCCATGTTTGTCCCTGATCCAATGGGCAGCCAGCCAGGCACCTCGGGCAAACCCGTCCCGACTTTTTGCCTGATGGGTCAACACCAGGTCATCAATCGCACTGCTCCAGGTAACTGTATGGGTACCCGGCACATCATCGACACGGTGCGCCAGAATAGGAACGGATGTTTCTCTGTCCCCCTCAGCCGGAGACAGATGCCATGAATCATAACGGCCTTCCGAAGCACTGATGATACGGTCAGCCAGGGTGATGGCTGTACCACTGGGGGCATCCTTTTTCTGGATATGATGAGTCTCTTCCAGCCGAACACGATAGTCCGGATGTGGGGTGATCAAACGGGCGAGATACGCGTTCAAGGCAAAGAACAGGTTGACACCGATACTGAAATTGCTGGCTTGCAGGAAAGCCAACTGTTTTTCCATTGTCAACTGATGGACCCGGGGTTTCTGATGATCCCAACCGGTTGTTCCCGAGATCACACGAACTCCTGCATGCAGACATCGCGTGATATTGGACATGGCAGCATCTGGCTGACTGAACTCGATGACCACATCGGCCTGGCGGATCATGTCATCTGTCAGGGACGAGGAAGTAGTGGAGGTCACTTTCCAAACTAGGATGTCGCCATGGGCCAATGCGACCTGTTCGACGGCTTTGCCCATTTTCCCATAGCCATAGATGCCAATTTTCAGGGGATTACTGGTTTCCATCTGGTGCGGGTTCAGGCTGGTTTTTCTGGGTCAAACGGGTGACTTTCTCAATGACCTGGTCGATCTCGGCTCCGGTAGTCAGGTGTGAGAAGGAAAACCGGACAGTTTTGTCTGTAGAGGTAATGGGAAGATGAGCCAGGACATGTGATGCAGATTCAACTCCCGAACTGCAGGCACTTCCCCCTGATGCACTGATTCCGGCAATATCCAGGTTCATCAACAGGAGATCGGTGCGCGGACCCGCGGGTATGTTCACGCTCAGGATCTTTGGACTGGTTGCCGATGGATGTCCATTGATGGTCAAACCGGGTACATGTTCCAGAAGTCCACTTGCCAGGCGAGATTTCATCTGTTGCATATGGTTTTGCCGTTCGTCGAGGTTGGCCATAGCCAGCTCCATGGCCCTGGCCATGCCCAGGATACCGAGAATATTCTCAGTGCCGGAACGCATATTGCGTTCCTGTGATCCACCGTACAACAAGGGACGAATGGTGTAATCATTTCGGATATACATGAACCCAACCCCCTTCGGGCCATAAAACTTGTGTGCAGAACCGGAAAGGAAATCCACCGGCAGTTGTGTGAGGTCATGATCAACAAATCCAATCGCCTGCACGGTGTCACTATGGAAGAGTGCCCCGTATTGATGGACAAGGTTGCCGACCACGTTCAGGTCGATCATGCTGCCGATCTCGTTGTTGACCTGCATGAGCGATACGAGGGTCCCGGGGCCCGGCCGGTCGGCCAGTAACATTTCCAGCCGTTCCAGATCCGGCTGACCGGTTGTCGTGACAGGCAGGTAAACGATCTCGACCGGATACTGGGTCTTCAGGTATTCCAGGGCATGGAGGATACAGTGGTGTTCGATCGGACTGGAGATGATCCGGGTGACCTGGAGATCACGAACAGCCCCCAGCAGGATGGTATTGTTGGATTCAGTACCACAGGAAGTGAAAAACACTTCATTGAGGGAGGCATGCAGCATTTTGGCCACGCTCTTGCGGGCTTCTTCAATGGCCGTCCTGGCCGCTCTTCCCTCCGCATGGATGGATGAAGGGTTGCCCGAGAGGTGTAACGCATGTTCACTCATGGATTGCCAGACCTCCGGGTCGATTGGGGTCGTGGCGGCATAGTCCAGGTAGATGCGCGGTCTGTTCACAAAGGAGTAACGGGTTGATGCATCCATTGTTCGACAAGTTCATCTTCATTAGGCAATTCACGAAGATGGACAAATTCATTTGTTGAGGGGATGTAGACATAGTCACGAGCCCATTCCTGGTGATGGGCAGCCAGCTGGCTGAGTGCCTCGGCAATATAATCGACCTCCTCATTGGTCATGATGGGATGCAGGGATAGTCGCATCCATCCAGCCTTCGAACTGAGGATCCCCTTCTCAATATCATCGGTAATGGACTTGCTGGTCTCATAGGAAATGGCCAGTAGATAATGGCCATAGGTGCCGGCACACGAACAACCACCCCTGACCTGGATACCGAAGCGATCATTCAGGATCTTGACACCGAGGTTGTAATGAAGGTCTTCGATATAGAAGGAGAATACCGGCAAACGCTCTTTCTGTTCAGGAGCCAGGATATGCAGGCCCTGAATGGCGCTCATTCGTGGCCATAACCGGTCAATCAACTCTGTTTCGCGATCATGGATCTGCGCAACGCCCATTTCTTCCTTCAATTTCACGGCCAGGGCGACGCGAATGGTTTGCAGGAAGGGAGGTGTTCCTCCATCTTCGCGATCTTCAATGGCATTGATGTAGCTCCGTTCACCCCATGGATTTGTCCATTTTACGGTGCCACCTCCGGGATGATCAGGAACCTGGTTCTGGTAGAGATCCGGCTTGAAGATGAGGATGCCGGATGTCCCCGGACCTCCCAGGAATTTATGCGGGGAAAAGTAAATGGCATCCAGGTGCTCCAGCGGATCAACTGGCCGCATGTTGATGTCAATATAGGGAGCCGAGCAGGCAAAATCGACAAAGCACAATCCGTCATGTTCATGCATGATGCGGGCAATATCATGATACGGTGTGCGAATGCCGGTGACATTGCTGCAGGACGTGACGGCGGCAATTTTCACCTGTCGGTGGGTATACTGCAGAATCGTCTTCCGGAACCCATCCAGGTCGATCAAGCCGTTTTCCAGATGCGGGATGAGGATCACCTCGGCAATGGTTTCCAGCCAGGATGTCTGGTTGGAGTGGTGTTCCATGTGGGTCACAAAGACCACAGGTCGATCGGATTCCGGGATCCGGATCTGATCGCGATACCGCTCATGGACCTTGAATCCCAGGATGCGCTGGAACTTGTTGACCGCTCCTGTCATACCCGAGCCGGTCGGGATCAGGATATCTTCAGGAAGAGCACCAACGTGTTTCTTGATGAGCATCCGGGCAGCATGGTAGGCCTTGGTCATGGAGCTACCGGTGATGGTGGTTTCCGTATGGGTATTGCCCAGATAGGGCCCCAGGTCGTGGGCGATCCGATCTTCTATCGGCTGGTAGAGCCTTCCACTGGCCGTCCAGTCAGCGTAGATCATATTGACATCACCGTACGGAGTCGGGTACCGTTGGTCGATTCCGATGGTATGCGCTCGGAAACGATGGAAGTATGCCTCGAGAGGGCTATCCGGTTCGGAACTGGTCCGTGTGGTTGCTGGTTGAATGGCTTGATTCATGGTTCGTTCAGGTTCTGGCAGACATGGAATCGGATCGATGGCTGATGGACTGGATCAGCTGGACGGTTTCATTGGCCAGCTGATCTGCCAGTGCCTGACTGGCTGCCTCCGTATAAATGCGCAGGATTGGTTCGGTATTGCTCTTTCGAAGATGGATCCAGCCTTCCTCCAGATCGATCTTCAGTCCGTCAATGGTCTGCTGGTCGCCCCGTGAATAGTGGGTGCTGACTTCCGAAAGAACCAGATTCCAGGACAAGTCCTCTGTCAGGTCGACTTTCTGCTTGCTCATGGCATAGTGCGGATACGTCTGTTTCAAGTCAGACAGGCTGGTCTTTCGTTCACTCAGTAAGGCCAGGATGATGGCGATACCCACCAGGGCATCCCGCCCGTAATGCAGGTCAGGCAGGATCACGCCGCCATTGCCTTCCCCTCCGATCACCGCATGGACTGCCTTCATTTTTTCCACGACATGGACTTCGCCGACAGCGGATGCTGCATAGTTCTGGCCATAGCGGGCAGCCAGATCCCGAAGTGCTCTTGAGGAGGATAGATTGCTGACCACCGGGCCCGGATGGTGGTTCAGCCAGAAATCGGCAGCAGCCACCAGGGTATATTCCTCGCCAAACCAGGAGCCGTCTTCTGCGACCAGGGCCAGTCGATCCACATCGGGATCAACGGCGATACCCAGATCATAGGAGCCATTCCTGACCAGTTCACGCAGCTCGACCAGATGATCAGGCAGGGGTTCGGGATTGTGTGCGAATTCGCCCGTCACTTCCTGGTTGATCACCGTATAGGTGGCCCCCAGGGCATCCAACAACCGGGGAATGGCAATGGCTCCGGAAGAGTTGATCGCATCCACGGCCACATGAAACTGACGGTCACGGATGGCCTTGAGGTTCAGATGAGGAAGATGGAGGATCTGATCGATATGGGTATCCAGGTAATTGCCGGCCAGAAAGTGACGTCCCAATTGGTCGACAGACTGGTAATTCAGTTGTCCTTCCTGGACCAGGGCCAGCAATTCCTGACCTCGTTCTGCCGAAAGAAATTCGCCACGCTCATTCAGTAATTTCAGGGCATTCCACTGTCGTGGATTGTGACTGGCCGTAATGATGATGCCGCCTCCTGCCTTTTCTGCCGGCACGGCAATTTCCACGGTAGGTGTGGTGGTCAGCCCCAGGTCGATCACATCGATTCCCATGGACATCAATGTCTGGACGACAAAGGCTTGCACCATCGGTCCACTGATTCGGCCATCGCGCCCGACCACGACTTTCTGTGCCGCCCCCCTCTCGCGGAGGAGGGTAGCGTAGGCAGCAGTAAACCGGACGATGTCCTCCGGTGTCAGATTCTCACCCGAGGAGCCTCCGATTGTGCCGCGGATTCCTGAAACAGATGCAAGTAGTGACATGAATTGAAATGAACGGTAAAATTACCAAAAATCAGCGCCTCTCCGATCTCTTGCGGCATACCATGTTTGTTATCTTTACCGGCCCTGATCCGGAGGCTATGCGAAAAGAGTGGTTCACACACTGGTTTGATTCACCGTACTATCATTTGCTCTACCAACATCACAATGATGATGAGGCCAGGCTGTTGATCGACAATCTCTTCAAGCGATTGTCTCCTGTACCCTATGCGACGATCCTTGATCTGGCTTGTGGTCGTGGCCGACATGCGCTCTATATGTCCAGGGCTGGTTATGACGTGACCGGACTTGACATTTCCACATCGAGCATCGCATACGCCAGACAGTTCGAACATGAACACCTGACGTTCTACCAGCATGACATGCGGCATCTTTTCCGGACCAATTACTTTGATTACGTTTTCAATTTCTTCACTTCCTTTGGCTATTTCAAGACAGAAAAGGAGCATCTGCAAACGCTGCGGAACATTCAGCTTGCCCTCAAGCCGGGTGGATATTTTGTCCTGGATTTCCTGAATAGCGCCAAGGTGATTGCCCGGTTGGTCCCGGAAGCCAGTGTGGATCAGGGTGCTGTGCATTTCCAGATCAAGCGATTCGTGCGGGATGGATACATCATCAAGCAGATCGATGTCCGTGACGGGGACCAAACCCTTGCCTTTGAAGAACAGGTCAGGGCCTTTCAACTCACCGATTTTCAACACATGTTTGACCAGGTAGGCCTGGAGCTGGAATCCGTCTTTGGCAGTCACCAGTTGGAAGCCTTTGAGCCCAATCAATCGGATCGGTTGATTCTCTTTGTCCGAAAACCTTCATCTTCGACCTGATGATGGATGCACTTCTGCAGTTGGATCACTCGCTTTTTCTGGCCATTCACCTTGGTTTGGCATGTGATCTTCTGGATTTCCTTCTTCCATTGTTCCGGAACAAATTGTTCTGGGCACCACTCTATGTCTATCTGCTTGCAGCGGTTTGGTACCAGCATCGAAAGGTATTCTGGGGCTTCATTCTGGCTGTGGCCATGTTGGTCACCGTGTCGGATACCCTGAGCAGCAAGGTGGTCAAGCCAGTTGTCGAACGGCTTCGGCCCTGTCGGACTCCTGGATTGATGGAGGAAGTGCGACCCTTGGTCGGATGCGGTGGGGGGTACAGTTTTACCTCTTCTCATGCAACAAACCATTTTGCCCTGGCTGTTTTTCTGATGGGCACATTCAGCCGGAAACGCAAGAAGACCAGATGGCTTTGGCTACTCTGGGCAGGTGTGATTTCGATCAGTCAGATCTATGTCGGAGTGCATTTTCCGTTGGATATTCTCGGTGGTACCCTGCTGGGATGTCTGGTTGGCTGGGGCATTCTGAGATTATATCGGGATATCAGCATCTATTATGGACAACTCCACCTATGAGCGTATTTGAGTATGCCATCCTGTTCCTGGCCGTTATCCTCGGCGGATCGCTGGCGGTGGTGTCACCGGAGTACAAACGGCAGCAGGTCAGTGTGATCCTGTCATTTGCTGCCGCCTACCTGCTGGGGATCATTGCGACACATCTACTGCCGGGAGCGTTCCATGCTTCGGGATCCGGCTATGCTGGAATCTTCCTGCTGGCTGGTTTTCTCATTCAGTTGCTGCTGGAGAATCTTTCCCAGGGAATTGAACATGGCCATTTTCACAAGGAAAAGGCCAATGGAGGGCAATTCTATGGTATCCTGCTCGGTTTATGCCTGCATGCGATTCTGGAGGGACTGCCCCTGAGTGGTTATGATCAACTGGACCCACATCATCATGATGGTGGGGGAGGTGTCAATCACTTCCTGGCAGGGATTGCCATCCACCACATTCCTGCAGCGTACGTGCTGGCCTTGCTGATGCGGACGCACCGGTTTCCACCGGGTAAGTTCTGGGGTGTGCTGGTGGTCTTTGGCATCATGACCCCGATGGGTGCCTGGATCGGGGAACATGTCCTCCTTGACCCCGATATGCTGCGCAATACCCTGGCCCTCGTCATCGGTTCGCTGCTTCACATCGCCACTACGATCCTTTTCGAAACGGAGCAGGGCCACTATCACCGGGTCGGTTTATGGAAATTGATCGCTATCCTGACCGGTATCGCATTATCCCTGGTCAGTCTGTGACCATAACCTGAACTGCTGTAGTCCATCATAGACCAGGTGGACTGGTAAACCCATGACATTGGCGTAGGTCCCATTGATACGATCCACCCGACAAAGTCCGATCCACTCCTGGATCCCGTAACCACCAGCCTTGTCATAGGGATTGCACTGGTCGACATACCAGGTGATTTCATCCGGTGTCAAGGAGGCAAAGGTCACTTCCGTCCTGGCGGCCCTGGTCCATTGTTGTCGTTGATATTGCAGGCAGATCCCGGTCATGACCAGGTGAGTTCGGCCGGACAGGGCTTGCAGGTGCTGAATGGCTTCTTCCCGGTTAGCGGGCTTGTCCAGGATCCGATCGTCCAGGATCACCACGCTGTCAGCGGCCAGGATGATTTCCTGGGGCTGCGCAAGCGGCAAGGCCGCCCGGGCTTTCCAGGCGGCCAGGTAAACTGCTGCCTCCTCGGACTGGATATGGGGAGGGAGGGTCTCATTGACATTCGTCACGACGACCCTGAATTCGAATCCGGCCTCGGTCAGCAGTGCACGTCGCCGAGGTGATCCGGATGCAAGAAGGATTGGATATGGTTGCCAGGGGTGCATGTCACAAAGATATGACAGCGACCAGGCCCATAGCGAGTGTCCATTTTGCCGATTGACTGATCTGTCGCAAGTGGGCCGGATAGTCGGGTCGAAAAAGAAGGATCAGCATGCAGGATTGCAGCATGGCAGCCGCACCCAGCAAGAGCTGGCTCCACAAATGCCCTGTCCACAGGAATACACCGGCCAGAAGAGTGAGGATGGACAGGATGCCCCAGCAGACGGCCAGTGAGCGAGCCCGGTCAAGACCGTGTATGACGGCCCAGGTCATCCAGCCGGCTTCCCGATCTCCCCGGATATCTTCCATGTCCTTGATCCATTCCCGATAAAAGGATGTGCTCAGGGAAAGGAAGGCAAAACCAATGAAGATCTTCATGGTGTCATGGAAGGTCTCGGCTGGCAGCTGCGACAGCCACTCACGTTCCGGCAGCAACAGCGTCAGTGGAAGCAGAGCGGTCAGGAGCGCGACCAGGAGGTTTCCCCACAACGGGATACCCTTCCACCAGGTGGCATAGCTGTAGAGCCCACCGGTGATCAATGGATAGAGAGGCAGCCACATCCATTGGTCGGTACGCCAGGCGATCAGCGCAGCCAGGACGAACCCAAAGACGACCAGGGTGATGTACCAGGGCCATACCGTGGAAGGGGGCACCTGATGCATCACCAGCGTTCGTTCCGGGCGATTGATCCCATCTGTTTGGAAGTCCTTCAGGTCGTTGATCACATACCCGCTGGCAGTGATGATCATGGCGACCAGGACGAACAGGGCAAGGTCTGCACCCTTCAAAGTGAGGCAGGAAGAGGCGGGAGGACAGATCCGGAGAAGGACCCGATGAAAGGCAAGCAAACAGACCAGGACCAGGGTCAGATTGGGCCAGCGGATCAACCGCAGCAGATCCCTCCAGGGGAGGTGGGTCAGGAATAGGGCCATTTATGCTGGATCCGAAGGGTCTTTTCGATCACGTCGCGCACACAACCATCGCCACCTTTCATCGGTGAGATATAGGTGCAGATCCTCTGGATCTCGGGAATGGCATCTGCCGGACAGGCAGGCAGGCCGACATGGGTCATGATCTCGATATCGGGGTAGTCGTCTCCCATGTACAGGACATCACCAGGGTGCAGTTCCGACTGGTGGATGAAATCCAGAAAGACAGGCTCCTTGTCCTGTACACCGCTGAAAATCGGCTGGACACCGAGGAGATGCAGGCGATGTTCGACACCTTTGGAACTTCCTCCGGTGATCACACCGATCGGATAGCCCAGGCGGATGGCCAACTTCATGGCAAATCCGTCCCTGGTGCTCATGAGGCGCAGGAATTCTCCGGATTCCGTCACCAGCAAAGAACCGTCGGTCATGACGCCATCGACATCAAAAAAGAAGGCTTTAACGTTGGCAAATGCCTTCAGGTGATTGGTCATGAGCGGTTGTTGTCACGCCATTCATAGACCCATTTGGCCTGGATCTGCTCAAGATGCCCTTCATTGGCATCTTCTCGAACCCCTTCGAATTGAGGGATTTCCAGGATCCATTCCAGCAGGTCGGTGAAGCGGATCCGATAGATCCGGCCTTCATTGAAATCATCACCGAAACGCTCATACAGCTTCATGGCGATGTCCTCGTGGTCAGGCCAGTTGATGGGTAAGTCTTCCAGGTCGTGAAATGCCATAGGGTAGGTCGTTTAGGATGAACGGAGGATCAATGCTCGTGACCGATGATCCTGGATTGATCAGGAATGGTCACCTTGATGACCGCATCCTGGTCCAGGATGATACACTGACATCCCAGGCGGGATTCCAGCCTCGGATTGATAGCCCGGTCAATGAAATCTTCTTCCTTGTCAGAGATCTCCTCGAGAAATTCCTCTCCGGACTCGATATAGACATGGCAGGTACTGCAGGCACAGACACCACCACAATTATGGTTCAGATGAATATCGTGATCCTCTGTAATCTCCAAAATAGAATAGCCCTCTTCAGCGTTCTCTACTTCCACAGGAGCAATGGACGGGTCTTCAAATTCAAATAGGATCTTAGCCATGCGGGAGTGTTCTGTTCTCCGAATTAACACGCAAGGTCAGACTTTGTTCCCAAATAGCGCACTCTTGTGCGCATAAAAAAACCCCCCTCTGCAGAACAGAAGGAGGCCATCCCAAAAACCAATTATTCTTACCCGTCATCAGGACGGGAGATGATTCTTGAAAAATCCGTTTCAGCAACGGAGCCTGAGATCAAATGACCTCATCCAACTTGTTCGGCAAATTATAGGGGAAAGGACCCGGATACGCAACGTTCCAGGCTGGGAAAAAACATGTTCATGGGACTATAACTTGCCACCGGGCTACCGGTTATATTGAATCGGTTAACGGGATAAAAACAGTTTTGGGATCAATCGGGATTATAATCTGTGGTTCCAATTCTTCACCAGAACCACGACAAAAATAGAGGAAATCATGCGGTGGTCGCCTACCTCAAAAGGGTTAATTATCAGATGGCAACCGATCGTCATGTGTTTGACCGTCACCTGCACCTGATTACGGGTAGGGATTGCTCATCATGCCAAGATATTGACAAGATATTTATAAGAAAAAATCAAATAGAGGTAGGAGATCGCTCGGCGAATCAGAATAATCCTGAGATCTCTCCCTGATCATTGATATCGATCCCTTCGGCTGACGGTATGAGGGGCAAGCCTGGCATCCGCATCATATCCCCCGTGATCGGTACGACAAACCCGGCACCGGCAGCGATCTCTATCTCACGCACCGTGATGGTGAAATCGGTGGGTCGGCCGATCAGGTCGGGGTTGTCCGACAGCGACTTCTGTGTTTTGGCGATGCAAACCGGCAAACCGGATAATCCGAGCTTCTCGATCCGGCGCAGGTCGAGTCTGGCCCGGGAGGTGAATTCGACATCGTTCGCACCGTAGATCGTTGTGGCGACCTTCCTCACCTTTTCTTCAATGGACATGTCCAGGGAATAGATCGGCTTGAATTGTGCTGGCGCCTTGGGGATGGCCTCCAGGACGGCCTCGGCAATGGCTTCCGCACCTGCGCCTCCATCAGCCCAGGCGGTGACGGTTTCCGCACGCACGCCCATGGCGCGGCAATGTTCCTTGACCACATTGATCTCTTCGTCGGTGTCCGTCGGAAAGCGATTGATGGCCACCACGGCCGGCAGTCCGAACTGGGCGATGTTTTCCAGGTGTTTCATCATGTTGGGCAGCCCTTTGGCCACAGCATGTTCATCCGGAGTGGTCAGCTCTTTCAAGTCGGCGCCTCCATGATATTTCAGCGCCCGGATCGTGGCCACCAGAACCACTGTCTTCGGACTCAGGCCGGCCTGACGGCACTTGATATCCAGAAACTTCTCAGCCCCCAGATCGGCTCCGAATCCGGCTTCCGTCACCACATAATCTGCCATGGACAGCCCCATCCTGGTGGCAATGATCGTATTGGTACCCTGGGCGATATTGGCAAATGGTCCGCCGTGGATGATCGCCGGATTTCCTTCTATGGTCTGGACCAGGTTCGGTTGGATGGCATCCTTCATCAAGGCGGCCATGGCTCCGGGAGCATGCAGGTCCCGGGCGAACACCGGTTCGCGGTCATAGGTGAAGCCAATGAAGATATTCCCGATCTTCTCCTTGAGGTGACTCAGATTGTCGGACAGGCAGAGGATGGCCATGATCTCCGAAGCGGCGGTGATATCAAATCCGGTCTGACGTGGGACACCTCCGGTCGTGCCACCAAGACCGACGATCACGTCTCGCAGTGCCCGGTCATTCATATCCATGACCCGCTTCCACAATACCGTGCGTGGGTCGATTCCCAATGATCGCTTCCTGGATTGGATATTGTTGTCGATCAGAGCCGCCAGCAGGTTGTGCGCCTTTTCCACTGCGGAGAAATCACCAGTGAAGTGAAGGTTGATATCCTCCATAGGCAAGACCTGTGCATACCCGCCACCGGTGGCTCCCCCCTTGATCCCGAATACCGGTCCGAGGGAAGGTTCGCGCAATACAACGCAGGTCTTCTTGCCGAGACGATTCATCCCTTCGGTCAGGCCGATCGACATGGTCGTCTTGCCCTCTCCTGCCGGAGTAGGGGAGATGGCCGTCACCAGGATCAGGGGAGTCTCCTTGACCTTTTCCGGCTGGATATACTGTAGCGGGATTTTGGCCTTGTACCGGCCGTACATTTGAAGATCCTGCTGGTCGATGCCCAGTTTATCTCCGATCTCCTGGATGGGCTTGAGGGTGATTGTCCGGGCTATATCTATATCGCTGGCCATATCTGGGGTATTTTTCCCCAAAGAAAAGAAAAACCAGCCGGGAAACGAACTCCACTACAAGTGCAGTCGCTCTTTTCTGCCCAGCAGGATTTCTTCGGATTCGGATCGATCCGGATCGGGGACACAGCAATCTACCGGACAGACTGCCGCACATTGCGGTTCTTCATGGAAGCCGACACACTCTGTGCACTTGTCCGGTACGATATAGTAGTAATCATCAGACACAGGCCGCTGCTTGGCCTTCACGTCAACTTCTTGACCATCCTCGAGCTGATACTGACCAGTCAGTGTCGTACCATCGATCATGGCCCATTCAATACCACCTTCGTAAATGGCATTGTTGGGGCATTCAGGTTCGCAGGCCCCGCAATTGATACATTCATCGGTGATAATGATCGCCATTTCCGCAGTTTTTAGAATTGGAGCACAAAAATACCACCTGAATTGTTCACCAGACAAGGGAATTCCGAAAAGAATATCCCCTCACGGTCGAATTATCCCTGGATCTGGTAATTCAGACGCAGGGTGAGGTTCCGGGGTTCTTCCAGGAGGCCAGGGCGCATGGAGTAGGCTTCGTTGAGCATGTTCTTCAGGATGATCCAGGACTCCAGTCGTGGCGTGATCTGGAAACCAGCCCGCAGGTCCATGAGGACAAAGCCCTTGTCGTTGGCTTGTCGGAAGTCGAAAACCCCGGGGATCAGATTGAATATACCGTCAATCGCCTCCATGTTGCTGTTGTACTGGCAGGTGTATCCCAGGCTGAGCCAGGAGGTTACGGGTGCCTCAAGGTCGGCCTTGACAGAATGCTGGAATCGATACTTGAGGATGTTCTTGGTGGAGCTGGACGCATTCATCTGGGCTTCGCCGAAGACCTTGTAGCGAGGGTCTATATAGGTATAACCCACGAGCATGCTCACAGGGCGGGAAAAGAGCCGGCCCTGTCCCTGCCAGCTGACCTCCAGGCCACGGATCTGGGTATCCCCGATGTTCTGGCTCTGGAAGGCAAAATTGGGGGTCAAGGTGAACTCCATCATGTCCTGGTATTCTGTCCAGAAGAGCGCTACGTCCAGGAATCCGTTCCAGGAACCCATTTGAACGCCTTGTTTGATGCCAACCTCAGCGCTCCAGCCTGTCTCTGATCGCAAACGAACATTCGGGACGACCAGGAAGCCACCGAATTCGGTCCGAATGAATTTTTCTGCGATGGTCGGGAATCGATACCCTTGCCCCCAGGAAGCCCGGAGGAATGTAAACGGTGACAGCCGGGCATTGGCTCCCAGCCGAAAGATGGGTTTGGTTTCTTCACTGCGACCGTTGGGGATGGTATCCTTGCCCAGTACTTCAGGCCCGATGATGGCATTGTTCTCCAGTCGTCCACCTGCCGTGAGTGTGAGCCAGTTCCAGAACTTCTTTTCCAGTTGCAGGTAGGCGGCCATATTGCGGGACTGGAAGATGGTATCCGCATAGAGTTCGGCATCCACCCGGCTACCTGATCCCAGGACCCCGGCGGTCAACACCAGGTCGATCGCATTGATATGCCGTTGGAACTGGTATTCGCTGTAATACAGCTGAGAGGCATTGGCCTGGTTGATATTGTTGTTGTTGTCCACGTTGTAGTAGCGCATCATCAACTTGTGGCGGTTCCCGGAGGGGTCGTAGTAATGGAGATAGGGGTCAATGAAGAACCGGACCTTTTTGGTTCGGCTTTCATTGCTTCCTCCGCCGCCGAGATAGGCGCCTTCCTGATCATTTTCCCATAAGAAGAACGATCGGCTGCTGCCAGCATTGAGGTTGCCATTCATGCCGACCACCAGCCGATCGGTAATGCGATACTTCAATCCCAGGGTGACCCGCCCGGTCTTGTTGTAGGCATCCCGGATCCATGAATCCGTATTCTGGTAGAACGTGCTGGCCGCCAGGTCCAGTTTGCCGAACTTCTGTCGGTGGGTCAGGCTCAATCCGCCACTCCCGGGATGATGACTCCAGGCATTGTCCCACCATTTTCGATTTTGCTGGGACGGGTCCATGAAGACCTGGTAAAACGAACTGACCCTGGTGTAGGGTGTTGATTTGGCATAGGCCGTCCGAACGTTGATGATCCCGTTCAGTGCTGCCGAGCCGTACAGGGCGGACGCAGCCCCTTTGACCACCTCGACCTGATCGATATTTTCCGTCTGGATATCGCCCCAGTTGGGAAAACCGGCATCGGCCTGCAAGGCCGGAATGTCATCGATTAGGAGCATTACCCGGGATCCCGCCCCGTAGGAGTATCCCGAACCACCGCGGATATTGGCCTGTCCGTCGATGATATTGACCCCGGGCAACCGGTCCAATGCCTCGTCCAGGGTGACCATGTTGAGGTGGTCGATGAATTGTGGCTTGAGAATGTCAAGGGACACGGTGGTCTCTCCGAGCGGCCGTTCAAAACGACCGGAGGTGACCGTTGCCGCTTCGAGCATCATGGCTGATGGCTCGAGCTGGATAAGCAGGGTATCGAACTGGCCAGCCTGAACCCGGACCTCCATGTTGGCAGTTCGATAACCGACATAGCTGACCTGCAACTGTACAATACCCGATGCCATGTCGATCTGAAACTGGCCATCATAATCGGTTGTGGCGACCGATGCTCCGACCACGACGGTCGCGCCGATCAACGGTGTGTTATCCGAACCATCCACCACTTGTCCCGATATTCCCGAATCCCATTGCGCTTGCAGCGGAACGGAACAACCAACCAGACAGACCACTATATAAAGGATGAGACGCATAGCACTTGGACTTGATATTCAAATATAGGTATTGCCGGACAAGGTCAACCCGAACATGTTGTCTGAAATCGTCATCTGTTCACTATCTTCATGAAAACTCTCTGGCTATGGTACGTTCTCTACTACTTTTCACGATCATGATCCTGGTCTTCTCTGGCCGGATCGAGGGGCAGGCCTGCCTGCCGGATTCGATGTATATTGATTCTTCAGGATTCGTGTTTCCCTTACCGTACGACTCCCTGAACAACCCGATGGGCGGGATAGACAAGGAAGCCTGTATCAATCAGGAGTTTGAATTCACCTGGACCTTGAAAGTGCCGGATACGGTCCTGTTTCCCGGTATTCCCATCCCGATTCCGGTCGATTACTTCCGGATTGATACGATAGGGGCCATCAGCAACCTTCCGTCCGGACTGACCTACAAGTGCAATCCGCCAAACTGTCTGTTTGATGCTGGCTCGCTGGGGTGTGTGATCATCCAGGGCACGCCGTTGCCGATCAACCCTGTGGGGACCTATGACCTGGAATTTGTCGGCAATCTGAAAACGGCCACTGGTGCGACCATTCCGGTGACCTTTCCGAATCCCCAACTTTTTCCCGGCCACTATTACCTCAAGCTCAATGAGGAGAACTCCCCGAACTGTACGACCTCTGTTGATGAACCGGGAGAGGGAATGCTGCAAACCCGTGTGGTCCCCAATCCAGTGGACGCCCTGTCCTTGCTGGAGATCGAGCTGCAACGTGGGGCCGAACTCCAGATCACCATTATGGATCTGACAGGTCGGGTCTTTCGATCCTGGCACTTGTATGCACCGGGTGGTCGTCAACAGATCCCTCTGGATCTGAGCGCAATGCCGGCGGGATATTGGGTGTACCAGGTGGTCGCCGACGATGGGAAAAGGGCAGTAGGAAACCTGATCAGTACATTACGGTAGGACCAAGTCTGCAGGGCTCACTGTTTTGGACTTCCACTGGAGGGACACACCCAGGCCAGGGGTGATCTGGTGTCCCTGGACGATCCAGCTGGGCCGAATGCGCCCGCTGAGGTCTTCATTGATGTCAAAGTTTCGCAAATGGGCATCCACATAGGCCTCGGCAATGGACAGGAGATAGGTGAGCGACATGAAAATGTAGCTTTCTTCCATATTCTTCCGATAGAGGTCCCGATAGTTTTTCAGCACATTGGCCGGCAGGTTCAGGTTGGAGAATTCATGTGGATTGCCCTGTAATTCGGATTGATAGGCATTTCGGAAGCGGCGATATTCCTTCTGGTTGAGCGAGGCATTGTAATACAAGCCCCCAATGGCTCCGTACACGATAGGGAGTTTCCAGTATCTTCGGTTATAGATCTGCCCTCCGCCGGGAATCAGGCCGTACAAGGCGGCCCGTTTGGGATTCGGTTCAAACAACCGCTTCCGTGAGGACAACTGCTGAACAGTGTCCGGAGAGGAGGTTTGGGCTGGTGCAGCCAGACTGATGAAGAAAAGGAAAGCGATGAATGCGATTCGCCAGGGTCTCATCAGATATCCATGAGGTCAAGGATCCGATTCAGATCGTCTTCATCGGAATAGGCAATGGAGATCTTGCCCTTGCCATCCTTTTGCAGTTCGAGCTGTACTCGGGCACTGAAGTGGGCGGCCAGCCGGCGCTCCACGTCCCGGTAGGCTGGATTGAGTCCTTCGGTCGTAGAGCCGGAAGAGGAGGAGGTTTCAGTCTTCCCACGCAAGAAGGACTCCAACTGGCGGACCGACCACCCTTTGTTGATGGTTTCCCGGAAGGCTGCCCGTTGCTTGAGGAGATCGTGGCTTCCCGCGAGTGCACGTGCATGCCCCATGCTGATCTGTCCCTTGCGCAGGGCGTGCTGGATATCCGGAGGCAGTTTGAGCAGGCGTGTATAATTGGTGATGGTGCTGCGGTCTTTTCCCACCCGCTCGGAAAGGCTCTCATGCGTCAGGTCACATTCCTCGATCAATCGCTGGTATGAGATCGCGACCTCGATGGCATTCAGGTCGGTACGCTGGATATTCTCCACGAGGGCCATTTCCAGCATTTCCTGGTCTCCGGCTGTCCGCACATAGGCAGGTATGCTGGTCAGTCCGGCCAGTTTGGATGCGCGAAACCGACGTTCCCCACTGATCAACTGATAGGCATCAGGACCGACCGCCCGCAGGGTGACCGGTTGGATGATCCCCATGGCCCGAATGGATGTGGCCAGGTCCTCCAGTTCAGAAGGGTCCCAGTCCTGTCTGGGTTGATAGGGGTTGGCAACGATCTGGTCCAGGGGCACTTCATTGATCTCACTGCTGAGCTCCTTCTGGGCCTGGGCCTTGGTTTCCTCGGCAGGTGACTGTTCCACCGTGGCCAACAGGGCTCGGATGCCTTTCCCGATTTCCTTCTTTCTTGTTTTTTTATCGATCATATTCAGGCCTTGACCGGCTTTTTCTTGTTGACCCATGTGGAATTATTCTCTAGGAGTTCCCTGGCCAGATTAATAAAATTGACAGATCCGGTGCAGGATGCATCATACAGGATCACCGGCTGGTGCATGCTCGGGGCTTCGGATACCCGGCTGTTCCGGTGAATGATGGTATTGAACACCCGGTCCGTGGAGTGTGACTGAACCTCTTCCACCACGATATTGGCCAGACGCAACCTCCGGTCATACATGGACAGGAGGATGCCCTCGATATCCAGATTCGGATTCAATCCGGCCTTGACCAGGTGAATCGTGTTCTTCAGCTTGCTCAGTCCTTCGAATGCAAAGATCTCACACTGGACGGGAATCAGCACACTGTCTGCTGCCGCCAGAGCATTGATGGTGATCAGGCCGAGGGAAGGCAGGCAGTCAATGAGGATGAAATCATAGTTGTCCCGCACGCTCCTGAGCATTTCACGGATGCGGAATTCGCGTTCAGGGAGATTCGAGAGTTCGAGTTCTGCGCCGACCAGATCAATGTGGGCGGGTAAGAGGTCCAGGTAAGGCGTCTCGGTAGATACGATCGCTTCAGCCGCCGGATGATCATTGATCAGACAATCATAGATATGCGCGTCCTCGTCCGTCAGGGTAACCCCCACACCGGAGGTGGCATTGGCCTGTGGATCGGCATCCACCAGCAATACCTTGTACTCCATGACAGCCAGACTGGCAGCAAGATTGATGGCGGTGGTGGTCTTCCCCACACCCCCTTTCTGGTTGGCTATGGCAATGATTTTTCCCATGTGTTATGCTAGACTGATCGTTTCCCCGATAGCGGGAAGAAGGAGCTTCAGGCCGGCCTTTGCAAAGCCGTTTATTGCAGCCTGATGATCGATTTCAATATACCCGAAGGTGTCATAGTGACATCCGATGATGGTGGTGCATCCAATGAGTCGGGCGGCTTCGATGGCATCCTGCCACCCCATGGTGAAATTATCACCGATGGGCAGGATGGCAGCTGTCAGGGGCGGGCAGGTCAGGGGCAGCAATTGCATGTCAGAGGTCAATGCCGTGTCGCCAGCGTGATATAGACATCCTTCTTCATTCCAGATCACAAATCCTCCCGGATTACCACCATACGTACCATCCGGAAAGACACTGGAGTGGATGGCGGATACAGATTTCACAGTGCCCCAGGGCAATTCTACCTTTCCCCCAATGTTCATCGGATGCCTTTTCAAGCCCTTTTTCTCGAAGTAAGTGACGATCTCAAAGTTGCTGACCAGTCCGGCACCTGTCCGATTGGCGATCTGCTCCACATCTGCCACATGGTCTCCATGGGCATGCGTGATGAGGATGGTGTCAGCAGGGATTTGATCGATCTGAATGGCTGTTGCCCGTGGGTTCCCGGTGATGAATGGATCAAACAAAAGGTCCGTTCCCCGGGTGCGAACACCAAAGCAGGCATGGCCGTAATTCGTTAGTTCCATAAGTTGTGACTTGGGAGGGCAAAGATAGGGAAAACTACAGGGAGCGTTCAGTGAACAAAAGTGGGATGGAAAGGATTCCATGCACACAACCTTTGTCGATATGATCACGATTATCTCTGGAACCAACCGGAACGGGAATCACAGTATCAAGCTGGCCCATTATGTCAAGCAAGTGTTCCAGGGAATGACGGATGAACCGATCGAGTTGCTGGATCTTTGCATCCTGAAAGGCCCTCTGCTGGTAGGAGGCGATTATGCTCAGGATGACCAATCGCCCCAGGTCAGAGATCTGCAAGACCAGTTCATCTTGCCGGCCGAGAAGTTCTATTTCGTTGTCCCCGAATACAATGGCAGTTTTCCGGGCATTCTGAAATTCTTCCTGGACGCCTGTTCAGTACGGGAATACGGTAGGACCTTCTCCGGAAAGAAAGCGGCCATTCTGGGGGTATCCTCCGGACGAGCTGGTAACCTGCGAGGAATGGATCATCTGACCGGCATCCTCAATTACCTGAATGTTACGGTCATGCCCAACCGTCTTCCGGTCAGCAGCATCAAAGGCCTGATCATGGATGACCAGATCGATGACCCGGCAACCCTTCAGGCGATTCGCCAACAGGTGGAGGATTTTCACCAATTTTGAGCATGGAACATGGCGATGTCAGGCCGCAGGTGACAGTTCAGGAACTCGGACTGGTGGACTATGCCACCACCTGGGAGGACCAAACCCGTATTCACAGGTTGTTGATCGACCGAAAGCGACAGGAAGTCCATTTTCCTGATCCTGTTGTTCCTCACCAATTCATCCTCTGCGAGCACCCGCATGTCTATACCCTGGGCAAATCCGGTCATTCCGATCATCTGCTGTTGGATGAAGAAGGGTTGGATCGCGTCGGAGCAACATTCTTCCGGATCAACCGAGGCGGGGATATCACCTACCATGGTCCCGGACAGATCGTCGGTTATCCGATCCTGGACCTGGAAGACTTCTACCGCGATGTTCATCGTTATGTTCGCGAACTTGAAGAAGTGATCATCCGGGTGATCGCAGAATACGGGTTGACCGGACAGCGACTGGAGGGCTATACGGGGGTATGGTTGCCACCGGATGACCGGCATCCGATCTATCGAAAGATCTGTGCGATCGGCGTCCACCTCAGCCGGTGGGTTACCTTGCACGGGTTTGCCTTCAACGTGAACACCGATCTGAGTTACTTTGGGCATATCGTTCCCTGCGGGATCGACGATCGCGATAAAGGTGTGACCTCCATGGCAAATGAACTGGGAGCATCCATGAACCTGGAGGAGGTTCAGGATCGTTTAAAAGTGCATTTTGCACATGTTTTTCATTGTGATTTGACAGATCATCACTAAGACCTATGTTGAAAGATATCGAAACCCGTAAAGTGGACAATTTCGGAGTGGCCATGGTCCCTTCCGAGCTGGAGGTCCAGGAGGATGGCCAGGAGTGGGAGTGTTTTTTGATCAACCTCAAGGATCAACCGGTCCATCAGGTGCTGGTCACCTCAAGCGGTTACAAGAAATCCGATGAAGAGGAGCTTCGGTCCTCGACACTGCGCTATTTCTATGATCGCATCGAAGGCGAGATGGCGGTCAGGCTGGAGATCGTTCGGCCGGAATTGACCCAACTGACCAATGAATACTGGATCAGCTTTTCACTGGACGGCCATATGTACGACAAGCGGTTTCTCTTTGTCGAGGGAAGCCTGGCACAAGAACACCTTACCACCGTTCCGATCCTGAACAAAAAAGGGGTTCTGATCCTTTAGTCTTCTGAATCAATCGAATGAAATCTAAGAAAGTTTCCGAGTCCAAGACCACGATGACCCAGATGGTCATGCCCAATGACACCAATCCGTTGGGCAACCTGATGGGTGGCAATCTGCTGCGCTGGATGGATATTGCCGCCGGCATCTGTGCCGGGAAACACAGCGAGCGGTATGTGGTGACGGCTTCCGTGGATCATGTGTCCTTCAAGTTGCCTATCCACATGGGTGAAGTGGTCACCATGGTGGCTTCGGTGACCAGAGCGTTCTCTACCTCCATGGAGATCTATGTCGAGGTATTCTCCACGGATATCAAGGGTGGAAACACCCGCCGCTGCAACCACGCCTACTATACCTTTGTCGCCCTGGATGACGAGCGGCAGAAACCAGTTCCTGTTCCTGAAGTGCAACCGTTGACCTCAGAAGAAGAATATCTTTACAATGAGGCCATGAAACGCCGTGAACTTCGCCTGATCCTCAGTGGTCGGATCAAACCACAGCAGGCCCAGGAGTTGAGAAACTATATCAATGGCATTGTTGACTGATTCACTGTACCCCCTTACCTGCCTACCATGATCAAACAGTTGCTTATCCTGATCAGCCTTTCCCTGATCATTGCCTGTAACCAGGGTTCGGATGAGAAGGGCCAGGCGCCGTTGCGTCCTCATGAGGAGTATTATCTCCTCAAGAACTTTCCGAATCTGGAGGGTGGCGCGGAAGGGTTTTTGCAGGCAGTGCGGATGAGCAGGGAGATGGCCTCCCAAAGAGGCGACTTGCCCCCCGGTTTCGAGGAGACATGGATCAACCAGGGTCCTGACAATATCGGTGGGCGGGTGAACAGTCTGTTTCGGCACCCTGAACAACCTGAACTGATCCTGGCCGGGTTGACCGCAGGCGGGATCTACAAGTCAACGGACGGCGGACAGAACTGGTATCCTGTCTTTGACGATCAGTCAACCCTGAGCATCTCCTTCATTGAAGGGTCGCCGGTGGATCCGGCTGTGATCTATGCCGGTACGGGTGACCCGAATATCTCCAGCTATGTCTTTCTGGGACAGGGCCTCTTCAAAAGTGAAGACTATGGAGAAACCTGGGAGGTGATCGGATTGGAAGATGCCGGTATCCTGTCATCCATGGCCATTCATCCTGACCATCCGGACACATTGTTCGTCGGGAGCATGGGCGTTCCTCAGCGCAGGGGGCTCGAGCGGGGTTTGTACCGTTCTGTCAATGGAGGAGCAGACTGGGAGAAGGTGTTCACCCTGTCCGATGAAGCTGGGATCACGGATGTGTTGATCCATCCCGATCAACCGGATCTGGTCTTTGCCTGTGGATGGCATCGTGTCCGCAACCAGGCTGAATCCATTGTCAATGGCTCACAGGCAAGATTGTATCGCTCGACCGATGGCGGGGATACCTGGGAAGTCATTCAGGATGGACTGCCGGATGGACCGCTTTCCCGTTCCGGACTGGCCTTCTCCCAGGGGAAGGTCTTTGTCATGTTTGTCGGTGCCAATCAGCAGCTCAGGGGGATTTACAGCTCTGCTGATGAAGGGGATACCTGGTCGGCTGTGCCCGTCGATGAGGATGAGAATGGCCTGGCGGGAAATGCCCTGGGTGGATTCGGCTGGTATTTCGGAAAGATCGCCGTGAATCCGCTGGATGCGAATGATATTTTTCTTTTGGGAGTAGATCTGTGGCGTACCCAGGACGGCGGGGAGACCTGGTCGAGGAGTACTCCGCCCTGGTGGGTCTTTGATGTCCATGCGGACAAGCACGACCTGCGCTTCCATCCGGATGGATTCGTTGATCTGGCCACAGACGGTGGCTGCTACACCAGCCAGGATGGAGGGACGAATTGGACAGATCTGGATCTATTTCCGGCAACACAGTTCTATCGTATTGGCCTGAATCCGCATGATCCTGCCCAATTGATTGGTGGGGCTCAGGATAATGGTACAGTAGCCGGATGGTCAGATCCTGCGGATTGGACAAGAATCTACGGTGGCGATGGATTTCAACCTGCCTTCCATCCTGATTTTCCAGAGATCATCTATGCAGAGTGGCAGGGCGGGGGCCTGGTGATGTCCTGGGACGGCGGAAACAGTTGGGATGATTTCACGGAGGGCATCGATCCGAACGATCGGGTAGGTTGGGATGCGCCCTATTTTGTCAGTGTGCATCCACCCCATCCGCTGTATCATGGTACCAACCGGGTGTACCGGAACTCGGATGCATTTATCGCCGCATGGCAGCCGATCAGTCCCCAGCTGACGGATACCTTGAATCAGTTCCATCCCGGAACGCACGTGATCACGGCCATGGGTGAGTCGCCAGTCGATCCCGGGGTCATCTATGCCGGTACGGGTGATGGCCGGCTCTGGCAGACCCTCAACGACGGATTGGATTGGTCAAATATAAGTACCGGATTGCCAGCCAGATATGTTACTAAATGTCAGGGAAGCGTCGAGCAGTCTGGTCGCCTTTTTGTCAGCCATTCAGGATATCGGTACAACGAATTCATTTCCCACTTTCACCGTTCGGATGATCAGGGAGCGACATGGCAATCCCTGGCGGGTGATCTCCCACCTCTCGGGATCAATACCTTTGCCGTGATCCCTCAGACAGGTGACTCAGTCATCATTGTCGGAACGGATGCCGGTGTCTTTGCAACGATCAACGGCGGAGAGAACTGGTATCCATTCGGCATTGGATTGCCCGGTATTCCGGTGTACGACATGGCCTATCAACCGGAAAGTCAGTCGCTGGTGATCGGCACCCATGCGCGCTCCATGTTTACGATCTCGCTGGAGGAGCTCCTGGAGCCGGTCAACACCTCGGTGGAGCCAAGCCAACCCAAAGTCAGCCCGTGGCGTATCGTGACTAATCCGGCAACAGATGTGATCCGATTGGCTTCCGGTCGTTCTGTTCCCACAGGATCTGTGGTCGATCTTGAGTTGATCGACCTGAGTGGCCGGATTCACAGTCGACAGGTGGTCACGTCACACAATGGGGCGGTGATCGAAATGTCAGTATCCTCGATCGGGACTGGCATGTATTACCTGCGGATCACCGAATCGCCAGGGAAATCAACGATTCTTCCAGTGGTCATTACGCATTAATCCCGATCGTAGATCCTCCCGGATCGGTTGATCATGGTCGGGCTGCCCTGCTGGGTGCCCATCATCAGGATGTCCTGGATGTTCACATGGGGTGGTTGGTTGATCATGAACAGGATCGCATGGGCCACATCTGTGGAGGTCAGTGGGTTGAAATCATCATAGATCCTGGCTTTTTGCGTATCCCCATGGAATCGGGTGAGGGCGAACTCGGTTTCTTCCACGTGTCCAGGGCTGATCTGCCCAACCCGGATCCCGTAGGGATGCAAGTCCTGTCTCATCGAACGGGTCAGTGCTTCGACCGCAAATTTGGTCGCGCAGTACACGTTGCCCTTCGGATAGGTCTCCTTGCCAGCTGTGGAGCAGATATTGATGATCTGTCCTCTTTGTCTAGCCACCATCCCCGGGGAGACTGCCCGGGTCATGTACAATAACCCCTTGATGTTGGTGTCGATCATCCGATCCCAGTCATCGATATCTCCTTCATGAATGGGCGCAAGTCCACTGGCCAGACCCGCGTTGTTGATCAGGATGTCCACATCTGACCAGGTTTCAGGCAGAGCCTTGACCATTTGCCGGGTAACGGCTTCCTGGCGAATATCAAAGGACAAAGGGAACGTTTCTGTCCCATAACGGCTCTTCAGGTTCTCCTGGAGCTTGTGCAGACGATCTTCGCGGCGGCCGGTGAGGATCAGGCGATGTCCTGCCTGGGCCAGGACCTCGGCAGTGGCCTGTCCGATACCGGATGTCGCGCCGGTGATCAGGATGGTCAAAGTTCTGGCCGGTTTGACCACTGTTGGTGGAATGTCCTCCCTCTTCAGGGTATCGGCGGGCATGTCGAAGGCAGGTATCGCCTCGATGGTATGTGGGTAGTCAGGCTCTTCCGGCCAACCGGTATCGGTTTGCATGGGTTCATCTACGGTATCACGGTGGTACTGGACAGCCTTGATCCGATCCCCCAGTTGATAATAGATGTCCGCGATTTTTGCCTTGATGTCCTTTCGTTCCGGGTCCAGTTTCAGCACTTTTTTGAAGGCCTTGGCGGCTTTCTTCAACCGTCCATGGTCCAGGAGGGCCTGACCATAGGTCTCCCAGACATGGGCGTGGTCGGGCATCAGGGATCGGGCTTCACTCAGATGGTCAATGGCCCGATCTTCCTGGCCATCTATGGTCAGGAGGATCTGTCCGAGCCCCAGATGGGCTGGACCGAACGTCGGATCGGATTCCAACGCCTTTTCGAAGTATCGAATGGCCAGCTTGTGTTCGTGATAGCGTTCCGACAGCTGCCCCAGGAGGGCAAAGGCCCGCGCGTTTTTCGGATCCAGACGCAGGACCTCTTCCAGGTGTTGGGTGGTTTCATTGAAATACTGGTCGTCCTCAGCCAGCATCGCTGCCAGATCCAGACGGGCAGGAATGTTCTCCGGGTCGTTCTCGACCAATCGCTTCAGATGAGCCTGGTCCCTGCTCGGTAAAGGGATGATGTGCCCCCCCTGCTCGGTATCCAGTGGAAATGGATCGTCGGAGAAGAAGGAGTCTGCTTCCGAAGATTCATCCTCGTCCCAATCATCGTCATCATCTTCCTCTTCCTCCGGGGATTCTTCTTCCAGACCGTTCTTATACGCGATCAATTTTTTCAGAAGGTCATGTTCCTGTCCACCGGTTGACTCATCTGATCGCGGAGAATCGGCCGTGACCAGCTCGGAAAGCGATTCGGTGAGGTGATCCGTGGCTTCGACCATCCGGTCATGTTCATCCTGAAAGATGGTCATGGACTCCCTGATCCGTTCCTCCAGGTGCTCGTCTTCTTCCAGAAACGGGTGTTCACGCTTGAAGTCCTCATGGAGGCTGATGTTCCCGCTCTTGCGAAAGAAGAGCTCATAATGATTGGCGGTCAGGGCCTCCCAACTGTAGGTTTGCTGCTCGCGAAGGAATTCAATGAGATTGCCGATCTCAAAGGCGATCTTCCTGACTTGCTTGATCTTCAGGTCATGTCCTTGAGGATCGGTGATCTGGTCAGGCCGGATCTTCCTCATTTGCAGGTATTGATCCTGCCAGTAGTTGATATAGTGCAGGATCTGGCCGACCCGGTCCAACCGGGTGGGGACTGGCTCGTGCGCCTGATCGGGAAAACCTTCGGTCAGGACGATGATCTGGATTTCACCTGGCTCTCGTTGCTGCAGCGTGGGCAGAAGCTGGGCGACGCACGCGGCATCCTTCAGAAAATTATCACTCACCATGAGCAATAGAGGCCGCGTATCCTGTTCGAGTCGCTGGGCCAGGGATTCGCCCGGCTTCAGGTCGTCCTCACACAGAAGGGCAAAGGTAAACCCGGCCTGGACCAGATGACGGGTCATCCGGGTAGCCAACGGGTAGTTGACCTGATGGAACAGGACGACAAAGTGTTGATTGTTCATGGTTCGGAGTTCCTTACTGGCTTATTGGGATGGGCCGGCAAGTCGGTTCACAAAGTTATGGAAATCAGAGGCGAATTGCTTGTATTTGCTGGTGGCTGGGCCATCAAAACCGGTATGTATGCGCTGGATCCGGTGCTCCCGGTCCAGAAAGACCATGGTAGGATAGGCTTTCAACCCATCCAGGAAGGGGAGTGCCAGGCTTGCTTCTGTCTTGTCTGCATACCCTCCCCATAAGACGGGCCATTTCAGATCCAGTCGCTGGCGATATCGTTCGAGCAGGGGAAGGACCTGCTCAGCATCTCGATATCGTTCGAACGCGATACTGATGATGGGAAGATCAATATCCGGATGTGTTGTCAGGTAGTCCCGGAGAAAGCGGGTTTCATCCAGGCAATTCGGACACCAGGTCCCCATGATCTGCAAGATAACTGGCCGTCCGGCATACTCGGGTTGTTCGAGTGAAACCGTGTTTCCCCGGGAATCCGGAAATGAAATTAGAACCGGTTGGTCGGGGTCACTTGCCCTGGACAGGTTATCCGGATCGGCAAGGGTGAACGCACTATCTCGTTGAGCAGTCCAATAGGCCTGATAGTGATTGCCCGAACGAAACGATCCGATCAGGCTGCCATCCTCCATGATCTTGCCTTCGAAGAGGAATGCATGTGCCCCGTCAAAACAGGACAGGTAGAGCTTGTTCGCCTGCACGGTCCCCTCCAGAAAACGATAGTCGCCTGTTTCGGTCCGGAACGTCCCCGTCAGGGCATTCCCCTGCTGGGCAAACTCGGCGATGGCAGGATAGGCATCCGGTTCTCCCGGCTGAAAGGTCACCGCCCAGGTTCCGGCAAGGTCCAGGGCCGGTGGTTTCCGCAGTTGGGTGAAGCGATACCCTTCGCCGAACTTGGCGACAAAAGGAATACGGTAGTTCTCCTTGTAATTGACCACCCAGTGGCCCTGCATCACCCCCGATTCACACACGGCCTCGAGGTAGCTGTCGTAAAGAGGGAAATTCACCGTCAGGGTATCCTTGGCCGTGCGACGATCCAGGCCAAAGAGGATATCCGAGGCGATGATCTCTTCTTCACCATTGATGAGAACAATGTGGAAAGAATCAGGTGTGTCATAGATCACATCAAACTCAAAGGGAAGCTCACCTTCGGTCACTTCTTCAAACTGGATGTCTCGCTCCTTCTGCTGGTCAGATTTTCCCCCGACACGGGATGACTGGCTGGGATCGACCTGGAGGACACCCCGCCAGCGACCGGGAGCCAGCTTCGGGTAGGGGTTTTCGATGGCCACACAAGCTGACAAGAGTGTCAACAAGCCAACGAACAAGGAAATCTGAAACGGTAAACGGAGCATGATTGAATTTTACCCAAAGTAACAGCCGGGCGAAGGAATGTTCAGGACTTTTCTCCAACAAAATGATCTTCCTTGTACTTGAACAGGATATTGAACGAGGTCAATGACCCGTAGATCTTGGTGATATACTGTTGCAGATTGACCTTTTCCTCATCGGTCAGGTTGCTGCTGTTGATCCGCTGTTCCATCACGCGAAGGCGGTCACGGACCATCACGATCTTATGGAAAAAGGCCTCGATCGGCATGTCCTTGGCTTTCAGGCCGGCTTCACCCGGGATCAGGCTCAGTGTCCCATTTTCCCAGCGGTCGCCCAGATCCACGATCTCATTGACCTCCCCCCAGGCCTTGAGGATCTTCATCAGGGAGCGCTCGGCTTCGGTGAAGGTGACATTCTCCTCGGCCGGGATCAGGTCGATGATGTCCCACTTGTCATACTCTTTCCCCACGAGCTTCACACCATATTGCATGAAGCAGACGTCATAGGCCGCCAGGTGCAATCTGATCACCACACCTTCACCAAAGGCCGGATGATTGACTCGAGAGCCGACCCCGAGGAGTTGTTTGGTAGTTTCCATAGTCATACGGTTTCCGGGTATAGTCCAAAATTCGTTCCAAACATATTAATGAAAATAATAATTTAACTTAATTTATATGAGTAGGTGATTTCTCCCCTTCATGGCGTCCGCGGTGAGGCATGAATGAACGGGAAGGATCCCGATAAGGCTGCCGATCGGGTAGTGTCGGTGGTATTCAGGTGGCACATCGATCAGTCCATGTTCCTGGCTCAGATGGGTGACCCATGCCGAATGGTCTGGTATGGTCCATCCTTCGGGTGTGAGCATCACCATTCGTCCAAAGACGGGTTGTCGGTCATCCAGGGGAAGCTGTTCCTTGGACAGGTGGACAGCACCTGCATGCACGGCGATCTGGGCGCGGTGAGGATAATGACCGATCACGGGAGCAGCCAGGGCGACAGCGATCTGTTCCACCTGGCAGATCCCGGCCCTGGCCTGCATCAGATCATAATAGACCAGGTTGCCAGCGCGGATCTCATTGACGCCAGACAGGTCATCCAACAGGGTCGTGGAAGGGGTGTCTCCGGCAGAAAGGGCTGGAGTCGGGCCAACTGTGGAAAGCCTGTCCTTCAATGCCGCTAATCGGTTCAGATTGGACTTCCATGTATCCTGGATGTTCTGGTGCGTTGCATGATAGAACTGGCCATCATGCCATAGAAGTCCCTCCATTCGGATCCCGGGCATGGTTTGCCCTTGTTGCCACAACCGGGCAATATCCGCTTCCTGTCCGACGGGTATGCCGGTTCGTCCGGCACCGGTATCCAGTTCGATCCAGACATGGATGTCGGCCCGTATCCGCTCCAGGGCTGTCAGTGTAGCAGGATGGTCGACAATGACGTGAAGCCTGCATTGGGCCGCTAGCCGATCCAACCTGTCCAATTGCCGCAGGTTGACCGGAATGGCGATGGTGATATCCATCCATCCCTCCCGATGGAATGCTTCAGCCATCTCTACGGATGATACAGTGATGGCCTGGATGCCCATGAGCCGAAGCCAATGACCGACTTCCGGGTGTTGATGGGTCTTGACATGCGGCCGGAACCGGATACCCTGTCGTTCGGTTTTTGTCAGGATACGCGCGACATTGGCCTCCACCAACGGGCGGGAGATGAGCATTGTGGCTTCTTCAATCTCCTGAAAAGGGTTGTCAGCATGGAACACCATAGACAGATCTGCTGTTAGTAGCGTGATTCGAGCTAAATTTGCAGTAAGGTAAGACATGAGTAAACTAGGAAGAGTACTGGTCGCCATGAGTGGCGGCATTGATTCAACGGTCACGGCCATGATGCTTCATGATCAGGGATACGAGGTCGTGGGGATCACCATGAAGACCTGGGACTATGCATCTTCGGGAGGAAGCAAGAAGGAGACAGGTTGCTGCAGCCTGGACTCGATCAATGATGCTCGCCAGGTCGCTGTGACCATGGGGTTTCATCATTTTATCGTGGACATCCGTGAAGAGTTCGGAGATTATGTCATCGATAATTTTGTGGATGAATATCTGGCCGGGCGAACCCCGAATCCCTGCGTACTGTGCAATACACATATCAAATGGAGCGCTCTGCTCAAGCGGGCAGATGCTCTGGATTGTGAGTTCATCGCCACTGGTCATTATGCCCGAATCGAGGAACTGAATGGCCGGAAATTCATTCGTATGGCCGCGGATGAACGGAAGGATCAGAGCTATGTGCTCTGGGGACTCAGCCAGGAGTGCCTGCAGCGGAGTCGCTTTCCCCTGGGTCCGTACACCAAGCCGGAGGTCCGGCAGATGGCCGCAGACTGGGGATACACCGATCTGTCAAAGAAAGGAGAGAGTTACGAGATCTGCTTTGTGCCGGATAATGATTATCGTGGATTTCTGAAACGCCGTATTCCCGGTTTGCAGGAGCAGGTCAAGGGGGGGCCGTTCATCAATGCCAGCGGTGAGGTGATCGGCCATCATGATGGCTACCCATTCTATACGATCGGCCAACGCAAAGGCCTGGGCACTGCTTTCGGCAAACCCATGTTTGTGTCGGAGATCCGTCCGGAGAGCAACACGGTTGTCCTGGGCGAACTGGAGGATCTGCTGCGGAGTGGGATCACCGTAAAAGGGGTGAATTTCATGAAGTACCCTGACCTGTATGCCGGTCTGGAGGCGGTGACCCAGATCCGATATAATGACGCGGGCACTCTGGGTCATATCCGTCAGGTGGCGGATGAAGAAGTGGCTGTGGAGTTCTATGCCCACGTCAAAGGTGTCGCTCCGGGTCAGTCCGCTGTCTTCTATGAAGGTGAAGACGTTGTCGGAGGCGGGATCATCCATGGGAGCCGACAACCCCAGGACCATGAATAGATCCTGGTGGCTGCTTTCGGGAGGATTCCTCTTGCTGGTGATCGCCTTCTGGCAATGTCAGTCCGAGGCAGAATTTCCACCCCTGGAGCAGGAGGACGGACTGGATTTCATGCCCATGGAGATCGGTTGTACCTGGATCTACCGGGTCGATTCCGTGATCTATGATCCCCTGGGCAGCAGTCAGCCGATAGATACAGTCTCCGGTTATTTGAAGGAGGTGATCACAGATACGTTCTCTACCCCCGCCGGATTGACCTATGTGCTCGACCGGTATGGCCGCCAGGACAGTCTTTCGCCATGGGCCTACCAGAAGACGATAGGCCTCAGCCTGGACAACGACCGGTATCTTTGGAATGAAGACAACCTGATCCTGGTCAAATGTGTCTTTCCTCTTTATAACGGGTCATCCTGGGATGGAACAGCGTTTTTCGATCCCCTGACGACGATCCCGATCTACGGCGAATCCATGCAGCCCTTCAAATCCTGGGATTTTCGCCTCCTGGCCCGGGGGGAATCACACGAGATCGGTCCCTACAACTGGCCGGATGTCATGCGGATCCAGCAGGCGGACGACGAGAATCTCATCGAACGGAGGTACAGCCAAGAATGGTATCAGCGGGGTATCGGACTGGTCAGGAGACACATGATGATCCTGGATACCCAATGCGATGGGAATCCCTCGGCATGTGCCGGCATCCCCTGGGAAGAGAAAGGCGAGAAGGGGTATATCCTCGACCAGTGGCTGGTCGAATACATCAAGTAGGCATTTATGGAATCACATGTCATTGGCAAGCTGGGTAAACCTCATGGATTGAAAGGGGAGATCCGGGTACTGTTGGATCAGGATCGCGTTGAAGATCTTCTGGAACAGTCTGATTTCATCCTGGTCAAAGGATTGCCGTATTCGGTTCGCCACTGGCGGTCCGCGGGTGGACTGGTGGTATTACTGGAAGGGATCGATGATCGGAGTGCGGCGGAGATCCTTCGCGGGGCACCGATCGCCCTGCCGCTCACGACCGAGTTGAAGGAGGTCCTGCAAGAGGATCCAGTCCAGCAGTGGATCGACTTTTCCATTCATGACCTCACGAGCAACCAGACCTATGGGCCTATCACAGAGGTCATCGAGTTGCCGACCCAACTGACTGCCGTGGTCATCCTGGATGGACGGGATGTCCTGATCCCCTTGCATGAGTCCTTGATCCTGGACATCGATCCGGTGAAGAAATTGCTCACCATGGATCTCCCCGCCGGCCTGATCGATCTCTACCTGGAATAAACGAAAAAGGGCCTTCCATGTGGAAGGCCCTTTCCAGATTGATCGGATCGGTCAGATCATGATCTGCTTACTGGAAGATCAATTTTCTGACTGCAGTGCCATGATCGAACTGGATCAAGGCGATATATCGTCCGGATTGCAGCTGACCCTTGGTCAGGGTATAGGTGGATGTCTGGATATTGGGAATCACCTGCAGCAAGCGTCCCATCTCGTCATACAGCTTGATCTCCCGCATCGGGTGATTGGTATCACTAGTCAGGACCATGAAGTCGGTGGCCGGATTTGGGAAGGCATTCAAGCCAACTTCGGCGTCAGGCAGGATGTCCAGGCCGGTCAGAGTAGAAATACAATCATCCAGCTCCAGCACGAAGCAGGCCCTCGGGGCATAGAACCGCATAATGGTATCGATGTAGATCCTGGCGCTATTCCCATCCTGGTTGCAGGGATCGGCAGGGTTCACGCCAGCGAAACTGGTCCATTCCCATGGGGCAACTGTGACAGGAATGCCTGGGGAACCCGGTTTGTCAGGCTGGTTGAACGGATACAAACCGGCATAAGGTTCCTGGACATCAGGAGGTGAGGCAGCAAAGGCAGCGGCCTGCTCGGCGGCCAGGTCAAAGGTGATGCCTGCATTGACAATTGGATCTTGGTTGCCCTGAGCCTCATTTTCCTTTTGGATCAGATAGGAGCCCTGTGTGGTGATCACCTGGAGGTTCGTGCCAGGGACGTTAACCACACCTTCTGAATAGGGGGCGAAATTATCCGTGGGAACAGCAAACGAGATGATCGGGGTCTGACCCGGATCCACCCAGGAACTGTCAGCATGCGCGCCACCCAGATTGACGCCAAGGGCGTAATCGGAGGAATATCCCACGTGATTGGGCATGCAGAGGGTATCCCCGTCTGCAGGATTGATACCAACCGAAGTACCATAGATGTCGCCATTAATCCCTTCGATGACCATGGGAATTGGAGGGGTCATCGGATCAGCATCATGGTCATACACGAATTTGCCATTGGTGGCCAATGGAATTTTCAGGTAGTTGTCCAGAGAGTTCATCGTCAGGGAGAGGTACCCTCCGGTACCCTGGCCCCATACCACGATCTTGTCGGGATCGATCCCATATGGATTGCCATTGTCCTCGAAGGTCTTCCTGAAGTAGCGGATGGCCGTTCTTGCATCCTGGATACCACGGTAGGCAGCATTGATGATGCCAAAGCGACGCTGTACATCGGTTGCCGCAAGTGGATTCCAACCCAGTCGGTAGTCCACTGAGGCAACTACATAGCCCATTTTGGCCAGACGAGTGCACATTTCAACGGCAGCAGAATCAGAACGCTCTCCGCCGCAAGAACCATTGAAGCCCAGTTCGGCTGGATTGGCCGGATTGCGGAAGGGCAGGAAGTTCCCCGTGTGGAAGTAAAGGATCAGTGGCCGGGCTGTTTCCGTGTCTCCATCTGGTGTGTATACGTC
Organism: Lewinellaceae bacterium; assembly: GCA_020636225.1. Taxonomy (GTDB): domain Bacteria; phylum Bacteroidota; class Bacteroidia; order Chitinophagales; family Saprospiraceae; genus JAGNXB01. The sequence goes on along the minus strand of JACJYI010000002.1, from coordinate 653,794 downwards.
CAGCTTGAGCGCCTCAGGAACAGCCTGGTTGAACAGTGAGTAATAAAGGACTGTGGCATTCACTCCATAGGTAACGCCTGACTGGGTGGATACATCCGTGAAGACTTCATCCAGATACCGGGTCTGTCCGAAGGACAGCAGCGGCAGGAGAAGCAGAAGATAGAGGGGGTAAAGTTTTTTCATCATAGGTTTGTTTAAGCAGCTTGGTTAGATTTGAATGACTATCGATCAAGTTCGTATAGCAGCGAAATATAAGCTAATCTTCCAATACGGGGTCCACCGTACGTCTGAAAATTGCGATTGTCGAACATGCGTTCCAATGCGGAACGACCCTCCGGATTTGGTTCATTCAATGGGGTAAACCCGAACAGGTTGGAGGCTCCTATCTTCACAGTTGTGCCCCATCTGACGTGCTGGACATTCCACTGGACATCGACCATGTCGTAGGTTGGGATCTCCCCGGTGAATTGAGGGGAACCTTCGAACAGGAAGCCTTCCACCCATTTGTAGTTCATGCTGAACCCGGTCCGAAGACGAGGGCCCAGGGTGAGGCTCCGGGCAGAGAAGCTGATATTGAATTTGTGTTCCGGTGTGTTGAAGGCCGGGATGATCGGATCATCCTCATCGACCTTGAGCAGTTTGTTCCAGGAATAGTTCCCGCTTAACATGTAGTTGGTGTTGATGTAGTAGTTGATCCCGATATTGAATCCATGTGTCTGCACCTGGTTCTGGGAATTGGCCGAGACCCGATACACCTGCAGGTCCTTGGTGGATACCTGGTTGTTTTTGACCGGTACGGTCAAGCCCAGGTTATACCCGATGAAATCATCGTAGATGTTGAAATAGTATCCGGCATCCACATAGAATTTTTTGTAGAGGGTCGCCCGATAACCCACCTCAAATGTCTTGACCCTTTCCGGGCGGATGGGGGGCGCATTGAAGTAGACAAAGGAGTCGACCAGGATGGCTTGCGGATTCTCCAACGCTTTCTGGAAGGATTCGATGGTGATCAGGCTGTCAAATCCCATGAGGTTGCCGACCAGAAGGGCAGGCCCTACATTCAGCCGCAGGTATTGATCGGTCAGGGTGGGGTTGCGAATGGCCGAGCTGAAAGACAGCCTGACATAATGATCCTGGACAGGCGTATAGACAGCGGACAACGCCGGGGTCATCAGCCAGTCGAAGTTCCGGTTCTTGTCGACACGCACCGTGGCAGCTGTGGTCAGTTTGTCGAAGAATCGCTTCTCAACACCGCCATACATCCCAAACTCTTCATTGGTGACGGTATTGTAGTAGCTGTCCACGATCTCCCCCTGATTATTGACTTCCGTGACCAGTGTATCCACAAAAATGGTACCCTCGGAATTGGGCCGATACAGGCGGTAATTTCCTCCTACGACGATCTTGTCGAACCAGGTCGGATCGAATTGGTACTGGCCATGAATGTGATACAAGGCCGATTTGTCAAAGAACAGCGTGCCTCCTGCATCACCGGACTTGGTGGATCGGATCCGGTCAAATTCTTCCTGGAAACGGATGGTGCCCGGAACAAAGAAGGGTTGGGACTGTACCCCGGGCAATGTGGACTTCTTGTTGGCATAGGCCTGGGCCCTGGCATGCCAGGCATGCATGGTATCCGCATACTGGATGAACCAGGCATCGGCAGCTTCCGAATCGAAGGAAAACTGGCCGGTCATCGGATCGAAGGTCAATTGCGGATATCCCAGCTCATTGACCATCCTGTTGGAGAACTTGCCGATACTGTTCCAATAGTTGCGGTAGTCATCCCGGAAGGCTACATCCGACTTGGCTGACTCCTGAAGACGAAGGGCTGTGAAATACGGATCGTAGGAATCTCCGGCATCCTCATTGGTCGCGTAGGCCCGAATGAAGTACTTGTCCTTTTTCTGCAACTCGATCCGGTTCTGGAAGAAGAGGATATTCCGCAGGCTGAACCGGTTGTCACCCTGGTAAACCGTTGTGCCGGATCCAAAGCTGCTGGAGAAGATCAATTCCGGAGAATCGAAGTCCTTGGATGGATCCAGCCGGAAATGCAGGGCGGCATTGGCCTTGACATTTCGGGTATTGTAGTCGACCAGGTCGATCTCCCGGTATCCTTGCCGGAAGAATGCTCCCAGTGGATAGAAGGGTGACCATTCGGAATCACCGGTATAGTCCATGAAGGCCTTGTACTCGTCTCCGTAGACATTCACCGCATCATATCCGCCCGGGTTGGAGGCATCATAATCCGTCCCATTCACCGGATCATAGTTATCGGCTTCCCAGTCATAGGCTTTCAGGTAGAAAAAGTTGAGCTTATAGGCCATGAAGGGCTCTCCTTCCTTGTTGTCGATCGCCTGGGCCCAGCGGATGGCACTCTCGAACAGTTGACGTTCTCCTGTCTTGACCTGTGCGCTGAGTCCCTCAAAGAAAAAGGGATTCTTGGTTTCCATGCTGATGACCCCGTTGAAGGCATTGGGACCATAGAACGGTCCGCTGGCCCCGGCCACCAATTCGACTTTCTTGACATCCAGTTCGCTGGATCCCAAAAAATTGCCCAGGGAGAAATTCAATCCGGGCGCCTGGTTGTCCACGCCATCGATGATCTGCAGGGAACGTACAGGGCTGGTACTGTTGAAGCCGCGCATGTTCACCACCTTGAATCCCAGGCTGGCAGCCGTAAGATCAACACCTTTCAGTGAGCCCAGGCCGTCATAGAAGTTGTCGGATGGAGTTTCCTTGATGGCCAGCAGATCGAGGGCTTCCACCGTCAGGGGCGTCTCCTTTTGTTTGTCGGTGATCCGATGTCCCTGTACCTGAACGGATTCCAGGGTGATCCCTGCTTCCTCCAGGGTAATGGTCAGATTGCCTGGCTGGGCATCGAGGTTGAGGATCTGTTCCTCATATCCGATGTAGTTGATGACCAGGGTGGCCGGGAATTCAGGGACACTGATCCGGAAATTCCCGTCAAAATCGGTCACGGTACCCAGGGTGGTGCCTTCAACAATGACACTTGCCCCTATGAGGGGTTCGCCATCCAATGCACTGTGTACATGTCCTTTGACCTCCTGTGCATTTGCTGTCATTCCAGCCAGAAACACCAGAAGGGTAATCCTCAGTAAATGTTGAATCATACCGGTTGATATAGGTCAGACGTATGAAGTCATACTTCATATAAAAGTAACATACCGGTGACGAATATGAGGAAAAAAGTTGATCAGAGGAATCAACGAATGGAGGAAAAACGGCGAAATCGACCCCTACTGGCAGCCCAGGTCTGCCTTGGCCATGGGGTCTGCAACAGGTATACAAAGTCCGGAATTGACACTGGTCGGCTCATACCGACTGAGGAAGGGATCCCGCAGGCCAAAGGTCAGGAAGGCGACCAGGTCATCGATCTGCTGCTCAGTCAGGTTCTGAGGAACAAATTCAGCCGCCAGTGAAGAGGCCAGAACATTGGGATTTTCCGGTATTGCTTTGTTCTTGTAGCGGACGACTTCACGGATGGTGGTCATACTCGCGCCATGCCCATAATGGGGGCTGTCCTTCAGGTTGTACAATTGAGGAACCTTGAACTTGTACATATCCTCTGGTCGCTTGGTAAATCCGCCACGGCCCAGGTTCTCCGGACTGTTCTTGTTGGATTTGAACGCTCCCTGGTGATAGAGGTCCAGCATGCCCAGTCCATAGAAGGCCATGCTGTTCAGCGCCGGACCGGTATGGCAGGACGTGCAGTTCGCATCGCGGAAAAATACCAGCGCTCCGCGCTTTTCCTTGTCACTCATGGCCTGGTGTTTCCCCTTCAGCCAATCCTGGAAGGGAGCCTGGTTGGCCAGGATGGTTCGCTCATAGGCGGCAATGGCCAGGCCGGCCATTTCCTTGGTGAACAGTTGATCCTCGGGGACTCCCGGGAATGCTGCCTTGAACAGGTCGGTATACTTGTACAGTTCAGCCCAATTGGGATTCAGGTTCAACCGATGGACGGTCATCCCGGCAATGGCCTGGGTTTCCGTGCCTTCATAGCCCAGACTGTTGGTGGCTTTCGGTGTTCCGTATTCCCACTGTGTTTCGGTGCCTACATTCAGGTGAGTGGCTCCAAATTGCCCGTTCCACAGGATATTCGGTTGATAGGCAATGTTCATGACGGAAGGGGTACGAATCGGCTGCACATCCAGCTCGTCTTCCTTGTATGCCGGGTTCATGACCCTCGATTCGCCATTGATGCCGAAACCCATGCCGCCTTCGCTGATCCCCTGGGTCAGGCATGCCTGGAATCCTCCGGCAGCAAAATGGCAGGATGCACAGCTGTAGGTGCCCACGGATATTGGCCTGATTGGATCAATGGCCATCGCGGATTCATGGTAAAGCAATTTGCCCAGGGCTACCTTTTCCGGGGTCAGGGGATTTTTGGGATCCTGGGGGATGTTCGCATAGTCATCACTTTCCGGAAGAATAAAATGATCATTCCCAATGCCATTCGATGCCAGTTCAATGGCTGCCAGCAGTTCATCGTCAAGCTGGGCCGATTGAGGGTCCTTGGCGCAGGATGACAAGGCCAGAACGAGACAGAATTGGATAATGATCCTGGAATTCATAAGGCACAGACGAGGTTTTGATGGATTACATCCATACATGAGACTTGCTATGATGGAATTGCCACCAAAGTTCAATCTTCACTGCCACAAATGCAATGACCTAGTGAAGAATAATTGTCCGACTGACCGAGCGACCATCTGATGCGAATAGTTGCAGGAAATACTGGCCGGACGAGAGCTGGTGATCAGGTATTTGGAAGACAGATCCAGTGAGGAGGTCTTCAGCCAGAGGCCCCTGGCCGACCACCTGTCCCATGCTGTTCAGCCAGCGATATTGCACCGGAGTGATCTTCACGTCTGGCCAGTTGATCCATACCTCCCCGTGGGAGGGATTAGGAAAGATCCTGACCCTGGACAGGTCCGGCAGGTCCTCTGTGGACGTATAGATGAATCGACCCCGGGCCAGGGCATATTCGCCAGGGCTGAGTTGTTGGACGACCACTTCGCCTTTGCCATCAGTGGGCAACAAGGCAATGACCTTATAGTCAGGGTGTTCCTGCCACTCCTCGGTGGGAGAGGACCGATAAAGCAGGACCAGGCTGTCTTCCTTGGGGGAGGCAATGCCGGCATCCAGGAATGCGTTGCCCATATTGGCATCATAGGCCAGTCGGCCCTGGGCCGCAAATCCTGAAGGAAAAATGCCTGAGACAACCCAGAAATTGGTCTCAGATATTTTCAGTTCCGGTTGCCCCAACACCTGATCAGGAGCTGTCCAATGATGGTCGACCCTGATCAATGCACTATCTGCCACTTGTTCAACGGTAGCCTTGAATCTGACGAACGGAAACAGATAGGTCCCAGGGGACTTGATCGTTTGCTGGAAATCCATGCGGGCCAGGTTCAACTCATATCCTTCATTGAGGGCCATATGGACGGGTTCGAATGGCACTGTCAAACTGTGACTACTGACAGCACCACTTGCCTGGATCGTCGTCTTGAACTTCTCCCAGTCCTGGTTGTAGAAGGTGACGCTGAGTGGAACAGATTCATGGTAGGCCGGGGCCGCTCGTAACCCCTGCTGGACCACCAGGTCAACCTCAAATTCATTTCCAACCGGTTGCACGGAGGATGACACGATCTTGAAGGACGCAAAGCCGGGACTGAAGATCCAGGCATCAAAGAAGGGTGATGCATCGATGCCGGTCACCTGGGTGACATGATCTCGGTAGGTTTCCGCGTCTATGGCACTGTAGGGGTAGGTGGCCAGGATGGATTGCTGGGCCATTCGAAAGAGGCTGTCGCCCAGATATCCGCGCAGATTGTGCATCACGGAAGCGCCTTTCCAATAGGTATGACGGCCGTAGATGTTCTGGAATGGCAATCCGGATAAGGGAAGGAAATCACCATCTGCCTGGTGCGCCTGCACGAGTACATTCAGGTGATTGCTCTTGACCGTGTTGACGAAGACATCCCGACCTTCTGACCACTCGTCGATCAGGTGAGCGCAATATTCAGCATTGCCTTCCTTGATCCACATATCGGTGGGTTCACGCAGCGTGGTGATATTCCCCCACCAGTGGTGACCGAGTTCATGGGTCATCAACCGGACATCCCCTGCACCGTTGTTCAGAGCGTTATCCGGAAAAGCCACGTTGGTCGGATGTTCCATCGCGCCGACCGTGGTCATCACGTAACCCACCCTCGACCATGGATAGGGGCCATACCATGCTTCAATGGCATCAATGGCATCACCCATCCTGGAAAAGCCGGTGATCATATCATTGATATCTTCCGGTTTGGCCAATAGCTCAATCGGCACCTTCCCAAACACGCTTTCGTGAGTGTCCCGGTGTGCCACATAATTCGATACGGCGACATTGGTCAGGTAGGTTGGCAGCAATTGCTCCATGCGATAATGGCGCCAGACACTGTCCTGTCCGGCAACGGTCTCCTCGATAAAATCACCGATCGCGTATCCCCTCCGTCCCATAGAACTCAAGACATGGATGTCATAGGTGGCTCGCTCGACAAAATTGTCGAAACAGGGATACCACACCCGCCCGAAATTCGGGGGATTGCTGGTGATACCAATGCCCAGGTTATAGGCGTAACCACCTTCAAAGTAGAATCCACCCCATGATGGATCCTTGTATGGCGTGCCCTGATAGAAGAATGTCAGGGCCAGTGTGTCTCCCAATTCCAGTGGTTGCGGCAGATCGACAACCAGAAAGGGATCGGGGTAGGTAAACGGAAGATTGACCCCGTCCAGCTGGATGGAGTCAACCGTCAGTTTTGTCAGATCAAAGATCAACTGTTGCTGATCGGGCAGCTTGGGTGTGAGTGTGACCGTCGTTCGGGCTTTGAGGGTTCCACCGAACTTGGTGACATCCAGCCAGATCTCATAGTGCAGGATATCGATCGAATCACTCCGTTCGATGGCCGCCCGCATTCGGGACTGAGCGACGGGCCCGGGCTCTTCGACATGAAGTTCTCCCTGATAATAATGACAGCCCAGAGGCTGGGCAACAAGTGACATGGAACCGACCAGATACAGGACGGCAGCCAGAAGGAGGGAGAGGAGATGCTTCATGTGGTGATGGTTGACTATTCTTCTTCTTCAGAAACGATTTCGATGGGGGTGAGCATGGGCAACCCGATCCATTCCTCCTCCTGCTTACTGATGGCCCCGAAACCAAGAAATCCACCGGATGATCGGGCGATATGGCGGGCAAAGGAGGTCAGGGAGTCATATACCGCATACGCGGTGGTCGGATCGAGCTTGGCCAGGATCGGGTTCAGGGCCTCCAGTTCACCGGAGATCATCCGATTGCGATCACCGGCCTGCTTGGGATAGGAGGCAAGAAACGCGTGCATCTGTCCACTGAAGCTCTCATTGGCAACCTCATAGAGGCCTTCGAGGGAAGGAGGGTGGTTGTAACTGCGGATATGGGTCAGTTTTTCGGCCCAATCGGTTTCCTCTTCATCGATCTTTCCATCCGCCCCGGCGATCAGGATGGCAATACGGGGCAGGGCATCCACCAATGTGGAAAATTCTGTCTCACTCAACTGTTCTTGCAGGGTCTGTCTCATGAACCGCTATTTTTGCGGCTAAGATAAGGAACCTTACCTTTAGCATTTGGCACTAATCCGCACTTGATTTTGGCAAAAACAACCTCCACAGCAAACGGAACAGCAAAGGAAACGCCGCTGATGCAGCAGTACCTGCGCATGAAGGCAAAATACAAGGACGCGATCCTCCTCTTTCGAGTGGGCGATTTTTATGAGACATTCGGTGCAGATGCCATCCGCACAGCCGAGGTGACCGGCATCGTGCTCACCAGCCGGAATAACGGAGGGTCGGATATCGAGCTGGCCGGATTTCCCTACCATGCCCTGGATCTGTACATGCCGAAACTGGTCAAGGCCGGATTGCGGGTGGCGATCTGCGAACAACTGGAAAAACCGTCCAAGGACAAGAAGATCGTCAAGCGGGGGGTGACCGAGGTCATTACTCCGGGCGTGACCACCGACGACACCCTCCTCGACCATAAGTCCAACAATTACCTGGCAGCCATCCAGGTGACCGGCAGGGAGAACATCGGTGTCGCCTTCGCGGATATCTCGACCGGTGAATTCCTTGTCGCCCAGGGCAATGAGGCCTATCTCAGCCAGTTGATCCAGCACTACCGGCCGGCAGAGGTCTTGATTCCCAAGAGCCAGGATGCCTATTTTCGCCAGTTGTGCGGGAGTGCCATTCCCGTCTATCATCTGGAAGAATGGGTATTCACCGACGAATATGGCCGTGAACGCTTGCTGGATCACTTCGCTATTCCCACGTTGAAGGGATTCGGGGTAGAGGAGATGGTCCAGGGGCAGATCGCTGCCGGTGCGATCCTGCATTATCTGGCCAGTACGGAGAATGCCCGGTTGGGACATATCCGTACCATCACCCGGATTGCCAGTGATGACCATGTCTGGCTGGACCAGTTTACCGTGCGCAACCTGGAATTGGTCCAGGCATTGAACCCACAGGGCCGCTCCCTCCTTCAGGTCCTGGATGATACGGTAACCCCGATGGGAGCCAGACTGATGCGGCACTGGATCCAACTGCCCCTCATCCATCCCGACCGGATCCGTCGCCGACAGTCGATCGTGGAGTTCTTTTTGAAGGATGAAGAACTGGGCGACGAGGCTACGGGCAAATTGAAGGAGATCGGCGACCTGGAACGACTGTTGGCCAGGGCCGTCGTGCGGAAGATCAATCCCAGGGAACTGCTTCAACTGGCCAGGACCCTCCAGGTCATCGGCGATCTGAAGACCCTGGTCAAGGATGTCTCCCTGGCCCATCTCCAATCCTGGGCAGCGTCTCTGGATCCATGCCAGGACCTGTCATCAACGATTCGTCTGTGGCTGGAGGATGATCCACCCGCTCTTCTCCAAAAAGGTGATGTCATCGCCGAAGGCGTGGATCCGGAATTGGATGAATGGCGAGGCCTCATCCGGAATAGCAAGGAGATCCTGGTGCAGATCCAGGTAGAGGAATCACAACGAACCGGCATTCCCAACCTGAAGATCGGCTTCAATAATGTATTCGGCTACTATCTGGAGGTCACCAACAAGTACAAGAATCAGGGATTGATCCCGGAAAGCTGGACCCGCAAGCAGACCACCACCAACGGGGAACGCTACATCACCGCCGAGTTGAAGAAGCTGGAGGAGCGTATTCTCAGTGCACAGGAGCGGATCAGTGGCAAGGAGGCTGAGCTCTATGAACAGCTAGTCGATCAGATCCAACCATACATCGAACCGATCCAGCGAAATGCCCGATTGCTGGCCGAGCTGGATGTCCTGCTCGGCTTTGGAAGGCTGGCCAGGAAACGCCAGTATGTCTGTCCGGAGATCAACGACGGAACAAGGATTGACATCCGGCAGGGACGACATCCGGTAATCGAAGTTCAGCTCCCTTTGGGTGAGACCTATATCCCCAATGATATCCTTCTCGATCCCCGCGAACAGCAGATCATGATGATCACCGGGCCGAACATGTCGGGTAAATCCGCATTGTTGCGGCAAACAGCCCTGATTTGTCTCATGGCTCAAATGGGAAGCTATGTGCCGGCCGACCAGGCCAGGATCGGTCTGATCGATAAGGTCTTCACCCGCGTCGGTGCGTCGGACAATATTTCTTCCGGAGAGTCAACATTCATGGTGGAGATGAATGAAACCGCCTCGATCATGAACAACATTTCCGATCGCAGCCTGATCCTGCTGGATGAGATCGGGCGGGGGACGGCAACCTACGATGGCATTTCCATCGCCTGGGCGATCGCGGAGTACCTGCATGAGAATGGTCGCACTCGACCCAAGACATTATTTGCCACGCATTACCATGAACTCAACGACCTGCAGAAGCAATTTCCCAGGATCAGGAATTTTCATGTGGCGACCCAGGAATCCGGATCGAAGGTGCTCTTCCTGCGTAAGCTGCTCCCGGGCGGCAGTGAGCACAGCTTTGGGATCCATGTCGCCAGGATGGCTGGGATGCCGATGGCGATCCTGCGAAGGGCAGGGGAGGTGCTGGCCTGGCTGGAAACTTCTCATGCCAGGGATACGGAGAGCCAGGGGCCTCAACCCGGTGCCTCCATGGCCCAACAATTGAACATGTTCGAGGTCACGGATCCGGTGATGAAAAAAATGAAACAGCAGCTCCTCGATATGGAATTGAACCAGATGACCCCGATCGAGTGCATGCTGAAGCTCCAGGAGATGAAGAATCAGCTGATGGAGGAAACGGGTTGATCAACCCGGCAAACCGCCCTTCATATTTCGCGCTCCTCCCATCATCCGCTGCATGTTGTTGCCCTTGCTCATCATGTGCATGAACTTGCGCATTTCATCGAATTGCTTGATGAACTGATTGACCTCGTGTACCTTGATCCCGCAACCGTTGGCAATCCGCTGCTTGCGGCTCATGTTCAGGAGTTCGGGATTTTCCCGTTCCTTGGGCGTCATGGAAAAGATGATCGCTTCGACGCGGGTGAAGGCTGATTCGTCAATGTCCAGATTCTTGGTCATCTTGCCCATCCCGGGGATCATGTTCATCAGGGATTTCAGGTCGCCCATTTTCCTGATCTGGGCCAGCTGGCTGAGGAAATCGTTGAAGTCGAACTTGTTCTTCTTGATCTTCTTCTCCAGGCGCTTGGCCTCTACCTCATCGAATTGCTCCTGTGCCTTTTCTACAAAGGAGACAATGTCGCCCATCCCGAGGATCCGCTGCGCCATTCGCTCCGGATGAAAGACATCCAGGGTGTCCATTTTCTCACCGGTGCTGACGAATTTGATCGGCTTGCCGACCGTGTATTTGATGGACAGCGCCGCCCCGCCCCGGGTATCACCGTCCAGCTTGGTCAGCACGACTCCGTCAAAATTGATCCGCTCGTTGAAGGCCTGAGCCGTATTGACAGCATCCTGACCCGTCATAGAGTCCACCACAAACAGGGTCTCTGTCGGTTGGATGGTTTCCTTGACTTTCTGGATCTCTGCCATCATCTCTTCATCCACGGCAAGTCGGCCGGCCGTATCCACGATGACCACGTCGTGGTTGTTGGACCTGGCGTGGGCGATCGCCCGCCTGGCGATATCTGCGGGATCCTTGCTCTCCAGGTCGGAAAAGACCTTCACACCGATCTGTTCTCCCAGGACCGTCAGCTGATTGATGGCCGCGGGACGATACACGTCACAGGCGACGAGCAAGGGGCGCTTGGCTTTCCTGGTCTTCAGGAAATGGGCCAGTTTTCCGGAGAAGGTCGTCTTACCACTTCCCTGCAGACCGGCGATCAGGAAGACCGTCGGCTTGTCCTTGAGGTTGATCCCCACGGTCTGTCCACCCATCAGGTCGACCAGGGCATCCATGACGATCTTCACCATCAATTCGCCGGGCTTGACGGACTTGAGCACATTCTGGGTACCCAGGGCCTCTTCCTTTACCTTGTCGGTGAACTCCTTAGCGATCTTGTAGTTGACGTCGGCACCGACAAGCGCCCTCCGGATCTCCTTGATCGACTCGGCAATATTGATCTCGGTGAGCTTGCCTTCACCTTTTAATCCCTTGAAGGCCAGTTCCAGCCGGTCGGATAAACTTTCAAACATACCTGTGTCGTTTTTTTCGGATAGACAGAACGGGGGCAAAAGTACGAAATGAGGGCAGCAATGATGCCACGTCCTGACGGAGATATTCACCGATGCGCCGGTATCGAAAACCTTGTCGGCGTCCAAATGTTCTGATGATCGATACTTGAACTCTATGAAACAGATACCCCAGATCCAGACACTCGGAGAATTGAAAAGCTCCGGCTATCAACCTCGTACCCTCAAGGAGGAGATGCGCGATAACCTGATCCAGGCCATCAAGGAGGGGCGTAAGGTGTTCAAGGGGATCTGGGGCTTTGACGAAACGGTCATTCCGGACCTTGAGCGTGCGATCCTGTCCAAGCATCATGTTCTTCTTCTGGGGCTGCGCGGCCAGGCCAAGACCCGCCTGGCACGATTGCTCACCGAATTGCTGGATGAATGGGTGCCGTACATCCAGGGCACGGAACTCCAGGACGATCCGATGGCGCCGATCAGCACCCAGGCGCATGATCTGTTGCGACAACATGGGGATCATACACCGATCGGTTGGTTGCATCGCGATCAACGTTATGTGGAGAAACTGGCCACACCGGATGTCAGTATTGCCGACCTGATCGGGGATATCGACCCCATCAAGGCCGCCAATGAGAAACTGGCCTTTTCCGATGAACGGGTGATCCATTTCGGTCTGATCCCACGGGCTCATCGATCCATCTTCGTGATCAATGAGTTACCCGACCTTCAGCCCAGGATCCAGGTGGCCCTGTTCAATATCCTCCAGGAGGGGGATATCCAGATCAGGGGATTCAAGACCCGCCTGGAACTGGATATCCATTTCGTCTTCACGGCGAATCCGGAGGATTACACCAACCGGGGGAGCATCATCACCCCCCTCAAGGACCGGATCGACGCCCAGATCCTCACCCATTATCCGGAGGATCCGGAGATCAGCAAGCGAATTACCTTGCAGGAATCCCGTATCTCCGCAGCGGCATCAGCGATGGTGAAAGTTCCGGTACTCGTTCATGATATTCTCGAGCAGGTTGCCTTCGAGGCCAGGGAGAGCGAATACGTGGACCCGAAAAGTGGCGTTTCCGCGCGATTGACCATTTCCGCCTATGAGAGCCTGGTCAGTACCGTCGAGCGAAGACTCCTCCTCAATGGAGAGACAACCGGATCGGCCAGGATCAACGATTTCTGGGGTGTTGTGCCATCGATCACCGGCAAGGTGGAACTGGTCTATGAAGGTGAGCAGGAGGGACCCTATCAGGTGGCCCTGCACTTCATGCACAAAGCGATCCGCCAGCAGTTTCTGGTCCATTTTCCGAATCCTGAAAAACTGAATCGAGGCCGGGACAAGGATCCATACGGGACGATCCTGGCCTGGTTCAGTGCCGGAAATGATCTGGCTTTGCTGGGATCGGATACAGAGGCATCTTTTGCCGAAAAATTGCGATCGGTTGCTGGATTGGAGGATTTCGTGCGTCAACAAGGTATCGATCGTTCGAGCGAACTGGCCTATATGGAACTCGTTCTTCACGGTCTTGCCGAGTTCCAGCAGATTGGCAAGGACCTGGTCGGCAACCAATTGACTTTCAAGGATGATCTGGCAGATGCCCTGCAGGATCTGGAGGATGAAGACGAGGAATAGGGATATTTGGCGCCCACAAGTCAATCTGGCGGTTCATTCGTGGTTTTTCAAGCAAGTCCCCTCTCTTTTTGCGACATTTGCACCTTGTTTTTCTTGCCACTTGAACCACTTCTCATGAAGACCAGGCTATTTGCCCTTTCAGCTTTGTTTTTTCTTTCGTTCGGATCACTCTTTGCTCAGGACGGGGTGATCAGGGGAACAGTGATTGATGATGCCAATGGAGATCCCATCGCCTTTGCGACAGTCAGGGTATTGAACACCGCATTAGGCGTCAATACGGATATCAACGGATTCTTTTCGATCAGTGGCCTGCAGGAAGGGACCTACCAGATCGTGGCCACCTACCTGGGATATGATTCACTTGTGATCGAGGTGCCCCTGAAGAAGAATGAGCTGCGGTCCATCCGCTTCCTGTTGAAGGAATCCGTTTTGCAGTTGGAGACGGTCAATGTTTCTGCGGCCAGGGAAGCTGCCAAGACGCAGGTACAGGTGTCCAAGATCCTGGTGTCGCCCAAGCAGATTCGCTCGCTGCCCTCGACAGGCGGTGCTCCTGATATAGCCCAGTATCTGCCGGTCCTGCCGGGAATTATCTTTACGGGTGACCAGGGAGGTCAACTGTACATTCGTGGCGGATCACCCATCCAGAACCGAATCCTGCTGGACGGAATGACCATCTACAATCCTTTTCATTCCATTGGTTTTTTCAGCGTATTCGAGACGGAAGCCATCCGGAACATCGATGTGATGACGGGCGGATTTTCTGCCGAATATGGCGGACGCGTCAGTGCCATCGTGGATATCAGTACCCGGGAGGGCAATATGAAGCGATTCGGAGGGATGGTCGGGATCAATCCGTTCCAGACCAATGTCCTGCTGGAAGGCCCGTTGAAGAAACTGTCCGAGAATGAGAGCACCAGTTCTTCATTCCTGATCACGGGAAAGAAAGGTTACCTGGATGCTACAGGGGCCGAATTATATCCATATGCGACCAATGATACGCTCGGTCTGCCATTCAGCTATACCGACCTCTATGGGAAAGTGTCCTTCATGGCTGGCAGCAGCAGCAGGATCAGCCTCTTCGGTTTCAACTTTGAAGATGGTGTGGATTACGGCCAGATCGCCAAGCTGAACTGGAAGAATCGCGGGGCAGGGATGCGCCTTTCCGTCGTGCCGGGCAATTCCAATGCGGTGATCGGGGCCCTGGTGGCTTTCTCGGACTATGCCATCAACCTGTCACAACAGGATAATCGGCCCCGGGACAGCCGGATCTCCGGGTTCAATGTCGGTCTGGATTTCACCTTCTTCAATATGGATAATGAGATCAAGTATGGTTTTGATATCCATGGTTTCAACACCGAATTCGGGTTCACCAACTTCCTGGACCTCGATATCCGTCAGGAAAATTTCAACACGGAGATCGCCGGATTCTTCAAGTACAAGCAGAAATTCGGCAGCCTGATCGTCGAACCTTCCGTGCGACTGATCTACTATTCATCGCTGAGCGACCTGGTCCTGGAGCCCCGGTTCGGATTGAAATACAATATCACCGACTACCTGCGCTTCAAACTGGCAGGAGGGTTGTATTCTCAGAACCTTATCAGTACAGTCAACGAGCTCGACGTGGTCAACCTGTTCGTCGGCTTCCTGTCTGCCCCTGAAAGCAGGATCTACAAGCCGGGCACCCTGGAAGAAACAGACCACCGGCTGCAGAAAGCGATCCATGGCATTGCCGGTGTAGAAGTTGACCTGTCCAGGAACCTGATGCTGAATGTCGAGCCCTACTACAAGCGGTTCACCCAGTTGATCTCACTGAACCGGAACAAGCGCAGGAACAGCGATCCGGATTTCCAGACCGAAACCGGCGATGCCTATGGTGTCGATTTCTCGGTTCGATATGAAGTGGGCAATCTCTACGCCTGGGGAACATATTCCCTGGCCTGGGTGACCCGTGACGATGGTTTCCAGGAATATCCACCGATCTTCGATCGCCGTCATAATATCAATGCGCTTGTCACCTATAGTTTTGGTCCGACCAAGACCTGGGAAGCGGCCTTGAGATGGAATTTCGGCACCGGGTTCCCTTTTACACAGACCCAGGGCTTCTATACGAATTACAACCTCCAGGATGGCATTGGCTCGGATGTCCTGACCGAAAATGGCGACCTGGGGATCATCTATGATCAGGAGCGCAATGGGGGCCGACTGCCCAGCTACCATCGCCTGGATGCATCCATCAAGAAGACCTGGAACTTTACCAAGTTCACCAGCATGGAAGCTGTGGTCAGCGTCACTAATGCCTATGATCGACAGAATATTTTCTATTTTGACAGGGTCAATTACACCCGGGTCAATCAGTTGCCGATCCTGCCAAGTGTCGGCTTGACCTTCAAATTCTAAATCTATGAGGATCAAGAATGCTTCTGTCCTGTGGATCATCTTTTGCGCTGTTCTGGTCAATAGCCAGGGGTATGCGCAGCAGGATGTCCTTCCTCGCGGGTTGAGCCAAGAGGAAAAAGCCCTTCTGAAGGATTACGTGACGCCTGTTCCAGAGGGTACCTTGTCATGGGCTCAGGTGGCGGGTGACGGCGATTTTCGGGCCATGGCGGAATGGGAAGAACTCCAGGCGGTAGTGATCACCTGGACCAGTTTTCCAGCGATCCTGGCTGAGATCGTCCGCAGTGTCCGCAAAGAGTGTGAGGTGATCATCGTATGTACCAACCAGGGATCGGTCCAGAATTATCTGACGAACAAGGGGGTTGACTGGAGCACCAATGTCACCTTTGTCCAGGGTCCATTCAACTCCATATGGGTCAGGGATTACGGCCCCAACACGGTCTATCGTCATGATGTGGATTCCCTGTTCCTGGTGGACTGGATCTACAATCGACCACGTCCCAAAGATGATGTGCTGCCATCCCTGATCGGCAGTGTCCTGCAGATCCCGGTGATAGGCACCACCACCGCCCCGGATGACCTGGTGCATACCGGGGGGAATTTCATGAGTGATGGCATGGGGACCGGCTTTTCATCCGAGCTTGTCCTGGAGGAAAATGGCCCGAACAACAATTATGGCTTCAGCAACCACAGTGAAGCCGAGGTCGATGAGATCATGTTCAACACCATGGGCATCGAACCGTATGTCAAGATGACCAATCTGCCCTATGACCTGATCCACCACATTGATATGCACATGAAGCTGATCGATGAGGAAACCCTGATCGTCGGGCAGTATCCGAATGGCATTGCTGACGGTCCTCAGATCGAAGCCAACCTTCAGTATGTACTGAGCAACTTCAACTCCCGGTTCGGGACCCCGTTTCGGGTGATCCGGATTCCCATGCCGCCTGATGGCTCTGGCAAGTTTCCCAACCAGGGAGGGGATTACTGGACCTATGCAAATGCCTTGATTGCCAATCGAACGGTCATTGTTCCTACCTATTCGCCACAGTATGACACCACCGCCTTGCGGATCTGGCAGGAGGCCATGCCCGGATATACGGTTACCGGCATTGATTGCCAGGATATCATTCCATTGAGCGGTGCGTTGCATTGCATAACCAAGGAAGTAGGTGTGCAGGATCCGCTTCGGATCGTGCATCAGCGGATCGATGGCACAAATGCTACCCCTGACGGGTACTTGATCGATGCACTTATCCAGCATCAGTCCGGCATCAATCAGGCCTATGTGTATTATACAACGGATACCACAGCAGGTTTTGCGGAGGTAGCCATGGTGCCCTCTGCAGAAGCGGATCATTTCCAGGGGTTCATTCCCGTGCTCTCTGAAGGGGTGGACGTATTCTATTATATCGCTGCAGAGGCCAAAAGTGGCAAGATGCAAACCCGGCCACTGACCGCTCCTTCAGGATTCTGGACGTTCTCCGTGCCCACCTCGACCTCCGTTGATCCTGACGACCAACCGGGTGCAGAGGTGCAACCGGTTTTCCCCAACCCGGCCAGCGCGATCACCTGTATTCCCATTGAGCTCGATCGACAGGAGGACAGACTAACCGTTGACCTGGTCGATCCTTTGGGACGGATGACCAATCTGTTCCAGGGTGATGCGCCCGCAGGGATGAAACGAATCTTTTTTGATGCCGGACAGTATCCTGCCGGTGTATATCAGGTGCGTGTTTCTACGGCTCGGGGCAGGAGTACCCAGTCGTTGTTGATCCAGCCTTGAGTCCCCATCACAGACGAAATCAAATAAGAAGGGCGAGGTTTTTTCCTCGCCCTTCTTTTTACCGGTAATATCTTGGAAACGAATCACTGACGATTCATATCCCGTGCCAGGGAAGCCGCCGCAGCCGATTCAAAGTATCGAGCCAGTTCGGCGCGTTGCTCATCGGTCAGACGGGCGTCGGCATGCATCCAGGTATAGCTCTCCATGGGCATCCATCCCTCCGTGACTGCCTCGGCACACTCATTGAGCTTCTTGACCTTCTTATCGGTGGGATAGTCCTGGATGATCGAAAAATTCAAATGCTTCCTCCCTTCCCGAATGTGGTTTCTCACGAAAATACCTGCAGGGTTGATAGCGGCATACCACGGCAGGGTACTTTCATTGGAGTGGCAATCATAACACGCGCCTTTCAGATAGGCAGGCGCCCCTGGAACGGTTTGAAGCAGATCCGTTTCACTAGTGCCGGGCTTCTTGACCGAGATATCCGGACGATAGAATTGCAGCAGGATGAACACGATGCCTAGTCCATAAAGAACCCATTTCAATTTACTCATGTACACACAGGATTTATTTCAGAACAAAACATGGATCCAGCGGCAGGCAGGTGCCCGTCACTGGATCCATGTCGATTATCGAACCAGGGTAATATCGCCACGGATCGTCTGGGTCGTTCCATCGCCAAAGCCAAGAACGATCATGTAGCCATACACATCAGAGGGCAGGTCCTTCCCATCCTTGGTGCCATCCCAGCCCTGAGTGGGATTGTCATTGTCGTATACCAGGTTGCCCCAGCGGGAATACACCTTGCATTCCAGGATCTCAATGCCATCTTCAATGTAGGGTTGGAAGAAGTCATTGGTATTGTCCCGGTTGGGCGTAAAGACGTTGGGTACATCGAACTGGGGAACACGGACGAACCAGCTGTCGCCATATTCATAGACACAGCCTGCCGGAGTGGTGATCTGCACCAACAGGTTGAACGGCGGCTGGGGGGCATTCGTTGATAGGACAGGACCTGTGATCCCGGCAACCTGCTGGCCATCAATGAACCATGAGTAGACTGATCCGGCAGGAGGTGTGATCGATGGATTCGCCGTAAACATGACCAATTCGCCCAGCAGGAAGGTATCCCGATCAGGTTCCGTCGTCAAGGTCAGTTCAATCACAGGATCGACATTGATCACTGTGGTTGCCTCATCGGTGAAACAATCCAGGACAGTGGTGTAGGTCACCGTGTATTGCAGGGAAACAGGAGGGGATACTGTGATGCTCGGAGTGGTTTCCCCGCCTGGCGACCAGAGATAGGTTCCGCCAACTGGCGTGCCTGTAGCGGTCAAAGTGACGAGGTCTTCCGGGCATATCTCGTTATCGCTCACATCCAGTGTGACAGTAGGTTCGGTGATGACAGCGACATTGACTTCTCCGGTGCGTTCACAACCCTGGAAGGTGGCGGTCACGTAGTAGGTGCCGTTGATCAACGGGGTGATCGATGGATTCGCATCATTGGACGTACCAAAGGTCGGGTCAGTACTGGTCCAGAAATAACTGGTGTTCCCACCCGCGTTGGGGTTCAGGTTGGTCGACTCACCCAGACAGACGATCAGTTCGCTGGGAAGGTCAAGCACGGGGACGGGTACATTGACATTCACTCCGCCTTGCTTGTTGCAACCTTTTTCCTCGCCTGTGATCGAGTAGAATACAGAGGACGTGCCTGTGATGATCGGATCCGGACAAGTCGTACAACTCAATCCGTTTGGTGGCATCCACATGATGTTGTCTATGCTGTCATTCAGGATGAAGACCTGCATGGTGTCTCCCGGGCAAAGGGTTATGTCTGTGGCTGACAGGCTCATGCCAACGGGGATCACCTCAATGGATACGGATTGATTCTCCGCACAGGCGTTGTTGATCGTCTGGCGTGTGTAGGTAAACGTCTCCTTGGCGGTCAGGACCATATTGAGGTTGCTGTCCGCGGAGAGGAACACCCCGTTATTGGGTGACCACAGATGTTGAATGTCCGGGTAGTCCTTGTTGAGGTAGGAGGGGGAGAGGAAGGTGATGATCTCGCCCTCACAATAGAATGGACGATCGATGAACTTGGAGATGGACAGATCCGGCAAGGAGTCCACCCGGATGAATACCGAATCAACTACTGTACATGGCCCGACAGTCATGGAGGCATATGCCATGAAAGATTTTCCAGGCTTGGAAAAGGCCGAATTACCGGTCTGGGTCAGCAGAGTGGTGTCTTGGGGCAACCAGGTGATGGTACCACCCTGGGTGAAATTGGCATCCAGCTGGACAGAGTCGCCAAGACAAAGGTAGACGATGTCGGGTGCCAGGATGTTCACCGCTGCGGGTACAACCGTAATGGTGACGGATGCGGTATCCGCGCAGATACCGGACGCGCTGTTGGCGATGACCGTATAGGTTGTTGTCTCGAGTGGCGTGGCGACCGGGCCGGCAATGGAGCCATCATCGAGGGTTTCATCGGGAGTCCACTCGTATGTTGTTGATGGGAAGAAGATCTCATCGGCCAGCTGAATAGAGTTGCCTTCACACAAGCTCTGGTCTGGGACCAGGTTGGGGAACTGGAAGGGATCGACCACGAAATTGATGGTATCCGATGCGGTACATCCGGTCAATTCGGCGGTAATGATATAGGCCTGACTGAAGTTGGGGAAGGCTTCCGTGATCAGACCGGACGGATTGGAAAGACCGAAGGTGGGTGTCCAGTTGATACTTCCCTGACCATTCAGGTTGCTGATGGCGGTGATGACCACCGATTCGCCCTGGCAAATGCTGTCAGGGGTGGCATTGAGGATGGCTACCTGCGGGTTGACCTCCAGCAGGTAGATGGAATCCACATCAACACAGATCCCCAACTGGCCGGTGACCGTTACCCACATGCTCATGGGTGGCGTGGCCAGGGTGGTTCCGGAAGTTGGATCATTGAATACGCTCACAGGCTCCCAGAAGAAGTCCAATGCGCCCTTGGCGATCAGGGGCACGCTATTCCCAGGACAGAAGTAGGCCGTGTCCTGATTGGCATTGACGGTGACTTCGATATTATCCCGGATAACAATCGTCAGTACCGCATACGAGACGGATCCACAACCAAAATCATTGCTCAGGGTAATGGTGATAGTTTCATCGCCTTCGGTAATCCCATCACTCAACGGGATGATCGGAAAGGAAAAACTGGTCTGCCCGGGGAGAAAGGTAACGGAGGATGGCAGGTTCAGCGAGTAATCCACTCCAGGTGTGGCGGAGCCTCCGACGGTGAGTTGGTAGGTGATGGTATCGTCCAGAGGAGCATTCAGGGAGATGATGATTTCGTCCTCCTGTGCGGTACAATCCTCGACCAGATAGTCGATCCCGTTGTTATAATTGACCGCAAGGCCCGGAGCGCCTCCCTTGATCTCGCTGATAAAGACTCCCGAATCGTAGGAAGAGTCACCTCGGTCGGCAATGGCCAGCTTCAGGTGGTAGGTTTGACATGGTGTGACGTTGTACCGGGCGGTCAGGCTCTTCTTGGAGGCGAGGTAATCCGAGGTCAGACCATCATATTCGATGCTTTGGCCCCCGAGGTTGTCCCGGTAATACTCCCAGTTGTCGGCATGGTTGACGCTGTTGATCTGGACAAATGTGCCGTTGGGTAATACGGCCATATTGTCCTGTCCGCCGATCTGCGGGATACCCGTGATGCCGGGACCGCTGATCAGGAAGGCGAAGATGTCATTGAAGTTACTGTTGACGAATTCCGGATACTCTTCGGATCCAAAGACATATTCAAAGGTGAGCTCATTGGTATTGGCGTAGACATCCAGCTCCAGGATACAGGCATCATTGGAAATGGTGCCGTTGCCAAACAGGTCGGAAAGGACATCCAGGTCATCATCCCCGATGGTTCCATTGACACCGGATGAGCTTCCGGAATCATTGGGCCCGAGGGCGTTCTGGGCACTGCCGGTAGTCAGCAGGATCCCCTTGTTCAGTCCAAGATCAGTCTGGTCGCCGCCGAAGAACAGGCCATATGCGCCCTGGGCACAGATCAGCGTATCAAAGGTGACGATCGTCTGACTGCTGGATAGTGTATTCAGGATCTCACTCTCTGTAAATTGATTCTGGATCGTCGGTTGATCATACACCTTGCAGGGTACAGGCGAGCACTTCCACTCTGCGAGGAAACCTTCAAATTCTTCAGCATCATTGGAGGTGAACTTGATGGTCATGCATCCGCTGGAAGCCGTAAATCGCTTGCAGACACCTCCCCAGGATACCGGATTGGATCCTGTGCCCGTAATGGTTCCGACGATCGGACTGTTGTCGTCCGGTCCATCATAGATCACGATTTCGTCATTGAGGAAATCCAGGTGATAGTAGATGAAGGTCAGGTCGATGCATGCGGATGGGAATTCAGGGCAGATGGTAAAGATGTAGGTCTCGTTCGGTCCATAATCTTCATCGGGTCCTCCTGAATCCACCAGCTGGCCCTCACATTCCTTGGAAAACCCTTCGATGATATTCGTGATCGGAGACTTCTTCTCAATGCAGAGCTTGAACGTTCCGGCATTGTTCGATGATGCCTCCGGATAATCAGCAATCCGAAGCCAGTAGGTCGCACCAGGCGTGAGGCCAGTCATGGAGAATTTCAGGGCGTTCTCTCCGCTGATGGCTTTGAAGCAGTCAAAAAAGAAAAGCTCGTCAATGCCGCAATCGCCGCGATAGACGGCGACTTGAGGATTGAGCATCGGATTGGAGCCCATATTGCTTTCTCCGGTCACCGTGACGCTGTAATCCAGGATGGTGTCACTGGCAATGAAGGAAAACCAGACATCCCGCTGGACGGTGCCCGCATCCCAACAGGGGGGGAGGTTGTCTACACCGATATTAGATGCTGTGGCATCCACATTGGTGAAGTAGACATCTTCACAATAGGGCGCAGTGCCGAGATCGATGGCCGAGCCACAATCATCATTTGAAGGTTGCGCAATGAGAATAGTGCCCAGCAGGCTGAAAAGAGCAGTAATCCAGAATTTCATAGACGTGGTTTCCAAGGGCGTAAGATAATCACTTTTCCTGCGATGTGAGCTCGGCCGAGAAAGCTATTGATCGAGATGGACCGGGCCGGGTGTGCAATGGTCCAACAGCCTTCTGAGCTCATCTGGCGAATAGAAGATCTCCGGATCGCCCCACTGAGATTGAACGTAATTGAGAATATTGGCCAATTCGACATCATTGATGCCTTCCACAGCCAGCATCGGCTGATCATAGCGCTGACCATTCACGGTGATCGGTCCTTCCAGCCCATGGCGCACAATACAGGGAAGCAAGTCCCGGTTCGTGACCAGGAAGTCGGAGGAAGCGAGCGGGGGAATCACACCAGCCAGGCCGCTTCCATCGGTCATGTGGCAATTGGCACAGGCTGACTCATAGAGCATTTTGCCCTGTTGATACGGCTGTGAACAAGCGGCCAGGGCTACCAGAATGCTCATGATTCGGACCTGGTTACTCATTCAGCAGGCATTCGATGTCGAGAATGAACTGATCCACACTTTCTGGATCCGTTCCATCACAGAAGGACCGGACATGCCGATGGCGATCGACCAGGATCAGCCGTCCGCTGTGGTCAAAGCCTCCCGGCGAATCGGGATCTTTCTGGGCAACAGAAAAGTAACTTCCGGCAATGCCATAAATGGAATCTTCCATCCCGGTCACGAAATGCCAACGGTTGCCATCTACACCCAATCCATCCGCATAGGCTTTCAAGCGGGGAATGGTATCGTGCCGAACATCGATGGTATGAGAGAGAAAGGCGAGTTCAGGTCGCTGTTCAAAATGCTGATAGACACGAAGCATTTGCTTTTTCACTTTCGGGCAAATGGTCGGACAGGAAATAAAGAAGAAGTCAACGACGTAATTGCGGTCCTGGAAGGTCGCATTGGTGATGACCTGGCTGTCCTGATCCATGAAGGCGAAGTCCGGGATGGTCGGGTAAATCGTATCCTGGCCCTGAATGTCCCGGTTGCCCAGGATGGGCAACTTCGTGCAGCCGGGATTCGGTTGGCAGGAGGACAAAACTGCGATCACCCCCAGGAAGAATATCAGGTTCATTTGCCTCATTGGATCAGTTGTTTGGCCATTTGGATGGCATTCTTCATTTGGACGGATACTTGTTCGATCTCCGTTTTTTGACGCTCCAGGTAAGTCCTGGCCGTGTCCGATTTCAGATCGGGTTTTTTGTACTGGTTCATCCAATCCCACATCATATCTTCTCCCTTTTTCAGCTCTTCTGACGCGGTCCTGAAAGGGATCTGATCGATCGAATCCAGATTCTGCATTCCGGTGTTCAATTGCCCTCTGAGTTGTTGCATTTCCCCCATGAAGGGCATGACCTCATCGTGAATGGCCATGACCTCGGCCTCCAGGGGCTCCAGCGATGGCGTACAGGACATGGGGATGGACAGGAGGACAACCAATGGGAAAAAGTAACGAAGCGGATTCATGTACAGGTATTGTCGTGCGAAGGTAAGATCATGTGTCCAATCCGATCGTGATTGCCTGAATTCCTCAACCAGATTCCGATCCGATTGTTCGTATACAAAGCGTCTCGTATGACTACCCGTGCCATTGTCTGGTTTCGTCAGGACCTTCGACTGCATGACCATGAAGCACTTCATGATGCCATCAGGCATGCGGATGAGGTGATTCCCGTTTTCGTCGTGGATCCGAGGGTATTTCAGGCCAGGACATCCTTCGGGTTTCCCAAGACAGGGATTCATCGGGCACGGTTTATCCTGGAATCATTGGATGATCTGCGCAATCGTCTTCGTGCCAAGGGAGCAGACCTGATCATTCGGACGGGAAAGCCGGAGATCGTTCTGTTCGACCTGGTGAAGCAATTGGGAGCCAGCTGGGTGTTCTGCAACCGGGAACGGACCCGGCAAGAGGTCAACGTCCAGGATGCCCTGGAACACCGTCTCTGGACCATCGGGCGCGAATTACGATACAGCCGGGGAAAAATGCTGTATTACACCCAGGACCTGCCCTTCCCTGTCACCCATACTCCAGATACCTTTACGCAGTTTCGGAACCAGGTCGAACGAGTTATTCAGGTCAGGGCACCCCTTCCGACGCCTGATCATATTCCCTGGAAGGACACCGGTTTGCCTGCCGGAGCGTTGCCGGATCTGTCCGACCTGGGATGGTCTGTCGAGGAAGTGGACAGGCTGCCAACCTCGGCGTTCAGGGGAGGGGAGTCACCGGGATTGGATCGACTGCAGGAGTATCTATGGACGACTCATGCCATTGCTACCTACAAGGAGACCAGGAATGGCTCACAGCACTTCAATGATTCCTCCAAGTTCTCACCATGGCTGGCGCAAGGGTGTCTCTCTCCGAAAATGGTCTACGCAGAACTGAAGTCCTACGAGGAAAAGGTCCAATCCAATGAATCCACCTACTGGTTATTTTTCGAGTTGCTCTGGCGGGACAATTTCAGGTTGATCGGCAAGAAGTATGGAGATGACATTTTCAAACCGGGAGGGTTGACAGGGCGACTTCCCGGGTCAATGAGGCAGGATGAACAGCGTTTTCATGCCTGGGCTACCGGGAACACCGGTGTTCCCTTTGTGGACAGCCATATGCGAGAGTTGAATGCCACAGGGTTCATGTCCAATCGGGGGAGGCAGGTCACGGCCAGTTTTCTGATCCATCATCTGGAGCTGGATTGGCGCATGGGAGCTGAATACTTTGAGTCCAAGCTCCTGGACTATGACCCTTGCAGTAACTATGGAAACTGGAACTACCTGGCAGGGGTCGGCACGGACCCTCGAGCGGATCGGGTGTTCAATCCCTGGTCGCAGGGGCAGAAATATGATTCTGAAGGATGCTATGTCAAACAATGGGTGCCAGAACTGAAGGATATCCCGGCTTCCTATATCCATCAGCCGGAATCAATTCCGGAAGACCTGGCGGAGGAGTTGGGATTCTGCCCGGGACGGGATTATCCGGTGTCATTCACTGGGGAGAAGATCCATTGATAGCCGAGGGTCTTGCGTAACCCGGTGGCCGGTTTTTCGTAGAATGGAGGATTCTTAGATCGTATACACACCTCAGGAGGATCTCCTTCGTTGTTAAGACATAACTTTGCGGCATGAGCTTTTTGAATCCTTACGTGAAGGTTGCTTCCCTTTTCCTCCTGGTCAGTTTGATCTGGTCCAATCCCTTGCAGGGGCAGGACAGGCACTTCAGCCAGTTCTACGCCTCTCCCCTGACCATGAATCCGGCGCTTACCGGAGCGTTTGCCGGTAAATTCCGCATCGCCGGGATCTATCGCGATCAATGGCGTCCGGCTCTGGAACGACCATTTACGACCATCAGTACGGCCCTGGACTTTCGGTTCAAGGTTCCCAATGTCAGTCAGTATGCAGATGCCATCGGGGTAGGACTGATCTTCTATAAGGATGAGGTGCGCAATTTCGACTTTACTTCCAATGAGATCAACCTCAGTTTTGCGTATCACAAGGCGCTCGATCTCAAGAACACGCAGTTCCTCAGCGCGGCGATCCAGGCGGGGATATCCCAGCGGAATATCAATTTCAATAATCAGACCTTCCAGGACCAATTCAATCAGAAAGATGGTTACACCTTTCCGACTGCCGAGACATTTCCAGGCAACAATATTGCTTTCGGTGATTTGTCAGCAGGGCTGAATTACAGTTGGACGTATAAAAAGAACAGCCTCCTGCAGGTCGGAGGAGCGATCCACCATATCCTGGAGCCGAACATTGCATTTTTCGAGGACCCCAATGCCGAGAAGAGCAAACTTTTCCGTCGTTATCAGGTCCAGGGTTCAATGATCTTTCCAGTGGGGAGGAAATCCTATCTGTCCCCAAGGTTGCACTATATCCAGCAGGGTCCCCATTTTGAAGCCAACGCGGGGAGCAACATTCGATTCCTGGCCAATGATTATACCAGGGTGGCGATACATACCGGGGCCTGGGCCAGTCTTGTCGGAGATGAATCGATCCCGGTCGTCCTTGAGTCGGCTACTCTGTTCTTTGGCCTGGAGTACAATGGTATTCTGCTGGGCATGAGCTATGATGCCGGGTTGTCGGAGATCAATACGCTCGGCTACAAGCGAGGAGCTTTCGAGATCAGTATCGGGTATGTCGGTGAATATGAAGATGACATCATCCAGTGTCCTACATTCTGAACCGGGTGCACCGGGTTGTCCCTATCGAATGCTCCTTTATTGGTCTGTGATCGGGATATAGGAGTCGATCTCCAGACCGTAGCCATCCAGTCCGATCTTCTTTCCAGAGGTATTATTGGTGATCAGGGCCAGTTTGCGAGCGCCCTGATCCCGGATGATCTGAGCGCCAATACCGAAGTCCCGGAGGTCCATGGCTTGCTGGACAGTCTGGTCGGCCGTGCCTTCCCATCGTTTCAGGGATGAAACGAGATCCAGCATTTTATCCCGGTGGTGCATGATGACGAGGAGCCCTCTTTCCTGTTTTTGAAAGGTGGTCATGATCTGATTGAGCAGGTCTGCCTGGTGCGGTTCGAGTACCTGTCGTATCTCAGCCTGGGATATGGCCGACTGGACCCGGACGGGAACAACGTCACCTTCCTTCCAGGTACCAAAACGGATGGCCAGATGCTGATCACCGGTGGTCAGCTGTCGGTAGACAGAAAAATGCAGGTCTCCGATAGGCGAAGGAAGGGTCACTTGATGTTCCAATTGGATGAGGCGCTCCCGTTGCAGGCGATAGGCGACCAGGTCGGCAATCGAGATGATCTTCAGATGAAAGCGTTCCGCGATGCGGACCAACTGAGGAAGACGGGCCATGCTTCCGTCCTCGTTCAGGATTTCCACCAGGACCCCGGCCGGAGAGAAACCAGCCATCCTGGCAAGATCGATCGCCGCTTCGGTATGTCCCGTCCGCCTTAGAACCCCACCGGTTTTCGCCCGCAAGGGAAAGATATGACCCGGCCGGGCGAAGTCGGATGCTTTGATCTGGGGATCCACGATCGCCCGGATACCGGTCGATCGATCATAGGCGGAAATGCCCGTAGAGCAACCTCGCCCGATCAGATCGATCGATACCGTGAATGCGGTTTCATGAAGTGCCGTATTCTGACTGACCATCAGTGGAAGGTCCAGTTCATCTGCCCGCTTCTCATCCAGGGGTGTGCAGATCAGTCCGCGTCCATGCGTGGCCATGAAGTTGATCATTTCGGGTGTGATCGTTTCCGCAGCGCAGATGAAGTCGCCTTCATTCTCTCGGTCTTCGTCGTCAACAACGATGATGATCTCCCCCTGTCGGATCGCCTGGATGGCCTCATCGATTGTGCTGAGTCGAAGTTGAAGGTCAGGGTTAGTGGTGGTCGGATGGGTCATGAAGAAAGACATTGTTTTCCAGGGTCTCAACACTTGTCGACCAGGAATAGTTGGTTTCGACAAAAGTACGAGCAGAACGGGTCATGTTGTCGATATCTGCCGGGGCGTCCAGCAGCCGTGTGATGTGGGCGGCAAATTCTTCCGGTTGGTCGGCGATCAACAGGTCGATATTTGGTTTGGCCTGAATTCCCCTGTTCACATGGGTGGTGGTGATCACTGGGAGTTCCATGGCCATCGCTTCCAGAATCTTGTTCTGCTGTCCGGCACCAAGATGGATTGGTGCGACAAAAATGGAACCTTTCCGATATCCCTGTCGGATGTCATCCAGCCAGGGGATGACCCTGACCCTGCGATCGGCAATTTTCTGAATCTCCCGGACGGGCCGAGCCCCGGCCAGGAGCAAGGTCGTCGCCGGTCGGTGTGACCAGACCAGGGGCATGATCCGATGAACGAGAAACAGGACGGCCTTGTAGTTCGGATAGTAACCGAGATTTCCAATGAATGTCAGATCATAGGCCTCCTGGTCAAGGGACACTGATCCGGATTGGAAATAAGTGGTGTCGATGCCGTTGGGAATGATCGTGGCGGGCCACCGTTCGTCCGGATCGACCTCATGCCTGTCCCGATGGCTGATGAATGTCTGGCGGGAAGTATGGAGTGGCATGTCCCGTTCATAATTCTGCAGTCTTCTGGCCTCCCATTGCAAAAAGGGCCTGGACCACCATGAAGCATGCTCCGCTCGCTGCTTCATGATCAGGGAAAAGGCATCCATCATATCAATAACTTTCATCCCTGCCAGACGCTTGAGGTATTCACCTGACCGGATCAACTGGCCATAGATCAGATCGGGCTGGATCTCACTATGCAGGCGGTTCAGGCTGCCCATTGCAGCCTGGTCGCTAAAATAGAGGACCGAGAACGGGACAGAGGAGAACAGTCCTTTCAACATGTTCCATCCGGCTCGCCAGAAGGGGATATGATGCAGATGGATGGAAGAACAGATGGATCGGAGATGGCTGAGGTCATGTTCTGACACCGGGACATGGGTGATGGCAAACAGGTGTAAGGTGTGATGCCTGGATAGAAGCCTCAGCTGCTGGTACAGCCTGAGCTTGTCACCCTTTTCAAGGGGCCAGGGAAATCGGGGGGCGATCACAAGTACATTCATCCTCCCGCCAAAAATACCGTTTCGGATCATTCCAGGTGAACACCCACCCGGGTTTGGGCGTATTTCTGCAGAACACGCAGCGCGATCTTCCGATGGTCGAAGTGCTCTGTGGCCAGTGTGGAAGCCTGACGCCCAATGCGTTTGCAGAATTCCGGATCTTTCAGGCAGAGGGAAATGCCCCGGGCAAAATCTTCAGCCGTATCCGCCAGAAGGATCTCTTCTCCCTGCCGGGCATCGATACCTTCCATGCCTACTGTAGTGGTAATGACGGTCTTGCCCAAAAGCAGCCCTTCCAGAATCTTGACCCGCATGCCGCTGCCGGACAAGAGAGGGACGATCAGGATCTGCTGTTCGTTCATGAAGCGAATGGCGCTGCGGACTTCACCCAGGATTTCCACACCTGGCAGCTTGGCTTTCGTCAGGGATTCTGGGGTATTCCTGCCTGCAATACGGAGTCGCGCCCTGGGGTGCATGTCACGGATCCTTGGCCATACTTCTTCCAGGAACCAGTTCAAGCCTTCCAGATTGGGCATCCAATCCAGGGATCCAATGAATCCAATGGTTTCAGGTAGCTGGGGTTGGGGCGGGGCCTGCAGATAATCTTCAAGATCAATTCCGATGGGAGCGACCATTCCTTCTCCTGAAAAGCCCATCTCGCGAAACAGCTGGAGATCACGTTGGGTCATGGTCACCAGCAGGTCAACCTTGTTGAGTTGGCTCTTTTCATACACTTCCAGTTTCTGGGCGAGATGATTCAGATACCACCGCTTTAATCCGAAACGGGTATTCTGGGCCATTCTGGCCCAGATCTCGTGTTCGACGTTATGCGCCCGCAAGACCACCATGGCCTTCGAATACCGTCGAATGATCGGGATATACGGTGCCAGATAAAGGGTTTCCAGCTGGATGACATCGAATGTTTCTTCCTGGAGGATATGGATCAGCATCTTGGAAAATGCTGGACAAACAAAGCGGTTGATATTGTAGGATCCGTCCTTGAACAGGTGAAAGAAGGCCTCCAGCGGTTTGATCCTGTTATCAATCTCGGTATAGAAAATATCCTTATAATGGTCAAAACTGTCCGGCAAATGATTCGTGTCAAAGTAATGTTTGACCGTATTCATGCTGAGCAGGGTAATTTCACAACCCAAGTCACGCATGGCGCGACTCATGTAGGTCACCGCGATGGACTCACCATCTTTCAGGGGGTAAGGAAATTTCTTGCAGAGTTGTAGAACCTTCATACAAAAAGGTAACGGCGATCAGATGGCCTTTTGTTTGCTCGACCAGGTCATCCTGTCCAAGAAAAGGCTGAATTGACGGGTCCTGAACAAAAGTAGCGAAAATCATACATGCGCGATTGATCGGGTAGGGAGAAATCTGAATTTGTTGCTGAGGGCTGCACCAGGTTCACGACAAGCCTCTGGATTCGACATCCCCTGGCCCAGAAATAGCCATGGTCTTGTCTGTTTAGTGTATTTTTCGGCGTGATACAGGGCACCCATCTACAGAAGTCATTCGGTTCACTCCAGGTATTGAAGGATATCAATCTGGATGTGCAGGAACGGGAGATCGTTTCTCTCCTCGGAAAATCAGGATCCGGCAAGAGTACGCTCCTGCATATTCTGGGTACGCTAGATCGGCCGGACAAGGGTCAGGTGATTCTTGACTCAACAGACATTACCCATTTGAAAGGCAATGAGTTAAGCCGGTTCAGGAATGAGCGAATCGGATTCATCTTCCAGTTTCACCACTTATTGCCAGAATTTACGGCTCTCGAAAATGCCATGATGCCCGGTTTGATCAGTGGCCAAGCCGCCGATGCCTGTCGGAACCGCGCCTGTGAGTTGCTGGACTATCTCGGTTTGTCTGATCGGTTTACGCACAAGCCTTCCCAGCTATCCGGTGGGGAGCAGCAGCGTGTAGCCGTGGCCCGGGCACTGCTCAATCGCCCCAAGGTGATCCTCGCCGATGAACCGACCGGAAATCTGGATAGCCAGAATTCCCAGGAAATGCACCAGCTGTTCAGGCAGTTGAGGGACGATTTCGGCCATACCTTTCTCATTGCCACGCACAGCAAGGAACTGGCCGCTATCTGCGACCGACGTCTGGAGATGCAAGACGGCCGGATCATTGGCCAGGACGGGCAACAGGCCTAAAGCGACTGGATCAGATCGTAGGGTGTGAGGATATGGACCGTCCCCGCCTTGTCCCGACAAAGGACAGCAGGTACCTTCTTATCGATCAGGCGACTCAGACGGTGTACCGGTGTGGTCTCTTCCACCCAGGGGAATGCATCCGACATCACTTCCCCGATCAGCCGCTCCGTTTGCTGCATGGGATTTTCCAGCAACAGATGCAGTACCTGGGTCTCCGTTATGGAACCGACAACCTTGTCTCCATCGGTAACCGGCAATTGTGACAGATCATGCTGTTTCATCAGATGAAAGGCATCGCGCAAGGTACTCTGACTGTCCACAGCGTAGAAATGCTGAGTGGACTTGTTGCGAATGAGATCACTTACGGTCATTTCGTCATCCAGAAAGCCTCGTTCTCTCATCCAGTCATCATTATAGATCTTGCCCACATATCGACTTCCATGGTCATGGATGACCACGACCACCACGTCATCCGGGGACAACCGATCCTTCAACTGCATGAGTCCGGCTACGGCACTTCCTGCCGAGTAGCCGAGCAGCATCCCTTCTTCTCTGGCCAAACGCCTGGCCATCAGGGCGCCGTCCTTGTCGGTCACCTTTTCAAAGTGATCAATCAGACTGAAATCGACATTCTTAGGAAGAATGTCTTCCCCGATACCTTCCGTGATATAGGGATAGATCTCCTTTTCGTCAAACTCACCTGTTTCGTGGTACTTCTTGAACACGGAACCATAGGTGTCAATCCCCCAGACCTGGACGTCAGGTTTCTGTTCCTTCAGGTACCTGGAGGTACCTGAGATCGTTCCCCCGGTTCCGACCCCGACCACCAGATGGGTGATCTGTCCATCCGTTTGTTCCCAGATCTCCGGGCCTGTTGATTCGTAATGTGCCTGGCGGTTGGACAGGTTATCATATTGATTGAACCAGAAACTGTTCGGGATCTCCTTGCTGAGTCGTTCGGCGACAGAGTAATAGGACCGTGGATCCTCAGGGCCCACGTTGGTCGGACAGACGATCACTTCTGCGCCAAGGGCCTTCAGCAAGTCGACCTTTTCCTTGGATTGTTTGTCGTTGGTGGTGAAAATGCATCGATAGCCCCTGACCACTCCGGCCAGGGCCAATCCCATGCCGGTGTTTCCCGACGTGCATTCGATGATCGTCCCTCCGGGCTTCAGTCGCCCATCCGCTTCTGCATCCAGCACCATTTTCAGGGCCATCCGATCCTTGATGGAATGACCGGGATTGAAGGTCTCCATTTTGATCAGTACAGTACATGGCAATGCAGCCGTGATTTTCTGCAATTTGACCATCGGTGTATCACCGATCGTTTCCAGTATGTTGTTGTAGAATTTCATCATTCGAGGTATTTGACTCGGACAAAAAATCGCTGGTCCTTGACGGCCAGCAACCGTACGACGGCATCACTGGCCACCACCACGGTCCCCGGGGGATAGGTTCCAGCCGGGATCCGACCGATCACACGGGCAAACACGATGCGATTGTTCAGCGGGTTTTTCATGGCAATGACATCATTGATCCCGGCCGACTGATGGAGGACCACCAGGTCTTCCCCGGTAACATCCGATCCGATCCGGCTGCCAAAGCCCTGTTCCTCTGCCTCTTTTGCATTCTTGCGCATGCGAAGATACTGGGTCCTCAATCGATAGCTCTCCTCCCACAGGGGATGGCCCGAAAAAACGCGAATACTGTCGGCAATGCCTTTGGTGCCCAGCCATCCGACGAACAAGGGTGTGCCCGGGGCAATGGCTGTTTCCTTCAATTGATTGTAGTGCAGCAGACTGTCCAGGGGGATTCCGAAGTGTCGCCGGCTGATCTGGTACAGGGTTTCTCCCTTGCGAACATGGTAGATCAATGGTGCGCCTTTCCAGCGCTTGTATCCGGGATACCAATAGGGGAGAATCGCCTTTTTGGGTATTGGGATCAGTACCGTATCACCAATGCCCGGGATGAGATCGTTGAATTGACGGTTGTAATAAAGCATCTCATCCAGTTCCAACCCATAGAATCGGGCAAGCCCATACAGGGTCTGTCCGGCGGCCATCTCATGTTGCACGAACAGCCTGGATTTGTTGACTTGTACCTCAAGGGTATCCCGGAAGGTCAGATAGGTGTCGCGATTCCCGGTCTGGGCCATCAGCGAGATCGGAAGGAAAAGAAGAAGGAGCAACCTTCGTACGGTCATGGGATGGATGATTCTTGTTGCAAAAGTAGCAAAGCCCCAAAACAGTCCTGTACTTTTGTCCCATGGACAGCCAAACTCCAACAACATGCCTTGGCATTATTCCCGCCCGCTGGGCATCCAGTCGTTTCCCGGGAAAACCCCTGGCGGACCTGAACGGACGGCCCATGGTGCTGCATGTCTGGGACAAATGTCGTCAGGCCGGGTTGGACAGGATCGTCATCGCTACGGACGATGAACGGATCGCTGCCTGTTGTCAGGAGGCAGGGGCGGAGGTCCAACTGACGGATCCCGATCTCCCGAGTGGGACGGATCGGTGTGCCGTGGTGGCAAGGGATGCCACTGAGGATCTGGTGATCAATATCCAGGGAGATGAGCCGTTCATCTCCCCGGATGCCATACGGCAGCTGGTAGCACTCTTGAAGGACCAGCCCATCTGCCCAATCGCCACCCTGGCCCGAAAGGAGGTTGACCCGGAGGTCCTTTCGTCACCCAATGTCGTGAAGGTGGTGTGCAACAACCTTGGAGAGGCCATGTACTTCAGCAGGGCCTGGATTCCATACCAGCGTGATCGGGAGCGGGACCAGTGGCCATTGCATGCGACCTATCTGACGCACATCGGTTTGTATGGATTCCGACGGGACATTTTGATGGAACTATCTGCCTTGCCGGTAGGCATTCTGGAACGCACGGAGCAATTGGAGCAACTCCGCTGGTTGTCAGAAGGTTATCGCATATCTGTTGGGGTAACGGATTATCAATCCATGGGGATCGATACACCAGAGGACCTGGTCAGAGCCCGGCTTTGGTCGTTGTGAATTACAACCATTCACCCGTAAACGAAAATGGCAGGAGATCATTGACCGAGCGAAATATCCATATCGGTCCGGTTTCCCCCTGAAGGATCAGGCGGATGGTCGTCGGATTGTTGCGTTCCTGCTCGGAGAGCAGTTGGCGACATTGGCCACAGGGCGTTGCCGGTTGATCCACGAGATGATGGGCGCTTTTCACCGAGATCGCCATGGCTTGAATGCCGGTGTCTGGAAATTGAGTACGAACAGCGGCAATGGTGGTCTGCTCGGCACAGAGACAGACTGGATAGGCGGCATTTTCTATGTTGAATCCACTGATGATCATGCCATTGGACAATCGGGCAGCAGCACCGACCTGGAATCTGGAATACGGCGAATAACTCTTCAGGAGAGCTTGCTTTGCCTTGCCCAACAGTTCCTGGTCGTCTGCTGATAGCTCGGCATCGGTCTTCAGTTCCTGATAGTTGATCTCGTGTCGTTGCATGGCCATTTCTACCTGTTTCATGAAGGTGCACATTATTTTACGATAAATTTGGCCCCTGGTTCAATATGCCTATGAAAAAGATTCTGGTTTTCGGGGCCGGTCGCTCAGCCACCACCCTCATCTGGTTTTTAGGGGATCATGCCCGATCCGAGGAATGGCATGTCACAGTGGCGGACGCTTCCGGTGATCTGGTCCAGGAGAAGATCAGGAATCATCCCGCCTTGCATGGCACGGAGGTAGATGTGCAGTCGGCCAAGCAGCGTTCGGCCTTGATCGGGGCGCATGATTTCGTGATCAGTCTGCTGCCCTGGACCCTGCATACCCTTGTGGCCCGGGATTGTCTTCGATTGGGCAAGCATCTCATCACGGCATCCTATGTGAATGAAGAGATGCGAGCCCTTCATGCCAAAGCCAGGAAGAAAGGCCTGTTTTTCATGGGAGAGCTCGGACTGGATCCAGGTCTGGACCACATGTCGGCCCTGCACCTGATCCAGAAGATCAAGGATGAGGGTGGTCAGATCACCTCCTTTCATTCCTATGCGGGGGGATTGATTGCGCCTTCCTGTGATACCAATCCATGGCATTACAAGATCACCTGGAATCCGAGGAATATCGTGTTGGCCGGACAGGGAACGATCCAGTATCGGCATCATGGCGATTTGCGCCTGATCCCGTATCACCAGTTGTTCCAATCCGCCATGCCCATTGCCATTGGCGACCAGGATCGATATGAAGTGTATCCCAATCGGGATTCGCTCCGATATATTTCCATGTATGGATTGAGCGGTGTCCCATCCATCATGAGGGGCACTGTAAGGGTCCGCGGATTCAGTGCGGCATGGGGTGCCCTGGTCCAGTTGGGTTTGACGGAAAGCCAGACGCCCCTCGGCGTTGACAAACCCCTGACCTGGGAAGAATTGATCGCCGGATTTCTTGTCCGGGATGTGAACCTCAGTGTCAGGGAACGATGTGCCGATTTTTTGCAGATACCGGCTCACCACGTGGTCATGGATCAGCTAGAGTGGCTGGGATTGTTCTCTGATCGCCCCATCGGACCCCTGGGCCTGACCCCTGCCGATTACCTGCAAGGTCTGCTGGAGGAGAAATGGAAGTTGGAACCGGAGGATCGGGATCTGGTGGTCATGGAACATCGTATCCAATACCACTCGGGTAGGGAAGGGAGAGAAATCCGGTCCTCCCTGATCTATGAAGGGACGAACAAGGATAAAACGGCCATGGCCGATCTGGTTGGATTGCCCCTCGCACATGCCACTCGTCTGTTTCTGAGGGGCAAACTTAAAGGTGTGACCCTTCCGGTGCCCTTTGAGCCGGGGATCACTACTCCCATGCTGGATGCGCTGGCAGGCGAAGGTGTCTGTTTCGAGGAAAGGTATTGTTCTCCCCATGAGGCAGCATCGTTTCATCATCTGAGTTCCTGAAGCGATGCTGGTGAAGGCCTTCCATTCGGCATTCCTTGATCGTTCACGCGTTTTTCAACTGTTTCAGGTGGCACGCCAGGGTGCTACCGTCCTGATCGCCATCCTGCTGGCCAAGTCCGATCTCTCCCTGGGGGATATCGGACAATATGAGCAACTCCTGTTCCTGGGATATACCCTTACCTTTTTCTGGCTGACGGGACTCTTGCAAGGATTTGTTGTTCTATATCCGCAGATCGAGGATGAAGGTCGCCGTCTTCTCGAGAAGAATGCTGTCGGCCTGTTCCTGACAGTCGCCGGGGGGCTGCTGGTATTGACCTGGATCTTTGTCCAGGGTGTCAGCGAGTGGTTGACCGGTGGAGTCGTTCAGCACCATCAATGGATGCTGTTCTCGGTGTTCTTTTTCAGTTATCAGATATCCTCACTTGTTGAACATATTTACCTGGTCCGCGACCAGGTGCGCAGATTGATCCAGTGGATGGTGAGCAGTACGATCCTGATCCTGATGGCCTTTCTGATCCCGGTCTGGACCGCTGGTTCATTGGAGGCAGGATTGATCGGCCTGGCAGGATTCGGTGTGTTCCGCCTTATTTGGTTGTGCGCGTTGGCCTGGCCATCGTTTCGACTGTTCGGGGATGCCCGCCTCCGGAATTGGGTGAAGACATCGCTGCCCCTCATGGGCTATGCCATCACCGGAGGTGCGGCTGTGGTGATCGATGGTTGGATCATCAATGCCCATTACCAGGATGCCCAGATATTTGCCCTCTACCGATATGGCGCAAGAGAGTTGCCTTTTTCCCTGCCTCTCGCCGCGGCGTTGGGAACGGCGGCCATCACCCGGTTGCTTGCCGACCAGCAGTCTGGATTCCATGAATTGCGGACTCGTGTTGCCCGGTTAAGCCATCTGCTGTTCCCCGTTACCGCCCTGGTCATGCTGACCAGCCCATGGTGGTTTGTTCGGGTCTTTAATCCCGATTTCACGGAGAGCACGTCCATTTTCAATCTCTACCTGCTGATCCTGATCAGTCGGATGGTGTTCACAGGACCCGTATTGATGTCCATGAATGCCACACGGTTTATTTTTGTTACTGGCATCTTCGAGCTGGCAGTCAATGCAGGTCTCAGCCTGATCTTCATCCGGTACTGGGGCATTCAGGGCGTAGCCCTGGCGACCATTCTGGCCTATGCATTTGAGAAGCTGGTCCATGTCGTGTATCTCTGGAAGATCAGGGGCATTCCCCCTTCTGCCTATATCCCGTTCCAACCTGTGGCTATTTATTCCATCTTGTTGATCCTTGTCTACCTGATCAGTTGATCAGACGGGGAGTGTCATTATCGCGGATCGAAGCCATCCATTACCTTTGGGTAAAACTACGGTTATGATGATACTGGACGGGAAAGCACTTTCGACAACGATCAAGCAGGAGATCCGCACTGACGTCAATGAGATGATCGGCAAAGGAGAGCGGCCTCCGCACCTGGCAGCCGTCCTGGTCGGGAACAATCCGGCCAGCGAAGCCTATGTCGGAAATAAGGTTCGCTCCTGCGAAGAGGTCGGCTTTTCATCCACGCTGATCCGTCGGCCAGAGTCCATTTCTGAACAGGAGCTCCTGGACATAGTACGTGATCTGAATGAAGATGATGAAGTGGATGGGTTCATTGTCCAGTTGCCATTGCCACCCCACATCAACGAGGAAAAGGTGACCCTGGCCATTGACCCTCGGAAGGATGTTGACGGCTTCCACCCCTTGAACTTTGGCCGGATGGCGCAAGGATTGCCTGCCTATCTGCCGGCTACCCCGCAAGGTGTGCTGCTTCTGCTGGAGCGCAACGGGATCGAAACATCCGGACAACATGTGGTGATCGTAGGCCGAAGCAATATTGTCGGGACCCCCCTGGGCATATTGTTGTCACGGAAGGATAAGGTCGGAAATGCCACAGTGACGATGACCCACAGCAGGACCAGGGACCTCGCAGCCGAGACAAGAAGAGCGGATATCCTGGTTGCGGCCATCGGAATTCCCCGGTTCATTACCGGCGATATGGTCAAAGATGGGGTCGTGGTGATCGATGTCGGCATCAACAGGATTGACGATGCTACGCGGAAATCAGGTTCCCGGTTGGTAGGCGATGTCGATTATGACGAGGTCGCCCCCAAGTCAAAAGCGATCACCCCTGTTCCCGGAGGCGTTGGACCCATGACGGTCACGGCATTGATGCTCAACACCCTGAAGGCACGTCGTCGGGAAATCCATCACGGACAATGACCTGGAAGGTAGTCAAGTTTCTCGCCGGTGTCGACCAGCGTGAGATCGCCCTGGCCATATTGGCCGAATATCCCTTTACGGCGTTCCAGGAGACGGAAGATGGCCTGGAAGCCTACATCTCCGCAGTGGATTGGACCGCCGACCTGCAGGAAGCCCTTCATAGAGAGCAGGGACCGCACTGGACGTCCTTTTCCGTATCGGAGATGGCAGATCAGAATTGGAATCAGCTGTGGGAGTCCAATTTTGAACCGGTAGATCTTGCTCCTTTCTGTGTCATCCGCGCTGTTTTTCACGAGCCTCGTCCGGATGTCTTGCATGATCTGGTCATCCAGCCTGAACGGGCATTTGGAACCGGACACCACGCCACGACAAGAATGATGGTTCAAGGCCTGGAGCATCTGGAGTTGGGCGGGAAGAGTGTCCTTGATTTCGGAGCTGGTACTGCGGTGCTGGCGATCCTGGCCGCCAGGCTGGGGGCCGGCCGGGTTACGGCTGTGGAGATCGAGGAACCGGCCTGCATCAGTGCTCAATCCAATGTGGAACGCAATGGTGTTGAAGACCGGGTGACCATTGTTCAGGGAGATCTTCATGCTGTCCCAGGCTTGAAGTACCACCTGATCCTGGCGAATATCAATCGAAATGTATTACTGGAAAGTATTTCCACGTTAGATCAGCATTTATGGCCTGGTGGCCGGATCGGGCTCAGTGGTTATTTGCCACAGGATTGTCCGATGCTCGAAGAATCCTGTCAACGGGCGGGATGGCAACTGGAACGGACAACAACCGATACCGGCTGGATCGCACAATGGTGGTTAAAACCCGAAAACTCATGAATCGACTTCTAGGATTGCTCGGTGGATTGCTCCTGATCATGTTGGGCAGTTTTACCCCTATGGCCGCACAGGAAACCGATTTTACGGATGATCCATCCGCCTTTGTCGGAGAGTTGGAGACGTTCCTCAAGAAATCCGAACGGAAAGAGCTGAAGGATCTGTTCAAGGAGTTCGAAAAGCGGGTGCGTTCGGGCGTGATCTCGCCTGAATTGCTGCTGGAGATACGGGAGCAGGCCATGTTGATGCGGGAATCGGGTATGACCGCATCGCCTTACTTTGAAGATTACCTGATCGCCCTGGATGCGATGTACGCTTCCGGGATCAGGGAAGGTCGCATCCGGGAGTGGATGACGGTTTATATGGATGAGTTGCGATCCATTGAAAAACGAAAGTTCAATCCGGTAAAGGAATTCCTCGAGTTCACGCAGCATTTTTTCCTGGATCATGCCCTTCGATATTCCAAGTCTGGGATCACCTGGCTGGTCGATCCCAGAAAAGGAAGCTTTGGTCGTGATACCCTGGGCCTGGTCCTGACCTTTGAGGAGGAAGGGGACCTTGTGGCGACCAGGAAGCAGGACTCCATCGTGATCCAGTCCACCACAGGGCGGTATTATCCCGCCACGGACAGCTGGTATGGCCAGGGTGGCCTGGTCGACTGGTCTCGCTTCGATCATCCGGAGATCAAGACCGACCTGAAGGAGTACATCATCGATTTTACACAAGGTGTTTATACGGTTGAAAATGCTGAATTGACCTACCCGTTATTGTTTGGCGACCGAAAGATCATTGGCCAGTTCAATGACAAGTTGGTGGTCCGAAATGCCGCTGTGGAAGGCTCCTACCCGAAGTTCGAATCCTATGACAAGATCGTGGAGATCCCGGATATCGGAGGCGGGGTCAACTTCAAAGGAGGGTTCCGGTTGGAAGGAATGTCCATCTATGGACTGGCAGGCGAGGACTCCAAGGCATCGATCACCCTGAAGAACCCGAAAGGCGATCTTCAATTCAAGGCAACAGCGGATGTATTTACCCTCAAACGGGAGGAGCTGGTCAGTGGGAATCGAGTGGAAACGACCCTCTACTTTGGCCAGGACAGCTTCTACCATCAGTCGGTGGATTTCCGGTATGAAATTGACAAGCGCATCATGCGCCTCAGCAGGGGGAACCGTGCCAGTGACCGGGCTCCCTTCTATTCCTCCATGCATGGATTTGATTTTGACGTGGACCAGGTCAACTGGTATCTGGACAGGGATACCATCAAGTTGGGCGAGCGAAGCGTCGGTTACACCAAAGGGCGCGAAGAGATGTCCGTCATCTCCGAGGACTTCTTTGACGAGGGAGATTTTCGAAAGATCCAGAACGTCGCCAATATCAACCCGCTCAACGTGTTCATGAATTACATGGACGAAATGGGGACAACCGTCTTTCCGGCTGGTGATCTGGCTCGATTGATCAATCCGGATTTCACTGTGGAGAACATCCAGACCCTGCTATTCGACCTGGTCCAGCGGGGGTTCATCTTTTACGATGTCCAGACCAACGAGGTGGAGATCAAGCCCAAACTGGTGCACTATGTGCTTGCCTCCCGGAACAAGGAGGACTATGATTTCCTCAATGTGATGAGCACGACCCGGGATGATAACGGGGTTTTTTCACTGAAGGATTCCATTGTGACCGTCAATGGTGTCCCGAATGTGGTCTTCTCACGGCCCCAGAAGGTGGCCGTCCTGCCCCTGGAGGAACGCATCCTGCTGGGGCGCAATCGGAATATGGCGTTTGGTGGCAAGCTGTTCGCCGGTTCAACGGTGATCCAGGGCAAGGACATGCATTTCGATTATCCTTCCTTCGGGATCCAGATGGACACGATCCGGACCTTTGATCTGTACATCCCGACAGGGAAAGTCGATGAGGAAGGAAAGGAGGTCGCCTTGGCCATCGGATCCAGGATCGAGAACTTTGAGGGAACGCTTTTGATCGATGCGCCACAGAACAAGGCCGGACTGGCGGATATTCCCCTGTTTCCGGCGTTGCAGTCGCGATCGAATGCCTATGTATTCTACGATGATCCTGCGATCCAGGGTGGCGTGTACCTCCGTGATTCCTTCTATTTCCAGATGGACCGGTTCACGTTCAATAGTCTGGACTATTTTGCAGGGGAGGATCTCCAGTTCAAAGGTCGCCTGGTATCCGACAGTATCTTTCCGGTGATCGAGGAAACGGCCATCTTGATGCCAGACAGTTCGCTTGGCTTTGTCACGCAGAGTCCGGAGGAGGGGTGGGGGACCTATGTCGATCGGGGTCTATACACGGGTGAGGTCAGCCTGAGCAACCAGGGGTTGATGGGGAAGGGCCTGATCCAGTACCTGCGGGCTAAAGCCTTTTCAGAAGATGTTGTCTTCAAACCGGAACAGATGATCGGTTCTGCCAGGGAGTTTGACATTTCAGAGGATCGGGAAGGTCCCATCTTCATGCCCAAGGTGGAAGGCAGCAACGTCCTGATCAACTGGCTTCCCTACCGGGACAGTATGTATGTGACCACCCAGGACAAAGCGTTCGATTTCTACCCGGATGCCACCCATACCCTGGAAGGAACCCTGATCCTGACCCCGGACGGACTTCGCGGAAGGGGGGTATTTGATTGGGAGCAGGGCTATATGACCTCCAAACTGTTTGCTTTTGGCGCCCATGATGTCGAGTCGGATACCCTTGATCTGAAGATCAGGGCGCTGGGAGGAGATGATCTGGCGTTCGACACCCGGAATATCAACGGGAATGCTGATTTCGATATGCTCCAGGGAAAATTCCGTGCAAATTCAGAAGAACTGAGCACCGTGATGCCCTATAACCGGTATCAGACGTCCATGAATGAATTCGAGTGGGACATGAAGGAGCAAACCATCACGTTCAAGACCGATCCCGGCAAGATGGCGGACTTCCTCTGTACCGATCCGGTTCAGGACTCCCTGACCTTCCAAGGGAAAACAGCCTTCTACGACCTGCGTTCCAATTTACTTCAGATCGGTGGCGTTCCCCGGATTTTCTCGGCAGACGCCTGGATCTATCCGGACAGTGGTGCAGTAGAAGTACGTCCAGGTGGTATCATCACTACGCTGGAGAATGCGCGGATCGTGGCGGATACGTCCAATCAGTATCATGTCATCAACCGTGCAACGATTGATATCAAGGGTCGCCGGCATTATGAGGGATCGGGATTCTATGAATACAATGTTGGCCCACATCAACAGGAGATCGCGTTTGAACGGATCACGGGCTACCCGGTCAAGAAGGGACAATTCTCTGAAAAGAAGTCGATCACCCGGGCAGAAGGGGAGGTGACCGACAGTCTGCAGTTCTATATTGATACCAAGACCCGGTTCATGGGGACGATCAGCCTGGAGGCGGATCAACCAGAACTGAACTTCAAAGGATATGCATTTCTGGAAGCGGACAAGCTGAATCGGAAGAACTGGTTCAGTATCGATAGTGAAGGCGACAAGAACAATCTGATGATCGCCTACGACAAGCCACGTGATCTCAATGGGGAGATTTGCCGGACAGGTTTCTTTGTCAATCGGGGGACATCCTACATGTATCCCTCCGTTATGTCCTGTCTGTTCTTGCGGAAGGACAGGCCTGTCCTGGAAACAACGGGATATTTCCGATATGACAAGGTCGGGGATACATTCTATTTCGGTGATTCGATGAAGGTGGCCAATGCGGGTCGCAGGGGCAATCTGGTGGTCTTCAACAATCGCTCTGCTGCCATCAATGGTGAAGGGAAATTGTCCCTTGGATCCGAATTGGATATGGTCAGTATTGATGCCGCCGGCACCATCTCCACAGTCTTCAATGTACCGGATAGTCTGGCATATGGCGAAGCCGGTCCTCCCAAGATCTTTCTGGACGCCATGGCGGGGATCCAGTTGATCATCCCGGAGAGCCTGGTCAAGGAAATGGTGAAAGACCTGTCCGCATCCTTTGATGCATCCTACCTGGACTATCCTTCTGATCCGTTTTATGAAAAGGCCCTGGCAGAATTCATCCCGGAAGATGCCAAGTATTTTGAGACGACCAATATCATGCGTAATCGGGCGCTTGACCTGCCGGATGAGTTCAACAAATACAGCTTCTTCATTCCCAAGATGTCCTTGAAGTGGGATCCGGAACTGCAGTCGTTTGTCAGTCTTGGAGACAAGTTGCCTGTTGCCAGTATCTACGGGGAGATGTTCAATCGGTATTTCAAGGGGCATATCGAGATCCGGATGCCTTCCAACGGTGATGACCG
The DNA here is from genome assembly GCA_020636225.1 of Lewinellaceae bacterium. Taxonomy (GTDB): domain Bacteria; phylum Bacteroidota; class Bacteroidia; order Chitinophagales; family Saprospiraceae; genus JAGNXB01. Next base: position 610,242 of record JACJYI010000002.1, on the reverse strand, counting down.
GCTTTATATCTACCTGAAATCGAGCAGTGAATTCTACTATTTCTTTGGCTATCGTGGCGGGATATTGAGCGTAGCATCCAACAATCCCGGCTTCCTGGAAGCAGCAGCAGGTCTCAAGGCAAAGGACCTTGTTCTGGAACCGGAGAAGGATAAGATCTATGAGATCCAGTTCGTCGAATCGGATACACCCGAACGCTGGTTGCGCCGTATAGAAACGGCGACCAAATAGTGCAAGGCAGTTCTTATTGAACTGGTTGCATGTAAATTATTCATAATGATAATCATACGATGGGCTGCAGGTGTGAACCAATCATCAGGGCCTTTAGTTATGATGAAAATATTTTATAAAAAATATTTCTATTCATATTGGATTGGCACAGTTTCTGTCATATATGAGTTGCGTTTGTAGTAGTTTACCTTAAGGGAGCGTTCGTTACCGGACGCTCTTTTTTTTTGCACCTGCCGGGTCTCCAGTTTCGGTAGGCCCCAGCTGGTCTGCCCGGACTTGCCGGTTTCCTCGAGAGTTATCCCCACGTCGTTGTTTCCATATCTTCCATCGATTCCTGAATGGTGCCTTGGGACAAAATGCTACCTTTGGGCCGCATATTCATAAGGCTTCGACGCATTCGCATGGATAAGAATACCTGGAATTCCATTATCGGTTTTACCCTCATCTTCATCATCATTTTTGTTTGGGCTAAATTGAACAGCCCGAACGACAGTGAGATCGCCCAGCAGGCTGCCAAACAAGACAGTCTCGAGCAGGTCAACCAGGCCAAGGAGATCATAGCGGAATCTCCTGCACCCGCGGAGCTTCCCGAGACCATCCCCAGCGATCTGGATTCAACTCTTCTGGCGGCTCGCCAGGACCAGTTTGGTCCGTTCACTGCGGCATCTGTCGGCCAGGAGGAGTTGATCGTTCTTGAGAATGCGGATATGAACGTCACCTTCACCAGTCGCGGTGGTCGTGTCAAGGAGGTGACCCTCAAGAACTACAAGAAGATCATTCATCATGAGGGAAGCAGTGAGGATTCCACGGCCGCCCTTCAACTGCTGGAGGATCCGAGAAACCGGTTTGACTACCTGTTGAATATCAATGGCAGGCAGATCCTGTCCGGTGATCTTTTATTTGCTTCCAGGGTGAACGACCGTGAGGTGATGTTCACTGTTCAGGGTGACAACGGATCATATCTGCAGCAACGGTATACTCTCCCCGAAACCGGATTTGCCCTGGCCTATTCCGTCAGTCAGTCGGGTTTGCAGGCCAATGGAGAGGGATTGACCCTGGAATGGAAGAACTATCTGCAGAAGCTGGAGAAGAACAGCGACTATGAAAAGATGTTCTCCACCGTTTACTTCAAAGAAAGCAATGGCTCGACCGACTACTGTTCCTGTCGGGCATCAGATGAAAAGGCACTGGACCAGCCGCTGAAATGGGTCTCTCATTCCAATCAGTTTTTCAATTCGACCCTGATCGCTGGTCAGGCCTTTACCGCCGGTGACCTGAGGACGGTCGTCCAGAACGAGGATACCCCTGATCTGAAGTTGGCCTATTCCCGGCTTAGCTTTCCGAAGATCGGCGACGGCGAGGCCTTTCCCATGACCTTCTACATCGGTCCGAATGATTACACCGCCCTGAGTGCATTCCATGAAGATGTGGAGGATATCATCCCCTTTGGATGGAGCCTCTTCGGCACGGTTAACCGGTATGTGATCCGGCCCATTTTCTCCTTCCTCAGCGGCCTGTTCAGTAGTAAGGGTCTGGTGATCCTCCTCTTGACGTTACTCGTCAAACTTGTCCTGTATCCCCTGACCTACAAGATGTTGCTGTCGCAAGCCAAGATGGGAGCATTGAAGCCCAAGCTGGCCCACCTGAAAGAAAAGTTCAAGGACGATGCCCAGCAGGTCCAGATCGAGACGATGAAGATCTACAGGGAGTTTGGTGTGAATCCGCTGGGGGGGTGTTTACCCATGGTCCTGCAGATGCCCATCTGGATCGCGCTCTACCGGTTCTTTCCTGCCTCGATTGAATTCAGGCAGGAATCCTTTCTCTGGGCAGATGATCTGTCCTCCTATGATGCCTTTATCCAGTTGGGTACCCATATCCCGATGTATGGTGACCATATCAGTCTGTTTACCCTGATCTGGGTGATCACGACCATTATCTATACATACTACTCTACCCGGGAAATGGACATGTCCGTCAATCCCGCCATGAAGTATGTCCAGTATTTCATGCCGTTGATGTTTCTCTTCTGGTTCAACAACTACGCCAGTGGTTTGACTGCCTACATGTGTATCAGTAATATCCTGAATATCAGTCAGACCCTGATCACGAAGAACTACATCATTGATCACGACAAGATCCGTGAGAAGCTTGAGGAGAATGCCAAGAAGCCGAAAAAGAAGAGCGGATTCCAGCAACGCCTGGAGACGGCATTGAAGGAACAGCAGCAAGCGCGTTCTGGAAACAAAACCAAGAAGTAATCACTGGTCGATCTTGTTGCAGAGAGGCCTATATGTTCGTTTTCTATGATGGATGACAGATATGCCAAACGCGGCGTTTCCTCTGGCAAGGAAGAGGTTCATGCTGCGATCAAAGGCCTTTCACAGGGATTGTTTCCCAAGGCGTTTTGCAAGATCCTCCCGGATGTTGCCGGAGGAAGTGAGGATCACTGCAATATCATGCATGCGGATACCGCCGGTACCAAGACCAGCCTGGCGTATCTGTATTGGAAGGAAACCGGAGATCTTTCTGTCTGGGAGGGGATTGCCCAGGATGCACTGGTCATGAATCTGGACGACATGGCCTGTATCGGCTGTACCACGGATATTACCATCTCGTCCACGATCGGGCGCAACAAGCACCTGATCCCGGGTGAAGTGATCACCAGGATCATCCAATGGCTGGAGTCGTTCCGGGAGAACATGGCGGCTCATGGCATCCATCTGTATCCAGCCGGCGGCGAGACTGCCGATGTGGGTGACATCGTCAGGACCATGGATGTCGGGTATTGTACGTTCGCCCGGATGAAGCGGTCGGATCTGCTGGTCAATGATATCCGACCGGGACAGTTGATCGTCGGACTGGCCTCATATGGGCAGGCGAGCTATGAACAAACCTACAACAGCGGAATCGGGAGCAATGGTCTGACTTCTGCCAGGCATGATATCCTTCATTCGCGATATCGGGACAGATACCCGGAAACATATGCTCCCGAAACGCATGAAGATGTGGTCTATGCAGGGAGCCGGGCGATCACCGAGGAGGTCCTCTTTGAGGAGGGCACATTCAGCATGGCACAGCTGCTTCTTTCGCCTACCCGAACCTATTTACCGGTGATCCGGCAGATCATGGCTCATTGCCGGAAGGGTTTACATGGCATGATCCATTCCACAGGAGGTGGCCAGACCAAGGTGAGCAAGTTCATCACAGAAGGAATTGTCCGTAAGGACCACCTGCTTCCCGTTCCCCCGGTTTTCCGACTGATCCAGGAGGAAAGCGGGACCAATTGGCGGGAAATGTTCCAGGTCTTCAATATGGGGCAACGGCTTGAATGCTATGTTGATCCGGAGGTCGCGGATGAACTGGTGTCCATTGCAACTTCCTTTGGCATCGATGCCCGGATCATCGGAGAGGTGATCCCCGCTGATCACACCGGAGTGGAGATCCACTACAACGGCCAGGTATTCCACTATTGATTCGTTGATCCCGGGTTCAGGGTTTAGCCAGGCAAGACGCCGATATAGGTGTCCGGTCGAAGGCCGAGGAGTTCATGCTTGACAGCATCCGGCAGGTCAAGTTGGTGGATGAACGCATGCAACGCATTCGCATCGATGTCCTGCTGTCCGCGGGTCAACTGCTTCAGGGCTTCATAGGGATGGGGATAATTCTCCCTTCGAAGGATCGTCTGGATGGCCTCTGCTAGAATGGCCCACTGATCTTCCAGATCCTTCTGGATCCGTGATTCGTTGAGGATAAGCTTGCCCAGTCCCTTTTGAAGGGAAGACAGGGCGATCAGTCCGTAGGCATAGGGGAGACCGATATTCCGGAGCACCGTGCTATCCGTCAGATCGCGCTGCAACCGGGAAACGGGCAGTTTGGAAGCCAGGAACTCACTGATGGCGTTCGCCATACCCAGGTTGCCTTCGGCATTCTCAAAATCTATGGGATTTACTTTGTGCGGCATGGCGGAGGAGCCAACCTCGTTGGCAGCTACCTTCTGCTTGAAATAATCCATGGAGATGTATGTCCAGATATCCCGGCAGAGATCGATGAGGATGGTGTTGATCCGGGACAGGGCCTGAACATGAGCGGCGATCATGTCGTAATGTTCGATCTGGGTGGTGTATTGCGATCGTACCAGGCCGAGTGATGCGCACAGTTCATCGGCAAACAGTGGCCAGTTCATGTCGGGGAAGGCGGCCACATGGGCATTGAAATTCCCCGTGGCTCCTCCGAACTTGGCGGCAAAGGGTATATCGGTCAGCATGCGGATCTGCTTTTCCAGCCGTTCGACGAACACGAGCAATTCTTTTCCCAGACGAGTGGGCGAGGCAGGCTGTCCATGTGTCCGCGCCAGCATGGGAATATCGATCCAGGTCATGGCGAGATGCCTAAGCTGCTCGACCGTCTTGTTCAATTCTGGAAGGTAGACCGTCTCAAATGCTTCTTTCTGGGAGAGGGGTATGGCCGTATTGTTGATATCCTGAGAGGTCAGGCCCAGGTGGATGAATTCAATCACCTCTCCCAGTCCCCGTTGCGTAAATACCTCGCGCAGGTAATATTCCACGGCCTTGACATCATGGTTGGTGACCGCTTCGATCTCCTTGATGCGCTGGGCGTCCTCCTCGGTGAATTGCTTCCAGATGTCGGAGAGGTCGATATGGGAAAGATGTGCCAGAGCCGGCAGGCCAGACCGGCAGAGTCGTTCGAAGTACACGATTTCGATACGAACCCGGTATCGGATCAACGCTGATTCGGAAAAGAAATCCTGTAATGCCAGGGTCTTGTTGGCATAGCGGCCATCAACCGGACTTATCGCACGTAACATATTGCCTGTGGTTTGCACGGCAAAGGTACGATGGCTTTTGCGGGTGGACGGGTGGATGGGGTACGGAAATCACTGAAGAAAAAAAATACCCCCCGGAAGGTTCCGGGAGGTATTTGATCAGGTTGTGTCTCTCAGGGAGAGGAGGCTTACATCATGCCGCCCATGCCACCGCCTGGCATGGAAGGTGCATGGTGGTTATCCTGAGGCTCGGGCTTGTCATTGATGACACACTCCGTGGTCAGGACCATGGCAGCAATCGATCCAGCGTTTTCCAGAGCGATACGGGTCACTTTCAGCGGATCGATGACCCCGGCTTTCTTGAGGTCTTCATAGACCTCGGTCCGGGCGTTGAATCCGTATGAACCCTTCTTTTCCAGGATGTTCATCAGGACAACAGATCCTTCGACACCTGCATTCTCGGAGATGATCCGGATAGGTGCTTCCAGTGCCTTGCGAACGATGGCAACACCGGTCTTTTCGTCTTCATTAACGGACTTGACACCTTCCAGCGCGGACATGGCCCTGATCAGGGCTACGCCACCACCGACGACGATACCTTCTTCAACAGCCGCGCGAGTAGCAGCCAGGGCATCATCCACACGGTCCTTCTTCTCCTTCATCTCGACTTCTGTGGCAGCGCCGACGTAGAGAACGGCAACACCACCGGCCAGTTTGGCCAGGCGTTCCTGGAGTTTCTCCCGGTCATAGTCGGATGTCGTGGTCTCGATCTGTTGCTTGATCTGGTTGATCCGGGCCTGGATCAGTTTCTCTTCACCCCGGCCATTGACGATCGTCGTGTTATCCTTGTCTACTGACAGTTTTTCAGCGACGCCCAGATGTGAGAGTTCGGCATTTTCCAGTTTGTATCCCTGCTCCTCAGAAATGACGGTACCACCGGTCAGGATGGCAATGTCTTCCAGCATGGCTTTGCGACGATCACCGAATCCTGGAGCCTTCACAGCAACCACCTTCAAGCCGGCACGCAGACGGTTGACCACCAGGACACCCAGGGCCTGGCTGTCAATGTCTTCGGCAATGATCAACAGCGGACGACCGCTGTTCACCACTTTCTCCAGCACAGGCAGGATATCCTGCATGTTGCTGATCTTCTTGTCGTGGATCAGGATATACGGATTCTCGTACTCGGCAGTCATATTGTCTGCATTGGTCACGAAGTAGGGGGACAGGTATCCGCGATCGAATTGCATTCCCATGACCTCCTCGACATAAGTGTCCGTGCCCTTGGCTTCTTCCACAGTAATGACGCCATCCTTGGACACCCGCTTCATGGCATCGGCGATCAGGCTGCCGATCTCCTCGTCATTATTGGCGGAGATCGCAGCAACCTGCTGGATCTTCTTGAAATCGGAACCGATCACTTCGCTGTCCTTCTTCAACTGTTCGACAACTGCCCGTACTGCCTTGTCGATCCCGCGCTTGAGGTCCATCGGGTTGGCCCCGGCAGCTACGCTTTTGATCCCGGCAGTGACCATGGCCTGTGCCAGGACAGTGGCCGTGGTCGTGCCATCGCCGGCCGCATCAGCCGTCTTGGAAGCGACTTCCTTTACCATTTGAGCGCCCATGTTCTCCACGGCATCTTCCAGCTCAATTTCCTTGGCAACGGAAACACCGTCCTTGGTAATGGCAGGGGCGCCGAAACTCTTTTGAATGATGACATTCCGACCCTTGGGGCCCAGGGTTACTTTTACAGCATTTGCCAGTGCATCGATCCCCGCTTTGAGTTTCTCACGGGCATCACTATCGAATGTGATTTGCTTAGCCATAGCTAGGTTTTGATTTAATGTTGATGGTTAAGGAATAGGGAATGAATTACAGGACGACCAGGATGTCATCCTCTCGCATGATCAGGTAATCATGTCCCTCGTAATTGAGTTCTTGTCCGGCATATTTCCCGTACAGAACAATATCACCGACCTGTACGGTCATCAGATTGCCGTCTTTGCCAGGACCAACGGCGACCACTTCACCTCGCTGAGGCTTTTCTTTGGCTGTATCGGGAATGATAATGCCACCTTTGGTCTTTTCTTCAGCCGGAGCCGGCTTCACAACGACGCGATCATTAATCGGCTTCATAATGTAATGGAGATTTGGTTAGAGAATTTGAAGTACGATTGCACTGACCCTTAATCACACAATGTGCCAAGCCAGGTTTCCTGCCATTATTGCAGCGATAACTGCCAGCTGGGGAAGAGCCGTTCGACAGGATGTCATGTAATGCAAAAAGGGCCTGACAGGATCTGTCAGGCCCTTTGACATGAAGGGTCAAGAATTCCCCGGATTACTGGGTCATCAGTGGAGCTTCACCACCAGTTCCTACCATCAGGGAGGTGATGATACAAAGGACGACCAGGGCAGCAGCCAGGTACCAGGTAGCTTTTTCAATAAAATCGGTGGAACGTGCAGCACCCAGCATCTGGTTTGTTGCTGAACCGCCAAACGTGGAATCGACTCCTCCTCCCTTCGGATTCTGGATCAGAACCGCAGCCATCAACAGGATAGCGATCAAGGCAATGAGGATCGTAAGAAGTGTGATCATGGAAGTGAACTTTTTATCGTTTCAATACGAGCCGCAAATATGGCCTTTTTTTCCGGATATATCAAGCAAAGCCGCTCAAACATATCGATGGCATCTGCAATGTGACCCTGTTTGGCCAGCAATTCAGCCAGGGTTTGTGTGGCGACCACTTTTTTTCGCTTGACACTTTGTTTGGCCAGTCGCTTGGCTTCCTTCCTGGATTTTTTTGATTTTTTCTTTCGCTTGACACCATCATTCTCTGCGTCATCTGAGCCACTATCCTGGTGCAACCTGTCTTCCGAAGGTGTGGACAGCCCAGTCAACCAGTCGGTAAAGCTACGCTGAGGGAGTGGCTCCGTCACTTCCGGTCTGCCAAACGCATGGTCATCGATGCGCAGGTCCAGTCGCTCCAGCAATGACGGTCGGGGAGGGGTGTCATCCGAGGAGCCTGATCCACCGGAAGCCATCACGGGTTCGTCTTCTGTCAGCTCATCCTGGGTATCCTCGCGAAGCAATTGTTCCAGTTGAGCCCAATTGTCTTCCTGATCCTCCTCTTCCAGAGTAGTGTCGGGTTCTGGACGAATATACACCGGAAGCATCCGGCGTAGGCGAAGGCTGGACGGATCCATGGGGGCATCATCAGACACGCTGACAGCTACCGATGCAGCTTCAGGTCGTCCTGGTGTGGTGATGTCTATGTCTGCCGCAATCCGGAGCTCGGGTCCGGTTCGTTTCAGTTCATACAGCGCCCTGCGATCGGGCAGCTGAAACGCTCCGGCAATGTTCTGGTCAGGTAGCGCCTCATTCTTTTCGAGGGCGGCTTCGGCCATCCGGATGTTTTGCTGGTATGGATGCTCGATGGCAAACGCATGAATATCCCTCAACGCGGAAGTGGAGAGAGATAGCAAGCCGTGAATACATTGATGAAACCAGAGTCGATCCATGTGCCTTGAATGGCGGCTAAAGTACAAAACTTTCCGGGCCTTCAAGAAGTACTGGAACTGAAATTACCAGTCAGTAAATGCGGCATTAAAGATATATTCCATAAGTAACTGATTGATTCCCGGAAGGATATCATCCAGTGCTTCAAGTAAGTTCTGGTCTGAAGGGAAGTTGTCAAACTGGGAGAACCGTCGTGTCCAACCGGCTTCGGGGTTCAAATGATTGATGTAGGTCACCTCGACGGAAACCTCCAGTCGGTTGAACGCAGTGGTCGCTCCGATCTCCGGGGAAACGGCAGACACCGTGAATCCCAGGATCTTGCCGCTAAACTCAATATGAGGTTCCTGGTCGTTCCATTTTAATCTGGATTCATTCCGGACCTTGTCTTTCAGTGTTTCAGTGAAGGTAATATTGTAGTTGGGCAACTGCAGGTCACTGATATCCTCAAAGTTGTGCACGTAGTAGGTGGTGGCTCCCTGGGGAATGGAGATCCCCTTGAAGCTGTAGCATCCCGTGAAAGTGGTCAGCAGGATGACAACCAGGGTGATGGAGAACAGACGTGCCTGACCTTGTTTCATGTGTATGTCATTGAAGATCATATTGCTTGATCTTTCGATAGAGTGTGCGTTCAGAGATCCCCAGTTCATCGGCAGCTTCTTTTCGGCGGCCCCTGTGTTTTTGCAGTGCTTTCCTGATCATATCCCGTTCCATGGATTCCAGGCTTAGATTTTCTTCCACGACCTCCATGACACCCGTCCTGTGTTTTTGTGGGTCAATGATCACAGGCCTGTGTTCATCCATGTATTCCTCTTCATCCCGATGAACGAACGAGGTCAAGCGGGGATCATACCCGCCAGAAGGAACCATGTCCATTCGGGGCGATTCAGCATGACTGGTTTTCAGTGTTTGCAGATGATGCCCATCAGGCATATCCAGATCATTGTTCCGGATCAGCTCAAAGACCACTTTTTTCAGGTCGGTCAGATCGCTTTTCATATCGAACAGGAGCTTGTAGAGGATCTCTCTTTCCTGGAATGTGGTACTGTCCTGTTGGCTCCCGGCCCCGGTCAGTGCCGGAAGATGACGCTGAAAGAGATGGGGAAGGACCTGTTTCAGGTCAGCAGCCGTCACGATCTTCCGCTCGGTCAGCACGGACAGCTGTTCAGCGACATTCTTCAGTTCACGGACATTCCCCGGCCAGTTGTAGGATTCAATGATCAGTTTGGCTTCATCATCCAGCTGGATGGAATTTCCCCGGTATTTCTCGGCAAAGTCGATACTGAACTTGCGAAACAGCAACAGGATGTCCTCGCGACGATCACGCAATGGCGGAATGTGTATGGGGACCGTATTCAGTCGATAGTAGAGGTCATCCCGGAATTTCCCCTGTCGGACTTTTTCCCGCAGATCGACATGTGTGGCTGCGACAACCCGGACATCGGTCTTCAGGACCTGGCTCGATCCAACCCGGATAAATTCACCTGACTCGAGAATGCGCAGCAGAAACGACTGCGTATCCAATGGCATTTCTCCTACCTCATCCAGGAAGATGGTGCCTCCATTGACCGTTTCGAAATAACCTTTCCGATCACCCGTTGCTCCGGTGAAGGCACCCTTTTCATGCCCGAACAACTCGGAATTGATGGTGCCCTCCGGGATCGCACCACAGTTGATCGCAATGAAAGGATTGTGTTTCCGGGGGCTCAGACTGTGGATGACCTTGGAGAAGACTTCTTTGCCCACCCCGGATTCACCGGTGATCAATACCGTGAGATCCGTAGGGGCAACCCGAATGGCGGTATCCAGGGCCTGCTCGAGAAGCGCCGATTGGGATATGATGCCAAAGCGCTGTTTAATCGATTGAATTTCTGCCATTTCTATTGCTCAACATCATGAACGACTTCACCTCTCAACGTGGCACTTGTCGCATCGGTCACCTTGACTCGGACATAGTCACCCGGACCGTGTGAACCCGTCTTCGGGAAGACAATCATCTTGTTTTGGGTGTTGCGTCCTTTATGCTCCTGATCATTCCGCTTGGAATCGCCCTCGATCAGGACGGAAAATGTCTTTCCGATGTCAGCCTGGTTGTGTGCCAGAGAGATCTGGTTCTGCAGTTGAATGATCTCACCCAGGCGCCTCTTTTTTACTTCTTCCGGGATATCATCCGGATATTTTCTTGCGGCCAGGGTTCCCGGACGTTCGGAATAGGCAAACATGTAGCTCATGGAATACCGGGCAAAGGCCATCATCTCCAGGGTGTCCTGGTGATCCTCCTCTGTTTCGGTACAGAAGCCGGCGATGATATCCGAAGAAACGGCACAATCCGGAATGATCCGGCGGATGGCTTCGATCCGCTCCCGATACCAGGGGGCATCATAGGTTCGGTTCATCAAATCCAGGATGCGACTGCTGCCGGATTGGACGGGCAGGTGGATATACTTGCAGATGTTCTCATATCGTGCGATCGTCTCCAGGACCTCATTGGTAATGTCCTTGGGGTGAGACGTCGAGAATCTCACTCGCAGATCCGGATGGATTTCGGCGACCATCGCCAACAATTGAGCGAAATTCACCTGCTCTCCGGTATCCGGATGGGACCATGAGTAGGAATCGACATTCTGGCCGAGCAGGGTGGCTTCCCGATAACCCTTTTGAAACAGATCGGTGGCTTCGGCCAGGATGGAATAGGGGTCCCGACTGCGCTCTCGTCCTCGTGTAAATGGCACAACACAAAAGGAACACATGTTGTCGCAACCCCTCATGATCGAAATGAATGAAGTGACACCATTCTGATCAAGGCGAAGAGGATTGATATCCGCATAGGTCTCTTCGCGCGACAGGAATACATTGAGTCCTTTTTCCCCGTCATCCGCTCGCTCGATCAGTCGTGGCAGGTCGCGATATGCATCCGGCCCGACGACCAGGTCTACGAGTTTTTCCTCTTCCAGGAACTTGGATTTGAGTCGTTCGGCCATGCATCCGAGGACACCAACGAGCAGACCCGGTTGGGTGGCCTTCTGTCGCTGAAAGGTCTGCAAGCGCTTTCGTACAGTATCTTCAGCTTTCTCCCGGATGGAACAGGTGTTGATCAGGATCAGGTCAGCGATGTCGACATCTCGGGTGGGTTGGTAACCTGTTTCTGCCAGGACGGAAGCGACGATCTCACTGTCATTGAAGTTCATCTGGCAGCCATAACTCTCGATATAGAAATGCCCCTTCACGGGCTGACCGGTTTTGTTCTCCTGATAGAAGACCGACCCCTGCAGGTGTTCATCCAAGGGTACTCGCGATTCAGGAGCAACAGATTCTAGCATCATTCGGAAACAGATTACAAGATGGGAGACGCAAAGATAACGGCTTTTTCATCGATTGTGCCATTTTGACAGGTGTTTCCTCAAGCTGGGGGTTTGCAGAAGATGTGATCAACGAGCCAGTATGCACAGGTGGTGCAACCTGCGTACTTTTGGGAAATGTCCGCGATTCGACCTGAAGATTTCCTTGCCCGGTATTGGGGGCATCCGTCATTCCGACAGGGTCAGGCCGAGGTAATCGATTCCGTGACCAGAGGAACGGATACATTGGCCTTGTTGCCAACCGGTGGAGGCAAGTCCGTGACGTACCAGATCCCGGCCCTGATGGGTGGTGGATTGACCCTGGTGATATCCCCGTTGATCGCCCTGATGAAGGATCAGGTTGATCAGTTGAAGAGCAAGGGGATACGTGCTGAAGCCATCCATTCCGGCATGAGCTACACTCAGATTGATCGAATTCTGGATAATGCGGTCTACGGTGGATTGAAATTGCTCTATGTCTCCCCCGAACGCTTGCGTTCCGACCTGGCCGAAGCCCGGATCCGACAAATGAACATCGATCTCATCGCCGTGGATGAAGCCCATTGCATTTCAGAATGGGGCTATGATTTTCGTCCTGCCTATCTGGAGATTGCGACCATTCGCCAATGGGTACCCCGAGCCCCGGTCCTGGCCTTGACGGCAACGGCGATTCCTCAAGTGGTCGCTGACATTCAGGACAAGCTGTCCTTTACCGATGGGAAGGTCATCCGGACGACCTTCCGTCGAACCAACCTGGCCTTTTTCGTTGAGGACCGGCCAGACAAGGAACAAGCCATGCTGAACTGGCTGAAAAACCTTTCCGGCTCAGCGATCGTCTATGTTCGCAGCCGGAAACGATCAGCCGACTATGCGCTCTTTCTGACAGAACGCGGCATCCCGGCGAAAGCCTTTCATGCAGGACTTCCCGCAGCGGAACGCATGGGCCTCCAGGAAGCATGGCAACAGGATGAATTCCCCGTGATGGTGGCCACCAATGCATTTGGCATGGGCATTGACAAGGCCAATGTCCGGGTGGTGATCCACATGGACCTGCCGGATTCACTGGAAGCGTATTATCAGGAGGCAGGTCGGGCAGGTCGTGACGGACTACCCGCTCGTGCTGTGTTGCTGGCCGGACAACATGACCTGAACAAGCTGATGCGCCAGTTTGAGGAACAGTTTCCGCCACTTCTGGAGATTCGGCAGGTCTACCGGGCTTTGGGCAGTTATTTTCAGCTCGCCTACGGAAGCGGGGCGATGACCAGCTTTGATTTTGACCTCCTCGATTTTGCCCATCGGTTCAACTTTTCACCAACCAGGGTCCTTTCTTCGTTGAGGATCCTGGAAGAATCGGGGTGGCTCTCCCTTTCGGAGAGTGTGTTCCAACCAGCGACCCTCTGGCTCACATCAGGCCCCCAGGACCTGTATCAGTACCAGCTCAAGAACCAGAAGATCGATCATTTGATCAAGACGGTACAGCGACTGTATCAGGGGCTGTACCAATATCCCGTGGCCATTCAGCTCACTCAGATCATGCAGGTGTCGGGATATTCCGAAGAGCAGATCACCCGTTTACTGCAGTTCCTTCACCAATCCAATGTCCTGGAATACCGACCAATGCGGGACAAACCTCAATTGCAGTTTGAACTGGCCCGCCAGGATGCCGACCAGCTGCAATTCGATACCCGGTTGCTGAACTTCAGGAAGGATCGCCAGCGTGACAGGATCCAGGCGATCGATGATTTTCTGCATGCCACAGACTGTCGGCAACAAGCTATCCTGGCCTATTTCGGCGAGGCGTCATCAGAGCCATGCCGACAGTGTGATCGCTGCCTCGAACAAGCCGGAAGGCAGGTCGATCGTCCCGCAGACGAGGAGGTACAGGTACGACTGCGGCAATTATTCCAGACACAGGAGGAGTGGACGATGGCTGAGATCCAGCGGCAGTTCTCTCCACAGGAGACTGTGCAGTTGAAGCGGATCCTCCAGGATTGGAGCGATGAAGGACTGATCAGGGAATCCTATGGCAAATTGATCCTCGACACATGAAGCGGATTCTCTTCACGGTATCCAATGATATCCGGCATGATCGACGGATGATCCGGATCTGTTCGGCTCTCCAGCACGCTGGCTATCAGGTCACCCTGGTCGGTCGGCAATATCCGGACAGTCCGGCTTTGCCGGAGTACCCGTTCAAGGCCCATCGGTTGTCTTTCTGGTTTCGATCCGGTAAACTTTTCTATCTGGAAATGCAGTTGAGGTATCTGTTCTATTTGTGGCGACAGCCGGCGGAGGCCCAATGTGCGATAGATCTGGATACCATCCTCCCCATTGTGATATCCGGCCGGATGAAAAGACGACGATTGATCTTTGATGCTCATGAGTTTTTTACAGAGGTGCCCGAATTGACCGGACGACCGATCAGCCGGGCGATCTGGGAGAGGATCGAGCGTTGGAGTGTGCCATACATGGACTTGATCTATACCGTCGGACCGGCCCTGGCGGATGTGTTGGCCAAGCGATATGAGCGACCTGTTCATGTCATCCGGAATCTTCCTGATCGACAGGTTGAAGGAGAACAATGGCCTGCCAGGGATCGGCAGATCATCTGGTACCAGGGGGCATTGAATCAGGGCAGGGGCCTGGAGGTAGCGATCCGAGTCCTGGCCAGGTTGCCCGGATATCAGCTCTGGATAGCCGGTGAAGGGGATCTATCAGAAGAACTTCGCCATCTGGCCAACTCTTGTGGCGTCCACCAACAGGTCCGGTTCCTGGGCTGGGTGCCTCCTGCTGAACTGTCCAAGTGGGCTGTCCAGGCCAGCATCGGCATCAATCTGCTATCAGATGACAGCCTGAGTTACTACTACTCCCTGGCCAACAAATGGTTTGATTATACCTATGCACGCTTGCCGGCCATCCACATGGCCTTTCCCGAGTATGCGCGATTGAACGAGCAATACCCGGTTGGCGTCCTGATCGACCAACTGGACGAGGACCATCTGATTCAGGGCATCCAGGCATTGACCGATCCGGAAACCTATCGGTCGTGTCAGGCAGGCTGTGTGGTGCATGCAAGGGAACTGACCTGGGAGCGAGAGGTCAGCGAGCTTCTACAACGTTATGCATCCTTGTTCTGACGGCCACCGTGTGTCCGGATGAAATCAACCACCTGCCGGACGGTTTTACGTCGGATGTCCTTTTCCATCTCTCGGTCACTGACATTGAGAATATACTGGAACTTCAGGTGGAGGTAGTCCTTGTAAACATGGACCACCTTGAGATTGAAGGAAGTCGCTTCGATATACTCCTTATAGCGATCCAATGAGGAGATGAGGGCATCTTCCAGGTTCTCCAGGGTGGTGAGATGTTCCAGCTCCAGTTCGAACTCCAGACTAGTCGTCCGAACCGGACTCTTGGTATAGTTGGTGACTTCAACGATAAAGAACTTGTGGTTGGGGATGTAGATCAGATCATCGTCATCATTCAGCAATGCGGTCTTGCTGATGCCGATATCCACGATCTTGCCCGAGTAATCACCTACCTTGACCAGATCATCAATGGCGACATCCTTGCTGAAAGCAATGAACATGCCGCTGATGATATCCGAGATATATTCCTTGGAAATAATGGCAATGGCGGCTGCCACAATGGACAGGGAGGTGAACAGCTCCTTCGGATTCAGTCCAAAAAAGGCCGTGATGGTAATCAACGATCCACCGATCACCAGGAGCAGATAGATATTGTTCAGCCCCAGGGTGATGTTATCATGCTGTCCATTGGCGAGTCCTACGCGGCGGCGATAGAAGAACTTCAGAAGATCGTTCAGGATATCCAGGGCCAGGATGAAGGCCACAAACTTGATCACGATGATGGTCACTGCATAATACGGCCCCAGGAGATCAAACAGGAGATAGCGGATGGTCAGGAGGTATAATAGGAGCTGAACGGCCAGGAATTTGGTGACCATGGCCATGATCCGGGAGCGGAATGAAATTCGATTGAGCATGAAACCAGGCTTGAGGACTGAGTGAACAAGGCCACTTGTGGTGGTCGATGGGATCCGTTGTCTGAGGGCGAAGTTACTCTTTCACAGGTATCCAGGCCAGTGGTCTTACCCAGGCGGCCTCCGCCTTGATCCGATCGGGAAAGGCCATGAATGGAAATGCTTGACATGCGGGAAGTTGGTCCAGGCAGGTGAGGTTCTCCAGGATGACCATTCCACGTTGCAGCAAGACCTGGTGAACAGGATATGGGCTACGGTCTGGGCTGGGCAGATCCATTCCGATGCCTTTGATGGGTAGCCTGGACAACTCGACAGCCAGTTCAAGGGAAAGGGTCGGGTGATTCAGGAAATAAGCCGGATCTCCGTAATGACGATCCCAGCCTGTGCGAAACAGGATGAAGTCGGCCTGCATCATCCGGATGGGGTCGATCAAGGATGGAAGCAGGACAGGATCCACGCCAGCATCGATCAGAACGGCTTGGCCATACCAGGTGGTCAAGGGCAAGTCATCGATCATGGCGCCACCAGCGACAAAATGTCCGGGCGCATCCACATGGGTGCCTGAATGGAAAACGGAGGCAATGCTAGAAAGCAGATAACCATCTTCGGCAACAGTCGCCAGAGGCTGGATCCTGAGGAGCGGGTCACCTGGATAGGCAGGGGTTCCCTCGTTCAGGGGATGGGAAAGGTCAACGATTCTCTCCTTGCCGGTCAGTGGGAAATAATCAGGCATGCCGTGAAGATGGGGAATCGGAGGGAAAAAAGAAAGGGCGGCCTCTTGGAGGCCGCCCTGTAGATCTTGCGAGTGATCTGATTACTTGCTGGGCATGATCTCAGCAACAACCGTCTGATAAGCTTCCTGCTTGGAGGCAATACCAGCCTTGGCGGCTTCGATCTGCTCCTTCCAGCTGGTCACTTTGGTACCGGCTTCGGTGACCAGATTGGTCAGTTCAGCGATCTGGGCGGTGACATCACCTTCCAGTTTGCCATTGGCCAGTCCTTCTTTCAGTGCATTCACCTGGTCAGCCTTGGCTGTCCAGTTCGTCACGAAATCGTTGACTTCACCGGCAATGGTACCGAAGGAAGCACCAGAGGTCTGCAATGCATTGAATGCATCCATCACCATGTTCTTCTTGTCATCCTTCAGCTTGGCCATGGCGTCTTCGGCCACGACCATAGACGTCAGGTTCTGGTCGAAGTTGGCCTGCTCGGCAGTAACCATTTGAGCAACTTCCGTTACAGAAGCAGTCGTCTGATCCCACTGTGTAGCCAGTGATTCAATGCCTGAGCGGTACTTCTCCACACTGTTGCAGGCAACAAGGAACAACAGAGGAAGGGCGAATGCGATCAATCTTTTCATTTACTATGAGATTTTAGACTGCAAAGGTATCTGAATTGGGAATCCGTAATCGAGTACTTTCGTCAATGAATTGTTAACTCCAACTCTGGAAATGGTACACGTGTTTGATCGTCAGAAAGTATCCTTCTTTCGCTTCTTCACCCTGTCCTGGGTGGCATTGCTCATCGTCCATGCTCTGCCGGCACAGGTGTTGCCCACAAAGGCAGATTCACTGCGGGGGATGCTGACTCCGCTTCGAACCTGCTATGACGTTACGGAGTACCGGTTGGATCTTCGTGTCGATCCCGCTGAGAAATGGATCTCCGGCACATGTACCATCCACATGCGCATCCTGGATGATTCCCGAGAGATCCAGCTGGACCTGGCGGAGAACATGGCCATTTCCGACATCCGGGATGGGCAGGGCAAAAAGCTGAAGTTCACCAGGGAGATCAATACGGTTATCGTGGAATGGCGAAAGGTCAGGCAGAAAGGGGAATATGCCTCAATGGAGATCACCTATGCCGGCCGACCGAAGGAAGCCAGAAACCCTCCCTGGGATGGCGGATTTACCTGGACAACAGACACCGAAGGGAATCCCTGGGTCGTTGTGACCTGCCAGGGCTTGGGGGCCAGTACGTGGTGGCCTACCAAGGACCATCAATCAGATGAACCGGATAGTATGCAGATTGCTATCACCGTTCCACCCGGACTGATGGATGTATCCAACGGCCGCCTGATCGATCAGGTCCCACAACCCGACGGGTGGACCAGGTATGTGTGGAAGGTGCATTCTCCGATCAATAACTACAATGTCACCCTGAATATCGGACAGTATCGTCATTTCAGGGACTGGCATGTGAATGCGGAGGGCGATTCCTTATCCCTGGATTACTATGTCCTGCCCAATGACCTGGCCAAGGCGAAGGTGCAATTCAAGCAGGTCGGGCCGATGCTCGATTGCTATGAGGCACATCTGGGACCCTATCCATTCCCGGAAGACGGATTCAAGCTGGTTCAATCTCCACATCCGGGAATGGAACATCAATCCGCCATCGCATATGGAAATCATTTCGAGAACGGGTATCGAGGCCGCTCCCAAAGTGCCGAGGGGAAGTGGTTTGATTATATCATTATCCACGAATCGGCCCATGAATGGTTCGGAAATAGTATCAGTGCCGCTGATATTGCCGATATGTGGATCCATGAAAGCTTCGGCACTTACATGGAGGCGGTTTATGTCGAATGTCTGTATGGAACGGAAGCCGCTACCCGCTATATGGAAGGACTGAAAAAGGAGGTATTACTCGATCGGCCCATTGTCGGTACTTACGGGGTCAACCAGCCGGGTTCACGGGACATGTATCCAAAGGGAGCGCTGATGCTGCATACCCTTCGGTACGTGGTGGCCAATGATGCCCTCTGGTGGACTGCCCTGAAAAGCCTTTCGTTGCGGTTTCGCCACTCGATCGTGAGTTACCAGGACATCATCGGCCACCTCAACCAATCACTCGGCGAGGACTATGCCGCTTTTTTCTACCAGTACCTGAACAAGGTTGAGCTGCCGGTCCTGGAGTATGACGTGGTCGGGAAAGGCAGGCAACAGACCGTTCGGTATCGGTTGATCTCAGCCCGTGAAGATCTCCAGATGCCGATCCAGCTGTTGATCAATGATTCCAGGCACAGGATCAATGCCAGTGCGGAATGGAAAAGCCTCGTGATCGATGCCGGCAGGAAAATGACCGTCCGGATGGATCCCAACTGGTTTGTCCGGTTGCAGGAATTCAAGGGCTGAACCTGCAAAGGTTTTAGGATCAGGATCGGGTGATGGACCGTCTGCCATGAAATCATGGAGATCGCATTGTAATTGGCAAGTTGATCGTGCAGGTTGAGGATGAATGCCAGGATCCGCGATCTCATCCTGAAGGAAATCCGCTACTCATCCGCAGGACATCAGGATAAAAAAAAGCCGGATTGGAATCCGGCTGTTCGTGTGCCCGGGGCGGGACTCGAACCCGCACGGCCATTGCTGGCCAAAGGATTTTAAGTCCTTCGTGTCTACCATTTCACCACCCGGGCAAGGGCATCAAAGATAGGTGTTGACATCCAGAAAAAAGAAAGGGTGACCGGTTTCGGTCACCCTTTGGAGCGAAAGACGGGATTCGAACCCGCGACCCCAACCTTGGCAAGGTTGTGCTCTACCAGCTGAGCTACTTTCGCAATCAAGAAATTGAATTGGCCCATTGGCTATTCGGACGGCAAATATACAACCTACCAATTGAATCGTGCAAGCCTTCAGGATGATTTTGTTGCACCTGTGTCAATTCTCCGTTTGAAGTAAAAATAGGTCTCATGTTGGGAACGAAGCGCGATCGATTTTTCCGGTCGGCGGAATGCATTGGTCTGATGTTCGTCAATGATCCTGGCTTTCAATGTGTCATTCCACTGGATTTCAAAGAGATCCATCAGGATTTCCCGAATGGCGGGATGGTAGATCGGACAAGCGGTCTCGATGCGATAGTAGAGGTTGCGCACCATCCAGTCAGCAGAGGAGATATAGATCTTGGGGTCGCCCTGATTGTGAAAAAAGAAGACCCGGGTATGCTCGAGGAACCGGTCGACAATACTGATCGCCTCGATATTGTCGCTCAGGCCCGGAACCCCGGGAATGAGCGAACAGATACCTCTGACAATGATCCGCACACGCACGCCTGCCTGGGACGCCTGATAGAGCTCATGGATGAGAAAAGGATCCTGCAAGGAATTCAGCTTCAGGCAGATTTCTGCCGGAAGACCGAGCCTGGCCAGTCGGACTTCTTCATGGATCAGTTCCGTGAGCGTATCCACCAGGTTGAACTGGCCGACCAACAGGTGTTCGAATCCCTGCTCAGGTAATTTCACTGTCTCCAGGAAGGAAAATACCTGGGCGACTTCCCCGGTGATCCGTTCATCGGCAGTAAACAGTCCCAGATCGGAATAGACCCTAGCTGTACCCTCATGAAAATTTCCGGTACTGAGATAGGTGTACATGATCGGGCCATCTTTCTCGATCCGCCTCACCATGGCCAGCTTGGCATGGACCTTCAATCCAGGGAAACTGTAATGCACCGTGACACCGTTTCGTTCCAGTTCCTCACCCCAGCGGAGGTTGGCCTCCTCATCGAATCGCGCCTTGACTTCAATGAACACAGTCACCTGCTTGCCGTTCTGGACCGCTTCCTTCAAGGCCGACATGATCCTCGACTGGGCTCCGACCCGGTATTGCACCAATTTGATATGGGTAACATCGGGATCGGCAGCCGCCCGTTCAAAGAACTGGATCACGGATTCATATGCATGATATGGAGGGTTGATCAGGTAGTCCCGCCAACGAATGCGGGCAAAGAAATCCCTGGCACCCTCCAGTGGTTCAAACGGGAGCGGAGGCAGGTCGGCCAGCTTCAGGTGGGTCATACCAAAATCAGGAAACTTGAAGAAATCCATGTTGTTATGGTACCGACCTTCCGGAAAGAGGTCAATGGATTCCAGTTCGAACATCTCCTGGAGGAAGTTCAAGGTCCTGTTGTCGATGTTGCGATCATAGACCAGACGCGATGCAGGTCCGATGTTCCGGTTCGTCAGACTTTTCTTGATCTTCTCGATCAGATCTCCCGAGAATTCATCATCGATATACAGCTCGGCATCCCGGGTCAGTTTCATGGAGAAACTGTCGAGGATATCATACCCAGGAAACAGCCATGGAATACTGTGCCGAACCAGTTCGTCAAGCATCATCACATAGCGTTGTCCACCTGTCTCGGGCAGGATGATGAATCTGGGGATGTGATCCGAGGGGATCTTGATGATGGCATAGTCCCGGTGATGTTCCGAACGAGACTTGTCGCGGAGGACCACGATCAGGTAGAGGGCGGCATTGTTGAGAAATGGCCGGATCTTGTTCTTGACCAACAGGACAGGCTGTACATAGGGCAGCATGTTGTTGTTGAAGTACTGATCGATAAATGTCTTCTGATCCTCGTCGAGATCGGTATGCCGGATCATCTGTACCCTGTGCTCACTCAACTCCGGTAGCAATTCCTCATTGAAGATCCGGGTGAATCGTTCCTGTTGCAGGTTCACGATCTCCTTGATCTCCTTGATCAGGTCCTTGGGATCATAATCCAGCTGGGCCTTGGTTTTTTTACCTACCCGCAGGAGATTTCGATGGTTGGCCACACGGACCCGAAAGAATTCATCCAGATTATTGGAGTAGATGGCCATGAACTTGATCCGCTCGAAAAGCGGATTCTGCTTGTCCTCAGCCTCCTGTAGAACTCGTTCATTGAAGGATAGCCAGCTGATATCACGATGCATGTAGGGTTCCCTGGCCATCACTCAAACAGTGTTTTTTGGTTCGTGACCCGATAATCTAAGGGTGTTTTGCCGGAATTCAAAGAAATCCCGAAGTCCTGGCTTTCTTCCAGCCAGGTCCTGGATAAATGCGGAGCATGAAGATTGTCAGCTGTATGGCAAAACACGATCGCTTGGTGCAGTCCATTTGAGGCCCATTGCCCCAGCCGTTGACACCAATCCCGGATCCTGGCCCGATCGATGTCTTCCTCATTGGCCGCGACGAAGCGCAACAGGAACGACGGTGTCGTCAGACACATGTGAGCCAGATCCCGGTGCCCGGGAACGTCCGTCAAGACAAGACCAATTCGCAGGCTCTGGAGCAGATCCAGCAGGATCTCACTGCGGATCAGGTCCGGGTTCCTGATCTCCAGGAACAATTGCTGACCAGCATCCCATTGCGTCAACAGATCTGTCAGCCAGGGAAGGTTGGTCTCATCGATCGTCGGCGGAAGTTGCAGAAAACAAGCTCCCAGATGCCGGCCAAAACCCTTCATGGCTTCCTGGAACATGGGGATCAGGGTAGGGGAGAATCCCTTTCGATGACTGATACCCTGCCAGACCTTGGGGTAGAATCGAAAATCGGGGGGTACCTGCTTAGCCCACGATTGGATCTGCTCCGATGAGGGAATGTGATAGAAGGTACTGTTCAATTCCACGCAGGAATAGGACAGGGCATACGTGCGAAGGAAGTATGCCGGTTTGCAAACGGGTGGATACACGTCACCACGCCAGGAAGGCTCCCCCCATCCAGTCAGGCCGAGCAACCAGGGAACATGATCGGACGGTGGATTCGTGCGAAGAATGCGTTCGCATAGCGGATGATCTCCGGGCAATTGAAAGTCTATCCCCTGTACTTGATCTACTTTTCCAAATTCCATAGTCAAACCTCCAAATTCGAAAGTTTTGCAGCATTGGAAGGTTAATTTTTTCACGACGGGCAGAAGAGGTTCCCGGAACCCCGACACACCAGTGATTACCTTTGGAGGAAAATACCACCCATGGCAAGGAAACGGATCGTCGCCGGCAACTGGAAAATGAATATGACCATTGAGGAGGGCAGAAACTGGTTGAGGTCATTCAGCCGTCATCATGATCTGGCACAACTGGTGGAAGAGGTCATCATCTTTCCTCCGTTCACTGCCCTGGCAGCCCTGGCCAATGATGAACAGGGGAATCTACTGCAATGGGGCGGTCAGAACTTGCATGAGGCAGGGGCCGGTGCGTACACCGGGGAGATATCCGGACCGATGATCCGGGATTGTCATGCGGGTTGGGTGCTTGTCGGACATTCCGAACGTCGAACGTTGTTCCAGGAGCAGGATGACCTGATTTCCAGGAAAATGCGGCGTGCCATTGACTCGGATCTCCAACCGATCCTTTGTGTCGGAGAGACCCTTGAGGAGCGAGAATCCGGCCAGTTCATGGAGGTTGTGGCCCGGCAGGTGGTTCGTGGACTGGCCGACTTCCCACAACATGCACTGGACCGGCTGGTGATCGCCTATGAACCCGTTTGGGCGATCGGTACAGGAAAGACAGCCTCACCTCAAGATGCGCAGGACATGCATCAACATATCCGGGAAACGCTGTCCAGACTGTATACACAAGCTGTTGCTTCGTCCATCAGGATCCTGTATGGTGGATCTGTCAAGCCGGAAAACGCGGCCAGCCTGTTCGCTTGTCCGGATATCGATGGAGGCCTTGTTGGCGGAGCCAGTCTGGATCCGGATCAATTTGCCGCCTTGCTGGGTATTCGCTAACGTCGTTTTTCGTACCAATGGGGGTTTTGGTCGTGGGTCAGCTTGAGGCGCAATCCATCCTGATGATGGAGGTAGGCCGCCAGGATTCCAGCAGCCCTTGCGGTTGGTTCCCGCATATCAGCGATGGAGTCAGATGTAAAGTAATTCGGCACGAAATGCGTATCGAAGTTTCCGGAAATGAACGCGTCATGCCGGGCAACGAACAAGCCGAAGGGTAGTGTGGTCGCCACCCCTTCGACATCATACTCCTGTATGGCCTTGATCAGGCGTTGACGGGCTTCTTCCCGATCCTGCCCATAGGCGATGAGCTTGGCCAGCATGGGGTCATAGTAGACGGGAACCTCCATGCCTTCTTCAAATCCACTGTCCACCCGGATGCCTTCTCCGGAAGGTTCGCTATACGTGATTAAGGTGCCGGTACTGGGCAGGAAATTGGATTCCGGATCTTCGGCATAGACGCGGAGTTCGATGGCGTGCCCCCGAATGGCCAGATCCTCCTGGGTGAAGCCGAGCGGCTCCCCTCGGGCAATGCGGATCTGCCATTCCACCAGATCCAGTCCGGTGATCATCTCCGTTACCGGATGCTCTACCTGTAACCGGGTATTCATCTCCAGGAAATAGAATGCCCGGTGCTCATCCATCAGGAACTCGACCGTGCCGGCATTGACGTATCCGCAGGCCTGGGCAACCCTCACGGCCGCCTCTCCGATCGCTTTTCGGACTTCCGGAGTGACAAAGCTTGAAGGTGCCTCCTCGACCACCTTCTGGTGGCGGCGTTGCACCGAGCACTCACGCTCGAAGAGATAAACCGTATTCCCATGGGTGTCGGCCAGGATCTGGACCTCAATATGACGTGGGGATCGGACGTATTTTTCCAGGAAGACCGAACCATCGCCAAATGCTGCCAGGGCTTCACTGGAGGCTCGATCCAGTTGTGAGGCCAGGTCGTTTGCGTGATCCACGATCCGCATGCCCTTGCCTCCTCCGCCAGCGGATGCCTTCAAGAGGATCGGATAACCAATCTGATCGGCCAGTTGCCGGGCTTCTTCCGGGTCCGTGATAGCGTGTGCCGATCCCGGCACCATTGGGATATCAAATGGCTTGACCGCTTCCTTCGCGGCCAGCTTGCTACCCATGACCTCGATGGCATGAGGTTTGGGACCGATGTAAGCAATGCCGGCCCGCTCGACCTTCTCCGCAAAAACGGCCTGCTCACTGAGAAAGCCGTATCCCGGATGAATACCATCTACTCCGGTCCTCAGAGCGATTTCCAGGATCTTGTCCATTTTCAGGTAGGACTCATTGGAGGGTGCAGGACCCAGCAGATAGGCCTCGTCGGCAAATCGGACGTGCGGGGCATTCCGGTCAGCTTCGCTGTAGACGGCAACCGTTTGAATACCCATACGCCGTGCAGTCCGCATGACGCGCAAGGCGATCTCCCCGCGATTGGCAACCAGGATTTTTTTCATAGATCTCAATCTTGGCGCAAAATAGCCATTCTCGATGGTTCAGGCAGGAGGCCGGCAGATTTCCCGGGATGGATCAAACCACTTACTTTCGCAACAAAGCAATCCTGATGGAAATGGTTCATTCTGCAGTCCCACTTTGGTCTCCCAGTTCATCCTTCAGCGAGAACAGCAATTTGATGGCCTTTATGAGGTGGCTCTCAGTGACCCACGATCTTCATTTTGAGGATTACAACGCTCTCTGGAACTGGTCAGTGGAAGATCCTCAGGCCTTCTGGTCGATATTCTGGTCATATATCCCGGTCAAAGCCCATTCCCCTTATCGACAAGTGTGGGATTCGGAACAGATGCCCGGCACCGCCTGGTTTCCGGGATCAACCCTGAACTATGCCGAACATATGCTGAGAGGAGCCGTGCCTGGTCAACCGGCCATTCTCTTCCAATCTGAGCGCCACTCACTCAGGGAGGTGTCCTGGCCTGAGTTGCGACAACAGGTGGCGGCCCTGCAACAGCATTTCCAACGCCTTGGATTGACCAGCGGTGACCGGGTCGTCGCCTTCCTGCCCAATATACCCGAGGCAACGGCTTGCCTGATGGCGTGTGCCTCCATGGGGCTGGTCTGGAGTTCGTGCAGTCCGGATTTTGGCGCTGGTTCAGTGATCGAGCGGTTTGCCCAGATCGAACCCAAGGTACTGATCACCGTAGATGGATATCAGTACAATGGAAAGCCATTTCCCAAGGGAGATGTCATCCTGGAGATGGCTGCCCAAATGCCAGGTCTGGAGGAGATTATCCTGATCCCCTATCTGGACAATGAGGCGACACTGAATAGAGCCTTGCCGGTCATCAAGTGGGAAACCATCTGCCAGTCAGGAACCGGGGAGGACATTTCCATCACCCCGGTGCCATTCGATCATCCGTTGTGGGTGCTCTACTCCTCGGGCACGACAGGCAAACCCAAGGCGATCACCCATTCCCACGGTGGCGTCCTGTTGGAACACTACAAGTATCTGTGGTTTCACAACGATGTCAAGCCGGGAGAGCGTTTCTTCTGGTTCAGTACCACCGGTTGGATGATGTGGAACTTTGTCCAGGCCTCCCTGCTGGTCGGAGCGACCATCGTCCTGTATGACGGGAGTCCGGGCTATCCGGACCTTTCCGTGTTGTGGACCATGGCCAGTGAAGGGGGCATTCATCATTTTGGCACTTCGGCCCCCTACATCCTGGCCTGTATGAAAGCCGGCATCAACCCGGGAAAAGAAGTGGATCTGGGAGCCTTGCGGTCCATCAGTTCGACGGGGTCACCATTGCCTCCCGAGGGATTCAGATGGATCTACGAGGCGGTCGGCAGGGATATTTGGTTGTGCAGCATGAGTGGAGGGACAGATGTCTGCACCGCGTTCGTGGGTGGTAATCCGCTCCTGCCGGTCTATGAAGGCGAGATCCAATGCCGGGCCCTGGGATGCGCCTTGTATGCCTGGGATGATGATGGCCATGAAGTGGTTGACCAGCTGGGCGAAATGGTCATTACCCGTCCCATGCCATCCATGCCGGTGTATTTCTGGAATGATCCTGATGGCAGTCGATATCGCGACAGTTACTTCGAACATTTTGAAGGCGTATGGCGGCATGGGGATTATATCCGCATCACGCCGAGGGGTGGTGTGGTCATCTATGGTCGATCGGATGCGACCCTCAATCGACATGGGGTACGGATCGGCACAGCCGAGATCTACAGGGCGGTGGACAAGGTTCCTGGTGTGCTGGATGCCCTGATCGTGAATATCGAACATGAAGATGGCCGGCATTTCATGCCTCTTTTTGTCAAGCTGGATCAGGGCACTGCACTGGACCAATCATTGATGGACCAGATCAATGGACTGCTGAAGCGAGAGTATACCCCAAGGCATGTTCCGGATGTGATCGTCCAGTGTCCCGATATCCCTTATACGATCAGCGGAAAGAAACTGGAAGCCCCGGTCAAGAAATTGTTGATGGGTATCCCCATGGAAAAATCTGCCAGCATGGATGCATTGAGGAATCCCGAATCCATGGCGTTTTTCGAAGAGTATGCCCGGACCTACAGAACGTCAGGTTTGTGACGATTTCCTAGAACCGGAACAGGATACCGCCCAGTACGTTGATCCCGAAGGAAGGATACCGATACCAGCGTTCGCGCTGGTTATTGTTGAGATTGTTCACCTGAAACCACAACCAGGCCTTTTCAATGACCTGGTAATGGGCACTGAAGGACAGATCCACCAGGCTGCCCAGCCTGTCCTTGTTGCTATCCTCATTGATAAAGCTCACCCCGCTGGCCAGATATCCGTCTCCCCGAAGCAGTAATCGATTCTCCAGCAAGGTATATCGGGCACCAAAAAATGCTTCCAGTCCGGGCAGGTGCCAGGCAGACTCCTCATTTTTCGGATCATAGATGTTCTGAAGGACCGTGCCTGAAACCTGAAGCCCTGGCCACAGTTCGATACCTGCACTGGCACTGATATACACGATGTTGACTGTATCGTACAGGATACGGAACCGGCGTGTATCCAGGTCGTCAGTCAGAAACATGGCCAGGTCCTCGGTTTTCTTGAAGCCGACCTGGGCCTGGTAGTTCCATCCACTGGCAGCTCCTTTGACACCACCATAGATATCCCGATAGATACTTTCTCTCGGATCATACGCTGAGACGATGAATGGATTATACTGGCGGAGCTGGTCAAAGGTGTTCTGGTGGTAATCGCCCTGCCAGCCGGCATAAATAGCCAGGGCGTTGCCGGCAAGACTGTAGAGGGCTTCCAGATTGGGGAGTAGCTTGAATCCATCCGCGATAGAAACCAGGTTGAATCCCCCCCTGATCCTGAATTGATCAGCATGGTAGGTGAAGGAGGGTTTAACGTAAAAGTTGTTCAGGTTCTTGGAAATGGAATCTGAAAAGGCGGTCAGTTGGTTGCCGATCTCGACCTTCAGGGGATGGGAATCGGCAAACCACTTGGTCAGTGACAGGTGGAGATGAAGACCGGTTTCTTTGGCATCGAAAAAGTCGGTCAGGGAGTAGAAATCGGCTCCCGCCTGGTAATCGACATCCAGGTTGTTCGGTTTGGTATTGTAGACCTGGCCTCCCAGAGAAAACCGGTTGAACCGTTGCTTCGTGGCGGATTCATTGAAAGTAGTGTCGGTATGGTCATAACCGTAGAAGGATACGATGTCCTGATCAAATCCGACCTTGCCGTTGACACTGAATTTATCCTGAAGATGTGCATTGCCATCCAGCTGGAAGGCCGTGCGCGCAAATCGTTGATTCTCCAGCTTCTTTGATTCTGCGGAATGGTGAAGGAAGCCGATATGGGCATCGAACTGATCTTCGTACTGGAATCCGTATCCCGCCTCGATCCAGGGGGAACGGGGAGCGCCGTATCCCGCCTTGACAAAACCCTTGTACTGGTTCTGCAATATCTCCCGTTTGAACGCCAGTGGACGCAGTCGCGGTGGGTCATATTCCAGCTTCGGCACCTTGCTCTCCACATAATAGGTGAGTCGTTCTTTGGAGGTATCCGTCTCCAGGGCCGCAGGAGGTATGGTCACTTTCTCGGCATCTTCGAGCCGGGCATCAAAGTTCTTGATGATCTCCACGGCCTCCGTCGGCAGGTCGGTCGTCTGGGCAGCCAGCGGAGTGGCAGATCCACTCAATCCGGCCAGCAGGAGGAATAGATTACGATAGGAGTACATAGAGAAGGATGGGTTCATGGTGGTTATTGGTCGGATTCTTCCTGAAGCTCCAGCAATCCGTTCTTTTCGGGGATCACCAGGCGATTCGCTTTGTTTTCCAGCACTCCGATCTGTGCCAGCCTGTCCTTGGCTGCCTGGCGAATGGTTTCATCGCCCTGGTAATTGTCCAGGAGTCCTTCCAGAGCAGCACGGGCATTGAAAAGATCTTTCTCTTCCACGAAGATGTCAGATAGGAGCAAGACACATCGTGCCACCCAGTCTTCATATTCGGGGATCTTCTGGTTGGATTGCAGGCACCATTCCCTGGCCAGGTCAAATTGTCGTTGTTTGAAGTAGATGTCCGCAATGAGGAAATGGGATTCGCCCTTCAGTTCATTCTGCACCTTGACAACCACTTCCTTGAGAAGAGGCATGGCCAGATCGAATTGTTTCCTGTCATACAAGACCTTGCCCTTGTAGAACATGGCCTGTCCCTTCTGGCTCGTATTGACTTGCTGATTGGCGAGCACCTTGTCGGCCATGGCCAATACATCATCCTCTCTTCCGATCCGATAGGCAGAGCGGAGAGAACCCAACTGGGCTTCAAAACGTGTCACCTCATCCCCGGCCGCCTCTTCCAGCAACTGGTAATAGGTGAATGCCTTGGTGTAATCCCGCTGATGATTGTAGGCGATGATGGCTGCTTTATCCAAAGCCACCTCATAGTAGCGGCTGACTCCTCTGCCGATCACTTCTTCATAATCGGCCAGCGCCTCATCAAACTGCTTGAGGACACTATGGCTCTCGGCCCTTCGGAAATGTGCCTGAAGGACATTGACTCCATTGGGATATCGGTCAAGGTACTGGGTGTATGCCTGAATCGCTTTTTCATAAGCCCCTGACTCATACAGGTTGTCGGCTGATTTGAAGTTCAGGGAGTCCCTGGAGGAATCAGAAACGTTGTAGCCACTTTTCTCCAGCAAGGCCAGATAATCATCCGGGCTGGACAGGTCGCGCACATAGATCTCCTCCAGGGCAGCCAGGCAGGCCCGTCGCTCATTCTCATCCGGATTGTTCGTCAGGACCAGCTTGTACTGGCGAATGGCTTCCTGCAAGTCACCCTGGTTGTAGGCGATCAGGCCCAATTTCAGGTAGGCGGCATTGACCAGGTCGGACGTTTTCCGGTAGGATTTGACTAGCTTGGAAAAAGGTGCAACTGCTTCCTTCATCTTGCCCAGCTCCAGATAGGTGTTCCCGATCTCATACAGGGCGTCATCGGCAAAATCAGAATTGGGAAACGAGCTGATCAATTGCTCCAATTCGATAACCTTGTCGTATGGTTTCCCCTGGAGGCCGAGGATCAGTGCGGATTGATACTGCGCATAGTGGAAACCGGCATATCGACTTTCAATCGCTTCATGGTAGAATTTCAGGGCTTCCGGATAGCGATTGTTCTTGAAGTAGCAATCACCCGTCCGGATAATGGCATCGCCCAGGACGTTGTTGCGGATGCTGGAAGAACGAATCCTGCCAATGGAGGTCTTGATCCCGGCGACGGCCTCCTGGAAATACCCCAATGCCCGATTGTGATTATCAGTCTTCAGGAAATTATACCCCTGGATGTAGTTGGCCAATGCGATCGAGCTTTCCTCCGGGAGGTCATCGACGGTCTTTGCCAGGGTCAGAAACTTGCCCAATTCGTCGATGCTCTTTCGGTAGTCCCCGGCTTGATGGTACAGATCGCCTAATTGGAAGGTGGCGAGCGTTTTGGTGAGCAGGTCCACAGGGGCAGAAAGTGATTTCTTCAGATAGGGCAAAGCCGATTCCGGGTTTCCTTCCTGCCTGAGTTGAATGGCCTTTCGATAGTGGACCTTCTGGTAGGCTTCTTTCAACTGGGGCGTCTTGAGGTTGGCTTCACTGAGGTAGTCCAGGGCGTATTCAATGTCTCCGGTCTTGACCAGCAGGTTGCCAAGCATGGTCTGTGCTTCCAGGTGATGGGATGATTTCTCAGGGATCTGAGACAGGGCCGTGATCGCTTCACGGTCGGCCCGGACATCATAGCTCAGCTTGGCAAACAGGAATAGGGATTCTTCGGCCAGGGCTGGGACATGGGACATCTTGGCGACCTGGCGAAATGCATTCCGGGCCGCCACCTTGTCACCTG
This sequence comes from Lewinellaceae bacterium, assembly GCA_020636225.1. Lineage (GTDB taxonomy): Bacteria > Bacteroidota > Bacteroidia > Chitinophagales > Saprospiraceae > JAGNXB01. The sequence goes on along the minus strand of JACJYI010000002.1, from coordinate 579,546 downwards.
ATTTCAGATAGGCGTCCCCCAGGATGAACAGTGCCTGCTGGCCTAGCTCATCGTCAGACCGGGAAAGTGGCTCAAGGTTTTTGATGGATTGATCATATTGGCCGGATTGATATTGGCAGTATCCAAGCTGATAGAAATCAGCTGCTTGCATGCTTCCATTTCGATCGGCATAGTATGCCAGATGGGGCAGGGCTTTTGTGTATTCACCCTTCTCGAAATAGCAACGGCCAAGCAGCTGCCGGATTTCCGCTTCGTTCTCGACCGATCCATCGATTTTCAACTCGGCATAGGCAATGAGTTCATCGTACTTCTGTTGTGCGAAGAGGATCTGACTGATCACATACGGCATGTATTTGGCATACTTGGGCGATGACTCGACCCGACGGAAGGATATGATGGCATCATCATAGTCCCCCTCAAAGAACTGGGTCATGCCGTAGTAATAGTTCGTCGGGTAGTAGAAGTCATTCCGCACGTCCCGGATCGATGAGAACGCTGATTTGGCCTTGGCGAATTCTTTTCGGACGAAATGACAATAGCCCTTCTTGAACAGGGCATCACTTCGCTGCGTTTCGCCCATACCCCGCAAGTTGACCATTTCATAGAAATGGATGGCCTGGCCATAATCCCGGGCATTGAAATAGAAATCGGCTGCCTCCAGCAGCGCCTGATTCCCCATGGGATCAGGAGATGAACTCCTGGCAAATTCCAGCAGGTTTCGTTCTCCCTGGGGGTCATCTGATCGGATCCCGGCTTGCGCCATCATCAACCCGGCCAATTCCTCCTGTTGGAGCGACAGAATCTCCTGGGCAGGTCTTCGCTGGTGCAGAAAGTCATCCAGGGACCTTTGCGCTTCATGGAAGAGACCCAGGTCCATCCAGTCTTGTCCTCGTTTCAGGGGCTCATAAGGTTCGGTAAACCTTGTGGTTTGCTGTCCGGACAAGCCGGTGAACAGCATCACAGATAAACAGAACAGGAGAGTGATACGCACCATTAGATTCGGGATTATCCAGCTAAATAACTACCGGAAGGCCACAGATTGGTATACCGGCAACGCAAAAGTAGAGAAAAATATGAGAAAATATTTTAATCTGTTGATAATCAGATAGCTGCCACCGTGCTTGGCTGGCACAGTGCCAGGTCATTTGGCAGGTATTTTGCTCTTTGTGTACCTGAATCTTCCAGATGTCCAGATTACGTTTCTTGATGTGGAGTGCGATCCTGTTCCTTCCTGCCTGTGGAATGGCCGGAACAGTGGACAGCCTGTTGCATCAACTGCAGCAGCGTGCTTTGGACACCCATCGGATTGTAATCCTCCATGCACTGACCGATCAACTGTCAGATACCAATCCGGATTCGGCTTTCCTGTACTGCTGGCAAGCTTTTCAGTTAAGCCAGGACCTGAATTGGATCAGAGGAAAGGCGGAATCCACCTACCGATTGGGTTTGCTCTATCGCGACCGGGGTGAGAATGATCAGGCCATTGAACAACTGTACACATCTGCCGACCTGTTCGCCAGGATCCGGGACCCGGCCGGCCAGGCCACCAGTCTACGGCGGATCGGGTATATCTATTCCAGTAGCGGTGATTATCCCAAAGCCTCCGATGTCTATCAACAGGCGTTGCGCATTGCGATGCAGGGAAACGCCCGGGAGGTTATCGCCAAGATCCTTTCCGGAATGACCGGACTCTACCGATTGCAAGGCCAGTATGACCTGGCAGTCAAGTACGGGCTTCAAGCCATGGAGCTCCAGGAAGAGATGGGCGACAAGCAAGGGCTGACGTACACCCTTGACCGGCTGGGTGTGGTGTACAAGCTTCAGGAAGATTACGAGAAAGCCCTGAAGTACTATCAGCGGGCGCTGCAGATCAGGCAAGAGTTGCCCGGGATACGCCTGAGCGATCTGGCCTATTCTTCCATGGTCATTGGCGAAACCTACATGGAGTTGGACAGTCTGGATGCAGCCAGGCGGGCCCATGAACAATCCAACGCCTGGTATCAGGAAGCAAGTGACCCGGTAGGGGTAGCCTATTCGACCTATCATTTGGGCGAAATTGCCCGTAGAAAAGGTGAGCGGGATGAAGCCTGGGCGAAGCTGATCCGTGCCAGGGACATCTTTGTTCGGGAAGGTGTCCTGAGAGGAGAAGTCAATACCCTGTACAGCCTGACGGCATTGCTGGTGGAAAGCGGTCAGTTCAACAAGGCGGAGCACTATGCCAATGAATTCTACAGATCAGCGGATCAGCTGGGTAGTCGGAACCACCGGATGAATGCCCGGTTTTTCAAGTATCAGATCGCCAAGGCAACATCCAGATGGGCGGAGGCACTGTCCATGCATGAGGAGTATATGAGTGTCAAGGATTCTCTCTGGAATGAGGACAATGGTGCTGAAATCGCCCGATTGGAAGCCGGATATACGATACGGCAGAAAGATCAGGAAAATGTCCAGTTGACATTGGAGGCAGAACTGGCAGCAGTAGCATTGTCGGCCCAACGACAACGCATGATCGTACTGATGGTCATTTTGGGACTCTTTGTCCTGATGGGCCTGCTGCTCGTCAGGGTCATTCGCAAGGAAAAGCGTCATATCCAGCTACTGGAAAGCAAGAACCAGGAGATCGAAGCCCAGAGGCAGGCATTGGTCATTGCGGAAATGGAAATGAAAGCCATCAACGAGAACCTGGAGGAATTGGTCAGTGTACGTACGGAAGAGCTCAAACGGTCCAACGAACAGTTGGAACAATATGCCTATCTGGCCTCCCATGACTTGAAACAACCCCTGCGGACGATATCCGGTTTTGCCCAGTTACTGGAGCGGGAGTGGCATAAACAGGGAACCGAGAATGCCAGAATGCAAGAGTACATTGAATTCATCACTGGTGGGATCAAGTACATGAACCAACTTATTGATAATATCCTGAAGTCGTCTCGTTATGCATTCAGTGACGGGAATAAGTTCCAGAAGATCCACCTGAATGATGTGGTTACACAGGTCAAATCCAATCTGCAACGGCAGATCATGACGTCAGGAGCTATTATCCATGAAGATATACCGGATACGCCCATCATTGCAGTACGAGTAAAAATCGAACAACTGATCCAGAATCTGCTGACCAATGCGATCAAGTTCAGTCGGCCGGGACAATCTCCGGAGATCACCATCCAGTTCAGGGAATTGGATGAGCAGGTAGAGATCCGGATCAGTGATAATGGTATCGGTATTCCCAAGGAATACCATGAATCCATTTTCCAGATGTTCCGACGTCTGGATCGCGAGAAACAAATGGCCGGTGTGGGCTTGGGGCTGACCATATGCCGGAAGATCGCTGAACAACACGGTGGTCAGATCAGGGTAGAATCCCAGGAAGGGAAGGGCTCCACGTTTGTGGTTCGACTGAGCAAGGATCCGGTGGCATCCAGCGAGCAGGCTGCCGCTTGAGGATTATTGGAAGTTGGATATGGTCTGCTCGATGATATCGCAACAGGCCATCATCTGATCTTCCTCGATGACCAACGGCGGAGCGAATCGAATGATATTCCCGTGGGTCGGCTTGGCCAGCAGGCCATTCTCCGCCAGGGCCAGGCACAGGTTCCAGGCGGTTTCACTCTCCGGACGATCGTTGATCACGATGGCATTGAGAAGCCCTTTTCCTCTGACCAGCCGAAGTTGATCTGAGGAGTCCACCAGTTCCTGCATCCGTTTCCTGAACAACACACCCATTTGCTGCGCACGCTCAGCCAGCTGTTCTTCAACCACAACTTCAAGAGCAGCCCTGGCGACGGCACAGGCCAGTGGATTGCCACCAAAGGTGGAGCCGTGTTCGCCCGGTTTGATGGTGAGCATAATCTCGTCATCCGCAAGGACGGCTGACACAGGGAACACTCCCCCGGATAACGCCTTGCCCAGGATCAGGATATCCGGCTTGACATGCTCATGATCACAAGCCAGGCGCTTGCCTGTTCGAGCGATCCCGGTCTGTACTTCGTCTGCGATCATCAGCACATTGGCCTTCGTACACAACTGACGCACTCCTGTTAAATAACCCTCATCCGGAACAACCACCCCGGCTTCTCCCTGGATGGGCTCGAACATGAATCCGGCGACATTCGGGTCCTGAAGGGCCTGTTCCAATGCCGCAAGATCATTGTAGGGAATGATCTCATACCCGGTCATGAAGGGGCCGAAACCGATCCGACTGCTGGGATCCGTGCTGGAGGAGATGGCCGCCAGGGTCCGTCCCCAGAAATTGCCCTCCACAAAGATGATCTTCGCCTGGTTGGTGGGAATACCCTTGACATCATAGCCCCAACGACGACAGAGCTTCACGGCAGCCTCGCCAGCCTCGACACCGCTATTGGCGGGAAGGACCTTGTCGTAGCCAAAATAGTCGGTGATGTATTCGGTGTAAGGCCCCAGTTGATCATTGTAGAATGCCCTCGAGGTCAAGGTGAGTTCACTTGCCTGTCTGTTCAGGGCTTCGATGATCTTCGGATGGCAATGTCCCTGATTGACTGCAGAATAGGCAGACAGAAAATCGACATAGCGCTTGCCTTCCACATCCCAGACATGGATCCCCTTGCCTTTCTTCAGGACAACCGGAAGCGGGTGGTAGTTGTGCGCGCCATACCGGCTCTCCTGATCAATATAGGCCTGGGAATCTGTCTGGATGGTAAACATAGGCTGGATCTTCAATTACAGAATGTTGTCCACCGGGGTATAGGGCAATCCAAACGCATCGGCAACCCCTTGGTAGACCACTTTTCCGTTGACGACATTCAATCCTTTCTTCAGCGGCTCATTCTCCTGACATGCCTGACGCCAGCCCTTTCCGGCCAGTTGGATCGCATAGGGGAGGGTCGCATTGGTCAGGGCGATGGTCGAGGTGTAGGGAACTGCACCTGGCATATTGGCGACACTGTAGTGGACCACTCCATCAATGATGTAGATGGGGTCATCGTGGGTCGTTGGTCGGGTGGTTTCAAAACATCCTCCCTGGTCTACGGCTACATCCACCAGGACTGTTCCCGGACGCATTTCTTTCAACATTTCTCTGCGGATCAGATAGGGTGCCTTGGCCCCCGGGATGAGCACGGCTCCGACGATCAGGTCGCTGGTGCGGATCTCATCGATGATATTGTATTCATTGGAATACATGGTGATCACGTTGGCCGGCATGACGTCGGAGAGATAACGAAGACGAGGCAGGCTGATGTCCATGATGGTCACCTGGGCACCCAATCCTGCGGCCATCTTGGCCGATTGCATACCTACAATACCGCCACCCAGCACGAGGACCTTGGCCGGGCGAACCCCGGGAACACCGCCCAACAGGATGCCTCTTCCCTGGAGGGGTTTCTCCAGATATTTGGCACCTTCCTGGATGGCCATCCGTCCGGCGACCTCAGACATGGGCACCAGCAAGGGAAGACTGCGGTCAGGCAACTCCACCGTTTCATAGGCCAGACAAACCGCGCCACTGTCGATCATCGCCTTGGTCAGCGGTTCATAGGAAGCGAAGTGGAAGTAGGTGAAGACCAACTGATCCTTCCGGATCAACGGATATTCGGAAGCGATGGGCTCTTTCACCTTGATGATCATCTCGGCAATGGCATAGACCTCCTCAATGGTCGGCAGGATCTTGGCTCCAGCCTGGACATATTCTGCATCCGGGAAACCGGAATGCTCACCTGCAGTTGCCTGAATATACACAGTATGATTCCGTTTGGTCAGCTCCAACGCTCCGGCAGGCGTGAGGGCGACACGGTTCTCATTGCTTTTGATTTCCTTGGGTACACCGATGATCATGGCAGTATGGGGTTAATCGTTAGGGGGGCGAAGTTACACTCTCCATGTCATTTCTGATGTGCAAAACCGCAATTGATCAGGTCGGATGGGCATAAAAAAAGCCCGTGAATCAACACGAGCTTCAGAAATGGACGAAATCATTGCGTAACCCAAAATTTACACATGATGGATAAGTGCAATATCTGTGCCAATAAATGAATGAAATATATAATATGAACCCTGCCGCAATGTTTATAGAAACAGGTCGACCGGCATCTCCTCCAGAATACCGGATTGAACAGCTTCTGCATACAGCTTGGTGATGGCCTGTCGGCCCAATGTGCCCAGATCGGCAGAATAGTCGTTGACGTAAAGCTCGATATGCTGTCGGGTGACCCGGGGATCCATTTCCTGGGCGTGGCATTGGATATAGTCTGCACTTGCCTGGGGATGCGCCCAGGCATATCGGACCGAATTGGCGATCTGTTCCTGGATCATTACCTTGAGATGTTCATCCAGACCACGGCGGATGGCAATGCCCCCGAGAGGAATGGGCGAGCCGGTGCGTGTTTCCCAATACTGTCCCAGGTCCTGGATCAGTGCCAGACCTTTTTCCTGATAGGTAAACCGGTTTTCATGAATGATCACCCCTGCGTCCGCCTCTCCTCGGAGCACGGCGTTCTCGATCTCTGAAAAGATCATCGTGGTGCGGTTCGTTGCCTGTGGATAGGCCAGGCGAAACAGGAAGTGAGCGGTGGTCAGTTCTCCCGGAATGGCGATCCTGGCCCGGTTGATCTCTTCCAGGGTCATCGGTTCCCGGGAGATCAACAGTGGGCCACAACCAAACCCGAGTGCGGCACCGGAGGTCAGGAGCTGGTAATGCTGGTGACAACGGGCATACGCATGGAAGGAAAGCTTGGTCACATCATACTCTCCCCGCAGGGCCCGTTGATTCAATTGTTCGACATCCTCCAAGTGAGGTTCCCAGTGTACCTTTGGCCCGTGAACCAGGCCGTGGATCATCGCGTGGAAGATGAAGGTGTCATTCGGACAGGGTGAAAAGCCGATACGAAGATTCATGGCCACAAGATCAGGAATATGAAGCAGATGGTATCTCCGCAAGTCATCTATGAAGACAATCATCTGTTGGCCCTGAACAAGCCTGCCGGAATGTTGGTTCATGCCGATGCCACCGGTGATCGCACCCTGGAGGATTGGGGCAAGGGGTACATCAAGCACCAGTACAATAAACCGGGGAATATCTTCCTGACCCCATGTCATCGGCTTGACCGGCCGGTCAGTGGGGTTTGCCTCTTTGCCCGCACCAGCAAGGCGTTGCCGCGGATCCAGGAGTTGTTCCGGACCCGCCAGGTCAGGAAGGTATATTATGCGATCGTCATGGAACGGCCGGCAGAGTTGACTGGTGTCCTGGAGCATTATATCGATAAAGGCGAGCCCGGGCAGCCGGTCAGTGCCTTGTCCCGACCGAGCAGACGTCATCCCAAGGCGAAACATGCTACGCTGCGCTATGAGCTGGCTGCGGAAATGGATCAACTATTCATGCTCAGAGTAATGCCGGATACCGGCCGGCCGCATCAGATCCGGGCCCAGCTGGCTGCCGCGGGCATGCCCATTCGGGGTGATCTCAAATATGGATCTTCCATGAAGCCTGATTTTGACGGGATCTATCTGCATGCCTGGTCGTTGAGCTTTGAACATCCGGTTAAACACATACCCCTGACCATTACCGCTGATCCGCCCCAAACGGTTGCCTGGCAGAAACTGGCCGGTTTTATGGAAGGGGAAGGAAGTGCCTGGGAAGATTGAGGATCGGCGATTCGCCCGGTGGCCCGCACCGGTCGCGATCCCGTGAAAAAGAACAGGCCGCCAAATGGCGGCCTGTCGTTCTTGGGCGGAGGAGGAGGGATTCGAACCCCCGGTAGACTTACGCCTACGTCGGTTTTCAAGACCGATGCATTCAACCACTCTGCCACTCCTCCAAAAAAGGAAGGGCAAAGGTAATCAGCTTCGGTGAATTATGCCGTAATCTCGTCCAATTTGCTCAGGTCCCGGACAAGAATGCTCCTGCGTGTAAAAAAGATGAGGTTGGAACGCTTGAGTTCGTTGAGCACCTGCGTAACGGTCTGCCGGGATGTGCCGGTAATACTGGCAATATCCTGTTGGGTCAGGCTGTGCTTGAGCAGGAACTCATAGCCGATCCGACGACCTCTCTCCCGGATGGTGTTCTTGAGGAATTCGATGACCCTGGTCCGGGCATCCTGGAGCATCAGTGACTCGACACGATGCTCTGCCTGGCGCAATCGCTGGCCCAAGGCCTGCATGATCAGGATATTGAGATGGTAGTTGGCTTCCATGGCCTTGAGGATGTCACCTGTCTTGATCATCAACAACGTGACAGGTTCATTCATTGTGATGGCATAGTCTTCACGACGTTCTTCGCCGGTCAGGCTGAGTTCACCAAAATAGGCGAGGGGATGGAGGATGTTCCGGATGATATCCCGCTGATCATGACCGAAGATGCCGATCTTCACGCCACCCTCGATCAGAAAGTAGACCTCGTCGGAAGGTTCGCCGGGCACATACACATAATGATGCCGGGGCTTTTTGATGAGAGTCGCACAACTGGCCAGCGTTTCAGATGCTTCATTTGACAACTGGGAAAAAAATGGAAATTGCCGGAGGGTCTGCAGCTTGGTCTTGATATCCATGGCTCGTCATTTGATAGGAAGACCCGGATCGACCGCAAAACCCCTACTCTGTAGACGAAAAATATGGCTGAAAGCCCAATATAAGTATTAAATTGCGCAAAGACAGAAATATATTCCCAAATATTGCACTAATGGATAAATGGAATCGGTGATTCCGAATTTTATTCTGAAAGAAGCGGTTGTCAACTTCTTACCGGAACCGCCAGAAGGCGATCCAGATCGACATATCTTCGGATCATTTCCTCGGCGAGGTTGACCTTCCAGGGTGTTCGGGTGTTGATCTTCACTTCGATCCGGTTGATCTTCACTGCAGAGCCATAGGTGTCCAGATGGGTGCTTACTACCGGGATCCGATGTTTCAATAGGTAGTCTTCCACATCGTCTTCGATGCTGATATGGCTGGAGTGGGTTCCATCACCCGTGATAACGATCCCAGCCAATTGGCAATAGTCATCGTTCTGAGAAGCTTGAATCGCCATCATCTTGTGAACGGCTTCGGGCAGGCGCTTGCCACTGGTGACCAGCAGCACGTTCTTCATGCTCTCCAGTTCATGCACCTCGAGCAGGGAAGCGGCCATGATCTCTTCCACCCGGTTGTCCATTTTTTCGGGGTTCATGATGACCTCACCCTTGACAGCTTGTTTGATGGTGTCCATGATCGGATTGGCCAGGGTATGGTCAAACGGCATGAAGCCCAGGATGGGTGGCCAGGACTTGTCCAGTTTTTTTTCCAGATAGTACCGCACCTTGTCCATTTTGTCCGGTTGGATCTTGTTGATGATCAGGCCGGCCACATGAACGCCTTCCTGGCGAAATAACGCCGTGCACAGGCTGATCTGGTCGATGGTACTGCCAATGCCCCCTTCCACGATCAGGATGACCTCGGCATCAAGCATGCTGGCTACGGCGGCATTGGACAGGTCCACCACACTGCCCACGCCCGGATGGCCTGTGCCTTCATAGATCACAACGTCATTTTCCTTCTCCAGGACGGATGCCGCATACAGGATTCTCTCCCGGAAGCTGTATCGTTCTGGATTATCAATGTATGCTGTGGTCGCCCCAGGGCCCAGAATGACAGGACTGTGCAAAGCCGAATCCAGGCTGAATCCCATGCTGGTCGCAAAGAGGACGGCATCCTTGTCGGCATAGTGATCCATCCAGCCAAGCGCTTCCTGGCCGACCGGCTTGCTATATCCCACACGGAATCCCTTCGACTTGAAGGCATTGACCAACCCTAACGTCGAGGTGGTTTTTCCAACATGCTGACTCGAAGCTGCCACATAATATTTTACCATCTCGCTAATTATTGAACTCAGTCAGAATAAAATATCGGAAAGTGGCATTGTGCCACTAGATATTCCAAAAATACAAAACCGCCTGCTTTTTTCCATTGCACTTGTCGCGATTTGCTTCATTTTCACATAACTTTACACCTTACTGTTCAGCAATCATCTTTCGATTTTATGCCAAATCAACTTTGTATGAAAACACTGTTACGTACCTTTCTATTGCTAGGCCTGATGGCCATTCTTCAGCCGGCTCAGGCGGTCCTGCCGGATGGAAGTGTCGCAAAGGATTTTACGGTCACTGACCTGAACGGTCAAACCTGGAATCTGTTCACCCTGTTGAACCAGGGGAAGACCGTGTACCTCGAATTCTCCGCCACCTGGTGCGGCCCTTGCTGGAACTATCACAATGGCGGTCATTTTGAAGGACTATGGAATTCGTATGGTCCCAACGGCACCGATGATGTATTTGTCATATTCATCGAGGCGGATATCAATACGAATACCAACTGCCTGTACGGACCTTCCGGTTGTGTCGGTGGCACGCAAGGCGACTGGGTCTCGGGCACCCCGTTCCCGATCACCGATCTGACCCCTGCCAATGCCGGCATCGCTTCCGACTATCAGATCACCTATTATCCGACCATCTATTCGATCTGTCCCCAGACGAAGAAGGTCTATGAAGCCGGACAACGGAATACCAGCGGATTGTACGAGTTTGTCTCCAGCTGTGGGATGACCTATGATGTCAACAGTGTGACAGATGCCTCCTGCCATGGATTCGACGATGGATCGATCGATATTGCCCCCAACGGCGGTTATTCTCCGTTCTCCTATGAATGGAGTAATGGCAAGACGACCCAGGATCTCAATGACATTCCTGCGGGTACATATTCCTGCACGATCAGGGATAAGAACAACGTAGAGGTTGAGACACTGGATATCACAGTTGGTGAACCGGATGCCATTGAAGTATTAGCCAATCAGATCACGATTGAAACCTGTCCGGGATATGGGGATGGTGCCATTGACATTTCCGCCTCCGGCGGTGTCGGTGGTTTTGGCTATTTGTGGAGCAACGGCCTGTCCCAGGAGGACATCGGGGATCTGAATGCCGGCGACTATACCGTGGTGGTCACGGACAGTGACGGGTGTACCTCTGAAGAAACCTATGAGGTAGGGGTCAATCCGGCCCCGGATGCTGATGCAGGCGATGATGGCTATCTAAGCTGTGTGGAAACCATCGCTACTCTCGATGGAACCAATTCCGAAAGCTTTGGTGTCACCTATCTCTGGACCACTCCGAATGGAAATATTGTATCGGGCGCCAATACACCTGTCTGCGATGTTGATGAACCCGGCGACTATTTCCTTCTGGTGACCTTCACGGCAACCGGTTGTTTCAGCGAAGACATGTCCCTGGTCCAGCAGGATATTACTGTTCCCGCTGCCGATGCCGGAGATGATGGGATGCTCAACTGCGCCGTATCCACTGACACCCTTGATGGATCGAAGAGTGCCAACGGCAACGGTTTCAGTTATCTGTGGGAAACAGTTGATGGGAATATCATCAGTGGTGCGTCGACACCATATCCCGTCGTTGATGCGGAGGGGGTCTATGTCCTGACCATTACCAATGAAGTGAATGGATGTACGAATACGGATGAAGCCGAGGTGATCTATGATAATGGCCCTGCCGCGCCGGATGCAGACTATTCCTATAGCGCGGATGACCAGCAGGTCACCTTTACCAATACCTCGGACAATAACCCGCTGACCTTCTTGTGGACATTCGGTGATGGCAATAGTTCAACAGCCGAGTCACCCGTCCATACCTATGCTGAGCAGGGTGAGTATGAAGTCTGTCTGATCGCTACGAATGCCTGTGGAGCCGATACCATCTGTGCCACGATCGAAGTGTCTGCAGCGGTACTGAATATTTCCACGGCAGTGTCGAACGCAACCTGCAATCATAATTCCTCTGATGGCAGTGTTGATCTGACCGTTGCTGGTGGTACACCGCCATATACCTTCCTGTGGAACAATGGTGCAACGACTGAAGATCTGGCCGATGTTCCTGCCGGTAATTATTCTGTCGTGGTGACCGACAGCAACAATGAACAGAAGACGATCAATGTTACGGTCAATGCCACCTACCAGGTCAACATCGACCAGTCTCTGGAAACCATGCCTTCCTGTTTCGGTTATGACAATGGTGCCATCACGGTTGATGCATCCTCCAACGGTGGACCACTGACTTTCAGCTGGTCGCATGATCCGAACCTGCAGAGCAATACGGCCAATAACCTGGAGGCCGGTTCCTATACGGTGATTGCTACCGACCCGAACAGTTGTGCGCATGAAGTGACCATTGACTTGGGCGAACCATCTGCATTGATCGGCGATCTGGCTGTTCAGCATGCTAGCCCGGGCCAGAACAATGGTAGTGCGACCATGACCCCTGATGGTGGAACAGCTCCCTACGAGATCACCTGGAGTACCGGTGAAACGGGCGGAACCATCAACAACCTGGCTCCTGGTGACTACTCAGTTTCCGTATTGGATGCCAATGGTTGTCTGACGGAGGAGATCTTCACCGTGCAGGAATTGACCGGTATTCAGGATATTGCTTCCCTGACCTCATTCCGGTTATTCCCCAACCCGGCCAGCAACATGGTCCAGTTGGACATGACATTCGATCAGGTGGAAGACCTGAATATCAGGCTGTTGAACCTGCTTGGCAAGGAAGTTCTCCAACGGAGGATGTCTGGAAATGCCGTTCAGGAGACATTGCCGCTCAGTCAACTGACCCCGGGTACATACTTCCTGGAGGTCCGGACGGGTACCGGTCGACTGACTCAGCGTTTGCAGGTGAATTAATTGACCTCCAACCCTGAAGAGAAAGGGGCTTTCGAGATTCTCGAAAGCCCCTTTTCTGTTATGGAATCATGTTGATTCTTGAACAAGGGTTTATTCCTGCATACCGGCCAGGTCGAGCAGGAAGGCATACTCCATGGCCGTTTCCCGATGGCGCTCAAAACGTCCGCTGGCTCCGCCATGGCCAGTATCCATATTGCAGTACAACAGCAGAGGATTCTGGTCGGTCTTCATGTCCCTCAGTTTGGCAACCCATTTGGCCGGCTCCCAATACTGGACCTGGGAATCATGGATGCCCGTGGTCACCAGAAGGGTAGGATAGTCCTTTGCCTCCACCTGATCATAAGGTGAATAGGACTTCATGTAGTGATAATAGATTGGATCATTGGGATTCCCCCACTCATCATATTCGCCAGTCGTCAAGGGGATACTGTCATCCAGCATGGTGGTCAACACATCGACAAAGGGAACAGCGGCGATGACGCCATGCCACAATTCAGGGCGCAGATTCATCACCGCCCCCATCAACAGGCCACCGGCACTGCCACCCATGGCATAAAGCTGGCCAGGGGAAGTGTATCCTTGCGCAATGAGATGCTCGGCACAAGCAATGAAATCCGTGAAGGAATTCATTTTTTTCAATTGGCGTCCGTCTTCATACCAGGGCCTGCCCAGGTCTTCTCCGCCCCGGATATGGGCAATGGCAAAGATGAACCCCCGGTCGAGCAAGCTCAGCCTGGCGGAACTGAAATAGGGATCTATGCTGATGCCATAGGACCCATACCCATAGAGGAGGAGTGGGGCACCAGAATCCCTTCTGGCTCCCTTCCGATACACCAGGCTGAGCGGAACCGATATCCCGTCGCTGGCCTTGGCCATCAGACGTTCACTGGTATACTCTGATTTGTCATACCCACCAACCACTTCTTCTTCCTTCTTCAATTGGAGAATTCGCTCCCCCATATGATAATCATAGGTACTGATCGGTGTCGTCATGGAGGTATAGACCAGCCGCAATTCCTCACTCTGAGGATCCGGATTGTGACCGACGTGGGCGACATAGGCATCCTCACCAAACTGGATGGTGTGGCCTGACGGATCATCCCATGTACGGACATAGAGCTGACTGATGCCGGCCACCCGTTGCTGGATGACCAGATACTGATCGAACAGGGCGGTATCCTCGATCAGGATGTCCGGCTGGTGTGGTACGATCTCTGTCCAATGAGAATGGCCGGGTTGAGCAGGCGAAGCACTCATCAACCTGAAATTCCTGGCCTGCCAGTTCGTCCGGATCACGAATCGCTGGTGGAGGTGATCGACCTCATATTCCAGATCACGCTGACGAGCCTGGATCAGACGAAATGAATCCAATGGGGTATCCGATGGAAGAAACCAGTATTCCGAAGACACTGTCTGTTCGGAGCCAATCAGGATCATTTCCTTGGATGTGGACAGGAAGACCTGGCAGTGGAACGTTTCATCCTGCTCATGATATACTTCGACATCCTGATCCACCGGTGTCCCCATCCGGTGACGAAAGACCTTAAAGGGGCGTAGTGAATCATCTTTCGTCGTATAGAAGACGGTTTGATGATCCTTTGCCCACACGGCTTGGCCAGTGGTATTGGGGATCTGGTCAGGAAGCAATTCTCCGGTTTTCAGATCCTTGAACCGGATCGTAAAGATGCGCCTGCTGACGGTATCTTCACCGAACGCAAGGATCCGGTTGTCATGACTGATCGCACGTCCTCCAACTTGATAGTACGCATGTGGTGCTGCCAATTGGTTGACATCCAGCAGGATCTCCTCCTCGGCTTCCAGCTGATCCTTCTTTCTGGAGTAAATGGGATACTCCATATTTTCTTCCACCCTCGTCAGATACCAGAATCCATTGTCCCGATAGGGTACGGACATATCGGTCTTCTTGATCCGACCAACGATCTCCTTGAACAAGGTATCCTGGAACCCGGACAAGGCGGACATGGCCTGTTCCCTGTAGGTATTCTCTGCTTCCAGATAGGCGATGACTTGTGGATCCTCCCGCTGGTTGAGCCAGTAGTAGGGATCGATACGCTGATCTCCATGTTTTTCCAGTAAGGTTGGCCGTTTCTCTGCGATCGGGGCCGATGTGGGCAAATGGAGTTTGATAGAAGACGGTTTGGCCTTGTAGGTCATATGAAATCATTTGGAACCCGGCGATGATACTCGGCAACGGGCAAACACGTTCTGTTGGAAATGGATCACCAGAGCTGGTGCATGGCTTTTTCGATCCGATGGCAGGCTTCGATCAGGTCCTGCTCGGATGCGGCATAGGACAGTCGAATACAACGGTCATCGCCGAATGCTGATCCGGAAACGGTGGCCACATGAGCCTGGTCGAGCAGGAATTCAGAAAAGTCACTGGCGTCCCGGATCGAACCATTCGGGCCTGACTTGATAAAAAAGGCACTGATATCCGGAAACAGGTAGAAGGCACCATCCGGTCGATTGACCTTCCAACCGGGAAGTCTTGACAATCGTTCAGCGAACAGATCACGTCTTCTCTGAAACTGTGCCTTCATGGCATAAGTAGCGTCCAGTGGTGAATTCAAGGCCGTGACGGCTGCTCTTTGCCCGAAGGCATTCGCTCCGGAAGTGAACTGGCTTTGCACCTTGCTGCAGGCTTTCATGAGCCACCCGGGGCCTCCCATGTAGCCCAGACGCCATCCGGTCATGGCAAATCCCTTCGCAAAACCATTGACCGTGACGGATCGATCCCGTAAATGAGGGATCGATCCGATGGAAAAATGTTTTTCCGTGAAGTTGATATATTCATAGATCTCATCGCTCACGACCAGGATATCCGGATAAGGCTTCAGCACGTCGGCCAGGGCTTCCAGTTCGGCTTTGGAGTATACCGTACCGGTAGGATTGCAGGGAGAGGAGAACAGGATCATCCTGGTCTTCGGGTTGATGGCCGCTGCCAATTGTTCCGGTTGGACCTTGAAATCATGTTCAATGCCGGCGGGTAGCAGCACCGGTGTGGCATCGGTCATGACGATCATCTCGTAGTAGGATACCCAATATGGCGAAAAGACGATGGCCTCGTCTCCGGATTCCAGAAAGGCGAACATCACGTTGGCCAGGCATTGCTTGGCGCCATTGGACACTACGATCTCATCCATGGCAAAATGAAGGTCGTTGTCCCTGGAAAATTTGGCCTGGATGGCTTGCCGCAATTCAGGAAGTCCGGGCACGGGCGTATACTTGGTATAGCCGTCACGCAGCGCCTGCATGGCCGATTCCTTGATAAACTCGGGTGTGTCAAAATCAGGTTCACCCAGGCTGAGATTGATCACCTTATGTCCCTGAGCTGCTAGATCTCGGGCTTTCTGAGCCATTTTGATGGTCTCTGATTCGGCCATCCTGCTGACCCGGTACGATAACTTAGCCTTCATATTCTCTGGCGATTTGAACCCCGCATTTGATAACTGCCGTAAAAGTACACAGAGGAAATGAGGGTATAAAGATTTCCTATCTTTCCGCGGTCCAAGGTATCTGGTTCATACAGGTCATGATTTGGACAGATCATCTATACAAGACATTTTTCGGACATGCAATCCTGGTCTTTTGGTATTCTATGTTACAACGAAGCAGGCACCCTGGAGCGGGTCTATCGCGATGTTGTAACACTGGTATCGGAATGGCAACTGGATGACTATGAGATTCTGATCATCGATGATGGCAGTCAGGATGAGACTCCGGCCATCATTCATCGCCTGGCTGCTCAGGATCCACGCATCCTGCCGATCATCCATCCAAGGAACATGGGCATCGGGGCTGGCATTCGGGATATCTATTTCAAATCTACCAGGGAGAATGTGGTGTTCATTCCCGGAGATGGACAGTTCAATGTCCAGGAATTGAAGCCGTACGCCGGGTTTGACGATCATATATTCCTCTGCTTCTATCGCAAGGAAAACCTGACCTATTCCACATTTCGGAATATCCTGTCAGCATTCAACAAGTGGTTCAACCGGATCTTCCTGGGCCTTGACCTGAGGGATGTCAACTGGGTCAAGGTATACAAGCGACATCTCCTGAACGGATTGAATCTGAAGATTTCCAGTTCGGCCATTGAAAGTGAGATTTGTGCCAAACTCCTGATCACAGGCTGCCTGCCACATGAGATCCCTTCCCGTTATCTGCCACGAACGGCCGGGCAAAGCCAGGGGGCCAGTCTGCAAAGTATCATTCGGGTGGTACGGGAATTGTTCTACTTGTTCCTGTCCGTCCAGACGTTTCGATTCACCTATACATCCAGCTCAGCAACATGATGAAACTTGCCATTATCGGATATGGATATTGGGGGCCCAACCTGACCCGGAACTTTCACAATACCCCGGACTGCCAGGTGAAGTGGGTTCTGGATCTGTCGGAAAAGCAACGACTGCGTGTTCGTAGCACCTATCCCAATATTCACACGACTGACCGGATCGAGGATGTCATACACGATCATGAGGTCGATGCGGTCGTCATTGCGACGCCGGTGTACACACATTTCGACCTGGCTTCCAGGGCCCTGAAGGCAGGGAAGCATGTATTGCTGGAGAAGCCCATGACCTCTACGAAGGATGAGGCCGTCGCATTGATCGAACTGGCCAGGAAACATGACCGTGTCCTGATGGTGGATCACACCTATCTCTACACGCCTGCTGTCCAACGGATGAAGCAATATGTGGATGAAGGGTTGTTAGGACATATCCGCTATGTCGACAGCACACGGATCAACCTGGGGTTGTTTCAGACCGATGTGAATGTCCTATGGGACCTTGCTCCTCATGACATTTCCATTTGTCGCCACCTGCTTGGCGAACGACCGATTTCCGTCCAGGCCGTTGGCGTCAGCCACACGGAGAACAACCTGGAGAATATCGCCTTCCTGACCCTGTTCTATCCGGAAAACCGGATCGCCCATTTTAACTGCTCCTGGATTTCTCCGGTGAAGATCCGTCAGATGTTGGTCGGTGGTGATGAGAAAATGCTGGTATTCAACGATCTGGAGACCACGGAAAAGCTGCGCATCTATGACAAGGGATATTCCGTTCTGCCAGAATCCGATCGTGATCGCATCCTGGTCGATTACCGGACGGGCGACATTATGATTCCCAAGATCCCCCAATTCGAAGCCCTGGCGGAACTGGCCAAGGATTTTCGGGATGCAGTGCTGCATGGCAAGGAGCCGGTATCTGATTATCTTAGCGGCCTCGAAGTGGTCGAGATCCTGGAGGCTGCGGACCAATCCATCAAACAGAAAGGCCGGGAGATCCTCCTCTAATTTTCCCATTCATGAAGCAGTTGAACATAGACAGTGATCGTCAGCATCTGGTGAATGTTCAGGTTGGCGAAGGTGTTCGCATCTTCGATTTTGTCAATGCGTATGGATGCTCCATCGATGCAGGAAGCAAGGTCGGTTCCTTCGTGGAGATCCAGAAGGGCGCCAGCATCGGCAAGCATTGCAAGATTTCCAGTCATACCTTCATTTGTGAAGGTGTTCGGATCGGCGACGGGGTCTTTGTCGGCCATAATGTTTCCTTCATCAACGACCTGTATCCCAGGGCCGTGAATCCGGATGGCAGTCTGCAGACAGAAGCCGACTGGAGCGTTGTGGAAACGGTCGTAGGTGACCGGGTATCCATCGGTACCAGTGCGACCATCCTCGGTGGGGTGCACATCGGTGACGGGGCCATGATCGGAGCTGGAAGTGTGGTCACGAAGGACGTACCCCCTCGTGCAGTAGTGGCAGGCAACCCTGCCCGGATTATCCGTTATATTGAAGAATAACTATGCAACAAGTACCATTTCTGGATTTAGGAAGGCAATACGAGACCATCAAGCAGGATGTACACGCTGAATGGGATGCGGTCATTGCCCAGACAGCCTTTGCCGGCGGTCCATTTGTCACGAGATTTGAACAGCAGTTTGCATCGTACTGTGGTTCAGCCTTTGCGGCTGGTGTGAACACGGGAACCAGTGCACTTCACCTGGCCATGCTGGCCCTGGGGATCGGCCCCGGAGATGAGGTCATCCTTCCAGCGAACACGTTCATCGCCACGGCATGGGGCATATCCTATTGTGGCGCCACTCCGGTGTTTGTCGACTGCAATGAATACCACAACATTGATGTCGATGCAGCCCGGGCAGCCATCACCTCCAGGACCAGGGCCATCGCCGGAGTCCACCTGTACGGGCAGCCCTGCGACCTGAATGCCTTGAGGAAATTGGCGACGGATGAGAACCTCCTCCTGATCGAAGACGCAGCACAGGCCCATGGGGCCCTGTATCATGGGCAAAAGGTTGGTTCGATTGGTGATATCGCTGCGTTTTCCTTCTACCCGGGAAAGAATCTGGGTGCCTACGGCGAAGGAGGTGGGATTACCACCGATCGGAAGGATTGGATCGATCATATCTACCGGTTGAGGAACCACGGAGCTGACCAGCGGTACTACCACGACGAACTGGGTTATAACATGCGCATGGATGGCCTCCAGGCCGCGGTGCTGGAAGTCAAGTTGCGCCACCTGGATCGTTGGAATGATGGCCGCCGACATGTGGCTGGCCGATACCTGAATGAGATCCGGAATGATCGGATCTCCCTTCCGAAGGTCCTGGAAGACACCGTACCCGTATGGCATCTGTTTGTGATCCAGACAGATCAGCGGGATGAACTCATGAAGCATCTGGGGTCACATGGTGTCCAATCGGCCCTCCATTATCCGGTTCCCTGTCATCTGCAGAAAGCATACGCTGGGCTGGGTTACCAGGAAGGAGGTCTGCCCCGGTCAGAACATTTGGCAACCACCTGTGTATCCCTGCCCATATTCGCCGAACTGCGAGACGATGAGATTGACAGGGTCATCGATGCTGTCAATTCCTATAATGGATAACTTATGGCTCAACAGAAAGGAAACGTCAGGAAACGGAAATCTGGAACAAGTCCGGTCAACACCACCAGGACAGTGACCCCGCGATGGGTCAGTTGGCTGCAGGTTTGGCCCTCCTGGTGGACCAATCCCGGTTCCTCGCTCATGAGAACCATCTTCATGGCCATTGCTGGAGCTGGATTGTTGTGGATGCTTTGGGCTGGACAGGGTACCGGGATCAACGGAGATGACCGCATGCAGAACGAGTATGAGCAGGCCTTGATTTCCTGGTATGGCAGTGGCGGTCAGGATACGACAGCATTGAACCTGCCCAAGACCAAGATGCATTATTACGGGGGATTCTTCGAGGTCATTTCCGGAGCGACCAACCGATTATTGGGGTATGACAATCCCGACCAGGAAGGGTACCACCGAGTCCGCCACGTCTGGAATGCCCTCTTCGGTTGGACCGGTATGCTGTTCGCCGCGCTGATTGTCGGGGCCCTGGCTGGTTGGGAAGGTGCCATCCTGGGTTTTCTCTTCATCTTCCTGTCTCCACGTTTCCTGGGACATTCACTGATGAACCCCAAAGACATTCCTTTTGCAACAGGCTATATCATGAGCCTGTATTTCATGCTGTCCTGGTTGAAGTCCATGCCCAGACCCGATTGGAAGATCATCGTCGGCCTGGCTGTTGGCATTGGCATGGCCCTGGGCGTACGGTCAGGAGGGTTGATCCTCATCGCCATTCTGGGCCTGTTTGCCTTGCTACGGTTCATCAGCCAGGAGAAAGGTGACCAGACCCCGACAAAAAGTCCTATCCTTCAGTACCTGCTTTGGGGAGGGATCCCGGTGCTGGGAGGGCTGTTGATCACCCTGGCATTCTGGCCGTTCGCCATGCAAGCCCCATGGAAGAATATATCGGCCTCCATTGCGGAGCTGTCAAATTATGGAGTGAACATCCGATTGTTGTTCAATGGGGAAATGGTCTTCGCGCAGTCTCTTCCTCTCGACTATTTACCGAGATGGGTGCTGGTCACCACGCCTCTGTTTATCCTGTTGGGATGGTTGGCAGGGCTCATTTTCTTGCCCGGGATGTTTCGTCGCTATGGCACTATCCCGATGCTCCTCCTTGGATTTGCCTTTCTCTTTCCATTCGTCTACGTCATCTACAAGGAATCGACCTTGTATGATGGCTGGCGACATCTGCTCTTTCCCTATACGGCCGGTTCGGTCCTGGCCTCCCTGGGGATCATTCATCTGTATCGGCAATACAGTGCGGTAAAATGGGCCAAGCCTGCCGTTCTGGGAGTCGTTGCAGTGATGGCCCTGGATCCCTTGTGGTTCACGGTACGGAATCCGTTCTATACCTACGTCTATTTTTCACCTGTCCAGTCGGGAATGGCCGGTGCATTGGGCCAGTACGAGACCGATTATTGGGGGCTTTCGATCAAGCAGGGGATCGAATGGCTGGAAGACCAGGGCATCATCCGGGAGGGGATGCAGGAAGAAGTCACCATTGCCTCCAACTTCGGCTACCAACTGGACAAGTACCTGACCCGTTTCGGGGACAAGGTCAAACCGGTGTATGTCCGATACCGGCAGCGTCACGATGCCGATTGGGATTATGGTTTGTTCCAGTCCAGGTTTATCGACGGCTCATACATCCAGAAGGGTAGTTGGCCACCGCGTTCCACGGTTCATACCATCGATGCCAGTGGTACGCCCATCCTGGCGATCGTGAAAAGTAACGGCCCCGACGCCTATCAGGGGATGACGGCCCAGAAACAGAATCGCTTCGCCGATGCCATTCCCTTGCTGGAGAAGGCCATGGATGCCGACCCATCCGACGAGGTTGTCTCGTCCGCATTGGCATTCTGCTATATCAATACCGGCCAACCCGAACAGGCGAAACAGGCGTTGGACCAGACCTTCGCCACCGATCCGGACAACCTGTCGGCCGCCAATTATCTTGGACTGTATCATATCAATCGCAATGAGACAGAATTGGCTATTCGGGCTTTTGAACGGGCCACGAAACTCCAGGAGAACAACTTTTTCGCCTATTACTACCTGGCGACACTGGAGTTCCAGCGAAACAATCTGAACATAGCTGTTGACTATGCCAAAAAGGCTGTGGCGACCAATCCGGGATTCAAGGGGGCCTATGAGTTGGCCGCTTCCATCTTTGACAAAATGGGAGATCCGAACAGTGCCAATGCTTACCGGAACGCGGCTGCCAATCTTAAATAACTACACAGGATGAAAGAGAAGATCGATTTGCTGAAGGCCAAACAAACACAGGCTTATCTGGGTGGTGGCGAGGAACGGATCGGGAAGCAGCATGAAAAGGGCAAGCTGACCGCCAGGGAGCGCATCCACTTCCTGCTGGATGAAGGCTCATTTCAGGAGATCGGGATGTTTGTGACCCACCGTACGACCGACTTTGGTATGGATCGGCAAAAGATCTATGGGGATGGCGTCATCACCGGATTCGGTTCGATCGATGGACGACTGGTCTATGTATTTGCCCAGGATTTTACGGTCTTTGGCGGGTCCCTGTCTGAAACACATGCCGAGAAGATCTGCAAGATCATGGACATGGCCCTGAAGAACGGAGCACCCCTGATCGGTCTGAACGACAGTGGTGGCGCCCGAATCCAGGAAGGCGTAAGCTCTTTGGGCGGATATGCCGATATCTTTTATCGGAACGTAAGGGCATCCGGTGTGATTCCCCAGATCTCGGCGATCATGGGACCCTGTGCCGGAGGGGCTGTCTATTCACCAGCCATGACCGATTTCGTGATGATGGTGGAAGACACGTCCTATATGTTTGTCACAGGACCGAATGTTGTCAAGACCGTCACCAATGAAGAGGTCACCAGTGAGGCATTGGGCGGAGCACTGACCCATGCCACCAAAAGTGGTGTGACCCACTTGACGGCACCGAATGATATCGAATGCCTGAACAGGATCCGTCAACTCTTGTCCTACCTGCCACAGAATTGTGAAGAGAAGACGCCGAATTTGCCTTTTGAGGCACAGATTGAGGATCGCCCCCAATTGACAACCCTGATCCCGGATAACCCCAATCAGCCTTATGAAATGCGGGATGTTATTGAGGGGATCATGGACCAGGATTCCTTCCTGGAAATTCAGCCGCTATTTGCTGAAAATATTGTTGTCGGTTTTGCCCGTCTGGGTGGTCGTAGCATTGGGATCGTCGCCAACCAGCCGATAGCTCTGGCTGGTGTTCTTGATGTCAACAGTTCGAAGAAAGCCGCCAGATTTGTCCGTTTTTGTGATGCCTTCAACATACCTCTCCTGGTACTCGTCGATGTCCCCGGGTTCCTCCCAGGCACAGACCAGGAATGGAATGCGATCATCTCGAATGGTGCCAAATTGCTCTATGCCTTTTCAGAAGCCACAGTCCCTCGCATTACGCTGATCACCCGGAAAGCGTACGGTGGCGCATATGATGTGATGAACTCCAAGCATATCGGTGCAGATCTCAATTTTGCATGGCCATCTGCCGAGATTGCCGTGATGGGGGCTAAGGGTGCCATTGAGATCATTTTCAAGAGCGAGATCGATCAGGCGGAGGACAAGGAGGCCAAGATGAAGGAAAAAGAAGCTGAGTACAATGCCACGTTTGCCAATCCCTACAAGGCAGCCAATCGAGGTTTCATCGATGAGGTCATCCTTCCTGTTGACAGCAGAAGAGCACTCCTCCGGGGATTCCAGATGCTGGAAGGGAAGGTGGATGCCATGCCCAAAAAGAAGCATGGAAATATACCTCTGTAACCAGGAGCGTATACCACTATAGCAAACGGCCTGCTTCCCAGAGGAAGCAGGCCGTTTGTCATACGTTGACCATCAGTCTCAGGGAATAAACACTTTACGAACGACCAGTCCGTCCGTAAAGGTGACCTGCACAAAGACAATGCCCGATACAGTATCGATCGGCACCTCTACAGGACCTTCCTGGCCGGATGGGCCGGATTTGATCTGGCCGATAAGTCGCCCGATGGCATCGACCACCTGGATCTGACGAATCATGGCATCTGCGGTAGGACGAACCACGATCCGATGTTGGCCCGGATAGACACTGACCTGGAAATCAGAAGCAGGCCCTCCAGCACTGGAATCCTTCCTGAATGTATTCTGGAGATTTGGATCCGAACCCGATTTCTGACTATTCCAGGCAGAGAGGTAATAGATCGGGATCTGCAGGCATGAAGGTGGCTCAAAGGCGATCTCCTTGCAACAATTCGGCTGGTCATTGATACAAACCTTGATCTCGTCAATGTTGTATCCGCCTGCAGGAAATTCGATGGTCAGCGGCAGATCGGACAGCGGGAAGTACCCGTAGTGATCGCCATTCGTCCAAACCTCGAAAAAGTCATTCCCAGGGTTCTGCACCTGGAAGTTGATGGTCACGGCATAGGTGCTGTCCGACAGGCAATCTCCGATCTCAACCTCAAGGTCGTAGATCTCACAGGGTTCTTCACAACAGACCTTCCCGACATCTTTCGCCTTTTGGCAGTCATTGAACTCATTGTCCTTGATGACAAACTCATACTCGGTGGTGCAGTTGCCGGGGAAAGGCCCCAGGATGACCGGTAGACTGTCATAGGAGAACACGCCGTAATTCATGCCATTCCCGAGGATGGAGAAGCCCTGTCCACCGGGATTCATGGCGATAAAGTTGATGGTCACCAGGAATTCATCGTCATCGTTGCAGTCGCCGACAAGAACATCCAGTTCCTTGATGCTGCAATCGTTGTTATTTCCACATTCCTTGGTATCGAACTCCTTGATGGCGCAACAATCCGGGTTGTCATTGTCACAAACCTTGATCCAGTCATTGTTGCCTCCACTCTTAGGGAAGTTGGTGATGGTGAGAGGGAGCTGGTTATAGTTGTAGTATCCAAAGAACTGGCCATTGGCAAACAGATCGAAAGAGGCCCCATTCACATTCTGGTGTTGGAAGTTGATGGTCAGCGAATATGTGGAATCAGATGTACAGTCTCCTTTTTCCACAACCAGATCATAAATGTGACAATCCTCGCCACAACAAACCTTGCCGACATCTTTTGCCTTTTGGCAGTCATTGAACTCATTGTCCTTGATGACAAACTCATACTCGGTGGTGCAGTTGCCCGGGAAAGGCCCCAGGATGACTGGCAGACTGTCATAGGAAAAAACGCCGTAATTCATTCCATTCCCGAGGATGGAGAAGCCTTGTCCACCGGGATTCATGGCGATAAAGTTGATGGTCACCAGGAACTCGTCATCATCGTTACAGTCGCCGACAATGACATCGAGCTCTTTGATGCTGCAATCGTTGTTGTTGCCACATTCCTTGGTATCGAACTCCTTGATGGCACAACAATCCGGGTTGTCATTGTCACAGACCTTGATCCAGTCATTGTTGCCGCCACTTTTCGGGAAGTTGGTGATGGTGAGGGGGAGCTGGTTGTAGTTGTAGTAGCCAAAGAACTGGCCATTGGCAAACAGGTCAAAGGAGGCGCCATTGACGTTCTGGTACTGGAAGTCAATGGTGATGGTGTAGGTGGAATCTGATGTGCAGTCCCCTTTCTCCACCACCAACTCGGAGATATGACAATCTTCATTGCAACAGATCTCACCCAGGATGAAGACGGCCTGGCAATCCGGATGATCCACATCCTTGACGACAAACTCATAATCTGTCATGCAATCACCGTCAAGTGGGCCTAGCGTGATGTACAGTTCATTGTATTCGAAGGTGCCATAATTGGTACCGTTGCCCTGAACGGTGAAACCGTTGTTCCCCACATTCGCATAGTTGAAGTCAAGGTCAACCATGAACTGGCCGTCTTCGCATTCATACGACTCGACAATGAGGTCCCAGATCTCACAGCCATTATAGTTCTCGCAGTTCTTGGATTCGAATTCATGAATCTTGCAGCAATCCGGATTGTCGTGGTCGCAGATCTTGATCCAGTCATTGTTGTTGCCCGACTTGGGAAAGTTGGCGATATACAAGGGAAGAGCGGAATACAGGAATTCATCATAGAATACCCCGTTGATCCACAGGTCAAAGTAGTCACTTTCCACATTGGCATAATCGAAATTAATCCAGACTTCATATGTGGAATTTGACGTGCAATCCCCTTTGTCGACATTCACTTCAAAGATCTCGCAATCATTGAAATTGGAGCAATCCTTGGTCGGAAACTCCTTGATCCGGCAACAATCTGGGTTGTCATTGTCACAGATCTTGATCCAGTCGTTATTATTGCCGCTCTTGGGAAAATTGGGTATGCTCAGGGGAAGATCCGCATAGGCATAATACCCGAAGAATTCCCCGTTTGCCCACAGGTCAAAATGGTCTCCTCCAACATCATTGTACTCGAAATTTATCCATAAGATATAGGTGGAATCCGAGGTACACTCGCCTTTTTCCACGACGACCTCATAGATCTCGCATGCCATCGCCGCTGAAGGACTGAACATACTCAGTACGAAAGAGAAAACGACCAAGCGGATCATCCCGAACAGCTTGTGCTTCAGGGTTGGTTGGTTATTCATATTTTGGGGATATTGGATGAAAGATAATGCATCCAAGAGCAAACAAAACCTACTTTCGCTGCTTGAAATCAAAATTTTCTATGAAAGCTCTGGTCCTTGAAGAAACGAATACCCCACTGATCTATAAGGAGGTAGAACACCCTTTGGAAAGCGTCGGTCACCAGATAGTCGAGCTACGAGCCGCTGCTCTCAATCACAGGGATGTGTGGATCAGAAAAGGACAATACGCCCGGATCAAACTGCCGGTGATCCTGGGCAGTGATGGTGCCGGATTTGCGGGCGACCGACCAGTGATCATCAATCCGGGTATGCAATGGGGCGACCGGATGGATGTCCAGGGAGATGATTTCCATATTCTCGGCATGCCTACCAATGGGACATTTGCTCAACGGGTATCGGTTCCTGACAACCAGATCTATGATATGCCAGAGCATTTGTCCTTTGAAGAAGCAGCCAGCATTCCCTTGGCAGGGGTGACCGCATGGCGGGCCGTGGTGACACAAGGCCAGGTCAAGCCGACGGATCGCGTACTGATCACCGGGATCGGTGGAGGGGTGGCACAATGGGCCATGCAGTTCGCCCTGTCGAAAGGAGCTCATGTATCGGTTACCTCTGGCACTCCGGCAAAATTGGAGCGGGCCATGCAAGCTGGTGCCCATGGAGGATATGATTATCATGATGTCGAATGGACCAAGCATGCGCGGGAAGAAGGTGGTTTTGACCTCGTCATCGACGGGGCAGGCAGTACCGGGCTCGCCCAGGTCATGAAGATCTGTAATCCCGGAGCAAGACTGGTGATCTATGGAGGCACTGCGGGGCCAATTCCCGCCCTCAGTCCACAAGTTTTATTCTGGAAACAGCTGCACATCATCGGCTCGACCATGGGGAGTCCTTCTGATTTCCAGGACATGATCACCTGGATCCGAGACCAGAGGATTGTTCCCATCCTTGACCGGGTTTTCCCACTGGAGGAGGGATCAGCAGCCTTCGATCGGATGTCGGAGGGCCTCCAGTTTGGAAAGATCATCCTGCAAATTCCTGCTTGATGCGGATTGGATTGTTGTCTGATACCCATGGATATTGGGGCCAGGAGATCACAGATGTCGTTTTGACATGTGATGAGATCTGGCATGCCGGGGACCTGGGCGGTATGGATGTCCTGGAGCAAATGGAGTCGCTCCGCCCGGTGCGGGCCGTTTACGGCAACATTGATGATCATCGGGTTCGTGCAGCACTACCACACGATGCCATCTTCCAGGTCAATGGCGCCGACATCTTCATGACCCATATTGCCGGCTATCCGGGCACCTACAACAGCCATGCCCGACACATGATCAATGAACACCATCCAGGAGTTGTCATCTGTGGTCATTCCCATATTCTCAAGGTCATGAAGGATCCCCGATCCGGGCATCTGCACATGAATCCGGGTGCAGCCGGGCATCATGGGTTTCACGTCCTGAGAACCATGTTGATCTTCACCCTCCAGAATGGCCTGGTGTCCGACCTTTCCGTGGTTGAATTTGGACGCCGTGGCCGCTGATCAACCCAAGGCCTGGACGAAATCCTGCACCAGGTCGTCTGTACCTTCCAGGCCAACGGACACCCGGATCAGGCCCTCTGTGATTCCCTGTGCTTCCCGAATGTCTGCCGCTACCTTAAGATGCGAAGACGTGGCGGGATGCAGCACCAGGGTGTCGACATCGCCCAATGTTGGTGCCAGGCTGGCCAGTTTCAACCGGTTCATGACCTGCAAAGCCTCCGATTGACCACCCCGGACCTGGAAACTCAGCATCCCTCCGAATCCGGTCATTTGCCGGCTTGCAAGGGCATGTGACGAGTGATCCTCCAACCCGGGATAATTGACTCGTTCTACCTGGTCATGGTCAGATAGTGCCTTTGCCAGTGCCATGGCATTGGTATTGTGCCGTTCCATTCGCAGCGGTAATGTCCGGATGCCGTTCCCGACCAACCAGGCATCAAACGGATTGCAGGTGGCCCCGGTCAGCTTTAACACGGGCCAGAAGCGCTCCTTCATGAATGGAGTGTCCCGGCCAATGACAACACCTGCGATTCCGGTACCATGCCCATTGAGATATTTGGTCGTGGAATGGATCACGAAATCCACGCCATAGCGAAATGGCTGCTGCAGGTAGGGTGTGGAAAAGGTGTTATCTACGATGGTTTTAATGCCCTTGTCGGCGGCGAGCCTGGTGAGGCCTTCAATATCCAGACAGGTCAGGGTAGGATTCGTGGGTGTCTCCATGTAGAGGGCACGAATGCGCTTGTTGTTTTGGAGTTCTGCTTCCACCTGCTCCAGGTTGCCCAGGTCGGTAAAGACCGGTATGATATCCTGTTCGCCCAAAACCTTGATCAGGAGTTCAGTTGTACCTCCATACAGGTTGGCCTGGGTCAGGACCTGGTCACCTGGCTTAAGCAGACTGATCAGGACCAGGTGAATGGCCGCCATTCCTGAACTGGTCATGTATCCCTGAAGTTCAAGCGGAAGGTCAAATCCTTCCAGGGCCTCCAGACGGCGGGTAACTGCCTCAATGGTCGGATTGCCATAGCGGCTGTAGACAAAACCTTCATCCTTACCCGTAAAAATATCGATGCCCTGTTCGATGGTCTCAAAGGCAAAGGATGAACTCAGCACCAGAGGCAGCTGTTGGGGAGAATTGTGCTCGGGCAGGTCGAGTTTCTTGACACAGAGGGAGGCAAAACGATCTTTCATGACAGGCAATGTAACTTCGCGGTGAAAATAGACAATGGTGTTGGAGGAACAAGGTAGAGAACCTGAAGAACAGGAAGGTACTGACGAATTCTACGAAGAGATCGAAATCCTGGTGGACCCGGGTCAGGGTCCCTTGCGGATCGATCGTTTCCTGACGGACAAGTTGGATCGTGTTTCGCGGAACAAGGTGCAAAACGGTATTCGCAGCGGAGCTGTCCTGGTCAATGGAGTGGAGATCAAGTCCAATTACAAGGTCAAACCGCGAGATTATATCAAGGTGATCCTGCCCAGATCCCTGGATGGCCTGGGCAAGACCCTGGCCCAGGATATTCCACTGGATATCATCTATGAGGATGAGGACCTGATCGTGGTCAACAAGCCGGCCGGCATGATCGTCCATCCGGGCATTGGAAATCCGGATGGCACCCTGGTCAATGCGCTCGCGTTTCATTTGCAGGACAAAGACCTTCCGGTGATGCCAGGAAACATAGCGGATCGGCCCGGCCTTGTCCACCGCATTGATAAAGACACCTCAGGGCTTCTCGTGATCGCCAAGAGCGAGTATGCCATGAGTCATCTGGCGAAGCAGTTTTTCAATCACACCATCAAGCGAACCTATTGGGCCCTGGTCTGGGGTGAACCGGAACCCCGGGAGGGAACCATTGAAATGAATGTCGGCCGCCATCCACGGATTCGTCAACAACAGGAGGCATTTCCCGATGGAGATGCGGGCAAGCCCGCCATCACGCATTATCATATGCTGGAAAGTTTCTACTACGTCAGCCTGCTGGAATGCCACCTGGAAACCGGCAGAACCCACCAGATCCGGGTACATATGAAGCATCAGGGTCACCCTTTGTTCAGCGACCACATCTATGGTGGTCACCAGATCCGGAAAGGAACGATCTACTCCAGATACAAGCAGTTTGTCGATGGGGTATTCCAGGTCATGCCCCGCCATGCCCTTCATGCCCGCACCCTGGGCTTCGTCCATCCCACGAAGGGGATCGACATGGTATTTGATTCTCCACTCCCGGATGATTTCCAACAGGCTCTGGATGCCTGGCGAGAGTGGACCACCCGACAACAGAACTGAGTTATGGTCAACCTCACGGATCGGATCAATGCGCTGGTGGCCCTCGGTGAATTCCTGGACGAGGGAGACCCTGCCCTGGAGGAGGCCATCGTTCTGGCCGGACAGCATAATCCCTGGTTCACCCCGGCCCAGATAACAAAAGCATTGCACAGCATACGTACGACCATGCTGGACCGGGACCTGTTGACCAGCTGGGTCGAGCATTATTCCATACCGCAGCAGATCGATCGTCCGGTCAGAGTGGGGTTGGTGATGGCTGGCAATATCCCCCTGGTCGGCTTTCATGACTTCCTCTGCGTGCTGGTCAGCGGGCATCACGCTCTGGTCAAACAGTCGGATAAAGACCGCCATTTGCTGCCAGTCCTGCTGGATAAGCTCGACGGATTTCACCCGGGGTTGAAGGACCATTGGACCCTGATCGATCAATTGAGCTATTTCGGGGCAGTGATCGCTACGGGCAGCAATAACTCTGCCCGATATTTCCAGGCCTATTTCGGCAGATATCCGCATATCATCCGTCGCAACCGGCATGCCGTCGGGGTCCTGACAGGGCATGAAACGGTTGAACAACTACAGCTCCTCTGTGAAGACATGCTGACCTATTTCGGGTTGGGGTGTCGGAATGTGTCCAAGCTTTACCTGCCCACTGAATTTGATTTCGGCCCCCTGATGGAGGCGCTGGAACACAATCCCGAGATCCGGGACCACCACCGGTTCAGAAACAATTTTGACTACCAGTATGCCTTGCTACTGCTGAACCAGGAACCCCATCGGACCAATAATCTCCTCTTGTTCCGGGAGACATCGAGTCTGACTTCGCCCATGGCGACCGTCCATTATGAGCACTACAGGAATGATGACCAGTTACTCCATCTTCTCGATCGCGACCGGGAGGACCTTCAATGTGTGGTCAGCGGACGGCCTTTACCTGGATTTGTGGTGTTGCCGTTTGGACAGACACAATGTCCGGGTCTGATGGATTATGCGGATGGCGTCGATGTGATGTCGTTCCTGACACAACTTGCCACCCATGCGTAAACAGGATCGTGCCGATGCCATCGCGGGTATTCTGGAAGGATTATTTCCCGAAGTCCCGATTCCCTTGCAGCATGATGACGCGTATACCCTGCTGGTAGCAGTGCTCCTTTCTGCCCAGTGTACCGATGAACGTGTCAACCAGGTCACGCCGCATTTGTGGACATTGGCTCGGGATCCGGAAACTATGGCTTCCCAGTCAGTGGAAACTATCCTGGAGATCATCCGGCCCTGTGGCTTGGGACCGGCAAAATCAAAGGCGATCCATGAACTGTCGGTGATCCTGTGTGATCGTTATGATGGGAAAGTGCCTCAGGACATGGAGGCACTGGAAAGCCTTCCGGGAGTAGGGCACAAGACGGCTTCCGTGGTCATGAGCCAGGCATTTGGGGTGCCCGCCTTTCCGGTCGATACCCATATCCACCGGCTGGCCTGGCGCTGGAAGTTGTCCAGTGGAAAGAATGTGGTTCAGACCGAGAAGGATCTCAAGGCTGTCTTTCCCAGAGAGTCCTGGAACAAGTTGCACCTGCAGATCATCTTCTTTGGCAGGAAATACTGCCCGGCGCGAGGACATGATCCCTATGTTTGTCCGATCTGCTCCCAATATGGCAGAAGAGAACTCTTCCTTGAATTCGACCGGCAACAGAAGAAAAAAGGGCATCAGAAAGGATAATTGATCAACAGGTTGAAGAAGTTGACATCCATTTTGCGGGCCCAATGGCTGCCGTCCACCTTGTAGGGATACCGAAGCTTTGCTCCCACATCATACACGATGATGAAATATTGAAAATTGAGGCGAATCCCCAGTCCGCCCGCCATGGCCCATTCGTTCTGAAAATCCCGTAGACTGGCCCCTGTCTGGCCTGGAGTATCCCGCAGGTTCCAGACATTGCCCGCATCGAGGAAGGCGGCTCCCTCGAGGATCCAGAAGATGGATTGGCGCCATTCTACATTGGCTTCAAGCTTGACATCACCCCGGGAGAAGAACGGGGGATTTGTCTGGGTCTGCACGACGCTGCCAGGGCCCAGCTCGCCATTCAACCAGCCACGCATGCTGGAAGGTCCGCCTGCTGAGAATTGCTTGATATACGGGCTGCTGAGATCATCTGCCAGAGGGACGATGATCCCCCCGTAAAACCGTGTCGCCACTTGCCGACCTTTCCCGAACTTCCTGGAGTAGGTCCATTGTGAGTCGGTACGCAGGTATTTGGCAAAACCAATCGATCCGGCTTTCCAGATCGGCTTACTCGAATCAAAGAGGTTGTACAGGGTATTGGCACCCAGGATCTCCAGCCCCGATTGCTCGAAGCTGGCCTTGACCGACCAGGACTCCCCAAAGCGGTTGATCGGGGCAATATAGTTGGCCGTCAGGCTTCGAAACAGGAAACCGGTGAGGAACTGGTCCTCAAAGGCATTCTTGAATCCTTCCGGGACCACCATCTCAAATTGTTCTTTCAGGTCATTGCGATAATAATCGACCTGGAAGTGATCGAGCGTGACACCGAAATTGGTCGTTGGATTATATCGAAAACCATAATGGACATTCATGATCTGGGTTTCCCAGTACCCCAGCAGATTGTTATAGGTATAACTGAAGGAGAGGTTGCTTTTTGCTTCATTCTCAAAGCGTTGATTCCATCTACCCAGAAAAGAGTTTTCTTTGCGATGCCGCCAGAATGAGAGATAATCTTCAAAGAATGGAAAGTTGAAATCGAGTTTGCCAATACCATTTGCTGCATTGACCATCAGCGGTTGAAAATTGAATTCCACGCCGGGCTCCAGCGTAAAATCCATACGGATCCCCCGGTGGAGGATATTCCGTTGGGTATAGGAATTGGAGAAGGATACACCCAGCACATTGGAGTTGTCACCAATGGCTGTCGTGTTATTGACTTCAACACTCATATCCAGTGCTTTCCGCTCAATGGGCGTCAGCTGCACAGCCAGATTCAGGTTGTCCGGCAGGGTATCCGGTAATGCCCGGATGTTCACAAAGCGGTAGATTCCCAGGGATGACAGACGACGGTTGGCTTTGTCATAGGATGATTCCTTATACAGGGAATCAGGTCGCAGGGACAAGGCACGGTGGAGGACCTCAGGGCGCAGATAGGGGACAGGTCGGTCATCACGGATGCGCAATTGCTTGAACATCGTGTCCACCTGTATGGGGCGATCTGTGCCAGAGCTACTCAAGATGTTGACCTGGTTGACCCTGACCGGCCGGGTAGGTCGCCCCCCCGGATCCGGAAGAAGATCGACAAACGCGTTTACCCGGTGGTCGGTCGTATCCGCGATATCCACCCGGATCGGTGAGACCTGGTTGAGAAAAAAGAAGGCAAAACCCTGTTCACGCAAGAATTTGGTGATCCGATTGGCCTCAGCATAATACAGGTCACTGTCCAGGATCTTTCCCGGTTTGATCAGGGTCCGTTTCTGTAATTGGGGAAGGAGTGGCTGTAGATCGGGATCTTCAGAATGGATCGAAAAGGATTGGATCTCCATCGCTTCTCCCGACTTCAGCTGATAGGTGACCATGGAGGTCGGCTTGACCTGGTTACTGTCCACAGTATACCGACCGGTTGCCTGAAAGTAGCCCCTGTTGCGCAGGTATCCGATCATATTGTCCAGATTGTCCTGGATCTCATCCGGGTCGACATAGACAGGTTCTTCCGCCAGATTGCCCTGGACAAACTTGTCCCAGCGTGTCGTATCATCGGGTTGGGATGTCCGGTAATAGAACCACAGGTAGGTATCGAACAGGCCCAACACCTTTCGATTGGGTTTCCTGCTGACCAGGTTCTCCAGTTGGACGATCAGTTCTTTCCGGTTGGGAGTATGGGGAGGAGTCTTGAGTTGGATCCTGTTCTGGGTGACCAGTCTGGCATCCGCCGGCATATACTTGTAAGTATGACATGCCGAGCTTCCCAGGATCAGAATGGCCAGGGCCATCCAGGCAAACCAACCCTTTGGTTGTATTCTGATATATCTTCGTATGAAAGCCGGGAATGCCATGTTATCCAAGAACCAGATCAAAATTATCCGTTTGCTGCAAACGAAGAAGCACAGACAAAAGTATCAGAAATTCACGGTCGAAGGGGAAAAGATCGTTCGGGAGGCCTTGATGGAATGTCCTGAGCGACTGGAGGGTATCATCGTGAACCCGGCCATTTATCGCCGGGAGGATTTTTCCATTTCGGATCGCATCGCCTGGTGGGAAACAGATGAAACCATCATGAAGGAACTATCCACCCTGCAAACACCTCCTGGCATCATCGGCTTGGTCAGTTGGCCAGCAGAGGAACGGATGCCATCGGAAGCGTCCTGGCTTCTTTATGTAGATGGACTGCGTGATCCCGGAAATCTGGGAACTATCCTTCGCACGGCAGACTGGTTCGGATTCCGGGACGTCCTTCTGGGGCCAGGAACGGTGGACTGGTCAAACCCCAAGGTGCTCCAGGCGTCCATGGGGTCGATATTCCGTGTCCGCTGCCATGCCGTACAACCAGATGAACTATCCCGCATTTGGCCCGATCATCAACGGTTTGCCGCGGATATGGAGGGCATGGACTGTCGTGGGGTCCGGTGGCCCGAAAAAGGAA
Organism: Lewinellaceae bacterium; assembly: GCA_020636225.1. GTDB lineage: Bacteria > Bacteroidota > Bacteroidia > Chitinophagales > Saprospiraceae > JAGNXB01. The sequence continues at coordinate 544,919 of JACJYI010000002.1, read as the reverse complement.
TCCTGATGATGGGAAGTGAATCCCACGGAATTCACGCACTGTCGTCCCGGGAACAGGTTACCCACGTGGCCATCAAACGAAATCCCGGCAGCAGGGCGGAATCCTTGAATGTCGCCACCGCAGCCGGGATCCTGATGAGCCAGATCGCGTATCGTCTGGTGAACTCCTAGAGAAGCTTGAGCAGTTCCTCTTCGAGCACATTCCTGGTGTCGATCTTGGCGATCTTCCCCTCCCGATCGATGAGAAAGGTTTTCGGGATCGACCGAACGCCATAGACACTGGCAGGATAAGAGTCCCACTTCTTCAGATCGCTGACATGGCCCTCCCAGCTGAGTTGATCCGCAGCGATTGCTTCAACCCATTTCTCCTTTGACATTTGCATACGCTGGTCAATCTGGGACTGATCACCATTGAAGCGGGCGATCGTCCGCTCATCCAGGCCGTCCAGAGAGACACTGAACACCGTGAATCCCTTGGATTTGTATTTGTTGTAAATGGCTACAACGTTGGGATTTTCCTTCCTGCAGGGACCGCACCAACTTGCCCAGAAGTCCAGGAGCACGACTTGCCCCCGATAGTCGGAGAGCCTCCGGATCTTGCCATTCGGATCGGGCAGTTCGATCTCTGGAGCTTCCTGGCCCACCTTGATGGTCTCCAGGGACTGTTGACGGGCATAGGTCTTTTCGATCTTGGTCAGGTAGATACTGTAGTAATCTGTGTATTCCGATTCAGGGTATTCCTTTCTCAGTCGCTCAAAGATGCTCCGATGGATATCCAGGAAGGCAGGGTCATTCCGGAAGATCATCTGTGCCATATGCATGGCTACCAACGGATGTTTGACCTCCTTGATCTCCTTTTGTGTGGCTTCCGCCGATCCCCCAGCCGCGACCATATCGCGAATGGTATAGATATACTCCTCCGCTGATGGTGATCCGGCTACTTCCATATCGAAGTTCTTGAACCCGGCCAATGGACCATTGATCGTCACAGAAGGTTCGTTCCCTTCCAGGACAAAGAAAATGGCCTCCGCACCGATCCGCAGTCGATAGATACCCTGTGTATAGGGCTGCTCCGGTTGGAAGGCATAGCGTGCATCAGTACCCATATCGACCTTGCCAACCACTTCATTGGATCCGTCCGGCTTGATACGGTCCAGGAAGATGGTCATGTTCTCAGCGCCAGGAATATGACCGGAAATACCCGGTTTTTCTGAGTCGCAGGCGACGGCACCGGTGATCAAGGCGATCAAAACGAGAAAGATCATGTTCAATCGATTCATATTCTGTTCTTTATGTAGAATTTGCAAAGGTAATAACGGTTTCGATACACCTGTGTTGGATAATCGGGTATCAAAACATCGATTTACTCCGGGAATGCGGGACGATCAGCGCTCTTATACGCAGGGATCAGGCAATTCGTTTCATGTCCTTGATTTGCCCTTTCAATCATTCTACACTACAGTCAGATGAGCATGTTCACTCCGAGGAAGGCTACCAGGACCAGCCACAGGATATCCAGCCAGTGCCAGTATTTGGTGAGCAGGAACAGGGACCTCCGTTTGTCCGGATCAGAAAAATAGACCAGGACTGAGACCGGCTCCTGGAGCTTGCGATAGGCTTGTACCACAAAATAGACCAGGAAAGGAATTCCCCCTACCACATGGATGAAATGCAGGAATGACAGGGCGTAGACATAGGAAGCCGTCAGGTTGCTGTCGATGAAGAAGTTGTGCTGAAAGAGCTGGACCCAGGCCATGAACTGCAACCCGAGAAACAGGAGGGAGAGAAGGGATGTGGCACTGAGCAATTGGCGGTACCTTTCCGTATTGTCATCTTCATAAGCGCGTTCCGCCTGGATCAGGGTCCAGCTGCTCCCCAGGAGGATGAGGGTATTGAAGAAGAATAACCAGGGCAATTGGATGGCCGGCAATTCATTCTGGACCCGGGAATAGATATACGCTGCAGAGATCGCCACAAAGAGCATGCTCAGACCCATCAGTAAAAGGGTGAGCAGGATATTGTGTTTGTGAAAGCGAAAGGAAGGATCATGCATACCGACAGTGGATTGCGCCGATTCTGACTTCTTCATCAACATACGATCGGATCATCCTGTTCATCCATTGGTGATGCAAATGCCGGTGAGATTGCCTGGAAGGAGGCAAACTGTTGTTTTGCGCCCGACGGTTGAACCATTGACTGACCAAATGCGTCGTACTTTTAGGCGGTCCATTTCCGGACGTGAAAATGATGATGACATGAGATGCTTGCTATTGCCTCTTCTGGTCCTGTTCCTGTTTTCGGGGGATGCATTTGGACAGGATGTCCTGGAAACGTATTCCTGTCCGGTCAGTTGGTTTGGGAAGCCCCTCTCAGACCCGTTTCGCGGTGGACTGAATGCCCCCCAGTTCAATGAGGCCGATCTCAACCATGACGGCATTGCCGACCTGATCATCTTCGACCGGGCAGGCGACGTCGTTCTCCCATATCTTCGTATTCCTGAGGGTGTAAACTTCCGGTTCCAATATGCCAGGGAGTATGCAGATTATCTTCCCCGCTACACAAGTTGGGGTCTCTTCAGGGATTACAACCAGGATGGTATTTCGGACCTGTTTACCTGGAGTTCCAATCCGGCCATCAATGGGTTGCGGGCCTTCCGGGGGCGCTACCAAAACGATACCCTGACCTTTGACTTGATCAAGGTGCCCGGATCATTCGAGGATGTGTTGCTCTTCCCTTTGAACAATGGAACCAAGACGCAGATCTACATTGCCTTTGATGATATACCTGCTATTGATGATATCGACAATGACGGGGACCTGGATATCCTGACCTTCAGTCCCGGAGGCGGCTACGTCGAATGGTACAAGAATGTATCCATGGAGAACGGCTGGGGTGCCGACAGTCTGAGATTCAACCAGGTAGAAAGTTGCTGGGGTAAATTCTATGAAAGTGGTTTGGGGGAATGGGTGGACCTCAGCATGGATCAGGGCAAATGCTATAACGGCTTCGCTGAAGATGATGAACCTCAAGCGAGTTATCGGCATGCAGGGAGTACCCTCCTGACGCTGGATACGGATGGGGACGGCGACCGTGAACTCCTCCTGGGGGATATTTCCTTTTCCAATATCAATCGCCTGGTCAATGGCGGCACGCCCAATCAGGCCTGGATGGTGTCACAGGATACGTTTTATCCGAAAACGGATGTTACGGTGTATATGCCCATCTTCCCGGCCAGCTTCCTGGTCGATGTCGATCATGATAGCGTTCGCGACCTGGTCATTGCCCCCAACTCCGATTCCGGATCCCAGGATACCGCCAATGTCTGGTTTTACAAGAACCTGGGTACGGAATCCATGCCCGACTTCAAGCTCCAGGAGAAAGAAGCCTTTGTCGGCGATATGCTCGACTTCGGTACCGGGGCACGGCCGTGCTTCCTGGATGTGGATGCCGACGGGCTGACTGACATGATCGTGGGCAATTACGGCTTTTTCAGTCCGGGAATCCTCATCTCCCCGGCATTGATCTACCTGCGCAATGTCGGCACTTCGACAGCGCCAGCATTCAAGGTGGTTGACCTGGATTACCAGGGATTGAGTGCATTCGGGCAGAATTTTGTCTTCGGCTTTGCACCGGCCAGCGGGGATTTGGACGGTGATGGTGATGTGGACCTGATCATCGGCGAATTCAACGGTACGCTGTACTTTCTGGAAAACACAGCAGGTTCCGGGAATCCCGTACAATTCAAGGCTCCGGTCTCCAATTACCAGGGTATCGGCATCGGGTCCTTCAGTGTCCCCCAGATCATCGATGTCAATGAGGATGGGTTGATGGACCTTCTCGTCGGTGAGAAGATCGGAAACATGAACTATTTCCAGAATCAGGGAGTCCCCGGCATGCCGGTGTTCAACAGCGATCCGACCCAGGCTCCCAATTCGGCGGTGTATGGCAAGATCGACATGCGAAAGAAAGGATTCCTCTCCGGGCATTCGTCTCCCTGGATGTATCGGACGAAAAATGGCAAGAACATGGTGATCGGCTCCAACAGTGGGGAAATCCGTCGGTATGATGTCAATGTCAATAATCCCAACGCCACCTTTGCCGTACTGGATTCGATCTATACGGGGTACCGGGATGGGTTCCGAACCAATCCTGTGCTGGAAGACCTGGATCACGACGGATTGTATGAGATCATTGTGGGGAACCAGCGGGGAGGATTGACCATGTACCGAACTCCCATTGAAGCCATCTCTACTTCAATAGTCCCACCTGTTGTCGATGAGGATCTGATGATCGCCCGCCTCTTTCCGGGGCAGCAGGAGCTGTTGATCTCCTTGTTGCCGGCTCATCAGGGGAGGGAAGAGGTGGATTATCTGGTTTCAGATCTGCTGGGACGCACGCTTGCCCAGGGGCCCCTCCGGTCGTCCGTGCAGCTGTCCACCAGCCACTGGCCGCCGGGTCTCATCCTGGTAACGGTCCACAGTCCTGTCGGTCGGCAAACCACCAAACTGGTCCACTATTGAGGGGGAAACTCCCTGGCCCCGAAGATCAGGCTCCCGATACGGACCATCGTCGAACCTTCCTCCAGGGCAATGGCATAGTCAGATGACATCCCCATGGAAATGTCCTTGAAGGACGCTTGATCGGCGAAGACCGAGGTCTTCAATCGGTGAAAAATCGAATGTAACTGCTGGAACTCACGACGAATGATGTCCTCATCATCCGTGAATGTGGCCATCCCCATTACGCCTGACGGGATGAGGTGCGGGTACTCCAGCGGAAAGTCGACCTGGGTCAACCAGTCCATCCGGTTGGGATCGATTCCGAACTTGCTCTCTTCCCGGGCAACATGGAACTGGAAGAGGACCCGAATGGACCGATCGTGTTTGGCCGCCTGTTTTTCGATCTCTCCCAGCAATTTCTCAGAGTCCACCGTGTGGATCATGAAGACAAACGGGGCGACATACTTCACCTTGTTCGTCTGGAGGTGACCGATCAGGTGCCAGCGAATATCCGGGGGCAATTGAGGTGCCTTTTCGATCATCTCCTGCACCTTGTTTTCGCCAAAGTCGCGAATGCCCAGATCATAGATCTCCCGGATCCGGGATACGGAATGTGTCTTGGACACCGCGATCAGCGCGGCGTTCCGCGACCGGACACGCGCTAGGATCTGCTCTACATCATGCATACCACTATTCTTTTCCACAAGGTACGAGCCGCTGGTTTGGCCACAAAACAAAGAGGCCTGTCTTTGCTGACAGGCCCCTTTGGAAAACTTGATCGGGTTGCGGATCAATTGAAGATATACCGCAAGCCAAGACGCATCTGCCAGCGGGAAGAGAAGTCCTGGATGTTCATGGCATCCGTTCCTTTCTTGTCACCCAGGCGATAGGAGAATTTCGGAGTCGTTCCATCAGCCTCGTAGCCATCAAACTGATAGAGGAAGAAGTTGTTGAAATCACCGATCACGGAGTAACGTGTACCCCAGCTGCTGTTCAGCAGGTTGGCAAAGTTGAACACATCCCAGGAAATCTGGAACTTATGGTTCTTGCCTCCCAGATTCATTCCGAAATCCTGTCTCAGAGACAGATCCAGGAAGTTGGCCCATGGCATGTAGTTGGAATTCTTCTCGGCATATCCACCGCGGTTGTTGCTCAGATATGGATCGTCCTCGATGAATGCATTCAGGTTCTCCCACTGCTCGGCGGCGGTCACGGTTACTCCGTTGGAGGTATAATCAACCAGGTTGATCTCAGAAGCATCAGCAGGGATCCAGATCAGGCTGCGGTTACGGCTGGTGCTGCCTGTTTCATTGTTCAGGTTACGGGCACCGCTACCTGCGATAATGTAGCTGTATGGGCTGCCAGCCATCCCGTCATAGAAGAGGGTGATGGTGGTAGCGACATTCTGATCACGTGTCCAGGCCTTGCGATAGCTCAGTGATGAGATCACACGGTGCCCGAGAGCAAAATCAGAGCGACCCAGAACTGGGCTGTTCCGGCCATCAATGCTCACTTGACCCCTCCACTGGGAAGAGTTCTGTGATGAAGTCCCTTCACTGACCGCCTGCGCATCTCCATACGAATAGGCCAGCGTGGCATTCAGGCCAAAATCAAAACGCTTGGCCAAAGAAGCCGTCAGGTTGTAGGTGTACCCCTCGTTCGTATTGGAGCCGACATAGATGGCACCATAGGTTGGATCCAGGCTTGTCCGATTAAAGACCGTCCTGTTGTCTGGTCCACCGGTCCAGTTAAACTTGACCGCAGGGTCGGAATTGACGTTGGTATACAGGACGTTATTCAGCGTCTTGGTATAAATCCCCTCGAGTGTTGCGGTGATTCCACCAGGAAGCTCCGTATCCAATGCCAGGTTTCCGCGGAAGACCTGCGGGTACTTGAAGTCCTTCGTAAAGATGTTGATGTCTCCAGAAGGCACTGTGAAGTTCGCATTGGTATATTGAGAATTCACATCAGGATTGAACGTTACGGGGCCGCCAGCTGTCAACTCGTTGACATTACCCAGCGTCAGACCGTTGTTGTTGTACATCGCACCCGGCCATACAAATGGAATCCGGCTGGTAAAGATGCCCAGTCCACCGCGCAGGGTGGTATTCTTCACGCCAGGGATCTCATAATTGAAACCCAAACGAGGACTGAACATCAACTGTCCCTGGGGAGCAGAACCGCCTTCAATGTTATTGGCAACTTCGTATGCGGCCTGGAGGAGGGGCAGTGTCGTGGTATTGAAGCTCGGATGGATATCCGGATCGGTGCTGAGGATCGGGATATCGATCCGCAATCCTCCCGTCAGTGTGAAACTAGGAGAGACAGCCCATTCATCCTGGGCATAAAAGCCGAGTTGCATGGCTTTGAAATCCGCTGCGGCGGCTGAACCGTCACCAGTCAGGTTGTCAACAAGAGAATACGTCCGATCGTACTCTTTCGCCGGATTGCCATCGAGGAAATCCTGGAGGCTGGCAAAGCGGTATGTCCCGTAGTTCTGGCCAATAAAGAGGTTGTAAATGTCATAGAACTCATTATGAGTACCTACCGTAATGGTATGGGCGCCCTTATAGATCTTGAAATTGTCGGTCAGGGTAAAGATCTTCTGGTCCAGGTTGTTCCCTGTGGAGAACTCTTCTGTGCCGATCCGGATGACATTTGAGCCGCCATCTTCAATGTACAGATAAGGAAAATCACCAAATCCATCCCGATCATCAAGAACGGTCGTATACCCCAGGATCAGGTTGTTGGACATTTTATTGCCAAATCGGCTATTCAGTTCCAGTGCGGTTGAATTCGTGGTACTGGGGAAGTAGATCCCGTTGTTCGAAAAGTTGATGGTATTGGCAGATCCGGCAAACCGATCATATTGTTCAGCCTTGGTATAATTGTGACGCAAGGTCAACCGGTGGTCCTTGTTGATATTGAAGTCAATTTTCCCGAAGAGCTTCAGTCCATCCAGTTGATCCACTACATTACCAAACGTGCCCGGATCATAGCCATATTGTTCGATCATGGTCTGTCGCAGATTGTTCAGGTCGTCTGCCGAGGAATTTCCACCATAGGTTTCAAAATCAAACAGGGAAGGGATTTCGTCCTTCTGGATTTCAGCATTGACGAAGAAGAAGAGCCTGTCTTTAATGATCGGGCCTCCCAAAGAAGCTCCATAGGTCGTTTTTGTAAAATCGGCAGCCTTGGTGGCTTCATTTCCGGTACGATCCACCAGCTCCTGGTTCGTCTTACCAACCAGATCCTGGTTCTGGAAGAAATAATAGGCTGTTCCTTCAAAGTTGTTCGTTCCGGACTTCGTTACTGCATTGATACCACCTCCGGCAAATCCACCCAGGGTAACATCATAAGGGGAAAGGACGACCTGGAACTGGTCAATGATATCGATGGAAAAGGGTGCAATACCGGTTTGGCCGCCATTGGTACCGCTTCCGGCCAGACCGAAAACGTCGTTGTTGATGGCTCCATCAATATAAATGGCATTGTACCGATTGTTGACACCGCCAAAAGCCGTTCCACCTTCGGTACCATACGCAGCGGCCTGAGGGGTCAATTTGACGTAATCTCCCAGGTTCCGGTTCAGGGTGGGCATCGTCTCAATCGCCTCGGTCGAGATCTGGGTACTGGCCCCAGCCGACTGGCCGGCCGTTCCTGCACTTGCCGTGACTTCGATGGTGGTCAGCTGCTCAGCCGCACTGGCCATCTTGAAGTCATACTTGCGGGTTTCCCCCAAACGCAGATTGACACCCTCCAGGGCGATCTCTCCGTATCCGGTGTAGGAAACCGTAATGCGGTACGGTCCACCAACCCGCAGGTTGGACATGCGGTAATAACCATTCTCATTGGTAATGGTCCCGTAGGAGGTTCCCGAGGGCTCGTGGATAGCCACCACGGTAGCACCAATGAGGGTCTCTCCACTTTCCTGATCCACCACCTGGCCGGTCATGGACGAGGTTGTAGTGCCCTGTGCAAGAGCACTTGCCTGAATGGTGGCGATCGCCAACACCAGGCCAACTAGTCGAAGGAGTACATTTCTCATAGTAAATAGGTTAGGTTAAAGCATTTCAGCGCTAAGGTATCGAGCCAATATGAACTGAATCTTAAATCGGCCAGATCTTGCAAATCAACAAAATTCCGCCTACTTACCGAAGAAAGAGTTATCCACATTCGCTTCAATACATATGCACAAATAATTGGCATTAAACCACATATGTTACTTATGGTCATGAAGTCGAATATCTGCGACTTGGCCCCCGACTGTTCATTTGATCTTCCATCTATCTTTGGGCAGCAGACCAGCACCAAGCATGAGCTACATTCACGGCTATTCCGAAGAAGAGCAAAATCGCCTGATCCAGCAGAATGAAGTGTTGGCGCCCTATATCTATCAATGGCATGACCTGGCAGACCATCGACATATTGTGGAGATTGGTTGCGGGGTAGGAGCACAAATGATCACCCTGCTCCATCAGTACCCTGAGCTCTACATGACCGGGATCGAGCATGCTCCCAGGCAACTGCAACGGGCTGAGGTCCATCTGTCTCACTTTCCGGCATTTGCCGGTCGGTACGCCTTCCTCGAAGGCGACGCTGAGGTGATCCGCCCCCGGTTTGACCATCCCGTTGACGGGGCCTTGATGGTTTGGGTGTTGGAGCATGTCAGGAATCCGGAAAGCATCCTGAAGCACACCCGATCCTGGCTGCCGGAAGATTGCCCCCTTTGGGTAACGGAAGTGTTTCATCCCGGCTTTCATACCTGGCCTCGCTCAGAAGCGATCATGAAGTATTGGACGGATACCTTGACCTATCAATCCAGCCTCGGTGGAGATCCGGCCATCGGTATTCGGTTGAACAATCTGCTGGTGGACGCGGGCTTTGAGCAGGTGATCGCCAGGCCCCATCTGTTCTATCTGGATCGAACAAATCCTGCTGAACGTGACAAGATGTTGACCTATTGGTTGGATCTGATGCGCAGCGCCTTCCATGAAACGGCAGCAGCCGGATATACGTCACTGGAATGTTGGCAGGAAGCTGAACATGATATGCGAGAGCTCAGGAAACGTGATGACGCTGTATTTTACTACACGTTTTTCCAGGCTACAGGCCGGACACCTGTTCAGAAGAGGCCGTAGATCTCCGAATTGACTTTTTCGATGATCCCACCCAGATCTTCCTGGTTCTGCTTGAAGTCCAGGTCATCCACGGAAATCACCAGCAGTCGTCCTGCATCGTATCCTTCGATCCATTTCTCGTATTTCGCATTCAGCCGTTTCAGATAATCCAGGCTCATGTTGCCCTCGTATTCCCTGCCTCTGCTGTGAATGTGACTGACCAGCGTAGGGATACTCGCCTTCAGGTAGATCAACAGGTCAGGTGGCCGGATCTGGGAGGTCATCAGTTCAAACAGAGAAAGATAGTTGCGAAAGTCCCGGGTGCTCATCAACCCCATTTCATGGAGATTGGGAGCAAAAATGTGGGCATCCTCATAGATCGTCCTGTCCTGGATGACCGTGCGTGCACCATTATGGATCTCCAGGATCTGTTGAAAACGATGGTGAAGGAAGTAGATTTGCAGATTGAACGACCATCGATGCATGTCGATATAGAAATCACTCAGATAGGGGTTGTTATCCGTGGATTCATAATGAACATCCCAGTTGAAATGTCGTGAAAGCTGTTCGGAAAGAGTGGTCTTTCCTGAGCCAATATTGCCGGCGACGGCGATGTGTTTGATAGCCGGTTTGGTCATCTGGCCGTTTTTCCTTGAATGAAGCATCCAAGGTAATCGATTTGGACCAAAGGCAAGGATACCTGAAAAGGGGTAGTTTCCCCGAACTGATCCGACTGAATCGGATTGTTCACCGAGGGAGAGATACTACTCATCGAAAAATCGAATGCAGACCGTCAGGAATTCCGACCTTGCCGATCGTATTGAACCAGCAGGAGAACGACATGGCAGAAATGATGATCGAGGTCCGGGATCTGAAGAAACTCTACCGGATGGGTACAGAAACGATCTACGCACTGAACGGGGTCAACCTGAACATCGCCCGCAATGAATACCTCGCCCTGATGGGGCCTTCCGGATCAGGGAAATCCACCTTGATGAACCTGTTGGGATGCCTGGACACTCCGACCTCAGGGACCTATCATCTCAATCATATCGATGTGTCCCAGGTGGACGATGATGAGTTGGCCGAGATCCGGAACAAGGAGATCGGCTTTGTCTTCCAGACCTTCAATCTATTGCCGAGGTTATCTGCCCTGGAGAATGTTGCTCTTCCTCTGGTCTATGCAGGGATGGGTCGACATGATCGACTGGAACAGGCGGCAGAGGCCCTGCGATCCGTCGGACTCGGAGATCGCATGGACCACCGGCCGAACGAACTTTCCGGTGGTCAGCGACAGCGCGTGGCTGTGGCCAGGGCTCTGGTCAATCGACCATCCATCATCCTGGCGGATGAGCCAACCGGAAACCTCGATTCAAAGACCTCCTATGAAATCATGGATCTCTTCGATAACTTGCATGCGCAGGGCAACACGATTATCATCGTGACCCACGAACCTGATATTGCCCAACGTACCCTGCGGATCGTCAAGTTGATCGACGGGGTGGTCGAATCGGATGAACCAGTGAATCACTAACCAGCTATGGCGTTCAAAATCTATACAAAAACCGGAGATCAGGGGGAAACCGGACTCTTCGGAGGCAAGCGTATTCCCAAGGATGACCTGCGGATCGAAGCCTATGGCACAGTGGATGAGTTCAATGCCGTGGTGGGGATGCTGGCGGATGCCATCCGCAATCAGCAACTGATCCAGCTGCTCCGGGACATCCAGCATGATCTGTTCGTGATCGGCTCACACCTCGCCACAGAGCCTGGAAAATCGACATCCCTTCCTGAACTGCCCCGCGATCGGATCACGGTCATGGAAAACATGATGGACCAGTGGGATAGTGGTTTGCCTCCCTTGAAGAACTTCATCCTGCCGGGTGGTCATCCCGCAGTATCACTGGCTCATTTATCTCGATGCGTGTGCCGTAGGGCAGAACGCCGGGTGATCGGTCTGTCCAGGAGGGAGGCGGTCGATCCGTTTATTGTCGTCTATCTGAACCGCCTGAGTGACCTCCTGTTCATGGCGAGCCGCAAAATCGCGGATGACCTTGGTGTCGAGGAAGTGAAATGGACTCCCCGGTCAGAGTGACGCCTTCTTTTCGGTGGATTCACCCCTGTACGGACAATGGCGACATCCACTCTGGCAACAATATCCGCGGTCACGGTGATACTTCTCGGTAAAGACCATGTAGCCTCCATCCATGTAGTAGTCCATGCCTTCCTCCAACGGTGGTCGTTTGGAAGAGGACTGTGTTTTCCGGAGAGCAGAACGTTTTCGAAAAAAATTCTTCATGAAGGGTCTTGACCTCAAAGATAAAACCCTCTAACATTGCAATATGATCTTCGTTCAATCACGTCAGTTCTGTTGTTGCTGTCTCCCCAAGGGGATGGCTTCCTGATGTGATCAACCTGATCATGGATCAAAAAGGCCATTCCCCGCGGAATGGCCTTTTTGTTTTACTCACATGGAAATCCGAGTTCATGCTACCTGTTCAACAAAATAGATTCACCGCACTGGCAACATGTTGTTGCTGTTGTCTGACTGTTCACCACCGGTGGCACCGAACCTGATTGGGATCAATTTCCTCATTCATGAAGGGCCTGCCGGAATCAACCGGCAGGCCCTTTTTCATTCCACATGTACTGATCATGATACTGAATCGAACTTCTGAAACAACTTATCATCGTCGAAAACTGACGGCCATCGGCCATCGGATCGGATCGACCCCGATCCATACGATGACGAGTCTTTCTCCCAAGCCGGGCGTGGAGATCATGGCCAAACTGGAATGGGAGCAGTTTGGCGGGAGCGTCAAGGCCAGGGCAGCTTACCGGATCATTCGCTATGCGCTGACGACCGGTCGGCTTCGACCTGGCCTGCGACTCCTCGATGCGTCCAGTGGCAATACCGGCATTGCCTATGCCTCCATCTGCGCAGCGATGGACATTCCCCTCACTCTTTGTCTGCCGGAGAATGCCTCCCGTGAACGGATCCTGATCCTGAAGGCTCTGGGCGTGGAATTGATCCTGACCTCCCGGCTGGAAGGAACGGATGGCGCTCAACGTGTTGCCGCTGCACTGGCCAATGATCAGCCGGAGAGATTCTATTATGCAGACCAGTACAACAATCCCCGTAATTGGCAGGCCCATTTCTATACCACGGCAAAGGAGATCGTTGAGCAGACCTCCGGCCGGGTGACCCATTTTGTAGCCGGCCTCGGTACCACCGGTTCTTTCACCGGAACTGCGAGGGGGTTGAAGTGCCATGATCCGTCCATCCAGATGACTTCGCTCCAACCGGAATGGCCCATGCACGGATTGGAAGGCTGGAAACATCTGGAGACGGCGAAAGTACCCGGTATCTATGATCCATCACTGGCTGACCGGCAGGTGGAGATCGATACCGGTGAAGCCTACGACCTGCTTCGGTTTGTCGCCCGCCGGGAAGGCCTGCTGATCAGTCCGTCTGCAGCGGCCAATCTGCTGGGCGCCAAGAAGATAGCGGATTCTTTGTCAACAGGAACCATCGTCACCCTCCTGGCAGACAACGGAGAAAAATACAGTGAAGTCTTATCTCAAATCATTGATTGACCATGCATATCCAGATCAAAAAACCAGTAATGACCGGAATCTTTGCCCATGCCATGGAAGACTTTCCGAACGAATGTTGCGGATTCCTGTACGGTAATGAACAGGGCGGCCGGATCATCGAGCGCTATGTGCCGGTGTCCAACGCCCGTGAAGGCGATCAACGCCGGCGCTTCACCATTGACCCCATGGATTATCTCCGTGCGGAACGGCAGGCCGCGGAATGGGGCACGACACTGGTCGGTGTTTACCACAGCCATCCACTTCACCCGGCCATTGCTTCCGAACATGACCTGGCACAAGCCATGCCCTGGTTCTCCTATGTCATTGTCTCCGTATTTCAGGAGGAGGTCAGGGAGATCCGAAGCTGGCGTCTGGCCGAGGATAATCCCCAGTTCATTGAAGAATCCATCACTCACTAAATCGTACCTGTCTTATGGCAAAAATCATGATCCCTACACCGCTCCGGAAATTTACCGGCAACCAACCCGTCCTGGAATCCAGCTCCGAGACGGTAGACCTGGCGATCCGGCAACTGATCCAAACCCATCCGGCCTTGCAACGGCATTTGCTGGATGGCAATGACCAGATCCGTTCCTTTGTTCGGATATTTGTTGGCGACACCGACTATCAGGAGTTACAAGGCCCTGCGACACCTGTTCACCAGGATACCGTGATCAGTATCGTCCCGGCCATCGCCGGAGGGAGTCCTTCAGACCCCCAAAATCAACCAGTATGAGACCTGACCGTTCTTCCTCAACCTTTTCTCCACAGGAGTACGCTCGATATTCGAGGCATATCATCATCCCGGAATTCGGGCTGGATGGGCAGGAAGCCCTGAAAAAAGCCCGTGTTCTGGTGATCGGTTCGGGCGGACTGGGCAGTCCGTCCCTCCTGTATCTGGCCGCCGCCGGAGTAGGCCACATCGGCATTGTTGATTTTGACACCGTTGATGACAGTAATCTCCAGCGACAGGTCCTCTTTTCCACGGACGATATCGGCAAAGGCAAGGCCGCTCAGGCACAGAAACGACTGCAACGTCTGAATCCCTATATCGATGTGGTGATCCACGAGACCCGTCTGGATCGGACCAATGCCCGGGAGCTGATCCGACAGTATGATATCGTTGCCGATGGAACGGACAATTTTCCGACCCGATACCTGGTCAATGACGCCTGTGTGTTGGAAGGCAAGGTCAATGTCTATGCCTCCATCTTTCAGTTTGAGGGTCAGGTATCCGTGTTCAATTACCTGAATGCGGATGGCACCCGGGGGCCGAATTACCGGGACATCTTTCCTGAACCGCCTCCTCCCGGCCTGGTGCCCAATTGCTCCGAAGGCGGAGTGCTGGGTGTCCTGCCGGGGATCATTGGCAGCATGCAGGCCCTGGAAGTGATCAAGGTGATCACCGGGGTAGGCGAACCCCTGGCTGGAAGGCTCTTCCTGTTTGATGCCTCATCCTTTCACACCCGGTTTCTGAATATCCGTCGAAATGAAGCGGTCAGGATCGAGGAACTGATCGACTACCAGCAGTTCTGCGGTCTGGATATTCCCGAAGCACCGGTGGTCGAGGTCAGCGTCCATGAAATGGAGGAGTGGCGTCGGCAGGGCGAGCCGTTTCAGTTGATCGATGTACGCGAGCCGTATGAATATGCGATTGCCCAGATCGGGGGTGAGCTGATGCCGGTCGGTCAGATCGCTTCGTTTCTGCCCAGGATCAGCCGGGACAGGAAGGTGATTGTCCATTGTCGAAGCGGGGTACGCAGTGCCCGGGCCATCCGGGAGTTACAGTCCCTGGACCACTTTGACAATCTCTTCAACCTGAAGGGTGGAATCCTGGCGTATAGCCGGGAGATAGACCAGTCAGTTCCCCAGTATTGATCGATCGAATCAGATGTGTTGCCAGCTGATCTGTTGACGGTAGGCGAGATGCCAGGCACCGAACAAGGCGGTATTGTAGAACAGATCCCCCAGGAGAGTCCCTCCGAAAAAGGGCAGGCCGGCTGTGTAACTCATCATCAAGCCACCTGGGTTCAGGGGATAAAGGGAAGGATATCCCAGGAATCCCTGGGCCCAGACCATCCCATTGCTGATCAGGAAGAACAGGACGGATCCCAGGATGGAGGTTATCAGGATCCGACCGGGACGGACCTGAGTGATCATCAGTCTGCCCAGGATGAATATGCCCGCAAAACCGAGATAGGTGCCCAGGCTGCCGAACCAGCTGAAGGATTCGAACAGATGACCATAGACCAAATTGTTCAGCACCAGATCACTCATCCACAGTGCCAGGAAAGGCACCAGGAAGGCAAACCATTGCTTGCGAAAAACCGCCCCCGCAAAGAGGGCCATTCCTCCCAAAGGAGTGAAATTATAGGGGTGGGGAAGGAGGCGGGACATGGCGGCCGCCAGGATAAGGCCCCCGGCAAGGAGCCATGGATTCCGGATTATGGTCGCATTCTTCATGGCGTAAAGGTAGTGTGAAATCATGACGCGTGGTAAGCTTTCCCTATTTTCGCGATCAAACGTCGATCTATGTTCTTTCGTGCAGCAGACAATGGTTCAAATGCCTGGTGGCAATACCTCTTCGGAATCATCATTGTGGCCCTTGGCTATGTGATCGGACAGGTTCCCCTGATGGTAGTGGTCATACTGGCAGCTGCCCGGCAAGATGATCCTTCCCTGGTCAATGATTTCGCGCAAAGCATGGATTTCACGTCGATCGGCCTGGATCCCAACATGGGGTTTGCCCTGGCGCTGATGATGTTCCTTGGTGCGCTGGGAGGATTATGGATCGTGATCAGATTTATCCACAACCGTCGGTTTGTCTCACTCATCAATCACCTGGATCGGGTCCGGTGGTCCAGGTTCTTTTGGGCCATCCTGGTCTGGTTCCTGCTGGGTTTGATCGCCGAGGGTGTCTCCTGGATATTCAATCCAGATGCGTACACCTGGCAATTCCATCCGTCCTCATTTTTAGTCCTCCTGGTCATTGCCCTGCTCCTGATCCCGTTCCAGGCCAGTTTCGAAGAACTGTTCGTTCGGGGGTATCTTATGCAAGGGATCGGCCTCGGTACGAGATCCAGGGTCCTGGCCATGGTCATCACCAGTTTCCTGTTCGCCGGCTTACATCTGATGAACCCCGAGATCACCCAGTTCGGGATGAGTACCATGATCACCTACTATGTGCTGGTTGGTTTTTTCCTCGCCTTCCTGACCGTCATGGACGATGGCCTTGAACTGGCCATGGGCGTGCATACCGCCACCAACCTGTTCGGTTCCCTGGTGATCACCTTCGATGGCAGTGCCTTGCAAACTCCTGCCTTGTTCAAGCTGGAAACACCCGATGTGCAGATCATGCTCCTGCTCATGATCCTGTCGGCCAGTGTGTTCATCCTTCTGGCAGCGAAGCGATATGGTTGGACTGACTGGGCAAAATGGAAACAACCGGTAGAAGCAAACACTCCGGAGAGTCCGTTGTTAGTAGATGACGTTGAATCCACAGAACATGAATAGACCCATCCTCATTGCCATCTTGCTCTGCATCGCCTGGAAAGGGTTTGCCCAGGTGAATCCCGGGTATTGGCAACAGCGGATCTACTGCCAGATGGAAGTGGACATGGATCATGTCCGCCATCAGTACCAGGGCACTCAGCGCCTGGTCTATCAGAATCAATCCCCGGATACCCTTCGAGAACTGTATTACCATCTATACCCCAATGCGTTTCAAAAAGGGAGTGAAATGGATGCCTGGAGCAATCGGCTCCCTGATCCGGATTCGCGGATCGTGGATAACCTGCTGAACCTGCAGCCGGAGGATGAAGGATTCCTGCACGTTCGTTCGTTGACCATGAATGGTCTTCCTGCCTCATTCCAGGAGAACCGCACGATCCTGGAGGTCATCCTGCCTGAACCCATCCCGCCCGGTCGTTCTGCCGTTCTGGACATGGCCTTCATCGGTCAGGTACCGATTCAGACCCGAAGGTCTGGACGTGACAATGCCGAAGGTGTGGATTATTCGATGTGCCAGTGGTATCCCAAGATCTGCAATTACGATCGGAAGGGATGGCATGCCAATCCTTATGTCCAGCGGGAATTCTATGGTGTCTGGGGCGATTATGATGTCACCATCCACATCGACACCTCCTTCATCCTGGGCGGTTCGGGCTATCTGCAGAATCCCCAGGAAGTGGGTTGCGGATATGAGGATCCAACCAGGCCGCTGGTCAATCCGACCGGCTCCAGGAAATCCTGGCACTTCCTGGCGCCGAACGTACACGATTTCATGTGGGCAGCTGATCGTGATTACACCCATATCCGACGGACGATGCAGAATGGGGTTGAGGCTCATTTCCTCTATATCCGAACGGAGGAGAATGCCGCTGCCTGGGAGGCTCTGCCAACCTATATGGACAGTGCTTTCCTGTATATCGATCAGGTTTTCGGCCCCTATCCATACCGGCAGTACAGCTTCATCCAGGGTGGAGATGGAGGCATGGAATATGCGATGGGGACCCTGATCACCGGCAATCGGGGATTGCGAAGCCTTGTCGGCGTTTCGGTTCACGAATTGATGCATTCGTGGTATCAGATGATCCTGGGTACCAATGAATCCCTGTTCGCCTGGATGGATGAAGGCTTTACCTCATATGCTTCTTCCATTGTAAAGAATCATCTGTTCCCGGGCAATTCACCGTTGTTTGCCCATCAGGGATCCTATCAGGGATACTTTGGACTGGTCAGATCCGGACTGGAGGAGCCCCTGACCACCCACGCCGATCACTTTCTGTCCAATTTCAGTTATGGAAACAGTGCCTACAGCAAGGGTGCCGTATTTCTTCATCAACTGAGCTACATCATTGGCCAGGAAGCCCTGGACAGAACCCTACTGGACTATTACCACAAATGGCAATTCAAACACCCGACCGTTGAGGATTTCATCCGTATTGCAGAGCATCAATCGGATCAGGAACTGGATTGGTACCAGGAGTATTGGGTCAATACCACCCGGAGCATAGATTATGGGGTGGATACAGCATTTCTGAGCGGAGACGGCTTGCACATCCTCCTCCGACAGGTGGGTCATATGCCGATGCCTGTCGATCTCGCCATCCAGCAAGATGACCAGGTATTGCGCATCACGATACCACTGGACATCCAGCGGGGGCAGAAGACCATGGACAAGTATTTCACGACGGATCGAATTGCGGACGATTGGCCCTGGACATATGACCGGTATGAATTGGTCTTACCCGGTCAATGGGAGAATGGAGAAATCCTGATCAGTATTGATCCCACCCAGCGAATGGCGGATGTCAACCGGGACAATAATCTCTACACCATCCAGATCACGCCTTAGCACGCAGGAACTCCGCCAATTGCTGTACGGCTTTGGCCCGGTGGCTGATCGAAGCTTTCACCGACCCGGGAAGGACGGCGAACGTGTGTTCGTATCCTAAGGGGATGAACAGAGGATCATATCCGAAGCCCTGCTCGCCTTCAGTCTGCTCGGAAATATGGCCCTCCACGGAGCCTTCAAACGTATGGAGTTCTCCTTGCCACCAGAGGGCAATCACCGCCCTGAACCTGGCAGTCCGGTTGTGAATGCCCTGCAAGGCATCCAGTAATTTCCGGTTATTCTCTTGTGCCGTAGCCTTTGGACCCGCATAACGAGCCGTATGGACGCCCGGAGCGCCGTCCAGAGCATCCACTTCCAGTCCGGAATCCTCCGCAAAACAGGCCCTGATGCCCATATCCTTGATGAACGTGGCCTTTTCTACGGCGTTCGCTTCCAGGGTATTCCCCGTTTCAGGCAGTTCGGTATTCAGTCCAGACTCCCGGAGTCCGGTGATTGTCCACTGGTCTCCCAGGATCTCCCTGACCTCTATGATCTTATGTTGGTTGTTTGTCGCAAAAAGAAGCGACAACGCACTATTGCTCATTCTCAATATTCAGGTATCGTTTTTGAAAAAACTTCCATAATGTAGCCCTGATTTGCTCATTATTCTTTACTTTCAAGGGTACATCTGTACGGAAGATCAGTATGTCGCCCATTGACACCGGGATACCGGGTATCAGATTGGACTGCAGTCCTACTTGCCCGGGATGAACGCCGAACAGATAGACATCTCTTGCCTTCGTGGCTTGGAGAATGGAGACCCATGACAAGTTGCAGTCTGCCGGTATTCTGACAATGGCAAAATCAGAACCCAACGTCTGGCCGGCGATTTCGAACATCTTGATCAGGTAGGCCTTTTCTTCTGTCCACTCGTTCGACTCTGGCAAAAGAATGAGGATCCTGGCTGGATGGATTTCATCTGCAAGAGTCCCTGGAAGCACAGGGTTGACCTCGTAGACGGTAGAAAGAATTTGGCCATTCTTCATGCTTATATTTTGACATTCCAAGTAATGCGAAACATAATTCTGTTAATTGTTCTTTTTCGGGCCTATATCAGAATTATTGTTTAAAAATAATTAACTTTGAGCAAATCCTTCAATATGAAATACGATATTCCGGTTACACCCGTGGAGCAATCCAGGATTGACTCTGTCGACTTCAGTAACATTCCATTCGGAAGAGTATTTTCGGATCATATGTTCGTCGCCGACTATGCCAACGGCCAGTGGAAAAATGCCTCCATCGTCCCTTTCGGAGCATTCAGTATCCATCCGGCCTGCATGGGGCTGCACTACGGACAATGCATCTTTGAAGGAATGAAGGCCTCCAGGGCCCATGACGGCACTCCATTTCTCTTTCGGCCTGAGGACCATGCCAAACGCTTTAACCGTTCGGCTGCCAGGATGTGTATGCCGGACTTCCCGGAAGATCTTTTTGTCGAGGCCATCCAGAAGCTGGTCTATCAGGATCGGAACTGGATCCCCAAGGAAGAGGGCAGTGCCCTATACCTCCGCCCATTGATGTTTGCCAATGGAGAATTCTTCGGTGTCCGCCCCAGTGACACCTATAAGATGATCATCTTCACGGGGCCTGTCGGTCCTTATTATGCCAAGCCTGTTTCCCTGATTGCCGAACAACACTATGTTCGCGCTGCGATGGGAGGGGCCGGTGAAGCCAAGGCAGCCGGTAATTATGGGGCTGCCCTGTTGCCCGCCATGAAAGCCCAGGAACAGGGATATGATCAGGTTCTCTGGCTCGACGCCAAGGAATTCAAGTATACCCAGGAAGTGGGTACCATGAACATCTTCTTCGTCCTGGATGGCAAGGTGATCACCCCTGCCACCCTGGGAACGATCCTCAAGGGGATCACCCGCGACAGCATCCTGACCATCCTGAGGGAAAAAGGCTATGAGGTGGAAGAGCGCCGTCTCTCCATCGACGAGATCGTCGAAGCATACCATGCAGGCAAGTTTCAGGAAGCATTTGGGGCCGGGACAGCTGCCGTTGTCGCGCATGTTTCCAAGATCAAGTACGGTGACCTGATCATGGAGTTACCGCCCATGGAAGATCGTCATGTGGGTGAAATGGTCAAAAAGGAGATCAATGGGATTCGTTCCGGCCGATTGCCTGATCGACATCACTGGATCGTCCCGATTCACCAGGCAGAACTTGTATAAAAAAAAGGCGCTGATTGCTCAGCGCCTTTTTCATCAGAATGGGGGTGGAACCGGTCGATTATCCAGGATGGATTCGATCTGGTCTTCCACTTCTGATGTCAGCATGGGGACCACTTCCAATGAGGTCAATGTTTCCTCCAGCTGTTCAGGCCGACTTGCTCCGAGAATAACTGTGCTCACTTCCGAACGACGAAGACACCAGGCAATGGCCAGGCGTGGCAGACTGACACCCAGTTCTTCCGCCAGTCGGTTGAGTTCGCGCACCTTGTTCAGTTTGCCTTCATCCAGACTCCTTTCTTTCAGCCATTCGAGGCCTTCAAGGCTAAGACGCGTGTCCTTTGGAAACCTGTCCAGGTATTTGCTGGTCAGAACACCACTTCCCAGCGGTGACCAGATGGTCGTCCCCAGGCCAACGGTCTGATAGATCTGGCTGTATTCATTCTCGACCTTCTCCCGATGAAACATATTGTATTGGGGTTGCTCCATGGTCGGGCCGATCAGGTGATGTTCGCGCGCCACCATATGTGCCTCCATGATCTCCTGAGCTGACCATTCTGATGTTCCCCAGTATAAGATCTTTCCCTGTTCGATCAGATGATTCATCGTCCGTACCGTCTCCTCGATGGGTGTCTTCTTATCGGGCCGGTGACAGAAATACAGATCGAGGTAATCCACCTGCAAGCGCTTCAGGGCTGCATGACAGGCCTCCATGACATGTTTGCGATTCAATCCGGTCTGATTGGGAAGCTTCCCACCATCCCCGAAAAAGACCTTGGATGAGACAACATAGCTGCTTCGATCCCAATTCATCTTGTTGAGGATCTTTCCCATGACAATCTCGGATTGTCCTCGTGAATAGATCTCTGCATTGTCGAAGAAGTTCACGCCACGCTCATAGGCCAGCGCCATCAGACGTTCAGCGGTCTGATCTTCGATCTGCTTGCCGAAGGTGAGCCAGCTGCCCAGGGAGAGGGCACTGACCTGAAGTCCGGAACGGCCCAGATAACGGTATTCCATAGTGTTGTTCGAATTTGATACAGAGTTAACCAATCCTGTGATAACTTGTTCGGCGATCTGGCAATTAATCAACACGCTTCAACATGACCGCGCGAATCGAAACATTCTCCCAACAAGCCGCGAACTGGCAAATGGCCTGGCAAATGGTTTGGAAAGAAATCGAAGGATTGCCAGAAATAACCCTGACCAGCCGACCGCAACAGGGAGGGTGGTCCATCCAGCAGGTCATCCAGCATCTGGCCCTGTCGGAGCAGTTGTCCCTGACCTATCTGCGCAAGAAGACCCAGGACCTGCAACGTGTTCCTCCAAGGGATATCTGGTATCCATTCCGGAAACTGGCCTTGAAGACGTACCTGAGGAGTCCGTTCCGTTTTACCGCTCCGGCACTGGTCACGGAAGATAAATTTCCCCCGAATGAATCGATGGCTCAGACCATCAACCGGCTGAAGAGCAATCAGGAAGAGATGATATCCTTTCTTTTGGGATTGCCCAGTAGCGTGACACGCCAGATGGTATATCGCCATCCCATCGCTGGTCGAATGGATATTGACGGCATGTTCATGTTCTTTGCGGATCATATCCATCATCATCAGCGTCAGATCCGACGAATCCTGGCAGATCTGCCTACACCAGGAATCCCGCCAGGCAAGCCGTCATGAAACAGGCGATCGTTCCACCCACCAGGGCGAGTAATCCCAATTCTGTCAACGCCTTTCGCTGGCCGGGAGCCAGAACACCGATCCCCCCGATCTGAATACCGATCGAAGCAAAATTGGAGAAACCACACAAGGCATAGGTCGCAATGATCAGGGATTTAGGATCCAGTTGGATCCCTGTATCCCTTAGGGCTTTCAATTCTGCGTAGGCAAAAAACTCATTGAGTACGGTCTTTTGTCCCAATAACTGTCCGATGACCAGGATGTCCTGACTGGGCGTACCCAGAATCCAGGCAACTGGCGCAAAAAGGAGGCCCAGTAAATAGGTAAACGTGAACCCTTCGAATCGCCCACCCGTTGCTTCCACGATCCGGGTATTCCATCCGGTCCACTCGCCGATCGACCCGGCCAGGATCTCATTGGCCATGTAGATCAAGGCGGTAAACACCAGCAACATCGCGCCTACGTTGATGGCTAGCCTCAATCCATCCGTGGTTCCCCGGGATATGGCATCCAGCAGGTTATCCCCGACATCACCCGACATCTGCATCTGTTCATCCAGAGCCTTTTCCCTCACCTCGGGGAAAAGCATCTTTGACGCCACTACGGCGGCCGGAGCCGACATGATCGAAGCCGTCAGCAGATGTTTGGCGAAATATTGCTGCATGACCGGATCATCACCACCAAGAAAACCGATATAAGCCGCAAATACCCCTCCGGCGATGGTGGCCATTCCTCCTGTCATCAGGCAGAGGAGTTCTGAACGGGTCATCCCTTCCAGGTAGGGTTTGATGACCAGCGGCGCTTCGGTCTGTCCGATGAACACATTGGCCGCCGCCGCCAGGCTTTCCGATCCACTGAGGTGCAAGGTGCGTTTCATCACCCAGGCCATCCCGAATATGATCTTCTGCAATATGCCGAAATAGTAGAGGATGGCAGACAGGGCTGAAAAAAAGACGATGGTGGGGAGCACCTGGAAGGCGAAGATGTAACCGAAGGTATTCAGATCGGTGATGATGTTCCCGAACAGGAACTTCGCCCCTGCAGAGGAAAAGGTTAGGACTGACTGGAAAAACTTGGCGATATAATCGAAGATCACATTGATCACGGGCACCTTGAGGATCGCAATGGCAATGACCAGTTGCAGTAACATGCCTTTGGTCACCAGTGCCCAGTTGATCGCTTTTCGATTCCTGCTCAGCAAGAACCCCAACGCCAAAAGGACCGCAATCCCCAGCATACCTCTACCTAGATCCAACCACCATTCCATCTGATTCATGATTCGTTGTCATACGTTTGCAATGCTACCAAAGGACAAAATAGGCGATTCCACGCAATACACTGTCGCCGGATTCACGAACGATCAGATGAAACTGGAAATCCTTCAGGAAAAGAAAAGGCACTACCTTTATCCGGTGAATCAGCAACATCTTCTCATCGGTATCACCGGCGGCAGTGGTTCAGGAAAAACCTCCTTTATCCGGGAATTGAAAAAGCTGTATACAGTCAATGAAGTCTGTATCATATCCCAGGATGATTACTATCTGCCTCGCGAGCATCAGCTTTGCGATGACCGGGGTGTGGCAAATTTTGATCGGCCACAATCCATTGACGAGCAGGCTTTTCATGATGACATCAGGCGTCTGATCCGGGGCGAAGTCATCGAACGGGACGAGTATACCTTCAACAATGCCAAAAAACAACCTGACAAGCTGGTCTTCTATCCGGCTCCGGTGATCATTGTGGAAGGCCTGTTTGTCCTCCATTTTACCCGCATCAGGGATCTACTTGATCTCAGTGTCTTCCTGCATGCCAAGGAAAACCTGAAAGTGATCCGGCGAATCCGTCGTGATCAGGTGGAGCGTAATTATCCACTGGATGATGTCCTCTATCGATATGAACACCATGTTCTTCCGACGTTTGAGAAGTACATTCAGCCCTATATTGATGACTGCGACCTGATCATCAACAACAACCACAAATTCGACATGGGCCTGATGGTGATCAAAGGATTCATCCAGAACTGGCTGGACCGGCAGGCTGCCCGGGATGTCCTGGATGCCTGATCGGCCATTTGGCTTCCTATCCGGCGATCATTTCTTTCAACCGATCCTGAGTGGTGTGATGAATGCCTTCAAACAGGTCCCGGATCCGGAGGAGGAAGGGTTCATTGACAAAGGCATGGATATCTTCCACTGTTTCCAGGCCCTCGATCTGCATGATGCTGGTCCGCACCTGGTATGGACCATTCGCCACCTGGATGGTCCATCGTTCATCATGAAAGAAGAGCGTGATTTTATAGACAGGATGGGGAATCTCTCCAACGACGCGCATAGGTCAAAGTTCAAGTTCAGGGTTAATCGATCGGGACAATTGCCGGTACATGGAGGCCAGTCCGGGTTCATCTGCCAGTAACTTCAGATGAGCATACAAGGTATTCAGATCATGGCGGATGGCCGGTCCCGTCTGGACGCCTTCCTGGCGGAAGTCTACAATTTTCCTGACCGTTTCCTTCAGCAGGGGATACAGCAGGCTGCCATCCAGGCCCTGGGACTCTACCCGGCTGAATGCGCGATCACAAAGGTGATAGACAAAATTGTTCACCATCACGGCGGCCATGTGGATTTGCCTTCGCTCGACATCAGTCACGTACACGACCCGGTCCGTGATACGGTTTGCCAGCCCTGTTAATTCATGCTGTACGGCATGGTCATGGCTGGTGATCAGGACAGGCAGATGGTCAAAGTCTACATGATGCCCCTTGGTCAGGGTTTGAAGCGGGTAGAAAACACCGAATCGGGAATATGCTGGTGGAAAAACATCAACTGGCGTTGCCCCGGAAGTGTGGCAGACCAGATGGCTGGACAGTCCGGAATCGGCGGCCTCTACCAACACGTCCGGGATGGCATGATCAGGCACGCAGACCAGGACGGCTCCGCTAGACCGACTGACATCACTCATCCGAGTAGTAGGTTGGCCCTTGACTTCACGAGCCAGGGATTCCGCGTGGCCAGCCTGGCGACTCCAGATCCATTCGACCGAAACGCCACCGTGCGACAACACATGTGCCAGATGCCATGCTACATTACCGGACCCGATCAGGCTGACGGTGCTCATGCCGCCCTGTTGCTGGTTCTTCGATACCAGGCACCCAGTCCAAGGCCTGCCATCAGGAGGATCCCTCCCAGCCAGAACAGGTTGATCCCCGGAAAGAGGATGGTTTCCAGGACGATATAATCTTCGCGCTCAAAGTTGGGAGCTACTTCAATCACCATTCCGTTGAAATCCGGCTGTTTCGCCATCCACAGGGTAATGTTTCCATTGTCGGGATCCAGTTTGACGAAACGGCAATGGATCCCCGTCGCCGGTGAATAACTCTTGATATTGTAGGGCTGATTGTCCCTGATGAGGAAGATGGGTTCCTGGACCTCCCGGAAGGTCTCGGGTGTTCCCCGGGTGATCGTCAACTGAGCCGCAACGGCAATATCCGTTTCTTCCGCCTGGAATTGAGGATGTTCGGGAGACTTGTCGAAACCGGACAAGGTGATACGATACCCTTCGTAATCAAATGACTCGTTCAAGCCAAGGACCACCGGTCGATAGGACAATGAATCATCCGGAGTCAGGTAGCCTTCAAAGACCTGATCGTTCAATCTGACCTTGGCGCCCTTCCGATCTACCTTGGCCGGATAGGAAAACACCAAATTGTCCCTCAATACGATCATGGGCATGGCGACGACAAAGGAGTCTTCATCGATCCGGTTCATCAATAGCCGGGCGGTCACGATCTGATCACCGATCTCGGCTTCGTAGTCCGGATGTGTTCCCGTGGCATCCCAGCGGTCGAGTTTGACGACCAGGTCTTCCAGGGTATCCTGCTCAGTAGGTCGGATCATCATCATCAGGTACCTCAAACTGTCTTCCTTGATCTTGGCTCGCTCAATATCCGCCTGCTCATTGGGCAGGCCGGCAATGTGGGAGAAGACATCCTTCGTCAGGTACCGTTTGGTACTGGGGTTGGAGGCAGCCTGTTTGGTAAAATCCTTGTCGAACAGAATATTGGGATGTACGGTGAATCGATCGATGATCTCTCCAGCCTCATTTCGCTGGACATAGGCGATCTCATAGGTCCGGGTATGTCCAACCAACGTATCGGACAGATAGGTTACCTCATATCCGTTGATGTACAATGGCGAGTCCTTGAACAGGAGGACATTCCGATCAATCATCTCCTGATTCAGCAAACCTTCCATGGCGAACCGGTTCTGGGAGATATGCTGTTTCTTCAGTCCGGACGCCATGATCCCGATGATCATGAGGCCAAAGCCGATATGAGAGATCGTTGCAGCGCCCTGGGCCATTCGTCCACGAAGGAAAAAGATCAGATAATCGGCATTGGCCGTGACCGTGAACCAGCTGGCCAGAGCCAGGATGTGGAATGCCCATCCGGAATAATCCAGCCACCACCAGGTCAGGAAGGTGAGTATTCCAGCGATCAGTATATGGATCCCCAGGCGGGTGACGAATGCGGTCAACCTTTCTTCGATAAGAGAACGAGTATACCGAAGATAGATGGCAAACCCGCTGAGGACACCGATGAACACGGCAATCCAGAACTGATAGCGATTGTAATGGGTGATGGGATCGACCGGCATGGAACGATGCCAAGATGACATATCCTGACCCATGATCCATCCAAGGGCATCGGCCAGCTTGTTATAAACTGGAATCGATGTCGTAAAGGTGATCAACAAGGCCGAGAAGAACAATACCAGGCTGCCAATGAACATCCAGAATTCACGGCTTCCGGTGGCTTCCTCCGTTTCCTTGACCGGAATTTTCCTGACTACCCGGACATAGCGCCAGATAAACCAGCCGATAAAGAACAGGATGAAGATCACCAGTTGCCATTCCAGCCCTAGTTCGGTAAATGCGTGCACGGAAGAGTCCTGAAGGACCCCGCTTCTGGTCAGGAACGTGGAGAACAGGATCAGGATGAGGGCCAGGGCATAGAAAACAAGAGTGGTCTTGATCGAATGGCCGGTACTCCGGGCGATCAGATTGGTGTGGATACCGGCGACCAGGACGATCCAGGGCACCAATGACATGTTCTCGACCGGATCCCAGGCCCAATATCCACCAAAGGAAAGTGCTTCATATGCCCAGGCGGATCCCATGAGGATGCCGATACCCAATATGGCACCATTGAACAACGCCCAGGGCAGAACAGGTTTCAACCAGCCGGTAAAATCGCGTTTGGCCAGGGCGGCCATGGCATAGGCAAATGGTACTGAGGTGCTGGCAAAGCCGAGGAACAGGGTAGGAGGGTGAATGGTATTCCAATAGTTCTGCAGCAAGGGATTCAAACCCTTTCCGGTGATGAGCTGGAGGTAATCAGCATTGGAAAAGATCGGTGCGTCCATGGTATCCCGAAGCAACATGAACGGGTTGTAGCCGATCTTGAGATCGTCGTTGCCCGGCATCAGGTATAACCCCAGCAACATGGACAGGATGAAGGCTTGCAAAGCAGCCATGACCACCAGAACGGGGGCTTCCCATTGGCCTGCCTTCCGGATCAGGATCAGTCCAAGAATGACATGCCAGAATGCCCAAAGCAGAAAACTGCCCGGTTGATCCTCCCAGAACGCGGAGAAGATATAGGCGAATGGAAGATCATCGGATACATGGGCCCAGGCATACTGGTACTCATAGTATCGGTTGAGCATGATGTAGAACAGGGTGCCGATCGTGCCAATGGTGGCGACACTGTGGATCCCGAACGACCAGCGCCCGAGGGACAGCCATTGTACTGACCCGTCAGTGATTCGCGATTGACGCGAATAGGCATAGGCAGATAGGATGGCGAAAACGAAACCTGTGAGCAAGCACAAGTGCCCGATCTGGCCAGGTAACAGATGTTCTCCGAAATAGGTGATGTCTTGCATATGCTGGTGATGCCCTTAGCTTTCAGATCTGAGGAAGACCTCCTCATCCTTGTATTTAGATGGGCACTTCATCAACAGCTCACTGGCCATGAAATCCTGGCCATCCATCTGACCCGTGACAACGATCTGTTCTGACAATTCAAAGTCCTGTGGTTTGGCACCGCGAAGGATGACCTTTCTGACTTCTCCGTCATTGTCCGAAACATAGAAGGAGAAATAGTTCGGATCCTCGATGGGGTCATAATACATCTCCTTGTCCTTGGCCAATGTCCCGACAACCTTGACCTTGTCTCCGGTGCGTGTCGCTTCACCAAAGGTACTGTAGGTGCTCATGTCTCCGGCAGCACCGATCAGCAGTCCGATTCCGGCAAGGATCAGTATGCCTGCTATCCAATAGATCTTTTTCATAGGTTGTCTTGAAGGAGCAAATGTAAATCATAACCAGCTACCCGAGGGTAACACCCATTGCGGTTGAGATGTTTCCTACCTTTAAGCACATTTCACGGGAACATGCTGGAACGGGTACTCGAGATCGAACATGGGAGGATCGTGCGGGATCGCACCACAATTCTGCAGAACATCCATCTCAATATGGTACCGGGTGAGTTTCTCTATCTCATTGGCAAGACCGGCGCAGGCAAATCCTCTCTGATCAAGGCGTTGTATGGTGAATGGCCCTGGGCGGATGGCAAGGTGCAGGTTGCCGGATTCAACCTGATCGGACTACCCCGAAACAAGGTCCATCGACTCCGTCGACAGTTGGGCATCATCTTCCAGGATTTCCTGCTGCTTCGCGAGAAAACTGTCTATGAGAACCTGGACTTTGTTTTGCGATCGACGGGTTGGACCTCCCGAAAGAAACGTACGGAGCGGATCGCCAGGGTATTGGACGAAACGCAACTTTCTGCCTATGGTTTTCGCTATCCTGCCGAGCTTTCCGGAGGGGAGCAGCAGCGGTTGGCCATCGCCAGGGCCCTTTTGAATGAGCCAAGGTTGCTCCTCGCCGATGAACCGGCCGGCAACCTTGACCCCCAAACCAGTGATGAGATCACGAAACTGATCCGCAATCTGGCCCGGCATCACCATACAGCCGTTCTCTTTGCGACCCATGACTATCGGTTGATCGAACGTTTTCCATCGCCAATCCTGCATTGCACGGATGGCACCATCACCAGGGTCGATCGACTGCCTTACTGATGATCCGGTCGGGTAGTAAGGCAGGTCTCCTAACACTATGGAGACGAAGCAATTAACAATTAATTATTCGTACGGATGTCCACCCGTTCGTTCAAAACTGGCTATCTTCCGGAAACTGGAAGAACATGGACTGGCGACGTCTAAACGGTGAGCGGATCGACCTGCCCCTGGTGGAAGCAGTCGAATCGACCATCCTCAGGGAGAGAGCACAAGGTTTCCATCTCAAGCTTTGCATCGGAACGGATTCACAGGTGCGAGGGGATGACGTTGAATTTGCCACGGTCATCGTATTCCTGCGGGAGGGACGAGGTGGTTTCATGTTCATCCGAAATGAAAAGCTCCGCCAGGAGATGGGGATTCGGGAGCGGATGATCCTGGAAGTCGGTCGATCGGTCGAAGTTGCCTATCAGCTTTGTGATCTGCTGGACCGGTACAATATCCCGCTCGAAGTACACGCCGATATCAATACCGATCCCCATTTCAAGTCAAATATTGCCCTTCGGGAGGCCATGGGGTACATCATGGGGATGGGGTTTGCCTTCAAAATGAAGCCGGACGCATTCGCTTCTTCCAGTTGTGCGGATAAAGTTGTGTGATCACCGGATGGCAATGCCTATCTTCGCTGCCGACTGTATTTGGTTGCGTGTATGATTCAGATCTTCATTACGGGGGGCACCTTTGACAAGGAATACAATCTCATTACGGGAGAATTGTTTTTCAAGGATACTCACCTGCCACAAATGCTCGACCGGGGAAGGTGTACCCTGGATGTCGATATCAAGACCCTGATGATGGTCGACAGTCTGGAAATGACGGAGGAGGACCGGGAGATCATCATCCATAATTGCCGGAAGTCTCCTGCGAATGAGATCATCATTACCCACGGCACCGATCGGATGGTCCAGACAGCCAAGGCCCTCGCTGAAGCCGATCTTTCCCAAAAGACAATCGTTCTGACAGGTGCCATGATTCCTTATGCCTTCGGTAATTCATCGGATGGATTTTTCAATCTCGGAAGTGCCCTGGCATTTGTCCAGTCGCTGGAGAAAGGTGTCTATATTGTGATGAATGGCCGATATTTCCGGTGGGATCAGGTCGTCAAAAACCTGAAAACCGGGAATTTTGAGGAAATCCGCCAGGAAATAGGTTAGGATTTGCATCGAATGCCCCCTTGAACAGTTATGTATTTTCCATTCCTTTACACAGGATCAATCCGAATACCCCGAATCATATGTCAAGTTTATCCACTATGAAATTCACGATCACAAGAGCCGTAGTTGTTCTCGCATTGTTCGTATCTGGTTCAGTTGCAGGGATTGCACAGAACAATGCCCTCTTTGGGACAGATCATATTCCGGAACTGAAGCTGACCATCCGTCAGTCCAACTGGATGCATGTGTTGGATTCCATGAAATTGCAGGGTGAGGGGATGATCGTCGGTTCAGCTGAGATCGATGGCATCAAATATCCCAACGTGGGGATTCGGTACCGGGGGCAGTCGTCCTATACGTATTCAGGAGACAAGAACCCCTACCAGTTGGAGCTGAACTACATCCATCCGGACCAGAATCATCAGGGGTATCGATCACTGACCCTTTCCAATGCTTTGCGCGATCCCAGCTATCTCCGGGAGTATCTGGGTTTTTCGATCGCCGGCCAGTATATGAACACCCCCAAAGCCAACTTTATCCACCTCTACGTCAATAATGACTATGCCGGGATCTATGTGGGGATCGAACCGGTAGATGCGGACTACCTGGAGAGAAGAACGGGTGATGCCTGGACGGCCCTGTTCAAGTGCAGCCCCGAGATCGGGGAGGGAAAAAACCCGGAAGGATGCAAACAGAACACCTTTGGCAACCTCGAGTATGAAGAGGATGCGAACTGTTACCTCTATAATTATAATCTCAAGGAAGGCGAGGGATGGTCCGATCTCATCGAACTGACCCGCATCCTGAGGGATGAACCCCAGCGTATCGGGTCGGTACTGGACGTGGATGCGGTCCTGTGGATGCATGCCTTCAATAATCTGACCGCCAATCTCAGCAGTTATTCCGGACAACACAGCTCTAATTATTATCTGTTCAGAGATGCCCAGGGACTGTTTCAACCTGTGATCTGGGATCTGAATCTGGCGTTCGGGTCATTCAAGAACACTGGACAGGGTTCCGACCTGTCTTTGCAGGAGATGATAGAGCTCGATCCATTCCTTCAGCAGGATAACGTGACCAAGCCCCTGATCAGTCAGCTGTTGCGTGATGAATTGAACAGGAAGATCTACATTGCCCACATGAGGCAAATCATGAAGGAACACTTCAAAAGGGATGCGTTTCGAAAGCTTGCTGAAACAAAGCATGCCATCATCCTGCCGTCCATCAAGAAAGAGAAGAACCGGTACTATTCCGATGAAGATATTGCCAACAGCCTGGACAAAACGATCGGTACTCGTAGCAATATCCCGGGGTTGGTCACATTCATGAACGATCGGGTCAATTACCTCAAGCGGTTGGAGGCCTTTACCGTTGTGGAACCCGTCGTCATATCCGCTGATGCCGCCAAAAGAAAAAAGTACGATGATGCGGAGATGGACAGCTTTACGATCAGCGTGATTGCGGACAAGTTGCCGAAGCGAATGCATCTCTATTACCGATTTCAGGACGATCAACCGTTCACCATGGTATTGATGGAGCCAAAACCCGAGGATAAACTGGAGGATGGACAGGGACGATTCGTATCCAGGATCGTTCCATCGGCTGGTCAGTCGTCAATTGAATATTACGTGATGGCTGAAAATGCGGCTGCTGTGTCGTTCTATCCATCCGATTATCGGCAGAACCCCATCCGCATCGCACTGGAAGACCTGAATTGATGAAGCAAGGGCAGTTCTGGTGCATATACTGGTTCATCCTGCTGAGCCTGCCTGTTGCCTCCTGGGGACAGGGACTTGAACAGCCTTCAGGGTTGGATCCTTTTCACTTGTATGAATTGCGAATCCAGTTCGAGGACAAGCATTGGGAAAACCGCCTGAAAGCCTATAAATCCACGGATCGGAAGGATAAGATCCCGGCAACGATCTTTTTTGACAATGTCCGGGTGGATAGCGTCGGTATTCGCTTCAAAGGGAACAGTTCCTTCAATTCGGTGAAGAAGGGCGGAAGTCGCAAACTGCCTTTCAGCCTCGATGCCGGTGAATTTGTCAAAGGTCGGGAGTTTCCAGTAGGGTATGATCAACTGAAACTGTCGAACGGCTTTCGGGATCCGAGTTATCTCCGGGATGTCCTTTCCTACTACATTGCCAGACAGTACATGCCTGCCCCGGAATGCGCCATGGCCAGAGTGTACATCAACAATGAATACTTCGGTGTGTATACGTTGACCCAGGATGTAGACAAGACGTTTCTGAATGATTGGTTCGAAGAGAAACAAGGCGCATTCTTCAAGTGTGACCCGGATTGGGACGAGACGGTAGATCAGCCCGGGTGCATACCCGGAGACAAGTGCAGCCTCGAGTACCTGGGCCCTGACCTGGCCTGTTATGACGGGCGATACGAACTGAAATCAAAAAAGGAAGACTGGGATGAGCTGATCCACCTGACCCGACAGCTGAAGGATCCTGAGGCAGACTTATCCTCCGTGCTGGATATTGACCTGACCCTCTGGCTGCATGCCTTTAATAACGTGGTGGTGAATCTGGACAGTTATACGGGCCTGCTTTGCCATAATTTCTACCTGTACCAACGAGAAGACGGCCAATTCGTACCCCTGATCTGGGATCTCAACCTGTCATTCGGAGGATTTCGTCAGACATCAAATGCCGCACTGGATGATGATCAGTTGATCCGACTTGATCCAATGCTTCAGTCAGATAATCCCAAGCGACCGCTGATCAGTCGATTACTGGATGACCCACACTATCAACGGATCTATCTGGCCCATATGCATACCATCCTGGAAGATTTCTTTCTCAACGGGAAGTACCTGTCCTTGATGGATCAATGGCATGACCTGATCCGTTCTGCAGTGAAGGCTGAGCAGGTCCCGCTTTACTCGTTCCAGCTATTCGAGCAGAACAGGAAAAAGAATGTGGAGATTGGCAAGCAAGCTATCATCGGCATTCAATCCCTGATGGAACCACGGACGACCTACCTCCAGCAACATCCGATATTCAGCACAGGGGTACCTGATCTCATGGATACAAAAGTTACCCGAATCGGTTCAGATACATTGCAATGGACGTGTGAAGTGCAGACCACACTTTCCGTGACGCTGTATTGGCGACCGGAGGGAGAACATCGCTACAACCGGTGCACCTTCGTCCCCGACCAACCGGGTACTTCGTTACAGAAGAGGACATTCTCATACGAGTTGACAGGAATTGACCGTCCTGTGGAATATTACATCGTTGCCGAGAATGAAGAGCGCGCCACTGTCTGGCCTTCAGGAAGCAGTCAACATCCAGTGCGGACGGAAGAATAGGACACCCGTTTCCCAATCTGATTTGGGACTGAATGTTTTTCTGACTATTTTTGAATGCTAGGCCATCAGCCAACTCTATGGAAAGTTCATCTAGTCAGGAAATCAGCAAACCTCCGTCGGAACTCTATTCCTTCTTGATCGGATGGGAGAATATACCACTCTGGATTCCGGATATCGTCAAATTTGAACCACTGGACGGCGAAGAGGGTGACCTGGACTCCACATCCTTCATCCACATCCGCTTTGGCAACAGTCGATTGAAATTTCTCCAGCGGATCACGAATACAGTTGAAAATCAGCACCTGACCTTATCCTGGTCAAACTATCCGTTTGAGATCCTGCATACGTTCGACCTGTATCCGTTGGGCGATGACCAGACCCGACTGGTCAGTGCAATGACAGTACAACCCCGAAATCTGCTAGGAAATATGTTGTTACCCTTTCTGCAGTCGGCTATCCGCAGGCAACAACACAGGAGTCTGAACCGGCTGAATGACGCGATCCAGATGGTCACACCTGCATAGGCATTGCTAGCTGGTTTTCTCCTATCTTTGACCAACCCAATAAAACCGATGGCATGACCCGAGTGCTACGCCTGTGCCTTTCCCTGAGCTTCCTGACCATGTTATTGCCTGTCTGGTCACAGACACCACTGCATCCTGATGGAGTCGGGGCCAGGTTCCTCCTGCTGGATCATTACACTCCGAATATCTACGATCAGGCTGAACCACAACAGATCAGCAACGGGATTGAGCTGGCCTATCATCGCAATGTCGGCTGGAAATATCTGAACATTGTCCTGCCGATGAAATTTGCCGTTGCAAAATTTCCCAATGCTCAGCAGGATATCCGATTCACCAGTCTGGATCTGCTTCTCCAGGGTTCGTTTTTCGACCCGGACCGGTTTGTCTCTCCCTACTTTTTTGCAGGTGGAGGATTGGTGCTGGAGGATTATGCCGAATCCAATATCCAATTCCCGCTGGGAGCCGGATTGAATCTTCGGCTGGCCCGGGATATCTACCTCAGCCTTCAGGGTGAATTCCGGAAATCCATGGCCAGTGGAAAGGACAATATCCAGTACGGCGTTGGCTTTCTCTACGTGCCAGGTCTGAAGAAGATCGAACTTCCGGTCGACTCGGACGGGGATGGCGTCCTGGACAAGGATGATCGTTGTCCCGCCTTGCCTGGATTGCTGGAGTTGAAGGGTTGCCCGGATACGGATCTGGATGGCATCGCCGACCCGGAAGATCAGTGCCCGGAAATCGCAGGTACGTTGAAAGCCCATGGTTGTCCGGATATGGATGATGACGGGATTACGGACAGCCTGGATCTCTGTCCGGAGATCGCCGGCCCGGCAGCATATGATGGATGCCCCGATACGGATGGGGATGGGATCGCAGACAACAAGGATCAATGTCCTGAAGAACCCGGACTGGCCACAGCCGGAGGTTGTCCTGACCGGGATAATGATGGCGTGATCGACTCTCAGGACAAATGCCCGGATGAACCGGGACTGTCTGTTGATGAAGGATGTCCGGTAGTAGCTGATAGCGATGGAGACGGAATCCCGGACAACCGGGATAAATGCCCACAGGTCCCTGGTCCTGTCGGTGGTTGTCCTGACCGAGATGGTGATGGTATTGCCGACCAGGATGATGCCTGTCCCGATCGTCCGGGATTGGCCAATCTTCAGGGATGCCCACCGCCCTCCGATATGGACGGAGATGGTATCATCGATGAACAGGATGCCTGTCCCAATACACCGGGCTTGCCAGAACTGAAAGGTTGTCCTCCGGAAGGAGACCTGGACAATGATGGCTTCCCTGACTCCAAGGATCTGTGTCCCAACACTCCGGGCACCATCGATGGCTGTCCTGATCGAGATGGTGACGGTGTATCTGATCCGAAGGATCGTTGCCCGGATCGAAGTGGACCGGCCAGTAATGACGGATGTCCGATCATTACTGCCGAAGACCGCTCAGCGCTGGAACTGGCCATGCGAAATGTCCAATTTGAAACAGGTTCGGCAACGATTCTGCCGGATTCCTATCGAACCCTCGACCGGGTTGCTGAAGTGTTGTTACGGTATCCGGATTACCATCTGATCATCAATGGACACACGGACAATGTGGGACGACCTTCCTCCAACCTGGCCCTGTCCGAACAGCGGGCAAAGGCCTGTTACAATTACCTGATCTCAAGGGGTATCACTGCCGGCCGGATGTTGCCTTCCGGATTCGGGGAGACACGTCCTGTGACCAGCAACAAGACAGAGGAAGGCCGACGGATGAATCGCCGGGTCGAGTTTATCATGTATCTCAAATAGACAGAAGCCGGGTTGGATCAGACAGGAGTCTGATCCTCCCGGTAGCCTTTTTCTTCCAGGCGTTCGGCTTTGGCGAGCACCTGAGCCTCCAGGTCATTCATGTAGCTGATGATCCTGTCGAGGATAGCCGGATCCGAAGCCCCCAGGATTCGGGCCGCCAGAATACCAGCATTTTTTGCTGCATTCAGGGCAACCGTAGCCACGGGGATGCCATTGGGCATTTGCAGAATGGACAGGATGGAATCCCACCCATCGATCGAGTTGGAAGAACGGACAGGGACGCCAATCACCGGTAGCGGGGTCATGGAGGCCACCATGCCCGGCAGATGGGCCGCACCTCCTGCACCGGCAATGATCACACGAATACCCCGTTGATGCGCATTCCTGGCAAACTGTACCATTCTGTCCGGGGTTCGATGTGCTGACACGATCGTCACCTCTACTGGAATATCCAGGGATTCAAGGAATTCAGCTGCCGCTGACATGACAGGGAGGTCCGAATCGGATCCCATGATGACACTGACAATCGGTTGGTTCATGCGATGACGTTCAATGTTTCCCGGACAATACGGGCCCGGTGCCTTGCTTCCTCTAAGGTATCTGCCACGACGGTCACATGACCCATTTTCCGAAAGGGCCTGGTTTCGGCCTTTCCATAGACATGGACATGAACACCCGGAATGGCCATACAGTCTTCCCATCCCCGGTAAAGGGCCGGACCTGAAAATCCTTCTTCGCCCAGCAGGTTCAACATGACGCCTGGTCGGATCAATTGTGTACTGCCCAAAGGCATACCCGTGATCGCACGCAGATGTTGCTCGTACTGGGAAGTCTCACAGCATTCAATGGTATGATGGCCACTGTTGTGAGGACGAGGCGCAACCTCGTTGATCAGGAATGTACCCTCCTGTGTCAGAAAAAGCTCAACGGCCAGCAGTCCAACCGTGCCAAACGCCTCCGCCACCCGAATGGCGAGTTGCTCTGCTTCCTTTTCCTGTCGATCCGTCAAATCTGCCGGGCATGCCAGGAATTCTACCAGATTGGCCTCCTCATGAAACTCCATTTCAACGGAAGGAAACGCCTTGCATTGTCCGTGGATATCTCGCGCGACAACCACGGCAATTTCCTTCTGCATGGGGACAAGGTCCTCTGTCAGTGAGGGGCCTTCCAGAAGCTTGTCGAGGTCTTCCACTTGTCGGATAATGGCCACTCCACGGCCGTCATATCCGGCCGTCCGGGATTTTTGAACAAAAGGAATACTCAATTGGCCTGACCGGATGGCATCCCGAATTTCAGCTGAACGATCGTACAAGGTGAATGCCGACGTGGGGATCTGATGATCCCGGTAAAACAGCTTCTGCAATCCCTTGTCCTGGATGGTCCGCAGGACTTCGGGAGCAGGATACACTCGCACCCCCTGATCCTGCAATTGCTCCAGAGCTGCAACGGAAACATGTTCGATCTCAATGGTCAGGACATCCATGTCCTTTCCAAATCGGAGCACATCCGCCTCATCGCGAAAACTACCCGTAGTAAACTGTGGACAAACCTGACCGGCCGGAAAATGAGGATCTGTATCCAGGATGGACAGGTTCAAACCCCATCGGGATCCTGCCTGACAAAGCATTTTACCCAGCTGGCCACCACCGAGAATACCGATCCGTTGTGTCGTAAATGGTTTCAATCAATTCGCTTTCAGCCCAAAAATAAACCCTCTGACGAGAACTTGGACTTTGAATGACAGTCTTTATGTTTGTGCAAAAGCAGAACACATGGCCGACCTGATCCTCAGAAATGCACGGATGATCAACCGGGGAATGATCACCGAGGGAGATTTACACATCCAAAAGGATCGGATACACCGGGTCGGCCCATCCTTGCCCAATCCGGGAACTGCTGATGAATTGGATCTGGATGGGAAACTGGTCATGCCCGGCATCATTGATGATCAGGTCCACTTCCGTGAACCCGGACTGACCCATAAGGCCCAGATCTACTCGGAGTCAAGGGCTGCTGTTGCTGGTGGCGTGACGTCTTTCATGGAGATGCCAAACACAAAACCCGCGGCATTGACGAGAGAATTGCTGGAGGACAAATACAAGATCGCTTCCCGGGATTCTCTGGCCAACTATTCCTTTTTCATGGGCACCTCCAATGACAACCTGGAAGAGGTATTGCGGACGGACCCGGTCAATGTTTGCGGCGTCAAGATCTTTATGGGCTCCAGCACGGGGAATATGCTGGTCGATGATCGCCGGACCCTGGAAAATCTCTTCTCCCGGTGCCAGATGCTGATTGCCACCCATTGCGAAGATGAACATACGATCAATGCCAACCTGGCTCGATACCAGGAAAGGTACGGAGAGGATATTCCGTTCACGGCACATGCGGAAATTCGAGACCATGAAGCCTGCTATCTGTCCAGCAGCATGGCTGCCGAACTGGCCCGGAAGCATGGAACGAGATTGCATATTCTCCATCTGACGACTGCTCGCGAACTGGAACTCTTTGATGCGAATATCCCGTTGTCGCAGAAGAAGATCACTTCCGAGGTCTGTGTTCATCATCTACACTTTACCGATCAGGATTATCCACGCCTTGGGTCATTGATCAAATGCAATCCGGCCATCAAATCTCCGGCTGACAACCGGGCCTTGTGGGAAGGCTTGCTGTCCAACAAACTGGATATCATTGCCACGGATCATGCACCGCATACCTGGGAGGAGAAACAGGGCAACTACATGCACGCACCTTCCGGCTTGCCCCTGGTGCAACATACGCTGGTCATGATGCTGCAACATGTTAAACAGGGTCAGATTTCCCTTGAACGGATGGTTGAGAAAATGTGTCATGCCCCGGCAGAGTGCTTCCGCCTGCCTGAACGGGGATACCTGGATGAAGGCTGTTTCGCCGATGTGGTCGTGGTGGACCCCGACACCTCCTGGACCGTGACCAAGGAGGGGCTGCTCTATAAATGCCAATGGTCACCCCTGGAAGGGATGACGATGAAGGGCCAGGTTCATCAGACCTATGTCAATGGACAACTGGTCTACGACCAGGGCAAGATCCTGGAAGGAAGGCCGGGTATGCGCCTGGTCTTCAATCCATTGCATTGACGTCAACAAGGAAGTGAGCCAAAACCTGTACTTCTGGGCACTGGTGGCACGCGAACCACTGCAAACCGAGATCACCCGGCTCAAGGAGGTGGCACTCCAGCGATTTCAATCTGGCCGGGCATTGCGTTCACCTGCGCATATCACCCTCATCCCACCGATTCGTCTCGCTGTATCAGACCTGGACAGGATCCAGGAGGAGTTTTGCAGGCAAGCAGAAAGAACCCCACCGTTCTGTTTGGAGCTGGATGGGGTAAGGGGGTTTCCCAAGAGAGTCGTGTACATCCATGTACCACCCAGTAAGCCCTTGATGGACCTGGCTGCACAGATGGAAATGATTCGAACCAGGCATTTCCCAAACCATAAACAGGTCCACCACACGTTCAATCCCCATGTGACGCTGGCATTCCGGGATCTGTCACCGGATCTCTATTCAGAAGCCCTTGCATATTTCCAGGAATTGGGTCTTTCATACACCTGGGAGGCAGATCACCTTTGCCGCCTGATCCTGGCAGAGGATGGATGGCATGTAGATCACATCTGTCCGCTGGGACAGGAACCTGATCAGATCCGTCCCTGAGAACGTCCTGCCAGGTTGGCCAGATGGTACAGGACCCTTGCCCCTACATTGCCATCCCAGTCCACCTCGCCGGAAACCTCACAAAGATCAAAACCAACAATGGTCCGGCCACTTTGAACCACCATGTCGAGCAAGGCATTGGCCTCGGCAAATGACAACCCACCAGGTACCGGGGTGCCGGTGCCCGGACAGAGGGATGGATCCAGTCCATCGATGTCAAAACTGATGTACACTTCGGAGGGCAATGCATCGATCACCTCCTCCCAGATGGCATACAACGATTTACCCTTGAACATTGCCTCCCGGATATCTCGATCGCGATATACCCTGACCCTGTCGGCATGGCGTTGTGCATACTGCCATTCCTCCTCACAATAATCCCGGATGCCTACCTGTACGAGCTGCCGGATCGGCAACCGGTGCATGACATTCTGGAAAATGGAGGCGTGTGACCAGATGAAACCTTCATAAGCCGCCCGGAGATCCATGTGCGCATCCACCTGTAGGATACCCATGTCGGGATATACCTCTGACAAAGCCTTGATCAATCCGAAAGGCGTACTATGGTCACCACCCAGAACCCCCGGAATCTGCTGTTTGGCCAGTATGGCTTTCGTTGATGCATAGATATCCTCATGCAATGCCGTACAGGCGTCATTGATGGTTTCCAGGATGTCATAGCTCCGGTCGGTCCTGATCCCGTTCTCCAGGGACTCGATATGAAACTCAGCCTGCTTCCTGAGTTGATTCGAAGTCGCTCGGATGACATCCGATGACGGACGGACGTAGAGACCCATCTTCCAGGCCTCCTCAACGACAGGATCTTCCAGGTCCAGCTGTCCAGAAGCCTCCAAAACAATACCCGGGCCATCGGCTGTCCCGCCACCATAGGATACGGTGACATCCCAGGGAATGGATTGGACCACAACTTCGGCATCTTCTTCCAGGAATGGCAACCCGATGAATCGTCCATTCCGCAATCCGACACCATTGGGGTCAAATCGATTGATCTTTTCCTGTCGTCTGGTCGTTCTGTCCATAGAGCGAAATTATCCTTTTTACCTACTTTTGGACCTCTTCAACCTAACAAATGATCCATGGGTAAAGTGCTAATCATCGGGGCCGGAGGTGTTGGTCGTGTTGTTGCCTTCAAATGTGCTCAACATCCGGATGTTTTTTCGGAGATCCTTCTGGCCAGCCGGACTAAGTCAAAATGCGACCAGATCGCTGAAGCAATCGGTGGCAATCGGGTCAAAACAGCTCAGGTGGATGCCGACAAGGTTCCCGAGCTGGTAGCACTGATCAAGGACTTCCAACCGGACCTTGTCTTGCATGTCGCCTTGCCTTACCAGGATCTGACCATCATGGAGGCCTGTCTGCAAACCGGGGTAAACTACCTGGACACAGCCAACTATGAGCCCAAGGAGGAAGCCAAGTTCGAGTATAAGTGGCAATGGGCCTACCATGACCGATTCAAGGAAGCGGGAATCATGGCCTTGCTGGGATGTGGATTCGACCCGGGGGTGACCAGTGTCTTCACCAAATATGCCGCCAAGCATCACTTTGATGAGATGCACTATCTGGATATCGTCGATTGCAATGCGGGAGACCATGGGAAAGCATTTGCCACCAATTTCAATCCTGAGATCAACATCCGGGAAGTCACCCAGAAGGGCAAATACTGGAAGGATGGTCAATGGGTCGAGACAGAACCACATGAGATCGGCAAGATGTTGACCTATCCCAATATCGGACCCAAGAAGTCCTACCTGATCTATCATGAAGAACTGGAATCCCTGGTCAAGAATTTCCCGACCCTCAAGCAGGCTCGTTTCTGGATGACCTTCGGAGATGAATATCTCACCCATCTCCGGGTGATCCAGAATATCGGGATGGCCGGCATCGAGCCCGTTCGATTCAAGGGCATCGATATTGTTCCGCTGGAGTTCCTTAAGGCGGTATTGCCTGATCCAGGAGAACTTGGCGAGAATTATACCGGGGAAACGTCCATTGGCTGCCGGATCCGTGGCATCAGGGACGGACAGGAGAAAACCTACTATATCTGGAACAACTGCAAGCACGAGGATGCCTATGCAGAAACGGGGGCCCAGGGCGTGTCCTATACGACAGGTGTTCCCGCCATGATCGGAGCCAGGATGATGATGACTGGCGAATGGTCCGGCAAGGGTGTCTTCAACGTCGAGGAATTCAATCCGGATCCCTTCATGGCCCGACTGATGGTCGACGGGTTACCCTGGGAGGAAACGACCGGTATCGATCTCGAACTCTGACCATTGATGGCTGTAGATTACACCCGGTTTCCTTCTCCCTGTTATATCCTGGAAGAAGAAAAATTACGCAACAACTTGCGCCTCATCCGTCATGTTCAGGATGAAGCTGGCGTAGAGATCATCTTGGCATTCA
The DNA here is from genome assembly GCA_020636225.1 of Lewinellaceae bacterium. Classification (GTDB taxonomy): domain Bacteria; phylum Bacteroidota; class Bacteroidia; order Chitinophagales; family Saprospiraceae; genus JAGNXB01. Next base: position 502,398 of record JACJYI010000002.1, on the reverse strand, counting down.
AGGCTTTCTCTATGTGGAAGGCTTTCCCGATCGTGCGAGAATATCTGGGCGGGGCCACAGGTTCTTCCCTGCATGAGGCCCGGCTGTGTTATGAAGAAATGAATACCCGGGCCCACGTGTATTCCCCGGTTTATTTCCCGGAAGAGTTCACGGAACTGATGGGGTATGCCAGCCATATGACCTTCAATTCCCTGGGACAGTATGAACGATTCAAACCCGAACTGAGCAAAGCGGGTCATCACATTTCCGCTGGGATCCGGGTGAATCCCGAGTATTCAGACGTTCAGACCGATCTGTACAATCCTGCCTCTCCGCATTCCCGATTGGGGATGACAGAGGAGCATTTCAAGGATGGCTTGCCGGAAGGGATAGAAGGCTTACATTTTCATACCCTGTGTGAATCGGATTCCTATGCCCTGGAGCAAGTGCTCATTCAACTGGAGAAGCGGTTTGGACACTTACTGCCGCATGTCAAATGGGTCAACATTGGTGGTGGCCATCTGATGACCAGGAAGGGATATGATACCGAACACCTGATCCGCATCCTGAAATCCTTCAGGGAGAAGCACGATGTTCATGTGATCCTTGAGCCTGGCAGTGCCATCGCCTGGCAGACCGGCTGCCTGCTCACCACCGTCCAGGATATCGTGGAGAATCACGATGTCAAGACGGCCATCCTGGATGTATCCTTTACCGCACATATGCCGGATACACTGGAGATGCCATATCGACCCACCATCACCGGTGCTTCCGATCCCCAGATGGGCAAGCCGACCTATCGCCTGGGGGGAACCAGCTGCCTGGCCGGTGATTTTCACTCCGAGTATTCGTTTGATCACCCACTGCAGGTTGGAGAGCAGCTCATTCTGGAGGACATGATCCACTACACCATGGTAAAGACCACCACATTCAACGGAGTTCGACATCCGTCCATCGGGATGTGGTCAGCGGATCGACAGGCTATCATCTTCAAGAGGTTCACGTACGAGGATTTCAAGAACAGACTTTCCTGAGTTTGTCCGCGTCCATGCACCGATCCTGGCTGGAAGACCAGTTGCGGCCCATCATCCCTGAAGATCGTGAGAGAAGCTGGCTTATCCGTGCCCTGACAGAGGACGGCCCAGGACATCTGGATGAATCTGCATGGTCCTTGTGGGCCACAGAGGCCGTGAAGCAATTGGATCAGGGCGTTCCTGTGCAGTACATCACCGGCAAGGCACACTTCTTCGGTTTGGTCCTGGAGGTTAACTCGGATACCCTCATTCCCCGTCCGGAAACAGAGGAACTTGTCGATCTGGCAATCAGGGCGCTGAAGCAAGCTGGAAACGAATCCGCCCGGATCCTGGACATTGGGACCGGCAGCGGATGCATCTCCCTGGCGCTGAAACATCAGTTACCCGGTACTCGAATCATGGCCTGGGATGTATCTCCGGAAGCCCTGGCCGTGGCCACCGCCAATGCGAGCACGTATTCACTGGAAATTGAGTGGTCCAGAAAGGAGGCCCTTCAGGAGGAGGCATGGTCAGACCTCTCCGGGTTGGATCTGATCATCAGCAATCCACCCTACATCGCCCACACCGAAAAGGAGTTTATGGATCATGGCGTGTTGGCCCACGAACCCCATATGGCACTTTTTCCCCCTGGACAAGATCCGTTGATCTTCTACAGGGTAATGGCCGAACAGGGGAGGAGAGCTCTGGTCAAAGGGGGCCTGATCCTTTGTGAGTGTTCCACATTCACAGCCATGGAAGTGGCGTCCATTTTCACGACCGCCGGGTACCAGGATGTGGAGGTGATCCAGGACTTGCAGGGATTGGACCGATTCTGCCAGGCCCGCTGGTTGGATCAACCACCTGCTGGCTTGGTCTGAATATATCCCCATTCCAGGAGGAATCGGATGACTTTATCCCGTTGGTTCCCCTGCACGAGGATCTCACCGTCCTTGACACTTCCTCCGGTTCCGCATTTGTTCTTCAGCTGCTTGCCAAGGTCCTGAAGATCTGATTCCAGTCCGACGAAACCAGTTACGAGGGTGACTTCCTTACCACCGCGTTGCTTTCGATCGATGTGTACCCGCAATTTCTGTCGCTCCGGACCCAGGGTGGCCTGTTCTTCGGCTTTATAGACCGGTGGAGTGAATGATGGGTCGGTGGAATAGACCACACCAAATTGCTTTTTCTTCTTCATGCCGTATGCTTAAATCAACAAACGTAAAGATCGGGGTTCGATCTCGAATCGGTACCGGTCGGCTTGGGGAAACAATTCTCCATCTGCCTGCACCGGAGTCGGTTGTTCTGGCAGGATATCCACTCGGGTTGAGGTCAATTGCTGGAACCAGGACAGTCTTGATGGATTCCCCCATATCAGGAAAGGAAGACCTAACAAATAGCGCCATCGAGCTACCCGACGGATCAGGACCACGGTCATCAAGCCGTCATCTGCCAGGGCCTGGTCAGCAATTCGAAATCCATATCCGAAGATTCCCGCATTGGCTACCACCACTGTAAGGAAGTGGTCGTCAACGGTGATATCATCCAGGACTACCGAACCTTTCCAGTAAATAGACCTGAACATCAACCGTGCAACCGCCCGGAAATAGGCTTGGAACCCGCGATAGCGACTCTTTTTGACCATTTCAGCCACCTGGGCATCGAAACCGACACCAGCCAGGTTGACAAATCGCTGCCCATTGACCGTCAGGGTATCCACCTGGCTCACTTGATGCGATTTCAATTTCTGGATGTTCTGCCGGACATTCCGTCGATAACCGAAGAATTCAGCGAACCCGTTTCCGGAACCAGCCACGATCAACCCGAGACAGTCCTGTTCGGGGTCGAGTTCATTGACAACTGATTGGATCGTGCCATCTCCGCCCACGGCAATAAAGCAGGTCATACCTGCTTCGTGCCCTTTTCTGACGGCCTCGCCAGCGCTGCCATCCATAGCGGTGGACGCAAACAGTAACGGAGCAGGCGTCAATTCACGACGAATGGTATTCAGGATACGCTGCTTCTTCCGACCACCTGCGATCGGATTGGAAATGATGCAGTATCTACCGTTCGGTTGGGATGGTGGGAGGGGCATAACTTCCTTCATTTGATCACCTGGCCCTTCATCGCACCGGCCACATGCACCTCCATTGCCCGATGAGCCAGTGGGGTAGTGAATTCATTGAGGGACTCGATCCGCGATTGGATGATATCTTTCTGGTCACCCTGGATAGCCGAATGAAGCTCTGCACTTAATTCGCGGATACGAGCGATCTCTTCCTCGGATAACCAACTGGTATTCTGGTCAATGAATTTGTCAGCCGACTGGACCATCATCCGACCTTCCGTGCGTGCCTCGGTCAGGGCCTTGAGTTGCATATCCTGCTCGGCGAATCGAATGGAATCCAACAGCATCCGGGCCATTTCTTCCTCATCAATGCCATATTGAGGCCTGATCTCGATACTGGTCATTGTTTCCGAGCGAAGCTCCTTGGCGAAGACCTGCAGGATGCCATCAGCATTCAGTTGGAATCGGATCTCCAGTTTGGGAATTCCGGCCGGCATCGGGGGGATGTCCCGAAGAATGAACTCCGCCAGTTTCCGGTTATTCTCTACAAGATCCCGTTCCCCCTGGTATACGGCCACTTTCAGGTTCTTCTGGCCATCCACGGACGTGGTATAGTTTCGGGCATATCCACAAGGCACCTTGGTATTTCTGGGGATGATCACATCCATCAGTCCTCCAACGGTTTCGATGCCCAGTGACAACGGTGTGATATCCAGGAGCAGAAGGTCCTTTCGATTGCCCGCCAGAATATCTGCCTGGATCGCTGCACCTGCAGCTACAACCTCATCGGGATTCAACTCATCATGGACAGGACGCTGAAAGAAATCGGAAACCCGTTGTTTGACCAATGGGATCCGGGTGGAACCACCCACCATGATGACTTCATCGATCATGTCGGTCTTCAGGCCGGCATCGCTCAGTGCTGCCCGACACGACTCCAGCGTTCGGTCGACAAACGGAGCGATCAGGGCCTCCAACTCATCCCTGGTCAACTCAAGTGGGATGCCTTGATACTCCGTGAAGAAGCGTCGTTCCGCGGAGAGGACCTTCTTGGCTTGTTCAGCCTCCAGTCGCAGGCGTTGGCGGTCTGGTAGGGAATGTCCTCCTTGTCCAATTTGTTTGACCCAATGCTCGACAATGGCCTGGTCCAGGTCATCGCCTCCAAGGAACGTATCTCCATTCGTCGACAAGACCTCGAAGACACCATCTTCTATCCGGAGTATGGACACATCAAAAGTTCCTCCACCCAGATCATAGACGGCTATGGTCTTGTGGTCTTCAGGTGTCAGGCCGATACCATAAGCCAGGCTGGCAGCAGTCGGTTCATTCACGATCCTGAGAACATCCAATCCAGCCAGGCGCCCGGCATCCCGGGTAGCCTGGCGTTGTGCATCGTTGAAGTAGGCCGGTACCGTGATCACCGCTTTCTCCACCGACTTTGCCAGGGACTGCTCAACTCGTTCCTTGAGCGCACGAAGAATGTGGGCGGACAGCTCGATCGGAGTGTAGAAGGAATCATCTACCCGCACCTTGACCAGACGGTCCTGATCATCATTGAGGATCTGATACCCGAACTGATGTTCAAACGCCGCAATATCATTGTACGATTTCCCCATCAGTCGCTTGACCGAAAAGATGGTTCGTCCTGGCTCATCCACCAAATGCTCCCTGGCATCATTTCCCACTTGAATGCTTCCATCCAGGGCAAAGTGGATGATCGATGGCACGAGGCCAGTTTTGCCAGCCGGATCTCGAACGATCACTGGTTCGCCATCGACAATATGGGCGACCAGACTGTTGGTTGTCCCCAGATCGATACCGATGATCAGATTGTCCTCCTTCTTTATGCTACCCGATTTCAGGTCGATCGCTATCTTGGCCATAATCTGTTGAAATTCCTTAGAGCTTACGCTTGCCCAACAGCCGCAAAGTTCAATTGTTTATTCGACTTCGATGATGTACCTGGTCAATAATAAAGCCGCACGGCTGTTTCTTATCCTGGGGAGCTTCTTCCTGGCCAATGCCCTGATCGCTGAATTCATTGGTGTCAAGATCTTTTCCCTGGAACGAACTTTCGGGTTTCAACCATTGCAATGGAGTTTATTTGGACAAGAAGGATTGTCCTTCAACCTCACGACCGGAGTGCTTCTCTGGCCGGTGGTCTTTATCATGACTGACATCATCAATGAGTATTTCGGACGAAAAGGAGTTCGACTCTTGTCCTACCTGGCTGCCGGTATGATCCTGTATGCTTTTCTGATGTTCTCGTTCGGTATCCGCCTGCCACCAGCCGATTTCTGGCCAACCTCCCATATTCAGCCCGACTGGCCGATCGAACAACAGGACCTAATGCGGTCGGAAGTGGGGAATTACAATGCAGCTTTCCGGCTGGTCTTTGGACAGGGACTCTGGATCATCGTTGGTTCATTGATCGCATTCCTGCTCGGTCAGCTGATCGATGTATTCACCTTTCACTGGATCAAGGAACAAACAGGTGAGAAATGGATCTGGCTTCGAGCCACCGGCTCGACCCTGATCAGTCAGTTCATTGACAGTTTTGTCGTGTTGTTCGTGGCCTTCTATATCGGGGCCGGCTGGGATTTTCGACTGGTATTGGCCATCGGGGTCGTCAACTATATCTATAAATTTGCTGCCGCCGTCGCAATGACGCCCTTGCTCTATCTCGCACATGATGTCATTGACGGTTTCCTGGGGAAGGAATTGGCGGAAGAACTGAAGAATACCGCCATGCAGAAGGGTTAAAAGAACTTAGGCCGACCCGGTTGGGTCAGCCTTAAGTCCGCCTTCTCATAGTACATCAAAAACCTGTTCTCTCTATTTCAAACACTGTTCCAATTTGTGCATTCAGAACAAAATAATTTTAATATGTCCGCATTGAGTACCCATTTGATCCTGATGATCCGTCCATACCAATTCGGTTTCAATCCGGAAACCGCTGAGAGCAATGCCTTTCAGCAACAGGACGATCAGTCGGGAGCCAAGGATATTGCCTCCAGGGCACAGCAAGAATTTGATCAAATGGTGGCGCGGCTGACCGAGGCTGGAGTGCAGGTACTGGTGGTGGAGGATACACCTTCGCCCCTGAAACCTGATGCCGTCTTTCCCAACAATTGGATCACCTTGCATGACGATGGCAAAATCATTACCTATCCGATGCAGGCCAACGCCAGGCGACAGGAGGTCAGGGAAGATATCGTTGACCAACTGATGTCTGTATACGGGTTTTCCTCCCGCCTGGCCTTCGAAAAAGACTATCCGGATGGGCCCTTTCTGGAGGGAACTGGCAGCATGATCCTCGATCGCCCCAATCGGGTGGTCTATGCCTGTCTGAGTCCGAGAACGGATCGCCAGGTGTTGGAGGAATGGTGCCGTCAGACCGGTTACAGGCCGATCGCCTTTCGATCAGTGGACAGCCAGGGCAAGGAGATCTATCATACCAATGTGATGATGGCCCTGGGCAATGACTATGCGGTCATTTGCCTGGAGTCCATCCCGGATCCGAAGGACCGCCAACTGGTCACGGACACTCTCCAGTCCACGGGCAAGGCGATCGTGGAGATCTCACTGGACCAGGTCAATCAGTTTGCCGGGAATATGCTGCAGGTGCTGAATAAGAATGGGGATCCCATACTGGTCATGTCCGAGCAGGCTCGACAGGCACTGCATGCAGACCAACTGGAGAGACTGGAGGCGAGGGCTCAGGTACTGGCCATTCCCCTCTGGACGATCGAACGGATCGGCGGCGGCAGTGCCCGCTGCATGATGGCCGAGATCTTTCCTCCGAAAAAGGTACAGTCCAATCATTCCTGATTCCTGAAGGAACGAACTATCTTTATGAAAACGATCTTCCCTTTCTCCAACATTCAACGATGAAAAAGCTTTTCCTGTCCTTGACCCTGCTGGTAGTGATCCAGATCATGTCTTCCGCTCAGGTCGTGATCAATGAGATCATGTATAATCCACCTGAGCCCGGAACAGATACACTCGAGTACCTTGAACTCCTGAATACCGGAAATGCATCTGTCGATCTGGAGGGCTATTCCTTTGGTGCCGGCGTTGTCTATACATTTTCTTCCTACAGCCTTCCACCGGGAGGATATGTCGTTGTCTGCAAGGATGCGACCAGGATGATGGAAGTTCTCGGCGTCTCCGCCTTGGAATGGACGGCTGGCAGTCTGGACAATGCCGGAGAATCCATCGTCCTCCTGGATGACCTGGGATTCACCGTGGATTCCGTTTCCTATTCGGACCAGGCACCCTGGCCGGGTCTGCCCACGGATGGAAATGGTTCCAGCCTTGTCCTTTGTGATCCGGTGGGTGACCATAACGATCCATCCAACTGGCAGGCTGCTGCCACGGCTACCGGCATCTTCGTCAACGCGATCGAGATCAAGGCAAATCCCATGGCCGCATCGGGATGTACACAGGCAGCCGACAAAGCTCTTCTCCTCACTGGCGTGTTTGACGCCCAGCCTTCCAATGCCGGTGCCAAAGGTGTCGAACTCTATACCCTTGAGAATATTCCCGATCTGAGCATCTACGGCATTGGATCCGCCAACAACGGAGGAGGATCGGATGGGGTCGAACTGACATTCCCGGCAGTGTCCGCGACAGCGGGTCAGTTCATCTATGTAGCTGCGGACAGTGCACTGTTTCGCGATTACTTCGGATTTGATGCGGACTACATTTCATCGGCCGTGAACATCAATGGCGACGATGCCATGGAAGTTTTCGAGAATACTATTGTCATCGATGTGTTTGGCGATATCAATCAGGATGGCACCGGACAGGATTGGGAATATCTGGACGGCTGGGTGTACCGGGTCAATGGGACTGGTCCGGATGGCAACATATTTGAACCTGACCACTGGATCTACAGTGGCATTGCCGCACTGGAAGGTGCTCCGACCAATGAACTGGCACCAACGCCGTTTCCGATTGGCAGCTACAATCCCATGGGACAGGTGGTCCTACTGGCCAATGATGACCAGGTCAGCGTGCCACAAAACATGAGCATCGAGATCGAGGTCCAGAAGAACGACTTCAAACCGAATCCGATCCTCACTTTTGAGATCCTCTCCGGGCCTGATCATGGCAACGCATCCATTACCAATGGGGATGCCATCACTTATGATCCCGAGACTGACTACTGTGGTCCGGACAACTTGACCTATCGGCTTTGTGACGTGGATGGATGTGATACGGCATCCGTGTTCATCGAAGTGATCTGTCCCAAAGTTTACCCCGTTTACCCGATCGGCTTGGTTACGACGGTCAATGCTTCCGGAGTCCTGGATTCTCTGCAGATCGAATGTCAACTGGAAGGAGTGGTCTACGGCATCAACCTGCGTCCCGGCGGACTCCAGTTTGTGATGATCGACGATCAGAATGATGGGATCGTGGTGTTTTCCCCACTGTCTTTCGGCTATACCGTCCAGGAAGGTGACCGGATCATCGTCCAGGGGCGGATCATCCAGTATAATGGTCTGGCCGAGATCCTGCCGGATACCGTTTGGTCCATTGCCAGTGGCCAGATGTTATTTCCCCCCACAGAGACCACTCAGTTGGATGAAAGCAGCGAGTCTCAATTGCTGCGGATCCTGAACGTCCACATCGTTGATCCATCGGAATGGAGCAACACGTCACCCGGCTTCAACGTACGGATCACCAATGGAACCGATACCATGACCATGAGGATTGATGATGAGGTCGACCTGTTTGGTACTGCCGCCCCCACGGGAACATTCCATGTCACCGGCCTGGGCACCCAGTTTGATCAGTCGTCACCTTACTTCGATGATTATCAGATCCTGCCGCGATATGCCATGGATATTGATCTGGTCAACAGCATCCTGACCCCTGAGGAGGCAGGTTGGGCGATCTGGCCCAATCCGACATCAGGAATGATCCGCCTCGAATCAGAAGTTCCTCTGGAGTTCATCCATATACTGGACGCTCATGGTCGGTCAATGGACCTCAACCAATCAAATGGCGCAGAACGGATCTGGCAGGTCGATTTGTCGGATATGACACAAGGTTTCTATTGGATTCAGGGCACAACCTCTGACGGGCAAACCATTACTGCCCCGGTTCAGGTAGTCCGGTAATCCGGCTCAATCCAGATAAACGGCACGACTGCCGGGATGCTGAAGGTCGACATGGATGTGTTCGTGCAACGTGGTGGCCAGACGCATGCCCACATAATCTACCTGCACCGGGAAGGTCTTGTGGTGTCGTTCGATCAGCACCGCAGTTTGTATCTTGGACGGGATCACCTCCATGAACGGCCTGAATCCATAGAACAGGGTCCGTCCGGTGTTGGCGACATCATCGACGAGAATCACCGGTTGCCCGGAAACATCCTGGATCGGGTGATTATAAGTAGCCTGGCCAATGATCGGATCAGCCGGATTCAGACGCAGGTGGTGAAGATGGATCGTGAATTCCGGATGGTAGGCGAGTACGGCATCCCGCAATAGCGTGGCAAAATGATAGCCATTGTTGTTGATGCCCAACAGGAAAAGTACTTCAGATTCCCAGTTCTCCTCGGTCATCTCAATGGCCAGTCGTTGGATTTTCTGGGCGATCTGTCGGTCATTCAATATTTTTACCATGTCGGGGCTTTTTCATCGACGAAGATAAGACGCTAGAAAAGAAACAAACGATGGCTTCATCCTTGATCTTTATTCTCCTTATTGGCCTCACCGGTTGGATTGCCTTCCGTGAATATGGCCGGATCATTCGCAATATTCGCCTTGGACAGGATGAGACCATTTCTGGAGATCGGTCTCAACGGTGGCAGAATGTCCTCTTGGTGGCTTTTGGTCAGAAGAAGATGTTTGCCAACCTGATCCCGGCCATTCTCCATCTGTTCATCTATGTGGCGTTCCTCTTGACCCAGATCGAACTGATCGAGATCCTGGTGGACGGGTTTGTGGGCACCCATCGGATCTTTGCTCCCTTTCTTGGTGGATTCTACACTTTCCTGATCTCTTTTATCGAGATCCTGTCTGTTCTGGCTCTGGTTGCCACGGTGGCCTTCCTCCTGCGGCGGAATGTTCTGAACGTCCCGCGATTCAAGAAGCCAGAAATGAAGGGATGGCCTTCCCGGGATGCCAACCTCATCCTCTTCGGCGAGATCCTGCTCATCACCGGCATTTTCTCCATGAACGGTGCCGATGTCCTGCTTCAGCAAGCACTGCCGGAACACTACCATGCCACTGGCCCTCTGGCCATCAGTTCATGGCTTGGCCCCATGTTCTTTGGCAATCTCGATGTCCCGACTCTCCAGGTGATCGAACGATTCGGCTGGTGGCTTCATCTGATCGTTGTGCTGGGATTTATCACCTATCTGCCATTCTCCAAGCATCTGCACATCCTGTTTGCTTTTCCCAATACCTACTTTGCTCCTCTTTCTCCCAGAGGGCAAATGGAGAACATGCCGGCGATCATGAATGAGGTGAAATCGATGATGGGATTGGCGACCGACCAACCTGCCATGGAAGCAGGGGCCGACATACCTGAATTCGGGGCGCATGATGTCACCCAACTGAGTTGGCGAAATATACTCGAGGCATACAGTTGTACGGAATGTGGGCGTTGCACCTCGGTATGTCCGGCCAATATCACAGGTAAAAAACTGTCCCCCCGAAAGGTGGTCATGTCCGTTCGTGACCGGGCAGATGATATCGGACGAAAGATCGATTCAGGTAATCCCCAGTGGGTCCGGGAGGATCTGCGCCAGGAAGGCGTCCATTTGACTGCCTCCAATTTTTCAGACGGCCAGAGCCTGTTCGATCTGGTATCACCGGAAGAAATCCATGCCTGTACGACATGTAATGCCTGTGTAGAAGCCTGCCCTGTGCTGATCAACCCCCTGGATACCATACTCAAGCTGAGGAGGTATGAGATACTGACACAATCAGCCGGTCCTGCAGACTGGTTGCCACTGTTCAACAGTCTGGAGAATGCAGGTTCTGCCTGGCAGATTGCCCAGGATCGCGATCACTGGACCAAGGGCATTAATCAATAAGATATGGAACATCAACTACAGATACGCACCCTGGCCGATTGGGCAGCATCCGGTGAACGACCCGAATTTCTTTTCTGGGTCGGTTGCGCCGGAAGCTTTGATGATCGGGCCCAGAAGGTGACCATCGACTTCTGCAAGATCCTCCACCATGCGGGGATCACCTTTGGAATCCTGGGCAACGAAGAAGCTTGTACGGGAGATCCCGCCCGAAGGGCAGGAAATGAATTCGTTTTTCAAATGCTGGCCATTCAGAATATTCAAACCCTGAACGGTTACGAGGTGACCAAGATCGTAGCCACTTGTCCGCATTGCTTCAATACCCTGAAAAATGAATACCCTGAGCTCGGCGGACATTATGAGGTATGGCATCACACACAGCTGATCAATCATCTGCTGCACTCCGGTGCTTTGGAAGTGGATGCCAACCAGGGAAACGAAACGATCACCTATCACGATTCCTGTTACCTGGGGCGCATCAATGGCGAATATGACAGTCCCCGGAACATTCTTGAACAATTGAAAGGAAACGTGGTCGAAATGAACCGGATCAAAGCGAACGGGTTATGTTGTGGGGCTGGTGGCGGACAGATGTGGAAGGAGGATGAACCCGGTGACCGCAGGATCAATGTAGAACGAGCCGAAGAAGCCCTGCAAACGGGTGCCAGGACCATTGCTGTCAATTGCCCGTTCTGCCTGACCATGATGAGTGACGGAGTCAAGGCCAAAGATCAACAGGACAATGTCATGGTCTATGACCTGGCTGAATTGATTGTCAGAAACAATAAATGGTAACCTGCGATGTTCGATCAATCTCCTTTCCAATCCTTTGCCCCGAACAGCCGCATTTGGATCTTTCAGAGCCTGCAACCGTTGACAGCCGATCAACAGAGCTCCTTGACCACCCATCTGGATCGGTTTGCGAGCCAGTGGAAAGCCCATCAGGCACCACTCACCTCTGCCTTCAGGGTCTATTTTGATCATGTCATCGTCGTGGCGGTAGATGCTTCCGGCCATGGCACCACCGGATGTTCGATCGATTCACTCCACCAGGCCATGTCAGAGATCTCCCGTTCCCTCCAGATTGATGTGTTTGATCGGCTTCATATTCCGGTGCTCCAAGACGGTGCCCTCCGGTTCATGACCCGAAAACAACTTCAAGAGGGGACACGCACCGGATTGATCGATGATGGCACACTGATCCTGGATCAGACAATCCTGGACCTGGAGACCTGGAGACAAGACTGGGTCAAACCCGTTGGAAAATCCTGGGTAATGCGTGGTGTCCCCGCCCGGGTTTGATCCTCAGGACGAATCGACTGGCAATTCAAGGTCACGATGGTTTTCGCTAAAATTGACAGGACCGGGATGCACACCATTTGTCCCTTGCGTTAATATTTTGTCAAAACGATTCATCCATTTTACCAGCTACTCACTGCTCACGTTATTTGTCTGTCCTTTCAACATTCAATGCGTGCGTTATGAAAAAATATGTTCTTGTCAGCGGATTGACGGCCATTGCCGTAACCTGCGCCCTCTTTGCCACTGCCTATTTTCTGGGATGGACGGGCAAGACGGTACAGGTACAACACGTGAACAACCTCCCCGTACAGGGGGCGATGTACACCACCAATGCGGAGGGAGACCTCATTCCATTGGATTTTACGAAAACCGCCTCCAAGGTCATGGACGCCGTGGTGCATATCAAGTCCAGTCAGGCGATGAATGCCATAGCAGGTGGCCGTGGGCGCAGCCCAATGGATGATTTCTTCGGTGACGACCTGTTTGAGCGATTCTTTGGGCCCCAATTCAGGATGGAGACTCCCAACTCGCCACGTCAGCCTGAAATGCGCGTCGGTACCGGATCCGGTGTGATCATCCAGTCTGATGGCTACGTGGTCACCAACAACCACGTGATTGCCGAGGCTGAAGATATCGAAGTCACCTTGCATGATAATCGAAGCTTCAAGGCAAAGCTGATCGGCACGGATCCGACTACTGATCTTGCACTGTTGAAGATCGAGGCAAAGGAGTTGCCATCCGTTCCCTTCATGAATTCCGATGTAGTTCAGGTGGGAGAGTGGGTCATGGCTGTTGGCAATCCCTTCAACCTGAATTCCACGGTTACGGCTGGGATTGTTTCTGCCAAGGGCCGCAATATCAATATCCTCCAGGATCAGTTTGCGGTGGAATCCTTCATCCAGACGGATGCGGCCATCAACCCGGGAAACAGTGGCGGGGCACTGGTGAATCTGGAAGGCAATCTCATCGGGATCAATACTGCTATCGCCAGTCCAACCGGCTCCTATTCAGGATATGGGTTTGCGATACCTTCCAATATCGTCAGCAAGGTGGTCGAAGATCTCCTTGAATTTGGCACTGTCCAGCGCGGATTTATCGGGGCCATGATCCGCAGTGTCGACCAGAACCTCGCCAAGGAAAAAGGCCTGGAACGTGTCACAGGCGTGTATGTAGACAGCCTCGTATCCGGAGGCGCAGCTGAGAAGGCCGGGATCCTTCCCGGTGATGTGATCACCTCCATGGATGGAACGCCCACCAATACCTCGTCTGAATTGTTGGAGACCATTGCACGACACAGGCCTGGCGACCGTCTGGATGTTACGGTCGACCGGTCAGGAACGTCAAAAACCTTTATGGTCACCCTCAACAACCGCAATGGAGATACCGAACGGATCTTCAAAGAAAGAATAGAGATCGAGGATCAACTGGGCGCTGAACTGGCCAGTGTCGAAGGCGACAAGGCCCGCAAGCTGAAGATTGATGGGGGTGTCCAGATCAGGAAACTGAAACCCGGCAAACTGCGCAAGGAAACCAACATCCAGGAAGGGTTCATCATCCGGAAGGTCAATGGACAGGATGTGACAACGCCAGACCAGCTGGAAAAGGTTCTCAAGAAAAGTAAGGGAGGGGTGATGCTGGAAGGTCTTTATGAGGACCGTCCTTCAGAGACCTACTACTATGCCTTTGGCATGTAGGTTCACCAATCATCAAGGTACCCAAGCCCCTCCATGAAGACATGGAGGGGCTTTTTGTCGATCTGAGCGATATGCTCATCGAATCATCGGTGATGCTATCCAGGAGATCCATAACTTCCCTGTATGTTGAATCGGATCAAGACCTTCATTGGATTGCAGTCCCTGCAGGTAGACGCGTTTGTCCAGCACGGAAAGACAACCTCGAAACAATTATCCCTCACCTTGAAATGGTCTGCGACCGAAAGACGGACGCTGACCGGTGTCCATCTCAAGTTCAAGGAAGAATACAGTCGGGGCCGGTGGACAGGCAAGCATCGACAAACCTATCCATTGGGGGAGTTTCAACAAGAAGGACAATGGTCTGTTCAACCAGATCTGCCTTACCTGCTCAATGTAGAGATGCCCATACATCCAATGTTCAATCCTTTGGATCGATACCACCGGAACCCACTGCTTCGTCCGGTAACCACAGGGATCAAGTGGCTGGAAAATGTCCGGTCAACGTACTACCTGGAAGTGACCACCAGGATTCAGGGAGCCGCTTTACCATCTGTCAAGAGGATCGACCTTCCTGGCCTATTGCTCGAATAATCCCTCATTGCTGATTCTCGAACCGACGGATCATTTCCTCAGGATCCACACCCAGGTTATCCAGCAAGATCCGGGCATCCTTCGCAAAGACATCTTGAGGGTATTGCTCCAGATAGGCCTCATAGGCGGCTTTGGCAGCTTTCAGGTCTTTCAATTCATTTTCATACGTGAACCCCTCGAGGAATCGTGCTTTGGGCGCGGCATCCGAGGCCGGGAAATGGGTATAGATCCATTGATATAACTCGATCCCCTTCGAAGGCATTCGCAAACTCAGGGCAAGTTTGGCGGCTTCATTCAAATATGCCGGAGCGTTCTGTCGATCAGGATACAACAGCGCATAGGTCTGTGAAAATGCGATATACTGGCGGCCACCCTGGCGGGAAAATTCGCCTGTAGAATCAGCGACGATCTCCTGGCGCAGCAGAACCTGAAGACTATCCGCATTCATCTCACCTTTCGGGCAACATGTCGTATCGGCTGACTGCCGTGAGCAGCAGATCATTTCGGCAACCTGAACATAACGGAGACGGTCCTGATATAACTGGATCAATCCTGTCAGTGATGCCTGCCGATCCGGGCTGGCAGGGTTTTGCCACAGGGACTTCTGGTACAAGCGTTCAGCATCCAGCAATCGGGATAACGATAGAGCCTTTTCTGCCAATCGAGCATAGTCTGCGGTTCCATCAGCATCAACCGATTTCGTAGACTCATCGAGAGACTGCTCTGCCTGGTTCAGATCCTGAACTGTCTTGATCGCATCGATATCCAGCTCCGGCTGATTCGGCTGTCCACCCTGACAACTGCTCAACGTCATCACCACAGTGATGGCACATAGGAAGAGGAAAGCCTTCATGGTTGCTAATTTTTCACAAATGTAGATGCTTCTGTTCCTTTCGGACGATCATAGATGAACATTTGACTTCTGATTGCCATTTTGCCATCATGACAAATCAAGGAAATACTCTTTTCTGGTTTCGGAGGGATCTCCGGGTACAGGACAATCACGGACTGTATCGGGCGCTGACCAGCGGTCTTCCTGTCATTGGTTGCTTCATCTTTGATGAACATATCCTGTCCAGTCTGGAGGACAAGGATGATGCGAGAGTGACGTTTCTCCATGATACGATACACGATCTTCAGGAACAGATCGACGCAAGAGGAGGGACGCTCATCGTAGAATATGGAAAACCGGAAGAACTGATACCCCGTATCCTGGACGAGTATCACATTCAGAAGGTCTATTTCAATCATGATGACGAACCATATGCCTTGCAGAGGGACCAGTTCATCGCGGAGCACTGTCAGCGTCATCAGATCTCACTGTACAGCTTCAAGGACCACCTCATCTTTGAACGTGACGAGGTTCTCAAGAAAGATGGCTTGCCATACACTGTGTTTACACCCTATGCCAACGCATGGAAAAACAGGCTGGAACTGGCAGGATTGGATCAGGATGGCTATCCCTTGGCCCTTTCCGCATTTCCTTCAGAACATCCCTCTTATCCCTGGAAGAAGGTAAACTCCTCACGGATACCATCCCTTGATTCCATGGGATTTGTAGCAAGTGAAAAGGAATTCCCTCCCAGGGAAGTGAAGACATCCTTGATCCGGCAATACGGTGATCAGAGGGACTATCCATCAGCCCAGGGAACATCCAGGCTGGGAATCCATTTCCGATTTGGTACGATCAGTATCCGCGAAAAAGCAAGGAAGGCCTACCACCTGAGTCAGACTTTCCTCAATGAATTGATCTGGCGTGATTTCTATGCCATGATCCTGCATCATTTTCCACACGTCGTCAATGGTGCCTTCAGAACACCCTATGACCAGATCGAATGGCGCAATGATGAAGATGACTTCAGAAAATGGTGCATGGGCATGACGGGATATCCCCTGGTCGATGCAGGCATGCGTCAACTGAATGCCACGGGCTTTATGCATAATCGGGTCAGAATGGTGGTCGCCAGCTTTCTGACCAAGCATCTGCTCATCAATTGGCAATGGGGGGAGGCATACTTTGCCAGGAAACTGCTGGATTATGACCTGGCCAGCAATAATGGGGGCTGGCAGTGGGCTGCCGGCTGCGGAACCGACGCCGCACCCTATTTTCGAATCTTCAATCCGGATGCACAGCAAAAGAAATTCGACCCGAAATTCACTTATATCCAATCGTGGTTGCCGGAGTGGGGGAGTGCGTCCTATCCACCACCAATGGTGGATCATGCGTTTGCTCGACAACGTTGCCTGAAGGTCTATCAGGAAGGATTGAACCGCTCAAAATAAAACAAGGCCCTCATTGGATATTCTCCTGAAGGCCCTGTTTTGGGAAATTGCGGTTTTTGAGATGGAAATCGGAATTGGGTAATGGGTAATCTTTACGCCCATGGGATCCTTCCGATGTCTTTCGACGTGTCTAAGGTATGAAAGGAAATCTGCATACAAAAACACTTGAACAATAATATTTTATACATTGACAATGCCGCATATATGCTTGTTATTGTGAATCAATATTTTATAAAATACATGTTAAAGTAAAAAAGCAGATGAGATTTTCTGATAATCCCATCTGCTTTACTTTAAATAGGTGATATAAAGGCTATTTCATCTTCTGCAGGAGTATACTGTAGGGACGTTTCCCATCCTGAATGATCCATGCCGTGATCGGCCCATCCTGCCATGCAGAACAGTCCACTGCAGCCAGTTTCGAACCCGCAGGAATAATCTCCTGATGGATCTCCCTGCCCAGAAGATCATAGAAGGAAATGGTGGCATCCTCCTGGTTCGGTTCCAATAACTGAATGGTCAACTGGGTACTGACCGGATTGGGAATGATCGATACGTTATACATATCCTTTCTCTTGACCACCACCCGCTCGGAAGGTGATATGACCTGGCCACCATTCATCCCGATCATTCGAATCCGATAGAACTGTTCTCCCCAACGAGGAGCCTGATCGATATAGTTGTAAGCCGCTTGTGCACCCATGGTTCCGGGTAGCGTCGCGACATAGTCAAAGTCCTGATCATTATCCGAACGTTCTACCAGGAAGACATGATCGAAGTCAATGTCAAAGGTATTCCAGGATAAGACGACATCCAGATCATCGTTGACCCCGGCCAGGAAGGAGGCAAAGACCGGTTTTCCGCCGCAGTCTTCCACATCAACCTGAATACTTGTTTCCGCAACACATCCCTCCAGGGTGACCGTGAGGGTAATGGTCTGGATACCGGCGGTATGCCAACTGATATTGTTTGCCACCAGTCCATCCACTGTTTGCGGTTCTGCATCCGGTCCGAATTCCCAATGATAGGTCGCTCCGGGCCCATTGCTGGTGGCCATGAAGAAGTAATCCTCATCGACACATAAGGGTCCGGATGGTCCGTAGATTTCAGCCACGGATTCAACAACGAGCTTGGTCACAATATTGGACTCCCCCGGATAATCCAAACAACCTTCTCGGCGTGCACATCGGATATAGTAGGTGGTCTGATCGATTGGCGATGGATCGTAATTCTCGGCATTCGAATTGGGAATGGGGATCCAATTGGGATTCCCCGGGAAGTAATTGGGGTCTGAATATGAACTCAACCAGAGATACTCCAGGGTACCGATTCCTCCTGCAGGATAGATCAGATTGATGATCTCCTCCGGATCATTGCCTGGTCCACAGAGCACTTCGTCATAACCGATCATTCCTCCGTCGATGACATTGACGCAACGGGCATGAATGCCGGCATCAAAGGTCAGATCATCGTCATCATCGGGCAGGATGGTGAAGGGCGCCACACATCCTGAGTTCGGATCCGGATCACTGTCCAGGGTGTCATTGCCTCCGGCATCCTGCTGGGTAAACTGGAAGGCGGAGGTGTCGATCATGAAACAGATCGAGTATGTACCCGGCTGAACATCCTCGAACAGGTAGTAGCCAGTATTGAATCCGAACCCGGATGTCCATGTACTGTCAATGACCAGATCATCCGCATTTCCGTACATGCCATCAGGGCCGGGCTGGACGAGTTTGACGAGGATGCCGTTTTCTCCATATTCATTGGCATCCTGGATACCGTCACGGTCACTATCCAACCAGACGAAATCACCTATGTTGATCTGGCAATCATCCGTTCCGTCTGCCAGGGAGACCTGGGAGATAGCCGTGCAAGCCTGACCATCGGTTACGGTGACCTGGTACAGACCAGCGGCCAGACCTGAGATATTGGCAGTTGTACTCCCGGCAGGATCATTCCATAAGTAGGTGTAGGGAGCAGTTCCACCACTGACGGCCACAACTGCGGTACCATCTGTTCCGCCAAGGCAGGTGGGATCAGATCCGGAGATGGTCAAAGCAAGAGGTGCAGGTTCAAGGATTTCCTCCTCCACAATGCCGGTGCATCCGTTGGCATCGGAGACTGTTACCCGATAGACATCTCCGGCAAGATCCTGGACATCCTGGGTTGTTGGTCCATGGCTCCACAAATAGCTGTAGGGACTGGTCCCCCCGGTCACCGAGAGATCGATGGCCCCATCCGCAGCATTTGCGCAAGTGACCGATGAACCAACTGCGTCCAGGGCCAGTGCATCTGGCTGAAGGAGATTGACGTCCTGAACAAGACTGCAACCGTTCTGATCGGATACCGTGACGGCATAACTGCCTGCCGGAAGGTCCTGGATAGTTTGTGTAGTGGCACCATTGCTCCAAAGGAAGGTATACGGCGACGTTCCACCGGATACATCGATAGAGATGGAGCCAGTCTCATCGCCATGGCAGGCAGGTTCGACCACTTGCAGGGTCATGCTGAGAGCGGGAGGTTGTTGGATCTGGAATGTACGTTCGCCATCACATCCGTTCGCATCGGAAACAAGGACGGAATAGGTGCCCGCAGTCAACCCGGAAACATTCTGTGTTGTCGGGCCATGGCTCCATAGAAACGTATATGGCACTTGGCCGCCGGAGACCATGAGATCGATCCCACCATTGGCCTGCCCAAAACAGGTCACAGCTTTGATGACACCCGTCAGGTCAATCCCGGAAAAAATGGAAATCTGGACAGGGTTGGAGGCCAGTTCCTCCTGGCAGTCTGAGCGACGAACCAATCGAATGAACCACGTTGTCCCGGAAACAGGACCCGGATTGTACTCATTGTCGTTTGCTCCCGGGATCAGCGTCCACGTATTCGGATCAAAGGGAGGCCCGGATTGGCTGGAATACCAGGAATACACCAGGTTGCCAGAGCCTCCTGAGGGAGACGCCACATTGACGAGAGGTGACGGGTCAAAAGAGGAGCCACAATAGGATTGATCGAAGCCGATACTTCCGGGATCGGTGACATTCTCGCAACACTTGACCTCCTTGGTCACATAGCCAGTTTCACCCACATAATCGGTACATCCCGACCGCCTGGAGCAACGCCGATACCAGGTGGTTTCAGAAATGGGTTCCGGATCGAGGGAGGGAGAATTGGAATTGGGCACTGGCAACCATGCCGTGATCGGCAGATTGGGATCAACCGTCGTGTACATCCAGACGTATTCAAGATCACCACTACCCCCCGAGGGCAGGATGACGTTGACGATGAGCCCGGGATCAAATAACGGGTCTGCACAACCCACTTCATCACCGGAGATTGTCCCTCCATCCGTGACATTGTCACATGTGAGCAGATTGGGATGAAGAAAATTTAACATGGCTGACCTGGCCAGTGTTGGCATGAGGACCATACTCACCATGATCAATACACTCCACCAATACGCAGGCCCTTGCTTGCGCAAAACAACTTGGTTTCTCATAAATAGCGGTTGTAGAATACCTTATAAATAGACCTTTGGCCAAACGTTTCCTATGGCATCGGATCGACTTCGGGAATAACCGGCTTGGGATTGCCAAGTTAAGGATTTTAGGGAATCCCGAGCTCAGGATCGCGACAAAATCTGATGAAGATGCCACACCTGAGGAAGGAGGAGCGCATCACCGTCGTTGTCGATTACAAAGTCACAAAACAGTCGTTTACTCTCTTCATCGAGCTGATGCTTCATTCGTGACAAGACCTGATGCCGGAGGACTCCGTCCCGATCCATCACCCGTTGAATCCGGATGGGTTCGGGAGCCGATACCAGGATCAGCCGATCCAATAATCGGTAACCACCTGATTCGATCAACAAGGCAGCTTCCTCGATCGCATACGGTGTTTCCTTCGGTAGGGAATCAAACCAGATCTGTACACTTTGCTGGACTCGGGGATGGATCAATTCATTCAAGGCAGCTAATCGCTCAGGATGGCCAAAGACCTGAGCAGCGATGAAGGCCCGGTCAGCTTTCTCTTCGTGATAGCTCTGTTCACCCAGCAGAAGGACGATCTCCTGTCGCAGTGTTTTATCCTGCTCCAGCAGATCGCGCCCTACCTGATCCGCATAGATGACGGGCACGCCAAGTGACTCAAACATCCGGCAAACGGTGGTCTTCCCGCTACCGATATTCCCGGTGACTCCGACTTTAAGCATGATTGGTGATTCGTTCGATCTTGATCAGTTCTGATTCCAGGCCTTCCTTGACCTCATCTGGATACAACCCGCCGGCTTCCATTTGCATGGATGCCCAGAATCGGGAATAATCGCTCTGTCGGATATCGGCTACAATGGTCTGACCGGTTGCTGTGTATCCTTGATCGAGTATGGTCCATTCGAATTGCTTCCCCACCTGCATGATCGCTGGTATGATGGAATAGGTTCCCGTGACTTGAACGGTCGTTTGATAGAAGGCCTCCATGATGTCAGCTTCCTGAAGAGCAAGTCTTGCTGTTTCCCGGTAGGCCTGGATCAAGCCCGGGACACCCAGTTTGGTGCCCCCATAATATCGCACTACCACGACGAGGATATTCGACAGGCCAAAGCTGTCTATTTGACCCAGGATGGGTTTTCCTGCACTGCCGGAGGGTTCACCGTCGTCATTGGCCCGATAGAGATCGGTGCCCGGGCCAAAGCGAAAGGCATAGCAATGATGTGTGGCTTTTGGATGCTCCTGCCGGACCGTATCCAGGTGCAGGGACCAGTCCTCTTCCTGACGCAACGGAAACGCATATCCCTTGAATTTGCTTGCACGTTCGCGCAATTCCGCAGTCACCGGCTTGGCAATCGTCAGGTAAAGGTCTGTCGGGGTCATGCAGTATTGGTCAGTAATAGAAGGGCAAAAAGAGCAAACAAGATACCAAGCCCGTTCCTCCATACAAACGCCTCTCGAAAGAGAAAGACACCCAGCAGGGTCGAGAGAAGGATCGTTGCCGTGTTGTTGACCGGAAAGACAATACTGGCGTCGAGCTCACCACCAATAGCCCGCATCAGAAAATAGATGGAGAAGAAGTTGGGCACACCCAGGACCCATCCTGCCACCATGTGTCTGATGGAAAAAAATCCCCTTCGCTCCTTTTTCGACAACATGCAGAATCCCCAGCCCGCCAGAAAGGCACCGGAGAAGATCACGGCAATGAATCTGGGATCAGCCGTGGTTTGTACCAGTCCTGACTCCGCAACGAACAATCCGATCTCGATGGCCCCTGCGATCAGGAAGGTACTGATGACCAGGATATACGCCCGCCAATTCATTGGTGCCTGGCCCGCCAGAGCATTTGCCGGGTTGGCACTTGCTCGATAAAGCAACAGTGGAATGGAGGCCATGCCCAGCGCGATACCTCCTGCCTTCGGGAAGGAAAGCGCTTCATGATACACCACAATGGCAAACAGGGCACTGATCAGCAAGGACATTTTCTGAACGGCGGACATGGTGGCCATCCCCCATACATGAATGGACACAGCATAGAGATAGAAACCGGAAATGAACAACAGACTGAGTCCACATGCCAGAAAGAACCATGGTTCGAGAAAGGTCATCCCATCGATGGGCCATTGGCCCGTCATCCAGCCCGCCACTGCCACGCAAGCGATGTAGTTGTGCAGAATACCAGGCAGCACCCTGACCTGGTATCGGGGCCATAGCTTGAAGCAGATGCCAAGAAAAACAGAAAAGCCGATCGAAAGGGCCAGGTGAAGCATGGGCTTGGAAGTGCTGGGCGCAAGGTCGTTAACGAAACGCAAAGCTACATCCTCAGAAGACAGATGGCCTGACAATTGCCATTATCTTTGCCTCCTATGGAGAAGGACCTGACTCGCTTGCAGTATGATCGGGAAGCTGTTCGATGCAGAAGCCTGTTCGAAAAGAAAATGCATGATTACGGGCATTCCTGGCGTATTCTGCGTCCGACATCCCTGACCGACCAGTTGCTGATCAAAGCCAAACGGATCCGGTCGATTGAGGAGGCAGGAACCCAAAAGGTGGAAGATTCGATTGATCAGGATTTCATTGGTCTGGTCAATTACGGGATCATGGCCATTATCCAGTTGCGCCACGCGCCGACGGAGGATGAACAGACTGAAACCAATCAGCAGATTCTGGGTTGGTATGACCAGACAGCCAGCGAGATCACAGATTTGATGGAACGCAAGAATCATGACTATGGTGAAGTCTGGCGGTCAATGCGGATCACCTCGATGACAGACTTGATCCTCATGAAATTGCTTCGGATCAAACAGATCGAAGACAAGGACGGCAAAACCCTGGTTTCCGAAGGTTTGGAGGCCAATTATGCTGACATCGTCAACTATGCCATATTTGCACTCATATTAATCCACAACCAACAGACATCTCTATGAATCTAGGAAGCCTCCTTCTCCTGATTGGAACGATTGCCATCGTCCTGACCCTGATCAGCTCCATGGTCATCAGAGGGAAGAAGAACTGGATCCTCCAGTTCCTCCAATATTTCTCTGGCACCCTGTTCATCATTTCCGGATTGGTCAAAGCTGTTGATCCCCTCGGAACGGCTTATAAAATGGAACAGTATTTCGCGGAGTTTGAGAGTACCTTTTCCGCTACATGGATGTCGTGGATCAGCTCGATATTCCCGTTTCTGTCGGGTCACTCGGCGGGTTTTGCTATTGTTATGATCGTCCTGGAGATCCTCCTGGGGATCATGCTTGTTCTAGGGACATGGAAAAAACTCACCGCCTGGGCCTTTTTTTTACTGGTGGTCTTTTTTACCATCCTGACTGGATTCACGTTTCTCACCGGCTATGTCCCCTCAGGAGGCAACTTCTTTGATTTTGGCAGCTGGGGGCCTTATACGGTCAGCAACATGCGGGTGACCGATTGCGGATGTTTTGGGGATTTTATCAAGCTGGAGCCAAGAGTCTCCTTCTATAAGGACCTTGTCCTGCTCATTCCGGCTGTCTACTTTCTTTTTGTCTATCGGTCCATGTACAGTTTGCTATCAGAAACATACGGGCGTCAGATCACCCTCGGGCTTGGTGGATTGGTCCTGGTGTTCTGTTTGTACAGCACGTACTGGAATTTGCCGGTAGTGGACTTTCGACCATTCAGGGAGCAGGTGAACCTCCGGGCCCAGAAGATCGCCGAAGAAGATGCCCAGGCCAATGTCGAAATCACCGGCTGGCTGCTCAAGCACAAGGAAACCGGTGAAGTCAAAACGGTGCCCAATGAGGAGTATATGGCCAACCTGACAACCTATCGGGGCACCTGGGAAGTGGTTGATCAGGTCAAGTCAGAACCTGCCATTCCGATCACCAAGATCAGCGACTTTGAAGTGTCCGATCAGGAGGGCAATGACATGACCTATGATATTCTGGATGCAGAGGGTTATTCCTTCATGATTGTGAGTTACCACCTCCCCGAAGAATCTGCAGAGGAGACCACCGTCATCCTCCAGGATACCATTTGGGCCACAGACACGATCATTGCTGCCCAAGACACCCAGATCGTCCGACGGATCGAACAGATTGATCAGCAAACCCTTCAGGTCCAGAATATCCAATGGGACCCTTCATTCCTGGATGTCTTCCGGGAAAAGATCAATCCACTTCTGGATCAGGCGGTGAATGATCAGATCAAATCCTACCTGATCACGTCGTTCAGTAGTCCGGAAACCCTGGCTGATTTCCAGGAGGACAGCGGTTTTGGTCATACCATCTACTTGGCTGATGATATCCTCCTGAAGACCATCATCCGATCAAATCCTGGTATCGTCCTGATGAAGGATGGAGTGATCCTGAAGAAGTGGCATTATCGACATATCCCTTCCTACGATCAGATCCGTAGCGAATGGCTGAATTGACCCCGCCTGATTTTGCTATCCATTTGTCCGGGAATCGATTAGGAATATCAGATTGCCTGAATATTTTCTTTTCTTTGCGACAGTTGAAGAACGTCCCATGCTGAGTCGGAGAAATATTAGGATCAAGGTATTGCAATCCCTGTATGCTGCATCAATGTCACCCGAACTGAGTGGCGATCTTCTACTGGAGAGTTACAGGCAATCTTGTCATCGGACCTACCGGCTCCTGCATTATGTTCTGGATCATTTTATCATGATCACGAGTTTCTCCCTGCGCGAAGCTGAACTTCGTTCCGGGAAACTCCTGGCCAGTGATGATGATCGTGCGTTTTCCGGCATCCTGTACCAGAATGAATTGATCCAGTCCCTTGTACAGAACAAGTTTTGGGCGACGGAGAAAAAGCGCATTGAGGTCCCAGCCATTCAGGAAGAAGACATCCTCCGAAACCTGTATAGCGAGTTTTCAAAAACGGAGGACTATATCACGTACTGGAAGGAGACCAAGGATCACAGGGATATACTCCTCAAGCTGCTTCGGTTTACCATCAATCATTCTCTCTTCGAAGAAATCATGGAGGATGCCCATCCGGCTTGGGTAGATGATAAATCATTGATCCTGGGAAGCTTGAAGAAGATTATCAAAGCTTTGCCTCAACACCAGGACTTCTATTCCGAATTCGCCCTGGATGAAGACCTGATCGATGAATTCGGCCGGAACATGCTGCTGGCTGTTTGGAATCAGGATGATGCACTCGCCGAAAGTATTGAACCAACCCTCAAGAATTGGGAGATCAAGCGGGTAGCGGCTCTGGATCTGATCATCCTGAAAATGGCCGTTTGCGAATTTATCTACTTCCCAAGTGTTCCCACCAAGGTAACATTGAATGAATTTGTCGAAATTGCCAAACAATACAGCACCGACAAGTCGAAAGATTTCATCAATGGCATCCTGGACAGATTGATGAAAGAACTGACTACAGCCGGACGGATCCAGAAAACCGGACGGGGGCTCCTGGAATAAACATTTCTTCAATAACCACTAAGTGACCGAGTTATGAGAACCCTATTCACCCTATTTGCATTCCTGCTGGTGCTGCAGTTACAGGCCCAGGCTCCGGAAGCCCGAAATGCTGTCACTGGCAAGTACGTGTTCGTAGACCATTACACGCCTTACCTGGATGGTACCATCGCTGACCGTGATGTCATGACCAGTGCCCTGGAGATCGGCTATACCCGTTGGCTCAACAAGAGCATCAATCTTCACTTCCCTGTCCGGCTGGGCACAGCTGATTTGCCTCAGACAGACCGACCCAGAAAGGACCTGACCTGGTTGAGCCTGGATGCCACATTGCAGATCAAACTCTTCGATAATACCAAGTGGATCAATCCCTACCTGGTCGCAGGTGTCGGCGCTGTGATGACCGATTGGAATGAAGTCTCCCCTCAGGCTCCGGCTGGAGCAGGCATCAACTTCCGTCTGAATCCTAACTTTTATATCAATTCCCAGGTAGAATACCGATGGGACTTTTCCAGTGACGCCGAAAACATCCACTACGGCATCGGCGGAGTTTTTGTGATCGGGAATGTCAAGAAAAAGCCGGTTGACACGGATGGCGATGGCATCACTGATCTGGAGGACAAATGTCCCTTGATACCGGGAAGTGTCGAACTGATGGGTTGCCCGGATGCTGACGGAGATGGCATTGCCGATATGGATGACCAGTGCCCTGATCAACCGGGTACTGCAGCCCTGAAAGGATGCCCGGATGCGGATGGTGACGGGATCACCGATGCGAATGATGCCTGTCCCAATGAGGCCGGTCCAGTGGCTACCGGAGGTTGTCCCGACCAGGATGGCGATGGTGTGGCAGATTCAGATGATCAATGCCCTGAACAGGCCGGTCCAGCCAACCTGATGGGATGTCCGGACAGAGACAATGACGGTGTCGCTGACATCAAGGATAAATGTCCCGATGTGCCCGGAGATGCAGCCAATGATGGCTGTCCTTCAGATCGTGACAACGACGGGGTGGCCGATGCCAATGACAGGTGTCCCGATGAAGCCGGCCCTGCATCCAACAAGGGTTGCCCTGAACTGAAACAGGAAGAGAAGGAGGTTGTCCAGATCGCCATCCAGAACGTTCAGTTTGAGTCCAACAGTTCAGTATTGACCCAGGCCAGTTTGCCACTGTTGGATAACCTGGTCACCGTGTTGAAGAACAATGCCGGATACAGCTGTGGAATAGCCGGACACACGGACAGTGCCGGGGATGATAGTTATAACCAGGCCTTGTCCGAGCGCAGGGCAAAAGCCTGTTATGATTATCTGGTCTCCAAAGGTATTGCAGCCACCAGGCTCAGCCATGCCGGATACGGAGAAACCAAGCCGGCAGGCGACAATGCTACCGCTGAAGGAAGACGAGCCAACCGAAGAGTCGAGTTCGACCTTCAGGTCAAGTAGATCGGAAAAGCCCCGGATGAAGATCCGGGGCTTTTTCTTTTCTATCGCTTCCTGTCTCATTGCTTATTTTTGCCCGATGAAGGAAAAGATCATCATTCTTGACTTTGGAAGTCAATACACCCAATTGATCGCAAGACGAGTCAGGGAACTGCAGGTGTTCTGCGAAATCCTGCCGTACTATGCTCCGGTTGAATTGGATGAAACCGTGAAAGGGATCATCCTTTCTGGTAGTCCGTTTTCTGTAAAAGACCCGAATTCCCTGCGGATCGATCTGCCAGCCTTGCTCGGTCAAAAACCGATCCTGGGTATTTGTTACGGGGCCCAGCTCATCGCGGATGAATTGGGTGGAGAAGTGACGCGAAGCAATAAACGGGAGTATGGCAAGGCCATGCTCCAGATCCGGAAGGCTGAAGACCCGTTCATGACCGACCTGAGTCAACAGAGTCAGGTATGGATGTCTCACGCGGATACGATCCAGACACTTCCGGATTCATTTGAGATCCTGGCTGGCACCCAGTCGATCGATGTGGCGGCCTTCCGTTACGGAACAAACGGTCAACCTCCGGTGTATGGCATCCAATTCCATCCGGAAGTGACCCACAGTCTCGAGGGCAAGGCCTTCATTCGAAACTTCCTCTACGACATTTGTCATTGCCATGGAGATTGGACACCTGATTCATTTATTGATGAGACGATCGCAAACATTCGAGAGCAGGTAGGGGAGGAGGAAGTCCTCATGGCGCTTTCAGGCGGCGTGGACAGTACGGTTGGGGCCGTGTTGCTTCATCAGGCCATTGGTAAACGACTGCATTGCTTCTTCATTGACAATGGCCTACTGCGAAAGGATGAGTTCGCCCAGGTACTGGATGACTACCAGCATATGGGGCTGAACATTACAGGTGTGGATGCCCGTGAGCGCTTCTGGACAGCCTTGGCAGGAATTTCGGATCCTGAAGCCAAACGCAAGGTCATTGGACGAGAGTTTATCCATCTTTTTGAAGAGGAAGCCAGGAAGCTTTCAGGAGTCTCCTGGCTTGGACAGGGTACCATCTACCCGGATGTGATCGAATCCAATCCTGTCAAAGGCCCCTCGGCCACGATCAAATCCCATCACAACGTCGGAGGACTACCTGAGAAACTGCACTTGAAGATCATTGAACCACTTCGCATGCTCTTCAAGGATGAAGTCAGAAAGGTGGGCATTGCTCTGGGCATATCCGAACGACTGATCAGTCGGCATCCGTTTCCAGGCCCTGGATTGGGGATTCGAATTCTGGGGGATATTACTCCTGAAAAGGTTCGACTTCTCCAGGAAGCGGACGCCATCTATATCCGAATGTTACGGGAGAGCGGGCTCTATGATCAGGTATGGCAGGCAGGTACCATCCTCCTGCCCGTTCAATCGGTCGGCGTCATGGGTGATGAGCGGACCTATGAGAATGCCGTGGCCCTTCGGGCTGTAACCTCCCTGGATGGCATGACCGCCGAATGGAGCAAATTACCCTATGAATTCCTGGCTGATGTATCCAGTGCCATTATCAACCAGGTCAAGGGGATCAATCGGGTAGTCTACGATATCAGCACCAAACCTCCGGCCACCATTGAATGGGAATAAGCGTTCCTATGGTCCGGCAACTATGATCATCAACCAATCCTGTCACACTTGTCTATCCCCACTCGCATCGGAATCCACACCTTCGTACTAACGGGATCCATGGTCTTGATCCTGGTCGGTCTGTCATCCTGTTTTGGCTCCAAAAAGACCACCCTTCCACTGCCGGAGTCCCCGCGGACGGAGGAACCCGCTTTGCCAGAAGATCCGGAAACACCGGAACCGATGGATACCCTGGTCCTGCAGGAGTTGGACACACTGCGTGCGCCTGTCCCGGTCGTGGATCAGGCGACTGAACCCCATTCTGATGCAGCCGTTCCGGAGGAGGACATGACCCGGATGTACAAGGATGAATATGCATTGACGGTCTTGTTGCCTTTCTTCGCCAATGACTCCACCTCCTTGGCTACCAATCGGGTTGCTGCCTGGTCCCTCGATTTTTATCTTGGTTTCAAGTTGGCCTTTGCCAACCTCCAACCGAGTGATCCTCATTTTACCATCCAGGTGCTGGATACCAGGGCCAATGATGCTGTCCTTCAACGGATCATCGACAAGCATTTGCTTGAAGGACAAGATGTCATCGTCGGGCCCTACCGCACCTCCCTGGCCACGACCGTTGCCGAATATGTGCAGGATCGCCCGACGCTGCTGGTGTCCCCATACAGCGCCAGCACACGCCTCGGGAATAGCAATCCCCACTATCTTCAACTGAACCCATCCCTGGAGGCACACCTGCGATCCATCTGGGATTTCCTGCGACAGAATTCCTCGCGCTCGGATCCGATTGTGTTGTTGCACGGCAGGGATGCCGGTGAATTAGCCAAACAGAATATCTGGTCGACATGGGTGGATTCGCTCCCTGCATTGGACCGGAAACGATATCTGTTTGTCTCGTTTGATGAG
This sequence comes from Lewinellaceae bacterium, assembly GCA_020636225.1. GTDB lineage: Bacteria > Bacteroidota > Bacteroidia > Chitinophagales > Saprospiraceae > JAGNXB01. The sequence goes on along the minus strand of JACJYI010000002.1, from coordinate 472,552 downwards.
GCTGCCGGAATGGAACTGGAGGAGATCCAGGTAGATTCCCTGCTCCAAAGTGATGTCATCAATCATCTCGTTTTCCCATCCTGGGATGAGTCGATGGTCCAGGCCATGATGAGCAAGGTGAGCAGTGGATTACTGGATAAGCAGGTTCGATTGTTCGGGCTTCCGCAATGGATGGATTTTGACCGGATCGCCCCTTCCTATTTCAATAGCCTGAATGTCCATGTATCCAGTGCAGATTTCCTGAATGAAAGTGACCCAACCATCCGGCGATTGAAAACCAGTTATCTGGCAGCCTATGCCAACCCGCTGACGATCCAGGCGGCATGGGGCTTTCATTGTGGCGAATTCGTCAGGGAATCGTTGGTTCGCGATGGGGCACTCTTTCATCGTTATCTGGATCAGGGGAGTAAACGATCTGCAAATCGACTGGCCCCGAAACTCATGGTCATCAGGGAACCCAACGGAACCCTGAATCGGATTGAGAACAGAAATATCCAGATCCTCAAGTTTGTTGATGGACGAATGGTCCCGGCAAAATAGGAGCAAATGAGATTTACTTCAATGAATCCCTATACCATGGAACACATCGAGGATGTGCCCTCCATGGATAAGGATTCTGCCATGACCTTGGTCGATCAGGGCCGGGTTGCCTATCATCATTGGAGGAACACAACCCTGCCGCTGCGGTTGATGGGCGTACAGAGGATCGGAAAGGCATTGCAGACTCACCGTACGGCTCTGGCGGAAGCCATCACGCTTGAAATGGGTAAACCCGTTACGCAATCCTTGGCTGAAGTGGACAAGTGTGTCAGGTTGTGTGAACACTATTCGGAAACAGCCGAGGTCTATCTGCGCTCCAGAGAGATCATAGAACCGGATCTGGACGCCATTGTTGAATATCATCCCCTGGGTGTGATATTGGGCATCATGCCCTGGAACTTCCCATTCTGGCAGGTTCTGAGATTCGCGATACCGGCGATCGCTGCCGGCAACACGGTGATCCATAAACCGGCTCCCCAAGTGCCTCGATGTGCCCGACTCCTCCAGGAGCTGATGGATCAGGCTTTTGGCGATCTGAAGGTCTTCCAGACTGCCTGGGTTGATGAAGAGAATGTCGCTCAAATGATCGGCCACCCGGGACTGAGCGGTGTTGCCCTGACCGGCTCTGATCGGGCAGGCCGGGCTGTTGCTTCCCTGGCTGGTCTGCACCTGAAAGTTTGCATCCTTGAACTGGGTGGATCAGACCCCTTCATCGTTCTTGAAGATGCCGACCTGGATCAGGCCATCCAGGCAGCCGTTCAATCCAGGATGAGCAACAATGGGCAGACCTGTATTGCCGCCAAACGGTACATCGTCCATGAATCCTGCTATGCTGCCTTCCGGTCGGGGATTGTTCAGGAATTGAAGCAGCTTCACCAGGGCGACCCACGCTCCACCGGGGTATTCTTCTCCTGTCTGTCCCGTCCCGACCTGGCTGATCAGTTGCGCGAACAAGTCAATGATGCCCTGGCCAAAGGGGCGACTTTGGCGTTTGGCCAACCTGATGACGAGCTGGGAACGACCCGATACCGACCCCAAATCATGGAAGGATTGACCTCGGACATGAGAATGGGTCGAGAGGAAGTGTTTGGTCCTGTCGCCAGTCTATACCCCTTTGCCACACTCGACGATGCATTGCGCATTGCTCATGAGACCCGGTATGGCCTGGGTGCCTCCATCTGGTCGGCATCTCCGGATCGAGCCATGGAACTGGCCCGCCAGGTGGAAGCCGGGGCAATTTCCATCAATGGGATCGTCCGCTCAGATCCTCGTGTCCCGTTCGGCGGGATCAAGGATTCCGGATTCGGGCGAGAATTGGGGGAAGAGGGGATTCGTGCCTTTTGCAACATCAAGTCCATCATCCGTCATCCATGAGTATAACACCTGAACGATTGAAGAGGATCCAGGAAGTCGTCTCCCGACGTCAGAAAGGACTGACGGTCTTACTGGAAAATGTCCATGACACCCATAACATCGGCGCCGTGATGCGTTCATGTGATGCTGTTGGAATTCATGAGATATTTGTCCTGTACACGGAACCTCAGTTGACAGAAGACCGGCTGCAAATGGGCAAGCGCACCTCTGCCGGTGCACGGAAATGGGTGGACATTCACTACTTCCGGGACAGGGATGCCTGTTTCAGGGCGATCCGGCAATCCTACCAAAGGGTTCTCAGCGCCATGCTGGCACCGGATGCCCGCTCATTATTTGACCTGGATCTGACCGGTTCAGTGGCACTGGTGTTTGGTAACGAACGGGATGGCGTATCGGAAGAATCGCTACGATTGACAGATGGTGCATTCTATATTCCCATGGCCGGCATGGCGCAAAGCCTGAATATTTCAGTGGCCTGTGCTGTTACCCTCTTTGAAGCCTATCGTCAACGGGAGTTACAAGGCTGCTATCAGGAGTCGATGCCAGAAGAAGAGGATCCATTCCGGTCTGATCTGCTGCAGTCCTATCTGGAGCGCCAGGATAGTTCCAGTTTTGGTCGGGTTATTTCGCCAAAAGATGCAGATTCTCCTTTGAAGTAGGCCTCCCTTGATTATTTTTGCAGGCTATGCGACTCCAAAAGCTGGAAATCAAAGGATTCAAAAGTTTTGCTAATGATACGGTGATTCATTTCAATGAATCAGTTACCGGTATCATTGGTCCCAATGGCAGTGGAAAATCGAATATCGTCGATGCCATTCGATGGGTATTGGGTGAGCAGAAGACCCGGGAACTCCGATTGGAGCGGATGTCCAGTGTGATCTTCAACGGTACCAAAAAGAGGAAGGCCAGTGGAATGGCCCAGGTGAGTCTCACCTTTGAGAACACCAAGAACCTCCTGCCGACAGAGTATCAGAATGTAACCGTGTCCCGCATCCTTTACCGGACAGGGGAGAGTGAATACCGCATCAACAATGTTACCTGTCGTCTCAAGGATATCACCAGCCTGTTCATGGATACGGGCATCGGGTCGAATTCCTATGCCATCATCGCCCTTTCCATGGTGGATGATATCCTCAACGACCATGAACAATCCCGCCGAAGGATGCTCGAACAGGCCGCCGGGGTGTCCAAGTACAAGGTCAGGAAAGCTGAAACCCTGCGAAAACTTGGACACACGGAAGGTGATCTCAACCGCGTGGACGATTTGCTCTATGAAATCGAGCACAACCTGAAAAGCCTGGAAAAACAGGCAAGGAAAGCTCAGCGGTATCTTGATCTGAAATCTGATTATCGATCGCTGAGTATCGAATGGGCCGTTTTTCAGACCCATGACCTGAAAACACGATACAAGCAGATTGAAAGCAAACTGGCCCGGGAAGAGGATCAGTTGCGGGAGATCGAAGTCCAGATCCAGAAGGCGGAGGTGCGCACAGAACAGGAAAAGCTCCTGAATCTGGATAAGGAAAAGACACTGTCGGATCGCCAGAAGAAACTGAATGAAGTTGGAGAGCGGATTCGAACCCTTGAAAATCAAGTCGAGATCCTCGGACAACGCACCAATTTCATCGAGCAAAACCGGTCCAAGCTTCGCGAACGCATGCGATTCAATACCGACCGGGGCCAACAGTTGGAAAAGGATATCCTGTACTATCAGGATCATCTGCAGAAATCTCAACTGGAAAAACAGGCAGGTGAGGTCGCCCTGCGCGAAGCCGAGCAGGAGTTGGGTGTCACCAAACAGGAGCACCATTCCATCAAGGATGACCTGGATCTGTATCTCCAGCAGCTCCAGGAGCTGGAAAAGGGCATCTATGAACTGGAAAAACAGAGGGCTATCAACCTCAACCAGATCGATAATCTGAAGAACGAGATTGACCGGAATACCCAGGTCCTCGATCAACGCTCCAAAGAATCACATTCCCTTCGCAGTGCCGTGGAGGAGGTCAGCCAGGAGGAAGCTCGCCTGCAGGCTTCCGTTCAGTTTCTCGAACAGGAAGAAGACCAGCGATTGGCGACCATCCAGCGAGTAGACGAACAGCTCCAACAGGCCAATCAGGAACTGAGTGCTTTGAACCGTCAACTGGATGCCCTGCGAAATGAGTACAAGTTGACAAAGAGTATGGTGGAGAACCTGGAAGGATTTCCGGAGTCCATCAAATATCTGAATCAACAGGGCGACTGGGGCAAACAGTACCCCTTGCTCAGTGATGTCATCACCTCCAAGGAGTCCTTTCGGATCGCCATCGAACATTTTCTGGACCAATACCTCAACTATTATGTAGTACCGGATGTCGAGACGGCCCAGTCAGCCATCAAGCTACTGCAACAGAACCAGAAAGGAAAGGCCAATTTCTTTATTGTCAATGAGTTATCCAAGTATAATTTCCTGACGGAGCCGGTTGTGGGCTTGACGGCTTTGATCGACCTGGTCGAATGCGAGGCACAGTACCAGCCCTTGGTAAACTACCTGTTCCATAAGGTTTATCTGGCCAGTGACGATGTCATTCCTGAGCAATCCATGGACAATTCCGATGTGACCATCCTGGGGGCCAATGGAGCGTGGACAAGGAGGACCTTCAGTCTTTCCGGAGGGTCGATCGGCCTGTTTGAAGGCAAGAAACTCGGCAGGAAGAAGAATCTTGAGAATCTGGACAAACAGATTCGGAAACTGGAGAAGGAAGAAGAAAAGAAGATCCAGATCGTACAGGACCTGAAGGAGAAGGTTACCCAATTGAAACAGGCGAACCAACCCGCAAGGATCCGGGAAGAAAAGGCGGCGTTGAATCAGGTGACCCAGCGGTTAATCACCCTCAAGACCCGATTGGAGAATGCCGAGCAGTATCATGCGGATGTCTCCATACGAAATAACCAGGCTCTGGACATTATCCAGGGCCTGACAGAACGGAACGAGACCATGACTGCCGACCTGTCGGTCCGCAAACAGGAAGAAGCGGATTTCCGGGCCAGGATGGAAGCCACGGATCAATCCTTCCGGAAGGCTGCCGATGCCCTCAATGCCCGTTCCTCTACCTACAATGAGCGCAATATCCGCTTCATTCAACTGCAGAACAAAGTCACTGCCTTCGAACAGGAAATCCAGTTCCGGGAGCAGCAGATCCTGGAAGCCAGAAAAAGTCTAGAAGCAGACCAGGATGCCGAACGACAGGCCGCAACGGAACAGGAACAGGTAGGCGAGGAGAGAGAGAAGCTGCAACAGCAGCTCTTCATCGCATACGAGGAGAAAAAGGAAAAAGAAGCGATCCTGACAGGGGCCGAACAGGACTACTTCCAGGCCAGGGGACACATCAATGAGCTGGAAAGCGCCTTGCGCCAATTGAACAAGAACCGGCAGGATGCCCAACTGCTGGTCAATGAGCTGAAAGACAATTTCAATGCCATCCGACTGGAATTGACCAGCATCGGTGAACGGATCAAAGTCGAGTTCCAGGCCAGTATCCAGGAGATCATCCAACGGGAACCGAATCCCGATCTGGATCCAGTGCTCCTGGAACAACAAGTCTCCAAGTTGAAGAACCGACTGGAAAATTATGGTGAGGTCAATCCTATGGCCGTGGAGGCATACCGGGAAATGAAGGAGCGGTATGACACCATCGATCAACAGCGCCAGGATATCCTGCAAGCCAAAACCTCGCTCCTTCAAACCATCGAGGAAATTGAATTGACGGCTACAGAGCAGTTCATGGCCGCCTTCGAGCAGGTCCGGGAAAACTTCATCAACGTATTCCGCTCCCTCTTTACAGATGATGATACTGCCGACCTCATTCTGGATGAACCGGACAAACCTCTGGATTCAAATATCCAGATCATTGCCAAGCCAAAAGGGAAGAGACCTCAATCCATCAATCAGCTCTCCGGTGGGGAAAAAACCCTGACTGCCACGGCGCTCCTCTTTGCCTTGTATCTTCTGAAGCCTGCACCGTTCTGTATTTTTGACGAGGTGGACGCTCCTTTGGACGATTCCAATATTGAGAAGTTCAACCGGATCATTCAAAAATTTTCCGACCATTCCCAGTTCATCATTGTCACCCACAACAAACTGACCATGGCCTCCGTGGACGTACTTTACGGGGTATACATGAGAGAACAGGGCATCTCGGCAGTCACCCCGGTCGATTTCAGGACGTATGAGCATCAGGCCGTCATGGAACAGGTCCAGTGACCAGCCTTCCTACATCATATCTGTGATCTTCGCCCTCAACCAGGATTCGGAGACAATGGCTCCGTTCTGATCGTCCATCTCTTTCCCCAGCTTTTCCAGGGCTGATCGTTCTCCCGGCTGGATCTTGGTCAGTTTCTTCAAGAACTTGATCAGGTTGAGGTAGTTACGCTTTTTTGTTGTCGAGATCTTGGTATTTCTCTGGAGATATACCCTGAAACTGTCCATCAGGGAATAGAGAGGCTCGATCTCATCCAGTTCATAATACGAGAACATCAGGATTACCTTGGAATTCAGGTTGTAGGTAAAATCCTCATACTCAACCTGGTGCAATAACTGGATCACTTCCCCGAAATTCCCCTTGTAGTAATTCACCTGGGCCAAACTGAAGGAATGGGCATTGTTTCTGAATGTTTCAGGCAGCTGTTGATGATACTTGTGGATAAACCGTTCTGTCCAGCTGTACCGTTCAAGTCGCAATGCGATGGTGACAATGTTCTTGAAATGCCAGGGGCCAAATTCCTCGTCCGTAAAATCCAATAGATCATTTTCCAGGGCGCGTTCATACAGATGGAAGTATTCTGTCAGGAATTCCGGACGATTCTGGTTGATGTTTCGGATACAGTAGTTTAAAGCATAAGTCAAGATCTCCAGCGCTTCTTCATTGGGAAACAAGGAGATATGCTGATCGATCAAAACTTTCAATGCTTCAAAATGTCGCACCTCCTCCGGTTCGATATTCGTGAGGTAGATCTGGTAGAATATGGAGATCGCAGGGATATCCTCATACCCGTATGTCTCGACGTGACGAACGATCTCCTCGAGGAAGAGAAGCTTGTACTCATGGCTGTGAGTATACTTCATGGATAGCACTGAGCAATAATACCTCAGTTTTTCAGCCAGATAGAACCGGTCCAGGTTTTCGACGATGTACTCCACATTCGTCTTGTCCAGACGCTTCTGTCCATGGATCAGGATTTCGTAATAGTTCTTCTCGATCTGGTATTGGTAATAGTAGTATTGCGCCGACTTGTAATGCTGACGGTCAGACAGGCGTCGGGCCGAACTCATGACTGTATTGTAGAGCTTGACCATCTTTCTCCGACTGACAGCCTCAATCAGGTGATTGGCTTCCCGGATGGGGTTCTCCTCATATACCTTCTGGGCCAGATATCCCTCCACCAACTTGAGCAGGTCACTATTGTATTTCCTGAACCGAACATCGTCGTAGGGCCGACCATCGCCGACCACTTCAGCCCAGGCCACTTCCTTCTCATACTCTGGATCTGGCTTCTCCAGCAAGGCCAGATACAGATCATAAAGCCGCATAAGATCTTCATTCACATTGAAGTAGGGCGATTGAATGAACTTCCGAAGACTGTTCAATTCATACTTCGTGAAATACTGAAGAATGGTAAAAACTTTTGTATTTTGCATCGGGTTTCTATGTAACTATCATAGGGATGGTGCCGTAAGCTATAGCATTACCCTGGTATCTTGTCAGGATTCACCTTGAATCTTTTCACAAACCAGGGGAAAGTTAGCAGGCATAAGTCACTATGAATGAGTTTATTGACAAAAATACAAATATGTTTTCACTTTCACAATGTGGATTATCCGTTCTTGAAGCGGATTTGTGAAGGGAATAATCTTGTATCTTGTTAAGGAATCCCAATAACTCCAAGTCCGTCACCATGAATGTATCGTTTATCAAAACCGCCCTTCTGGCGCTCCTCCTGGTCCCCTTGTGGGGATGGGCGCAGTCGGTAGAGCCGTATCGGCCGGAGCGTGTCGCTCAGACTGACACGTTCAGTTTCACCTTCGTCTCCCACAATCTGGCGACTATCGTCAAGATGCCTGATCATTCCGATTACTACGAGATCATCAATCTGGCAGGAGGATTGAAGAAGATCGTTTACAGCCCGGATAATGCCTTTGTCGGAAGAGACTCCATACTGATCGAATACTATCCAAAGCTCAACAGCTCCCAGGAATACATGGGATTTGTCTTCCTGGTATCACCATCCATCGTTACAGCCAACAATGATTTTGCCATAACCGATCAGAACACTGCGATCACCGTTGATGTACTGGATAACGACGAATCTACCGCCGGAGGCCTGGTCATCAGTTCTGTAAACGTCAATCGATACGGTTCGGCCACCATCAACAATGGCCAGATTGATTTCGATCCGGAGCCCGGATTCACCGGATTAGCCCAGATCAGCTATACATGTTGCGATTCCGAAGGAATTTGTGCTACCGGCATTGTCAATATTCACGTTCTGCCTCCATCCCTCACGGTTACCGATACCATCCAGATCCTGCTGCCCATCAATTCCCCCAAGGATATCATGTTGCAAATGGATGGTTACGATGTTGTTTCCGAGGCACCCGGTCATGGCGATGTCCAGAATCTGACGACTGATGTTGTGACCTACACGCCCGACCTGAATTACACCGGCAATGACCAGTTCACGGTCACCCGGGACGACAATGGCACCACCTATTCGCGGACCGTTGACATCACCGTGTTCAACACGCTGGCTCCCAAGCGACATGCCATCAATGACTACGTGTTCACCCATCGCGGCGAAGCTGTTTCGTTCAATGTTCTGGATAATGATATCGGCGCCTTTACCGTACTTTATCCCCAATACATCAGCGTGAACGTCGGCACTCTGGTATATAATGGCAACGGTCAGTTTACCTACACGCCACCATCCAATTATGAAGGCAAGGTGACATTCAACTACAGTTTGGGATCCGCCGCCTACGGCATCATCATCGAGACTGGTAAGGTCGAGATCAATATTTCGGATTTCAAACCCAAACTGCCGACCTATTACCTCCAGACCCTGGAAAACAAACCCTTGGTCATTCGGTACTCTCCTCCTGTAGAACCATGGACGTTCAGCGTCACAGCATCTGCGCTGCACGGGGAAGTGGAAGTTCATTCCGGAATGCAAACCCTGAACCTGGAAGCCCAGAACATTACCGGCTACAATCTCGTCGTCTACACTCCCGATCAGGGATTTTCAGGAGACATCGATGAGTTTGAACTGAATTATTGCGCCAACGGCGTCTGTAAGGAAGTGAAGTTCCAGATCAACGTCCTTCCCAATCCTGCCCCGAACGAACTCCAGTGTCTGGATGATTGTGTCTGGGCCGGAGATGCCAATAATGACGGTATCGTCAATGTGCGCGACCTCCTCCCCATGGGCTTGAGCATGGGAAAACTGGGTGTTGAGCGCGACAATCCATCATCTGATTGGGAACCACAATTCGGTGACGACTGGAATGATCCATGGGATCCTTCTTCCATAGATCTCAAATTCATGGATACCAATGGCGACGGATTGATCAGCGCCCTGGATACCACTGCCATCAGTGAATCCTATCTGAACACCCACGCTGTGACAACTTCTATTGAGCATCAGTTGAATGTAGATGCTGACCTGCGCTTTGTTGTCCGTGATACCGCCACCTATGCTGATTCTGTTCATTTGATCCTGGATATGTACCTCGGTCTGTCCAGCAAGCCCGCATATGACGCATATGGTTTTTCTTTCGAAATTGATTTTGCCGATTTCCTGGAAGTTAGCAACCTCAATATCCGCACGGAATACTATGATGACAGTTGGATGGCACGCCAGGTGCCTACGTTGGAACTGTTCAAGCGCCTGAACGGATCCATCATCCAGTGTGCCTACACCAAGACGGACGGTGTCGGTTCAACAGGATATGGACCGGTTGGCTTTGTGATCGTTGAAGACGTGGAAGGATTGCGACCTGACCGTGATCTTCGTGCCCTGATCCAGGGTGGCCAGATCAAGATTCGCCAAATTACCCAATCAACGGCGAGCGGTCAATTCAACCAATATCCGGATCAGGTCATCAATGTGCGGCTGGGTCAGGAGGAGACCATTCTCCCCAACCGTGCTACCGAACTGCTGGTCAGCCCCAATCCGGCATCCAGCCAGGCCTGGCTCACCCTGACGAATGGGGAGTTGATCGAAGAAGTCACGTTGTATACAACAAGTGGCTCGATGGTCTACCAGCAGAATGGCTTGTCAAGCAATCAGATTGACCTCCCCGTACACCGACTGGACAATGGGTTGTACATCGCCCAGGTTCGATCGAGCAAGAGGATCCTCAGCACAAAAGTCGAGGTCATCCGGTAAAACCAATTCGGGAATATCTATTCCATATAGTAAGAGCCTGCGGCAAAAGACGGACTGCTAGCAGGCTCTTTTTTTTGCTCTATGAGCAGGCCAGATCCGAATGAAGGATTGATCCCGATTGAGGAATGCAGCTCTATTCCCCAAAGAAGAAGCGGCCCTGATGGAACATCAGGGCCGCCTTTCTTTATTTGACGAACCATGTAAGGCAAGTCCGTTATCCCAGAAACGGATAGCGATAATCCGTTGGAGAGACGAAGGCCTCCTTGATGGTCCTGGCGGATACCCATCGATACAGGTTCAGGATTGATCCAGCCTTATCATTCGTCCCACTGCCGCGTGCACCTCCAAATGGCTGTTGGCCGACGACTGCACCTGTCGGCTTATCATTGATATAGAAATTGCCCGCATTGTGAGTCAGGGCCCTGGTTGTTTTTTGGATCACAGAACGATCCCTGGCGAAAATCGCTCCAGTCAACGCGTAAGGCGAGGTACGATCCAGCAATGAGAGCATTTCATCATATTGATCATCCCGATAGACATAGATGGTCAATACCGGACCGAAGATCTCCTCACACATGGTGACATAATTCGGATCTTCCGTGACCAGTACGGTAGGTTCAATAAAATAGCCCTTGGTCTTATCAAAGTTTCCTCCGGCAATGATCTCCACCCCCTTGGCTTCACGAGCATCCTGGATATAGGAAGAGATCTTGTCGAATGCCTTTTCGTCAATGACCGCATTGATAAAATTGCCAAAATCTTCAGGGGATCCCATCTTGAATGAAGCAATGTCCTCGACCAGCTTCGATTTCACCTCCTTCCAGATGCTGGCTGAAATGTAGGCACGCGAAGCAGCGGAACACTTTTGCCCCTGAAATTCGAAGGCGCCCCTGGCCAAAGCAGTTGCCACGGCGACAGGATCCGCACTGGAGTGCGCGACGACAAAGTCCTTTCCTCCTGTCTCACCCACGATACGAGGGTAGGAGCGATACGTCTGGATATTTGAACCGATGATGTTCCACATCTTCTGGAAGACTCCTGTGCTACCGGTAAAGTGGAGTCCGCCAAAATCAGGATGCTGGAAGATCACATCTCCTGCAACCGGACCACTGACAAAGATCAAATTGATCACTCCCGGTGGTAAACCAGCTTCCATCAGGATCTCCATGATGACCGCAGCCGAATAGATCTGAGTTTCAGCCACCTTCCAGACAACCGTATTCCCCATCAAGGCCGGAGCAGTTGGGAGGTTTCCAGCAATCGACGTGAAGTTGAATGGTGTCAAGGCAAAAACGAAACCCTCCAGTGGCCGGTATTCCAGGCGGTTCCACACCGTAGCCGGACTCAAGGGTTGCTGCATGTACATCTCCGTCATGTACTCCACATTGAACCGGAAAAAGTCACATAATTCCGCTACCGCGTCAATCTCTGCCTGGAAGACGTTCTTGGACTGGCAGAGCATGGTAGCTGCATTCATCTTATCGCGATATGGACCGGCCAGCAGGTCAGCCGCCTTCAGAAAGATCGCTGCGCGATCATGCCAATCCATGTTTTCCCAGTGTGGCTTGGCAGCCAGAGCCGCCTGAATAGCGGATTGGACATGCTCGGAGGAGCCTTTGTGATAAACACCTAAGGTATGGGCGATCTCATGAGGCGGATGAATCGTCTTGGTATCACCGGTCCGGACCTCCTTTCCATTGATCATCATCGGGATATCTACCCTGGTCGCTTTCAGTTGGGCGATTTTCGCTTGGAGTGATGCTCGCTCAGGCGATCCCGGAGCATATTGTAACACCGGCTCATTCTCTGCAGGTGGCACCTGGTAAAAGGCATTCGACATGATCTGTTTGATTTTGGTGCAAAGGTACGAAAGACCCAAGCGAACGACCTCAGATCAGGCAATGAAAGAAAACTGGAATGCAGCCTTATTGGAATCCGTTCCGCTCGACGTATGTCTGGACGGGTATATGCAATGCACTGGGGATAAAGGGAGATGCATCTCCACCACCCTTGATGATCTCCCGAACGATGGTGGAAGAGATATGTGAGAATTGAGGCCTGCTGATCAGAAATACGGTATCCAGATTATCCCCGACAATGCTGTTCAGCTGGGAGATGGTCTTCTCGTAATCGAAATCAGAGGCGTTCCGAAGACCTCTGAGCAGGTATCTGGCCCCGACCTTCCGGCAAAAATGAGCGGTCAGGTTTTCAAAACTGGCGATCTCGACATTCTCTTGACCCTTGAATACTTCAGACAACCATTGCATTCGCTGTTCCAGGTCAAACAGAGTAGACTTCTGTGAATTCACGCCAATACCGATGATCAACTTGTCAAATAGTGGCAATGCACGGGCTACGATATCAACATGACCTGAAGTAATGGGATCAAACGAACCCGGGAAGACAGCTATTTTCATAACTCCAAAGTACAGGAAAACAGGGATATCCCGATGATCATCAGTGATGATTATCCTTCGGTATCCCGGATGCGATCACTGATGACCGTCAGGATACCAGCCATCATCAGGATCAACCTGGCAAGAAACCCCCATCCGCGCCCCCAGGTATCCATCCACATCATGAATTGGAACTGGACTCCCACAATACTCAGGACAATGGATAAGAACCCGAGCATGAACATCAGGAACCCGATCAAGGTGATCCAACCTTTCTTCTGCATGTCACGTGAAACTTTGACGACCAAACAAGATAGGCAAGTCGGTGGTTTTTGTCTGCCAAAAACTGATGGATCAGCGTTTGGGCGCTGACCATTTCAGAAGTACCTTTGATTCATCCAATCGATATGTCGGAATCATCCACCTCGTACGTCAAACTGATCGAATGCCCCAGGGATGCCATGCAGGGGATCCATCCCTTCATCCCCACCCAAACCAAGATCAACTATATCCAACGGCTTTTGGCCGTCGGATTTGACACCCTGGATTTCGGAAGCTTTGTATCACCCAAAGCCATACCCCAGATGGCGGATACCGCTGAGGTGCTGGCTGGATTGGATCTGACCGAAACCCGAACAAAGTTGTTGGCCATCGTCGCGAATACCCGTGGCGCCATGGTAGCAGCCAATCATCCGGAGATCACATACCTGGGTTATCCCTTCAGTATCTCTGAAACCTTCCAGATCAGGAATACCAATGCCACCATTGAGGAATCCATCATCCGCGTAGCAGAAATCCTGGAGATCGCCCAGCAAGCAGATAAACAGCTCGTCCTCTATATCTCGATGGGCTTCGGCAATCCATACGGTGACCCCTGGAATAGCGACATTGTCTTGCAATGGGTCCAGCGACTGAAAGACATGGGTGTCCGGATATTCTCCTTGAGTGACACCATCGGTGTTTCCAGTCCGGACAATATCAGTTATTTGTTCAATTCTCTGATCCCGGCGCATCCTGATCTCGAATTTGGTGCCCACCTCCATACTACACCATCGACCTGGAAGGAAAAGGTCCAATCCGCCTACCAGAGTGGGTGTCGGCGTTTTGACGGTGCGTTGAAAGGCTTTGGAGGCTGTCCGATGGCTCGCGAGGAATTGACTGGGAACATGCCGACAGAAAAGATGATCGACTTCTTTGATCCCCTGGGTGCCATCCCTGCCCTGAACCGTAAGGAATTGACACATGCCCTGTCCATGATCCCATCCGTTTTCCCTGATGAAGGATAGACAGCTCAATGGTTATTTGTGTGAACTCGGCTTTGGCACTCCCGCCTATGCCGAAAGCATTGCCCTGCGACAGAAGATCCTGAGGACCCCTCTGGGGTTAACCTTTCACCCAGAGGACCTGATCAAGGAATGGAATTCCATCCATGTCGGATACTATTCCCGGCTTGATGAGCTTTGGGGTTGCCTGGTCCTGCAACATTTGGACTCCGACACATGGAAGATGAGGCAGGTCGCCGTTGACGAGCTTCACCAGGGAAAAGGCATTGGACAGCAATTGGTCCACCGTTCAGAAATCATGGCCAGAAGCGCAGGCATTTCCCGAATGATCCTGCATGCACGCAATACTGCCATTCCTTTCTATGAACGATTGGCTTACCGGACCGAAGGAGAGCCATTCACCGAAGTAGGATTACCCCATGCCCGAATGGTCAAGATCCTCGAGGATTGAGGATATTGACCATCCGGGCATGGGCCAGTCATCGTTTGCTACATCCTGATCCATTTCCCCGCATGGAGGCGCCCCTCATGTCGAACTTCCAGCAGATAGACTCCGGCAAGCATATCCGGAGGCAAGTTGATGCTCAAGTCCTTCCCGCCTCCGACCATTGATCGGCCCGAGGCCTTCAGGCCACCACTCAGGTCAATTATTCTCCAGTCGCATACTCGCTCTGTCAAATGGCCCAGTTTTGCTGACAATACCTGGCCAGTGACCGGGTTGGGGTAGATGGCAAGCGTGGATACCTGTTGTCCAGGTTCCGGGGCGGACACAGAAACAACTTCATCAATGGCAAAGTCCCACACACCACGCCCGTACGTTCCGAATCGAACGATCTGTTGCAAAGGAAGGAATTCAACGCTCCAATACGTTTGGACAGGGGCCGTTTCCCCCAGCATCGGGTACCATGTGTCATCCGCCTGGACATACACGAATGGACCGGTTTCCGTGGCGGCAAACAAGAATGTCTCATCGTCATTGGCTGCCAGATCCAGAACGAGGGTGGGAGGGAGGCCGTTGTTCATGGAGGTAAAGCTTTGACCACCATCTTCAGACACCAACATGGCCGGGCCATTATAGCCACTTCCCCCGAAATAGATCTTGCCGGTATCCACTTTGGACGGAAGAATGGCAGCTCCATAGAGGTATTGCCCCCCTGGTACCGTACTCAGGCTTTGTTCCCAGGTCTCGCCCTTGTCCAATGACGTGAAGAAATAGCCATTCGTTGTAGCGGCATAAAAGATATCCGGGTCGAAGGGTGAAAAGGCCAATGCGCTGACCTCCCCACCTGAATATGCCTTAAAATCAAATGGAAGCTCCTCCGTCTGAATCTCATAATTGACGACTTCCAGCCGAAGGATATGTGATCCGGAACCTCCGGACAGGTTTCCACCGGCAATATAGACGACATTCTTGCTCTGATCCGGGTCAGCCACCATTGGAGGGATCCAGACACTTTCATCCTCAGAATCAATGGTAAACCCTGCCGTCACTCCACCACTGACCGGATAATCCCAGTAGGACACCCAGCCACCTGGATACACCATCCATAGATGCTGCCCATTGCCCGTAAAGACCATGTGGCCATAGTCGCCCGAGATCGCTTGCTCGAAATCCAGCACATCGCCTTCCCATAGGTCCATGCCACGCTGGAACCCCTGGTCCTGGGAACCGGCATAGATATAGAGCTCATCGATCGGATCCGTCACGACGTCATAGAACTGGCCAACATTCAATCCGGACAATCCCAGGTTATCAAATGTAGATCCATCATAGGTCACGTTCAATCCCCCATGATTACTGATCAGGAAGAAGGGCGATCCATCCTTCTTGGTATATTCAGCGAAGTACATCATATCCGCATGGAGGGATCCTTCCACATCGTCATAATATGCCCACCAGGGGTTATAGATATCCCAGTTTTGTCCACCATCGATGCTCCGATGACATTCCACTTCTCCCATCATCATGAAATCAGGATTGGTCTCACTGACAAACACCCCGACGCTCCATGGATTCTTGGCAAATGTGGATACGTATTCCCATGACATTCCCTCATCCGTAGACTTGTACAGGTCATGAGCGGAGTTGTAGGTGTAATAGGTGGTTTCATCCTCCTGACGGATAGCTTCCAGATTCGCTCGTTCATCACCAATGTCAAAGGTGGTCGTTGCGCCGATCATCTCAGGCAGGCCGGTTTCCGGATCCAGAAGGTAGAGATCTGTCTTGTTGGTACCGTTCTTTTTCAACATGGCCACCTCATTGGTTCCCTTGATCCGGGTCAGGCAGTAGTTATTGATGTTGCCAATATTGAACGAGATAACCTTCTGGAAACTTTCACCCAAGTCCCGGGATCGATAGATGCCAACATCTGACTTCCATGGCCCCGGCAGCCATTCCTGAACCAGATAATAGATCGTGTGAAGCGAATCATCCAGGACGATCGGATATCTGCGGGTGCCCCAGTTATTGTCATAGGTATTCATCCCTTCGCTGGCCTGCCAGGTCTGTCCTTCGTCATCAGAATAATGAATGACCTTGTTCAAGATGGCCAACATCCGCCTTCCAGATTCGGTGGGAACGAACTGGATGAGATCGCCACTAAATTGATAATCCTGATTGACTACCTCCCAATCAGATCCGGCCAGTGTCCCCTTGAATATGGAGCCACCGGCTGAAATCAACCAGATCTCTTCCGTTTCCGGATCGAAGGTGGTTGCCACCACTGAACCCGCCTGGTTCTTACTCCCTCGCTCATTCCATCGTCCAGTCAGCTTTCCATTGGCCAGGATTTCCTGGTCACCGGATCCCCGCAAATTGGCTGCACCTTTCCGCATTCCGGCCAACCAGACCTGATTCTGATATTCTATGGTACGCCAATCCGTTCCCGGGGCGGTCCGATGCATCAGTTCAAACCAGGCTTCTCTCTTTTCCCGTTCATGACCCGTCTCACCATCCATGCGTACCTGGGTCTGACCGTTGGTGGGCATAGGACGAAGAAACAACGAACCGACTTGTTCAGGTCGAACCGTAACTACCAGAAGGACAAGGATAAGCGAAGCTCCAGACAACCAGAGCAGACGTGACGAGTGTATCATAACGGATCAGATATGAAAGAATTCAGGATGATGGGTTTGATGGATGATAGTGCTCATTCCAGGTTTTCTCATGGGGCTCATGCAACATACCCAGTGATTGGCCAACCACCATGGATACTGTCGCATCACTGGTGACATTGGCAACAGTACGCAACATGTCCAGGGGCCTGTCCACTGCAAAGATAAGGGCTAATCCGGCTTCTGGCACCCCGATTGCCCCAAGGACAATAACCAGCATGACCATGCCGGCACCGGGAACGGCCGCTGATCCGATCGATGCCAGTGTAGCCGTTAGGATCACCGTCAATTGCTGCCCGAAGGTCAGGTCCATGCCCAGTGTATTGGCGATAAAAACAGCCGCGACTGCCTGATAGAGACTGGTGCCATCCATATTGATGGTGGCACCGATGGGCAGGACGAAACTGGCCACTTCTTCATCTACCCCCAGATGCTCCTGGACGCGTTCCATGGTGACCGGCAGGGTAGCAGCACTGGAACTGGTCGAAAAGGCCAGTAACTGAGCAGGTGCCATGCCTTTGAAAAAGGACCGGTAACTCCGCTTGGTCAGCCGGGTCACCAACAATGGATAGAAACCGAAAATCAGGAGCAACAAGCCCAGGATAACGGTGATCGAATACATGATCAGTGCATTGAAGATCTCCATGTTCGGGGCTTCTACTACCAGGGAGGCCATCAATGCCAGTACGCCATACGGGGCAGACAGCATGATCAGATCCACCAGTTTCATAATCACCTCATTCAATCCGTGAAAAAAGGAGATCACCGGCCGGGCATCCTCCTCCTTGACCAGGATCAGTCCTATCCCCAGAAAAATCACGAAAAAGATAACCTGGAGCATGTTGCCATTTTCCCCCAATGCACCGAAGATATTGTCAGGAACAATGTCGATGAGGGGTTGCAGCGGTCCGGAATCCTTGGTTTTCAGGGCAACTTCGATCTTTCCACTGGCATCTGTTGAATAGACCTGCAACAACTCTTCCTTGGTCGCCGCACTCAGCGTTTTGGATGGCCGTACCAAGTTGACCATCAACAGCCCGAGCGACGTAGCCACCAGCGTGGTGAACAGATAAAAGCCGATGGTCCGAATACCGATCCTCGAGAACTTGGAGATATCCTTGAGTTGGGCGATACCCGTAATCAGGGAGGTAATGATTAACGGTATGGCAATCAGTTTCAATAAATTGATGAAGATGGTACCAAAGGGCTTGATCCAGTCAAGTACCAGGATACGGCCTTCCGGTATGGACAGGAGATCACCCATGTGCCAACCGGGAAATAGCGGGAGGAGAATACCGAGCAGGATGCCAGCAACGATCCCAAGCAGGATCTGCCAGTGAAGGGCCATTTTCTTCATAGAAAAGTTTGTGGGAAGATACGAAATAGTCGTACCCGAATCAGCTTGCCTGAGGTGGTTTGACCCCTCGGAGCATTTCCCGTTTTCCGGGTGGACCAGGCAGCCGCTCGATGTCCAGGCCCAAGTGGATGAGGGAGCGCCGTACTTCACCCTTGGCACAGTAGGTGACAAATACTCCTCCCTCATCCAGAGCATTTGTCATCCTTTGGAGGGCGGTTGCCGTCCAGAGCTCGGGCTGAGATTCTGGTCCGAACGCATCATAATAGATCAGATGATACTGGCTTTGGGCATCTTCGGGCTCCAGACCGTTTCCCGATTGTTTATGAAGGACAAATGCTGGCGACAAGCGAAGGTCACAGTCCCAGCCAGCCCGGTGAAGGTCGAGGAAATCATCCAAATTCCCGCCGTCAAGAATGGCCGGATAGTTCAGCTGTTCAGCAATATGGAGAGGGACTGGGTACTGCTCAACAGCGCGATAATGGACGGGAATGCCCTGCTGTTCAACATACAATCGGGTCAGGTAGGCATTCAACCCGGTGCCAAATCCAAATTCAAAGATCCGAATGGGTAATTCCGATGTTTGGTGCATGAGCAGATATCCAAGACCAGCCTGAATAAAGACATGGCGAGATTCCTGGATCGCTCCGAAATGGGAATGGTAGGTGGCACCGAACCTGGTATTCTCCAGGGTACTTGATCCGTCCGAGGTTGTCTTGATGACCAGTTCCATCAGCAGGAAGCTCCTGATGTTCGGAGAGCCGCATGGATTTCTTCCGGTTGAATATCCAGATGGTCTTCATCCCAGAAACATATGCCCTTCTCGATCAGTAAGACCTGAGGTGATTCATGATGCACCTGCGTCTCCGCGGCAATATGACGGGAGAGCTCTCGTTGCTCGATGACATCCACCCACCAGATCCGGGTGGATACAGGCCAATCATAGTCGACCAATCGCTGACGGGCAAGCGAACTGAGGGAACACCTGGTACTGTGTTTGAAGACAACAACAGGCGACAATTCAGACATCTGGAGAAGATGCTGCCAATCCTCAATGGCCTTCAACGGAAGCCATTCCATATACAGGCTTGGGGACTAGAACAGGAGAAGGATGGTCTGCAGCACGGCATCCCATTCAACATTCAGACGAAAGTTGTTGGGACATCCTGTACCACGATTACATGAGGATACCAGTATGACCAAACCAAACAGCGCGATGGAACGAATGATTCCGAGACCCTTTTTCTTCAACATGATGGAGGTGTTTGTAATTCAGATCGGTAACGATACCGTACCTCAGTATATTTTAAACAAAGATATTGTTTTAGGGTTCAATCCGCCAAACCCTGAAAAGTAGTTCAGAAAACAACTTCTTAGCCCCCCTCTTTGTACTTTTGCCCCACAATGCAAACCAACTAACAAACTGGTATGAATCTTTCACTCCGAGATGCCTTACGGGAGGCAATGTCTGAAGAGATGCGCCGCGATGAATCCGTTTTCCTGATGGGAGAAGAGGTGGCCGAATACAATGGGGCATACAAGGTCAGCAAAGGCATGCTGGAGGAATTCGGTGCCAAGCGGATCATTGACACGCCCATTGCCGAACTGGGTTTTGCCGGTATTGGAGTTGGT
Source organism: Lewinellaceae bacterium (assembly GCA_020636225.1). Lineage (GTDB taxonomy): Bacteria > Bacteroidota > Bacteroidia > Chitinophagales > Saprospiraceae > JAGNXB01. The sequence goes on along the minus strand of JACJYI010000002.1, from coordinate 452,438 downwards.
GCCGCCATGAACGGACTTCGGCCAATTGTCGAGTTCATGACCTGGAACTTTGCCGTTCTGGCCTTCGACCAGATTGTCAACAATGCCGCCAAGACCCTGTCTCAGTCTGCCGGCGACTTTGCCTGTCCGATCGTTTTTCGGGGTCCATCCGGATCTGCCGGACAGCTCGCCCAACAGCATTCTCAAACGTTTGAGAGCTGGTTGGGGAACACTCCCGGACTGAAGGTGATTTCCTGCATTGATCCGGTCGATGCCAAGGGCCTCATGAAAACAGCCATCCGTGACAACGATCCGGTGTGTATCATGGAATCGGAGGTATTCTATGCCCTGGAAATGAATGCCACTCCTGGCGGTGACAGAGCCTATTCCTTTGCCCATACCCAGATCCCAACCCTGGGCGACCTCCCGGCAGATGGGGAGGACTATACCGTCGACATTGGGAAGGCAGCTGTCCGTCGCGAAGGAACAGACGTGACGATCGTAACCTACAACAAAATGATCTGGACGGCTCTGGTGGCCGCCCAGGAACTGGCAAAAGATGGCATCCAGGCTGAGGTGATCGATCTGCGGACGATCCGTCCCATGGATTATGACACCATTATCCGGTCGGTGCAGAAAACGAACCGTCTGGTCGTCGTTGATGAATCATGGCCATTTGCCTCCATTTCCACGGAAGTGGCCTATGCTGTCCAGCGTCACGCATTTGACTACCTGGATGCCCCCGTTGTACGAGTGAACAGTGCAGATACGTCATTGCCTTATGCTCCGACGCTGGTCGATGCATGGCTGCCCAGTCCGGAAAAGGTCATCCAGGCTGTCAAATCTGTGATGTACCGCTAGGCACCGGGGAACTTGCTGATGCCAAGCTGCTGATACATCTCCTCAGATGTCCATTCACGTATGTCCCCCGGAAGCATGGTTCCGAGTTGGACATTGGCTATACGTGCCCGAACCAATCGTAATACTGGAAAACCGATGGCGGCCATCATTCGCCTTACCTGGCGATTCTTGCCTTCCTGAAGAACAAGTTCAACCCAGCTGTCCGGAACAGACTTCCGGAATCGGATCGGTGGAGTTCGATCGGGTAGGAGAGGCGGGTGCTCCAATACCCGCCCACTGACAGGTAACAATGGGATGGACCGCCCCTTGATCCGGATGGCTATGCCGCGTTGCAGGGGAAGGAGATCGTTTGCCATGATCTGGCCTTCCACTTGCGCCCAATAGGTTTTCTCTACTTTGCTCTCCGGTGACAACACTCTACTTTTCAAGGCATTGTCATTCGTCATCAAAAGCAATCCTTCTGAGTCTTGATCCAGCCGACCAACCGGATAGATGTCAGTCGGTAGGGCATACAGGTCCGCCAGGGTTTGCTGGCCCGGATGATCCGGTGTAAACTGGCACAATACCCCATATGGCTTGTAGATCGTAAAATAGCGGGGGGCTGCCACCGGTCTGACGGCTTAGACGTTAAATCGAAAATGCATGATGTCGGCATCCTGGACCACATATTCCTTTCCTTCCACGCTCATCTTCCCTGCCTCTTTGACGGCACTCTCTGACCCGAGACGGAGAAAATCATCATACTTGATCACCTCGGCACGGATGAACCCCTTTTCAAAATCACTGTGGATCACGCCCGCAGCCTGGGGGGCCAGCATGCCTCTGGTGATCGTCCAGGCCCGGACTTCCTTCTCGCCAGCCGTGAAATAGGTGATCAGGTTAAGCAGATGGTAGGACGCTCGAATGACCCGGTTGACACCTGGCTCCTGCAGGCCCATTTCTTCCAGGAACATCATCCGTTCATCCATGTCCTCCAATTCGATGATCTCCGCTTCGATCGCCGCCGAGATCAGGATCACTTCGGCACCTTCATTAGCGACGGAGTCAAGAAAGGCTTTTGTATGGACATTGCCATTGACAACGGCAGATTCTTCAACATTGCATACATACAATACCGGCTTGTTGGTCAGCAGGAACATATCGTCCAGCAGTTCCTGGCCTTCCTTCGGCAATTCGACGGTGCGAGCCGGAAGTCCCTGTTCCAGGTGGCGTTGGATCGTTTCTGCATAGCCCAACAGGGCAACATCAGCCTTATTCCCGCTCTTGGCAGATTTCTTCAGGCGATCGACACGTTTTTCCACTGTCTCCAGATCCTTCAGCAACAGCTCGGTATCGATGATCTCCTTATCACGAACAGGATTGATGCTGCCATCCACATGGACAACATTGTCGTTATCGAAACATCGTACGACATGGACAATGGCATCCACTTCCCGGATATTGGCCAGGAACTGGTTGCCAAGACCTTCTCCTTTCGAAGCACCTTTGATCAGTCCGGCAATATCCACGATCTCGATGTTCGTGGGGACGACGGCCTTGGGATTGATAAGCTTGGCAAGTTCTTCCAGCCGTGGATCCGGCACGGTGATCATCCCGATATTGGGCTCCTTGGTCGCAAATGGATAGTTCGCGGCCAGCGCTTTTGCCGAGGTCAAGGCATTGAAAAGGGTAGATTTGCCTACGTTTGGCAAGCCGACGATCCCGCATTTAAGTCCCATGTGGTAGTTTTTTTAAACAAGCCGCAAAGATAGCTGATTTATAAGCCAAAGACACTGTGTATTGAACTATCTGGCCCATCTCCTTCTTTCCGGACCTGACGCTGACCTGGCCTTAGGCAATTTCCTCGCGGACATGCTCACGCCGGATCAGTCAGCGACCCTTGCCCCGGAAATCCTGGATGGGGTCATGTTGCACAGGGCCATCGACACGTTTACAGATGCTCACCCGAGCGTACGGAACAGCACGGCCCGGATCAGGGGTACCCAGAGGAAATATGCCCCGGTCAGTATCGATATCTACTTTGACTATCTTCTGGTGCGCAATTGGTCGGCCTTTTCATCGATCGCACTCGACGACATGGCTGCATTCACCTATGCCCAGCTCAGACAGCGTTTGCAGGCAGTTCCCACAGCCCTGCAACCAAGGGTCCAATCCATGATTGATCACCAATGGCTCACAACGTACCAGACATCGGAAGGGATTGGACAGGTATTCCGGCGGATGTCAAAACGGGCGAGCAAGCCAGAAATATTCCTGGGCGCACTCAGGGAACTGGAGGAAGTGGACCGGGAACTTCAAGCTGATTTTCTGGTCTTTTTTCCCGATCTGATCGATCATGTCCTGGATATCCATCCAAGGGGAAATGTGTGGATCAACCCTCGAAATGGAAGGAGATCGTGATCGATCGGGACACCAGTCTGTCGATGACGTTGGACTGGGGCAGGTTGGGATCGATGACCATGACATTCCCCAGGCCATGCGAGTATTTGATCTCCGGAGAAAAGATGAAATATGGGAAGAATATCTGCAGGCCTGCCCCGACCTCGAACATAAAATCTGAAGGGGCGATCTTGACCAGTTCGGCGGCATCCCGCGACCGGGAGTCGTTGGCCACATCGACTCCATATTTGACCCCTGTCACCAGGAAGAATCGCTTGTCATTGTATGGCTCTGACTTGAACCGGATATGGAAAGGGATCTCAAACAGGACCGACTGGATCTGTCGGGTATAGGGCGCCCGGATATCCCCGGGTGACTTGTACAATAATTTCCGCTCGGCAAAGGATAATGTCGGCTGGGTGCGAAAGTCGAAATATCGTCCCACCTTCAGGTTGACGATCCCCCCCAGGTTGAAGCCTACACCCCTGAGGGATTCGGCGATCCGGATACTGTCATTCAGCAGAAAATCCTTCGATTGGGAGATCTTGTAGTCCGAATTGTTGTAGGCCAGGACAATCCCGAAATAGTAGGGCTTGTTCTCAAAATCGAGATAGTTGTAGTTGCCTCTCTGAGCGCTCAGGTTGGCCTGTAAAGCAAGCAGAAACACACCTGTGATCAGTGCGATCCTTCGTAAATGGCACATGTACCGAATGTTAATGATGTCCAACCAGTTTGTTCAAACCCTTTCTTACGCATAAGCTCCAGGAAGGTTTCTCCTTCAGGAAATGCCTGAACGGATTCAAACAGATACTGGTAGGCCCTGGCGTCTTTGCTGGTTAAACGTCCAACCAGGGGAAGTAAGTATTTGAAATACAATTGAAAAATCGGTCTGAAAAACCATCCTTTCGGTTGAGCAAACTCCAGGACATAAAGACGTCCACCTGGCCTCAGTACCCGGTACATCTCCCCAAGGCCCTGCTCAAGGTCCTCAAAGTTCCGGACCCCAAAAGCGACTGTGATGGCATCGAAGGTCCCATCAGGGTAGGGGAGGCGCTCCGCATCACCTGCCTCCAGACGGATCCGGTTGTCCAGTCCCCGCTTTGCGATCTTGGAGCGGCCGATGACCAACATCTCTTCTGCGATGTCCAATCCGGTCACATGGGCAGAAGGCACGGCTTCCGCGATCGCCAGGGCCAGGTCTGCTGTTCCGGTAGCCACATCCAATACCTGGACCGGCTTGGCTTTCCGGAGCTTTCCAACCAGCACCTTTCGCCATTGCACGTCAATCCCCAGGGATAACATGCGGTTCAGCAGGTCATAACTTCCGGAGATCCGGTTGAACATCTGAGTGACCTGTTCCTTCTTGGAACCGGGCTCATTCAGATACGGTTTTACTGTCTTATTCGTCATCAGGGTGCAAAAATCAGAAAAAGAACACAACACAGGAGGAAAGGATTGGTTAAACCGGGGGAAAGGAGGGCCTTTTACTATCTTTGCGCAACGAAAATCAATCCCTTTTACATGGCATCTGGAACACGAATATTACCGATCAGTCTAGAGAATGAAATGAAGACAGCCTACATCGACTATTCGATGTCGGTCATTGTCTCCCGGGCCTTACCAGATGTTCGCGATGGACTCAAGCCGGTCCATCGGAGGGTGCTGTATGGTATGTCCGATCTTGGACTGGGGTTCAACCGGGCGCACAAGAAATCCGCCAGGATTGTGGGGGAAGTATTGGGAAAATATCACCCGCACGGCGATTCATCTGTATATGATACGATGGTGAGGATGGCTCAGCCCTGGTCGTTGCGTTATCCTCTGGTCGACGGTCAGGGGAACTTTGGATCGATCGATGGTGACAGCCCCGCGGCCATGCGATATACCGAAGCCCGGATGGCCCGGATTACCGAAGAGCTCTTGATGGATATCGACAAGGAAACTGTCGATTTCGCCCTGAATTTTGATGATTCCATTGAAGAGCCAACTGTCCTGCCGACCAGACTCCCCAATCTTCTGATCAATGGCGCATCGGGTATTGCGGTGGGTATGGCCACCAACATGCTGCCCCACAACCTTCGTGAAGTGTGTGATGCGATCGAGCATATGGTGGATCATCCGGATGCCACCGTGGCAGACCTGATGGAGTTTGTCAAAGCCCCTGACTTTCCGACCGGTGGGATTATTGTCGGCTATGACGGCGTCCGGGAAGCCTTTGAAACGGGCCGGGGACGAATGACGGTACGCGGTCGGGCCGAGATCCAGTCATCGGACAGTGGAAAGGAAACGATCATCATCTCGGAGATTCCCTACCAGCTCAACAAAGCCAGCCTGGTCGTCAAGATCGCCGAACTGGTCAATGAAAAGAAGATCGAAGGGATCAGCGATGTCCGTGACGAATCGGATCGCAATGGGATGCGCATCGTGATCGAGATCAAGCGTGACTTCATGGCCAATGTGGTCCTGAGCAAATTGTATAAGTACACCCCGCTCCAATCCTACTTTTCGGTCAATAACGTCTGCCTGGTAAAAGGTAAGCCGAAAACCCTCAACCTGAGGGAGCTCATCCAGGAATTCATTGCCTTCCGACTGGAAGTGATCATCCGCCGAACCCAATACGAGCTTCGAAAAGCGGAGGAACGTGCGCACATCCTCGAGGGATTGTTGATCGCTCTGGATCACCTGGATGAAGTGATCGCCCTGATCCGGGCTTCCGCTACCCCGGATATTGCGCGGGATGGACTGATGGCTCAGTTTGGCTTGTCTGAAGTTCAGGCCAAGGCCATCCTGGAAATGCGACTGCAACGGTTGACCGGCCTGGAACGGGACAAGATTCGCGCTGAGTATGACGAGTTGATCAAGAAGATCGAATACTACAAGTCTGTTCTGGCCAGTGACGAGCTGCGAAGAGGCATTGTCAAGGACGAGACCCGGGAACTGAAGGAGAAATTCGGGGATGATCGCCGTACAGAGATTACGTTTGCAGAGGGTGAGATCACCATGGAAGATCTGATCGCCGATGAGAATGTGGTGGTCACCATCAGTCACAATGGCTATATCAAGCGAACCAAGGTGGATGAGTTCCGCCTCCAGTCTCGCGGAGGCCGGGGATCAAGGGGTTCAAAGACACGTGATGAGGATTTCATCGAGCACATGTTCGTGGCCACCAACCACAACTACCTGCTGCTCTTCACTGAATCCGGTCGCTGCCATTGGCTCCGTGTTTTCGAACTTCCGGAAGCCAGCAAGACCGGAGCCGGGCGTGTGATCCAGAATCTTCTCGCCATTCCCAAGGAGGACCGGATCAAGGCCTACATCTCCATCCAGGACCTCAATGATGAAGCGTTTCTCGACTCCCACCATCTCATCTTCTGTACACGAAAAGGCATCGTCAAGAAGACCTCCGTCAAGCTGTACAGTCGTCCGCGGGTGACCGGGATCAATGCCATTACCATCAACGATGATGACCAGTTACTGGAGGTCAAACTGACCAATGGCAGCAGTGAGATCATCCTGGCCAATAGCACGGGCCGGGCCATACGGTTCAATGAATCCACCGTCCGGTCCATGGGGCGGACCGCTACGGGTGTAAAGGGCATGTCCCTGGATCACAACAACGATTACGTGGTGGGCATGGTCTGCCTGGATCCGCAGGACAATGACACCACTATCCTGGTGGTTTCGGAAAAAGGAAATGGCAAGCGATCCTCCCTGGATGACTATCGCATCACCAACAGGGGAGGGAAGGGTGTCAAGACCATGCAGATCACGGATAAGACCGGACTTCTGGTCGCCATCAAAGCTGTCATGGAGGATGATGATCTGATGATCACCAATCGCTCTGGCATTGTGATCCGGATGTCCGTTTCCGACATTCGGGTGATGGGTCGTGCGACGCAAGGAGTCAAGGTCATCCGGCTGGATGAATCGGACAGCATTGCGGATCTCGCAGTGGTCAAACACAGTGACTCTGATGTCAGTGATCCAGAGGAGGAATCCGAGTTCCAGGAAGGAGAAGATTCCACTCCTGTGGAGGATTAACGTTTTGGTAAGCAACAATCAGCCTGATCATACAGTGATAGGTGCAATGAACGTAAAACAATTCGAAAGTCAATTTACCATGAAGAATTATGCCCTTCTTATTCTGTTTGTCCTGGGTGCCGTAGCCTTTGGCCAGGCACAGGATGATGCTTCACGCAATTACAAGAAGGCGACCCGGGCTCTGGGCGCCTACAATCTGGACCCAAATGCCAACTCCGCCAAACTGGATGAGGCTGTGGAGATGATCAATTCATCGCTGACCGCCCCTGAGATCGCAGCAGATCCTGCCAGTTGGAATACCAAAGGTTCCATCATGCTGGAAGTGGCTAACAGAGACTATCTGAACAAACTGAAGAATCCGGGTGCCAAACCAGCCGTTCCCGATGCCGCTTACCAGGGATTCGCAGCCTTCAAAAAGGGCCTGGAATTAGCCACCAAGAAGTATCATCGCACGGATGCGTACAACGGGATCAGTTCGCTGCTTGGCCTGTTGAACAATGAGGCCATTACGGAATACCAGCAGCAGAAGAATGCCGAAGCGTTTGTCAGCTTTTCCAATGTCATCGAGGCGCACAACATCCTTGTGGATGCTGGTGAAAAGAGTCCACTGGAGGATGCCCAGGTGAAGGATGCGATGTTCTCAGCTGCATTGACCGGTATGCTGGCTGATAAAAAGGCGGAATCACTGGTATTCCTGAATAAGCTGGTGGATGCCAAATACGAGAATCCGTATGTCTATGACTTGCTCTACAATGCCTTCATTGACAGCGATAAAGAGAAAGCCGTCAGCTATCTGGAGAAAGGTCGCTCGCTGTATCCGGATGAAATATCACTCCTGTTCACAGAGATCAACCATTACCTGCGGGAAGGCCGCATGGACGAACTGGTCGGTAAGCTGAAAATGGCTATCGAGAAAGAACCGGAGAATAAATCCCTCTATTTGACTCTGGGAAATGTATACGACAATCTCTTTCAGAAAGCCCTGGAAGGGAAGGATCAGGCGGCTGCCGACAAGCATTTCGAGGAGGCTCTGAAATACTACCAGCAGGCGCTCAGCAAGGATGAGAACTATACGGATGCGATCTACAGCATCGGTGCTCTGTACTACAACAAAGCAGCTGTCTACACCCAGGAACTCAGTGTGTTGGCCGACGACTATAGCAAGGAGGGCCTCAAGAAATATGATGCCCTGAAAGAAAAGGTCAATGGAGAGTTTGACAAGGCTTTGCCTTACTTTCAAAAGGCCGAAAAGGTTGATCCCAATGACCTGAACACACTCATCGCCCTGAAGGAAATCTATGCACGCAAGAATGATTTGGAACTGTCCAATGAATTCAAGAATCGCATTGATCGTGCCCAAAGCGATGATAAGAATCCGACGAGTTATTTCAAGTAACCCGGAATAACCCCAAGAATCTGCCCGAGGCCCGGTACATTGTACCGGGCTTCCTTATTTTACGTCGGATATCCACGAACCATTGTACGTCCTTTAACAAGTCGAATCGCATGCATCCTTCATTTGATGAACCCAGAGCACTCAATCAGGTCGCTCAATTCCACCGTACCTTTCGGCTGCCCGTACTGGATCAACCGACCATTCCGGACTCGGACCGGTGCCAGTTGCGGATCAATTTGCTGGCGGAAGAACTCCAGGAGTTGGAACAGGCCATTGCCGATCAGGACCTTGTAGAAATTGCGGACGCCCTGTGTGACTTGCAATATGTACTCTCCGGTGCCATTCTCGAATTCGGCCTGGCCAGCCAGTTCAAGGAACTGTTTGAAGAGGTCCAGCGAAGCAATATGAGCAAGGTGTGCCAAACACTTGCAGATGCAGAAGCCACTCTGGAGCATTATCTGGCCAGGGATGGAACCAAAGGATTTATTGAACCCAGCGATGATCAGTTCCTGGTGTATCGTGAATCCGACAAGAAAGTGCTGAAATCCGTTCGGTATTCTGCCGCCAATCTCAAGGCCATATTGAATCGGTGACCTGCCGTTGCTGGTTGCTGATTTGAACGGAGATCATTTTGCCTATAATTTATATTATGTTAAGTTAAATGGCGGCATTACCCCTCCAACGGCCATTGATCACGATGCTTCAGGTACAACCGGGTCAGGTTTTCAGCATCACTCATCGCCCGATGTGCCTCACCTTCAAATTCCAATCCTTCTCGTCGCAAGGCAGCGACCAGTCCGATTTGCCGGGGTAAGCGGAACAGGTCCCGATAGACCTGTTTGAGATTGACATGAAAGTCCAGCCATTCGTCATTCAACCGATGCATTCGACAATCGTTCTCCAACAGTTCCTTATCCACGCTTCCCCAGGAAATCAGGAAGAACGACTCACTTCGATAGAGCCAATCTTCAAACCTGGGATGAACTTCTGAGAATGGCCTGGCTCGATTGATATCCTCCTGATCGATATGCGTCAATCGCCGGCAGTATGGAGACAACACCGGATGGACCATCGGGCGCACCATACTGTGGAAGCTACCTACTTTTTGCCCCAGTTCATTCAAGCGCAATGCACCGATCTCAATGATCTCCTGGGTCATTCCAGGCGTGCCTTTGTCCCAGCAAGTCGCTTCAAGGTCAAAAATGATCCGGTCCATGCCTGACAGCGTTAATCAGCGATCGAAAGCTGTAATCGATTCCATTGGACCTTATCCTCCAGTTGATATCCTTCCAATCGATTGTGATAAAAGTAAAGAAGCTTGAAGCTTTGGCTTCTGACTTTCCCTTTCTTATCCTGATACAATGGTTTCTCCGCATGAAAGATGCCGATATTCTTGATACCGTCCGCAAGCAGTACTTCTATGTCCTGAAGCAATATGTCGGACAACCGGACCTTTTCCTGGTTTCTGTAGTGGATCAATGCCTGTTGCAATTCACGACCACCGTTGACCAGGCTGTCCCAGTCAAAGGTGTATTCTTCTTCCGGTAGCTGGATGATCCCGAACACATCCATGCCCGGATGTTCATTCCGCAGGATCTCAAAAGCCAGATAGGCCACAAAATGACTGCTCAGGACGACATTATCGGCGTACAGGCACTGGACAATACGTTCAGCCAGATGCTTGCTGTATTGAGATTCCCGCTGGAGATCAGCGGTGATCTCCTCTCCCAGCCGGAAATACTCCCGCACATGAATGGGACGCTGTTGCTGATCATAGCTCACCCCATCCTGATCTACAAGGTTTCCCAGGACATCCATGGGCCGAGAAAAAGAGAAGGTGATCTGGGAGGTATTCCGGAAAAGTTTCCAAATGAACTTGATGTTCTTTCGAATGCTATAGGAATCATCTCGTGAGCTGGTGATATACTTCTCCTTCCCCTCCTGTCGCAAGTGCTGGTGGATCAAGCTGTTCGCTTCAAGAACAAAGTGGTACGATACATTCAAGGGCACGATGAATATCTTGTCCTCCTGTCCTTTCTGAAAATTGGACCGTTGCGCTTCAACTGCTGTTGACAAGAGGCCAATCTTCAATTTGGGTTCAATCTGCCCGGAACGGGATCGGGTCCCGCCTGGAAAAAACAGGCTGTTCACCTTTCGCTCAATCGACAATCTGGAAAAACTTTTCAGTGTCTCGAGATAGATCAGGTTCTTCTTCCTGCGATCCACCCGGTAGGCACCCAGCCGATTCATGAAATAGGCAATATAGCCGGTGTTGTAAAGGTTCAGTCCTGCCCCGTATGAAAAACTCGGCAACCCAAGAATAGCATCCAGCATATACCCGATCAGGATGGAATCCAGGTTAGAGGAATGGGTCGGAACAATGATCACCGTACCCTTTTTCATCAATGATCTGACCATCTCAAATTCCCCGACCACATTCAACTGGTCATGCAATTGATAGCGATTGCCAAACAGAGAGCCTGCCTTCAGGGTATTGAGAAGTCGACTGAAAAAGAAGGTGAGAAATCTCCGGGCGAACAAGAAGGTATTGATCTGAAATGTACCTACGATCTCCCGGGCATATCGATGAATGATCTCCTGCAGGACGTCATACTCCGTCTCGTGATTGTCTTCCTCCACAGCACTGGCCATTCGCTTGCGGACCTTTGACCAGAACAGACGCTCATCTGGAGGATCGACCTTCCATGGATTGTCTTTTATTCGGGAACGCTCCATATACAAAGCCCTGTCAACCAATGCCTTGACAGATTTTGTCTGGTTGGCGGTCAACTGGTTGAAGACGGACGTCCGCATCTGCCGGATAAAATGATCGCGGTCCTGGCTGAGTCGATAAACCGGCCATTGGCGAATATCTGGTTCGATGGGAGGGTACTTGTGATAGTCGGATCTCATGCCACTCAACGATCAGGAAAGACAAGATGCAATATACCCTAAAACCGGTTCTCTCCCCTCCCCTGTCTGGGAGGAAGTCATAAATGAGGAAGGCATAACCTCCCAGGAGCGTAGGATCTCTTCCTCATACCGGGCTTGATTCGCTTTCAACTCCAGAGGTTTCAGCTTATCCACTTTGGTAAACAACAAGGTCACGGGTATACCGTGCTCCCCCAGCCAGTTCAACATCTCCATATCCAGGCGCTGGGGCGCCACACGGCTGTCCAACAGCAGAAAAACCAGGAAAAGAGCCTTCCGTTCTTCCAGATAGTCCCGAATCATCTTTTGAAGAGAATTCCGGTGCTTCTTGGACAATCGGGCATAACCATATCCGGGAAGATCGACAATATTGAACTGATCCCCAGCCTGGTAGAGATTGACCATCTGGGTTTTCCCCGGCATGGAGGAGGTATGTGCCAGGTTCTTTTGATCCACCAGCATGTTGATCAGCGATGACTTGCCCACATTGGAACGGCCGATGAATACAAACTCAGGAAGACCATCAGGGGGCATCTTGTCAACACCGGGAAAACTGCCGATAAACCTGCATTCCATGTAAAAATGGCCATTTAGAGATCAGCACATGATTGACCCCTGGATAACCGCCCAAAGGTAGGACCCTTTCAGCAAAGGGAGACACGGAATCCTCCCGGACGAAGCTGCCTTGGTTAACGTTCTCTTATTTCCCTGCAACTCGGCAGGCCGTCCGCCCGTATTGTCGTTCTACTGGTATATTCGTTCCTATGTTGATACGTTCCATCGCCCTTTCTATCCTGATGCTTGCCCCATTCTGGATCGTGGCACAGGTCAACCTCGGCATCAAGGCGGGGTTTCATTCGACCCAGCTGACCAATTCCAATGAGATCAACGTCCTGGATGAACAGGGCCTGGAAGCCTTCGCCCTGAAGATCCAGGAGGCCAAATACGGAATCCACCTGGGGGCCTACCTCAAGGCTTATATCGGGAAATTCTTCATTCAACCGGAAGTCCTGATCAATTCCAACACCACCAGTTACGATTTCTCATCTCCTTTGAAGGACGCCATTCTCAAGGAGACCTTCCAGTATCTGGACATTCCTTTCATGCTTGGCTATGACTTCGGGATCCTGAACATCCAGGCTGGCCCAGTTGGCCATGTCTTCCTGAACAGTTCATCTGAACTGGCCACTATCAATGGCATCAGCGAAAAATGGGAGGATTTGACCTGGGGCTGGCAGGCCGGACTGGGATTCGATATCTGGAGGTTCAACCTGGACCTTCGGTATGAAGGAAATTTCTTTCGTTATGGGGATCACCTGACCTTTTACAACCAGCATTACCAACTCAGCAACCGGCCAAGCCGGGTCGTCACATCCCTCGGATTTGTCTTCTAGACTGCAGGGGGCGAGGCCATCAACCGACCTGGCTATGACCTTCTCATTCCGCTACCGTGATGAGTGGTTGTGATAAGGACTGCACAGAACCAATGGACCGCAATGTCAGGTGATATGAATGGGCCAAACGCTCAAAATCCTGCCTTGCATCCGGGGCCACACAAACCAGAAGGCCTCCACTCGTCTGGGGATCGGACAGGAGCGCCTGGCTCTCCTTGCTGATCTGGTTCACCTCTCCTGAAAAACTGGCCCAATTCTTTTCCGCAGCTGCAGGAGCGCATTGCATCCGTAGATAGTACCTCAGTGCCTCCTGATCAATCAGGGGTATCGCGTGCAGATCCAGGACTGCAGAAACATCACTTGCCCTGCAGATCTCCAGCAAATGCCCGATCAGCCCAAACCCGGTCACATCCGTCAATGCATGGACCCATTCCTGCTCTCCCAGGGCCTCCCCCATCCGGTTCAAGCCGATCATCACATCCCGGACTTTTTCCAGGTCACCTTCGCGAATCCTGTCCAGTTTGTTGGCAGTCGTCATGATCCCGATGCCCAGAGGCTTGGTCAGGTAGATCAGGTCGCCAGCCTGGGCACCCGCATTCCGCTTGATGTGATCGATGTTCACACGTCCATTGACTGCCAGACCAAAGAACGGCTCAACCGAATCGATGCTGTGTCCACCTGCCAGCGGTATTCCCGCTTCACGACAAATGGATCGAGCGCCCTCCATCACCCGGCTGGCGAGTTCCGGAGCCAGTTGATTGACTGGCCATCCCAGTATCGCGACAGCCATCAAGGGATGACCGCCCATGGCATAAATATCACTGATGGCGTTGGCAGAGGCGATCCGTCCGAAATCAAATGGATCGTCCAGGATGGGCATGAAAAAGTCCGTCGTGCTGATCAGCGCAGTCCCGTCCCCGAGATCAATCACCGCGGCATCATCCCGAAAGGTATTCCCGACCAGCAAACGAGGATCATCTGGTTCAGATTCATTTCCAGCCAGGATACGGTTGAGGATGGCAGGATCGATCTTGCATCCGCATCCTGAACCATGACTGTACAACGTCAAGCGTTCTGTTTCCATCAGGTCATTATTTGTTGTCGGATCTCGATCATTCGGTCAGCGATCCGACCATAGTCGAGTGAAGTAACTTCTTCGTTGATCACCGGACCGGTTGTATGATTCCTGAGATGATAATCGTAGGTCCGGTCATAATAAGCCAACGCCAGCCTGGCTGCCCCTTCCAGGTCCTCCCGGTCCAGAAGCTCAATAGCTTCCTTGACCAGCTGGGGTCCCATCTTTCTGCTGATCCGATGAAAGGAATCCCGCAAACCCCGTAGCTCCTGGATGCCGTATTCCTTCAGGATCTCCTGGACACGAATTTCTGCAGGCACATCCATAAAAATCGCCGGAGCTTGCTGAAACTGCTCCCAGAAAGGCTTCGGAAGGGTGAGCCGGCCGATATGCCGACTCTCATCTTCGACCCAAATCGGACGTTCGGGAAGACATTGGTCAAGCTGGTAGCCGATCTGATTTTCGAAATACTCGTTGCTGGGCTGTCCACCAAGCCCCAAATGCCCGAATGCCGAACCTCGATGATTCGCCATCCCTTCCAAATCGAGTACCTGTTCACCGTGTTGCTTCAATGCATCCAGGATCCTGGTCTTTCCCGATCCGGTCCTGCCTGCCAGACGGATCAGCTTCCAGGGCCGTTCGAGCTGGTTGAGAAAATATCGCCTGGCGGCCTTGTATCCTCCTTTCAGCAATGTCGTCTTGAATCCGCCCTGATCCAGCAACCAGGCAATGCTCTCGCTCCGTTTTCCGCCCCGCCAGCAATATACTCCCACCTCTTTCTGCGGACTCAGTTCCATCGCCCGTTCAAGAAAGTAGGACATCTTCGGACCGACATACTCCAGTCCTTTCATCATGGCTGCTGTCTGAGACACTTGCTTGTAGAGATATCCCACCTGATGTCGTTCTTCATCAGAAAAAAGAGGAAAGGACAGGGCACCCGGAATATGGGAATGCGCATATTCCGCTGGTGAACGAACATCCAGAATGATCAGGTCGTCTGCACTGGCCGACAGAAACGGGGCTGCACCAAGGATCTCAGGCATAGGACAAAGGTACGGTGACAATCCTCGGGCTTTCTGAACATTCTGGATGTTCTTTGCATTTTTACACTCATGCCAACAGGACCCCTGACATCCCTCCTCCGTTTTCCAATCTCCGAACTGGAATTCTTCTCCTCCTTTGATCGACAGTTCAGCCGACTCGACCCATCGCTGGACGCCATCCTGCCGCATCCACCCACCAAAGGGGCCTTTGATGATATGCTTCGGGAAAAAATCTCCTCATATACCCATCGGGGCCGCTTGGCATCCATTCTGGAGCAACAGTATCATGGCTTGGATCTCCCCGATGCCCTGGCAAAGAACATCCATGATCTGGCTCACGGCCATGCCGTCAGTATCACGACAGCTCATCAACCTCTGCTTTTCGGGGGCACACTCTATTTTCTCTACAAAGCCCTGAGCGCCATTCGCCTGGCCAGAGAGGCCGAATCCTGGCTCCCGGATCAACGGGTGGTTCCCGTCTTTGTCCTGGGCAGCGAGGATCACGATTATGAGGAGGTTCGGCATATCCGTCTTTTGGGGAAAACCATGAGTTGGGAATCTGACGCAAAGGGTGGCCCGGTCGGACGAATGGATGCTGGCAACATCCCCGAACTGATCGAACAGCTGAAGGAAATCTTTACGCCTCTTCCCTTTGGGAACCAGGTGCTCCATTTGCTGGAAGAAAGCTACAAGCCTGGGGCTTCCTACGGTCAGTCCACTTTCCGATTCCTTCACCATCTCCTGGGAAGACTTGGACTGGTCGTCATCGATCTTGATCACCAATTGGCGAAACAGGCCTGCATACAGATCTTCGAGCAAGAACTGACCCAGGGCTTCGCCAAACCCATCATTGAACAGACCATTCACAGGCTCGAAAAAGTCGGTTTTACCCAACAAGCGCATGTGCGTGATATCAATCTCTTCTATCTGGATGGCCATCGACGTGAACGGATCGAATCCGATTCTCCCGAAAACTATCGGACTGTGGATCAGCAATATGCCTGGACAAGAACCGAGATCCTTCTTGAGTTGCAGGAACATCCGGAACGATTCAGTCCGAACGTCAATCTCCGCCCCGTGCTCCAGGAGACCATGTTGCCCAATCTGGCCTTTGTCGGTGGTGCTGGTGAGCTGGCCTATTGGGTGCAACTGACGGATCTGTTTCAATCCCTCCACCTCCCCTTTCCTATCCTGGTCAGACGCCATTCCGGACTGCTGGTCGATGAATGGACGCAACAAAAACTGACGAAACTGGGCCTTCCCCTGCAGGCTTTCTTTCAACCTCAGGAAGCATTGCTGCAGCAATTCGTACATGAAATGGCCAATGTGCCAGGAGACCTCGACGCAGAAAGGGAGGCTCTTCGGGAATTGATGAAACAGGTAAAGGCCAAATGTGCTGCTATCGAACCTACATTGGAACGGAGCGCTGAATCAGCGGAGGTGCAGATGGATAAACTCCTCCAGGCACTGGAAGGAAAGATGACCCGAGGCCTGAAACAGATCCATGAACGTGAGGTCAATCAAATCCGGGGTATCTATGACCGCCTGATGCCTGAAGGCCAACTTCAGGAACGAAATGAAAGCTTTTTATCCTGGATGGCGCGCTACGGATACGGCTGGATAGACGATCTTCTGGAAGCCTTCACACCGCTGGACTTCGCGATGGTATGCTATCGATTCTAGCGAAGAATCGGACTATCTGAAAACCATACCCGACTCAGGTCGAACAGGTCAGGCGGCTGCGTTCCCAAACAAGAGCAGCAGGTCAGAAATCCGCTCCTTCAATTCCTTCCTATGGACGATAAAGTCCATAAATCCATGATCCAGAAGAAATTCTGAATTCTGAAAACCTTCTGGCAAATCCTGTTTGATCGTCTCCCGGATCACTCGTGGGCCGGCAAAACCGATCAGCGCTCCCGGTTCGGCCATGTTGATATCCCCCAACATGGCAAATGAGGCGGTGACGCCCCCGGTGGTCGGATCGGTCATCAGTGACAGGAATGGGATCTTTGCAGCGGCCAGCTGGGACAGCTTGGCTGAGGTCTTGGCCATTTGCATCAGTGAAAAAGCCGATTCCATCATCCGGGCGCCCCCCGACTTTGAGATAATCAACAATGGAATCTGATGGTCGATACAATGATCCACTGCACGTGCGATCTTTTCGCCAACGACGGCCCCCATGGACCCCCCGATAAAGTGAAAATCCATCGCCGCAACCACCAGTGGGCGCTTGTTCACCTTTCCTTCTGCAACAGAAATGGATTCTTTCAAACCCGTCTTGAGAACTGCATCCTCCAACCGCTGGGTGTAGGGTTTCATATCCACGAATTCCAGCGTATCGACGGCCGTGAGATTATCCCAAAGCACATCGTACTTCCCATCAAACAAGATGTCAAAATAATCATGTGAGCCGATCCGCGTATGAGCATCACAATGAGGGCAAATGAAGACATTTTCCTTCATCTCCTTCATCGTTGAGGCTTCCTTGCATACCTCGCACTTGTACCAGATTCCATCCGGAGCTTCCTTCTTGTGCTTGGTAGCCGTCGTGATTCCCTCTTTCAACCGTTTAAACCATCCCATACAGTGGCCTGATTTTTAGCAATCAGGGCAAAATTACTAATTTCTGGCATACCTCATCCTATGCTCCGCGGTAGAATGAACCGAATGAGGAACGGTACCCTGACCATCCTGTTTTACCATTCCTGGCAGAAGTGGCCCCCGACTGAACCCGAAAACCAAATCTCACTTCACGCCACATGACACAAAACAAACTTACTCTAATATAGTCATACATGTTATTGATTTTCTTTTAATTGCACTATTCAATATTATCTATTTGCTTTCAAAATCAGATACGAGACCTGGACCCATACCAGGATTCGAATTGCTCAATGTCTGTAGGTGGTGCCGGGACCGGTCCTATGCTTGAGTACTTCCCTGCCCCGGACAAGGACACAATAGAATTCCGATATTGCGGCAGTATCCAGGATTCCCCTATCCAATGAATATGAACCAGGAAACCTACATGAGACGCGCGCTGGATCTGGCCCGACTTGCCGAGGGCGACACGTCACCCAATCCCGGGGTGGGTGCCGTTCTGGTCTACAGGGACAGGATCATTGGTGAAGGATTTCATGCGGCATATGGCCAGCCTCATGCCGAAGTCATGGCATTGCGCTCCGTTCGTCCTGAAGATCAAGACTTCATTCCAGACAGTACCTTGTTTGTGACCCTGGAACCATGTTGCGTTTATGGACGAACACCCCCCTGTACGGATCTGATCATTCGTGAACGGATCAAGAAGGTTGTGATCAGTTGTCTGGACAAAAGCCCGGGGGTCAATGGTCATGGTGTCGCCTTGCTTCGGGACCATGGTGTGGAGGTTATCGAGCATATCCTTCAGGAGGAAGGAGAATACCAGGCACTCATCCGCAATGTGTTTGTCAGTGAACAACGACCTTATGTCATCCTGAAAATGGCCTTCAGTAAGGACGGATTTGTGGGCAGGGCAGAGAATCAGGTCAATCTCAGCAACCCGGGCTCCTGGAGGCTCGTGCATCGTCTCCGGCACCGGGTAGACGCCATTCTGGTGGGAACTGGCACCGCGCTGATCGACAACCCCCAACTCACCAACCGACTGTTCTGGGGGAACGACCCCATTCGGATCATCCCCGACTTCAACAAGAAATTACCCTCCGACCAGGCATTCTTGCATGATAAAGGGCCGACATGGATACTCTGTCACAAAGATCCTGAACGGGATCCGCCCCCTTCCCAACAGGTGATCTACAAAGTGATCCCGGCAGGAACCGACCTGCCAGGCATCCTGACATACCTGGCCAAAGAGGGTGTTACCAGCATCCTGATTGAAGGGGGACCTACGATGATCCTTTCCTTCCTCGAATCCGATTGCTGGGATGAAGCCATTCTCTCCACGACGGATCGATTTCTTGGCAGTGGTATCGTCGGGCCTACTGGATGGACATGTCCCCAGGATCGGATTCGTATCGGAACAGATGATTTCGACTGGTTTCGACATCCGCGATATCTCCGAAAATGCGACCCCACAGGATAGTTAATCTTTTATTAAAGGCCCCTGCCTGTCAGAGTGACTGTTTGGTGTTGAGGTTATTCCATTGTTACTTTGTTCCAATGAAAACCTTGTTTCCTTATCTCCTGGTCCTGAGTCTGGTCATTGTATTGCCAGGTCGACCTTGTGCCCAGACAGCGATCCAATGGGAGGAATTCCCGGAAGCCATTCAGCGGGCGCAACTGGAAAACAAGAAGATCCTGATCGAGGTGTATACCCAATGGTGTGGTTGGTGCAAGGTGATGGACCAGAAGACATTCCACCATCCCGAGGTGGTTGATTATATCAATGACCGGTATGTTGCCGTTCGTTTCGATGCGGAAGATCAAAGCGATATCCAGTTCAAGGGAAATACCTATTCATTTGTCAAAAAGGGTCGGAACGGGTATCATGAATTGGCTGCTGAACTCATGCGTGGTCGTCTCAGTTACCCGACCATCGTTTTTCTGGATGAACAGCTGAATGTCATACAGCCGATACCTGGGTACCAGAATCCCCAGGACTTTCAGATGATCCTGATGTATTTTGCGGATAACTATTTTCGCAGGGTACCCTGGGGACGATTCACGGAACAATACAAGAACAGGTTCCTCGGCCAGCCTGTGAATCGGAACAATCGTTAGGTCAGACCCGGATGCCCTCTGAAAGCCGGCATCCTTCTCGCCTACCTGCGCTTTCTCGTGCCACTCAATCCAAGCACGCCCAAGAGCCCACGCGTCACCTCCCGGGCTACGGTTCGCCCGATCTGTCGTGTTGTGGTATGATTCAAGAAATCCTCCAGGAAGCTCTTTTCCTTTCGACCACTTCTCCGACTGGTCTCCCTGATCTCCTCAGCGTGTTCGACAGTTCTGGCTTTGGAGAGCTTTTCCAGAAGGATCTCATGAGCACTTTCCCGATCCATATCCCGATTGTACTTCTGGACGAGGACAGAATGTCGAACGATCCCATCAATCTCGCTTTCGGTGAGGACATCCATTCTCGATTGGGGTGCGCGTAACAGAGTGTGCACCAGAGGAGTGGGAATACCCTTCTCATTCAGAGCTGACACAAACGCCTCTCCGATACCCATTTCCGTCAACAGGACCTCTGTATCGTAGTCCTGGGTCAATGGATAATTCTCGGCAGCCAGTTTGATCGCTCTGCGATCTCTGGCGGTGAAAGCGCGTAAGGCATGCTGAACCTTCAATCCCAATTGACCGAGCACATCTTCCGGAATATCAGCGGGGTTCTGGGTGACAAAGAAAATCCCTACGCCTTTGGAACGGATCAGCTTGATGATCGTCTCGATCTGGTCGCGCAACGGCTTGCTGGCTTCATCAAAGATCAGGTGGGCCTCGTCGATAAACATGACCAGCTTGGGCAATTCGGGATCACCTTCTTCTGGAAAGGTGGCGTAGATCTCGGCCAACATCTGCAGCATGAAGGTGCTGAAGAGCTTGGGGCGGTCCTGGATATCGGTCAGCCGGACAATTGAGACGATGCCTTTTCCATCCCGATCCACCCGGAGCAGGTCTTCAACGTCAAAAGAGGGTTCGCCGAAAAATCGATCGGCCTCCTGCTGTTCCAGCTCCACGATCTTCCGCATGATCGCCCCGACTGAGGCAATGGAGATCAAACCATAGATCTGCTGCAATTCATCCTTACCCTCATTGGACAGGTATTGCATTACCTGCTTGACATCCTTGAGGTCCAGTAATGGCAGGTCCTGATCCTCACAATACTTGAAAATAACTGCCATCACCCCTGACTGTGTATCATTCAGGCCAAGGATCTTCGAGAACAGCACAGGTCCGAATTCTGCTACCGTGGCCCTGAGCCTCACGCCTTTCTCATGGGAAAGGGTCAGCATTTCCACCGGACTGCTGCCAACCTCATAGGGCAATCCGATCCGGGCATGCCGCTCATCGATTTTCGGATGCCCGGCACCAGGTGCGGCAATACCGCTGAGATCGCCCTTGATATCCATCAGCAGAACGGGTACGGAATGCGCAGAAAGTTGTTCTGCCAGGATTTGCAGTGTCTTGGTCTTTCCAGTTCCCGTCGCTCCACTGATCAGCCCATGCCGATTCATGGTTTTCAAAGGAATACGCACCAACAGCTCCGGTATAGCTTCCTTATCCAACATCGCCCCGCCCAGGACAATCGATTCACCCTTGAATGAATAACCCTCCGCAATCCTGGTAACAAAGTGTTCCTTTCCAGACATATACAGGCGTTCAATAGGTTTACTGACTGGCAGCCCGGACATCCATCATCCAATACCAGATCATCACGATCATCGCGACCATTGCTATGATCCAGATGATCATCCGCACCTTTCCGGCACCGGAGACCTGTTGATGGTTTGTCCTGAACTTTGCCATAGAGTACAAACATACTGGATTGTCATGGAAAGCCTTCGGGTTGGTATCTTTGGACTCATGCGTATCCTGATCACCATCCTTCTGGTTGCGTCGAGCTATCTCCAGATGAGTGCCCAACTGGGCGTTGCCCGTTCTGTCGATCCTGCCAGTCTGGGACAGGGCAGCATCCTTCCTCTTCAGGGTGGGCGCTATCAGCCTCTTGGCAATCCGGCAGTTCTCGGGATGCGGGGGCCAACCGAAGTGGGAGCCTACGTCGTCCAGCCATTCGGGTTGAATGACCTGGCCATTTCCTACGTCCATGGCGCCTTTCATTCCGGTTGGGGAGGTCTGGGTGCCGGGATCGGCTATTCAGGATTGAACGGTTTTCGCTCCACCACCGCCCACCTGGCGTACGGTCATGCCTTATGGAATCGGCTCTTTGCAGGACTCAGCCTGGATGGCGCCTTCATCGATCTGTCCGACTACGGCCATACATCCTCCATTGGCCTTTCCGGCGGTGTGATTCTCCCGATCCGGGAGGCATTGCGCCTGGGCATCCTGATCAGGTATCCATTCGCGATCACCACGCAAGGCAAACAGGACCTCCCGGTCAGTTACCAGGCGACACTGAGCTATGAGCTGAATGCCGCCCTTTCCGTTTCTGTGGAATGGTACCAGGAAGAACAATTCAAGCCGGATTTCCGCCTGGGGGTCACCTACTCTCCGATCCCGCAGGTACCCATACGCCTGGGATACCAATCCCTGCTCAACCAGTTTTCGGTTGGCGCCGGATATCGATGGAAGGAACGGCTTATCCTGGACATTGCCGGAGGGCATCATCCTTTTCTCGGGTTTACACCCAGTGCGGGCCTTCGTTACACTTTTCTGAGATGAAGATCCAACGTGTCCTCCTTACGACAGCCACCAGGCTGGAGATGGAACCATTGATCCAAAGCTTGGGACTTCCAACCCCTGACCCGGATTCCTGGATTTCCTGGCAAGCTCTCGAACTCCAGATGCTGGTAACGGGTCCCGGGATTCCGAACACCAGTTTCCATCTGGGCAAGCGTCTGGCCAATGATTTGCCAGACCTTCTGCTTCACTTCGGCATTGCCGGAGCCAAGCCGGACGCGTTTGGACCGGGTGATGTCGTCCTGATCAAGGAAGACAGATTCGGTGACATCGGAGCAGAGGATTCCGACGGAACATTCCTGGATATGTTCAACCTGGGATTGTGGACAACCGACCTTCCATGGACGGATGCCCACCTGATCAGTCAACGATCGCTGCCGCTCCAACTGCCTTATGCGGTGGCAAAAGGCTTGACAGTCAACCTGATCCCAGGCACCTCCGAGCACATCCAACGGATGAGTCGGCGATATGAATATGACGTGGAGAGCATGGAGGGTGCCGCCGTCCTCCATGCTGCCGGTCTGGTCGACCTGCCTTGCCTGTGCTTGAGAGGCATATCCAATCTTATCGAACCCCGCAACCGAGGCAGCTGGCAGATCGAGAAGGCCGTCCAGGGGGTATGCCGCGCTGTGCAGGATGTGCTGGAACAATTGAACCAGGCTGTTGATCAATCCCGATGATTCGTGCTTTTTCCTTTAGGAAAATGTTAAGTTTGCAACACTTTCACACGATTACTGTTCTGCTTAAAAATCGTTCGTAATGGCATTTGAATTCACTGATTCTAATTTTCAAGAAAAGGCCCTGGAAAGTGGCGTTTCTGTTGTAGACTTTTGGGCCGAATGGTGTGGTCCATGCCGGATGATCGGTCCAATCATTGAGGAACTCGCGCATGATTACTCCGATAAGGTCACGGTTGGAAAGCTCAATGTGGATCATAATCCGGAGGTATCCATGAAATACGGCATCCGCAGTATCCCGACCATTCTGATCTTCAAGGATGGTGAGCCTGTGGAAAAGATCGTTGGCGTGACGACCAAACAGAACCTGACCTCCAAGATCGAGGCACAACTGGTCTGAACCTTGCCTCATAAATGAAACCAACCCGGAACACTTCTGTGTCCGGGTTTTTTTGTGTCATTCTGGCTGAAAAACCTCAAATTCAGGCCTGATTCACCAATCTTTTTGAGGTTCTTACCGTTAGACTTTCCATACTATCCGCTTATGTCCATTATCGAACGCGATCGGATCCAACAGCAAATGAACCTGGAGTTGCTTGCCAACCAGGTGGTGGAAGGATTCATCATCGGATTGCACAAGAGCCCCTTTCACGGCTTTTCCGTGGAGTTTGCTGAACACCGCATCTACAATCCAGGAGAAAGCACACGCAATATTGACTGGAAGGTCTTTGCCCGAACGGATCGCCTGTATACCAAGCGATTTGAAGAAGAGACCAATTTGCGGTGCCAGATCGTCGTGGATCGGTCATCCTCCATGTTTTTTCCATTTTCCAAGCAACCGGATCCAATGAATCCGGAGAACAAATTCATCTTCTCCGCTTTGGCCGCGTCCGCGCTCATGCTCTTGCTCCGGAAACAGCGTGATGCCTTCGGACTGACCCTGTTCGACCAGGATATTACCCTGCAGACAGCCGTAAAATCAAGTACGTCCCACTACAAACACCTGGTAGCCAACCTTGAACAGGCGTTTCATGACAATCCCCTGAATCGGGGCACATCAGCCGCTCAGACTCTGCATCAACTGGCCGACAACATCCATCGTCGTTCCCTGGTGATCCTGTTCAGCGATATGTTTGAGCGTATGGAGGATGAGTATGAACTCTTCCAGGCCCTTCGTCACCTGAAGCACAACAAGCACGAGGTCATTCTCTTTCATACTGTAGACAAGGACAAGGAGGTCAACTTCAACTTTCCGGATCGGCCGTATGAATTCATTGATCTGGAGACCGGCGAATCGATCAAAGTGCAATCATCACAGGTCAAGGAGGAATATCAGCGACAGATGAGCTCCTATATCCGACACTTGAGGGAAAAATGCCTGCAGTATCGGATCGATTTTGTCGAAGCCGACATCAAGCAGGGATACCGGCAGGTCCTTCTGCCCTATCTTGTCAAACGAACAAAAATGTATGCCTGACATGGCGATTCGAATCCGGGAAATCAGTGCCATGCCTCCCGATGAAGTCCAACAGGATGACATTGAGAAGCAGACGAAAAAACTGGTGAAAAAGATCGGTGAGCTGCAACGAACCCTCTATGCGGAAGCCAGGCATAGCCTGCTGATCGTTCTCCAGGGCATGGACGCCTCCGGCAAGGATGGAACCGCCCGACGGGTACTGGCCAAGACCAGTGCTGCCGGTGTCGATGTGTACAGTTTCAAAAAACCGACCACAGAAGAATTTGCACATGACTTTCTTTGGAGGGTTCACCGACAGGTCCCCAGGAAAGGATACATCCAGGTCTTCAACCGATCCCATTACGAAGATGTGCTCATCCAGCGGGTGCATCGATGGATTACGGAGGAACACGCTATCAAACGAATGGAGGCGATCAATGCCTTTGAAGATCTTCTTCAATTTGACAATGGCACAGTGGTCCTGAAATTCTATCTCCATCTGGATCAGGAACGTCAACGGGAAAAACTCCAGGAACGGATCGACCACCCACACAAGCAATGGAAACACAATCCTTCAGACTGGGACGAACATACCCGATGGGACCAGTACATGACTTGTTATGAAGATGTCATCAACCGGAGCCAGATCCCCTGGGTGATCGTCCCGGCCAATGTCGAGTGGTACAGGAACTATGTTGTGGCCAGCAAGGTGTATGAAACCTTGAAGGAATTGGACCCCAAACTTCCCGGATTGTCCGGCTCATGAGTGGGGTAATCGACAAGGTCAGGGTGGACAAATGGTTATGGGCC
This sequence comes from Lewinellaceae bacterium, assembly GCA_020636225.1. Classification (GTDB taxonomy): domain Bacteria; phylum Bacteroidota; class Bacteroidia; order Chitinophagales; family Saprospiraceae; genus JAGNXB01. The sequence continues at coordinate 427,049 of JACJYI010000002.1, read as the reverse complement.
ATCCGGTTCTTCAAGAGTCGTTCGCAGGCGACCGAGGCCTGCAAGGAGGGCAAGGTGAGCATTGGGGAGCAGGTCATGAAACCCTCCCAAACCGTGGTCATTGGGGATCAGCTCACCGTCAAGAAGAATGGGATCTTCTATCAGCTTGAAGTCGTTCAATTGATCGAGAAGCGAGTCGGTGCTCCGATCGCTCAAACCTGTTATCTCGACCACACCCCTGAATCAGAGCTTCGCAAGTTCGAGGACTGGTACCTCGCCCGCTCAGGACGAGGAGAGTTTCGGGAGAAAGGGCTGGGCAGGCCCACCAAACGCGATCGAAGAGATATCGAGCGACTGAAGGGGTTGAAGTAATCCCTACTTCCGGAAAAACGGAGCCACTTCTTTTTCTTTGGTCTCCCGATCGTAGCGATAGAATCCCTCACCGGTCTTGACCCCCAGTTTGCCGGCAGCCACCATGTTCACCAGCAGTGGGCAGGGCGCATATTTGGGTCTGCCAAATCCATCATGCATGACACGAAGTATGGACAGGCACACATCCAGCCCAATGAAATCGGCAAGTTGGAGCGGGCCCATCGGGTGAGCCATCCCCAGTTTCATCACCTGGTCGATCTCTTCCACCCCACCAACGCCCTCAAACAGTGTTTCAATGGCTTCATTGATCATGGGCATCAAAATGCGATTGGAAACGAAGCCCGGATAGTCATTGACCTCAACGGGAATCTTGCCCAGACGTTTCGACAAGTCCATGATCCGGTCACAAACGGAAGATGACGTCGCATATCCGCGGATCACTTCGACGAGTTTCATGACGGGAACCGGATTCATAAAATGCATACCGATCACCTGATCAGGACGCTTAGTAGCTGAGGCAATCCAGGTAATGGAAATGGAGGATGTATTCGTCGCGAGAATGGCCTGATCTGGAGCATGAGTATCCATCTCTGTGAAGATCTTGCGCTTCAGTTCAGGATTTTCGGTTGCCGCTTCCACGATGAGGTCACGATCACGAACACCATCAGCGATGGCAGTCATCGTGTTGATCCGGCCAAGGGTCTCCCCTTTTTCCTGTTCATTGATCACCCCTTTTGCGACCATCCGATCCAGATTCCTGTCAATGGTGGCCAGGGCCTTGGTCAATGCATCTGAAGAAACATCGATCAGGTTGACAGCATACCCGTTCATGGCAAATACATGTGCAATGCCATTTCCCATGGTACCCGCACCGATCACGGCAATGTGGTTCATATGTTTTTTGATTTCGGGCCAAAGGTAGGCAATCATGGGATTCAACTGGTCTTCAGTACCGGATCCACCAACTTTTGCAGAACCTGATTTTTTCGTTTTCCAACCTTAGTGTATATTGTACACTACTTTTGACGTTTGAATCTCTTCTGATATGATCGTTGTCACCGATAGCGGCTCTACCAAGGCCGACTGGATCTTTGCTGACCAGAATGGTTACGAGGAACTGTTTCGCACCCGGGGTCTGAATCCCTTTTTCCATCCTGCAGACATCATCGAATCGGTATTGCAGGCTGAATTGGCCCCCCAGGCCGATCTATCCCAGGTCGATACTGTATACTATTACGGGGCAGGATGTTCGGATGACAAGCGTGTGGATATCATGAGCCAGGGACTGCAACGCATATTCACCCATGCTTCCATTCACGTCGAGCATGACCTCCTGGCCGCTGCCAGAGCGACTTGTGGCACTGACATCGGGATAGCCTGCATCCTGGGAACGGGTTCCAATTCCTGTCTCTATGATGGTCAGCAAATTTTGGATAATGTACCAAGTATGGGATTTCTGGTGGGTGATGAAGGCAGCGGCTGTCATCTGGGGAAATATCTGGTGCGTGCATACTTCTATCGGGAAATGCCCAAAGAAGTGGAAGGTCTCTTTCGTGATGAGGTCGCATCGGACAAGACAGTGATCCTGGATCACATCTACGGCCAGAAACCAAATGTCTATCTTGCTTCATTAGCTGAATTTATGACCCGTCATCTGGATCAGCCGTTCATTCGGGAATTGGCCATGAAGAGTTTTCGAGAGTTTATCCGGCGTCATGTGATGAAATATGACGGGCATCACCATTATCCCATCCATTTTGTCGGGTCCATCGCCTTCCATTTTCGTGAACTTCTTCATGAAGCTCTGCGGGAGTTTGGCCTGCAGGAAGGGGAGGTCATCCGAAAACCCATCCAGAATCTGGTCAGTTACCATCTCTCGGACCATTCCAATCAACCCGTAAAATCCTGATCTCTATGGATTCCTCCATCAAGCGAATTGCTGTCTTCTGTTCCGGGGGTGATGCTCCGGGCATGAACGCCGCGATCCGGGCAGTTGTCCGGACTGCTACGTACAACGACCTGCACATCTATGGCATCTTTCGCGGATTTGAAGGCATGATCAATGGCCAGATCGAGCGATTGGAAACACAGAATGTCGGCAATATCATCCACCGGGGAGGCACCATCCTGAAAACGGCCCGAAGCGAGGCCTTCCGGACTCCGGAGGGCCGGAGGATGGCCTATGAAAGCCTGGTGGCCCAGGATATTGACGCCTGCATCGCCATTGGGGGAAATGGGACATTCACCGGAGCTCAGATCTTTTCCAAGGAATATGATATTCCGTTTGTCGGGGTCCCCGGTACGATTGACAATGACCTGTATGGGACTGATTATACCATCGGATTTGACACGGCGGTGAATACGGCCGTTGAGGCGGTCGATCGGATCCGTGACACTGCAGACAGTCACAATCGCCTCTTTTTTATTGAGGTGATGGGTAGGCATTCCGGGTATATCGCTCTCTATACCGGTATCGGCAGTGGGGCGGGGTCGGTCCTCCTGCCCGAACGGGAAACGACCATTCAGGAGGTGATCCAACAATTGCGTGTGGGGGCAAAGCGGAAAAAACTCTTCAGTCTGGTGATCGTCGCAGAAGGCCATCCCCTGGGTGGAGCCCAGGCCATCGCTGATGCCGTAAAGCACGAGTTTGACTATTATGAGACCAAGGTGGCCATTATCGGCCATCTACAGCGAGGTGGCTCGCCAACCGCCATGGATCGGCTCCTGGCCAGTCGATTGGGTCATGCTGCGGTAGAGGGACTGTTGAATGGCCAACGGAATGTGATGGTGGGCATGGTCAACAACCAGATCGCCTTTACAGACTTTTCGGATGCGATCCATAAAAGCAAGGATTTCAATCCTGAGCTCCTGCATATGGCTGAGATCCTGGGACTTTAGTCCTTGGATATCTCCAGGTACAGAGCCAATGGAATCAATCCATGGGGAAGGCGGATCATGGTTTCATACCCCCAATTGACCAGGGTATCCAGGAAATAACCTTCCGTCAGAAAACCCAGGACCCGTCCCAACGCCGTCAGGAGCCCCCAACCGATCAGGTAATACCATACCAACCGGCCCTCATTGGGTCGAAGTACCACCCACACGGCAGAAAAGATGTCCAATAATCCGATGCCGTGAAGGAATATTCCAGCCCCCTCTCCGGAAATCCCGGTAGCCATACTGACCATCTCGATCCAGTATCCCGGCAGAGGGAAGATGTTCAAGGCATATAATCCGTGGATCACAAAAACAACACCTACCGCCCAGCGACCGACGAATACCCAACGTATCCATTGACCATGCAAGTGATATCTTGATGACAGATAAAGAATTGGAGCCATGAACATCAAAGTTTTCTCCAAAAAGGAGGCTGCCCAGTAAAACTGCCCTGCCATGGCCATTACCGCTTCCAGCAGCAAAAGAATGGCCCCCATCCAAATCGTCCAGCGCCATGTGCGAGGCAAGAACATTCCTGCCAGGGCCACCAGATAGCCGATCGTCCAAAATCCGGCAGCACACTCCGAAAACTTCGGGTATACCTGGATGGCATACGCTTCCCAGGACATCCACCTGCCGACAATACCGGACATCCAGGATTCATATCCCAGGAATTCAACTACGGCAGTCCCGGCGACCCCTGATTGAATCACTTTCCCCAGAAACAGGGCAGCTGAACCAATCCACAACCAGGTGGACGGTTGTTTGAACCGGGCCAGACGTGTCGGTATCGTTTCAGTCATACGGCGTGTCTCGAAGGTACGGTACAAACTGCTATCCGGGTAACTGCCCGAATGAGCTATCTTCAAGCGATGAAACCAGGGCATTCCACTGCTATCCTTCGCTGGATGATCTTCATCCTGCTCAGCAATGTCATCCTTTTCCTGCCCATCACCCTGGCCTATCTCCCCATGTCGGGATGGACTCCCTGGGGTGGGATTGCCAATGTGGCCACTGAAGGCCGGTTGAGTGTTTTCTTCCTGAATCACAACTACAATCCGTTTCGCTTGCAGGCTGAATGGACAATTGCCGTTCTCCTGGTCATGTCGATCCGCTGGCGATTTCCAGGAAACCGATGGACAATTGCTCTCCTGGCACCGATATATGTTGTCATCCTCCTCTTCCAGATCTACTATGCCGTCATGCATTGGATCTATGGGGAGACACCCTCCTTCACCAATGAGTTCATCCTCATGCGGGAGGTATTGCCTGTCTACCTGGCTGGCAACGGAATTCCCAATGTGCTCGTCTGGTCAGGCCTGATCGTCTTCCTGGTGATTCTCCTCTGGCTGGCCAATGTCATGGCCAGGCGCGGCGTACAAACGGGAACCGTCCTTCTTCACTTCACGGCGGGAAGGATCATCCTGGCATTGATCCCGGCATTCATCGCCATCAGTGCCTATCGCTACGCCAAAGCCGATCCGCACGATCTTCGATTGAACAGCCAGTGGGTTTATCCAAGAATCCAGGACGCCTTCCATGTGTCGACTGAGGATCCGCTTGACCGGCTGGAGGAGCGAAGTGCGATCTATCAGACCTGGCGGAAGGACCAGGTCCAGGACCTACCGAACATTTACCTGATTTTCATTGAATCCTATGGTGCCGTGGCCCACCTGTCCTCTTATGTACAGGAACCTTTTCAAGCGACATTGAAGCAACTTGAGGATTCATTGCGTGCAGATGGCTGGAACAGCCGGAGTACGTATTCACTGGCACCGATCAAAGGTGGGCGATCCTGGTTGTCGTTCACGTCGGCCTTGTTGGGCGTGAAGATCAGGAACCAGGTGGACTATAACCGTTTGTATCATCTGACATTTCGATACCCTCATTTGATCCGATACCTCAACGATCTGGGGTACACCACGCATCGGATCAACACCATGCAAACCAATGAGCAAACCGATGCCCTGATCCCATATGAATCTGTGGCCACATTCCATGAATTTGATGACTGGGTCCTGTTTCCCGATATCCCCTACCAGGGATACCGGTATAATTCCATCGGTGGCATTCCGGACCAGTATGCCCTGGAGCATGTATGGTCGTCCAGCATCAAGGGGGATTCATCGCCACATATGGTGTTCTTTATCACATTGGACAGTCATGCCCCCTGGTTCCCACCACCACCGGTTGCCGGCGTGCATACCGATCTTGACACCATTCGGGCAAGCCCATATGGCACGGATAGAAGCCTCGATGCGGACATCATGGATCGATACCTGGCCACCATGGAGTATGAATGGACTTTCCTGTCCCAGTTCATCCGTCGACATGCGACTGAACGGGATCTCTTCATCCTGGTCGGTGATCACCAACCCCCGGCCATGGAGCATCAGATCTGGGATCAGATCAATGATTATGCCGTCCCACTGCATGTACTGGCCAAAAGCAGGAACATCGATGATTTCCTGGCATCCAATCAGTTCCAGAGCGGCTTGATCCCGGTTGTACCAGACTCCGTGCAATGGCAACATCAGGGCATCTTTTCATTGATCCGGTCCCTGATAGTGGTGCAGGATACATCGCGCCAGGCACCCGCCAGGATACAGGTATTCCCTGAGGGCATTTGAGGGATCAGGATCTCCTGACCAACCACCGTTCGAAGGCATCCCAGGTAACCTGACCTGGGGAAGGTTGATCGTTGGAACTGATGTTGGAGGGATCCGGAAGGTGTCTTTGCCCGGGTTGTTGCATCAACCAGTTGATCAGTTCATGATGGTCATGAAAGAGCAATCCATTCTCCTGGTCCCGGACAAGGTTGCGGACATTCCCGCCTGAACGAGCCAGCACCGGTATTCCTACCGAGAGAGCTTCAGCAATGGCCATCCCATACGATTCAGATGGTGACACGGACAGGAACGCATCGTATCCGGGTAGCCGATCCAGGAACTGCAATCGGGGAAGGAGACCCCGGAAGGAAACGATGTCCTTCCAGGCAGTAGATTTCCAGATGGCCTTGATGGCCCTGGCGTAGCCTTCATCGATCCGGTCATCGCCAAAGACATCGATCCGAAGATGATCGGAAAACGGTCGTCCCAGATTGGCTCCGAGTTGGAAGAACTCCAGAAGCCCTTTATCCTCGGTGAGGCTGGAAGCCATGGCCAGTGACAATCGCTCCCTGGCTTGGAGTACCCTGTCTCTTCTGACTGGCAGGGGAAGGATGACCGGTGGCTCCAACAGAAAGATCCGATCTGAAGGAATCCCCTCTCCCAGAAGCAGGTCGACCATGAACTGACCGGTGGCCAGAAAGGTCAACCCAATCGCTTTCAATCGGGGAATGGCCGTCCGCAGAGCTGTCGTATCAGCATGTGCCATCAGGACACCTGGCGGATCAGGGATGTGGCTGTTGGTCGTTGTCAGGAGTGCCAGATGGAGCGTATCCCAGAACACCCGGTCCGCCTCGGGGAGACATGCGCCACACTGGTACTGTTCAATAACACGATGACCTCGTTTGACCAGGTTCTCCATGAGGGCCTGATTATAAAGGTTACCTCCGGAGGAAAACGATGTCGGATCGGGAATGACAAATTGAAACGTCATCGGATAGCGCTGACCGGAGCTGTATAACTGGCCCGGGCCACCGGTGATTCTTCCAGGGTGATTTTCAGGTTTCCCAGGAAAACAGGGCGGATGCGTTGGGCCAGTTCCTGATGGATATATGCTGCCAAGAATTCGGTGGTGGTCAATTTTCCCTTGAAGGGAGGCAGATCATCCAGGTTCTGGTAGTTCAGTGGTGAGAGGACCTCCTTCAACATATCAATACCCGCTCCGATATCCAGGACCACCTGCTGGGGATTCAACGTCTCCGATGAAAAGGTAGCATGGACGACAAATGTGGCACCATGCAGGTTCTGGGCTGGTCCGAAGAATGGATCCCGGAGGGAATGTGCGATCATGATGTGATCGGTAACAGTCAATTCAAACATCAGTGCTAAGGTTAGACGTACTGAATATAGGCATTCAATGCCGCTTGGGACTGGTTCCGAAGCTGTTGAAAAAATTCAGGAGCCTCTGCAAACGGAATGCAGGTACCCAGAAAATCATGCAGTTTTGGATCTTCCAACAAGCGGAATACCAGATGTTTCCTTCTCAAATGATCCCACTGTGGATGAGCCGAAGGTGATATGGTGGACACCTGTGAACTGATGATCCGTTTTCGGTCGAAATGAAAACTGGATCCCAGGTTCAATCTGATCGTTGACTGACCAAACCAGCTCAATTCTATGACCTTGCCCTGAGGCATGAGCCAATCAATAGCGGTCTGTAATCCTGCCTCTGTAGCGCTGGTATGGTATACTTGATCATACGGCTTCTGGGAACTGTTCAACCGGTCAAACCCGGACAGTCCATGCTGTCGGGCCAGGTCAAGTCGGTCAGAATTGACTTCCATGACGTCCAGTTGGATGCCCTTGATGTCGTTCAACAGATAGGCCAACAGGGCACCGATCAGGCCATAACCGATGATCAGAATGCGTTGCCCAACCATGGGCTGTCCATCCCAGACTGCATTGATCGCTGTTTCCAGGTTACTGGCCAGAACGGCCCGATCCAATGGAACCTGTTCCGGAATGACATAAAGGTCGGTAGTGTGAACGATGCACAAGTCCTGATGCGGGTGCATGCAATGAACCCTCTCTCCGATCCATTCACGAGGGCCATCGATGACCTCGCCGGTCAGGGAATAGCCATAGGTCAGTGGGAATGAAAATTCGCCTTCCATGTAAGGCACTTTCATGGTCTGATAGGCCTGCACTGGTATTCCACCGCGAGAAACCAGTCGTTCCGTTCCAAGGCTGATCATGGAATAGTGCGCTCGGATCAGACATTCATTCCGGGCACATGTGCGCAGTTCAGACGAACGGATGAGCGACTGGTTGGAATCGATATGCCACAAAGTCTGCGCTTGCATCACCAACTATTTGAGGTCCAGCAAGTGCCCCATTTGGTCCTGTTTGGTGCGCAAATAGCTGGCATTCCCTTCCTGTGGCTGAATGATGAGGGGGACGCGTTCGAGCACCTCTATCCCTTGTTCGGTCAGGGCATCGATCTTGTCGGGATTATTGGTCATCAGCCGGATCTGATGGATGTCCAGGTCCTCCAGGATGGCTACGGCAATCCCGTATGACCGTTCATCTGCTTCAAATCCCAGGTGAATATTCGCATCGATGGTGTTCAGGCCCGTATCCTGAAGCTGGTAGGCTTTGATCTTGTTGATGATCCCGATGCCTCTGCCCTCCTGTCGTAAGTAGATGACCACTCCTCCTTCACGGGCGGCGATCTCCATGGACTTGTCCAATTGTTCGCCACAATCACATCGCCTGGAACCCCAGATATCACCGGTAAGACACTCGGAATGGATTCGCAGGTACACCGGTTTCCCGGTCGTGAAATTTTCATGTACCATTGCCAGGTGAGGCATCTTGTCTGACACATCATCTGCATAGGCAATCATGGTGAAATTGCCCCATTTTGTCGGGATCATCACTTCCGCCTGTCTTTCCATTGAACAAATGTGCTAAAAAAACTACATTAGAGACACTACAGATGAATATGCAACCGACTACGCACACCCGAAAGGTCTCACAATATTATGATAGGAACACCTGGCTGTTCAATATGTTTGGCAAAACCGGTGGAACCAGAAATATCCATGCATCACTTTGGGGCCCTGGGGTGTCCACCAGCCAGGAAGCCTCCCATTATACCAACGGACTGATCTGCCAGCTGGCAGATCAGATCCGCAACAAGCCTGCCCGTATCCTGGACCTGGGCTGTGGTGTCGGGGCGTCGATGGCTTACCTGGCCGGGCATGCTGCGGGTCCACTCGAACTGACCGGTATAACCCTGAGCCAGCGACAAGCTGAAACAGGTAATGCCTTGTCCCGATCCATTCGCGGAGAATGGCATATCCTGGCCGGTGATTTTCACCATTTACCGGAGACATGGACCGGCCAGTACGACCTTGCCTACGCATTGGAATCGTTTGTGCACAGCCCCCATCCCGAGTCATTCTTCAGGGAAGCTGCCCGGGTGTTGACAACCGGAGGGCAACTGGCCATCCTGGACACCTTCCCCACGAAGCCTTTCTCCGATCATTCTTCACCGGTCCAGGAGCTCCTGTCGGACTATCAGGCCTATTGGAAAGCCGGGCATATCCTGACCACGAATGAAACGGAGGCCATTGCTTCCGGGCATGGCCTGATCCTGACCGGAAATGATGACCTGACTCCATGGGTCGAAAAAGACAGGCCCAGGGATCGGTGGATCGCCCGATTCAATCGCCGGTTTCGGCCACTGACCACCTTGCATCCGTACCTGCATGCTTTGCGTGGCGGACATGCCGTGCAATGCGGCCTCCAGCAAGGTTGGTTGAACTATCGGATGCTGACCTTCCAGAACAGCCCGGCATGAACAGATCGATCCGAGGTTGGTGGGGCATGCTACGCTCCCGGGCAGTCTATGATTGGAAGCCTGGAAATCGAAGCAGGATGGTTCGGTTCTATCGTCAATTTATTCAGCCAGGAGACTTGTGCTTTGACCTGGGTGCCCATGTTGGCAACCGGACCCGGTCTTGGCGAGACCTGGGGGCCAGGGTCATTTCCATCGAACCACAACCCCGGTGCCTGGATGTCTTGAACAATCGATTTGGGCGGGACAAGCATGTTGTGATCGTCCCGAAAGCGGTCGCTTCGACTGCCCGGGAATTGACGTTCCACATCAATCCAGGCTCTCCGACCATCAGTACGCTGCGGGACAGAAGCTGGCAAGAGATGATGGCCGGCTATTCGCATCGGAACGAACGATGGGATGAACAGATCCAGGTACAGACGATCACTCTGGATGACCTGGTGGATCAATATGGCCAGCCTGCCTTTTGCAAGATCGATGTGGAGGGATTCGAGCTGGAGGTATTGAAGGGACTACATCGTCCCCTCCCCCATTTGTCCCTGGAATTCTTTAGCAAGGATCTTGAGCCACTGCATGATATCATTCTGTACCTGAACCAATTAGGAAGATATGAATACAATTTCTCTCTTCGAGAACAGCACCGTTTTGAACTACCGGAATACACATCGGCCGACAGGTTGATGACGGAATTATCCCGCACTCGGACCCGCGTGATTTCAGGAGACATTTATGCAAGACATTCGTTGTGAACACTGAACTGGCCTTCATTCATCGTAGATGGGTCATTCATCAGGCCATCCTGGTATTGGCCGGTATCCCACTCCTTTTTCTTTCATCGGTGCCTGGAGTGATCTACCCGGGACTGTTGCTGGGGCACCTGTTCATCCTGATCGCCCGAAGTGGCCGAAATCAATGGGCAACACCCGGCAGATGCATGGCAAACGGAACCACACTGGCCCGCGGCGTCCTCTGCTTCATCCCGGTGTCGACCCTGTGTCCCATTTCCCTGACCAATGTGGGGTGGTTGTTCCTCACAGCTGCCCTCATGGATGGTTTGGACGGTTGGCTGGCCAGACGGTTTCAGGGACAGTCGCCACTGGGCATGGTACTGGATGAGGAGGTTGATGCCCTCTTTGTCCTACTGATGACGATTTTCATATGGCAGGCGGGTCTGGCAGGCCCTTGGATCATGGCAGCTGGTTGGATCCGTCCTGTTGTCCAGCTCATGAAGACATATTGGCCGTCGTCGAAGACCGCACCATCCAGGACATATCCCTGGGCACGGATGCTGGCAGGAGCGGTCTTCATCCTGTTTCCAGCGGGTATCCTGCTCGAAGCCTGGACAGGCCCGGTACTGATCTACATCGCCTGCAGTCTGGTCCTCTTCTCCTTCACGTTAGAATTGATCAAGTATTATGGACGTTGACCTGTTGTATGTCACCTTTCCCGACCGGACCTCCGCTATGGATCTAGCACATCAGATGATCCAGAGAGGGCTTGCAGCCTGCATGAACCTGCATTCCATAGACAGCTTATACTCATGGCAAGGGGAGATGGTCGAGGGCAAGGAATATGTGGCGATCTTCAAAACGGACCGTGCCCATCTGGCCGAGCTCCGAAAGGCCATAGAAAAAGGGCACCCTTATGAGGTACCCTGTCTTCTTTCCTGGAGAGCAGATGCCAATGCATCCTATCGGAATTGGATACTGGATTGTCTGGCTGGGGTCAATTTGAACCCACCTGCTGACGAGCCAGAAGCCATGCCTTGAGAAACCCGCCAATATCTCCGTCCAGAACGGCATCGGTATTGTTATTCGTATGACCGGTCCGATGATCCTTCACCCGGCGGTCATCCAGTACATATGAACGGATCTGGGACCCCCATTCATTTTTCATTTTCCCGGCTTCCACTTTTTCGCGTTCGGCCATCTTACGCTCGATCTCCTTTTCATAAAGCCTGGATTTCAGCATTTGCATTGCCTTCTCCCGGTTCATGTGCTGGGAACGCTCCTGCTGACACTCCACGACGATTCCCGATGGCAGATGTCGAACACGAACCGCAGACTCTGTCTTGTTGACGTGCTGTCCACCAGCCCCGCTGGAACGGAAGGTATCCCATTCCAGATCAGCCGGATTGACCTCTACCTCGATGCTGTTATCGATCATGGGGTGAACGAATACGGATGAAAAGGAGGTCATCCGTTTTCCCTGGGAGTTGAAGGGGCTGATGCGAACCAACCGATGGACTCCGTTCTCTCCTTTCAACATCCCGTAGGCATGATCGCCCTGGATCTCCAGTTCAACAGACTTGATTCCGGCTACATCGCCATCCTGGCGATTGAGTTCGGTCACCGAATAGCCGTTCTTCTCGGCCCACATCACATACATACGATGCAGCATGGACGACCAGTCACAGCTTTCCGTACCACCAGCACCGGCATTGATCTCCAGGATGCAGCCCAATTCGTCCTCCGGTTGGTCCATGGCCAAGCGAAACTCGACATTGGAGAGTTGGTCCAGGGCCCGCTGATAAGCTTCTTCCACTTCTTCTTCGGTGGCCTCGCCTTCCTTGCTGAAGTCAAACAGAACTTCGGTGTCTTCGATATACCGGGCCAGGTCTTCATAGTCCTGTACCCACTTTTTGTGGCCTTTCAGCTCACGCATCACCAGCTCAGCACGTTCCGGGTCATTCCAGAAAGTGGGATCCATGGTCTGATGCTCCTTGTCTTCGATAATAAGACGTCGGCGATCGACGTCAAAGATACCCCCTTATCGAATCCAGTCTGGTCTTGAGGTGAAGTAATTGATCTTGTGTCATGTTGGACCTCCTCAGTACGTTCCACCTGCATGAAACTGTTCATGCAAGAGGATGTTGGATGAATAAATACCCCGGAATGGGGAAGAAAAAAGAACGCCGTCCGCCTGCAGGCAGATCCGGCAGATCAAACGGCGTTCCTTGCGAAGATAGAAACTTAATTCGCGTCGACTAATTCAACGTAGAAGACGAGATCGGACTTTGGTGGAATCGTGGGAGGGCTTCCAGCTTCCCCATAGGCCAGTTGATACGGCAGGAACAGGGTAGCAACACCACCTATTTCAACATAACCCAGGCCTTCATCCCATCCGGGAATCACCCGACCTTGCCCGAGAGGAAACTCAAAAGGCTCGCCCCTGCTGTAGGAATTGTCGAACATCGTCCCATCCATGAGGCTACCATAATAATGGACTCTCAGATTCTGACCCGGCTGGGGCAGCGTGCCATTCCCTTTCTGGTTGATGACATATTTCAAGCCGGAGGGAGAGGTGATCAGAATATCATTCAGGCTGCCGTCAAGATATTTATCGATCGCCTCCCGCACTTGCTCTTTCACCACCGATTCCTTGGCCTTGGCATCTTCCATCCCTTTCTCCCGATCGGCCTTGGATTCAACGATCTCCTTGAAGCCGATATCATAGATCAGCGTATCTGTAGGCGACAGCGTCAAATTGGGTATTCTCGTCAGCAGGGAATCGAACACATAAACGGATGCTGTATCACCTGCCGACAGTAAAAACAGCAATTCATAATTGGCGGGAGGCGGAGTGGCCACCTGGGATTCTTCCGGAAGAACCACGGTCATTTCCTGGCTGAAAATAATGGAGTCAGAATTGATCCGGATGGTCTCAAAGAACCGGACTTTATCTCCGACCTGTGGAGTCGCCCCTGACTGATCTTCATGGATCGTGTAGGGATACCCACTCTTGGTAAAGCCGGTAAAGTCACCTCCGGCTTGTTTGCATGAGACAAGGGTCATCAGAGCGACCCCGAGAATAAACAGTGAATGACGCATATTGATGTGTTAAGCGGATTTCAATGATTGGGCATATTGCGGCAGCAAAGATTTCACTTTTTTTACTGTTTTTGATAATGTTCCATAAATGGCTCCCCCTGATGCATTCCTGTGTCCTCCACCTTTGAAGTGGTCACGTGCAAACTCCTGCACGGAGAAATCACCTTTGGACCGAAACGACAGCTTGATGATCGTTGGTTGCTCCGTGATCAGGATCGCAAACTTGACCTGTTGCAGCATGAGCAGGTAATTCACAATCCCTTCTGTATCACCCCGTTGGATATCAAACCGTTCATAGTCTTCCTTGGACAAGGTAATGATCCCGGTATGATATTCTTCCAGGATCTCCATCCGACGGTGCAGGCAGTATCCCAAAAGGCGCAGGAATTTGACAGGAAGGGTATTGAATATCCGGATCTGGAGCTCGTTCAGATCAATGCCATATCCGAGGAGATCAGCCACTTTGTGGAAGAGGACAGCGCGTGTATTGTACTTGAATGACCCCGTGTCCGTGAGGATTCCCGTCATGAGGGAGGTCGCCACTTCCAGATCCACCTGCGACAACCAGCCGGCTTCACGGATAAAATCGAACACCAGTTCAGAAGTGCTGGACGCTTCCACTTCAGTGAACATCAGATCGGCAATCGGCTCCGGGTCGAGGTGATGATCGATCAGAACGGTTCGGGTATCGGTCAAATGATGGATCTCCTCTCCCATCCTGTCAATCCTGTCCAACGAATTGAAATCCAGCATAACAATGAGACTGGCCTTCTGGATGGCCTTGATCGCGTCATCCGGCCTGTGGTCATAGATCCAGACCCGATCGATGTCCGGCATCCAGTTGAAGATGGGGGGAAATTCGGAAGGCATGATCATCTGTACCGTATGTCCTGCCTTTCGAAGAAGCCTGCCCAGGGCCAGGGATGACCCTACTGCATCTCCATCAGGGTTGCGATGGCTGACGATGACGATATCCCTCGGGACGTTCAGGTAGTGGCTCAATTCGTGGATATTCATCAGCAGGGGTTCAGAAGCTTGGAATCAGTGCAAAAGTAGGGGCAAGCTTGACAGACATCCAAAGCAATGCCTACCTTTGCTCCGCATTTTGCACATATTAATAAAATTTCAATAATAAATGGCTGGTAACCGCACATTCACCATGATCAAACCCGATGCTGTCCGCAATGGCCATATCGGTGCAATCCTTGCCCAGATCAATGCCTCCGGGTTCAAGATCGTTGCGATGAAGTACACCAAACTGTCTGCAGAAAAGGCAGGCGAATTCTATGCGATCCACAAAGAACGCCCTTTTTATGGCGAGCTGGTTGAATTCATGTCCTCAGGCCCCATTGTGGCGGCCATTCTTGAGAAAGACAATGCTGTAGAGGATTTCCGGACCCTGATCGGAGCGACGGATCCCAGCAAGGCCGAGCCGGGTACCATCCGGGCCAAATATGCGACCAACATCGGTGAAAATGCCGTCCACGGCTCTGACTCCGATGAAAATGCCCTGATCGAAGGCAGCTTCCACTTTGGAGGTGTCGAGATCTTCGGCTGATCTCTTGCGGGTGTGACGATCAGAATGAAATGATCGTCACACCTTCTCCCCCCTCTTCAGGTAGCGCCGGAGCTACCTCCCTGATATCCCGGTATTCCCTCGCTACGGCATAGACCATTTTTCGAAGCGCTCCCGTGCCCTTTCCATGCAGGATCACTACCCGGCGACTGGAGCCCAGGTGGGCCTTATCGAGGAACAGTTGCAAGACCCGCCGGGCATCCTCCAGTTTGAAACCCCGGATATCCAATCGATTCGCTGATGGCTCATCTGTCACATCCTTGACGGATACACTTCTCGTCGTTCGAATGGACAGCGGTTCCCGGACAGGTTGAACCTCCTGGATGTCGACGATCATCCGCAGGCCGCCGACTGCAATCTCAGCCTTGCCCCGATCTACCCGGAGCACTTCACCGACCGCGCCACCTTTCCGGATCCGGACAAATCCTCCTGGAGCCACCTCCTCGGAAGAATCCTCCAACTGATTCTCCAGGTGATGTACCTCCTCCCGAATGGCCCCTACCTGGTTGCGCAATCGTTCCTGTTCAGCCCTGAGCAACTCCCGCTTCTCTTTTGCTTTCTCCAGATTCCGTTCCTGCTTCAACTGTTCTATAACCTCATCGACAGACTGCTGGTCCTTTGACTTTTGCTGTAGGGCCAGTTCCCGCAGCTCCATCTTGTGCTTTTTTCGCTGGAATTCCAGGTCGCGGAACATCTGTTCATAGGAGGTGATCAACTGGTCCAGTTTCTCCTTTTTCGCCTGAATGTCGTCCAGTTGTTCCTCCAGTCGACGTCGGTCGTTCTGAAGATTGATCAACAGTTGATCGACAGCCTGATTACTGGATCCGCTTCGTTTTCGGGCATAGTGAAGCACACTCTCCGGCAGTCCGCTGGATCCTGCGATCTCAAAAGCGAAGGAAGAGCCCGGTTGCCCGACGCGCAATTCATAGGTCGGATGCAATTCCTCCTGATCAAAGACCATCGAACCATTGATCAGCCCTGGTTGCTGGAAGGCAAAGATCTTGAGGTTGGAATAGTGGGTGGTCACGACACCAAACACCTTTCGGCGATTCAACTCATTGAGGATCGCCTCGGCTATGGCGCCTCCCATCTTGGGATCAGTACCTGAACCGAACTCATCCATCGCGACCAGGGTCCGACGATCCGCCTGATCGAGAAACAGGCGCATATTCTTGAGCTTGGAACTGTAGGTACTCAGATCATCTTCAATGGATTGCTGATCGCCGATATCTGCAAAACACTTCTGGAATACCGGCAGAACCGATCCATGCCTGGCGGGGATCAGGAACCCTGATTGAGCGAGGAGCTGGATCAACAGGACACTTTTCATGGTGATGGACTTGCCACCCGCATTGGGACCACTGAGCACCAGGATCCGATTCGTGCGGTCCAGAGAGAGATCGAAGGGGACAACCGGTTTCTGCGTAGACTGGTTCTTGATCCAGAGCAGTGGATGAAAGGCCTGCTTCAGGACCAGGGTGAGCTCCCGGGTAATCTCCGGAGAAGTGCCATGATACATTCGGCTGACCACGGCCTTGGCGCGGATCAGGTCAAGCCGGATCACATGCTGGATCAGGTTTTGCAAGTAGGAAGAGTAAGGCCGGATCTGTCCTGAGAGTTCTTTCAGGATCCGTTGGATTTCCAGTCGTTCCTCGGATTCCAGTTCAAAGAGGTCATTATTGCCTTCCACCAGGGCGGCTGGTTCCAGAAAGACCGTTCGCCCCGAGGCGGATTCATCCAGGATGATCCCCTTGATCTTTCGCTTGTGCTCCACCGGAACGGTCAGGACCAGCCGACCACCCCGAATGCTTTCTCCTGAATCAGCCAGCCATCCGTTCTTCTTATACTCCCCGACCAGTTGACGAAACTGTTTCTCAAGTTCTTTCTGGAGTTGGATCCTCCGCCGGCGGATCGCTGCCAGCGCCGGTGAGGCTGAATCCCGCACTTCGCCTGTCGGCTCGAACACCCGTTCCAACTGAATCAGCGGCTCCGCTTCAAAGGGCAGGGATTGGATCAAGGCCACGATGGTCGGATAGGCTACCGCAGTTTCTTCGCCTGGAAAACCATGCACATCCCGATGCAGGTAGAGCAGGTTCCTGAACCGGAGGAGATCCTCAATATCCAGGATATACTCCGCAACACTGAGAAACCGGAAGGTATGCCGGATGTCCTCATAAGCGGAGAAAGGAATCGGCGCGGGGCCTTGCATGGTCCTGGCCCATTCATCGACTTCGAGCAGGCGTTGTTCAATGACCCGGGCATCCGTAGAGGGTCGGATCGACAGGGCCAGTTCCCTGCCGGGTTCCCCCATACAATGATCGGCCGTCAATTCCAGGATCCGCCGAAATTCCAGGGCATAAGGGACGTCTTCAGGAATAAACAGCATGGTCAGATCAATTGGTGCAAAGATACACCGACAAACCGGGGTCTCCCGGTTTCGGATCGTACCTTCGTGTCGTTAATGGTTACGATATGCGTGGCAATACCTTTGGACGGATCTTCAGAATTCATACCTATGGCGAATCGCATGGCCCCGGGATCGGTGTGGTGATTGACGGGTGTCCGGCGGGGTATGCGGTCAACATTGAAGAGATACAACAGGAACTGGATCGGCGGAAACCCGGCCAATCTGCCCTGACCACGGACCGAAACGAATCGGATCAGGTCCAGATCTTCTCCGGCCTGTTGGATGGGATCACAACGGGTACACCTATCAGTATGTTCATTGCCAACAAGGATGCCCGGCCAGGCGACTACAAACCCCTGAGCCAGCTGTATCGTCCCTCTCATGCCGATTATACCTGGGAACAGAAGTTCGGCATCCGCGATGCGCGTGGTGGTGGACGATCCTCTGCCCGGGAAACGGCTGCCCGGGTTGCTGCCGGCGCGCTGGCGGCCATCCTCCTCAGGCAGGTGGGCGTCGCTGTCCACGCCTGGGTCACCCAGGTCGGCCCGATCGCCATGCAGCAGCAACCTGACCTCATTACCCGCGCTAACATTGACCGGAATGCCGTTCGATGTCCCGACCCGACCGTGGCTTCCCTGATGGACCAATACATCCTTGAGTTGAAAGATGCTGGGGATTCTACTGGAGGCGTGATCATGGCTCGCATTACCGGCTGCCCGCCTGGCTGGGGTGAACCCGTGTTTGACAAGCTGCATGCCGACCTGGGGAAGGCCATCCTCAGTATCAATGCCTGCAAGGGATTTGAGATCGGATCCGGCTTTGCCGGGGTTGCCCTTCGAGGGTCAGAACACAATGATCCTTTCGAGGAATCCGAGGGAAGAGTGTGGACGACAACCAATCACAGTGGCGGCATTCAGGGAGGCATCAGCAATGGGATGCCCATTGAATTTCGGGCTGCTTTCAAACCGGTCGCTACCATCCGCAAAGAACAGCAAACCATCGATATGACCGGTCAGTCCGTTCAGTTTGCCGGAACCGGTCGGCATGACCCATGTGTCGTTCCAAGGGCCGTTCCCATTGTAGAAGCCATGACCAGCCTCGTCCTGGTCGACCATTTCCTCCGGCAAAAGACCAGCCAACGATGACATCATCACCAATGCACTACCTCCTGCTCGTCCTTCTTGCCCCATTGCTGCTCGGCCAATGCAGTACAAACAAGGTAATCGTTCATTCCCCGGTACAGATTGGTTTCTACAATGTGGAAAACCTGTTTGACACCCTGGATGACCCACTGCGGGATGATGATGACTTCACACCGGAGGGAAAGCAACACTGGACGGCCGACCGGTACCAGAGAAAACTGGAGCACATGGCCGACGTGATCACGGGCATGGAGATGCCCGACATCATGGGTTTTGCCGAAGTAGAGAATCGCCTGGTCCTGCAGGATCTGGTCGAGATGGGATCATTGCGAACACAGGACTATCAGATCGCTCACTTTGATTCGCCCGACCATCGGGGGATCGATGTTGCGCTGATCTACAAGAGTCAGAGATTCCATGTCGTAGAAGGCCGGCCTATCCATGTGGACATTCAGGACCTGCTCGTTCCTGGGTACACGACGCGTGATATTCTCTATTGTCAACTGCAAGCCACAGACGGCAGAATTCTCCATGTGTTTGTCGTGCACTGGCCTTCACGACGCGATGGTCCAGAGGTCTCCCTCGCCCGACGAATGCAGGCGGCCAGGCAGTTGCAGGCAGCCATCGATGAGGTTCGTACCCAGCATCCTGAAGGATCTTTGGTCATTCTGGGCGACTTCAATGATGAACCAACCGATCAGACCCTTCGGGAAGTGCTCCGTGCCGGAAGTCGGGATGAATCCGACATGGCATTGTTCAATGCCTTCTGGGAGTTTGACCGGTCTGATTTGGGCAGTTATTATTACCGGGGCGACTGGAACATGCTGGATCAGGCCATTCTCAGCAGAAACTTTCTTTCTGAAAAGGCTGATTGGCAATACACCAGGTCTGATATCTTCAAGCAAAACTTTATGCTATATCAAGACCAGAAATACGGGCCATTACCCAACCGGACCTATGGAGGCACCCGCTATTTCGGAGGATATTCCGACCATCTGCCTGTCCGGATATTTATTCACTAGCCACCGGGATCAGTCAAATTCCTGGCGAAATGAAAACCCAAGGCCTGTCTTGAACCGTCGGTTCCCCAGAATGGTCGGCTCAGATCGCTGATAGACCCTGACCTTCAACCGCCTGTCTTCCGTGAGTGCGTACTCGATCTGGAAATCTCCACCGACCATCAAGGTCCTGGTCGTTTCCAGGCCGGTGGTGTTCAGCAGATTGCCTTTCACGGCAAGGCTCAGGCGATCATCATAGAAATTGACCCGTTGGCTGAGGTGAAAATCCGTATTGCTGAAGGCGTCTGCGAACTGGTTGATATTGAGGTCACTCTGGTTGATCGAGAATCCGGCATCAAAGTCAATTCCGGATATGATCCCCACATCCGCCACCAATTCGGAAAGCATTGCGGTCATGTAACGGGAAAATTGATTGGAGATCAATTCACTGACCGTATTGATCCCAGCCACATACTGGGTTCCCTGCGTTGTCAATCCCGACGGCAGGAAATTATTGGACATGATCAGTCCGAACACCTGCCAGTTCATTTCATTTGGATCCCTGCGCAGGGTCTGCATCTTGGTTTCCACCAGACTGCGGATCTCCCCGACCAGTTGGGGGAAGGCCAGGTCAAAATTGATGGTCGGTTCCAGGAGTTTGCCGGTCAGGAGCATGACCAGATTGACCTCAGTCGGATTTCTGGCCTGTTGGGTCGTGGTCGAAGCAGAGGTGACCAGATACTCGGAGATCAGATTGAAGGGCGGTGTACCTGCAATGGCATAGTTCGCTCGAAGATTGATCTGGGCTTCAAACGGGTCTCCGCTCCACAGGATGGTCCCGCCACGTTCGACAATGAATGACTTGTTGACCAGGTTCTGGAACGTAAAGAGATACTCACCCCGTTCGATATTGTAATCGCCGAACATGCGCATACTTCCTGATCTGGGCACTTCGAGTCGGATATTTCCGCGTCCATACCCACTGAGGATATCACCCGCCCGTTCATCAAAGATGATCTGGACCAGGGCATCCTCCGTCAAAACGAGGTCCATGCCGAATTGCAACCCGGTTGGCCCCTTGGGCTGGCTGCCAACTGCACGGGCGGTATCGGACAGGGATATGAATTCGACGAACTGCAATTGCGCTCCGGTTGAACCCGCATTGACAGGGATACTCAAACTGCTTCCCCGTGCCGTCACCGCATTCACATAGATATTGGTTGCCTTCAACGTCCCGGAAAAATCCACCTTGAATTTACCGATTCCTGTACCATAGTAAAAGCTGTTGTCCTGCTTTCGTGTATCCAGGGCCAGCATCCGATCAGATTCGATGGTACACTTCAGTCCCCATTCCCGAAAGTGGTCATGGATCATGCCTCCGGTCACGACAGCCTCATTGTTCAATACATCCTGGAGGACGATGCCCGTAGCATCAAACAAATAGGAGTCAGCCTTGATCCTGCCCTTGCTGATATGGTATCTCGTGCCCAGATAGGTAATGGTGGTGTAGACATCTGCCACATCGATATGACCTGCCAGCTCAGGCTTCTGCAGGGGGCCTTCCAGGGTCAGGTCCGCAGAGAATGTGCCTTTGGTATCCTTGATGCCGTTCGACAGGAAATACTCCGCAATCCGAAGGGGAAAATTCGTGGTCGTCAACGCCAGGTCGATCCGCCCCCCCTGGTCCGCATCCTGATCACCATACCAATAGCCTTCCGCGCTGATCCGCTGATTCTTCTGGCCAAGTTCGAACGTATACTCCAGTGGACTTTTCAACGTCGACATGGATCCATAAGCGATCATGGACCCGTAGGACGTGTTATTGATCAGCAGTGAATCAGATTTGGCCAACAAGGCAAAGTCCTTGAATTGGAAAATATTGCGGATGAGAAGGTCGACATTCATCAACCCGTTGAATTTCACTTTGTCGTAATTCAGGACCTGGTTGATCTTGCCAATATCCAGGTCCTGCAAGTGCAGGATGATGCCCCTGTTTCGATAGTCCTTCACCTCTATGGTCCGACCATTCGAGGTCAACCGAAGATCCTGAACAGCTAACTGGGTAGAATCGAATCGAAGGAAATTGGCTTCCGAAATGTCCCACAGTCGATTCGTGAAGACCATGGAGTCATTGAGCAATCGGACAGAATATCCGGTAGAATCCACCTGAATCGAGCCCTTCACATGCGTACCATATGGATAGGTATCCGCTATCCGGATGCCAAACGTATAGGGCAGCCCATCCCGATCTGTGGTCAATTGGATCTGGTGCAGCACCCGGCTGTCCAGGATCAGTGAATCTGCCATGACCTCGCTGTGCACCTCTGTGCTATCTGCCACAAATCGGACTGCCAGATTGCCGATCTCCTTCCCTTGAAAGATCAGGGAAGGGACTTGAATATTCACTGATGTCCTGTTCCGGGCATAGTCGATGATCCCCTCTCCTGTCGCTCCGTCCAGATCAGGTGCCTGTTCATTGAACGCTTGGGTAAATGCGTGTAACTTCTTGGCTTTGAATGAAAATGAAAACGCCTTCGTCAGTAAGCGGGCTCCCTGAACACCTCTCCAACCGAATCGGGCAGCCAATTCGGGAAAATGTGTCTCCAGGCGAGAAGACAAGACCTTGCCCATCTCCATCAGCTGGAAGTCGCCCTTGATATCGGCTTCGGCGAGGTCGGACCCCACGGTCAGCTGACGATCCGGTCCTGGTTCACCCGAGAGGCGGAGGATCAGGGAGTCAGCATGAAGGGTTTTTCTCCCTGGCTGGTCGAGATCAACCTGAAGGGCTCTGGCGTACCCGACCAGTGAATTGATATCACGACCTTTCAAGTTCAGATCCAGGATACCGGATAACTCGACCGGATTGGTCCCCAGGTTCAGCGCCTTCATGTCCAAATGGTTCAGGATCGCTCGAAAATCAAAGCTGGGCAGTGAGTCCCGATAACGAACGAAGCCTTCAAAGAAGAGGTCAATATTGGGATCGCGTATATCAAACTGACCGTTGAAGCGATCCTTGGTGATATCCCCTTTGATCTTCAAGTTCTCGTACTCATACCCGCGAAAGGCCAGGGATTCGACATTGGCTTCCAGATCAGCCTGAAGATTCTGCAGGCTGAGGCCCTTGCCATTCTTGACGTTCGAGTGGAAAGAAACCAGACCGAGCTGATTGTTTCCCGTCCAGGTCCCCAAATCAAACTGACGCAAGCCGAGTTCACCGGAATAGGACGCACGATCCAGTCCATTCTTCAGATTCATCCGCATGTCCAGAAAGGCTTCTCCCAATTCCGTCTTCAATTCTCCGAAGGATACGAAGTCGACCAGAAAACCGTCAAAGCGTCCCTTGAAGCTCAACTTTCCAAGCTTGTTGAAGTTGGCCGGAGGGGAAAACCCGGGAATGATCTCCTTCAGGGTGGCGACATCGGTTACCAGTTCTGTCAACTTCAGGTTCAACGATTCCTCATGCCGGATCGCCAGACTCCTGGAACTGAAGTTCCCCTGGAATCGGAATCGGTCACCGATCCGTAAGGTAATGTCCTTCCCCTTGAGATTGTTGATCCGCGAACCGATTGCCCCATCCAGGAAGACAGCCAGGGATTGGTTCTTCTGAAAGAATGCCGATTGCTTCAGACCCGGAGCAAAGTAGAACAGGTCTTGAATCCCGATCTGGCTGTCCTTGAACCGCGCATCCAGGAACACCTTGTTGTTGAAGTCAAGAAAATCGGGATAGTTGGAATAACGTAATTCCAGGGTATCACCGATCAGGCTGTTCGGGGTTGCAATGTGCAGGCCATCCAGCCGAGCTGATTGCCGGTTGACTCTCGCCTGATCGACGGACAAATCATTCAATGTAAAACCAGAGGATTCCCTGAGGCTGCATGAAACGATCCGACCATTGTACCGGTGGTCTTCATCAAAGGCAAATTGCCGAAGCACCAAGTCCAGATCCGTCACCTGCAAGTGATTGTAGTCCATCTCATCCTTCTGCCTGGTCCTGACGGGCGACCGGAAATCATTATTGAGGATGAATACGGCATCCGACAGTTTCACTCGATTGAACCAAAAGGAGAAAGGTTTTTTCTTTCGAACGGAGGCTGGACCGGATGACATCGCAGCTGACCGGTCTACCGGACGGCCGGCAAAGGTTCGCACTTCGACAATCGGGTGTTCGGCAGTGGCCTGGTCAAACTCAAAATCAAGCGCTTGAAAATCGACGCAATGCACCCTGATATCCGCCTGCCCTGACCGCACAGATATCAATTTCCCGGCAGTGGAATCCACTTCGAGGTAGTGAAAATCATCCAGCCTCAATCGGTTGATATCCAGTTGGAATGACCCACCCTGGCCGGTTGGGGAAGGAAACAGTTTGCCGAGAAATCTGGAAATATTATCTGTTCCATCGGGGTACCGCTTCAGTTGAAAGGTGGCCTTGCGGATCACGACATCGGAAATAGCTATATGACCACTGAACAAACCGGCGACATCCCGAATGATCCGAGTGCCCAATGCTCCGGCAACCAGGAGGGTATCACCGTCCAGTCCCTGGACAAAGACATTCTCCATCTCCAGGTCACCTTGCCAGGTCAGTTTGAATGATTGAATTTCGAATCGTGTCCCGGTGGTATGGCTGATCCGGGTGGTCAGCCAATCAACGCCATACCGCTGTACCATGGGAAGACTGATCACGGTAAAGATCGTTCCGATCAGCACCAGCAGGATAAACGCCAATCCGAAAAAGAACCGCAGGAGGCGACGTCCGGTAGTAATCCGCTGTACGGGCTGGTCAGAAGGTGGCGTATTCTTCATTCGGTTGCGTAAAGATAACGTTTACGCCGGCCTGTTGATCTGCTCGTTGATCCGGTTAACTCGACGTTAACCCTGTTGGATCATGATGCTGTTGAGATGATGCACCACCCGTTCCTCGGACCAGTAATAGCCCGTTCTTGTCCATCTGGGAAAGGCGACATGACCGCCATGCGCCGGCGATTCCAGCCGGACATTGCCTAATGTATCCGGATCACCCGGATAGCAAACCGGACTGAGAAACGGATCATCCAGGGCATTCACCATCAAGACTGGCAAGGGTATCCGGCTGAGATAGGGCAGCGAACTGGCCTGCTCCCAATAATCCTGGGTACTGGCAAATCCGTTCACCGGAGCGGTAAACGCCTGGTCGAACTCGCGAAAGGAGGTCGCCCGTCGAATGGCCTCGCGATCCAGATGATGGCCTGGATACGTCTCCAACTTACCCAGAGCCTTCGGAATCAGGGTCTTCAAGAACTGTCGGACATAGAGACGATTGATGCCCCGGTCCAATTGCCGACTGGATGAGGCCAGATCGACTGGAACAGAAAAGGCAACTGCCGTTTGGATTCCGGGCAGACAGTCAGCCCCCTCCTCACCCAGATACTTCAGGAGGACATTCCCGCCAAGGCTGAACCCGACCAGCGCGTATTGCCAGTGAGGCAGGTGCCGGACGATCCATTGCATGACAAAGCGCAGGTCACGGGTCTCACCGGTATGGTAGGATCTGAGCTGGTGATTCGGCTCGCCACTGCATCCCCGGAAATTGACCGCCAAAACATCGTAGCCAGCGGCCAGCAGTCGGTCAGCCATATTGACCATGTATGGCCGACCGGTATTCCCCTCCAGCCCGTGCAAAAGAACAACCAGTTTTTCCTCTCCCCTGACGGCCAGGTCCAGATCCAGGAAATCATGGTCAGGAGTTTCGATCCGCCGTCTGGACCCGATGGAACGGATGCGTTGCCCTCTGAGAAGACCTGCATATGCCGTGGAAACATGCCCATTTCTGAAGGGCCATGCGGGCTGATATGGTTCAATCCTCTCCATTTGTTCACGAACTGCAGACCGAACTGCTGTATATCGTTAAATCATGCATCCGTCTCATTGCTCAGGACCTAAGGCTCGACCAAACCCTGACCGTCTGGTTGGGAGGCCTGTTGCGTAGCCTGCCAGATCCGGATGGCATCGACGGCAGGACGAACATCATGAACTCTCAGGATCCGGGCTCCTTTCTGCAAGGCAACCAAGTGGGCCGCTGTCGTCCCATGAAGCGCGTTCTCCGGGGTGGCCCGCACCGTCTTCCAAATCATCGATTTGCGGGAGATGCCAACGAGAAGGGGCAATCCGATAACCCGGAAATAATCCAGATGGTGGAGCAACTGAAAATTCTGTTCAACCGTCTTTCCAAAACCGAAGCCCGGATCAATGATAATGTCATGAACACCTCTTTTCCGAAGAAGTCCCACCTGATGAATGATCCAGTCCAGGACCTCAACGGCAACATCCTGATAGGTCGTCTTCGACTGCATGGTCGAAGGATTCCCCGGCATATGCATCAGGATGTAAGGCACCTTGCTTCTGGCAACCAGATCCCACATGGCCGGATCCAGTTGCCCCCCGGAAATGTCATTTATCAAAGTTGCGCCCTGATCAAGGGCCTCCCTGGCCACCTCGGCGCGAAAGGTATCCACTGACATGGGCAATGCCGGAAACGCACGATGGATGGCAGAAATAATCGGAATCACCCGATCCATTTCCTCCGCGATCGGGATATCCGGTGCGCCGGGACGAGAGGAGTACCCTCCGATATCCACCAAGGTCATCCCTTCTTCCAGCATCTGGCCCGCACGATCCACTGCCGCCTGACTTGAGTCCAGGCGACTTCCAGCATAAAAAGAATCGGGCGTCACATTGAGGATCCCCATAACCACCGGAGTGTCAAGAGAAACCAGTCGACCTCCACAATTCAGGGTCGATTTCGCGTGCCAGAACGGATTCAACATACCTTTGTGTAAAACTGCCTTGTGACAGAACTAGACGCAAGATACTGGCAAACCAGATATCTGGAGGGGAACACCCCATGGGACATTGGATATGCCGCCCCAGCTTTGGTCCAGTATTTTCAACTGATTCATGATCCGACGATCCGAATCCTGATCCCGGGTGCCGGATATGGTCATGAAGCCGCCTGGTTGAATGATCACGGATTTGCAAATACCTGGATCTGCGATTGGGCCCCGAAGGCCATTGAGGCATTCATCAACCGGCATCCGGACTTCCCTGCTGACCGGATCCTCTGCCAGGACTTCTTTTCCCTTCACCTCCAGGTGGACCTCATCATCGAACAGACGTTTCTCAGCGCCCTCCCCCCTTCCCGCCGCCCTGATTATGCCCGGAAATGTCATCAGTTGCTAGCACCCGGAGGTCGATTTGCCGGCCTGCTCTTTTCACGAACCTTTGAGCAGGAAGGACCTCCCTTCGGCGGAAGCCGGCAGGAATACCTGGACTTGTTCATAGAACATTTTTCCGAGGTCATCCTGGAAGATTGCCCGGATTCCATCGGCCCCAGGATGGGCAGCGAGGTATTCATCGAAGCCCGGTATTGACCCTGATCTGACCGAATGTCACGGATCATTCAAATTTTTTAACTTTGGCAACCTTTTTTGTATTCAAATCGAAGTGGGTTACTTCGGATATCCGGAAAGCTGCATGAAGAGATCAACAGGTTGGGGAAGTGGGAGACTGCGATTATTGTTGGGCATCATTGGCTTGACCGGTACCTTGGGCTTCACTTCCTGGCTGGTCAGCGAACGACAACAGGATGTCGGGTTCTTCGATGTCCGCTTACCCAACTATTTTGACGGTTTGCCCCTTGAGCATTACCAGGTTGAAACCTGGACCGTACAATCAAACGAGATCCTTGGCAGCCTGCTGAACAAATTCAATGTTCCCGGACATCAGCAATACACCATCATCGAAGCCTGCCGCGAGGCATTCAATGTACGCAGTATCCGGGAGGGCCAGAAGTTCTATGTGTTCAAGGACCCAGGCACATGCCAACCTGCCTGGTTGATCTATGAGCCAAACGCCTATCGCTCCTACCGCATCCATTTGCACGATCCTGTTCGCGTAGAAGAGATCAAACGTCCTGTCGTCCAGATCGTCCAGGAGCGAGCTGGAGTGATCGAGTCATCCCTTTGGAATGCCCTCATCGACGGAAAGATCCCTTCCCCGTTAATCATTGGCCTGGAAGGTGCCCTGGAATGTGCCGTTGATTTCCATCATCTTCAAAAAGGGGATCGATTCCGAGTGATCTACGAGGAAGACCAACTGGAAGGAGAACGCATCGGATTAGGCAAGATTCAGGCAGTGGAGTTTACCCAGGATGACAGCACGTACTATGCGATCTATTTTTCCAAGGACAGTATCCAGGGATACTATGACCTTCAGGGCCGCCCGATGAGGAGTCTGTTCCTGAAGGCTCCTGTCAAATTCTCAAGGATTTCATCTCATTTCTCTCATAGCCGTCTCCACCCGGTCTTGAAGGTCCGGAGACCCCATCTGGGCACTGATTTCGCTGCTCCTTATGGCACAGAGATCCTGGCTACGGCTTCCGGCACGGTCACCGCAGCGACCCGCAAGGGAGGCAACGGAATCTTTGTCAAGATTCGACACAACAGCACCTATGAGACACAATACCTCCACATGCAGCGAATTGCCAAAGGCATTCGCCCGGGTGTGCATGTCCAGCAGGGGCAAGTGATCGGTTATGTCGGGTCAACAGGACTGGCTACAGGACCACATGTCTGCTACCGGTTCTGGAAAAATGGAAAACAGGTCAACCCCCGACGGGAAAAACTGCCAGAAGCAAAACCGATGCCTGGTGCCTATCTGCCTGAATATATGGTCTATCGGGATCAGATGGTAAAGGCATTGGAACGCATTCCCTACAACACCCCTCCCGCTCCTGTCCAACCTGCTGCACCACAAGAGATCGTAAAACCCTGATCAATTCAAGGTCAGGGATTCGGGAACCTGAGCGATGACGCTATAGGTGGAGCCTTTATGTTCCAGGACGGATTTCCATACTTTGTCAGGGTCGAATCGGAACACATAATTGGCATCCGCTGCACCCGTGATCCAGGATCCATATTGCAACTCCTCCTGCAACTGACCTTCTGACCACCCGCTGTACCCTACAAAAAAACGGATATTATCGGGCAGGATCAGTTGTTTGTCGATCAGGAATTTCAACTTCTCGAATGATCCTCCCCAAAATACTCCCGGGGCGATCATCACGCTCTCTTCCAACAACTCGCCGACATTGTGGATATAGTGAATGGTATCGGTCTGGACTGGCCCGCCGTAGAATACCAACTGATCGAATTCAGGGAAATCTGCGATCAGATCCGAGACCTTGACATCCAGTTGCTTGTTGATAATGAACCCCAACGAACTGTCATCCTCATGTTCACACAAGAGGACCACTGATCTCCTGAAGTAGGGATCCAGCATGAACGGTTCTGCGATCAGCAGTGAACCAGCTTGTATGGTCTCTGCAGGCTTCATATCCGGGATAAATACCTTACGACTATAATGCAGAAGTCGTAGCAGAAGGTTCAATCCGGCGGATGAGTCCCCGAAGAATTACCCCTTTCCCCCCAACTTCTATGAACTCGGTGAACCCGTCCCCGTACATCCGCTGGATGGTTTGGGTCCACTTCACCGGTGCCGTCAATTGAGCGATCAGGTTTTCCCGAATCCGATCGGGGTCTGTTTCCGGGGACGCATGAACATTCTGATAGACCGGACAACTCGGCCTGGAGAATGACGCTTCCATGATCGCCGTGGCCAGCCGTTCTTTGGCCGGTTCCATCAACGGACTATGGAATGCACCTCCCACTGCCAGCACAAGAGCCCTCTTGGCACCCGCCTCCTGCAACAAGGTAACAGCCTGTTCGATCCCGGAAAGGCTACCACTGATGACCAACTGTCCCGGGGAGTTGTAGTTGGCCGGTACAACGACATCGGAAATACCAGCACAGATCTTTTCCACCACTTCATCATCAAGTCCGACAATGGCTGCCATCGTACTTTCCGTCAGTTCACAAGCCGCCTGCATGGCCAGTGCACGTTCCTTCACCAATCGAAGACCCTCCTCAAACGTAAGAGCTCCTGCCGCCGTCAAGGCGCTGAACTCCCCCAGGCTGTGGCCGGCAACCGCCTCCGGCTGAAATGCACTGCCTGCGAGCCTGGCCCGGACAACCGATTGGACAAAGATGGCCGGCTGGGTCACCCGGGTCTCTTTCAATTCATCCTCCGATCCCTCGAACATCACCTGACTCAACGGAAAACCCATCACTTCGTCAGCGATCTGGTACCATTCCCTGGCTTCAGGATGGTTCGTCCAGTCTTCCTTGCCCATTCCTGTGAATTGGGCTCCCTGGCCTGGAAAAACATATGCTTTCTTCATATCATTCATACTTAGTACGTTATTCTATATGGTGTTGTCCTAGTGCAAGCGTTTCTCCACGAGGCTGAGAAACTCCATCCGTGTACTCTCATTCCGGAATACGCCTGTAAAAGCTGACGTGATGGTCGCCGAGTTCTGTTTTTCAACTCCTCGCATCATCATGCACATATGCTGTGCCTCGACAACAATCG
Source organism: Lewinellaceae bacterium (assembly GCA_020636225.1). Classification (GTDB taxonomy): domain Bacteria; phylum Bacteroidota; class Bacteroidia; order Chitinophagales; family Saprospiraceae; genus JAGNXB01. Next base: position 396,876 of record JACJYI010000002.1, on the reverse strand, counting down.
CTGCTCCGAGGGGATTCAGGGTATCCTGGATACACTCCAGTACTTCCATGGTCAATCGTTCCTGAACCTGCAGCCTGCGAGCAAACACATCGACAATTCGAGGGATCTTGCTCAATCCTACGATATACCCATCGGGGATATAGGCGATGTGTGCCTTTCCAAAAAAGGGCAGCATATGGTGTTCGCACATCGAATAGACTTCTATATCCTTGACAAGGACCATTTCACTGTAATCCTCCTTGAACATGGCCGAGCGCAGGATGGCAGCAGGATCCTGACCATATCCCTGTGTCAGAAATTGCATCGCTTTTGCTGCCCGTTCAGGTGTCTTGATCAATCCCTCCCTGGAGGGGTCCTCCCCGACCTGTTCGATCAGGATTTGATAGCTGGTCTTCAGGATCTCCGTCCGGTCAGCAGGGTATTCCTTTCTTTTGTCTTCAGCCATTCGTTGTCTGGTTACTCGCCATAATATTCAGCGTAGATAGTATCTGTCTCATGGAGGATCAATCGATGGAGGGTCACTTCCGGCGGCAGCTGAGGAACCAACTGTTCCCAGAAAAAGATCACCAGGTTTTCGGAGGTCGGTTGAATGCCTGCAGGGATGAACGGCACATCCAGGTTGAGATTGCGATGATCCACATGGTCGATCACAGCGCGCTTGACCAGTTGGCCCAGGACCTTGGCATCCATGACGAAACCTGTATATCGGTCCGGCGTACCTTTGACAGTCACGTGCAGGGTATAATTATGCCCGTGCCAGTTGGCATTGGCACACTTGCCAAACACGTCCAGATTCTGCTCTTCTGTCCATTCCTCCACCCAGAGCTTATGGGCTGCGTTGAATTTCTCAACCCTTGTCAAATAGACCATATATCAAACATTCGGGCCAAAGGTATGAACCATTGCGCTTCCCCGACAACCAAATCACCCGGCTATCCGGCAGGTTGCCATGATCGTGTGTCGTTGAGGAGCGAAGATTCATCGATTCTTGATCAGCTGCTACCTGGCGAAGCGTATCTTTAAGGCTGATGAAACTGTTGCGGTCCAAGTTCTTCTCCCATTGCTTTTTCTGGTCTGTCCTTCTGGCAGCACTGACCTATCTGGAAGTGGAAATCAATGGGATACCGTTCTTCTTTGCGCTGGGCAATGAATTACTCAGGATCATGTTCTATGCCATCCTGGTGTACATCAATATCTATGTGCTGATCCCCCGATTTCTCAGCGATCGCAAATTGCTGATCTATGGTGGACTACTCGTACTCCTGGTCCTTGTGGTGACCCCCTTGATGATCTATCTGTTCTATTGGAAGTATCATAACTACCCTGACCTTCAGGCTCAGGTCCTTCAGCACCAGGCGGGATACTATTTGCTCAACTTTCTGATCACATCCACCTTCACTGTATTCAAGATCATCAGCGACTGGATTCGGGGTGAACGCGAAAAGCGGAGAATCCAGACCCAGACCATGCAATCCGAACTGCGGTTCCTCAAGTCACAAATCAATCCGCATTTTCTGTTCAATACGCTGAACAGCCTCTATGCTCTGACGATCAAGAAATCGGACCTCGCCCCGGAGATCGTATTGCGCCTGGCCGACATGATGCGGTATATGCTTTATGAGTGCAATGAAAAATGGGTGCCATTGCGTCGTGAAATCGCTTATGTCGAGAATTATCTGGAGCTGGAAAAGCTGCGCCATGGTTCCAAAGCGGATGTCACCTTCCAGACTGATGGAGAGGTGCATGACCAGCGCATTGCTCCGTTGATGTTCATACCGTTCCTGGAAAACAGTTTCAAACATGGCCTGGCCAGAAGTCTGTCGACCGGGTTTGTTCATGTCCATCTGCATGTCGGCTCTGATCAGGTGGTTTTCATGATCGAGAACAGCAAGGCAGACACCCAACCACAACCGGAAGCCCGTACCTTCGGAGGGATTGGCCTGACGAATGTTCGGAAACGCCTTGAAATGCTATACCCAGGCCAACATGAACTGCTCATTGAACACGATCCTTTGACGTATCGAGTTCGATTGACCCTGCAATTCCTCGAGGATAACTAACTTTAAGATATGCAACCCATTCGCACTCTTATCATTGATGACGAGCCTCTGGCCAGGGAAATCCTTGAAAGCCATGCCGCACAAATTCCTGAACTCGAAGTATTGGCTTCTTGCGGGAATGCCCTGGAGGCCAATGAAATCGTTCAGTCGACCGAAGTCGACCTCCTTTTCCTGGATATCCAGATGCCGCAGATCAGTGGTCTGGACTGGCTGCGATCCCTTCGAACGCCCCCGCTGGTCATCTTTACCACGGCCTTTTCCGAATATGCCGTAGAGGGTTTCGAGTTGAATGCCATTGACTATCTGCTCAAGCCGATCGCATTTGACCGGTTCTTGAAAGCCGTCAATAAAGCCAAGGAGCAATTGCGCTCCCGCAAACCTGAGGCCGGTTCTGACCAGTATATGTTCGTCAAGGCCGACAAGAAACTGGTCAAGGTTTCCTTTGAGGACATTGTCTATATCGAAGGCCTCAAGGATTATGTGATCATTCGCCTGGAACAGGACCGAGTCATTACCCTTCAAACCATGAAGAGCCTGGAGGAGAAGTTACCGACGGCTCTGTTCAAACGTATCCATCGATCCTACATCGTTAATGTCCAGAAAATACAGGCACTGGACGGCTCCATGATCGAAGTCAACCTGAAGAATCAGACCAAACTGCTTCCCATCGGCAAGAATTACCGCGACGAAGTTCTGGAAATCATCCAGCAGAACAGGATCTGAACCTGATATGATGATTCCTGACCCTTTACGGATTCGCCTGGAAGAGGTACTGAACAGTAGCAGGCTGAGCATGACACCTGCTTCAGGTGGCGATATCCATCAGGCGTTCATCGTGAACACCGATGACCAGCAGTTTTTTGTCAAGTTCAACCCGGACCCGATGGCCATCCGGATCTTCGAATCAGAAACCAGGGGACTGGAGGAATTGGCTCCCTGGGTGCTCACACCAAAGATCCACGGATTGGAGTCGCTACAGGACCAGGGTGCCTATCTGATGATGGATTATTATCCAGCCGGGACCTATTCGGATGCCTTCTGGGAACAGGCCGGTCAGGACCTGGCCAGATTGCATACCCGAACATCTTCCCTATTCGGCTGCGCTTACCCATCCTACCTGGGCACCATCCCTCTGGAATCTTACCAGAGTAGTCAATGGTCGGAAACCTATATCAACGGGTATCTTACCCCGTCCATGAAGGTGATCCGGGAGAAATCTGTGTTTGACTCCAAGACGGAGGAATTATGGTCGCGGGTAGAGGATCGGATCCCTTATCTCATCCTGGATGATGAACCACCGGTCTTGCTACATGGTGATCTTTGGTCTGGCAATCTCTATTGCACTGCAGATGAACAACCCTTATGGATTGACCCCAGTCCGCGCTACGGTCATCGCGAAGTTGATCTCGCCATGACTACGCTATTCGGTGGATTTTCCTCGTCGTTTTACTCATCCTATTCTCGTCACTTCAAAGAACTTGACGGTTGGAGCATTCGAGAAAAGATCTATCAGCTCTACCCACTCCTGGCTCATGTGGCCATGTTCGGATTGGCCTATCTGGATCAAACCATCCACACGATGAAGAAGATCCTGGAAGACAGCGGCAACTGATTTGACCAGATCAGTGCTTACCACAGGACCCTGAACCATGGCAAAAAAAAAGCCGCTACAAGAGCGGCTTTATAATCCCATGAACATATATAAGTCATGAACCTCTTTTGGTTCATCTATAACTTTAACCAGTGGCAGTTCAAGTATTGTTGTAGGCGCCGCACCGCTTTTGGTGCGGCAGCCTGGCAACAAATTATAATCCCATGAACATATCCGAAGGATGTGAAGAGGATGGGAAAAGTAGTGAGCCGTAATAAAACACCAAAAAAACTTACGGCCCACTAACAAATTATAATCCCATGAACATATCCAAATTGGTCGGTCAACTTTTCCTCTTCAGGCGGCCAGCTTTTTGACCTCCGTTGACCTTACAAACATCCACATGTTTCCCCGGTAGAACAAAAACAAAAAAACAACTTTGTATTTTACAAAAACTTATTAACTGAATTATTCAGATTCATATATAGCTGTTTATCTGATATTTGTGAAATCATATTACAAATCATTGCCCTGTATTGTGAAAAAAATAAAAAAAGCCGACCTAAAAAGGCCGGCTTTTTTCCTATCCGTCGCAGAAGGACTATCGGATGTACATCATCTCCCTGTACTTGACCAATGACCATTCCCGGTCATCGACGATCAACTCAAGGTCATCCGCATGTTCCCGGATCTTGTCCATCAGAGGCTTGACCGAATGACAATACACCAATGCCGTCTTCAAGCTGTCATGCTCCTTGTTCGCTTCACGCCTTGCTTCCGACATGTCTTCAATCAAATGGTATATCGCATTGATATTCTTTGCGATACGCTTTACAGCACTCGATGCAAATTCAACGTGCTTGCCATCCAGGCCGATCTCCTTCATCTGGACCATATTACTCGCCAGTCGAGTTTGGTAATCCATTGAGGCGGGAAGGACATAGTTCAAACACAGTTCTTCGAGGGTAGTGGATTCGATCTCCAGGGTTGTGCTGTACTTGTGCAGCTGAACCTCATGGAAGGCCTTCACTTCCTTTTCTGCAAATACGCCCACCGTCTCGAAAAGCTTGATGCTCTTCTTGCTCACATAGGCCGCCAGGGCTTCCGGGGTGGTCTTCTCATTCCCCAACTTGCGCTTCTCTGCCTCCTTTTCCCAGGCGTCACTGTAGTTATCACCTTCGAAGAGGATGGCTTTGGATGATTTGATATAACCTTTCAATACGGTCAGAATTGCCGCATCACGGTCCTGTCCCTTTTGGGTCAGCTGGTCGACCTCGACCTTGAAGGCCTGCAGCTGTGCGGCCATGATCGTGTTGAGCACCGTCATCGGTCCGCTGCAATTCTGCTGGGAACCGACCATCCGAACCTCAAACTTGTTTCCAGTGAAGGCAAATGGAGAGGTCCGGTTCCTGTCAGTATTGTCCAATTCGAGATCCGGGATCTTGCTGAGCAGGTCCAAGACCACCTTGACATCCTCTTTGGTGGTCTCCCCTTTCTCGATCTGCCTGAAAATGCTGGTCATGACTGATCCGATGAACACCGATACGATCGCCGGCGGTGCTTCATTTGCGCCCAACCGGTGATCATTGGAGGCGGAAGCTACACTGGCCCTCAGCAGGTCGGCATGCTCATGAACCGCCTTGATCGTATTGACAAAGAACGTCAGGAATCGCAGGTTTTTCCCAGGATGTTTGCCTGGTGACAGGAGATTCTTGCCCGTGTTGGTTGCCACCGACCAGTTGTTGTGCTTCCCACTGCCATTGACGCCGGCAAACGGTTTCTCGTGCATCAGTACCCGAAGATGATGGCGGCGGGCAATCCGGTCCATCAGATCCATCAGGAGCTGGTTATGGTCAACCGCTACATTGACCTCTTCGAACATGGGGGCAAGTTCATACTGCGCCGGACCCACTTCATTGTGCCGGGTCCGGACAGGAATACCCAACTTATGACACTCGATCTCCAGATCCCGCATGAAGGCAAATACACGCTCAGGGATCGAACCAAAATAGTGATCCTCCAACTGTTGCCCCTTGGTCGCCAACTTGCCGATCAGCGTCCTTCCCGTCAATACCAGGTCTGGACGAGCATTGAACAGCGCTTCATCGACCAGGAAATACTCTTGCTCCCACCCTAACGTCACAATGACTTGTGTTGCTTGCTGGTCAAACCATTGGATAATCGGCAGCGCGGCATTCTCCAGTGCGGTCTGGGATTTCAGTAACGGCAACTTGAAATCCATGGCTTCCCCTGAATAGGTCACCAGGATGGTCGGGATGCAAAGGGTCTTGCCCTCACCCACTTCAAAAATGAACGCCGGGGATGATGGATCCCAAGCAGTATATCCCCTGGCCTCGAAGGTGGAGCGCAGTCCTCCGCCCGGGAAGCTGGATCCATCCGGCTCCTGTTGCGCCAGCTCATTTCCTCCAAACTCCTCAATGGCCTTTCCCTGACTGTCCAGCGTGAAGAACGAATCATGTTTTTCTGCTGTCTTTCCTGTCCAGGGTTGGAACCAGTGAGCATAGTGGGAAGCACCATGGTCGATCGCCCATGCCTTCATGGCATTGGCCACCAGGTCCGCTACTTCACGACTCAGTTTGGCGCCCGATTGGATGGCTGCCTTGACACTGAGATAGTCGTCCTCTGACAGGAACTGCTGCATGGCCTCATCGTTGAATACATTGACGCCAAAGTATTCGGATACCAACTCTGCAGGGGTGTCAAAAAAGGCAAATTCTCCATCCTGACGATTGAGGATGGTATCGATCGCATTGAATCTCGAGATACTCATAGGGGTGGGAAGGATTACGGTTCAGTTTGAGGTAGGTACGTATCGACCGCAAAGGTAATGTTCTCTACGTTCGATACGGTAAGTTCACCTGCGGTTTACGTTTCATTAACCTACATTTTTTTTCGGCTTGCTCCATCGAAAGACTTCTGGAAAACGATGTACTTTCATGCCATGCGTCTTGTGGTCCTCCTTCTTCTCCTTGTGTTGGTCCTGCCCGACCTAGCTGCACAGACCAATCCGGAAGCAGAAGCTGCGCAGGAGTCCATCCTGGAAGGCCTGTTCGATGATTATTCCCAGGACGATGGTGGCGAGATTGCCCCTGAATGGCTTCTTTTCCTGGAGGACTTGCTGGACAGGCCCCTGGATATCAACCAGGCCGGCCGTACTGACCTCAGTGTCTTCTTCTTCCTGACTGCTACCCAGATCGATGCTTTTCTGGCCTACCAGGAAGCTTACGGTCCATTGGACAATGTGCTGGAGCTCCAGGTCATTCCCGGGTTCGACCGCCTGACCGTCAAACGCATGCTTCCGTTCATCAAAACATCAACGGCTGATACAGATGCCCGCCTGAAACGAAATCACCTCTGGCAAACCGGCAAACGGGAGATTACCTTTCGCGCAGAACGCTTTCTCGAACCCAAAAAGGGGTTTTCTTCCAGGGAGGACACCCCGCCAGCCTATGAAGGTGACCCCTATCGGCTGCTGGGCAGGATCCGATACTTTTCCGGCAACCGGGTCTCTTACGGTGTAACCTTTGAAAAAGATGCCGGGGAAGCGTTGTTCTCCGGCAGCAATCCCCACGGGTTTGACTTTCTTTCCGGCCATCTCTTTCTCCGCAACCCGTTTGCCCGGTGCGAGCAATTGGCCATAGGTGATTATGGCATCCGACTGGGGCAGGGACTCCTCATCAGTACCGGATTCAATTCAGGAAAATCCGCTTCCGTAGCCCTGATCAAACAAACCGGCCGTACGCTCTTCCCGCAGAATGGCTGGCAGGAAAGTCGGTTCTTCCGAGGGATGGCCGCGGAATGGAAGTTGAGTGAACGCATACGATTCATGGGATTTGCATCGATTCGCCAACGCGATGGGAATGCCGTATTGATCGACAGTACCGATGGTGAGATCCCCCTCCTGGTCACCTCGTTGCAGCAATCCGGACTCCACCGGACCGAAGCTGAGATTGCCGATGAAGGGGTCTTCCGCGAGTCTGGAGGTGGCGGCCGACTGACCTGGCAGGGAAGGCGGCTGACACTCGGCTGGAATGGCATCTATTTTCAATATGATCCACCCTATCAATCCAGGTTGGCCCCCTACTACCAGTTTCGATTCAATGGCCAGACCTTGCATGCCGTCAGTCTTGATTATGAAGCCAACCTGTTCGGCGGCCAGTTGTTTGGCGAGGTAGCCCGCAGTGGCAACGGGGGAATGGCCGCAACCTCCGGATGGATGTTCAGTCCGGACAAACGATTGCAGATATCCCTGCTCGGCCGGTACTTCAGCAAGGACTACTGGACCTTATGGGCAGCACCATTTGCTGAATCAACGCTGCCTATCAATGAACGGGGTATTTATGCGGGGATCGAATTCAAACCCCTCTATGGATGGCGGATCTCCGGATTTGTCGATCTGTGGTCTCATCCCTGGCTGACCTTCCAGAGCGATAGCCCGGTCAAAGGAAGAGAGCACCTGCTCCGGGTCAGTTATGAGAAGAGACGGAGCTGGTCCGTCTATGTCCAGTTCCGTCACAAGGAACGGGACATCAATCGCCCCGGCGATACGCCATCCGTTTCCGACCAGGTCGGGTCATTCCGGCAACAGCTTCGAATGCAATGGCAATTCGATGTCCATCGGGTGATGAGTTTTCGGACCAGGATGGAATGGACCCTGGCCAATGCGGGTAATGGTCGTGAGAATGGCTACCTGATCGCACAGGACCTGCTGTACAAGCCCGTGGGCAGTCGATTGAGCGGGACAATGCGTCTGGCCCTGTTCCGATCAGACGGATATGCCAGCCGGATGTATATGTTCGAGAACGACCTGCTTTATGCGTTCTCCCTTCGTCCGTATTACAATCATGGTCAACGATTTTACATCAACCTGAGATACAAGCCCTTGAACCCATTGACAGTCGAAGCCCGATATGAAGTGTATCGACTCTTCGACCAGGATGTGATCGGCAGTGGCAATGAACAGATCGATGGACCGGTCAGGACAGGCATCAAATGCCAGGTCCGGTATCTGTTCTAGTCCGGATAGAGGATATATCTGGCCCTGATCCCCCGAAATCGGTCCAACCCTTCCTTCCAGGTGTCGCGAATGTCACCCTCGGACAAGCCGCGGCCGATCTGCTCGCGCAACGATGAACTTCCCGCCAACTTGTCCAGATAATTGTTGGACAGGAAGAATTTCTCCTTGTCAGGAAGTGACTGGTAGGCGTCCAGCAGATAATGAAGCTGGATGCGTGCCGTATCGTGGATCGCACGGGGCGACAGATCACTGAAGTCCCAACCCCGACATTGCCTGTTCTGTTGAGGCGGATAGGTCGATTCCGGACGAGATACCGGCATGAAATAGGTTTGACCTGCCGTATTGTCGGGATGTCCGATCAACTGGAAGGGATACTCCGTCCCCCTGCCTATGCTGAAGGAAGTGCCTTCAAAGAAACAGAGAGACGGATAGAGGAATACGGCCCGCATGTTCGGCAGATTCGGGGAAGGGGGCTCCGGAAGTTCGATCAACTCATAGCGATCATATTGTTGCAACGGGATCACGGTCAGGTCGCATTTCACACCCTCTGCCAACCAGCCTTCGCCATTGATCATTCGCGCATATTCCCCGATGGTCATTCCGTAGACAAAGGGAACCGGGTGCATCCCGACAAAGGACCGATAGGTCGTATCCAGAACCGGGCCGTCTACAAAGTGGCCATTGGGGTTGGGGCGGTCGAGCACAAGGACCGGAATTCCAAGCTCAGCCCCGGCCTCCATGATATAATGGAGCGTAGAAAGGTAGGTATAGCACCTTACCCCGACATCCTGGATGTCAAATACCAGGACATCCAACCCAGACAAGTCCTCTCGGGTAGGCTTTTTGTTCTTTCCATGCAAGGAAATGATCTCCAGCTTGGTTACCGGATCCTGCCGATTGCCAAAAAACTGCCCGTCGGGCAGATCACCCCTGAAACCATGCTCCGGAGCGAAGATCTTGTCGGGTTTCAGTCCGGCGCGCAGGAGCGTATCCACGAGATGGGTGAACCCGATCGTCGATGTATGATTGCAGACGATACCGAAGGACTTGTCTTCCAGCATGGGAAAATAAGCCTCGGTCTGCCATGCTCCAGGTTGCACATGGTCCGGCGCCTTGTCAGTAGTAGCCACTGACTGCCCGGCATGACAACCTATCCATGCAAACATCGCGAGCAAACATGGCAATCGAAAAAGTGGATCATTGGATTGGATCATTCCTGTATTTTGTGCGTATGGGACGGAAAAGCGCCTTGCGCTATGCCATCATTGACCTGGAAACGACAGGCGGTCGGCCTGACCGGGATAAAATTACCGAAATCGGCATTGTCATCCACAATGGCCAAGAAATCGTGGAAACCTTTTCGTCCCTGATCAACCCGGGTATCACCATACCACCGATGATCACCCGGATCACCGGGATCTCCCAGGAAATGGTGGATGACGCCCCACCCTTTTATGAAGTCGCCAGACAAGTCGCATTGATGACAGAGCATAGTGTATTTGTCGCCCATAATGTTCGGTTTGACTACCATTTCCTGCGGGAAGCATTCTCAGATCTGGGATTCACATACACCCGCCCACAACTGTGCACCGTCAAGATGAGCCGTAAAGCGTTTCCAGGCTTGCCCTCCTATAGCCTGGGCAACCTGATCAGACATTTCAACATATCTGTCAATGCCCGACATCGCGCGCTCGACGATGCCCTGGCCACCACCCGGCTGCTGGAGCTGATCCTGGAGCAGGATCAGCTCGCTTCTGTCTCCCCTGTTCAACTGACCAGGGAATTACGCCCACCGGCACATCTTCCACAGGACCTATATGATCAGGTGCCACAAGCCTGTGGTATCTACTATTTCTACAATGCCGCAGGAGATGTCATCTATGTTGGCAAGAGCAAACATATCCGGCGAAGGTTACAGGAACATCTTCAATCCGTCAGTCGGAAAGCTGCCCGACTGGATCGGGAGATTGCCCATGTTGATTGGGTCGTTACCGGCAGTGAACTTTATGCGGCGATCCTGGAATCCTATGAGATCAGGCGATTATTGCCTGCGATCAATAAGACCCAGCGCAACCAGTCATTCCCTGCCGGCATCTATCTGGAATCAACTGATCGGGGGTATCACCGGCTTCGTGCAGGTACCCGGAAAGATGATGATCAACCTGTCCAGGTATATCCCTCTACCCGGGCAGCCAGGAGTGTACTGTCTTCCATCACGGAGCAATTCGGATTGTGCTGGCATCTCACGGTAGAATACGAGCCGGGAAAGCCTTGTTTCAGGCATCATCTGGGGCAATGTCTGGGGGCTTGTGTCGGACAGGAGCCGGCGATGGAGTATAATGAGCGATGCTCCCTGGCAGCAGCGGCAATGGGACGCGACCTGCAAGGCAGTTTTCTACTGATGGACAAAGGTCCGGAGGACGAGGTATATGCCTGCTTCCAGATCGACGAAGGCCAGTTCACGGCCATGGGCTTTGTCCCGGCCGATCAGGCAGGCTCATATGAGCTCATCACCGACCAGCTCCAACCGTATCCGAACCATCCGGAGATCAGTCGCCTGATCAGGCAATACCTGGTCAAGCAGCGCCTTCGCAAGATCGACCACCCGGGACAGAAAACACTTATGGAATAAGCTCATAGGCCATTAGCAGATCGGCCATTTGACGCTGATAGGTCCTGGCTACCTGTGTGGACGCCTCCAAATAATCTGTCATGTCAGAGGCATAGAGTATCCCTCTGGACACATTGGCCAATATGCCGCAACAGCGATTGAATCCCTGCTGGGCCACCTCGTCCAGGCTTCCTTTTTGCGCCCCGAATCCGGGAACCAGCAGGAAATGATCCGGTGCGATCTCCCGCACACGCTTGAAGTCATGCGGATGAGTAGCACCAACGACGAACATCAGATGATCAGGATCGCTGGCCTTCATACAGGCTTTCATCACTTCTTCCCACAACACTCCCCCATCCCGCAGTACCAGCCGCTGAAAGTCTTGCGATCCCGGATTTGAAGTCAGGGCCAGTGCGATCGTCCATTTGTCCGGATACGCCATGAAGGGTGTCAGAGACTCCACACCCATATAGGGCGAGACCGTGATGGCGTCACAGCCATACTGATCAAACACTGCCCGCGCATATGCAGCCGCCGTATTCCCGATATCCCCGCGCTTGGCATCACCAATCACCAGACAGTCATCCGGGATCGCCTCGATCACCGACTTGAGCAGCGCACCGCCTTCGGGACCAAATGACTCAAAGAAGGCGAAATTGGGCTTAAAGGCCACACAGTATGGAGAGACTGCTTCAATAATTGCCCGAAGAAACTCATGCACGCCCTCGATATCCCTGGATATCCCCTCGGGCAATTTTTCCGGATCAGGATCCAACCCGACACAAAGGAAAGACTGCTTCCGGACGATCTGATCGAACAACCGTTCCCGGCGACCTGGTGATACCGAACTCATAAGGATATGCCATTAACCGCCACCACCCTCATGATCTCAGGCACTTTGGCCCGCACAGCCTGCTCTACCCCGGCGCGCATGGTCATTACGGACATATTGCATGACTCACATGTCCCCAACCATTTGATCTTCAACGTAAAATCATCAGTTATCTCAACTACTTCTATATTTCCGCCATCCCCTTGTAAATGAGGTCGGATATCATCCAACGCATCGTTGACCCGTTCCAGCATCGTCCTATCGGTTAGTTCATCCATACTTTGTTCTTGTCTATCCAACAAATGGAGTCAATAAAAAGATCACGACTGGATGGAAACAATCCGGGTAGGGTCCAGCGTGTCATGTCGAAGGGCAATCTGCTGAGCAGCGGCCTGAGCGATCCGGAGAAAATAGGGTTGTGCCGGGGAGAGATCGTCCAGCACCGCAGGTTTTCCATCATCTCCAGACTCCCGAACACCCTGGATGAGAGGAACCAGACCAAGTAAAACCGATTCAGCTTTCTTCGCCAGGATCTCCCCGCCTCCTTTGCCAAAAAGGTAATACTTGTGATCGGGAAGCTCGGCTGGTGTAAACCAGGACATATTCTCTACGACTCCCAGGATCGGGACCTGAACATTCGGCAAGAGGAACATATTCATCGCCTTGATGGCGTCAGCCAGGGCAACCTCCTGGGGGGTGGTCACCATGATGGCTCCTGTCACGGGCACCGTTTGGACCAGGGTCAGTTGGACATCACCCGTACCGGGAGGCAGATCAACGACCAGATAGTCCAGTTCCGGCCAATTGCACTCCAGGAAAAACTGTTTGATAATTCCGGCCAATCGAGGTCCCCGCAGGACAACTGCCTGTTCCGGATCAACGACATTGCCGATCGAGATCACCGGCACTCCGTATGCTTCCAGAGGTATGATCCGGGGAGAACCGTACAATTCCTCGACACGAGGTCTCTGGCCCTGCAATTTCAACATGGTCGGCAAGGATGGGCCATAGACATCCGCATCCAGCAATCCGACCCTGGCGCCCAATTTCTTGAGGCCCATGGCCAGGTTCACAGCTACCGTAGATTTCCCAACCCCACCTTTTCCAGAGGCAACGGCGATGATGTTCTTGATCTGTGCCAACGGGTTCGCATCGGGAGTGGGGATATCTCCCCCAACCTGTACGACATGAATATGTACCTGCGAACCGGGAAAATTTTCCTCCAGCAGGCTTTGGCAAAGAAAATTCAGGTCGCTTTTGTGTTGTTGATGGGCTGGAGTAATGCGCAGGGTAAATGAAATGGTCTGATCCTGGATGTTCAGATCCTGAACCATCTTCATTCTGGTAATGGGCTGACCACTCTTGGGATCCATGACCCTGTCAAGGATCTGGGTGATATTCTCGATTGTCCGTTCCATGGGTACAAAACAACGGCTTTTCTATCAGGTTTACGAAGGAGTATCGCGAAAAACCGGTTCAGACTGCCGAGTTTACGTTCGCAGGACATTTTAGCTACTTTTGCACCGCCATGCAGGTCCATTACGACATCCATCATTTGCCCACGTTCCGACAGGCCGTGATCACGGTCGGCTCCTTTGATGGAGTCCATCTGGGCCACAGGCGACTGATCCGTCAGGTCATTCGATTGGCCAGACATGTTCGTGGAGAGAGTGTGGTGGTCACCTTTGACCCACATCCAAGATATGTCCTGGATCCATTGGACGGGGATATTCCGCTTCTGACCACCCTGGATGAAAAAATCGAATTACTGGAAAAGGCGGGCATCGACCACCTGGTGGTCGTCCCCTTCACGTTGGAATTTGCCCAGATGTCGGCGGACGAATACATCGAAACGTTCCTGGTAAAGCGATTCCATCCGCGCTATATCGTTCTGGGATTCAACCACCGGTTTGGCACAAACCGGGCAGGAGACATCCGCTTCCTGCGGTGGAAGGGTGCTGCCTTCGGATATGAAGTGTCGGAGGTCAACGGCATTCGGCTGGAGAACGAGACTGTCAGTTCGACCAGGATCAGACAATTGCTTTCCAAAGGGGACCTGTCCATGGCCAATCGGTTTCTCGGGCATCCCTATATGCTATCCGGCAAGGTGGTCAAGGGCGAACAGATCGGGCGAACCCTAGGATTCCCAACGGCAAATATCCGCATCGATGCCCGGTCGAAACTGATCCCGCCAGACGGGATCTATGCAGCCTATGCACATTGGGGAGGCACCCGCTTCGAGGCGATGCTGTACATTGGACGGAAACCCACCCTGGACAAGAGCCTGGACCGGGTGATCGAGGTACATCTGCTCGACTTCAATGAACAGATCTATGGGGAGCACCTCTCCATTGACATGGTCAAGTTCATTCGGGAGGACACCCAGTTTGCTGATCGAGATGCCCTCCAGAATCAGATCAGGATGGACCGCAAGAAGATCCGGATCGCCCTGGAAGATGATGCCCGAATGGCGGGTTCCCGAAAGCAGGATCAACAGGACCGCGTCGCCCTGGTCATCCTCAATTATAATGGCCTCGAGCATTTGCAGCATTATTTGCCGGATGTCTACAGGTCGGCAAAAGAAGCCGGGGTCAGTACCTATGTCGTCGACAACGGGTCGACCGACCAGTCAGTAGCCTATCTGCAGAAAGAGTTTCCGGAGGTCTACCTCATACAGCTGGACCATAACCTGGGCTTTGCAGCCGGTTACAATCACGGGTTGATGCACATTGATGCCGAGTACTACTTCCTGCTCAATTCTGATGTCGCACTGGGCAAAGGCGTCTTCCCCGCATTGTTGAAGACCATGCAGGATGACCCCGAGATTGCCGCTTGTCAACCCAAGATCCTGGATGATCGTCACCGCGACCAATTCGAATATGCCGGTGCGGCTGGCGGCTGGATCGACTTCCTGGGGTATCCATTCTGTCGTGGTCGTGTCCTGAACCGGACAGAAAAAGATCTCGGCCAGTACGACCAGAAAACGGAAATCTTCTGGGCTTCGGGGGCGGCATTCTTTGTCCGCAGTGAACTTTTTCACCAGTTTGGCGGATTTGATCCCCAGTTTTTTGCCCATCTAGAGGAGATTGATCTCTGCTGGAGAATGAAACGCGCTGGATACAAGATTGTCTGCGACCCTTCTGTGCATGTCTACCACCTCGGTGGAGGCACCCTGCCATACAATGCCCCGAAAAAAGTATTCCTGAACTTCAGGAACTCCTTGATCGCATTGGTCAAGAATGAACGCCCATTGGATATCCTGTGGAAGGTCCCCACGCGGCTTCTCCTGGACTATGTTGCCTGTATTTTGTTCCTGACCCAGGGCAAACTGCCGCTGATCCTCTCTGTGCTTCATGCCCATGTCGATTTCATCCTGACCCTGCCACTCAGTGTATTGAAACGCAGGTACCACCAGAAAGAGATCCTCGCCCATCGAATCCGTCAGAAGCCAAACTTGAAGGGCGTCTTTTTCGGGAGCATGATCTGGGATTTTTACCTCAATCAACGAAAGACCTTCAGGGATATCGTCAAGTGAATCGACTGCTCAAAGACATACAGGTCCTCTTCCAGGATGATGACCTCCTGGTGGTGAACAAACCACCCCGACTACTGACCCTTCCCGATCGCTATGCCGCTGACAAGCCCAGCCTGATCCAGGCATTGAAGGAAAAGGACCCGGGGATCATGGTCAACCATCGGTTAGATAAGGATACCTCAGGAGTGATCGTCTTTACCCGGAATCCGGAAGCCCACGCTCAGCTTTCCCGTCAATTTGACCAACGAACGCTGACCAAGACCTATCTGGCCCTGGTCAAGGGAGTGGTCGCGTCCGATGAGGGTGTCATTGACCAGCCGATCGCCGCACACCCGTCAGAGGATGGTCGCATGCGGATCTGGAAGGGGGGGAAGCCATCTCGTTCCTCCTATCGGGTACTGGAACGATTCCGCCATTACTCCTGGCTGGAGGTCACCATCGACACCGGACGCACCCATCAGATCCGTGTCCATTGCGCATTCATCGGCCATCCGTTGGCGGTAGATCCGCTGTATGGCAGTGATGAAGGGGTTTACCTGTCATCGTTCAAGCACAACTATCGGGATAACCGACAAACTTCAGAACAACCCCTCATTGACCGGCTGAGCCTTCACGCCTGGAAGATCTCTTTCGCGCATCCAAGAACCGGTGATCCCGTTGTTGTCGAGGCACCCTTGCCCAAGGATCTTCGGGCTGTGATCAATCAATTGCAGAAATGGGGATAGCCCCCCTTTACTCGGGAAAATCAGTCATCCGCTCCACGCAACGTTCCCATTCCGCTTCGGCTGTTGCCAGCGACTGGCGCAGGGATTCGTGTTCGGCTGATCTGGCCGCTGATTCCGGTCGATCGAAAAATCCCGGCTCGGCCATGACCGCCTCCAGGGCAGCGATGGCCTTTTCGAGGTGTTCCACTTCCCGCTCCCAACGTTGCAGGTCTTTTTTGGCCTTTTTCCTGGCTTCCTGCCACTCGGGTGATTGGGGCAGCAGGTTGGCATCACTTTTCTGATCCGGTCGTGCCGTCGACCGCTGGGCCAGCATCCGTTCGTCCGTCACCGACTGCTGGCGCAGGAAGTCGTCAATATCGCCCAGGAACGGCTTGACCCCCCCATCCCGAAAGTAATAGATCTTGTCACAGAGTCCGGAGAGGAAGTCCCTGTCGTGCGAAACGACCAGCAACGTCCCTTCATAGGCCAGCAAGGCTTTCTTGAGTACTTCCTTCGCGGCCATGTCCAGGTGGTTGGTCGGTTCGTCCAGGACGAGCAGATTGATCGGAGCCAGCATGAGCTCGGCCAGCGCCAGTCGGGCCCGCTCACCTCCGGACAGCACGGATACCTTTTTTTCGACATCCTCGCCTGAGAACAGGAACGTGCCCAAGATCTTCCGAACCTGCGGACGCATTTCCGGATTAGCCTGTTCCTCCAGTGATTCCAGGACGGTCTTTTTCGCATCCAATCGCTCAGACTGGTCCTGGGCATAGAAACCGATATGGACCTGATGTGCCTCGGCGATGGTACCGGCATCGGGTTTCAACTCCTGGATGATCATCCGGGCCAGGGTTGTCTTGCCTTGTCCGTTCTGACCAATAAAGGCAACCCGATCCCCTCGGTCGATCTTGAGATCTATTCCCGAAAAAACCGTCTTCTCGCCATATACCTTCTTCAGCCCTTTTCCCTCAAAGACCACCTGGCCGGAACGAGGCGGTGCGGCAAATCGCAGATTCATGGCCCTGTCACCGGCTCCCGGCATCTCAATGGGCTCCATCTTGGCCAGTTGCTTTTCCATTGACTTGGCCATACTGGCCTTGGTCGCCTTGGCCTTGAAGCGGTCGATGGTCGCCTGCATCTGCTGCATCTTTCGCTGCTGGGACTCAGCAGCTTCCTGTCGCTGTTGCAACCGAAGGGCCCGTTCGTTCAAGTATCGGGAATAGCTCATGTGGTAGTCATCCAATTCCCCGTGATGCAACTCCATGATCCGGTCGGAACAAGCCTCCAGAAAGCGCCGATCGTGACTGACCAGCAGCAGGGCCATCTCCGACCTGGCCAGGAACTGCTCCAGCCAGAGGATGGCTTCAATATCCAAATGGTTGGTCGGTTCGTCCAGCATCAGAAACTGGGGCCGTTCCAGCAGCAACTTGGCCAGCCATACGCGGACCTGCCATCCACCACTGAATGTGGACAGGGGCTTATGAAAATCCGACTCGAGGAACCCCAATCCCTTGAGCACCTTTGCTGCCTCGCCTTCAGCCTGTTCCCATCCCATCAGGTGCAATCGATGGTGTCCATCTTCAAGATCGATGAGCGCTCTCTCCAGTTCATCACCATCGAGAACATTGGCCGTCAGCTTTTCCTCGATCTCTCTCATCTTGGCGTCCAGCGATCTTGCTTCCTCAAAAGCAGACATGGCCACGTCCCAAACCTCTTCCTGACGAACCGGGCGGATATCCTGGCTCAGATAGCCGATCCGCCAATCGGCAGGTACTTCACGCCTCCCGCTGTCCGGCTGGATCTCACCCGCCAGCACCCGGAAAAGCGTTGTTTTCCCCGTACCATTCCGACCGATCAAGGCAACCTTTTCACCGGCCTGGATGGAGAACGATAAATGATTGAAGAGGGTACGATCACCAAAATGAAGGGAAAGGTCGGATACTAACAACATAGTCTGGGCTTAAACGGCCGCAAAGATGAGGAAATCCGGCGGGCTTACTTCACCTTCTGCATGGTAAAGCTGAAGGTCGTCCCCAATCCGACGGTGCTCCGCACTGTGATCGACTGTTTATGGGCTTCCAGGATATGCTTGACAATCGACAACCCCAATCCGGATCCACCAAGCTCCCGGGAACGACTGACATCAACCCGATAGAAACGATCAAAGACGTGTTTCAGATGTTTTTCGTCAATGCCGATCCCGTCATCTCCCACTTCCACCAGGATCCGGTCATCCATATCGTAGAAGGACACTTTGGTCGTCCCTCCTTCCTTGCCGTATTTGAGGGAATTGGTAATCAGATTATTGAGCACCTGCCGGATCCTGTCCCGGTCGGCCAGGATCATGAACTCATTCTCGGCACCTGATTTGAACATCATCCTGATCCTCCGGTTGAAGGCCAGCTGCTCATGATCCTCGAAGACCTCCCTGACCAGCGCCTTTATCTCAAATGGTTCTACTTCCAGCACCATCTGTTCGGATTCCAATTGCGCTATGGTCTCCAGGTCGGAAACGATGGTCTCCAGGCGTTCCACGTTCTTTGCCGCGCGATCGAGGAATTTGATATTGATACTGTTATCCGTCAAGCCGCCTTCCAGGAGGGTATGGAGATAACCCTGGATATTGAAGATCGGCGTTTTCAATTCATGGCTGATGTTTCCAAGGAACTGCCGACGATAGGTCTCCAGGGATCTCAGGGTGTTCACTTCCTTCTCTTTCTGTTCTGCCCATGCAATCACATTCTTCTCCGCATTTTCCAATGTCTCATTGGTCACGATCTGGTCCTTCTTTGAATCGGGATCAGATTTGACCTCATGGATATACTTGTACAGGACCTTGATCCGACGATAGATGAAAAAGTCGATGAGGCGCCGGGTCACCACAAAAACTCCGTAGGATACCAGCACAGGAAGGAAGAACCACGCCCAAACAGGAGTCTCGGCACCCGTTGAGACCATCACGACCATGGGCAGTAACGTACCCAGACCAGCCAATCCCGCACCTACCAGCGCGATCTGAAATGAAGAGAGATTCTTGTTGATCATTAAAAGTCGAATCGATAGCCAATCCCTTTGACGGTCTTAATATACTGCGATCCGATCTTTTCTCTGATCTTTCGAATGTGAACATCGATCGTCCTGTTGCCTACGATCACATCAGGGCCCCAGACATGGCGGTAGATCTCATCCCGCTTAAAGACTCTGCCCGGTTTGCTGGCCAGGAACTGAAGCAGTTCGAACTCCTTCCTGGGCAGGTCGATAGCTACCCCTTGCAGATAGACCTGATAGCTCATGCGGTCAATCACCAGGTCATCACCCAATGCAGTCTGATCCGTGTCTTCTTTTTCTTCAGTCTTGCGTCGAAGCAACGCTTTGATCCGGCTGAGCAGCACTTTCGGCCGGATCGGCTTGTTGATGAAGTCGTCCCCACCGCTATCCAGAGCGGCAATCTGCGTATAGTCCTCTTCCCTGGCGGTCAGGAAAGCAATGATGGTCTTTTGAAATTCAGGCATCGCTCTCAACTGGCGGCAGACTTCAACACCATCATGGACGGGCATCATGATGTCCAGCAGGATCAGGTTGGGGGAACACTCCCGGGCGACCTGCAATGCCTGGCCTCCGTCTGAGGCTGTAAACACTTCGTATCCCTCTCGCTTCAAATTGTAGGCGATGAATTCCAGAATATCCGGTTCGTCATCGACAATCAATATCCGTTCAGGCATAAGGAGCGAACTAGTTGGTCAAAAGAAACCCAAAGTTAAGCTGGCACATTGCCGCAAACCGCAATGAAGGTTTAAATTAAGGTTAATCCTCATGTCGTCCCCGAACCGACAGCGAATCCAGCACCTCCACTACTTCCATGTAATAGCCTTCCATCCTGTCCGGATCACGGGTCAGTATGTCAAGATCATGTCGAACCGAATCCATATCCAACTGATGAATGGCACAGATTCGTTTGAAGTAGTCCTCATAAAGTGAATCCCGGACCCCCGGTGAGGCATTCTGCACTGCAGCCCTGGCTACATGGATATCGACCAGCACAGGAACCAGCTTGTCCTTCGGAACGGCCAGATCCTCTGCCGGATGATGACATCCGATCCACAAGAGGAGAATCGCCCATCGGAGGTGAATCATATGCGGTATTCTTTGGGAAAATACCAGCTGTCCACCCGGGCCTGACCGGGTGTGACATCCTGCCAGGAAGAAGCCTCTGAAAGGATCCGCACGATGCCACATGTCGGTACATTGTCAAATCGGAACCCCTCGGCAAACCGGTTGGCGAAAACAGTAAATCCCGGATTGTGCCCAAAAAGAAAGACCGTACCCCATTCGTCCGACAACCCGTGGACAACCTCCATGAGATCGTCGGGCATGGCCTCATAGACCCTGGCCACCAGGGCAACATCACGAGGGTCGATCTGATAGACCCGTGCAAAATGACTGGCCGTATCCTGGGCACGACGAGCTGTACTGCTGACCAGTTTGTCAGGAACAAATCCCTTTTCCAACAGGATACGGGCCATGAACGGCGCATCACTTTTCCCCCTGGCACCCAACGGACGCTCTTCATCTCGAAGATCCGGATAATCCCAGCTGGACTTGGCATGTCGAACCAAAAACAATTCTCGCATAAACAAGCATTCTGTTCAGGGAGTCGTCATCCCTATCTTCAAAGATGTAAATTTGATGTTTTATTCCGGCCTCTGCATGGCAAAAGTAAAAATCCAACTCCAGCAACTTGAACGTCAGATCCACGAAACGACCTTCCTGTCGGCTGAGCAATTCGTCCAGGAAGGCCGGGTGGAGCAGTTGAAGGAGGTGGAGAAGGGTTTGTGGCAAGCCAGGGTCATGCTGGATACCACCTACGAGATCGATGTCATGATGCGTGGGGATCGGGTCCACGATTTCTATTGCGGATGTTCCCGGGGAAGAAAACAACTCCCCTGCCCTCACCTGGTGGCCGTATTGCTGGTCCTGAGAGGTTTTCGACAACAACAACAAGCCCGACGCAAAGCAGAAAAGGAAGCAACCTTGCCGGCGTTGCAGATCCGCACCATGCTCAACCGTGTGCCCGAGTCGGACCTCCACCAGTTTGTCAGGGAATGGGCAAAGGAGGATCCCACGTTTGCGCAGGCGATCAAGGCCAGATTCTTCATGCGTCTGCACGCCAGTCAACCGTCTCATTATCTGGACAGCCTGTTTTCAACGTTCCAGGATGGGGATGGACAACTGGATAACACCCCAAAGGCATTGCATGAGCTACACCGTCTGTTTCGACAGGTCCTCGCGCAGGCGGCCCAGCTCCTGTTGGATTCGAGGTCTGAATCCGGATATGCGCTGCTGGAATACCTGACTTCCCTCCTGACCCGCGTCGACCAGGAGCGATGGCGCAGACAGATGATCCGCAGTATCCTTCAATTGCTCCAGGATCAGGACCTTCAAACCGACTTCCATCCGCAATCCCCGCGTTTCCGTTTCCTGATGACATGCTTTCACCAACTGGTACAACTCGGTGAAGAAGATGCCGTCCATCTGGTACTGTTGTTACTTCAGCAGTATAGCGGGTTCCCGGAAGCCCGATCGGCCATTGCACGGCTGATGAAAGCAGAGATCGAGCGATCCGCCCGCACCCGTTTCAATCCCGAACCCCTGGTTCTGGTATACTACCAGAATCTGACCAGGGAAGAACGGGATGAAGACTGGATGGCCGGGCTGAACCTGCCACGCCTGGGGCCATTGTTCTACACCCGACTGGCCAGGACACTGCTCGATTCAGGAGATTTTACAGGTTGTGGCCGGATCCTGAACACCGGACAGGCCATCTTTCCGGAAAGTGCCGAGCTGCTCCGGCTACAGATCCAATTGTCCTGGGAACTGCATCGGACAGACGACCTACCCCTCCTGGCGCAAAAATTGATCCTCATTTCACTGTCCGAGGAGGATATCCATTTCCTTCGAGAATACATGCCCTCCGAATCCATAACGCCCCTCTTCCATTCGCTGACGGCTCAACTGGATGCTTCTCATACCTTTGAACAACATCTTATTCGCTGCATTTTATGGGCGGAACTGGAAGGCTGGGATCCGCTTGGTCAGCAGATCATACAGAGTGGCTCATTTCGCCTGTTGGAGCGGTTTGGCGACCAGCTGCTGAACCATCTGGGCTCGCGGTATGACCCATTCGTCATTCAATTTCTTACCACTTACCTGGATCGACATGTCGGCCCCCAGGCCAAGCAACTGATCCAGAAAACCAGGGCATTCCTTATCCAACAAGGCCAACTCGCAGCCGAAAGGAGGCTCCTGGCAGCCCTGCAGGAACGATATCCGCATCGATCAAACCTGTTTCTCGATCAGGAGAATCACCAATCCGAACGATTATGACCACCTGTTGCTGGTTTACCGGAAAACACTGGAACGGGTTTATCCGGGAGGGCGTCAACTTCTATGTAGACCGGCTAAAGCCGATCCTTCCCGTTCAGATCGATTTCCTCAAAGAAGGAGGTTCCGGACCGGACGCCCTGCAACGCGAATCCGAACAGATCCTGAAACGACTTCAACCGGGTGACATGGTCATCCTTCTGGATGAAGCCGGAAAGTCGATGGATTCAAGAGGCTTTGCGACCTACCTGGACAACTGGCGTCAACGATCGCCCAAACGCCTGATCTTCATTCTGGGCGGAGCCTACGGGTTTTCCCAGGATATCCGGGACCGGGCAGCCGGACTCCTGTCCCTGTCTCCGATGACCTTCAATCATCAACTGGCACGAATCGTATTCCTGGAGCAATTGTATCGCGGGATGACCATCCTGAACGGGCATCCCTACCATCATGACTAACCGAAATCGCTAATCTGTAGCCCTATGTCTGCCACCATCATCCTGGTCATTGTCAATGTCCTGATTTCCTGGATATGCTTCTCGAATGCATCACTCTTTCAACGCCTGGCACACCGCCCCTGGCTGGTCGATCATTCGAAACAGTATGACCGATGGATCACATCCGGATTTGTCCATGCCAACTGGCTGCACCTGGGCATCAACATGTTCGTGCTCTGGCAATTCGGCCAGGTGGTTGAAGATCAGTTTATCGCCATCTCCGGACCGGTGACTGGCGTCATCCGGTATCTCACGATCTACCTGATCATCCTGGTCGCATCCAGCATGCCCAGTTATCTCAAGCACCAGGACGATCCAGGTTATGTCAGCGTCGGTGCATCAGGGGCCGTCTCGGGTATCCTCTTTGCCTATGTCCTGTTCTTTCCCTGGCGCCCATTGTACCTGTATGGCCTTATCCCCATCTACAGCATCCTCGCCGCCGTGGGTTACCTGATCTATTCATCATGGGCCAGCAAACAGAACCGGGGCGTGATCAACCACGACGCTCACTTCTACGGAGCGGTATCCGGCTTGCTCCTGACATCGCTGTTTTACCCTCAGGTCTTCATGGCCTTTCTCCGGCAGATCATTCCATTCTGATCCGGATGATCCACCTCAGACGATTCCCTGTGCCAGCATCGCATCGGCGATCTTCACAAAACCACCGATGTTTGCGCCCTTGACATAGTCAATCGCCTTGCCATCCTGACCAAAGCGCAGGCATTGATCATGGATATCCTTCATGATCCCCTGCAGGCGCAGGTCGACCTCGTCACGTGTCCAGCTGAGTCGCAGGCTGTTCTGGCTCATTTCCAGACCAGATGTGGCGACTCCTCCGGCATTGGACGCCTTTCCAGGTGCATAAAGGATGTGTGAACCCTGGAAAACGGCAATCGCCGCAGGAGTGGATGGCATATTGGCGCCTTCAGCGACCAGGATGCATCCGTTCTTGACCAATGCCTCTGCATCGTCCCGATCGACCTCATTCTGGGTCGCACTGGGAAAAGCTGCATCACATGGGATGTTCCATGGTTTCTCTCCTTCCAGGTAGACGAGTCCATACCGCTGGGCAAACTCGGAAATCCGACCTCGACGAGTATTCTTGAGGTCCATGATATAATCCAGTTTCTCCCGGTCGATCCCGTCCTTGTCATAGACCGTTCCTCCTGAATCGGATACAGAGTGAACCGTACCACCCAGTTGAAGGATCTTTTCAATGGTATACTGCGCGACATTGCCGGATCCGGATACCAGGCATTTCAGGCCTTCCAGGGATTTCTTCTCTCGCTTCAGCATTTCCTGAGCAAAATAGACACATCCATATCCGGTGGCTTCCGGACGGATCAGGCTCCCCCCATAGGCCATTCCCTTTCCGGTAAGGACCCCCGTAAACTCATTCCGCAACTTCTTGTACGTCCCGAAGAGGTAGCCGATTTCACGTCCGCCAACACCGATATCACCGGCAGGGACATCTGTATCAGGGCCAATGTGCCGTTGCAGTTCTGTCATAAAGGCCTGGCAGAAGCGCATCACCTCGGCATCCGACTTGCCCTTGGGATCAAAATTGCTTCCGCCCTTGCCACCTCCCATCGGCAAGGTGGTCAGGCTGTTCTTGAACACTTGTTCAAATCCCAGGAATTTAAGAATGCTCTGGTTGACAGACGGGTGGAACCGCAATCCGCCTTTGTAGGGTCCGATCGCATTGTTGAATTGAACCCTGTAACCTTTGTTGACCTGTACGTTTCCCTGATCATCCACCCAGGTCACCCTGAAGCTGAGAACCCGATCAGGTTCGACCATTCTCTGCAGTAAATTCCAATCCTGGTATTGCTTTTCATGGGCAATGAACGGAATGACCACCTCGGCGAACTCATGAACTGCCTGGTGAAACTCCGGCTCATTGGGATTGGTATTGATTACCCAGGACATGAATTGATCCAAGGTAGTTGCTGGTTTCATGACGATGGTATCCATAACAAACATTGATTTGCAAGGTGTATTTAGGACGATCCCTTTACAAAAGTAGGTGGGTTTTCCATACGGTCAGCGGGGAGTGACTAAATTCATCTCCTGCGATGATCCGACCAATTCATCCTATATTTGCCCCACCTATAATTCAATCGTTGTATGAACTTTGATCTTATTGTCATTGGTAGCGGACCAGGCGGATATGTAGCAGCCATTCGGGCTTCTCAGTTGGGGATGAAGGTTGCCGTTGTTGAACGTGAATCCCTTGGTGGGATCTGTTTGAACTGGGGCTGTATCCCCACCAAGGCCCTGTTGAAAAGTGCCCAGGTCTTTGAATATATCAACCATGCCCCGGACTATGGGATCAGTGTCGGCAATGCCAAAGCCGACTTTGCCAAGATCATCCAACGGTCCAGAGGCGTGGCCGACGGCATGAGCAAGGGCATTCAGTTCCTGTTCCGGAAAAACAAGATCACCATCATTGATGGATCCGGCCGCCTGGTAAGAGGAAAAAAGGTGGAGGTGACCGACAAGGACGGAAAAAAGACCACCTATGAGGCGCCCCATATCATTTTGGCCACCGGTGGACGCGCAAAGGAATTGCCCAACCTGAAGATCGATGGTTCAAAGATCATCGAATACCGGAAGGCCATGAGCATGGAGAAGCAGCCATCCAGGATGGTGGTCGTTGGCGCCGGTGCCATCGGTGTCGAATTTGCCTATTTCTACCAGAGCATCGGCACGGAAGTGACCGTTGTTGAATTCATGGAGCAGGGCCTGGTCCCCAGGGAGGATGCAGACATCTCCAAGGAACTGGCGAAGATCTTCAAGAAAAAAGGAATCCAGGTGCTGGCCAACAGCTCTGTTGAACAGGTTGATTCGTCAGGCAAGGGCTGCAAGGTAACGGTCAAGAGCCGCAAGGATGGATCAGTACAGGTCCTGGAATGTGATGTTGTCCTCTCAGCCGCTGGCGTCACCCCCAATACGGAAGGGATAGGACTGGAAGAACTCGGTATCAAGACGGACCGGGGAATGGTGCTGGTGGATGAATATTACCAAACCAATGTGCCCGGGATCTATGCCATTGGCGATATCGTTCCCGGACCTGCGCTGGCGCACGTCGCCTCAGCTGAAGGGATTCTCTGTGTCGAAAAGATTGCCGGACAGCACGTTGAACCGATTGACTATACCAATATTCCTTCCTGTACATATTGCAATCCCGAAGTGGCTTCTGTCGGCATGACCGAAGAAGCAGCACGGGCAGCCGGACGGGAAATCAAAGTCGGGAAGTTCCCCTTCTCCGCATCTGGTAAAGCCAGTGCATCCGGTGCAAAAGAAGGTTTTGTCAAGGTCATCTTCGATGCCAAGTACGGCGAATTCCTGGGAGCCCACATGATCGGCAGCAACGTTACAGAAATGATCGCCGAGGTTGTAGCCGCCAGAAAACTGGAAACCACGGGTCATGAGATCATTAAAACGATCCACCCCCACCCGACCATGAGTGAGGCCGTCATGGAAGCTACTGCTGCCGCCTACGACGAAGTGATCCACCTCTGATCAGCGACGAACCAGTTCTGCACCCAATCGCCATGGTCGACTGGAGTGCCCTGTCTTCACGTGTCCTGATCCGGGAAGATCGATCTCCGACATCCGGGACACATGTAAAGGCCTGACCTCGATTCCGATGGATGACACTTCCTTCATCGGGATACCCGCCACAACCAAAGGCAAAGGCTCCCCCATGTTGGCTGGTTCATTGTTTTCCAGAGAAAGGAATAATGTATCCCCCGGCTGCACGGACATCCATCGTAGCTGCCCGTCCGGTATGATCAATTCGAACCGTCCTGACGGTTCGGGATCAATCCGGAAAACGAATGCACCATCCACCTTGGATGGCAACAGATTCACCAAACCGGAGGACGGTGACGGAATGACTGCGGCCTGGATCTCCCGTTGGGCAACAGACACCAATTCAATCCGCTCCTCTTGCGTCAAAGGCCTGAGATGCCGAGGCCTGCTGATCTCGGTACGTTTTAATGTGCGGTCGATCTGCTGCAGTAGATGATTCTGGCGACTCTCGAGCGATCGAACTCTCGGGATCAAATCGTCAGTGGATGCTGCATCCCGAAACTGCAAGACCCGCAAACCGGCCAGGGTATCATTCAACCTCTCCAGATCCTTCCTCAAGGCAATCAGTTCGCCTGTGGGCCTTTCAGTCTGGACGGATGAACGATTGCCGGTCAACCAGGTTTTCACCAGACCGGGATCCAGTTCATCGCGAAGAATTTCCAGATCAACCCGAGATGAGGGATCATCGATCAATCCTCTCAAGAGACGTTCCTGGTCAGCCGAGATCATCCGAAGGATGCCATCGCCTTCTACCACGCGATCTCCATCGGCTACCAGCCATTGGGCACTTCCCGCGGGCACGACGATCTCTTGCCCAGCCTCAGTGATCTGATCCATCGATTCAAGCAGGCAAGCGACCCGAACCGTCCGGGATACTGGAAGGAACGAAAGGACCATGGCTCCTAGAAAGAGACCTACTGACAGAAGAAGAATTCGATTGCCTGGCATGGTATTCCGTTGTCTAAGTTGATCAGGGATCAAGCAATCTTTATCGAATACATTTCGATTAACTGCTGGTTATCAATGAATAAAAATAACCCTCTGACTCCATTAATTGAGCAAACGAGCCTTGTTCGAGCACATGACCGTCCCGAACATGGACAATCCAGTCCACCACGCCGGCCAATTCCATCTTTCGGCTGAATACCACTGTGGCCAGGCCATCTCTTGACTGAAGGACATTCTCCAATAACACTTGCTCCCGAAATGGCTCCAGGTAGCTGAACACATCATCCAGGAACAACCAGGCAGGTCGTTGATACAAGGCACGAGCAGCAAGGATCTGATGTGTCAGGGATAATACCTGCCACCCGCCGAATCCAATGATGGAATGCAATCCATCCGGCAAGGCTTGAACAGGCTCCATCAGCAGACAAGCGGCCAATGCATCCTTCAACAGCGGGTCGTCCTCCTCAAAATCTACACGACCTGTGATCACTTCCCCGATGGTCCCCCCGGGTAGGCGATCCGACCGGTGTACCATCATCCGCGTCACTTCCCATTGCCTCAGGCCATCTGGATCCAAACCCTGGCCGTCAAACACCAACCTGGCATCTTCGCCTGAGGTCAACCCGACCAGTTGGTTGAAAATCTGCAGCTTGTATGGGTGATCAGCACCGAACACCAACGACGACTGTCTTGCCGGCAACCGGACGATCTCCTCCAATGAGGAAGAACCTTCCGGATGAAAGATGGGCATCGCCAACACCAGACTGCCCTCGATCATATTGTTCTTCTCGCCAAGTCCCACGGTATTCGCCCGTTCAAATCCGGGCAACCACATCCGGTTGATCAGTCTCGCTCGCTGTCCCCTGAGGAAGATATAGAGCAATTCGAAGCCGACTACAGCGCAGATCACGAAAAGCCCATTGGTCACCTCCGACGCACTGACATACCAGTGCCCGAGCATCACCAGAATCAACCAGAACAGTCCAATCAACCGGATCATCCCGATGGTCCACATCCATGTCTGTTGTCCAGGCCAATGTCCGGCAGGACGGTACGCTCTTCCGGAGCTGTCTGGTTCAGACCCATCGAGGCCTTGCGCACCCAGGATCTCGGCCTCCAGTGATATGACCATTCGTCCTAACGCCTGTCGGGAAGTCAGCCTGAACACCAACCATAACACCATCCCCGAGGCTAGAAATAACAGGCCTGCCAACGGATCAACCCAGACCAGATAGAGACTCAGAAACATCAGATTCACTCCTGCTCGATACTGGTCCAGTATCTGACTGGCAGCCCGACTGTACCATTCCCCGGATACATGAAGAGCCAACCACGACGAGCCCGGATGGGTCATTGTCAGATCACTGATCCCATCGGAACTGGCGGAAAGGGTAGAAAAGGGATGCCCATGGGGATAGACAATCATGGATCTCTTCCATGCGATCCACCGGTAATGCAGCAGGACAAGGGCAGAAAAGGTCAGAAGAACAACGCTGCCAAAGATCAGGAGTTCCGGCCCTCCATCGTCAACCTCCAGGCGGATCATGGCTCGGAACAGCTGCAGGAAACTGATGAGGATCAATGCTTCCAGAAGAAATTGGGCCCACGTCCAACCATCCGGTGCCACGAAGTCCATTTGAAATGCAACAGGTTCTTCGACAGCTTGATCATCGTTTCTGATTTCGAACGATGCAGATGGTTCCATGACAAGGAGTACACCCTGCCCCTGATCCATCCAGCGCCTCTGGAAGGTAGCCATAGGCAGGCGATATCGACCGTAGGCCGGATCTGCAATGAACACATGGCGTGAGGTCATTCGCTCGAGTACGACATAGTGCTGCCCCTGGGTATGCGCAATCGCTGGGAATTGGATCTGGTCATTCAATTCATCAGAGGACAATTTCAATGACAAGGTTCGAAATCCCAGCTGCTCGGCGGCTCGGCTGAGGGCCAGGATGGAAAGATCCCCATAAGGCACTCCCGCAAGGTTCCTTACCTCATCAGCAGTGGTATCCCGGCCATGGTATGCGGATACCATGCGCAATGCCGAGACCCCGCAATCGTCAGGTCCTTGCTGTGGATAGAATTTGAATTGGGGCAAGCCAAATGATTTTCAAGCCGATCACTCGACTCTTCCATCATTTACGTCGAAAACCATACCGAAAACAAGGGTTTATCCTTGGGATCGACCTACATGAAACCCAGGATCCGGGCATATTTAATCATTTCACCCTGGTTGGTCACCTTCAGTTTGCCCATCATCATCGCCATGAGAACATTCTCTTCCCTGGCAATAATCCGCGTCAGGGTTTCAAAGGAGGATTGCAGGCCACAAAGCGCGTCATCATGAAGCCCATCGTCAATGATAACTCCACTCTCGGATATGACCAGGGTATATTGGCCGCCCTGTTCCCCAGCCAGATCAAAAGCGATCTTACCGGAATACTCTGCCAGCGATTCTGCTGGAACTCGCTGTCGCAGGTCTTCAAGGAACTTTCGTGCTTGCATAACTCGGATTAGGCTGTAAACATAGCGGATTCTCGCGTACTGGGTAGACAACAATCAACGGCCACATTGGTTCGCACGAAGGGACCTCCGGCCATGACGGAGATCATCGAACCGACCGCCGACCCTTGATGTGCCATTCACCGATTCGTTACCTTCGCTCCAACGCGCTGTCTCATTATGTCTGATCTTGTCACTCGTCCTGCCTTGCGATTGGTATTCATGGGTACTCCTGAATTCGCGGCAGCCTCCCTCCAGGGAGTCTTTGATGCCGGCTTCCAGATTGTCGGCGTGGTAACGGCCACTGACAAGCCTGGTGGCCGAGGTCGCGCGACCATGGTCACCTCAGCCGTCAAGGACAAAGCCATTGAATTGGGCTTACCTGTCCTGCAGCCTGAAAAATTGAGGGATCCCGCATTCCTGGAAGCGCTGCAGGCATGGCAGGCAGACCTGTTCGTCGTCGTCGCCTTCCGGATGTTGCCGGAGATCGTCTGGTCCATGCCTCCCTGGGGAACCATCAATCTGCACGGAAGCCTGCTGCCTGCCTATCGTGGCGCGGCTCCGATCCACTGGGCTGTGTTGAACGGTGAACGGGAGACCGGTGTCACCATCTTCTTTCTCCAGCATGCCATTGATACAGGGGATCTGCTTTACCAGGAACGGATGCCGATCAGCCCGGAGGAGACCACCGGATCAGTCTATCAGCGAATGATGGCCATTGGCGCAAGGGCACTGCTTCGTTCACTGCACCTGATCGCAGCCAATGAGATCATCCTGCGCCCTCAGGATCCCTCGCTCGTTTCTCATGCGCCGAAGATCTATCCGGACATGGCGCAGCTGGATTTTTCCTGGCCGCAATCCAGGCTGCTCAACTGGATCAGAGGCATGACCCCTGTCCCTGGTGCCTGGTTCATGCTGGAAGGAAAAATGGTCAAGGTGCATCACGCCACCGGCCTGGCCGAACAACCGGATCAGCCTCCTGGCACATTGGTCCTGAACGGAAAGATCCTTCAGATCGCCGCTCCTGACGGTTGGATCCTACCTCTTGAATTGCAACTCGAGGGTCGAAGAAGGGTGTCAGTCGTTGACTTCATCAACGGCATGAATTGGTCACCCGGTATCGTCGGACATATTACCTATCAAACCGCTTCGCCATGAACGTTCACACCATCGACCTTCACTTTCAGGGAATCCCCGAAGTCATCGGTTCCTTTCTGATCGACCTGGGAACCGGTTGGGCCCTCGTCGAATCGGGACCACACTCCTGCTGGCCCCATCTGGTCGCCGGTTTGGCTGAACATGGGCTGACTCCGAACGATATCGATCATGTCCTGCTGACCCATATCCATCTGGATCATGCCGGCGCCGCCTGGGCCCTGGCCCGACTGGGAGCGACGATCCATGTTCACCCGGCAGGTGCTCCACATTTGATCCATCCCGAAAAACTGATCTCCTCAGCCCGCAGGATCTACCAGGAGAAAATGGATATTCTCTGGGGAGAAATCCAGCCGATCGATGAATCCAGGATCCGCATCGCCCATGACGGTGAGCACATTACGCTTGGCCATCATCAGTTTATCCCCCATGATACCCCAGGACATGCCGTCCATCATCTGGCCTGGCAATGGGGCAAGACCCTGTTTACCGGCGATGTCGGTGGCATTCATATAGGGGAAGGCCTTGTGGCCCCGCCTTGTCCTCCACCAGAATTTCAATGGGAGGATTGGCTTGTGTCGATCCAAAAGATCAGGGCACTGGACCTGGAACAGATCGTACTGACCCACTACGGTCCTGTAACGGAAATCTCGCGACACCTTGACGAATTGGAGAATGCCATCGGGAAATGGGTCCACTACTTTGAACAACAACCAGATTGGAATGACCAGGAATCCCTGACCAGGGATTTTATTTCCTACATCCACCAAGACTTCTATCCGCCAGACATGGATGCGAGCCTGCAGGAGCAGTACGACCTGGCCAATCCTCCCTGGATGAGCGTAGCCGGCATCACTCGATACCTGAAGAAAAAAACGGAGAGAAACCGGGAGGCTTCCTAGGAGACAGGAAGCAGCGCGTGAACGATTGCCTTGATGGCAGAGATAATCAATGATTCGGGGCTGACTGACCTGGTCTGTTCGGCTTCCTGGGAAGGAACGGCAATCAAATCAAGTCTGGTGAATTCCTCCTCCAGGGGAAGCAGACTGGTCGCCATCCAAACCAGACAAAGACCCAGGGCAAAAGCCAGGATCATCTGGAAGGAATATTTTTTGGCTACCCGGATCATCATTGATTCAAATTTACAATTCTTTTCAGGAAGTTATCAAGGACAAACGGTATTAACAGAATTTTAATGTGGATGTTGGCCACTACCCAATCGAAGTTCGATGACCCGTGGATCGGCCGATTGCGCGATCTCGTCAGGACTCCCTTCCCAGAAGACTTCCCCTTGATCAAACAGGATCAGACGATCACAAAACCGTTCCAGCTTGCGGACGTCGTGAGCAACGACGAATATCCCTATGCCTCGTTCCGTGGCAAGACTCCGTAGCAACTGCAGGATCTGATTCTGAAGGTGGTCATCCAGGCTGGAAAATGGTTCATCAGCCAACAGGACCTCGGGGCGGCAGAGCAATGCCCGGGCAATGGCCAGACGCTGTTTCTGCCCACCTGAAAACATGTGCGGCATTCTGTCCAGCATATCTGCAGAAAGGCCTACCTCATTCAACAGGTCAATCACATCATTGCGACTGGCTGAATGAGGCCTACCCCACTCCTCCATCGTTTCTGCTATACTCAATGTCGGATTCATGGTCCTGCCCGGATCCTGATAGACCATCTGGATGCCCGGCAATTGGCCCGTGTCGGAGTTCATCTCCCCTGTCCTCCAGGGCAATAAATCCAATATTGCCCGAAAAAACGAGGATTTGCCGGAACCGGACGGGCCGGCGATACCCACCATTTCGCCCTGATGAATGTGGACGGAAGCCGTTCGTATGACAGAAACCCCAGGGCGATACCCCGCACTCATATCCTTGATTTTCAGCAAGATCGTATTGGCCTGCAGGTTCTTGCCAAACCCAGTTCCAGGTTCATCCGAAGGCCACAAAGACCTGCTCAGGGCATCCGGAGGGTTTTCCAGAACCGCAGTGGCGGCCCCATGTGCGATCAGTCGTCCTTCGTGGAGGATGCTGATGGAATCGGCCAGTCGACCGACCGCTTGTACATTGTGCGAAATCAACAGCAGACCACAATCCCGATCATTCCGGACCACGTTCACGAGATCATCGAGAAATTGCCCTTCCCGATGTTTGTCCAGGGCGGAGGTCGGTTCGTCAGCAAGGATGAGGGTTGGTCGCAATGCCATGGTGCGCGCCAGTAAGCAGCGCTGCTGCTGTCCGCCGGACAACTGCCAGGGATACCGGCCCCAAACGAATTCAGGATCAAGTCCTAACCGGACCAACTCATCCTTGACAAGATCGGCTGACAGTGATCCGCTTCCCGATTCGACCAGTTGACAGCCCAACGCCACCACGGGATCGAGCGTAGTCGCCGGCTCCTGAAAGATCACCTCGATCAGGCCTCTTGTCAATGTCTGCCGTTCCGCCCATTCCAGGTCGATGAGATCTGTTTTCCGGCCGTCCTGGATCCACCAGATATGTCCGGAGCGGATGGTGTACTGGTCTTTGGCCACTGCCCCGGATATCAAGGCACTCAGGGTAGATTTGCCAGATCCGGATGGGCCGACCAGGGCATGCACTTCACCGCCATGGATCCGGAGATCGATATGATGCAATACGGGCACCGTGCCCCGGACATTCTGTATATCTACAGAAAGGTCCTCGACAATGATGACCGGTTCCCCTTTCACGATGCCGTGGTTAACAGTAATCCATTTGCCTGAACAGAAAGACGGATATTCAGCCGATTTTCGAGGAGTGAACGCACCTGGAGAGGAAGAAATTCCGATCGCCATCCATGATCGAAGACTGGTGCCTGGTAATCCGAAAACATCCGGTATCGCTTCATCTCAGAAGGTGGCATGACCATATCCACGGCAATCGACTCTTCCATGCAATAGATCTGGAGAATCTGATAGACCAGCATGGCATGTGCTTCATTGACCGGATCCACAGCTTCCCGGGGAGTGTAATAATAGACCAGCTTCAATTCCTCGGCCGTTGGTGGCGTCTGGTACCAGGACATCAATTGGTCCGCCATCCGTCGAATAAAGGCCTTCGGCAGGATCCTGCTTCGAAACAGTGCCTCCGCACCCGAGTGGATCGCCCGGGCGATCTCCACTATCTGCTTGCTCGACAGGATGGCCTCTTCCTTTTCTCCGGTGCGCTCAGCCTCTTGCATTCGCCATTGGCCTATTCGGAGCATAAAGATCTTTTCCTGCTCTGGAAAACCGGCAATTGCCCGTTGATGAAGCAGCTTTTTCAATGGGTCAGTGGTATACATATCTTCCTGCTCCCATTGCTTCATCTCATCTTCCGCCCAGGCATATCGCCCAGACTGTTCGAGTTTCGCCCTGACCACTTCATACAACTGCCAGAGGAATTTTACATCCTCCACGGCATACCGCACCATTTTGGGGGGTAACGGCCGGATGGTCCAGTCGGCAATGGTAAACCCCTTTGACGTTGGCTGGTCGAGAACCTCAGACAGGATGGTGGACAGGGATGCCGGATAGCGAATACCCATGAAAGCAACGGCTACCTGCAGGTCAAAGACATTCCTTGGCAGAATATCCAGCAGCTGATAGATCAATCGATAGTCATTCTCGCCGGCATGGGTCAACTTCAGGATCCGCTCAGAGGCGATGTAGTCACCCAGACGCTCCCATCCGGTGGCGTGAAGCGGATCGATCAGATAGATGGCCTCATCCGTGATGAGCTGGATCAGGCAGATCAGCGGTATATCCCGTCGTTCACCTATGAATTCGGTATCAAAGCCGAACCAGTCGGAGCGATCCAGCCGACGCCAAAGATCTTCCAACTGGGCGGGTTGGTCAAGGAGGATGACAGGCAGATCAGATGGTGAAGAGGAGGACATAAAAAGCGTATTGAAATCAAGATGGAACGCGCACCTTTGCACCAAAGTTATACGTTATATCGTCGACAATCCCCAACCATGCGAATCCTGAGACGAATTCTGATCATTCTATCCATCCTGACCGGATTATTTCTTGCCGCTGCCCTCATCCTGCCGAGCGTGTTCAAGGATGATGTTCTGGCCGTTCTACGGGAAGAGGCCAACAAGGATCTTCGGGCCACCATCGATTTCTCAGACATCGACCTGAGCCTCTTTCGCCAGTTCCCGCTGCTCTCTGTGCAAATCGATGATCTGTCCATTGTCGGTAAGGACGCATTCGACGGTTATCCGTTCCTGACATGTTCTCAGGCCGAAGTGGCGCTATCGGTTTGGGACCTCATCCGGTCAGATGCCCCTTTGCGCATCAAACGTCTCTTCCTGGACGACCCGTCCATCCAGGTACTGGTGCTGGAAGATGGATCGGCCAACTACGATCTGACCTATCCAGATACCACTTTGCAAGCGACTCCGGAGGTCGCCACCCCTATCCAGGGAGCAATCGAATCCTATCGGATCAGCAATGGCCGGATCCGATACGATGACAGGACTATGCCATTCCAAATGGACATGATCGGCCTGAATCACTCCGGAACCGGTGATTTCACCCAGAGTCAGTTTGTATTACAGACATCCACCACGATCGATACATTGAACATGGTCTATGATGGCACCAGCTACCTGTCACGGGTCAAGGCCTCCATGGAAGCAGATCTGGATGTCGATCTGGACCAAATGCGTTTTGCGTTCGGGAGCAACCAGATGCAACTGAACGACCTCTCCCTGGTGGGAGAAGGTTCCATCAGCATGCCGGAGGAGGACATCGTCATGGACCTCCGTTTCTCCAGCCCTCAATCGGATATTCGTCATGTCTGGTCCATGATTCCAGGCGCCTATACCCGTGATTACGCCGCATTGAAAGCTACGGGAACATTTGCCCTGGATGCCTGGATGAAAGGCACCTACAGCGAGACGTCCTTTCCCGCATTTTCCTTCAAGGTCAACATCGGTGATGGCCAGATCCAATATCCCGATCTTCCGGTTCCGATCGAAGACCTGGCGTTGGACCTTCATCTCGAACAGCCTGGCAACCAGCTGGAGGCCATGACGATATCGATGCCAGTCTTTCAAGTCACGATCAAGGACCAGTCGATCCGCGGTCACCTGAATGCCAAGGACCTGTTCACTGACCCATTCGTCGATCTTGAAGCCGCTGGAGGTCTTGATCTGGCGGTGCTCCAACAGGCCTTCCCTCTTGAAGCCGCACAATTGGCGGGTCAAATCTCCCTGGATCTGGGCATTCGTGCCCGTATGTCCGACCTGGATGCCGCCCGGGTGGATGCCGTGGATTTGCATGGTCAAGCCTCTGTCAGGAATATTCTGTACCAAACTTCCGGGCAACCATCATTGGGCATTTCCTCCGGTACCATCCAATTCTCACCGCAGGCGGTCAGCACCAAAGACCTGGTGATCCAGGCCGGGAAAAGTGATCTGCAGATCAATGCGCGATTTGACAATGTCCTGGCATTTCTTCACCCCGAACGCACGCTGAAGGGGCAAATGACCGTCCGAAGCCAACTGATCGATCTGGACGAATGGTCCTCTACTTCAACAGAAGAGGATGTGGCCACAGAACCGACCAGCGACAGCCCCGCCGAATTACCTGTCCAAACCTATGATCTCTCTGTGGACATGACTGTGGGCAAATTGATCGCCAACCAGATGACCATTGAGAAGGTCAGATTGAACGGAACTGCTGGTCCGACCGTCTTGAATATTGCCGAACTGGCTGCACAGCTGGGGCCATCAGACGTGCGGATACAAGGGCAAATGGAGAATCTGCTCGGTTGGCTTGCCGGGAACGCAGAATTGCGAGGGCAGATGCGACTGGATTCACGATTTCTCGATCTGAATCAGTTCATGCCGGAATCGGCCGAGAATGGCTCTCCCTCCGAAGACGCATATGCTCCCATTCCGGTGCCGGCGCAGGTCAATATGACCACCACGGCCCACATCGACCACCTGATCTACACCGATCTGGACCTCCGGCAAGTGGATGCGCAACTGAATGTGATCAATGAGGAAATTCGGCTCAGCCAGTTTGATGCAGATGGTCTCGGCGGCAAGATTGCCCTGGCCGGGTCCTACAATACCCAGGATCTCTCAAAGCCGGCATTCCACCTGAAATACGACTTCCAAAAGCTGGATTTCCAAAAGGTCTTTTCATCATTTCCGAGTTTCGCCATGCTGGCTCCGATCGGGAAATACATTCAGGGGAATTTTTCTTCCAATATGATGATGGATGGCATTCTGGGCCAGGATATGATGCCTGATCTGGCCACCCTGGAGGCAGCCGGATTTCTGGAAACCTTCAATAGTGTGGTCAAAGGGTTCAAACCCTTGGAAGGATTGGCACAGAAACTGAACGTCAAGGAATTAAAGAATCTTGACCTGAAGGGAACCAAGAACTGGTTTGAGTTTCGGAACGGCATGCTTGAACTGAAAGACTTTGACTATTCCTATCAGGATATCCTGATGACCATTGGTGGGTCACACAGTCTGACCCAGGATATGAATTACCATGTCAAGGCCAGGATCCCGCGTAAACTGATGGAAAAGAATGCCGTGACGGCATCTGCCACATCAGGATTGAAATGGATCGAGTCCGAGGCGGCCAAAAAGGGGATTCCGGTTTCCCTCGGAGAATACGTGAATGTCCTGGTCAAGATCGGCGGCAACATCTCCTCGCCGACCTATGCCGTGCAGCTTCTGGGTGCGGATGGGCAAGGGGCAACCGTCGGGGAGCAGCTTGGCAACACGGCAGCGGACATCACCCAGCAGGCCAAGGACTCCTTACGACGACTCGGGGAGAAAAAGGTCCAGGAAGCCAGTGAACAGATCAGGAAGGAAGCTCAGCAGAAACTGGATACCCTGAAAAAGCAGGCCAACCAACAGGTTGACACGGCATTGGCCAGGGCCAGGGAAGAAGCCGCAAAAAAAGCCGAAGAGGTGCTTGGTAAAGAGGTTGGCAAAAAGATCGAGGAGATCGGTGGCGACAAGGCGAAGGAAGAAGCGGACAAGATCAAGGAAAAACTGAAGAACTGGGACCCGCTCAAGAAGAAGAAGGATGGCCAGTAATTGCTGACCATGGGGTTCTGCCCGGCACAGGCAGCCAGTCTGATCCGCCCTATTTGAATTGTTCGTTCAGCTGCTCCTGGCGGTCCATCAATTCCTGCATCACGTCTTCAAGTTGATCGGCGGCCAACCGCTTGAGCAAGATTTTCTTGTCGGCATCGAGGATGAAGATCTGGGGAGTAGACCGTACATCATAGAGCGTGCTAAACTTGGAGAGCAGGTAAGGATCGACCACATTGATCCAGATGTCCATCTCCTTTTCGTCCACCATCTTCCAGCAATCTGGCACTTTATCCGTGACCTTGGTACACACGGAAAAGAGCTCGACCCCCTTGTCCTTGAACTTGTTGTAGAACTCGACCACCTTGGGCATGGACTTCTGGCAGTGTCCGCAATCCGGCGCCCAGAACATCAGGACGGTATATGGAGACTTGATCTCGTGGAGGGCGATCTTCGAGCCGTCGCGTCGCTGCATCATGATATCCGGAGCAATCTCACCGATCAGGATTGGACGCAGGGATGCCGCATTTTTTGTCATTTTACTCAGTTGTTCCTCATCCACCCAGGGCGCGGCTCCCTTGGCATAGTATTCATCAACGATGTGGACATATACAGCATCCATACCAATGATGTTGGATTTGGCATAGACATTCACGAAATGGACCAGAAAGAACTTGAAGGCCTCCTCATTCGGCTGGCAAAGCTTCAGCACCCGATCCACTGCCTTGATCAATGAGTCAGGCATCTGGACCGTATGCTTCTGGACATAATCATTGACCTTCTGGAAAAAGAACGAGGTTCGGATCATTCGTTCATCAGAAAAATCGATGTGATCGAAGTAATGATCCATGAAGTAGTGATACTTCTGAACCTGCACCTCCTTTTCGTCTCCGGTAAACTCCGGAATATCAATCTCCTGGAAGGATGAGATGAGGGCGGCCGTCAATGTGCCTGGATGATCCTTGATCAACTTCAATTGAAAGGCCTTGACCTGGTCATTGATCGACTTGAGCTTTTCCTCGATTCGGGCCTTTTCATCAGGGTCGGAACCAGCCAACTCCAATTGTTTCCGCAATTCATCGGCTTCCGGACGACGCTTGTTCAGGTATCGGATATAGGTGTAAAATGCCTGATTATCATCGTCATTCTTGGAAACAAAGGATTCAACCGGGTCCTGGGCATCGAATTTGATATCCATCCGCTGCTTGCCCCGATTGATATTCAACTGCACAAAGCTGTTGTCAGGTTGGAGGAGAATGAGATACATCCCAGGGGCCAGTTCTTCCTCGCCCTGGAATCGAAATTTCCCTTTTTCAATGATCGCGGTGTCTTTCAGATACTGCTTGTCCCCATAGTAGAAGCCCAGATAGAGCGTATCGTGCGCATAGTTCTTTGTCTCCACCCGGATATCATAGCCTGTCTGTGCGTCCAGAGATGTTCCAATAACGAATACGAGTAACAGAAAAAGCAATCGATTCAACATAGTCTTGACTTAAGGGGAAAGCAAAAATGGCATGAAACGGACACCCCTGCAAATCCAGGAACCAGGATTATGTTTTTGTTAACGGAACCCGGGCCAGATGCTAGTCCTTCTTTTCCTTGTTCAATCTGGATAATTCCTCTTTCAGGGCTTTGACAGATGCTTCCAGTGTTGCCTTTTCAGCGGCCAGGTCATTGATCGCTTTTTTCATGGCGCTGATCTCCCTGGCAGTCTCCTGTTTGATCGCACTGATCTCGGCACTGGCGTTCTGACGAGCTTCGTAAATGACCCTGGTGGTTTCCTCCCGGGCAGATCTGATCTCTTCATTCGTCTGCTTCCGTACCTCCTCCGCTTCACTGAGGTATTGCACCTTCTTCTGATTGGATTCCGTGCGATAGGCTTCGATCGACCTGGCCATCTCCTCTCGTGCATCCGCCATATTTCTTGCCGCATCTTCCCGGGCCTTGTTCACCTGCTCCTTGATGGAACTGAGCTGTGCGTCCCGATCCTCCTCCATGCGTTGGATCGCTTCCCTGGCCTGATTCTGAGATGACGTTACCTCGATGACCGCTGCTTCGTTGGCCTTGGCGATCTGGAGGGCTGCTGATTCACGGGCCGCCAGTACGCTGGATTCCAGGCGCAACCGCTCCGCATTCCCTTTTTCCCGAATCTCCCGAACCTCCAGGGCCTCTGCTTCCCGGACGGCCTGGATTTCTGCGGCTGCTCGTTCCCTGGCCTCGATAACGGCTGAAGCGGATTCTTGCTGGATGCGCGTCGTCTCATCCCGAGCCTTGCGAACGTCATCCGCCAGACTTCTCTGGATGACCATTATCGAATCCGCATACTGTTTCTTCTTGGTGGCGAGTGATTCCGCAATACGCTGGCGTTCAAGATTCTCATTCTGCCGCAGATCATTGATCATACGGACGGATTCCTCCCTCGCCTTGAGCATTTCGGATTGCACCTTCTCACGGGTCATCTGCAGGTCCTGGACGGTCGCCAGCTGCGCCTTGGAAGCTTCCTGGCGGAGCGAGTCCAACTGCTGTTCCAGATTCCGATTCAAGAATGCCGTGCGCTCTGACGCCTTCTCCTTTGCCTCGGCGACGGAGGCTGCATACTCCTGCTTTTCCCGATCTTCAACCTGTCGTAATTCAGCTAGCCTCTTTTCCGTCAATGCCTGGGTTTCCTGAATGGCCCGTTCTGCTTTTTCCCGTGATTCCTGAACGGCCGTCGCCTGGGCCTGCCTGGCTTTTTGCAGGATCTCTTCAGAGGCTTTCAACTCGTTTGCCGTGAATGCCCGAATCTGCAGAACCTCCTCATCACTGGCCTTCCTGATGGAGTCCAGCCGGCTTTGGATCATGGTCAAATCACGATTCATCTCGGAGCGAATCTGATTGATCCGTTCTTCTCTCGATGTTTGGGTTGCCGCGATTTCCAGAGCTGCCCTGTTTTTTACCTGATTCACCTCAACGGCGGCTTTCTTCCGGGCTTCCTCGGATTGGGTCAGCAACGCCACCATCTCTTCGTTCACGGCCTGCCTGACACTATCCAGACTGGCCTGGATCCGATCGCGTTCCCGGGCGACGGACATCTGGATCTCGTCGATCCGCTGGGCTGCGGCCGAACGAGCATCGGCAACATTCATGGCGAGGACTTCTTTTTCCCGGGCCGCACTGGCCCGAGCCTCGGCTATTTCTGAGGAATTACTTTCCGCCAGAACAGCTTTCTCCTGGGCAAGCTTCCTGCGATATTCAGCAAGATCGGTATTTGAACGCTCCTTCTCGATCACGCTGGCCTCCCTGATCTCGGCAATTTTTCTTGCCGTTTCTTCCTGGATGGCGAGGATCTGGGCACTGGCGGATTTCTTGGTATCGACGACATCATCGACGGTACGGGTTTGCTCTCGTTTCGCGGCTTCCCGGGCGGACTTGATCAGGTCAGCAGTTTCAGAGCGGATCTGTTTGAGCTCCGCCTCCGAACTTTCACGGGCACTGGCGATCTCGTCTGCATATTCCAAGCGGGTCAGCTCAAGTGTTTTTTCGATTTCCTGTATCCGCGCCGCGGCCTCCTTCCTGGCTTCGGCCACTTCGGTAGCAGCCGCCAACCGGGACGCCTGAACCTCTTCCGCCGCTTGTTTGCGGGATTCCTCCACGTTGAATTGAATCAGCTGAAGTTGTTCTCCAGCCTTGTCCCTGGCTGCCTTGACCTGGGCAGCCATCTCCTCCTGGATCTTGGCAATTTCCGCATCGGCACGCTGTCTGGCCAGCAGAACCTCCTGGGCGATCTCCGCCTTCTTGGCTTCCGCCACCTCCCGGGTATGTCGGATGTCATCCTGGATCTGGTATCTCGCCTGATCAGCCCGCTTCTTCTCCTCTTCGATCTGGTTGCGCATTTCGGTCTTCACACTGAGCAGTTCATCCTGGATGGCCCTGACCTCGGCATCATCCTGAACATTCTTCCGGGCAGAAGCGGGCGGGGTTTCAGAAGAAGCTGACGCAGATTCCTGGCCGGATGCCTTGCCCTGAACAGGGGGCTCCGGTGCCCTTGCCGCCACAATGGACAGATCAACTTTTGACTTGTCCAGTCGCTGGAGGAAGCACTGGGCCATTTGTCGAAGTTCTTCCCGCCTGTTCTCATTCAACAGATACCGGTAGATCTTGTGGCTCACGAAATTCTTGATATAAATCTTTTCAATGTATGCCTCAGACAACCACTGGATGGCCTCCAGGTCCAATAATAACACGTTTTCATAGGTATTCTGGACGCCGGGTGTCCGTTGGCCGACTTCGACGAATCGATATGCATGCCGGACCTGGTTCAGATCCCAGAAAATCACTTCATCATCCTGATTGAGCACCTCTCCTCCCTTGCTGCTGACCTTGGCCAGGATGCCCTTTTCCCTATTCAGCAATTCCAGGGAATACGTAAAATTGGAACGGATCACCAGCGGAATATTCTCAGAGCGCAGATATTGGGTATTCTGCACCATCCTGTCCTCAATCACCAGTGCACTGCAGTTCTGCCCGTTCAGCTGAATCACTCCCAGCAATAGGAAAGGAATCTTCCAGAGGTACTTCATCCAATGATCTTTACCTTAAAACTATCGAAAATCTCCAGGATTATCTAGCACTTCGAAAAAAACCAGACGGATGGCTCAACGCGGGGCCAGCAAATACAATACGGCCATCCGAATGGCCACTCCGTTCTCCACCTGTTGGAGGATGATGGACTGGGAGGAATCGGCAACATCACTGGTCAGTTCTACACCTCTGTTGATTGGTCCCGGGTGCATGATGATCACATCCTGACCCAACTCCTCCAGCATGGCCCGGTCGATCCCGAAATACAAAGCATATTCCCGCGTTGACGGAAAATACCGAAGGTCCTGGCGCTCGAGCTGGATTCTCAGGATATTGGCGATATCTGCCCATTTCAGGGTATCCCGGATATCATAGGATACCTCAACGCCCAGGGAACTGATCCACTTGGGGATCAGGGTCGGCGGGCCACAAACCCGGACATGGGCTCCGAGTTTCTTCAGGCAGAGGATATTGCTCAAGGCGACACGGGAATGAAGGATATCTCCGACAATGGCTACATGCCTGCCACGAAGGTCACCGATCTTCTCTTCCATGGAGAAGGCATCCAGCAGGGCCTGTGTCGGGTGTTCATGTGTCCCATCTCCGGCGTTGATGATGGTGGCGGAGATTTTCCTGGCCAGTAGCTCCGGGGCACCTGGAGCGGGATGCCGCATCACCACCATATCCACCTTCATCGACAGGATGTTGTTCACCGTATCGATGAGCGTCTCACCCTTACTGACCGAAGATGCACTGGCCGAGAAATTGACGATGTCGGCAGACAATCGCTTCTCGGCCAACTCGAATGAAATGCGGGTCCGAGTCGAATTCTCGAAAAAGAGATTGACGATGGTGGTATCCCGAAGAGAAGGTACTTTCTTGATAGGCCGATTCAGCACTTCCTTGAACTGAACAGCGGTATCAAAAATCAGGCGGATATCCTCCGTGGTCAGATCACGGATGCCCAGAAGATGCGGCTGACTCAGTTTCCTGCCTTCACTCATACCTGTACCTCGTGTTTTTGGGGAAAGATGAGGATCTTGTCATCACCGTCCTGGTCAG
This sequence comes from Lewinellaceae bacterium, assembly GCA_020636225.1. Classification (GTDB taxonomy): domain Bacteria; phylum Bacteroidota; class Bacteroidia; order Chitinophagales; family Saprospiraceae; genus JAGNXB01. Next base: position 352,729 of record JACJYI010000002.1, on the reverse strand, counting down.
CCCAACTCACCTTGACATACGCTTCATCAACGGCGTCCACCTGGATACCGGTATAATTGGCCTTGATAGGCAAATGACGGTTGAATCGCCGATCCACCAGGGCGAGCAATTCCACTGTGGATGGCCGTCCGAAATCACCGAGGGCGGTCATCGCCGCCTGGATGGTCCGCCCCGTGTACAGCACATCGTCGATCAAAATAACCCGTTGATCCTCAATGGCAAACTCCAGATTCGTCTTCGAAGCTTCCAAGGGTTTCCCATGCTTTCGAAAATCATCCCGATAAAAGGTAATATCCAGTTGACCGTATTGGAGCGTGGAATCCGGGAGAATATCCTTCAGTCGGGCGACCAGTCGGTCCGCCAGAAGGACCCCGCGAGGCTGGATGCCGATCAGATATGTCCCCTGGAAGTCATTGTAGTTTTCGATCAACGCATAACAGAGGCGATCCAGAACCATCTGGAACGGCTTGCTGGACAGGATAACGCGGCCATCTTCCATGTGCCGGCAAATATACCAAACCGGCGGGCATTCGCAGCCCTCCAGACAAAGCTATTGTCCTACCCGGCCGATGAAACCTTCTTCCAATTGTCCTTTAAGGACACTGTACGATTGAACACCAGTTGATCCGGTCTGGAGTCGGGATCGGTCGTGAAATATCCCAGACGCATGAACTGGTACTTATCCCCGACCTTTGTCTCCTGTAACGCCGGTTCGACCATGGCCTGCCTGACGGTTACCAGGGATTCCGGATTGATCAGCTCAAGCAGGTCCCGGTCATCATTGGCCGGATCCTCCACGGTGAACAAACGATCGTACAACCGGATCTCTGCAGGGATCGCCCTTTCCGCAGACAACCAGTGAATCGTGGATTTGGGCTTCAGGCCACTGGTGTCTTCACCACTCTTGGAATCCGGGAAATAGGAGCACTTCAGCTCCACAACCTCTCCCTGATCATCCTTGATGACCTCGTCACACTGGATGATGTAGGCACTTTTCAACCGTGCCAGCCCCCCGGGTGACAACCGGAAATATTTGGGGGGTGGATTCTCCATGAAATCATCTTTCTCGATCCATAAGGTCCGGTTGAAGGGCAGCGAACGGGTACCGGCTTCCGGGTCCTCCGGATTGTTATCCGTCTCCAGCCATTCCGTCTTTCCCTCCGGAAAATTGGTCAGGGTCACTTTCAGGGGATCCAACACCCCCATCACACGAATGGCAATGCGATTGAGGTGTTCGCGGACACAGAATTCGAGCAAGCCCAGATCGACGAGATTCTCACGCTTGGCAATGCCGACTCGTTTGGCCCAATCGCGAATCGCTTCCGCAGTATAGCCACGCCGACGCATGCCGGAGATCGTCGGCATCCTGGGATCATCCCAGCCGTTGACCAGCTTCTCCTGGACCAACCGGAGCAGCTTCCGCTTGGAAACAACCGTGTAACTCAGGTTCCTCCGAGCAAATTCGTATTGTTTGGAGGGATAGATCCCCAATTGGTCGATCAACCAGTCGTACAGTTCACGATGCGGCACAAATTCAAGGGTGCAGATCGAATGGGTAATCTTCTCGATACTATCACTCTGCCCATGCGCCATGTCGTACATCGGGTAGATACACCAGTCATCCCCTGTCCGGTGATGATGAGCGAATTTGATCCGATACAGGACAGGATCCCGCATGATCATGTTATTGGACGCCATGTCGATCTTCGCCCGCAACACCCTGCTTCCCTCAGGAAAATCGCCGTTCTTCATTCCTTCAAAGAGTGTCAGATTCTCTTCGACAGACCTCTCCCGGTAAGGACTGTTTGTCCCCGCCTGAGTCGGCGTCCCTTTCATGGCGGCGATTTCATCCGGCGTACTGTCATCGACATACGCCTTTCCCTTCTTGATCAGATCGACCGCAAAATCATAGAGCTGGGGAAAATAATCAGACGCATAAAGCACCTTGGCCGGCTTGAACCCCAGCCATTCCACGTCATGGAGAATACTCTCCACATATTCTGTTTCTTCCGTCGTCGGATTCGTATCATCAAACCTAAGGTTGGTCTTTCCGCCATACTTCAGAGCCAGACCGAAATTCAGGCAAATAGCCGTCGCATGTCCGATATGCAGGTAACCATTGGGTTCCGGAGGAAAACGGGTCAACAACCGTCCATCGTGACGACCGGCAGCCAGATCCTCTTCGACGATGGTTTCCAGAAAATTGTTGGATTCGATATTCTCTGACATGATGTCCTGGTTTGAATTGGATTTAACGAAGTCGAGATAGAAAAGTTGGTCACATTCGATCTGGCATCTCGATCCCGATCAGTTCCATCGCATCCTTGAGGATACTCGCCGTCACAGCTGCCAAATGCAGTCTGACCTCCCTGGCCAGCTCCGATTCAGCACGCAAAACGGAGAAATCATGATAGAACTTATGAAATGCCTTTGCCACGGCATAGGCATAGTTCGCTACATGTGAGGGATCATATTGTTCAGCGGCTTGCAGGATATGCTGCCGGTATTCGCTCAACAAGAGCAACAGCTCCTTCTCTCCTTCTGCAAGGTCGTAGCCTGTCAGGTCTGCCTCGGTCGCAGGACGTCCTGCCTTTCGGAATATGGATTGGATCCGCACATAGGCATTCTGGATGTATGGCCCTGTATGTCCTTGAAGATCAACGGATTCCTTTGGATCAAAGATCATTCGCTTCTTCGGGTTGACCTTGATGATATGGTATTTCAGAGCAGCAAGGCCTACCTGTTGATAGATCCGCTCCTGCTCCTCTGCCGGGATGTCATCTCCGTCTCCCCTTTCCTCGGCACTACTTCTTGCCTCACTGATCACTTCCCTGATCAGGTCATCCGCATCGACCACTGTCCCTTCCCGTGATTTCATTTTCCCGGTGGGCAGTTCGACCATTCCGTAGGACAGATGAACCATCCCATCGGCAAAGGGCATGCCCAGCTTCTTCATGATCGCAAAGAGGACCTGGAAATGGTAATTCTGCTCATCCGCGACCACATAGATCATGCGATTGGCATGATAATCCTCATACCGATCCTTCGCTGTCCCCAGGTCTTGGGTCATGTACACCGATGTACCATCGCTTCGCAAGAGGATCTTTCGGTCCAGGCCTTCGTCGGTCAGGTCGATCCAGACCGAGCCGTCATCCTGACGGTAGAACACACCACGGGACAAGCCATCCTCCACCAGGTCCCGACCCAGCAAGTAGGTGTTCGATTCATAATAGGATTTGTGGAAGGAGACCCCCAATGCATCATAGGTGGCATGGAAGCCCTTGTACACCCAATCATTCATCATGGACCAGGTCCCCCGCACCTCAGCGTCACCTTGCTCCCACTTCACCAGCATTTCCCTGGCTTTCGCACCCAGGGGAGATATCTCGTTGAAGTAGGCATTCTTGTACCCTTTGAAGAAATCCTCCCGGCTGATGGCCTTCTCCTTCTCAGCCTCCGCCTGATACCGCTTCCACCTCTGCTCGGCATCTGCTGTGGATTGCCATTCGGCATATTCCTTCTTGAATTCGGATTCGAAACGAACGTAATACTCACCCACGAGATGGTCGCCTTTCACGCCACTAGATTCAGGGGTAGCTCCGTCCCCGTATAATTCCCAGGCCAGCATGCTCTTGCAAATGGCTATGCCTCGGTCATTGATCACCTGAACCCGGATGGCCTCGTACCCTGTCCGTTCAAAGATCCTGCTCATGGACCAGCCAAGAAGGATGTTTCGAATATGCCCCAGATGCAGCGGCTTGTTGGTATTGGGAGAGGAATACTCCACGAGTATCTTCTCATCCAGACGCGGAAACACAGGCAATCCATCTCGGGAAAGTGACTCCAGAAACGATACCCAAACCCGGGTGGACAAGCCGATATTCAGAAACCCCTTGATCACATTGACATCAGCGACAAGGTCAGGATACCCGCTCATCAGGCTGTTGCCGATCTCCTCAGCGATCTGATCCGGCGACTTTCGGGCAATCCGTGTCAATGGAAACGTCACCAGGGTATAATCACCCTCAAACTCCTTGCGGGTCGGAGCCAAAGGAAGCTCTGCCTCGGTCAGGTCCTGACCGTACAAGTCCTTTGTGACGGATACGATTGACTGGAAAAGCTGTTGGATCGGATGCATACGTGCCATTCGTCGTTGAAGACGCAAAAGTACGTTTCTCGACGTTGGCAGGCTATGCCCGTTTCATCTTCCGCTTGAGAATGACCTTCCCGGGGATGCAGGGGTTCTCGGATGCAACTCCTTTCCACCTGCCTTTGAGATACAATCTGTTCCCTGACTTTTTCAAAACCAGCTGGTAGGATTTGGTGCAATATTCCTGATCGATCAGGTCTTTCTGATTGATGACCAGCCCATCCGTCAGGGATAAAAAGAACCCATCCTTCAAGGTCCCGGATACATCGGTCTTGATATAGACGTCGTCGCCGTGATCCACCTCAGCGTAGCCCGTTACTGCGGTCCCCTTGACCTTGAGCTCCAGGCGCATATGGTATTCCGGCTGATAACCGCCTTCCTCCTGGGTCAGGATGCCTTCCCAACTCCCTTCCACAGCCGAACCGGATTGGGCCGATCCGGTCAGGACCAAGGCAAACAGCAGGAATACAGTAACGATTGTTCTCATGCAAAAAAGCTGAAATGGGTTTGACCATATTGACGGACTTCCACGAATCGTGGATGCTTGGTGAAGTCGTGTGTCGGGTCATGCTCGATGACCAGGTCTCCGTCCTCTGCCAGCAGGCCTCTGTTCAGGATCATATCCGGCAGTTGATCGATCTGCGGCAGCGCATAGGGTGGGCCAGCGAAAATGAAGGTGAACGGAGGACTCGGCAAGGCCAGGAAAGCAAACACATCCATGTTCCTGACCTGAATCGACGCCTCAATGCCCCATTCGCGAACAGTCTGCTCGACAAAGCGGCAACACGGAGGATGGAGGTCCACATAGGTGACATCCTGACAACCTCTGGAGATGCATTCGAGACTGTGATTGCCGGCACCGCCGAACAGGTCCAGCATCCGCATCTCTTCGAAATCAATCCGGTGCTGCAGGATATTGTACAAGGCTTCCTTGGCAAAGTCCGTCGTTGGCCGTGTCGGCCAGTTGTTCGCCGGTGGTTTGATCCGCCTACCCTTTAATTGTCCGCTGATGATCCGCACGCAGCAAAGCTAAGCAAATCAAAAAACTGAGTACCGGAAACATGGGGATGCACCCAATTGGACGGGAGAAGGTGTTGATCGACCATCCTGACTTGTCCCAAGTAGGTTTCCAACAGACCATATAGCGGTGAGTCAGCAACAACATGTCCGGCCAGATGGACCGGGGTATGAAAAGGTGACTGCCCCCATTGATCCAGTCCATTGAGGATAAAATAAAGGTAGTCGTGGATATCCGGGGTCGGGAAGGTATTGAAGAACTGGAGTTGCCGGCCATCATATGCCAGCAGATAGAGCTGGCCGGGTATGATCATGGCCAACATCCCCGGCTGTTGGAATTGACTGGACAGCTGACGGGTCGCAAACAGAAGACCGCGCCAGATGGATTCAGGTGGCGACGCCAGTGGCATGCCGGGTGAAAGGGACTCCAGGCTGTACACCAGCCTGGCATCCCATTCGGGAATGGTCTGGACAGCCGTAGCGGTTCCGGGCTTCATCCCCAATTGGTGCAAGCTGGCTTCCTGGTCCGCCGGGTCAAAGAGGTCCGCCGGGATCAGGGAAAAGTGCCGGGAGTGCAACCCGATCCGGGAAGCAGCAGCACATTCTTCTTCAGACAATGTTTGAAAGGACTGCCATTCCGGGACAGCACGTTCGGAATCGATAACGCTCCGCCCCTGTGGATACTGTAAGATCAGACGCATGGACGGGCAGGCATCACTCCCAGTTTCCAGCTGTATTCGGGGCAAACATGTTTCCGAATTTCAACTGGGCATTGGGATCATAACTGTCGTCGTACTTCGCAAATCGGATATCACCGAACTTGCCCATGAAGACCTTCCGGGCGACACCGACTTCTACCACATCGACAAGGGTGCTCTGATAGGTCATGGTATCTGCCTGGATGGTGAACAGCTGCCCATCGCCATAGGGTACATACCGCAGTGAGTCTACATTCCAGCCCAGGACCAGAAGCGAGTCTTTCGCCGGCTTCAGCAGCGTATCTCTCTGGATCTTTTCCGTATTGGTCGGATCATCGGGATCACCAAAGGCCTGAATGATCATGAATTGCCCATTCTTCAGTACATAGGCCAGTGTATCGAAGTTGGAGGCATAATGACCGGTGATGTTCCGGTACATTTCCTGGGCCTGCCGAATTTTGGTCAACTTTTCAATCACAGCTTGTTCGCGTTTTGCCTTTTCTGCGTTGAAGGCAATCGGCTCCTGGATGGAACTGTAAAGAAGATAGACGCCCAGCACAATGCCGAGGACAAGAAGGATGTTGATGATCAGGCGCATAGATCAAGGGTATTTTGATGTGCAATTATAGACAATTTCCCATTAAATGAATTTCAAGTTTCGCGAATTTGACCTGCCAGGCCGATCGATATCCTGAAAGTGAGAATTCCATGGTTCCGGATACCTTTGCCAGATGTCGATCATCATTCTCGCGATTGAATCTTCCTGTGACGATACAGCTGCCGCCGTGATCCGTGACGGGCGGGTGATCAGTAATGTTGTTGCTGACCAGGAAATCCATGCACGGTACGGCGGTGTGGTACCTGAACTGGCCTCACGAGCCCATCAGGCCAACATTGTCCCGGTGGTAGATGCTGCCTTGAAGGAATCTGGTGTATCAGCGGATCAACTTTCTGCGATCGCCTTTACACGAGGCCCGGGCTTGATGGGGTCACTGATGGTCGGCGTGGCCTTTGCCAAGGGTTTGGCCATCAGCCATAACATACCCCTGATTGATGTCCATCATCTCCATGCGCATGTCCTCGCACATTTTGCCGAACCGCCGATGCCGGAATTCCCATTCCTGTGTCTGCTGGTCTCTGGTGGTCACACCCAGATCATGCTCATTCATGACCATCTGAACCTGGAGCTGCTTGGGAGCACACAGGATGATGCCGCAGGCGAAGCATTTGACAAGACAGGCAAGCTTCTTGGACTGGGCTACCCTGCCGGCCCGGAGATCGATCGGATCGCTCGCTCAGGAAGCCCCGTGTTTGACCTGCCTCACCCCAGGCTACCTGGATACCAGTTCAGTTTTTCCGGCATTAAAACGGCCATCCGTTATTTCCTCGAGGCCGAGGTCAGGAATAACCCCGGGTTCATTCAGGAATCCTTGCCGGATATCTGTGCGTCGATCCAGCATCATATCGTTGAAATCCTGTTGGACAAACTGATCCTGGCTGCCCGGGACACGCAAATATCACAGGTCGCCATCGCCGGAGGAGTGTCGGCCAATTCAGCCTTGCGTCAACGGTTCGAGGAGGTTGGACGGAAGGAAGGCTGGACGACCCATATCCCTCCCCTGGCCTACAGTACCGACAACGCCGCCATGATCGGCATCACCGGCTACTACAAGTACCTGGCTGGCGAGTTGGCTTCCATGGATATCAGGCCCGAGGCCCGAATTCCACTAGACAGGTAATTGATCCATGAGGGCCTTCTTCAGCCGTTGAAACTCTTCCTCCGTCAGGATACCCTGCTCTCGCCATTCGGCCAGTTCCCTGATCCGTGCGCTAGGGTCAGGGTGAATCGGATCCGGGGTATCTGTTTTTTCTTTTCCGGCTGATTCAGCGGTCGGAGTCTCTTTCTTCCAATCCTTGACCACCTCCTTGCCTTTTTCGAACAAATCCCGGTAAGAACGCTTCAGGGCAGACAGATCGAGATTGAGCAATGTCCCTCCTGCCGCCAGATGCTTCTGGAATGCCTTTCCCAATCCATAGGTACTGGCTCCGGCAAACAGGGACACCGTGACACCTCCGATCATCCATCCGATCCCGGGAAGGGCTTTGACCAGACTTCTCGCCCCTGCCCGGGCCACCGTGGATGCCGTGATCGAGGAGATGAGGGCCTTTCCCTTATTCTCTTCAAAATCCACCTGGTAGAGTTGGCAGAGCTGGCGGACCATATCGACCTGCAAAGCCGTCACTGCCACGATATCCACGATCATGACGGGAATGATGCCTGCCCCCATGGACATCACCACATGGTTGCGAATGATGGTCTCGGCGTGGGCCTCGGGAGTAGATTGGTTCATATCTTCTTTCCTTGTTGTACTCATAGAATAAAGATAGGACGGTTGAAGTTCCCGGCTGGCCGCCAAGTCGACCAATCTGCCGGTCTGATCGTCCGACGTCAGATGATCAGGTCATGGGAGGAAGATTCAATTCCTTCCAGATCTCACGGCCATGAAGCAGGTGATCACACAGGTTGCGCACGACAAGCGGAGCCAGGGATGCTCCTTTTGTCCCAAGTCCGTTGATGACATAGGTATTCGGATGTCCGGGCAGAGAACCTGTAAAGGGTCGACGTGTTCGGGAGGCAGGTCTTATCCCGCTCACTTGATCCACTACCGTATATCGAATCGAAAAATTCCGGGCCAGCTCTTCCTCCAAACGAAGCCGCCCTTGCTCTGTAGGTGATTCGGTCAACCCCTCCCACTGATCAAATGTGCCGACCCAAAACAAGTCGTCCCCGTAAGGCACTACTTTCAACTTGTGGTGAATGATTCTGTCTGTGGGCAAATCCCGAGTCCGGATGATCAGCGCCTGACCCTGGTAGGGGGATAACGGAAGTTGGAGACCGACGATCGCTTCAACCGGCGATCCGGTGGCCAGGATCAATTTCCCTCGGTCAGGGATGTCCCTCTCCCCAACGGGGGTTTTCAGATGACCGACCGCTGTCATCTCTCCAGTATCTGGCGGCCCCCACCGCTCTATGACCTGATCGACCACGGCTTGCATATCGACACGATAGACTGGAGAAATCTCTCCCATCGCCAGGCAATTCTGCAAGACGGGAAAATCTGAACCAGGCCTGGGTTCCTGTATAAACCGGCTATAAGGTTCTGAACCTACCCTCATGCACCAGTTATTGACGTCACCCGGCGTGGACAGCCCCTTGAGAATGGAGAGTCTGTGCAGTATAGGCTGCTCCTTGGATTCCAATTGGCTGTAAACCTGAAGTGCTTCCTGGTGAAATCCATCGAACTCCCAGGAAAAGACAAACTTTCGGCCGGTGATGGGATTCATGATCCCTGCACCGGTGCGGGTTGCCGTTTGGGAAATATTGCGATCGAACCAGGCGACCTCCTTGCCGGCAAGTCGAAGCCGGTGAACCGCCAGCGCACCGGCAAGGCCGGCACCGATCACCCAATATTCCGGATCATGTGAGGCCATAGAGCTCGGCACGGCGTTTTGCGGGAAGAGAGGCGATGACCAGTTCATAGGAATGGTCGATCAATTGGTGGACCAGTTGTCGGGACAATCCCTGGTCGCAAACGACAGTATTCCAGTGCACCTTGTTCATGTGGTATCCGGGCAGGACATTTTGCGGGCATTCCGCCCGAAGCTGGATCGCCCGTTCGGGATCGCATTTGAGGTTGACCCGGCAGTCCGGCTGATCCAGTCCCATCAGGGCAAATATCTTTCCCATCACCTTGAAGACCAGGGTATCGGGACCAAACGGCAGCTCTTCGGTGGCTCCTGGTTTGGACAGACAGTATTCACGCACGTCCTCGGGATGCATAGTGGAGTTTGTCAGATCGGAAAGATAGCTATTTTTGCAGGGCGTACCGACATTGTCGGCGACTGGCCCTGTAGTTCAACGGATAGAATAAGTCATTCCTAATGATTAGATCCAAGTTCGATTCTTGGCGGGGCTACTCTTCTATGCATGCACCGCGCAGGATACGGAATACCTTCTGACAACGGATCGCTCCTTCACCACCCGTCACCTTACCTTGCAACTCCATGCCGCTTGTGGAAAATACCCATAACAAGGTATATCCAACCTGTCAATAGCCTCCTGTTCTTCAAAAAAGGTGAAAATATTGGGGATTCCAGTGTACAGGACTTTCATCTCAGGGAAAAACCTCTTAGATTGACCTGCTTTCCCAGAGCATATATACGGTCTGAACGGCATCTGTTCCGTCTTTTCAGGTGCTTATTCCTATTACATAATCTTTTAATGCGTACATTAGCGCGTTGAAACCCTTAGGCATTCTCTATCAGAGACCCAACACTCTTTTAGATGGCACAAGGGCCCCAAAAAACCGATGTGCATGCACTGCGAACACCCCTCAGGAGTTTCCCGGTACGGGAAGCTGTCCATCCTTCTGCAAAACCCTTCAAATCGATTTGCTATGAGAAACCGTTTCTCTGTGCTTTTTTCCGTTCTCGGAATCAGCTTGATGATGTTGTTGACTGCTGCCTCTTCTGGCACGCTTCACGCCCAGTGTAATACAGCTCCTGCTGTCGGCCCTGTGAACTACACCATTAATATGGGAGGTACCCAGGCGATTATTACACAAGCATCCCTGGCCGGTGTTGTCAATCCGGTCAATGGAGGGATCGCTCCATGCGACGTGGGTTGTGAACTGGCCTACGCGACAACAGGGCCAGCTGGAGCCTATACACTCTTCAGTGGTACACCGTTAGTTGTCGTCTGCAATGGCACGTCATTTCCATTCAGCATCTGGGTGCGGGCCCAAAACGGCTCTGGCTGTTCAAGTGCGCCAGTGGAAGTGATTATCGATGTCAATGATACAAAGGCGCCGACCATCGTCTGTCCGGCCAATCAGGTCGTCAATACAGATCCGATGGTTTGCACGGCAGATATCCCTGGCCTTGTATTTACGGATGTTACTTCTCTGGATGCGACAAATCCACTGGAATATGGTGACAACTGTAACACGCCTGCCATCAGCTATTCACTAAATGGTGGGGCTGCAGTCTTCTCCAATGATCTGTCAACCATCCAGTTTCCATTGAATGTGACCAATGTCCTGATGACGGTCGATGATGGCAATCAGACAGCTACCTGCAATTTCACGGTAACGGTCAATGACAACCAAGATCCTACCTGGGTACCGGAGAGCACGATCATTGCGGACTGGTATGCGATCATAGGGGTTTCACCAGCGTCCAATGCCATCGTCTCTCTCAGCTATGGTGGGCCCGGAACCAACCGTTTTACCGTCACCCTGAACTGTGACTCACCCGATTTTGCCGTAGTCCAGAATTACTTCGCCAATATATATGTACCAACGGCAACGGACAACTGTGCATCTGATCCGACGGAGATCTTCAATGACCAGTTCAATGTCTTCCCTTGGAATTGTCCGACCGTTTCCCATATCCGTCGTCGCTGGACAGCAGATGATGGAAACGGCAATGCGATCACACCAGTTCCTCCTGGCCCAACCCAACCCTTGGCCAAACTGGATCTGATCATCACCAATACCGCTGCACCGGTTTTTGCGATTGCTCCAACAGACACGTTAATCCTGGCCAATGATCCAATGACCTGCGGTATTGATCTGACCGGTACGACGGTCCTCCAGGTCCTGGCGAGCAGTGATTGCCAGGGGGCACCTACTTATTCCTGGGTGATCACCTCTTCCCCTGCCCTCTTCACTGGTGCTTTGTCCAGCGTTGGCGATGATGCCAATGCCGATCAATTCTATATTCCAGGTACATATAATATTACCTATACCGCCACTGACGCTTGTGGCAACGATGAGACGCACAGTTTCATGTTCGAGATCAAGGATGTCGTCATGCCAGAAGTAACCTGTCCTGCGAATCAGGTTCTCAGCAATGTGACCGATAACTGTTTCCAAAACACTCTTTGGGATGAAGCAGCCTACTCCGACAACTGCCCTGGTGTACTCAATCTCGACGTAGAGGGTCTCGATCCGGATGGCAACATGATCAACATCCTGACCTTTCAGGGTATTTCCTGCATGGACCAGGTTGGTTTTGCCGGAGAATATGCGCCAGGCAACTGGTCACCCCCTGTTCCGGGTGTAGATTGGTCCGGAGCACCGACACAATTGACCATTGATCAAAGTACGGTCAATGTCAATATCGTTGTCCCCAACAGTGGCATCATCTCCTTTGCATGGTCTTACATTCCGGTTGGACCCGGCTCCACCGATGACTTCGGATATACGATCAATGGTACGTTCTATCCCCTTTCACTCGGGGCTTTCAACACTCAGAATGGCACGGCAATTTTTGCGGCCAATGCCGGCGATATTATCGGCTTCCGATTGACGGAACAAGGTATCGCCCCAAACGATCCTACTGTTGACATCACGGATTTCACATTCCTTTGCGGTGTTGGGAACAATGTATCGTTTGCTTCATTCCCTGTAGGTGTATCCACCATCACCTATACTGTGACGGATCAGGCAAACAATACAAAAACCTGCTCCTTCACAGTAACGGTCAATGACACACAGGTTCCGGAGATTACTTGTGATGGCGACCTATTCCTACCTACGATCTGTTCCAACGCAGGTATTCCTGACTACACCGGCAACATCGCTGTGATCAATGAGAACTGCCCGGATTATACCATCAGCCAACTACCTACTGCAGGTACGACTCTGGGAACCATCTTTGCCCCGATGATGCCGGTCGACGGAGGCACTTTTGATGTAACGCTGGAAATCACCGATAAAGGAGGCAACACGGATCAGTGTGTCTTCACGGTTACCTTGCAGGATAACAACGCTCCCGTACCCGATGTCATGCCATTACCGGCGATCAACCCCGGTACCACCCTATTTACGGATTGCAGCAGCTTCATGCTCTGTGCACCGACCGCCACCGACTGTAATGGCACTGTCATTTATGGCACGGCGTCCATTGCAGGTGCGACGCTGGTACCTGATGGATGCGGACCTGGCATGCCAGGCTACCTGATCAATGCCGCAGGAAATTATGCTGTCAACTGGATATACGATGACGGGAATGGAAACTTTGCCCAGCAGAGCCAGCAGGTGGATCTGTTCGATGATACAACCGATCCTACCCTGAACTGCCCGCCGGATATTACCGTGGATACAGATCCCGGGATTTGCACGACAACCGGCATTGCCAACCTTGGCATGACAGAAACGATCCCGACAGTAGCTCCCTATCTGGATGCCATCGATCAGCCCCAGGATGGTGAGATGATCGATAACTGCGGCATCACCATGATTGGCTGGGCCTCCAACACCGGATCTTCTGCCAATACAAACAATGCCGGAACAGGCACATACGTCAAAGGAGCGAATATTGTGACCTATACGGCTTCGGATGATGCGGGTAACACGGGTACTTGTTCCTTTACGATCACAGTGATCGATCAGGAAGATCCCAGTTTTACCTGTGTAGGCGATCAGAATCTGTCTACAGGCTCGGCCGGGGATGATGTCTCCGGTGATTGCGCCTATACCCTGGGTGGAGCGGATACTTCTCTTGATCCTACCATGGTCACGGACAACTGTCCTGGCCCGTATACCGTCTCCTACAGTATGTCAATTCTGACGATGGGCGCCGGTTTTGGTCCAGGTGCTGATCTTTCTTCACTCAAAGGATCGACATTCAGCTTGCCTGGAACCGGCCTCTCGGCCAATTATATCGTGACCTGGACGGTGACCGATGCCAGTAACAATACCACCACATGCACCTACCAGATCAGTGTAGTGGACGGAGAGAATCCAACCATAACCTGTGCGGCTTCACCGATCGTCAAGACCACCAGCCAGGATGGCCTGGGCAACTATGATTGCGCCTACACCGTATCCGGTGCTGAATTCGATCCAGTTGCCACTGGAGACAATTGTATTGTCACATTGGTGCAAAATGATTTCAACTTCTCTTCAAGTCTGAATGCTGAAGACTTCCCCAAAGGAACGACCAACGTCATTTGGACGGTTTCTGACGCAGAAGGAAATACGGCTACCTGTAGCATCAGTGTGACAGTGAATGATGACGAATCACCTCTCCAGGTTGTCAACTGTCCGATGAATGTCACCTTGCCGAATATTGCCGGGGATTGTAACAATGACGTCGCCTGGCTGCGGCCCTACCAGGACTACTGGGTCGACAATTGCGACGCCAGTAGCGACCTGACAGTTGTCGAGACCATAAACGATCCAGGTGTTCAAGCGGCGATCAACAACAATTATCCCTACGATCAGACGAATCCCCTTTCCATTCCGCAGACCAGTTTCCCTGTCGGCACGACAACCATTCTGTACACGGTGACAGATCAGTCGAACAATACATCAACCTGCAGCTTCACAGTAACCATTGAGGATATCGAAGCACCTCAGGTGATCTGCCCCGCTGACCAGGTACTGGGAATTACCTGTGGCCAGGGATCGGTCCAGAACTATATCCCATCGATCACCCTGGTATCGGACAACTGCTCCGATTACACCATTACCCAGAACCCTGCGGCTGGAACGAACCTGGCTCTCGTGCCTGGACTGACCCCTGCCGATGGAGAGGTCTTCGATGTGACCATCACCGTCACGGATAACAATCCTCAGGGGCTGTCAACCTCTTGCACGTTCACGGTCACCCTGGATGAGGTTAGTGTGCCCGTGCCAACCATCAATGGCCCCAGCCTGCCTCCTGCATTCTCGGAATGCAATGACATCACAATCGCAGCGCCAACGGCCCTGGAATGTGGAAATACCATTTACGGTATCCCCAGCCAGGGTACGCTGGTCAATGTCTCCCCACCCGTCTATCAGTACGGGATCGGCAACTATTTTGTCATCTGGACCTATGTTGGTACCAATGGATCCGTCCAGCAGAGCCAACAGATTACTGTATTGGAAGACCTGACGCCACCGAATGCGCAATGCAAGCCGGTGAATGTAAATCTGAGTTCATCCAACCCGGGTTCAGTATCCGTGAATGCGACCGCATTCAACAATAACTCTACAGACAACTGTTCGATCGTTGGATACAGCTTCTCCGTCAATGGCGGAGCATACAGCTCATCAAAGATGTTTGGATGTTCAGAAGTCGGAGTTCACAATATTTCATTGGAAGTACTCGACTTCAATGGGAATAAGGGGTATTGTGCCACCACACTGACCATCAATGACGTGACTCCTCCAACCATCATCGGTGGCTGTCCGTCCAACTTGTCTGTCAACACTTCCAATGATGGCGGATACAATTGTTCAGGCCTGGCCACCATACCCGTCCCCAACGTCAGCGACAACTGCGCGATTGGCAGTTATACATTGACATTGAATGGTCCTGACGGCATTTCGAACCTGAACGCCCAGATCAGCAACCCACTGTTTGCAACATTGAGCAAAGGCTTGACGAACGCCACGTATACCGTTATCGACGAACACGGCTTGAGTGCCAATTGCTCATTCAGCATTACAGTGATCGATAATGAGTTACCTGGCATCACCTGTGCCGCTTCCGGTTCCCGGAATACCTCGGCGGATGGCCAGGGCGATTGTGAGTATACCATCAATGGCAACGAGTTTGACCCGATCAGTTTCATTGACAACTGCCCGGGTGCAACGATCACCAACAGCCTGAACAACAGCAGTTCACTGGCAGGCGTCGTTCTGACGACAGGAACCTATCCTGTGACCTGGACGGTCACTGATGCTGTCGGTCTGACCGCAACGTGCACCCTGGAGATCACCGTCGTGGACGATGAGGCTCCGATCATCAATTTCTGCCAGAGCAACAAGACTCAGAACGTCACCGCCGGAACCTGCAATGCCCTCGTGACCTGGTCGCCAACCTTTGAAGGCACCGGAGATGTTGATGACAATTGTGGCATCAGCACGATCACGGAAAGTATTTCAGACCCGGATGTGGTTCCGGTGTATCCGTACTTCCAGAATGGTCCTTACCCTCCATTCCTGCTCAACCAGGCCCTGTTCCCGATCGGGATCACCACCATCAGCTATACGGTGAATGATATCAATGGCAACAGCTCCGTTTGCAGCTTTACGATCGAGGTCATCGATAATATCGCTCCTACCGTGACCTGTCCACCTAATCAGACCATGAATACGATCTGTGCCGATGGAACGGTACAGGATTATCTGGGATTGATCCAAAACGTTTCCGACAACTGTGCCGGCAACCTGATTTATGATCAATCACCTGCTGAAGGTACTCTCCTGGCCAATGTGCCCGGATTGACCCCTGCCGATGGTGAGTCCTTTACCGTGACGATCACGGTCACGGATCCGAATCCATTGGGACTTTCCGGAAACTGTTCCTTCACGGTAACCCTTGACGATGTCAACCTGCCAGTACCTGACCAGGCCTCATTGCCAAAGGACAGCACGGATTGCAACTCCCTGATCCTGAGCCCTCCCACCGCCAATGATTGCGGAGACATCATCAATGGTATCCCTGACAAGGGCAACCAGATCAGTTTCAACCCACCACTGTATGAGTTCACGACTGGTCTGTATACGGTCATCTGGACCTATGTAGGTACTAATGGATCCGTACAGCAGACGCAGCAGATCATTGTTGAGGATGACCTGGTACCGCCGGTCATGGACTGTG
Organism: Lewinellaceae bacterium; assembly: GCA_020636225.1. Lineage (GTDB taxonomy): Bacteria > Bacteroidota > Bacteroidia > Chitinophagales > Saprospiraceae > JAGNXB01. Next base: position 336,205 of record JACJYI010000002.1, on the reverse strand, counting down.
ATGATATCACTATCAATCTGGATGCAGCCGGTAATGCCAGCATTACACCGGCTCAGATCGATGGCGGCACGAAGGACAATTGCGGCATTGCCAATCTGTCTTTGAGTCAGTCAATCTTTACTTGCGCCCATGTCGGCAACAATACGGTGACCCTGACAGCCGTGGATGTCCATGGCAATAGCAATACCTGTACCGCGAATGTCCTGGTGCGGGATGTAACGGCACCGACATTCAATACCGGCAATTCCACGATTACCGCGAATTGTCAGACGATCCCGCCAGTGCCGAATGTCCTGCCCTCCGATGCATGCGGAATATTGAGCAATATCTTCAATGAAACGACGACAAAGGGATTGAATCCAAACAACTGCAACTTCTACACCTATACCATTGTACGCACATGGACAGCAACCGATGTCAACAACAATGTGTCGACACTCCAACAGGTTATCAATGTGCAGGATGTGGAAGACCCTGTTTGGACCTCAGCCATGCCGGACACCATCTATGGTGTGACAAACCCATTCAATTGCCAGGGCCAGATCCTGCTGGTCGTTGATAATATCAAGCTCACGGACAATTGCGCGGCGTTTGCCAACCTGGCGGTCACCTTCCAGGGGACGAATGGCAGCAGTGGTACGCTCAATGCCTCCGGCCAGTATCCTATCGGAGAAACCACGCTGTTCTTTACGGCAACCGACCCTTGTGGAAACCATTCCTTCAAGGAAGTGGTCATTATCATCGAGGATAAGACCCCACCGACCGCCGTTTGTGTGAACAGCATTACCCTGCCGTTGAATCCACAAGGTGACCTGGTCATTCCGGCCTTCATTGTCGACAATGGAAGCTATGACAATTGTCTCACACCATTCTCAACCAATGAAGTGACCCTGGATGTGTTCCCGGATACCTTCGATTGCGATGATGCCGGCAAATCATTCACGATCACATTGACTGTAACGGACCTCGCTGGCAATACCGCCTCCTGTCCGGCAACCCTGACCGTAATCGACAATACCATACCGACATTGATCAGCTGTGCACCGGATGTGACCATCGATTGTCAGAATACCATTGACCCGTTAGTTCTTGGTTTCCCGACAGTATCAGACGCTTGCGGCACCAGCTTTAACTTTACGGATGCGACGGTCACAGTCGGTGGAACGATCTGTTACAACATCATCCGGACATGGTCGATCATCGATGGTTCCGGTAACAACCTGAATTGTACGCAGACTATCTCCGTGACGGACAATCAGGCTCCGGTATTCACATCATCATTACCTGCAGACATTACCATTGCCTGCGGGGTGAATCCTCCTACTCCACCGACCCTGGTGGCCACAGACAACTGTGGTACGCCGGTAACAGTTGGCATCACAGAAACGTCTACGCAGACCAGCAACAACACGTGTACAGACTATGCTTATGTCGTCACGCGGACATGGACAGCTACGGATGCATGTGGGAATGCCACTTTCCATACCCAGACCATTACCGTTGTGGACATTCAGGCCCCGGTAATTTTCGGTCTGCCTGTGGATACCGTATTCCTGTACACGAACGATTTCAATGCAGACAGTTGTACGGTTGACGTCAATCTGGTCGCCCAGATCATTGATTGCCAGGATGCCAGTGACATTGTGGTTACCAACAATTCACCTGTAGGTAGCGGTGGAATCAGTGCCAGTGGCAAGTATTCTGCAGACCAGTTGTACACGATCACCTTTACGGCGACGGATCTATGCGGTAATCAGAGCCAGCGGACCGTCCACATTCGGGTGATCGATAACTCCATTCCGAATGCATTCTGCATCGCTCAGGTCAATGTCTCGCTGAATTCTGACGGGCTGGCTGTGATCACCTCTGCCCAGATCGATGATCTGAGTAAGGATAACTGTACGGCTTACCCCGATCTTGCATTTACCTTGAGCCAGGATTCCTTCGATTGCAAGGACCTTGGAGTGAATATCGTCCAAATGACGGTCACGGACCAGCAGGGCAACAGCAATACCTGTTCCTCCAGTATCAATGTCGATGCCGATCCTGCATTGACCATCAATACGACGGTCAATGTCACTCCGGAAACCTTCATGAATGCCAATGATGGTGCAATTGATGTTACCGTTACCGGTGGATCCGGGCAGTTCACGTATCTGTGGACACCTGGAAATGCGATAACACCATCGATCGCCAATCTGGCTTCCGGCACCTACACCTTGATGATCACGGATGTGAATACCGGCTGTATGAAGACTATCCAGGTTTTCGTGCAGATAGCGGGAGTGCCATTTGACACGATCTCCGGTAAGATCCTGACCCCGTGGGGGAAACCTGTGGCACGGACGTATGTCAACATGACGGGTTCTCAGAGTGGTACGTATTTCACCGATATCGATGGTTACTATGAGTTCATCGTGCCATCAGGCAGTACCGTTACGGTTCGTCCATCGAAGGACACCCTGCCAGCCAACGGTGTCACTTCACTTGACTTTGCCATTATTCAACAGCACATTCTTGCCCCGCCAAACCTGAAGCCGTTGCAACAGACCTGGCAACTGATCGCTGCTGATGAAAATGGAAACAACCAGATCAATGGTATTGATATCGCGCAGTTCCAGTTCACGATCCTGAACAACAAAGACACGTTCCCCAATGTGACATCATGGGTCTTCGTCGATGCCAGCCATGTCTTCCCCATGCCGACTGAGCCGTGGGCAACAGGATGGCCTGACCAGGTAACCTATCCGGTGATCTCTGGAAATAAGCCCAACACGGATTTCATCGCCATCAAGATGGGTGATGTCAATGGTGATGTGGATACAACCAAAGTTACTGGTGGTGATATCGAGTTGACACGAAGTGATGATGCCATGATCCTGTCCATTCAGGATCAGAAACTGGTCCAGGGCCAGACCCTGGCAGTGCCTGTCACAGTGGGGAATATCGAGGCGATCCGGGCCTATCAGCTGGCCTGGGCATTCGATCCCTCCGTCCTTCAATTCACAGGAGCTACCGGCCAGGTTCTTTCTGGTATGTCCATTGGCAATTTCGGAACGGATGATCAGGTCAATGGTCTCCTGACCCACTTGTGGGCCTCACCGAATTCAACACAGTTGAACACTGGTGATGTCATGTTCACGATGTACTTCAATGTCTTGGCTGACCAAGCCAGGTTGAGCGATATCCTGGATCTGACCACCAGCTATGTCGGTGAGATCGCCTATGTTGATCCACAAACACCAGTTGGCATCGATCTGGTATTCCAACCGATCCAGGATCAACCTGAGACAACTGTACCGTTTGCCCTTCTGGGCAACCGCCCCAACCCGTTCAGTGATCAAACCCTGATCGAATTTACGTTGCCACAGGCTGGTCCTGTGAAGCTGATGGTCATGGATCTGACGGGCAAGCCTGTCCTGGTCAGAAGAACAGAGGGAGTCGCCGGATACAATGCCATTCCCGTCCACCAATCGGAAATGTCTGTTCCGGGCTTGTATCACTACATTCTGGAATCCAATGGTTCCAGAGCCCTTGGAAAACTGATCTATCAGGATTAATCATGATCCCCGGGGAAGGACCACCTTCCCCGGGGATTTTCCAAATTTTCTCCTGTCGCTGAGGCGGGACGTTGTATTTTAGCCTGTTGCATGTTAATTCCTACTCATGGATAAGTACTTGAAAGACCTGAGGAAACACACCTGGATGTGTGCCCTGCTACTCCTTGCCGGCATGTCTGCGTTCGGTCAGAACGAATTGACGCTCTATGTTGAGGATATCCAGGCCGAATGCGGTGATGTGATCGTTGTGCCGGTCAAAGTGGTCAATTTTGATCAGGTGGTCGCCTTGGATTTCAGCATGGTCTGGAATGCCAATACCCTGGATTTTGCCGGGCCACCCATTGGCAATCTGAACGCAACCCTGGGACTCAGTCAGTTCAATTTTGGCCCGTATTCCCCATCGTTGGACAATGACACCCTGACCTTCCAATGGTTCAATGCCGTTGGTGCCAGTATCCCGGATAGTTCAACCTTGTTTACGCTGACATTCACCGTCAAAGGTGATGGTGGACTTCTGGGCTCTCTGGACTTTTCCAATCAGTATACCGCCATTGCTTGCGGAAAGATCATCAACGGATCCATTCAGGAAGTCAATGTTGACACCCTGAATGCGGATGTGTTCATCACGGATACCCAGGCCCCAACGATTGTATGCCCTCAGGACACTGTTATCATCACCAACCCGGGAATCCCTTCCCTGGTGGTCGGGGGGATCGACCCCAGTGCCGAGGACAATTGTGCTGTGGATAGCCTTATCTACACGCTGTCCGGGGCCACCATGGGTTCAGGTCTTGGTTCCGCAAGTGGCTTATCCTTCAATGCAGGGGTGACGAACGTCAACTATCAGGCAATTGACTTTGCCGGCAACAATGTGGATTGCTCCTTCCTGGTGGAGGTCAAGGATACCATTCTTCGCCTCTTTGCCATAGCGGGAATCGCCGCTTGTGATGATACTGCCTATACGGTGCATGTCACCGCTCAAAACTTCAATTCGCTGGCAAGCCTGCAATTCGGCATGTACTGGAATCCTGCATTGATCCAGTTTACGGGATTATCCAACTTCAACCCCTTACTGACCCTTACCCCGGGCAACTTCGGCCCGTCAGGTGGTATCGTGGATACCCTCACCTTCAGCTGGTTCAATCCAGGAGGAGTGACCATACCCGATGACTCCATTTTGTTTTGCCTCAACTTCAATATCACCAGCAATCCGGGCACGAATGCGGTCATCCGATTTGATGATATGCCGGCTTTGCCCATCCAGGCGTCCATTGCCGTACCTCCTCCCGGCTTTCCGATCGTCGTCGGTGTCGAGACATTCTCCGGAACGATCCAGGTGGTGGATACCCTCGCGCCAACGGTGACCTGCCCTCCTGATCTGACGATCACCATTCCCCAAACAACCGACCCCGTCGCCATTGACCAGATTGACCCGTCAGCGGATGACAATTGCGGCATCGTCGATACCACCTGGATCATGACGGGTGCCACCATCAACGGCGGGAATGGTTCTGCAAGCGGACAGCTCTTTAACCTGGGCACCACAGGTGTTCGATATATCGTCAGAGACCAGGGAAACCTGCAGGATACCTGTCAGTTCGTGGTGACTGTGCTGGAAGACACGCTGCAGATCATTGTGGATGCGGAGAATGTCTATTGTACGGACACCACCCTGGAAGTTTGCATCCGGACGACCGGGTTCAACAACCTCGCCAGCCTGCAATTCGGCTTCACCTGGGACGGATCCATCCTGATGCTGGACACCATCACCTCGACCAACCCTCTACTGGCACTGAACAGCTCGAACTTCGGCCCCAACAATCCTACGGATACATTGACCTTCAGCTGGTTCAATCCGGGTGGGGTCAGCATCCCCGATGATGAGTCGTTGTTCTGCCTGCGTTTCAAGATCATTGGTGGACTGAATTCTACCTCTGACCTCCTGTTGATCAACTATCCCTCCGTGCCGATCCAGGCATCCGTTGCCCAAACGCCTCCTCAGTTTCCCGTACTGATCCCGGTCGATACCATCAATGGTGTCATGCAGATCGTGGATGACATTCCTCCAGTGATCTTCAATTGTCCATCCGATGTGACAGTAGATACGGAACCAGGCCTTTGCTCCGCTATCGTTACCTGGACGGACCCAAGTGCCCTTGACGATTGTGATCCCGATGTAGAGGTTACCTGTAATTTCCCATCCGGGACTTCCTTCCCGGGTGGCCCGACAACAGTGCTTTGCATCGCTATCGATGATGCTGGACTGACGGATTCCTGCAGTTTCACCGTGACCGTAGCCGATGTGGAAGCTCCGGTCCTGACCTGTCCCAATGATCTCATTGTGGACTCTGATCCGGATACCTGCGGAACCAACGTCACCTGGAATTTGCCCGATGCGGAAGACAACTGTGACGTCAATGTGCTGATCACCGGGCCTACGCCTACGCAGGGCTTCTTCCCTGTCGGCGAGACTGTTCTTACCTATATTGGTACTGACAAGGCTGGCAATGCGGATACCTGCAGCTTCAGCATTTTCGTCGTTGATTTCGTCGCCCCCGTATTCACGGATTGCCCCGGCGACCTGACTGTTGATGCTACCACTGATTCCTGTACGGCTATCCTGGATATACCCGTACCCCAAGTTGAGGATAATTGCGGCGTGATCGCAGATCTATCCTTCCGGATCGGAGACTCACCCGATTATATTCCGTTCACAGGAAACACGATAGAACTACCGGAAGGCACGACCAAGATCACCTGGTATGCCTTTGATGATTTTGCCAATGTGGATTCTTGCGTGTATTTCATCACTGTTGATGGTGGAGGTGACCTGGTCATCTTCTGTTCGACCAGTCTGGAGGAATTCTCCGCGCCGGACAGTTGTGGAGCAACGGTGTATTGGGATGCACCGAGCTTTACCGGCGGCTGCGGGAATACCGATGACTGGGTGTTTGAGTCCACACATACCTCAGGCAGTTTCTTCCCTGTTGGTGTGACGGTTGTCACCGTCTACCTGGTCGATCCAGCTGGTCCGGACACGGTAGGCAGCTGCTCCTTTGATGTGACTGTGCTGGATGTGACGGCACCAGTCTTTGATTGTCCTGGGAATATCGATCTCGTTGCCGATCCCGACAGTTGTGGCATTTCATTCTTCTGGGATCCTCCACTGGCTACCGACAATTGCAGTGATACGATCGTGTATACGGTTGACGGACCGGATCCCGGTTTCTTCCCGAACGGTGTCTATACGGTCACCTATACAGCGGAGGACGAATCCGGAAATCTCAGCACTTGCCAGATCGTTATCTCTGTTTGTGATAATGAACCTCCCACATTCGAGAACTGTCCGTCAGACACCCTGATCCTCCTACCTGCTGATGTCGCCGTATGTGCGGCGACCGTGGATTGGGAAGACCCTGTATTCTTTGATAACTGTACAGCGGATGTTCAGGTCATCCAGATCGGCCAGCCCGGGAACTTCCCGACCGGCAGTTTCCCGATCACATACACGGGTATTGACGATTGTGGCAACACCGCTGTCTGTTCCTTCACTGTCACCGTTCGGGATCAGTTCGCTCCCGAAGCAGAATGTCCCGAGGATGTCACCGTGAGTGCCAATGAAGGGATCCTGGTGGATCCGAGCCAATTCATCGACAGTGTCGTCCTGACCGATTGTAAGGAGCTGATGGTCTATTACCGGGATATCTCAGGTACGGACAATTGCAGCGGCGTATTCAGTTCACTGATCAGCCCTGCCGGGGCATTCAGCGGGGCGGTGTTCCCTGCTGGCACCTACACACTGGTCTTCGGAATCAGTGATGCTTCGGGGAATTTAGACACCTGCCAGGTCAATCTGACCGTCCTGCCCTATCAGGTCAGTGCTACGGCTACAAAGGAAGTGCTCTGTGAAGGGGAAACCCTGGAACTATTCGCTGAGGACATCGCCAATGCGTCCTATACCTGGACCGGACCGGACAATTTTACTTCCAACCTCCAAAACCCGACTGTTCCGTTGGTTACGGTGTTGAACGAGGGAACATATTCCGTATCCGTCATGATCGACGGATGTAATAATACTCTGCTTGGAAGTATTGATGTGTTTGTGCTTGATCTCCCGGTGGTCAATCCGGATTCCTTCGTCATTTTTGACGATGAAGTCATTACAAACGGTTCTCTGATCAACAATGATGTGCTGAACAGTGGCGCCAATGCCAACATCACCTTTATCACACAACCTTCCTCCGGAACGCTCATCAATAATTTCGACGGAACCTTTACCTATACTCCGGCTGTCGGGTTTATCGGAACAGTAGAATTCATCTACGAGATCTGTTACCAGGAATGTCCGGATTACTGCGACCAGGCTACCGTGAAGATCACGGTCGAGCTGCGTGATGATTCATGCAAACCAAACAACCTGATCACACCGAACAATGATGCCAGGAATGACATCGTGGTGATCGACTGTATCAAAAGTGGCAAGTATCCGAACAACGGTTTGCGGATCTACAACCAATGGGGCGATCTGGTCTACCAGGCATCACCCTATGCCAATAACTGGGACGGAACCTACCTGGGCAACCCATCCCAGCCCCTGCCTGACGGCACGTATTATTATGTCTTTACCCGGGGAGACGGTTCCGATGCCGTCACCGGATTTATCACCATACTCCGCTAATGCACAGGATCATGAAGATAAAGTACCTACTCTTGATCGGAATGCTCGGCCTCGGTGCCGGCACACTCCAGGCACAACAGGAGAGTCATTATACACAGTTCATGTATAACAAACTCTACCTCAATCCCGCATTCGCAGGGGCCGAAGGATTTGCCAGTTTTGTCGGCATCTACCGCAACCAGTGGATGGGATTTGAAGGCGCTCCGGTTTCCCAACTGGTCAGCTTCAATACACCCTTCTTTGGCCAACGTGTTGGTTTTGGTATTGTCTTGAATCATGACAATATTGGAATCCTCAATCGGTGGAACGGGTCTTTGAGCTACTCCTATGATCTGCTGAACAGGCCCAATGCGAGTCTGCGTATCGGATTCCAGGGCAGTGCCAAATACTACCAGATGGATTTCGCGGATCCGAATCTGATCATTGCTGATCCATCCGATCCGTCGATCCTGTACAACATGATGACCAGTGACGTCTACTGGAACGTTGGCGCCGGATTGCATCTGGCAGTGAACAATTTCTTCTTTGGTGTTTCCGCGCCCAGCCTGATTGAAAATGTCATCGGATACAATCCGAACAATAATGTGGAAACGGCAGCGGAAAGCCGGCACTACTATGCGATGACCGGATTTGCCCTGCCCGTCTCCAACAATCTGGTCATGCGATCGTCGGTACTAGGGAAATACGTAAAGAATGCTCCGATCGACGTGGATATCAATTTGAGTTTCGAGTTCAATGAGAAATTCACGACCGGATTATCCTATCGTGTGGGCGGTGATGGTGCTGGAGACTCCATCGATGTACTTCTGTTCGGACAGTTGACTCGGATGTTTGGCCTTGGACTGGCCTATGATTATTCCCTGTCCGATATTATGGATTCCTCAGCTGGAAGTGCCGAAGCCCTGGTCCGGATTGATCTTGTCAAGGGCAGTGACAATCTCAAGAATCCTCGTTTTTTCTACTAATATCCCGATTAAGACCTGATTATGAACCGATATATACTTGCAATTGTGGGCCTCTTCGGTGGCATATCTCTGTTCGCACAGGGCACCAGCGACGTGTTTGACGTGACGGTAAAAAATGAGACCAACATCAATACGGACGAACTCGAATTCAGTCCGGCTTTCTTTGAAGATGGTATTCTGTTCATTTCGTCTCGTGAAGATGTCTTCAAATTCATTGATCGTCGTTTGAGGGATAATACGATGGGGATCTATCAGACCCGGCGAAATACGGATGGCCAGCTACAACAGGCTGAATTATTCTCCAATCGTCTGAACACCAAGTACCACGAAGGCCCATTGTGTTTTGATCTATCGGGAAATGACCTCTATTTCACTCGTAGCAACTATCTCCGTGGCAAGGTCACCAAGTCGGCGGATGGCTGGATCAAGCTCAAGATCCTTCGCGCCAAACGCGATGGTGACCAATGGGGAGATGCCACCGATCTCCCATTCAATGGCAATGATTTTGAAACCTGCCACCCTTCCCTTTCAGCGGACGGCGATCGACTGTATTTCTCCTCTGATCGTCCCGGGGGATTAGGCGGACTGGATATTTATTACGTCGATAAGATGGGTGATGACTGGGGCGACCCGGTCAATCTGGGACCGGAAGTCAATACCGAAGGAGACGAAGTATTTCCCTTTATCCATGCCGACGGTCACCTGTTTTTCAGCACTGAAAGTCGCGAAGGACTGGGCGGACTGGATATCTACTACACCCTGCAAAAGGAAGACGGCACCTGGCGGACCGCTTCCAACCTGAAAGCCCCATTCAACAGTGAAGCCGATGATTTCGGACTCATTCTGGACCTGGAGACAAAGAACGGATACTTTTCTTCCGACCGTCCCGGCGGTGAGGGCAAGGACGATATCTACAGCTTCTATGCCAGTCAGGGGCTGAGCAAACTGCTGGCCGATCGAGAAATGGCCACAGATTCACGCCCACGTCCCTTTAGTGTATTCGTAGCCGATAATGCCACCGGCGCTGAACTGCAGGGCGTAGATATTGCCTTTCTGGATCTGGAGGACATGAATCTTTCCAACATCCTGACCATCACGGATGAGCAAGGGAACCTCATCAGGATCCAGGCCCCGGATCCCAACTCGAATGAATTGATTCTCAAAGTCGAGATGGCAGATTCCGAGATCAAGGGCAAGACCAATGCAGAGGGTGAATTCGCTACCTCTGCCTCTCCGAGCAATTATGTCATCGCGGTCAATGCCGAAGGGTACTTCCCCAAGCAGGTTCCCGTTGAAAAGGCAAACTGGCCTACGGAGATCATGGTCCTGCTCGACCCGATGGGTGACGTCATTCCGTTTCAGGGAGTGGTGTTGGACCCAAGATACAACACGCCTATAGCAGGTGCCAAGGTGACCATCCAGGAGGAAGGAACGAATGAATCTGTTGTGCTGTACACCGACCAGAACGGGCAATTCAACTACTATTTGCCCAGGGACAAGGACTTTGATGTCACCATCGAAAAGGATGACCTCAAAGTCAACCGAAAGGTATCCACGAAAGACATGGCCGCGGGGAGCGAACTGGCCATGGCCTTTGATATCACGGATCCCAATGGCCGCAATCCGTTTGCTTCCGGCAACGTGATCACCCTGCCGAACATTTACTATAATTTCAATGATTCCAGTATTCGGCCAGACGCCAAGAATGATCTGAATGCCCTGGCCACGATCCTCAACCAGTTTCCGAATATCCGAATTGAATTGGCTTCGCATACGGACTCGAGGGGAAGCAGCCGGTATAACGAGTCCTTGTCCCAACGTCGGGCGGAAAGTGCCATGACCTATCTGAAATCAAAAGGCATTGAGGCAAATCGAATGACCGCCAAGGGTTATGGAGAAAGCCGGTTGAAGAATCAATGTGCCGACGGTGTGAAGTGCAGTGAATTGGAGCATCAGGTCAATCGTCGGACAGAATTCCAGATTCTGGGCGATGCACCGGTCGATGTCAATTATGCCAACAATCCTCCGGCAATGATCGATGAATCAGGTACAGCGAATGCACACGCTGTCAAACCTGAGGCATCCCCTTCTACCGCCAACTCAGGTACATTTGATGTCATTGCCGGTGTCTTCAAAGTTGCTGCCAATGCCGACAAGCGGTTGGCTGCCTTGCAAAGCCTGGGATTCACTTCAGCCAAGATCATCAAGACGGCTTCAGGGATGAATGCCGTCCTGGTAGGGTCCTTCACGTCATCCAGCGAAGCTGAAGCTACCGTGAGCACATTGGAAGGCACCCACCAGATCAATGCCTACGTGAAGCGGAAATAGAACCGCCACGACCACGATGGAAAGAAGGGAACCTTGCGATCAGGGTTCCCTTCTTTGTTTTTCGGGAGGAGATCAATTCAGTTGGATCGTATCCCGGGTCGGATTGAACCCTCCGAAGAAACCGACCCCGCCGGAAACGTTACTGAACAGCGGCGTAGGCTCTACGACCGGGCTTCCTCCATTGCTCACCTGAATGGCCTGTGTACGATGGAACTGATAATAGTTGAAGGAGACATGACGAAATTCAGACTGGACATTCAGGATCTCCTCTCCAGGATCAAGATCAGCCTGGCAGGTCAGTTTCAATGTCTTCTTTTCACCGTCAAACAGACGCCCGTCCAATAGAATCGATTGGCTGAGCAGGAACGGTGTAATCGCCGGATCATTCTGTTCAGCATTGGCTATCTGGAAAAACCGACGGTTCGATGGATCGGAAGTCAACCGATATTCAAGATAGACATGGTAGTAATCATCTTCGATCGGTTTATCCTCGATCTCCAGCTCAATCGTGAAGTTGATCCGTTGTTTATTCTCCGGAAGGTCGGTCAGCTCGAGATCCGAATAGCCGAGAATGCTGGCAGTCAACGCACCGGGAAGGCGATCCGTTGCTTCTGCAACACCATATTCAGGATCAGAAATCCGAAGTGTGTAGGATTTTCCGGGTTCTGGCTTGAGGAATGACGCGTAGACCCGGCGCGGACCGATGGAGCCTTCTACGAAGGTGGTCAACAGCTGGTTGCCGGAATATAGCTCCACAAGGGCACCCTCAATGAACGAATCATTAGGCCCGGCGGAGAATGGTACGACCGGGGTGAGGAAAACCATGAATCCCAGATCGGGATTGGCCACATCCACCAGGGGTGAAAAGGTGGCCGATACGCCCATTTGGGGATCATCCGCCTCCAGTGGTTCGAAAATCTGCTCACAACCCTGCATCATGATGCCGAGAGCCAACAGGCAGAACGTCCTGGACATGAATTGACAGACCCTGTGCTCTCGTATCATTGAAACTTGATTTGATATCTGAGAATTGGGAGGATGGGCATCAGCGAAACCTCCACCAGCTGACGTTCCTGGGGATTGTAGATATTCTCCCGAATCTTCACGAACAAGGGATTCCTCCTGTTATATAGATTGAACACCCCCACCTCGAACAAGTGACTGAACCGCCCCTGGCTGTATCGGTACTGCAACGTGATATCCAATCGGTGATAGTCTCTCATTCGATATCCGTTTCGTTCCGAATAAATGATCCCCGGTATGCCGGTATAGTATGGTGATTCACCATTAAACGTCTGCAGGGGAAGCGTTATCGGATTCCCGGTTGAATAGGTCCAAACCGAACTCAGGGACAGCCCCTTGTTGATCTGCCACTGGCCGGTCAGGTTGAGGACATGACGACGATCATATCGAAATGGGAAGGTTCGGCCGCTGTTGACTTCATCCAATTGGCGGGTGGTAGAGGCCAGTGTATACGCCAGAGAACTGCTCCACCGACCCGCTGTCTTGGACAGGCCGACTTCAATTCCCCGGGATCGACCTGTCCCCGTGGTGACAAAGTCTTCCCAATACCCCGGCAAGATGCCTCCCTGGATCACATTCCCGTTCACCAGAAAATTTGCACCATCCTTGAACCCCAGCAGATGTTCCATCTCCTTGGAATAAGCCGAGAGGTTCCCCTCCCACCCCTTGTCGAAAGCGAACGTCATTCCAGCCTCGATCTGATTGGCCTGCAAGGGCCGAATATTCCCGGTGACCGGCACCCACAGATCTGTGGGCAGACCCAATCCGGAATTGGTCAGAAGATGAAGATTCTGGGTCATCACTGCATAGCTGACATGAATGCCAAATGTCTCTCGAGGTTGATATCGAAGGAATAATCGGGGTTGCAAGGAAACATAACCGGTCTCCTGGACATAGAAATAGTTGGCGTACAATCCAACATTGGCTGACCAGGAAGGTGAAAACTGGATCTGATCCTCGACAAAGGCATCTGCTTCCAGCGACTGAATGACCGGATAGGCCGGTAGTGAATCCAGATTCTGTACACGGCCGTTTCGGACAAACAAGTCGCCATCAATGCTATTCTCATCAAGTGCCAGAACACCTGGTTGAAACCGATGACGCGCCAGGGAGGCGCCGAATCGAATCGTGTGATTGGTGGTCGGATGGTACTCACCAGCTGTCTTCAGAGAAAGGTCCTGGATCAAGGAACTGAAGGAGGTCAGGTCAAACTGCCGGTTTCGGATATCCTGATCCGTCTCCTCATACTCATAGAAATCCAGTAAACTGAAGCGAAAGGAACTGGAATGGACGGTTGTATTCAGGAACCATTGGGGATGAAGGAGCCAATTCCAACGGAAGGCAACGATCGTATTGCCCCAAACCAGATCAGATTGAGCCTTGTCATTGACCGCCAACCCGGAAAATCGAACCGAACGAGCCTCTTCACTGTGATAAGAGTCGTTCCCCGTGTACAGACTGACATAGAAGCGATGATTATTCCCACTGCGGAAATTCATCTTGCCATTGATGTCATAGAACGCATAATCGGTAAATCCTTCCCGTCCGGCCTCCTGGTTGACATAACTGGTAAAACTCTTGACCCAGGGATCAAACAACGTTCGGCGCCCGCTGATAAAAAAGGAGCTGGACTCCTGATCGATCGGACCTTCCAGGGCCACCTTGGCAGAAAGAAGACCAAGGCTGGCCTCGGCTTGCATGGATTTGTTATTGCCTTCCTTCATGCGCACATCGAAGACCGATGACAAGCGGCCACCATAGCGCGCAGGAAACCCACCTTTGTACACGCTGGCACTGCGAATGGATGGACTGTCGAATATGGACAGCATCCCCACTGCATGGCTGGGACTATAGACCGGAACACCATCCAGGAGGAAAAGATTCTGATCGGCATTCCCACCCCGCACATGGACACCACCAAAACCATCTGTCCCGGTCTGAATGCCAGGTTGCAGAGAAGCAAACCGGATGAGGTCAGGCTCTCCCCCCAAAGAAGGTAGCATGTTCATCTGGCGCAGATCGAGAGGTGTTTCCGGTGTCCCCGACTGAAATCGGGTCGAGTCAGGTGAAGCAGTCACTTCAATAACCGCCAATGCCCCATCTGATTGCATGGAGATATCCAGTTTGACATCACCATCCAGAATGAGATCCTTGATCACCGTCTGATACCCCAGGTAAGAAACCATGACCCGATGCCGACCTTCTGGAATCGTGACACTATAGAAACCGTAATTGTTCGTTGAGGTCCCCGTGAGCAGAAATGGCAGGTAAATATTGGCCCCGATCATGGGTTCACCGGTCAATCGATCCTCGACAGTGCCACTGATGGTATACTGTCTGGGTGGCGGGCGGACCATGACGAGGAGGATCTGGCGATTGATGACCTGAACCTCGATATTCGTATTCCGGAGCAGTTCATCCAGGATCTCACCCACGGGCCGATCCCTGGCAACCAATCCCTTAACGGAAAGATCCTCCACCAGATCATTGTTGTAACTGATATTCAACCTGGCCTCCGTGATCAATTGATAGAGCGCCTGGTCGAGACTGCCCTCCGGAATCTGGATGGAGATACGCTGAGAAAGTACATCCTGGGCCTGTACCCACGAGGTCAGGAGACAACAAATGACGAATATGGTTAAACGGCCAGGCATACGAAATGGCGCACCGTTTCTAATGGGCGATCCAGGATCGGATCAACGGCACTTCCCGTCTGTAAGGTAATAAATCCCCTGTCCAGAGCTGCGCAATTCCATATCGAACGTAGCCGCAATGCTGTGCAGCACTGTTGAGGCATCCGCATCACTGAAGCGGGAAGTAAAGCGGCAGCTGCTGTTGGAGGGATTGGCTAGCCGTACCTGGATATGGAAATGCCGTTCAATATCTGTCAGGACATCTTCAAGAGGTGTCGCATAGAATTCCAGGATCCCCGATTGCCAGGACCAGGCATTCCCAGAAGGCTCATCGTCAACAGAAGTCATGCCGGATGTTTTGTCCAGATGATAATGTTGCTGCTTGTACAGGTCGACCCGATCCTTTTGGCCATCCCGGCTCACGGCGACATGACCTTCCCGGACCACGACGTCCAACTCCGCATCGTTCGATCGAACGTGGAAGGAGGTGCCGAGGACCTGGATCATCTGATCGCCTGCCTTGATCTCAAAAGGGCGGGTGGCGTCCGGATGGATCTCAAAAAAAGCAGAACCTGTAAGACGGACCTGACGATATGGATCGTCCAGAAGGTCACTGAGCAACTCCATCTGACTGCCAGACTGGAGAAAGATCCGGCTGCCGTCTTCCAGGTCATAGGTGGCATTCTCACTTGGTGAGTAGACGACCAAAGGCTCTTCACGAGTAGATCCGAAGGAACCGCTAAAGATCCACAACCCGATGCCAATCGCAGCCAACAACAATGCAGCAACACGAATCCATGACATCCTGGTCTTCACCCCGGGAGATGAGACAGCTTCTCTGTTCATGGTATGAGCAGAAAAATGCTCCCAGGCTTTGTCCTGGTCCGGCATGTCAACAGGGGCATACTCTCCCGATACAGACCAAACCTGTACAAGGGCCTGATAGAGACGTTCATTGTCTGGGCCTTCAGATCTCCATGCGTCCAGCACCTGTCGGTCAGCGTCCGATAACTGATGCCTGGAATCGGCAATGATCCATTGGATAACCTGTTCCTCCACGTTTCTGGTTTAATACCGCTCAAAGGACAAATAAAACAGGGAATACCCCTATCCGGAATCCTTTGAATGTCAAATATCCGACAAACTTTTTCTAATCATTCTGCATTCAAATGACCCAAGGCACTGCGCAACAGCCTGAATGCTTTGGTCATCTGGTTTTCAACCGTTTTCACACTGATCTCCATCAGATCAGCAATCTGCTGATTGCTCATCCCTTCATATCGACTGAACACAAAGACCAGCCGACACCGATCCGGCAAGGCAGCAATCGCCAACTCGATGGCCTGTTTCAACTCCTCTGGCGCCTGTCGCTTCACGTCTCTGATGGTCAGCTCCAGTTGATCCTCCGGTTCAGTGGCCCATCGTTTCCGCTCCCGAATCTTGTTGAGGGTGGTATTGAGTACTGCCCTATGCAGATAGCCGCCAAAATTGGACTGGATGTGATCCAGGCTATCCATTTGCCACACTCGGGCCATCACCTCCTGTACCATGTCCTCCGCCAGAGATCGATCGCTCAGCATCCGGTAGGAGGTCAACCACAATGGCTGGTAGTAGGCGGTGAAGATCTCCTTCATGACCAGGTCCTTCTGGTCGCGCCAGTTGCTCACCCATTGCCGTTCCCGCAGAGAAATGACCTGATCTGACACCTCAGTTCCGAAATTTAAGACGAATGGAATTCCCGATCACGACCAGGTCCGAAAAGGCCATAAACAACGCCCCCCACATCGGATTGAGAAAGCCCAGAAAGGCCATGGGAATCGCCACGATATTGTATGCGAAAGCCCAGAACAGGTTTTCCCGGATCGTTTTCACGGTCAGTTTACTGATATCAAACAGATGGAGTAAATCCTTCAGGTTTGGCTCAAGCAATGCCACTCTGGCTGATTGCAGGGCTGTATGGGTTGCGCCCGCCATGGCAATCCCCACCGAGGCACGCTCCAGGGCAGGAGCGTCATTGATGCCATCACCGACCATGGCCAGGGGGGCGTCCAGTTGTAATTGATCGATCAGCGCAAATTTATCCTGGGGAAGCTGTCCACCCCTCACCTGATCGATCCCTGTCAGCTCTCCAACCCGATCGGCATTCTCCTGGCGATCGCCGGATACCAACCAGCAGGAAAAGCCACGTTGTTTGAACTGATGGATGACATCACTCGCCTCCGGGCGCAATTCATCTTCCAGAGCGACATGTCCGATCTTCTCTCCATTCCTGAAAAGCGCCAGATGATAGCCTTCCCTGTCATCCAGCTCATCGCGTTTCAACTCCAGCACACGGCCCTCCACGTCACGAGCAGTCATGCCTGTCCCTGGTATTTCTTCGATGCTGTCTACTTGATGCGATGCATCTACATACGTATTCCCGAGGTAGGCAACCAATGCCCGGGCGACAGGATGGGATGATCGCAATTCCATCTGATAGATGGCGCTGCGGACTATGGCTTCCATTCCAGTCTTGGCCTTGATCTGCCTCACCTTGAGCTGTCCAGTGGTCAGGGTTCCCGTCTTGTCAAAGATGATGGTACGGATGTTGGCCAGCAATTCGATGGTCGTAGCCCCTTTGATCAGGAGGCCCTTCCTGGTCATCCGACCAAGACCGACGGTGACCGCTGTTGGCGTTGCCAACCCCATCGCACAAGGACAGGAAATGACCAGGACAGCAATGGCATTCATCAGGGCATGTCCGGGTGTCAATGACATGTAGTATACACCAAACAGGAACGCTGCCAGGGCAATGATGATCACCGCAGGAACAAAAAAGGCACTGATCCGATCTGCCAACCGTTGGATCGGTGGTCGATCGGATTGGGCCGCTTTCACCAACCGGATGATCTGCTTGAACACAGTTTCCGATGGGTTGACCGATGCCTGAATGATCACATGGCCATTCAGCAGGATTGACCCGGCAAAGACACGGGCCTGTACTGATTTTTGTACCGGAGCGGACTCTCCAGTCAACAATGACTCATTCGCGTCCCCCTGTCCATCAAGGACAATTCCATCGACAGGGAATGCCTCTCCGGTTCGAACCAGGATGCGATCTCCTTTGCGGATATCCTCCGGGGAAATATCCATGACCCTTCCCTCTCCCATCCACAATCGGGCTGATCGCGGCTCCATCTCCTCGAGATCATCGATGGCGGTGGTCGTACCCCTCAGGGCCTGGTCCTCCAGCAAGTTGCCGAGCAAGACCAGCGTAATGATCGACGCGGCTGTCTCAAAGAAGTAATAGTCGGGTTGTTGCAGCCAGAGACCAATGCAACTGTAGACAAATGCCGCCGAGCTCCCCAGGATGATCAATACGTCCATATTGGTCGTTCCTCGACGAATTGCCGACCAGGCACTCAGGCCAAAATGATGAAGGCCAATCATGAAGACCGGAAGGCTCAGGCCAAACTGGATCCAGGGCCCATCCAGACCCGGGATCCCGCTTCCGACCAAATGAAGAAGGTGTTGCAGGATCAGCGGAGCCGTCAGGATGGCCGAGAGGAGAACTTTCAGTCGGAGGGTCAACCAGCTGGAGCGGCTCTCCGACCGCACAACCTTGTACCCCAACTGATCGATGCCTGTCATGATCTTCTCCAGACGATCCTCTCCCTCCAACATTCGAAAGGACACTTTCTGTTTGGGAACATCCACATATACCTCGGACATTCCCTCGCCTTCGAGATAGGTCCGAACCGTCCTGGCACAAGAGGCACAGGTCATACCCTCTACAGTGATTTCCTTCTCTCTCAGTTCGTGATGTTCCATCCTGCGATTCTTGGGTGGCGTTTCAAGCCACTTGGACCGGTATGCGCCATTGGCCAGTCGACCATCAAAGATATAAACCTGAAGGAATGGAATTGGTTATTCCTGCTATGGGTCCAGGAAGGCCCGGGCCCATCAGGGAAATCCTCACTGCATCACCTGCAGACACAGGGAAATGCCGGCAAAGGACAGGAACTTCTGCACTTCTGATCAGCTTGATGAAAAACCCTGCAAAAAAGGTTTCCCTTTCAACGGGAACTTCGTAATTTTGCATTCCTTTTAAACTGGTGGTTATAGCTCAGCTGGTTAGAGCGTCGGATTGTGGTTCCGAAGGTCGCCGGTTCGAACCCGGTTAGCCACCCAAAGCCCGGTGAAAGCCGGGCTTTCTTTTTATGCACCAGCTTCTTCGATTTCCGGCATATTACTGGCGTGCGCGAACGGCATTCAGCATGCATTCACCCATCCTGTATGCATTCTGCGGACAGGTCCTGGACGATGGCCGTCAATTCTATGCATTTGAGGAGATCGAAGCTTGGCGAGCCGCATTGCTGTCCGACGACCGGACCCTGGATATCCTTGACCTTGGCAGTGGTGGCCGCCACCAGCCGGTACAACAGCGGGCCATCCGTGCTGTTGCCGAACAAAGCGTCAGCCCACCCTGGAAAGGTCGGATGCTCTTTCGCACCATGTGTTGGTGGAAGCCGGATCTGATCGTTGAACTGGGCACCTCCCTGGGTATTTCCACAGCCTATCTGGCCATGGCCCGATCGACAACACCCGTGGTCACTATTGATGGCGCTGAACAGTTGCACGAGATCGCCAGAAAAGGTTGGAAAGACCTGGACATCCGGAATATTACAACCATCACCTCATCCTTCTCTGAGGCCCTTGTGCAATTACCCTGGCGCAACAGCCAGCGTCCGGCGATCTATCTGGATGGTGATCACGATCCGACCAGGGTCCTGGCCTTGCTGGAGGAGATCAGATTGTTCGCCAACCAGCCCTTCCTGGTGATCATTGATGACATTCGCTGGTCTTCCGCCATGTGGACAGGATGGAATCAATGGCAAGCCCGGTTTCCATACGGTGCATGGGTGGACCTGTTTCAGATGGGTATCTGGATCCATGATCCCGCCTTCCTCCAGCAGCAGCGACAAACACTGATCCCCCGGCAGTACAAACCATTCCGACTCGGTTGGATCTGAATCATCCTTTTTTGAAACCGATTCCTGTTTTCAACCATGTCGACGATTCCAGATATCGTTTTGCTTCCTCCATCGTTTCCATGGCGATCGGAATATCCATTGCCTTGACATCTGCGGTGGACTGTCTGGCCAGGGCAGTTCGATGCAGACGCAACAATTCATCCATCATTTGACGCACGACCCTGGCATTCCCGAAATACTGATCCTTTCGCTGAATCAGCTCGTTCATCCACTGCTTCAGGAATGATTGGGTGGCACTGGTGAACCGAAGACCCTTCTCGGAGGCGATCGACGTGGCGATGTCCATCAGTTCATCCTCTTGATAATCCTCGAAAACCAGGGTCCGGTCAAATCGGGATCGCAAGCCTGGATTGGCCTTCAGGAAGGCTTCCATATTGTCGGGATAACCCGCGGCAAAGACATAGAATTCTCCCCGGCGATCTTCCATCCGTTTCAACAGGGTCTGAATGGCCTCATCTCCAAAATCACCGGCCCGACCTGACCCTGGCTGGGTCAGTGAGTACGCCTCATCAATGAAGAGAACTCCTCCGCGGGCTTCATCAATCCGCTCAGCGGTCTTGATCGCCGTCTGGCCCACATATCCGGCTACCAGGCCGGCTCGATCCGTTTCGACCACATGGCCCCGTTCCAGCAGTCCCAGTGCCTTATAGACCCGGGCCAGAATTCGGGCGATGGTGGTCTTGCCCGTACCCGGATTCCCGACCAGGATGGTATGCATGGAAAAACTCTGCGGGGTGATCGATTCCTGAGCCAGATCGTATTTGATCAGCAGGACCAGGTCGTGAATCTCCTTTTTCACCCTGGACAAACCGACCAAGTGGTCCAATTCCTTCAGTGCCTCCATCAGCAGCTCCTCGTCGACCGGCAATCGCACCTGCCCCTGACTCGCTGCAGAGGTGGAAAGCAAGACGTCCTCCGGAAGGATGGTCGACAATTCTTCTCTCGATGGTTCCTCCGTGCGGTACGAACGCATCACCCTCAGTCCCAACTGGATCTTGGCTTTCTCGATCAGGTCAAAAACATATCGCGCATTGCCAAAACTCTTATCCCTGTCGCGATATGCGCGAATAATCAACTGCCCGAGCAGCCGACTTGCCTCACCGTTCGGCACGACCTCCATCTGGTGCGCCGCACTGACAGCTATCTCCTGAAGCTCATCGGGCAGATAGTCCGGAAATTCGAGGATCATCTTAAAGCGTGACTTCAATCCCGGATTACTGGCCATGAAATGGTCCATTTCAGCCGGATACCCTGCTGCGATAATCGCCAGATCCCCAGGTCCATCCGACATTTCCTTGATCAGCATTTCGATCACTTCCCGACCGAAATCCTTGGCGTCATCATTGATGCGGGCCAGTGAATAGGCTTCATCAATAAGGAGCACTCCTCCCCGGGCCTTTTCCAGGGCATCACGCACCTTGGGAGCGGTCTGTCCGATGTATTCTCCGACCAGGTCGACCCGGTCCACCGTGTGGACATGCCCCTTGCTGAGCAGACCCAACTGGTAATAGATAGCCCCCATCATGCCGGCAACGGTGGTCTTTCCAGTGCCCGGATTTCCCCTGAACACGGCATGCATTTGTACGCTGTCCTTTTCCCTGAATCCATGCTCTTCCCGCAACCTCAGGAATTCCATATACAGGGCATGCTCCCTGACAGTTCGCTTGACACCTTCCAGTCCGATGAGCGCATCCAGGCGGGCCAGTACTTCCGCCAGCCCTTCTGCATCGGGTTGGGGACTTCCGAGGATGCTTGCCTCCTTTGCACCCGGCAGCCAGACCAGAGGAAACCCCGGCTCAAAGGTTGCACCAAAGGGGATGTGCACGGTGGCGATCAATCGGTCCATCATGACCAGTTCTGCACTGTACAGCCCTTCTCGCCATGATCCCTTTCCAGAAGTACCCCACCCGACAGTGACATGGATCTCTTCCTCCGATTCATTCACCCGGATCAATTTGACCACTTGCCCCTTCAATTCACGGGGTTCATTGAAAAACCGGGTGATCAGCTCCAGGTGCCAGTCCACTCCAGGCAAATGATTCTCGAAAACCAGGTCCAGATAGACATATCTCGTTTCTGCAGCGTCAAATTGACTCAAATAGGAACGCTCTTCGTCCAGCTGGTCGTCCACCCCTGCCTCATACAGCTTCACCGATGTCAGTCCGATATAGTCTTCCGGTATCTGGACAGGTTTCTGCCCGGCACCCTGGACATAGAAATATCGCGTGCCGACCTTTTCCCCATCCAGCCAGGCCTCCCAGAAGTAAGTTCCAGACTTCCAGAAAACACCGGTCTTTTTATTCCCCCATCCTTCACGGATATAGACTGAAGAAGTGGAGGCGGAGATTTTTCGGGGTAGGACAAGATGGCAAACCTCCTTGGGCCGCTTGTCCGCTCGATAGCATTTTATCTCTACGCTGGCTTCCCAATCCTCAATTTCGAAGAGTTTGTTGATAAAGCTCAGCTCGGCATAGATATAGGCCACCTCTGCTTCGTCAAAGACCTGCCGATAGCGTTTCCGGTGATCCGCCAGCCATTCCGGATCCGCATAGCATTTCAGATCCTGATAGGCATAGCGCCTTATCGGGGCGGGAGAACCTTGTGCTTCTGTTTCCATCTTCCCGTATTCATTGCCTGTTCATGTCACCGCCGAAGACCCGGGATTCGCCCGATCCTATCGTTGCCCTGCAGCTCCCGACACCCTTCCACGTCGTGAAGAGGTGCCTGATCCACCGTACCGGAGTGACCATGTACAAAGGAACTTTTTTTTTCAGAAATATGGCTTGTTCATGAAAATAACCAACAATGAAAATAAATTTACCGCTGAACTGAATATTCCACCATTTCGGAATCCCATCACATGAACCCAAAGAAGCGGATCGTCAAGGATTATGAAAACCTCCCCGAGGACATCTTGAATCGGATAAAAATGCAGTACCCGAGAGGGTTTGCCCAACATCTGATCACCTACACCAATATGGAGGGCAAAAAGGTTTCAGCCTTGCCATTCGATACCGAGGAGATCTACTATCTGGTCAGAATGACCATCCAGGAGGCCCGGCAGATCATTGCGGAGGATGACGATTACGATGCACAGGGTCATCTCCGGGAGGACTTTGGCGCTGATGAGGAATTCCCTGAAGAAGAATCAACTACCGACTACGACGAGCCCGGAGAGGAAGACAGCCATAATCTGGATGGCGATGACGATTTCTGACCCCGGTTATTGATTCCTGTTCTCTTAAGACTTTGTTATTGTCGCATTTGGTGCCAGCCAAATGCGTTAAAGGTTTTACTTTCGTTCTCTTCTAAAACGAATACTATGAAACGTGTGATGTTCGGGTTTTTGATCCTGCTGCTCAGTGTACCGGGCTGGATCGGCGCCCAATCTTCTATGAAAGCTCCTGAGAACTGGTTCAATCTGGACTGGAAAAAGGATGGGGTCCCCGGTGTCAGTACGGAGCGGTCTTACGAGACGATTCTGAAGAACAAGTCGGCCGAACCGGTGATTGTTGCTGTCATCGACGGTGGTGTGGATCCATTGCATGAGGACCTCAACGATGTGATGTGGATCAACCCGGGAGAGATTGCGGATAATGGAATTGATGATGACCAGAACGGGTACATCGATGACATCTTCGGCTGGAACTTCATTGGCAATCCGAACGGGGAGAGTGTCGGGGCCGATGCTCTTGAAGTGACCCGACTCTATGCCCATTATGACAAGAAATTCAAGAATGCCAACCCGGCGACCTTGAAGGGCAAGGAGCGCAAAGAATATGATTACTACAAGAAGCTGGAAGAGACGGTGACCGAATCCCTGGAAAAGGCGAAAAAGAACCTGGATTATTACACCGAGTTGAAGTCCACGTTCATCGCATCTGAGGACAAGCTGAAAAAGCACCTGAAAACAGATGAGCTGACCCTGGAACAGCTGCAAGGGATTCAAACCGAGGATGAAGAGATCATCAACGCGATCAGCGTTGTTTCCAAATTGCTGGAAAATGGCCTCGATGCCTCATACTTTGATAATGTACTGGGTTATTTTGAAGGACAGACCAAGTACTATGACCCTACTTTTGATCCGAGAAGCATTGTTGGCGACAACTATGCGGATTCAAGGGAATGGCAATATGGCAACAATGACGTGAAGGGTCCCGAGGCATTCCATGGCACTCATGTTGCCGGGATCATCGGTGCTGAACGTGACAATGACCTTGGGATCAAGGGTGTCAGTGACCAGGTCTTCATCATGGGCGTCCGCGTTGTCCCTGATGGTGATGAACGTGACAAGGATGTTGCCAATGGCATTCGATATGCTGTCGACAATGGCGCCAGCGTGATCAACATGAGTTTTGGGAAATCCTACAAGTGGGACAAGAAAGTAGTTGATGATGCGGTCAAGTATGCTGAAAAGCACGATGTCCTGCTTGTCCATGCAGCCGGAAATGATGGCAGCAACACGGATATTGCCGACAACTTCCCGACAGATTCCTATGAGCGGTCAGGCTGGTTCGGAAAAAAACGGGCCAAGAACTGGATCGAGGTGGGAGCACTCAATTGGCAGGAAGGTGATAAGCTCGCCGCACCGTTCTCCAACTATGGAAAGGATAATGTTGACCTGTTTGCACCCGGCATGGCGATCCATTCCACTACTCCTGACAATGGATACCAGGATGCCCAGGGCACCAGTATGGCGTCCCCGGTGGTTGCCGGAGTGGCCGCGCTGGTCAGGGCCTACTATCCTGATCTGACAGCCGTCCAGGTGAAAGATATCCTGATGAAATCTGTCGTGCCGGTGAACCAGCAGGTCATGAAACCGGGCACAAAGGAAATGGTTCCCTTTTCTCAGCTTTCCGTTTCAGGGGGTGTAGTCAATGTGTATAATGCACTGGAACTGGCCGCAAAGACCAAGGGCAAGAAAAGTAAGAATGCCAAGTGGCGTTCGGCAAGTTCGCAGGCCAGGGTCGCCAAAGAAAAACGGGATCGAGTCTGATCGCTCTTCTCTGGATCAGCTTCTGATCACGACATCCTGGATCACCTCCTCCCCCAACCGTTCGTTGAGGAAGGAGGTGATCTTCGTTTTGGAGTAATGCAATTCGTCCCGCAGTCCGGAAGAGGTAATCCCGATCTCCAGCATCCCGCCCTTCAACCGAAGAAAACGGGTATACCGATTGATGTAGTCGCCCATATCCTGGTGCCAGATCTCCCTGATCCTTACTTCCAGAAGGGGCTGCCGCATTCCCTCCCGCCTGACCAATCTGGCCAGCACATCCTTCAGAGGTTGATCGTTGGTTCGTTTCATCCGGTGGTCACTTCCGTGATTTGGCTCTCGTGAACATGAAAGGTACGGAAAGCCTGTTTCATCTTCAATAACGCCTCAGGCACACGGTCTTCATCCGTATCCGTGATAAATACCTGTCCGACCTGCTGGTCGACCAGAAACGTCAGCAACGCACTGACCCTGTATTGGTCCAGCTTATCAAATATATCGTCCAACAGAAGAAGGGGGATCCTTCCCATTACGGAGGAGGTGTATTGGAATTGAGCGATTTTCAGGGCAAAGACCAGAGACTTCAGCTGTCCCTGGCTACTGAATCGCCTGGCGGGATGTTGATCCAGGGTCAGTACCAGCTCATCCCGGTGCAATCCCTTCATGGTTCGCCCCATGCGCAGATCGGTCGAGTGGTTCTGTTGCATCAGCTCCGACCAATTCGACTCGTCCAGCGCGCCCTGATAGATGCCCGAGGGTTGTTCAGCCGCCTGACTGATCGCCTGATAGTTCACCCGGACCAGTTCCAGCAATTCCTTTACGAACGTCCGTCTGGCCGAGGCGATATACTCCGCGGAAGGCGAGAGTTGCTGATCGATCGCTTCCAGTACCGCCGGATCATATCGTTTTCCCTGCAGGAGAGATTTGAGGTAGGCATTCCTCTGCAATAATAATCGGTTGTACGAGCTCAGATGGGCAAGATATGTCTGGTCGACCTGGCAGAGCGTCTGATCCATGAACTTACGCCGGGCCTCACTGAAACCACTGATGATCTCGGTATCGTTCGGCGCGATCAGGACGACAGGCATCTGGCCGATGTGCTCCGCAAGGGTGGAATATGTGTTCTTGTCTTTCTCAAAGTCCTTCCGGGAACCGGGTACAACCTTTGCCGTATAGGTAAAAGGGCGACCATCCTGTCGGATGCTGGCCTCCAGACGGAAGAACTCACTGCCATGCCGCAACAGCTCACTATCGCGAAGCGGAAAGTAGCTCCGGCATAGCCCCAGGTAGTGGAGCGCGTCCAGGACGTTGGTCTTTCCCATCCCGTTCCTCCCCACGATCACCTGAAAGCCACTGCCGAACGAATAGGTCTCGGCCTCGTAGCTCTTGAAGTTGGTCATGGAAAGCGAATGAACTTCGAGGGTGGTCATGCCGTTGTGAATGAGGTCCCTTGATCTGGCCAAAGCATTGGCCAGGGATATTCCGTTTGCCGGTAAGGCAGATATGAATGTATCTTTACCTCACAAAAGTAGTGCGATGACTCAGGTTCTCACCAAGCCCAAGGCAAGTAAAGGAAAAAAGTCCCCCGGATATAGCAAGGACATGTATCTGTCATGGTTCGAAACCATGTTCCGGATCCGAAAGTTCGAAGAGCGGACACTGATGGCCTATGGCCAGCAGAAGATCCGGGGTTTCTGCCATGTCTACATCGGTCAGGAAGCCATTGCCGCAGGAATGACCAGCGCTTTGCAGGCCGGCGATGCTGTGGCTACGGCCTATCGACAGCATGGCACAGCGATATCCAGGGGGATCCCTACCCGTGAATGCATGGCCGAACTCTATGGCAAAGCCACCGGATGTGTCAAAGGCAAAGGCGGGTCCATGCACTTCTTTTCCAGGGAGCACAAATTCTTTGGTGGCAACGGCATTGTAGGTGCCCAGATCCCGATCGGGACCGGAATTGCATTTGCTGAGAAATACAAGGGCACCGACAACCTGTGCGTGACGATGTTCGGAGACGGTGCTGCCCGGCAAGGAGCACTTTATGAAGCCTTCAACATGGCCATGACCTGGAAACTGCCGGTCCTCTACATCTGTGAGAACAACCAGTATGCCATGGGCACCTCTGTTGAGCGGACCAGTAACGTCCGTGACCTGTACAAATTGGGCGCGTCCTTCGACATGCCCAGTGAGGAGGTGAATGGGATGAACCCCGAATCCGTCCATGAAGCCATCGAGCGGGCTGCTGCCCATATTCGCGCCGGCAAAGGGCCGTACTACCTGGAGATCAAGACCTACCGATACAAGGGGCATTCCGTTTCCGACCCGGCAACGTACCGGACCAAGGAAGAATTGAAGAACTACATGGACATGGATCCGGTGAAATCGCTGGAAGCCCGCCTGATCGCTGATCAGGTGGCCAGCCCTGAAGAGATCGAGGAGATCAAGGACAGGATCAAGGTGGAGATCGATGAGGCCGCACAATTTGCTGAGGAATCACCCTTCCCGGATCCATCTGAGCTGTTCACGGATAACTACATGGAACCCAACTATCCGTTTATTACAGATTAGTACCATTCCAATCATTTTGAAACCTTTGTTTCCAGCATGCGTATATGCCTGGAAGTAATTGGCCTTCAGGCAGGCATGGATGGAAAATATCCCTTACCTTTGCGCCTGATTTTTTAACACCATATTTGACCCATGGCTGCACAACGCAGAAAAAAAGAGATCCAGGACGAAACCCTTATCGATCTTGCCCAGGCAAAAGTATCTGCCGAGCATTTCCTGGAACGCAATTCAAAGATGCTGATCGGTATCCTGGTCGGCTTGTTTGTCATTGTCGGCGGTTACCTGTTCTACACCTACATGATCGTGGAACCACGTCAGAAGGAAGCAGTGGAACAAATGTTCCAGGCCGAGATCCAGTTTGAGAAGGATTCGTTTGATCTGGCCCTCAACAATCCGGGTGGAGGCTATGCCGGCTTCCTCGAGATCATTGACCAGTACGGTGGTACACGTGCTGCCAATACGGCCAAGTACTATGCCGGTATCTCGTATCTGAACCTCGGCAATTTCGAAGAAGCGATCCGCTACCTGGAAGACTTCAGCCCGAAAGATGACATTACCAAAGCCATGAAGTTGGGAGCACTTGGTGATGCCTATGCCGAACAGAATGACCTGGACAAGGCTTTGTCCCAATACCAGAAGGCCGCCAATGCCGGTGACAATGCACTCCTGACGCCTTACTACCTCATGAAGGTGGGCCAGTTGAGTGAGATGCAGAACAACTTTTCCGAGGCACGGAAAGCCTATGAGCGCATTCGTGATGAATATCCGACTGCCGACGAAGGTGTTGACATCGAAAAGTATATCGTCCGACTGGATGCCAAGGAAGGCAAGGGTTAACCCAGGCACTTCCGCTATGAAATTGAAAGGCGACCACCGCGAGGTGTCGCCTTTTTCTTTTCTTTGTTGACCAGACACCTCCCAATATGTCATCTGCGCGCAAATCACTTTCAGATCCTGGCCAACAAGCCATTCCAAACGCTCAGAAGTTTCGCTTCGGACTGGTTGTCTCCCAGTGGCATGATGATATCACCGGCCCTCTGGCCCAGGGAGCCCTGGACACCCTTTTGCAGTATGGTGCCAGAGAAGAGGCCATTCAGCGTGTCGATGTCCCCGGCACTTTTGAACTCCCGATGGGCGCCCGGCTACTGAGCGGAAAGACAAAACTGGATGCGATCATTTGTATCGGTTGTGTCATCAAGGGCGAAACATCCCACAACGAATACATCAATCAGGCCGTAGCCACTGGATTGGTCCAGTTCAGTCTGATGTCCGGCATCCCGGCAGTTTTCGGTGTCTTGACACCCAATACCATCGAGCAAGCCCTGGACCGCGCCGGAGGAAAACATGGCAACAAGGGAGTTGAAGCGGCCATTACGGCGATCCACATGGCCCATCTGAAGCAAAATGCCCGTGAGCCCGGCATATCCATCGGTTTTGGAAATCCGATTTGAGCATGAAGGTCCAAACGATACGCACCGGATACCTGAAACTGGACGGAGGTGCCATGTTCGGTGTCGTCCCCAAATCCATGTGGGCCTCGCTGAATCCTCCAGATGACGAGAACATGTGTACCTGGTGTATGCGGGTACTTCTCATCCAGTCGGGCCAGCGCGTCATCCTGATCGATACTGGTGTCGGTGAAAAACAGGACGATCGGTTCCGGTCCTTTTTTCACCCGGCTCAGCAGGACCTGTTCCTCACCGAACTGAGTCTTGCAGGCATCCAGCCGGAAGACGTAACCGATGTCTTGCTGACCCACCTGCATTTCGACCATACCGGAGGGGCCATCGTCCTGGACGATGATGGCCACCCCAGGCCACTGTTTCCCAATGCCACGTATTGGAGCAGCCAACGGCACTGGGATTGGGCCATGAAGCCAAATGCACGGGAGAAAGCCTCCTTCCTGACTGAAAACTTTCTACCATTGCAGGAATGGGGTATGATCCAATGGGCAGATATCGGCCCCATGGCCGATTGGCTTCCGGGTATCCAACTGGAAGCCGTTTATGGCCATACCGAAGCCATGTTTGTACCGGTCATCCATACGGATCAACGCCCGATCGTCTATTGCGCCGACCTGATCCCCAGTTTTCATCATATCGGCCTGCCCTATGTCATGGCGTACGATGTCCGCCCTCTGGACACCATTCGTGAAAAGGACCGAATCTTGACCTGGGCCCTGGAGCACGATGCCATCCTCGTGTTCGAGCATGATCCATTGATCGAGGCCTGCACGCTTACCCGGGATCAGCGCGGACGCATCGTCCCACAACAGAATGGACGTCTAACTGATCTGCAATAATGGACCTTTCCCATATCCTGAATCACCTCGGTGAAGACCGTGAACAATATTTCGGGGCGGTATCTCCGCCCATCATCCAAACGAGCAATTTCGCCCTTCAAGACATCGCTCACTTGAGGGAAGCCATGCTGGATGAGTACCATCATCATCTGTACTCCAGGGGAAATAACCCAACGGTCGAGATCCTCCGGAAGAAATTGGCAGCGCTGGAAGGCACTGAGGATGCCCTGGTTGTTTCCAGTGGTGCCGCCGCCATGGCCATCGCTGTCATCGGGGTAGTCCAGCAAGGCGACCATGTCATCTGTGTGCAGAATCCATATTCATGGACCAGGCACCTGCTCACTGAATTCCTGCCCCGTTTTGGTGTTTCCGCCACATTCGTTCAAGGAGACCAACTGACGGCCATCGAACAAGCCATTCGCCCCAACACCCGGCTCCTGTTCCTGGAAAGCCCGAACACCATGACCTTCGGCCTCCAGGACCTGGCAGCCTGTGCCCGACTGGCCAGGCAGCATGGTATCATCACCTGTATTGACAACTCCTGTTCTTCTCCCCTGTATCAACAGCCTGCCTCACTGGGTATTGACCTGGTCATGCATTCGGCCACCAAATATCTCAATGGCCACAGTGATGTGGTTGCCGGGGTCATCTGCGGATCCTCAGCATTGATCCGCCAGATCTTTGACCGGGCATTCATGGTCATCGGTCCGTTACTCTCCCCTTCCGATGCCGCTTTGGTGCTGCGAGGTCTGCGCACCCTGCCCTTGCGCATGGAACGCAGCAGGCAAAGTGCCCTGTCCATCGCCGACCGGCTGGCCAACCACCCGGCCGTGGCCAGGGTCATCCATCCCTGGCGGGATGACTTTCCACAACAGGAACTGGCCCATCGTCAAATGAGTGGAACAGGAGGGTTGTTCTCCATGCTGGTTCGGACCGAAGACAAGGACAGGATCTATCGGTTCACAGAGGCGCTGGAACGCTTCCTCATCGCCGTCTCCTGGGGTGGACACGAAAGCCTGGTCTTTCCCATCGCCGCAGTATATGATCTACCCGGCCATGACAATCCACCATTCCCGGTCAATCTCATCCGCTTGTATATCGGGTTGGAGGATCCGGAGTTGTTGTGGGCTGACCTGAAGCAGGCCCTCCGGCATCTGGAGGATTGACAACGTGATCGAGCGGCCAGGGCTTTGGTGCACCCAGGCTCAATATCCCCGTTTCCTGGTGGTTTGCTTTGGCGCGTTCCACTCTTCCTTCTGGGCATAATCCACGATCGCCCTCATGAAGTTGATGATGGAGATAAACACCAGGTAGCAGAAGGTTACCACCATGTACAACCAGCGAAACGAACCAACTTCAGTAAGAAATCTGCCAGTCATGGCCCAGGCGATCAACGCTCCCAATAGCCCCAACCCCAGAAATGCGATAACCGAACGATTCCAATACCGGTTGGACTTCCCCGCAGCAAGACAGAATATGCTGTTGAACACGGCAAACAGCAACAAGAATGCCAGGGCGATGATCCAGGGAAGACGATCACTGAATCCCTCCGGGCCCACGGCCCGGATGACCCATCCTGCGAGCAGGAAGACCACCATGACCCCACCGGTCACGGCTGCCTGAAGGAAGGGGTCATAGGCTTTTCCCAGGAAAGACCAGGGTTGACCCGGTTGTTGCGCATCCATAATTATCTGATTATTTAGTCATCCTGAACGTCAGACAGGACACCATAGACATCATACTCTGTCGCTTCCGTGATCAGGACCTGGACGAAATCCCCAATGCGCAGGTAGCCCTCGGAAGCATCGATGATGACCTCATTGTCCACTTCCGGGGAATCGCCTTTCGAGCGACCAAAGTAGCATCCACTTTCGAACCGATCGATCAATACCTGTTCAACCCGGTTGACCCGGGAAAGGTTCTTGTTCAGCGAAATCTCTCGCTGGATCTCCATGATCCGGTTGGCCCGTTGCTCCTTGATCTCAGCAGGCACATCGTCTTCCATGAGATAGGCCCGTGTATCTTCTTCGTGGCTGTATTGGAAAACCCCTACCCTGTCAAACTCCATCCGGCGAACAAAATCACACAACACCTCAAATTCCTCTTCCGTTTCGCCCGGATATCCCACCAGGAAGGTTGTGCGAAGGGTCAGATCGGGAACAATTCGGCGGGCGGTGGTGATCAGTTCTTCTGTTTCTGCCCGGGTAATTTGTCGTCGCATCCGTTCCAACACCCGGTCATCGGCATGCTGCAATGGCATATCCAGATAGGTACACACCTTTGGGAGTTTGGCCATCGCCTCAAGAATATTGACCGGGAATTTGCTGGGATAGGCATAATGGAGGCGAATCCACTCGATCCCGTCTACTCCGGATAAGGCTTCCAGCAGATCGGCCAGGCGCCTCTCCTTGTAGAGATCCAATCCATAATAAGTCAACTCCTGGGCGATCAACATGATCTCCTTCACGCCTTGACGGGCCAGTGACCTGGCCTCCCCGACCAGATCTTCGATAGAGCGGGAAACATGCTGCCCGCGCATCAGGGGAATAGCGCAGAACGAACAGGTCCGGTTGCAACCTTCCGAGATCTTCAGATAGGCATAATGCAATGGCGTAGTGATCTTTCGCTCTCCGAGCAGTTCATGACGGTAATCCACCTTGAACTTCGCCAGCAATCCGGGCAGTTCCATGGTCCCAAACCATGCATCCACCTCAGGGATCTCCTTCTGGAGATCATCCCTGTACCGCTGAGACAGGCATCCGGTCACATACAGCTTCCGGATCTCGTTCCGTGACTTGGCCGCAGCATACTCCAGAATGGTATTGATCGACTCTTCCTTGGCCAGATCGATGAAGCCACAGGTATTCACGATCACCACTTCTGCTTCAGATCCGTCTGCTTCATGCGCGACCGGAATATCATTGGCCTGGAGCTGGGTAATGATGTTCTCGGAGTCCACCCAATTCTTAGAACAGCCCAGGGTGATCAGATTTACCCGCTCCTTTTCAATTGTCTTGACCTTCAAGTGGAATATTTTTACAAATTTAGCGATTCGCTTATGGAACACGTCATCAAGGTGTCATTCCCGGCTCTTCGCTGGACGGTTATTTGCCTGTTTCTTGCCCTGGTCGGAAGCATGCCATCGCCATGTTCAGCCCAGATCGGTATCCAGGGTCAGTTTCGACTGCCTGTTTCCATGTCTGAATCCAGTGATCTCGCAGATCCTCTGATCCGTTCCGGCTGGCAGGTGGGTGCCATTTACTCCATCCGTCAATCCGGGATCCGCATCGAGATCCTCCCCGGAGTTCACTACCTCCAGACCTCCGCCGAAAGTCCCTTTGGCCAATCCCTTTCCGGAAGCGGTGCACAAGCCAGCCTGGATATTCGCATGTATCCCATGGACCTATACGGTGATTGCAAATGTCCTACGTTCTCACGCAAAGGGCAGGTCATCAAGAAGGGATTTTTCCTGGAGGCGGGATTCGGCGGGTTCTACCTGAATCAGGAGACCAGTCTCGAATCAGAGTCCAGCACCAATTTCTTCGGGCGGATCGGAGCCGGTTTGGATATCGGCCTGTCCAGAAGGTGGACCATCACACCAGGTGTGCGCCTACAATATGAGCACCAGCTTCACGCATGGGGCATTTCCTCCTCGCAGCAGCAATCGCGTCCGCTATGGGTCTATCCTTACCTCCAATTGATGACCTATTTCGAGGATTGAGGCAGGTGTGGACTCACCAGTGACCACATGGCAATACCGGATGCCACAGCCACATTCAGACTGTGCTTGATGCCAAATTGCGGGATCTCCAGACACCCGTCCAGGTGAGGGAGGACCTCATCTGATAATCCATTGACCTCATTGCCGACCAGCAACGCGACCGGTTGTTGACCGTCCCAGCTCCACTCGTGCAGTAGCACAGCCTGATTGGTTTGCTCCAGGCCGATACACTGTGTACCGTTCTCCCGCAATGCCCTGACCAGGACAACGACATCCTCCTGATACTCCCAGGGCACTGTTTCTGTCGCTCCCAGGGCTGTTTTCAGGATATCCCGGTGTGGTGGACGAGCCGTGATCCCGCAAAGCCATATCCGTGAAATCCGAAACGCATCGGCCGATCGGAAGATAGAGCCGACGTTCAAGGCACTGCGAACATTGTCGCAAATGATCTCCAGGGGCCATGGTGGGCATTCTTCACCATTCCGATGCCGCGTCTCCAATTCATCCATGTTCAGCTTGCGCATGTCATTCATGGTCAGGATGTTCATAGAGAATCACCCGGACGGGCCAATGTCCCGACCGGCAACGGACGGTCCAGGTGGCCAGCCTGGCGATCTCTTCGTCGGAAAAATCGTTAAACACATTGCTATACAACACGTATCGTACATCCAGTCCATCAGCCCTGTCCAGAAACGATCTCTTTTCGCCATTCAGGAGGATCTCCTTCTCAGGGCCCAGGTTGGGAAAGGCTGACACGGTCTGGTCCCACGGGATTCCCTGAGTATCCATACAGTCCAGCACCTCTTCCCGGTGTTGGGGATAGGCCAACCAGGCCAACGTGGCATCCCATCCTTTGGCAACGCCATCGGGGTAGATCCAGAAATTTCCGCTGAAGAGTCCTGCCGCAACGAGGACAGCCAACCACCTTCTCTCCTTCATGGAGGTTACCAGGAGTGCCGATGCCGCCAAGCCGACCGGGAGCAGATAGCGGTGCATATTGAGATGATCAAAGAAGATGAAGAACGGACTGATCATCAGCAGGAAGAGAATCAGCCAGGCACCCACCTGATACAAGGTTGACCGATGTGGTTGCCGCCAAACAAGATAGACCAGTCCCGCCCAAAGAAAGAGCTGGCCATGGTCCAGCAAGCGCCAGATCAGGATAGCTACCTGACGGGGAATGGCAGTAAATCCGTGCCAAGCAAAGCCTCCAGCCCAGGGAGACTGCCCCGGAAGAAATGCCCACCCCAATGCCCACCAGTGGGCCAGATGATAGCTCAAGCCGGGCATGCCGCCTATGAGCAACCATTTGAGAAACGGCTGATGACGGCGATCCACCAACCACCAAAGTGCGATTCCACCCAGGATCACGCCTCCTCGGAGCGAGGTCAGCCCCATCAGGATGGCTCCTGCCATCATCCACCAGCCACTGGTACGCAAACGGCCTACCCAGACCAGTAAAATCGCTGTAAGCAACAGGACATCCGGACTGGTCAGGGTGGTCTGGGCGGCGTAGACCGGGTTGGCCAGCATGATGAGGGGAAGCCATGCCCAATCCTTGGGGGCCAGGTACGTGCCAAGTCGGGCCAGGAGAAGCATGTTGGCCAGGACAAATGGCCATATGACCAGATGAGCGATAAACAAGGATTGTCCGAAGACCTGCCAGGCAAGGGCTATGAGCCATCCGAGGAAAGGAGGATTGCCACTATCGATCTCCTGCGGCAACCAGGTCCATCCTGATTGCCACAGGAATGTAGCGTGACGCGAACCAAACTGGATACTATCCCAGAAGAAAGGCAGTTCACGACTGAGCCAAAGGAGAACCAGTTGCCCCCCCAGTGCAGCAGCGAAGACGGCCTGATTGATCCGGGCATCATGCCTCGTCACTTGGCCGTCTTGTGTTCTACAGCGGCCTTCACAAACGAGACGAACAAAGGATGTGGCTGTTCCACCCGGCTCTTCAGCTCCGGATGGAACTGGACACCGACAAACCAGGGATGATCTTTCAACTCGATAATTTCCACCAGTCCGGAATCCGGGTTGATACCCGAAGTAATCATGCCTGCCTGGACCAGGGCATCCTTGTAAGTGTTGTTGAACTCGTAGCGATGACGATGGCGCTCCTGGATCGTCCCGGCCTGATATGCTTGCCGGGCGATGGTCCCTTTCTTCAGCTCACAGGCATACGAGCCCAGCCGCATAGTCCCGCCTTTGGCCTTGATCTTCTTTTGGTCAGGCATCATATCGATCACCGGCTCACTGGCCATCGGATTCACTTCGGTACTGGCGGCCCCTTCCAGGTGCAGGACGTTCCGGGCATATTCGACAACCGCACATTGCATGCCCAGGCAGATCCCAAAGAACGGGATCCGGTTTTCTCGTACAAAACGAATGGCCTTGAGCTTGCCTTCGATCCCCCGTTCACCAAATCCAGGCGCTACCAGCACACCGTCAAAGTCCTTCAATTGTTCGGCCACTTCCTCCGGATCCTCATCCAGCACCTCGGAGTGAATGGGTACGACGCGTACATGGCATTCATTTTCAGCGCCGGCATGAACGAAGGACTCATAGATCGACTTGTAGGCATCAGCCAGTTCATTGTACTTGCCGACCAGGGCAATGGTCACCTCATTGACCGGATTCTTGAGCTTGCCCAGGAAGTTCTTCCATTGGCTCAGGTCGGGCAGGGTGCCTGAATTGAGTTGCAGCTTTTGCAGGACGATGGCATCCAGTCGCTCGCGTGCCATATACAAGGGGACATCATAGATCGTCTCCGCATCGATAGCCTCGATCACGGATTCAAAATCCACATTGCAGAAGAGCGCCAGCTTGTTCCGGATCTCATTACTGAGTGGATGCTCGGTCCTGCAGACCAGGATATCCGGTTGGATACCTGCCTGCTGAAGCTCCTTGACCGAATGTTGGGTCGGCTTGGTCTTCAATTCCTTGGCCGCACGCAGGTAGGGTACCAGGGTAAGATGGATCACCAGACAGTTCGTGATCCCTACTTCACGACGATACTGTCGCAGTGCTTCCAGATAGGGCAGGGATTCGATATCCCCGACCGTTCCCCCCAACTCGGTAATGACGATGTTGTAGTCGCCACCTTTGGCCATCAACTGGAGGTTCCGTTTGATCTCATCCGTAATGTGTGGAATGACCTGGACCGTCTTGCCCAGGTAATCACCGGCGCGCTCCTTCTGGATCACATTCTGGTAAATCCGCCCGGTGGTTACATTATTGGCCTGGCTGGTGGAGATATTCAGAAATCGCTCGTAGTGCCCGAGATCGAGGTCTGTTTCAGCTCCATCATCGGTCACATAGCATTCCCCATGCTCATAGGGGTTGAGTGTGCCGGGGTCCACATTCAGGTATGGATCAAACTTCTGGATGGTTACGGAGAATCCTCTGGCCTGAAGCAATTTGCCAAGAGAAGCACTGATAATGCCTTTTCCCAGGGATGAGGTCACCCCTCCCGTAACAAATACATATTTCGTCATCGGTTTCCTTTGTTACGGGATGTAAAGGTAGATAAAAGGAAACAGCTCCTGCGACTCAGACAGCAAAATCAGAAAAAGAAATTCATTTCCCGCGGAGTGAAGTCCCCCTTTCCAGCCAGGGAGGTTCCGTATACGTTCCAAAGATATCCGGGTACAGACCCTAAAAACAAACGCCCGGCCAAAGCCGGGCGTTTGTGAACATTATGGACGACAACCATTACTTCTTGTCGTCAACTTCTTCATATTCCACATCGGTCACATCTTCCGCCGCAGTCGATGAATCGGTGCTCCCCGCATTGCCATTCGCTCCACCGGCAGCATTCTGCTGGGCCTGGTAGAGATCCTGACTGGCAGCCTGCCAGGCCTGGTTCAACCGTTCCGTTTCAGCATCCAGCTTGGCCATGTCCTGCATCTTGTGCGCTTCCTTGAGCGCGTCCAGGGCGTTCTGGATCGCCTCTTTCTTTTCTGCAGGGATCTTGTCGCCAAACTCTTGGAGCTGCTTGTCGGTCTGGAAGATCAGCGTATCCGCCACATTGATCTTGTCCGCACGCTCGCGAGCCTGCTTGTCGCTGTCGGCATTGGCCTGGGCTTCTGCCTTCATGCGTTCGACTTCCTCCTTGCTCAAGCCGGTGGATGCTTCGATCCGGATGTTTTGGGATTTGCCCGTACCCTTATCCAGGGCAGAGACACTGAGGATACCGTTCGCATCGATATCAAAGCTCACCTCTACCTGAGGCACACCGCGCGGAGCCGGCGGAATCCCATCCAGGATAAAGCGACCGACACTTCGGTTATCCTTCGCCATCGGACGCTCACCCTGCAGGATATGGATCTCAACTGAAGGCTGATTATCCGCTGCCGTGGAGTAAACCTTGGACTTCTTGGTCGGGATGGTCGAGTTTGCCTCGATGACAACGTCATACACGCCACCCATGGTCTCAATACCCAGGGACAATGGGGTGACATCCAGCAGAAGTACATCGGATACATCACCGCTCAATACGCCACCCTGGATAGCAGCACCAACAGCTACCACTTCATCGGGGTTGACACCTTTGCTTGGCTTCTTTCCAAAGAATTCTTCCACCGCCTGCTGGATCCGCGGAATCCGGGTGGATCCTCCTACCAGAATGATCTCATCGATCTCATTCTTGTTCAATCCGGCATCGTCCAGAGCCTTCTGGCAAGGTGTGAGCGTCCGCTTGACCAATTCATCGGCCAGTTGCTCGAATTTGGCACGGGTCAACTTCAGGACCAGGTGCTTGGGCACGCCGTCAACGGCCGTGATATAGGGCAGGTTGATCTCGGTTTCCACCGATGATGACAACTCGATCTTGGCTTTCTCCGCAGCATCCTTGAGGCGCTGCAAAGCCATAGGATCCTTTCGCAGATCGATATTCTCTTGATCCTTGAAACTGTCTGCCAGCCAGTCGATGATCACCCGGTCAAAATCATCTCCGCCCAGGTGGGTATCTCCATTCGTGGATTTGACTTCAAATACACCTTCGCCCAGCTCGAGGATGGAAATATCGAAGGTTCCTCCACCCAGGTCAAACACCGCAATGGTCATGTCCTGGTGCTTCTTGTCCAGCCCATAGGCCAGGGCAGCAGCAGTAGGTTCGTTGATGATACGTTTGATCGTCAGTCCGGCAATTTCGCCAGCTTCCTTGGTGGCCTGACGCTGTGAATCGTTGAAGTAGGCTGGAACGGTTACGACTGCTTCTGTCACCGTTTGTCCAAGGAAATCCTCTGCCACCTTTTTCATCTTCTGAAGGATCATGGCGGAAATTTCCTGAGCGGTGTAGTTGCGGTCGTCAACAGACACCTTGACCGTGTCGTTATCCCCTTGAACGACCTTATAGGGCATTCTTCCGGCTTCGCCGGTGATCTCAGAGTACCGGGTACCCATGAAGCGCTTGATCGAAGCGATCGTCCGCGTCGGGTTCGTAATTGCCTGACGCTTGGCGGGATCACCGATCTTCCGTTCGCCGTTATCCAGAAAGGCAACTACCGAGGGCGTCGTTCGCCGTCCTTCTTCGTTGGCGATCACCACCGGCTCGTTTCCTTCCATCACGGCGACGCAGGAGTTGGTTGTCCCGAGGTCTATACCAATGATTTTTCCCATTATGTTCGAATTTTAGGTCTGCCATACCCTGTTCAATCGATATGCCAAGGGGCCTTTTTAACCCATAGTGGCAGAAAAGGGGTCCAACCTGACAGAACACAGGTCAGCAGCACTGACAAAACGACAGTAGGAAATCCGCTAATTGAAGTTCAGGTCCTTGGTATAGATCCCGTTGCGGAGGGAGTCGAGCGATTGGTCCGTCAATGTAAAGTTCTTGCCGACCAGCGAGTATCGTGAACTGAACAGCCCGAATCCATTGTCGATATTGGAATAGGAAGCGACATATTCAGCCCCGGTGATACCAGAGTTGGCCTGTCCGACAGACAGGAAGTCATAGATCTCCTTGCCGCCAGCATCGACCTGGATCTCGATGAACTGGAATTCCCTGGACACATTGGGAAGCGGGTCCAGTTGACTGCTGAGAAACTGGTAAAATGCGGCACCCGGTACAAAGGTGTTGATGTTCTTCGAGGTTCCTCTCAGGATGTTCTTTTCGATCGGCCACTCCAATACCTTCTTGACGGGCGGATTACCGGTTTGGGTCTCCTCGATATGCACTCGCATGGTCACATCATAGAAGAACGCGGTATTCTCATTGGAACGCCAACCGATACTCACAGAGCTGCCATACAGGAAGGTGATCTTTTCAGGGGGAGAAGAAAAGGTGAAGGTATAGTCACCCACGACATTGGTGGTGGTACTCGTGATGAGGCGGCCTGCGGGATCTGAAACCGTCAGTCGATAGGACCGATCGGGAAAGATCATGGCGTCCTCGGTCCTGATCTTGTAGAGATAGTTGGGTGATGTCGCAAACACACCCGCAGCTCGCGGATAGCCTTCAAGATTCCCGTCAACCCGGGTCAGGGTGACCTTGTTGCCGGTAGTCATGTCTTCCAGCTGGACAATGGCATCCTGGAAATACAGAGAATCCGGATTCTTGGCGATCACGAAGGCACTGGTGGCCGGATCCAGAAACGCCTTCTCTACCCGGATATACTGAGCCGTATCGCTTCTGGACAGAAACCCGTAAACCACCGGAATCTCCTTCCAGTCTGATACCAGATCCAATTCATTGTCGCAACTGACCAGGGTCAGCATCATCAGGATGCCGGCGAATACTGCCATTCTTTTCATGCTGCAAATGTACATGAATGCACCGATAGGAAAAAGGAAGCTTTTGCCTCCTGGCCGACATAGCCCTGATTCAGGATTGCTATCTTCGTTCCAATTAGCACAATCATCATGTCTGTACAATCCGAGATCAAGAGGGTCACGACCCATAATCTTCAGGCCATGAAGCATGCCGGTGAGAAGATCGCCATGTTGACAGCCTATGATTTTTCCATGGCCAGGATCCTGGACGATGCGGGCATTGACATCTTGCTGGTCGGTGATTCTGCATCCAATGTCATGGCCGGTCATGAAACGACCTTGCCGATCACGCTTGACCAGATGATCTACCACGCCCAGTCCGTGGTCAGGGCAGTTCGAAGGGCACTGGTCGTCGTTGACCTGCCTTTCGGTTCATACCAGAGCAACCCCGGGAAAGCGCTGGAATCGGCCATACGCATCATGAAAGAATCAGGCGCACATGCCGTCAAGCTGGAGGGTGGCAGTGAGGTCGAAGAAGCCATCCATCGCATCCTGCGGGCTGGAATTCCAGTGATGGGCCATTTGGGTCTGACCCCCCAGTCGATCTACAAGTTCGGCACTTATGCCGTCAGGGCCAAGGAGGAGGCGGAAGCCGCCAAATTGAGAGAAGATGCCCGTTTATTGGCGGACATTGGCTGTTTCAGCCTGGTCCTGGAAAAAATACCCGCTCACCTGGCCACCAAGGTTGCCCAGGAGGTCGACATTCCGATTATCGGGATAGGTGCCGGTCCGGGCGTCGATGGTCAGGTGCTGGTCACCCATGACATGCTGGGGATCACCAAGGATTTCCAGCCTCGGTTCCTCCGCCGATATATGGACCTGTATGACGGAATCAACAATGCGGTTGGCCGTTACGTGGCAGATGTCCGGTCAGGCGATTTTCCAAACGACAGGGAACAATATTGAATCGAGATGCAGCGGTGGATCAAGATCGGGTTCGTGCTGGTTGCAGGCTTGGCTCTGGCAGCTGCCCTGGGATGGTTTTTCGTTATCCAGCCGGTATTCCTTTCCGGGAATACGGCCTTCACCCAGGATGAACAACGATTCAATATTCCGGAAGGAACGGTGTTCGACACCCTGTTGCTTCGCCTGGAAAAAGAAGGGATCATTCGGGATATCTCTTCTTTCCGGCAATGTGCCCGATTTCTGGAATATGGTCAACGGATCCGGCCGGGCAGCTATCTGATCCGTCAGGGTGAATCGAATCTGACGATCGTTCGCATGCTCAGGGCCGGCAATCAGACTCCCGTCAAGCTGATCATCCATAACCTTCGGACCCTGGAAGATCTTGCGGGGCGGATCAGTACCCAGATCGAATGCGACTCATTGCGTGCCCTGGAGGCCTTCCGCCGCAGCCGGGCAATCCTGCCTGACATCAGCCCGGGAGAAGACTCCCTGCTCTGTCTGTTCATTCCCAATACCTATGAGGTGTATTGGAACATTTCACCGGAGCAATTGATGGAGCGAATGGCGGATGAATATGACCGATTCTGGACTTCAGACCGAACATCCATGGCCACGTCGGCCGGCCTGACGCCCAACCAGATCTACATTCTGGCGTCGATCGTGGAAAAAGAGACCCTGGTCCAGGATGAAAAATCCACCATCGCCGGTGTATACATGAACCGGCTCAGGCAGGGGATCCCGCTCCAGGCTGACCCGACGGTCGTATTCGCCCGCCAGGATTTTTCGGCCAGGAGGGTCCTGTTCAGCGACCTGGAGATCGATTCGCCCTACAACACCTACAAATATGCCGGACTGCCGCCCGGTCCGATCTGTATGCCGCAACAGAGCACGCTGCTGGCCACACTAAATGCCGAACAGCACCAGTACATCTACTTCTGTGCAAAGGCAGATGGTTCGGGTCGGCATGCATTTGCCAAAACCCTGGCGGCCCACAACCGCAATGCACGCGATTACCAGCAATGGTTGAACGCCCGCCAGATCTACAATTAACGATTGGACAGGACCATGTACCCCCAGGGCCCGATCTGCAGGGTCATCGGATTGGCCAGCGCCTGCTGCGTCCCCCGGAATATATCCCGATAGGTCCCATTCCAATCACCGATGTCGATACGGGTTTCCTGGGCCTGATCGCTGAGGTTGACCACAACCAGGAGTCGGTCATCACCATTTTCCCGTGTATAGGCAAACGTGCTCGGGTTAGAAGGTGAGAGAATCGTCAGAACACCACCATAAGGCGGGGAATACACCGCTGAATTCACCTGCTTGAGCTGATTGAGCCGTTGATAAAACCCTGCATATCCAAAGGTCTTGAACCCAATATCATCCTTCTCAAAGAAGAGAAGTCGTTTCTGTAGCGGTTCCTCCTGGCCGGAATAGATCAGTGGAATACCCGGCAATGTTGCCGCGAGAATATACATGGCTTCCGCTCCTTTTCCCAGACGTTCAAATTCGGTCCCGTGCCAGCTGTTCTCATCATGATTGGACGTAAAATAGAGATGGGCACCCGATCTGTACGTTGCAGAATCCTTGTTCAGATAGGTGTTCAGATCGGCAATGGTCTTTTGACCCTGACAGATCCCATTGGCCAGATCCTTGAATGCCCATCCATAGTCCGCATGGAAGAGTTGTTCATTGCGAAGGGGGGGATCCATGGTCTCCGCCAGCAGGAAGAGGTCTGATTTCAGGCTGAGCAGCGCAGGTGTCGCCTCCTCCCAGAAGGAGACGGGTACCATGCCAGCCATATCACAACGGAATCCGTCAATGCCCACCTCCTTGACCCAGTAGGCCATCTCTCCGATCATGGCCTCGGTGAGGCCGGGCTGATCGTAGTTGAGATCGGCCACATCGTACCAATCGGTATTCGCCGGATGAACAATGGTATCCGTCACCGGATCATGGGTATAGTATTCAGGATGCTCGGCGATCCAGGGATGATCCCATCCCGTGTGATTGGGCACCCAATCCAAAATGACGTACATACCCATCGAATGGATCTCCCTGACCAATTGCCTGAATTCCTCCATGCTTCCGAATGCCGGATTGACCTCCCGGGTATTCCCGACGGCATAGTAGCTGCCCAGGCTACCTTTGCGCTTGACCTGACTCACGGGATAGACGGGCATGAACCAGAGTGTTTTCACGCCCATCTCCTTCAAGCGCGGCAGATGCCGGCGAAATGCAGCGAACGTACCCTCGGGCGTATACTGCCGGACATTGACCTCGTAAATGACCGCATCCTTCATCCAGCCCGGAAGGGAATCGGCTTTCGTGGTACCAATGTCATCGGCCCCCGACGAACCGGATGATGGCGATTGGCACTGGATCAATGCCAGCAAACAAATCAGCAGGAGTGGGACAGATCTGTACACAGTTCTCATATCGTACCGTATTGAACAGTCATAAAGATAAGCAGCTCAATGCTCGGCCCCCGGCGACGGACCATTTGGACTGCGAAAACGCACGCGGATCTCATCCGAAAGCGAATAAACCTCTTCATAACACCGGACAGGCAACGGAGCGCCTTCCAGCAGGGTCATCCGGATTTCCTGGCGATCAAACGCGATCTCCAGGCTTCTGCCGCGCCAACGGACCCGAAAGTTCAGACCACTCC
Source organism: Lewinellaceae bacterium (assembly GCA_020636225.1). Taxonomy (GTDB): domain Bacteria; phylum Bacteroidota; class Bacteroidia; order Chitinophagales; family Saprospiraceae; genus JAGNXB01. The sequence continues at coordinate 292,044 of JACJYI010000002.1, read as the reverse complement.
AGGCCTCCGGCAATCTGGGGGAGAACCCGACCTGGTCATCTCGAACACGCATCCCTCCAAATCCCTTGACCACGGCCATCCAGGTACCTGCCATTGACGTGATGTGACAGCCATCCTTCGTATCGTTGTTGATATTGTCCAGGTCAAGGCGGGCAGTGCGCATCATCATTTCATATGCCTTTTCATCCTCGTCCAGTGAACAGGCCAGGATAGCATGGACACAGGGGGACAGGGATGACTCATGAACCGTCCTCGGTTCGTAGTACTGATAATTTCGTCGTAACTGGTCTAAATCAAAATCCTCCTCGAAGAAATAGAATCCCTGGAGTACGTCAGCCTGCTTGATGAAACAGGAGCGCAGGATCCTGTCCCACGACCAGTGTTCGTTGAGTGGCCGCTGGTCGGCAGGAATACTGTCGGCCAGGGCCTGCTCCTTCTCCAGGTAACCGTCCTGTTGCAGGAAGATGCCCAGCTCCTTGTCTTCCGGCAGATAGAGAAAATCAACGATCTCCTGCCACTGCCGCAATTCGGTGTGCTCGTAAAATTTCAGTTGGTCCGCCAGTTGCAACCAGGCTTTGGGATCCTGTGATTTCAACTCGTGGATCACATCCCGGGTATAGGTCAGACACCAACGAGCGATATAGAGTGTGTACCAGTTGTTGTTGACATTATTCTCATACTCATTGGGGCCGGTCACGCCATGCATCACATATCGCTGCTGCGGACTGGACCAATGGACTCGCTGGGCCCAGAATCGGCTGATGGCGATCAGCACCTCCAGCCCATGGCTCCACAGATAGTCCCTATCGCCCGTATAGCGAACATAATCATGGATCGCGTAGGCGATCGCTCCATTCCGATGGATCTCCTCGAAGGTGATCTCCCATTCGTTGTGACACTCTTCACCATTCATCGTCACCATGGGGAAAAGCGCTGCTCCCCCGGAAAAACCAAGCTTCCTGGCATTGGCAATGGCCTGGGGCAATTGCCGGTGTCGATAGAGCAATAACTGCCTGGCCACCTGGGGCGAGGCCGTGGCCAGGTAGAACGGCAGGCAATAGGCCTCCGTATCCCAATACGTGCTGCCACCATACTTCTCCCCGGTAAACCCCTTCGGACCGATGTTCAATCGGTCGTCATCGCCGGTATAGGTCTGATAGAGCTGGAAAATATTGAATCGAATGGCCTGTTGAGCAGAAAGATCCCCATCGATCACAATATCCGCTTCCTGCCATTTTCTGGCCCAATGGTCCTCATGGGCTTTCAGAAGGGCAGAATATCCCTTTAACCTGGCCTCTTCGACGCGAGTCATCATCTCTGCTGGCAGCCGGGTTTCATCATAGTACAATGTACTGCTCATGGAGACCATCTTGGTGAGGATGATCTCATCTCCGGCCTCTACATCCAGCTCATATCCCAGTTCGACATATTTATCTCGCTGCACACGAAACGGGTCAAGATCCAGAATGGTACCGTTCAACGAAAGCTGATTGACCATGGCGGCGGCGGCGCGAAACCTGGTTTTCCTGGTGTACGCACTGACCACGGCCGTCTGCCCGTCCATCTGTGTTTGTCCGTCCTCCCAAAATTTTTCCTCCCAGTTGGCATCCTGATTCTGCACGTCCAGGTCCAAGTAGGACTGGACAGCCAGGGTACCCTTCCCCTCCCGGATCCGGATCTGGTACCGCAGGATCCCCAGGTCAGGATACTCTGCATGACAGTAGCGTTCTGATGCAATGGAGATCCGGTCGCCATTGACCAGTTTCAGGTCGCACTGCCTGGAGAGGACACCCCGCTTCATGTCGAGTTCCCGATAGAAAGACTCACAAGTCGCCTGATGAAGGTCCACCTCCTCCCCTTCCATGGATATCCGCAACGAGGACCAGTCAATGGCATTCAGCACCTTGGCGAAATATTCAGGGTAACCATTCTTCCACCATCCCACCCTGGTCTTGTCCGGATAGTAGACACCTGCCAGGTAATTCCCCTGCAGGGTCTTCCCCGTATAGGTTTCTTCGAAACAACCACGCTGACCGAAGCGACCATTCCCAAGGGAAAACAGGCTCTCCGTAACCATTTGATGTTCCGGATGAAATCCCTGTTCCATCAGTTTCCAGGGATCAATCGTCAAATATGTGTTCATAGATCTAATTCTCGTCTGTTTGGGCCAACAGCAATACAAGGTCCAGGTCCAAACTGGCTACCGAAGGAAAATGGCAGGCCGCTGAAGGCAGATCTTCAGGCTGGCCAATGCCTACGGGGAACATGCCGCCACGACGGGCCGCCTGAATGCCCATTTCGGCATCCTCGACCACGACGCATGCGGCCGGCATGGTGTTCAACATCCTCGCTCCTACAAGAAATACTTCCGGATCCGGTTTGCCCCGCGTCACCATCGACCCATCGACAACTGCTTCGATGAAGTTGTCCAGTCCGGTACACTGAAGGATAAACGGGGCGTTCTTGCTTGCCGAACCAAGTCCGATCCTGATCTGGCGCATCTGCAGCTCTTGCAACAGTTCGATCACCCCGGGAAGGACATCCGCCGGGGTCATCTGGCTGATCATGTCCACATACCAGTCATTCTTCTGCGCGGCCAGCAGGTGTTTCTCTTCCTCCGACCTGGTCAGACCTCCCCAATCGAGAATTCGGTCCAGGCTGTCCATCCTGCTGACCCCTTTGAGCTCTTCATTCTGTTGCGGTGTGATATCGAAGCCGAGCGACTGAGCCAATCGCCGCCAACCCAGGTAATGAAACCGGGCTGTGTCCACCAGGACACCATCTAGATCGAACAGGAATGCGTTAATTTGCACGGATCGCGTTTGTCAATCGACCAAATATAAGCGTATTTTTCACACTAAGTCAGCGCCAAATGGCCGACCCATTACCACAGGATCTTTATGCCGCCTTCCGGGAGAACGTGACGGAACATGGCCTTTGGGAGCCGGATGATCGGTTGCTGGTTGCGGTGAGTGGTGGCCCCGATTCTGTGGTGCTCGCTGATCTTACCAGGCAAACCGGGCAATTGGCCGGATTGGTACATGTCAACTATCATCTGAGAGGAAGGGATTCCCAGGCAGACCAGGACCTGGTCAGGGACTTGTCTGACCGATGGGGCACTCCTTTCTATCTCCTGGACAGCTCCCCTGAGGCCCTGTCGGAACTGAGAGGCGTTTCGACCCAGATGGCTGCCCGACAGATCCGGTATGACTGGTGGGGCAACCTGATAGACACAGGAGCCGGCTCCTGTGTCTTGACCGCACACCATGCGGATGACCAACTGGAGACGATCCTGCTTCATTGGCTTCGAGGGACAGGCATGACCGGCTGGCTGGGCATTCCCATGAAACGATCCTTCCTCCGCCGCCCTCTCCTTCCCTTTCGCAAGGACACCCTGATGGCGTACGCGGATTGGGCCGGACTAACGTTCCGAACCGATCAAAGCAACCTGGGTGACCACTACAAGCGCAACCAGATTCGTCATCATATCCTCCCGGAGTTGCTGGCCATTCAACCCGAACTCCACCAGATTGCCGACCGGCAAACGGAGGATGCCCGTCACATCCTGCAGGCGGCCAACTGGAGTGTGCAAAAGCTGGAGGAGCTATGCCTCTCGAGAACGAACCACCAGATCCGGATCAACCTCCAGCCATTGAGGAGCATTCCCTGGTCAAGCTATGCCTTGTATCAATGGTTGCATCCCCTTGGGTTCAGTCGGGATCAGCTCCAGGCGATCGCTTCGCTCGATGATCAGGCCCATGGACAACAGTTTCACAGTGACCATTGGGAGGCGGTCGTCGACCGGGGGCACCTGCTATGCCGGCCTCGACAATTACCGGTCAGTGAGGAGACCGGAAGCATTACCGCCACAACGCAAACCGTAACCATCCGATCAGGTCAATTGACCATTGAGCAAGTCTTCACGTGGAATCCCTCCGACCTGGATGATCCCAATATTCTCCTGCTTGATCGCCGATTGCTCACGTTTCCGCTCACCTTGCGTACCTGGGCCCCGGGGGATCGGATGCGATTACCTGGCGTAACCGGAAGAAAGAAAATCAAGGCCATCCTGGCTGAGCAACGGATGGATCCATTTCAGAAACGCGACATCCCCGTCTTGTACCAGGAGATCGACCAACAGGTTCTTTGGCTCCCGGGGTACCGGGTCAGTGCCGATGCCTCCTTGCCTGATCGCGGATCAGAAGGACTGAAACTGACATGGACCCCTTCGAAGCACTGAGTGCTCGTCAGGGATCTATCCGATTTCGATTGCCATTTCGTTCAAACAGAATGTAGGATTCAGCAAATCCGGCATCCCGGGCAGCCTTCAGTGCCTCCCTTGCCGTACTGATTGAAGAAATGCCGCGAATGAATTTGACGGTCCAGGGACCGTTCTTTTCTTCGGTAATGGCCCCATAGGTGCCCAGGTTTCCCGGATCAAACCATTGGGGATTCTGATAGGCAGCCAATCGCACCAGGTACTCCCCTTCCGGAAATGGCTGGTCTCGTTTGTCCCTGGCCATAGACAGCATCACCTTGTCCAACAGAGACTCCACGCTCTCCTCGACGACAAAAGCATCGGGATACCCGATGTCTGACAGTTGGCGGGCAACCTGCTGGGCGGCTTCCCTGCTGGCAAACAGTCCTACGCGAATCCGAACCCGTTCGGTATCCTGCTTCTGATAGACCGTGCCAAACTGGGCCAGACGCTCGAAGGGTCGGACATCCGCTTCGGTCCCAATCGACAGCGAAGCGACCTGAACAGAAAATGCAGGTTCGCCGGTTCCCTTCGGGGCATTCTGTCCTTTGTCCGTGTCGCCACTGGCCTGGACGTTCTCCTTGTCAAGGACCGGCTTCAGCCGAACTGGTTCCGCGAATGGATTCTCCGGTCCATGTTCCAGGCGCAATGTTCGTGATTCATTGAAATACCCTTCCCGGGTGATATTCACGAAGTAAAGCACATCGGGTTGAAGGGGCAGTCGCAGTCGTCCCTGGTCGTCCGTATGGATATCCTGGAATACCCCACTGCGTTGTTCTGTCACCCGGAGCAGCGTATTGGGGAGAGGCGCTTTGGTATCTGCGTCTTGCACAGTCACATCAAAATTCCATTCATCCGGAACCATGGACAGAACCATGACGTCATCTCCGGTCAGGAGATCCAGAGCATTCTGTCGCAGAGGCGTGAAGCCGGACTTTTGGATGGTGATATCGCAGGAAGGAAATTCTGTCATCTGAATGCTGATCATTCCGCCGGCATCCGAGTAGTGAACAGCTCCTCCACATGGGGACAAATCCAGGTTGACCCCTTCTATCGGCTGACCTGTGACCGCATGGAGGATCTGAAGGTGACGTTCGATCAACTGGTGCCTCCATTGATAGATATCCATATCTCCGTGTCCAGAGCGATTGCTGACCAGGTATCCCTTGACCGGGTCATTGGTCATGACCAGCCCCAGGTCGTCAGAAGAGGAATTGATCCCCGACCCCATGTTGATGATCCGGTTGAATCTCGATCCGAAACGGATGGCCTTGAAGAGATCGAATCCGCCAAATCCGACGTGCCAGTCACTCGCGAATACCAAGGATTGATCATGAAGGAACGGAGTGATCTCATTCCCTGGTGTATTGACGGGCTCCCCGAGGTTCTCCGGTTCACTCCAGCCATCAGCCGTAAGATGACAGAGGTAGATGTCGAATCCGCCCAGGCCTCCCTCGCGGTCGGACGAGAAATACAGGTCTTTGCCATTGGCAGCCAGACTAGGCCAGGCTGTTGAGAATGAAATGCCATTATACGGGAATGGTCGGATGTTTTCCCACAGGCCATTGGTGTTGACATCGGCCATGAACAGGTTGGATTGAAACCCGGCCTCCGGGGTGAATCGCGCATTTCCCGAACTGTTCTGTCGCATGAATATCACCAGACGGCCGTCGGGTGAGAACGTAACAGGCCCATCATTGGGTGTTGGCCTGACTTCTTTTCTGACTGGTCTGGGGGGATAGAGAAATCCGTTCCCATCCGGAGATGAAGACATCAGATAATGGAACTGATCACCTTGTACCCAACCGGCAGGCAGGGTTTTCATGTCCGGGTTGAAGGCATTGAAAAAGAGCTGGCCTCCAAACCACCATACTCCGAACTCCGTCAGCGAACTATTGATCAGTTCCCGCTTGACGACAGTGGCAGTCTTATGGTCACGCAACGACAAGGCAAACTCACAGGACCTGATCCCCTGCTGGGCCACGACGGGATCCACCGTTTCCAGATCCGTCCAGAGTTCGATCGCTGCCGGATAATTTTCGTTCATCATCTGCGACCGGGCGAACCAGGTCAGATCCTGAGGATTCTTCCTTGTGAGCGGCCCCGCCTTGAGGTACCAGTCTGCCGCTTCGGCGGGCTGATTCAGCAGGTAAGCGCACCTGGCGATCCGCAGGATGACCTCCTGATCGTCAGGGTGGGACTTCTGGAATTGACGATAGCCGTCCAGGGCTGATTGATAGGCATGGAGACTGAACTGCTTGTCAGCCACTTTCAGGGACTGGGACTGGGCCAGGGTCATCAATGGGCCACAAAGGGCCAGGAAGAATAGCAGGTACCGCATAAAGTTGAAGTTTCGGTGTTTTGGCGCGGCCTCGGGATGTCCGACAAAGGTAGTAAGAATCAACTTATGACATGAACATGCTATATGAAGGTCGTTCTCTATCACCGATCTACAGATGACGATCAATTTGATTTCCTTCCGTTTTGGCAAGAGTTTTACAGTCTGCCCGTCATTTTCCTTCCCGTACTGACAAAATCGGTTAAATTCGCAACATCCTTACTTCACATCGTATGACCATCAGACTTACCTCTTTTTTACTCCTATTGGTTCTGTGGATGCCTCTCGGGCGGAGTCAGAGCATGACCCATGTTCCAGGTGATATCATCATCCATCTGATGCCTGATCAATCGCTCCAGGACCTCCTGAGAGACGGTGGTCAGTTCAATGGAGTCCCAACCCAGCTGCGTGTCAACCGGCCACTGGCCAAGTCTTCCGGCATCTGGTTATTCCACGTAGATGCCAACCGGGTCAATGAGATCGACTACCTGACCTGGATCCGTCGGCATCCCGGCGTTCTGGCTGCCCAGTTCAATCATCTGGGTGAATTCAGGAAGTCACCAAATGACCCCAACTATTTCCAGCAATGGCACTGGAACAATACCGGACAGAACAACGGCCTGATCGGTGCCGACCTGGACATGGAAGAAGCCTGGGAGATCACCACTGGGGGTGTCACCGCAACAGGCGACACGATCGTTGTCGGGATCGTTGACGACGGTACCGACCTTGACCATCCGGACCTGCAGGCCAATCATTGGATCAATCATCAGGAGATTCCGGACAATGGCATTGACGATGATGGCAATGGTTACCTGGATGACTACTATGGCTGGAATATCAACCAGGACAACGACAATGTCGACAATGGTGGCCATGGGGTCAGTGTCGAGGGCATGATCGGTGCGGTTGGCAACAACGGTGTCGGACTGACCGGTGTCAACTGGAATGTCAAAATGATGACGGTTCGCCCCAGTTCCACTCAGGAAGCGCTGGTCATTGAATCATACTCCTACATTCTCGAACAGCGTAAGCTCTACAACCAGACCAATGGCCAGAAGGGAGCGTTTGTCGTTGCCTGCAATTCATCCTGGGGCATTGATTTTGGTGACCCCGCCGATGCCCCGATCTGGTGTGCTTTCTATGACACGATGGGTGTCTACGGGATCCTCAATTGCGGAGCCACGGCCAATATCAACATTGACATTGATATTGAAGGTGACCTGCCAACAGGCTGCAGTAGTGAATACATGATCGCTGTCACTGCGACGGACAACGAGGACAAACGTAATTTTTCCGCATTTGGGAAAACCACCATCGACGTGGCCGCACCGGGAGAAGATGTCCGCACGACTTCCAACAACGGGAATTACACCACCACCAGTGGCACGTCCTTCGCCTCACCGACTACCGCCGGCTTGATCGCCTTGCTCTATTCTGCACCCTGCAGCACGATTGGCCTTCTGGCGAAGAGTGACCCATCCGGCGCTGCCAAAATGATCAGGGATGCGATCTTCGAAGGTGTTGACAAGATTCCGGCCCTGGAGGACGAACTGGTCACCGGCGGACGCATCAATGCCCACAACAGCTTGCAGTATCTGTTGTCCAACTGCGGTCCTTGCCCGGGCCCCACTGGAATCCAGGCGAGCAATGTGAACGGTGGATCGGCCGTCATCACCTGGGTGGATACTGATTCGACTTTGTCCAATCTGTTGCGCTGGCGGGAAGTGGGTTCACCTGACTGGAATGAAGCGCCCGGAGCGGAAAGTCCCTATACCCTCAACGGCTTGATGACTTGCACGGACTATGAAGTAGAGGTCAAGGCATTCTGTGCAGATACCAGCAGTGCATACACCACCTATGTCTTTACATCGGATGGTTGTTGTGTCGCCCCGGAGAATCTCGCCTTTGTAGAAATCGGGGAAGACTTCATCGAAGTCTCCTGGGATGAAGTGAACATTGCAAGCAACTATTATCTGTACTACAAGGAGCTGACTGCTTTTGACTGGCAGGTGGTCACGAATCTGAGCGGCACTTCCTACAAGATCGAAGAATTGGCACCTTGCAGTGGCTATCTGATTCAGATCCTGTCTTTCTGTGATACTGTACAATCAGAACCATCGCTCACCATCCAGGGACAAACCCTGGGCTGCGGTGCCTGCAAGGACAACACCTATTGCGATGCAGCCGGTAATGATTCAGGCGTAGAATTCATTGATTCCGTCATGATCAGCACCTACACCAATCCATCCGGCAATGACGGGGGGTATGGAGACTATACCAATGATGCTATTCAACTCCTCACCTACTATAAATACCCCTACAAATTAGTGCCCGGGTTCAGCGGGGGATTTGCCTATACCGAAAACTGGCGGGTATGGATCGATTACAACCAGGATGGGGATTTCGATGATCCCGAGGAGGAGGTCATTGCTCCTGCGGCATCCAACCAGGCGATCACCGGTTTTGTGAAGATCTCTGGCAATGCCCTGCCAGGGGTTACCCGCATGCGGGTGGCCATGTCCTACGGGTCTCCTGCCCTCCCTTGTGGCACCTTCACTTTCGGAGAAGTGGAGGACTACTGTGTCAACATCGTCGAGGCTCCTGAACCCTGTGACTACCCGGACGACCTCAAGGTCACCGCCTCGACGGAAACCGGTGGGTTGGTCAACTGGACCAATATCACCACCAGTATCGGTTACCTGGTCGATTACCGGGAAGTCGGATCACCGGATTGGACAACCATCCAGGTGACCTCCCCTCCTGCCGCATTGACCGGTCTGAATCCTTGCACGGACTATGAAGTCAGGGTACAGACCGATTGCGATACGACGGAATCCATCTTCAGCCCGATCATCACCTTTACGACCAAAGGCTGTGGAGCTTGTCTGGATTTTGTGTATTGCAACAGTGCCGCATCATCCGCCAATTTTCAATGGATCGATGAGATCAGCCTGAGTGGGGTGACCAATAATTCGGGTACGAATGGGGGCTACGCCTTTTTTGAAGGACTGCCGATTACGTTGAATACCAATTACGAATATGACCTGGTCATCAAGCCGGGATTTGACTTCAACGTATATGACAATTATTACCGGGTGTATATCGACTACAACCAGAACGGAGCATTTGGCCCATTCGAACAGGTGGCCATCCTGGACCAGGACAACAGTGATGAGGTCACGCTGACCTTCGAGGTCCCACCGGGAGCCCTTGAGGGACCCACCCGGATGCGGGTGATCATGTCCTCATTTTTCGGGGATAATGACCCCTGTCTTGAATTTGGAACTGGTGAGGTAGAAGACTATTGTATCAATATTGTCAAAGCCGATGCACCTTGTATCCCACGGCCTGTCCAGATCGAAGATATCGATGTCGGCTATGCCACCCTCGGATGGAAGGATGTGATCCCTGCGACCGAGTTTATCCTGGAATACAAACTGGCATCAGATACCGTTTGGACGCAGGTCAGTACCAGTGCGACCAGTGTCACATTGGAGGGCCTTGAGCCATGCACCGATTACGAGGCCCGAATGCTGACCATTTGTTCACCTGACACGACTATCTACAGCGAGGTGCTGAGTTTCAAGTCCTTCGGATGTGGTGCTTGCCTGGACTATGACTATTGTGAACTGTTCGGCAATTTTGCCACCCTGGAGTGGATCGAGGAAGTCCAGGTCCATACCCTGTCAAAAGTCAGTGGTTCTGACGACGGCTACGCCTTCTTTGATGATGTGACGACCGTGATGGATACCGGCAAGGTATATACGATTACCATCACACCAGGGTTTGACGGGTTCGAGTACGATGAGAACATGAATGCCTGGATCGATTTTGACCAGAACGGCGTGTTTGAAGAGTCCGAGCTAATCATCACCGGCAATTCGAATGCGCCGATCACCGGTCAGTTTACCGTGCCAAGCGTAACGAAGTTCGGAGAGACCCGGATGCGTGTTTCGCTGGCATTCGGATTCAGCCCCGGTCCTTGTGGTGAGATTGGCAGCGGTGAGGTGGAAGACTATTGTGTCACCATCAAGCCCGGAGAAATCCCCTGCCTGGTGCCAGAGAAATTTGACACGGTCGAAGTCGGCCGGTATGATGCATCGGTGAGCTGGGATACTGCCGCTACCTCCATTGGCTTCATCGTCCGCCTCCGGAAAGCAGGCACGATGGACTGGATCGTTGAAATGCCTACACTGGATAACAGCTATGTCTTTTCCGACCTGGATGAATGTACCGAATATGAGGTTCAACTCGTGACGATCTGTCAGAACAAGCTGAGTGAAGCCGGTGTCATTCTCTTCAAAACGGATTGTGCTACCTCTATTTCCGAGCCAGGGGGAACGATCCAACGAATGACGGCATTCCCGAATCCATTCTCTGATGTGCCCACATTGGAGATCCTGGGCAACCAGGCCAGTGATGCTCAGCTGCGGATCTATGACATCAATGGCAGGGTACTCGCAGACCGGGCGCTTCGGATTCAGTATGGCCCCCAACAGATCATCCTCCATGACCTGCAAGGATCAATCCCGGGAATGTACCTCCTGCAGGTCGTCCAAACGACAGGACAGGTGACCAATATGCGATTGATCAAGCAATAATTCCAGTCGTGTAAAAATGAAAAAGGGGCCTTTGTCATGCAAAGGCCCCTTTTTTTCAACGGATCGGTGATCAACATACCTGAGTCGACGCTCCCAGGATATGCCCAAACTCATGTAACAGTCTGTCCAGCGCAATCCAAACACTTTCCAAAAACAGATGCCATCTACTTGATCCATGCCATGCGGGTGAAGGAGCGACCATCATGCCCTTTCCTCTCGTCGGATCATTTCACAGGGATCATCTCCAGAGGAGTTGCCTGATCACCTGGATCACCGAGAAGGAGGAATTGTGCCATTGGCCAGACAACCCATTTTCATGCAAGAATTGAGTCTTTTCGTATTCCATTTCCTTGCCTTTGTCGTTCCAGATCTTCGTCTCCTGATCCTCCTTTCCACCTTGTTCACTTTGACTGGCTGGAAATCATCTCGGGAAGCTCTCATTCCGTCTGCTGTACAACAGGTTTGAGGATACCCTTCCTTCATGGACCGGTCGATGACCATCAACATTGCAGGATCAGCCCCAAAGGTGAGCTGACCACCACTGAAAAAGGGCGGCCATAACATGACCGCCCTTTTTCAAGAAGCATTGATCTGAGATCAAAACAATCAGAATGGACAATGCTTGCATTCGTCAACCCTCGCTTGCTCGTTGGGTTTTGACAATTTGGCTTTATCCGGCTCGACGCATCCGATGCATCCGAGAATGCGGAATTCCGTGCGTCGGTTCATCTGGTGCTTGCGCTCGTCACAAGGAACATTGTTGACACAGTCATTGACGGGCACTATTTCACCATACCCGCGTGGCACCAGCCGATCCAGACTGATCCCTTCATTGACCAACCAGTCGACAACCGCTTCTGCCCGGCGCTGTGACAGCCGCTTGTTGTAGCGATGTGAACCACGAGCATCGGTATGGGATGCCAGCTCCACGATCAGGTTCGGGTTTTCCTCCATCATCTTTTTCAACTTCTGGAGTTCTGGCATGGCTTCGTCCCTCAGCGTTGCCCGGTCAAAATCATAGTAGATATGCAGCAGGTAGGCAACCGGCTCGCCATCGCCTGAAGGAGTGGGGCTAGGCTCAAAGCCCGGGCTGTCCTTGACGATCTTCCCGTCGCGATAGGTAATGCCATCGATCACAGTGTTGGCGGGCTTGCCGGTATTCGGATCGATCCAGACCCCCTTCTCCGGATCAAAGACCAGCTGACGCTTCGTCGTGGTCAGGGAGGAGTCTCCGGGCTGGACCTTGATGGGTTGCAAATGCAGGTCGACCGTCAGCGTGGCATCCTCGGTAATGCCCTTGGTGCACTGATCCTCACGATAATCAGCCAGGTAATCCTGCATCTCGGCCTTCACCTTATAGCAGCAATCCCTGTTCAACAGGAAGTGGTAGGAGCCATCTTCATTGGTCCGCACCGTCTCCATAGCCTCCGGATCACAATCATTGGTCAGTGTGACCAGGGCGTTGGTCAGGGGCAGGCCGCTTCGTTGGTCATAGACGACTCCGGTCATGCTGATCGTGACAGAGCGACGCAATGGTATTTCCACCAGTACGGGTACATCTGTCAGCTCTGCCGTACACCCTTCCTTGGTGTTGGGATCATACGCTTCCAGATTAGCCGTATAGGAACAACACGTATTCAGTTTGATCTCGAATCGGGCGATACCATCCTCATCGGTCCGGGCTTCACCTGCACTGCAGGAATGAGTGATGGTCACCCCCTTGAGTGGTTTACCGGTGAGTTCGTCATAGACAAAAACCTCGACCGGGGCTGCCGTTTTGATAAAACTGTAGATATCATCTCGCCCTTGACCTCCCTGGCGATCGGAGGAGAAGTATCCGAATGTACCTTGCTTATTGAGAATGATACCCAAATCATCAGAAGAGGTGTTCATGGGGTAGCCGATATTCTCCGGTTCACTCCACGTCCCTGCCTCCTCATCCCAGTTCATGCGGTAGATATCAAGCCCACCCAATCCGGCAAGCCCATTTGAGGAAAAATACATGGTATTGTCCCCTTGCCAGGTCGGGAATATCTCGTTGCCTTCGGTATTGATACTGGCGCCTAGATTCATGGGAGGCCCCCAACGGCCATTTTCCTTTTCACTATACCACAGATCCATACCTCCGGAACCACCAGGCATGTCTGATGAGAAGAAGAGGCGCTCTCCATCGGGTGTCAGACAGGGGTGAGCTACGCTGTATTCGTCAGAATTGAATGGCAGGCTCTCCAGATCCCCCCAGTGCTCACCGGCAACACTCTTGGAGTAATAGACCTTCAATCTCGTTGTCCCCTCATCATCCTTGCCTGTCTTCCCGTCGTTGTAATTGTTCCTGGTAAAATAGATCTCTGTCTGGTCCTCCGAAAAGGTCACTGCAGCATCATGATACTTCGAGTTGAGATCTTTGGAAAACTTTTCAGGCTGACCATAGGATTCTGCTCCAAACTGGCCGGATTCATTCTTGATCTGGACCTTGAACAGCTCCAGGAAGGGTGAACCGGTCCAGGTATGTTCTCGTTTGATGGCAGACCCGCGATCACGATCCGATGCAAAAATGACCTTGTCCTCATAGATCGCCGGACTGAAGTCATCCAGGTCCGAGTTGAATGGCATATTGGTTACCTGATAGATATCGGCATGCTTGGTCATGAGTTCTTCCTTCATGTCCAGCCCCTTCAGGAGATTCTGGGCCCGCTTGTCATCCGGCGCTACCGCCAGGTACTCCTCCACCCAGGGCCGGGCCTGGTCACCCTTGCCGTTTTCCTGGAGAGCCAGCGCATAATACAGCTTGTGAACTGGTTCTGACTGTGGCAGACGAACGACCTGGCCATACCAATATTCTGCATTCTCGGAATCTGCAGTATGGCGGTAGCACTCGGCCAGATTGATCTTGGCCTCTGCGACATCATGATCCTCCAGGATCTGCTGGTATAGTTCAATGGCGGTCGAATAGTTCAGGTCCTGCATGTCCTTGGCAGCCCGCTTCAGTTTGGCAGATTGCCCGAACACGGTGGCTGTGGAAGCCAGGATCACAAATGCAAAGAGTGTGGTTTTTTGGATAAAGTTCATGGTGGGGTCGTTTAGCACTAAGGTCACGCGATGTTAAAAATAACGTGGCGTGACGATCTTTTTCGATTGATAGTTGAATTCATAGCCGACCATTATCTCGAATGCCCCGGCGGTAACGGTATTGAGTTGGGTCAGTGGATAGTCGAATGCTGCCCCGATCCTGAGGCCGTTCGGCATGAAATAGGATGCCCAGATATCCGCTGAATCATAGGAACTCCGTTCATTATCGAACACTTCAATGGAAGAGCGGAAGGCTGTGCCAAGCCAAAACCGCTCAAAGAAGAGCAAGGATAGGTCAATGTCGAATTCCGTAGGCGCCTTGATATTCTGACGGTCTTGATCCTTACGCAGCTCGGAGAACCAACCGACATTCTTCACCAACAGGATCGGGCGGAACATCAGGGCCTTCCCATTCAGAGGGATCACCCCACCGGCAGAGAGGAAATAATGTCGATACGTCCGGGCATAATTGGTATAATCATCCGTGATATTCTGGCGGCGAAGATCATGCTCCACCAGATGTGGGGAAGCAAATCCGACAAAGAACTTCTCTGTTGAATAATATACACCAGCCCCGAAATTGGGCATCCAGTAATTCGGTGTCTCATCAAAAGATGGGTCTGGTTGGGGATTCTCGAAATCCAGTTTGGTCCAATCGGCTCGCCAATTGGTCAACCCGGCCTGTAATCCGATCGCCAGCTTGCCATTCCCGAGGGGGATCCGATAGGCGTAGGATGCCTGGGCTGACAATGTATTGGTAGGCCCGATCCGGTCATTCAGGATACTGAATCCCAAACCAACACGATTATTGGCCAAGGGAGTATGCAGGGTCAGGGTCTGGGTGGTCGGTGCTCCTTCCAGCTCCCACCACTGGGAACGGTGCAGCAAACCGATCGACATATGTTCATTCGATCCTGCATAGGCTGGATTATAGACCAGTGCATTGAACATATATTTTGTAAACATGGGGTCCTGTTGAGCGACAGCCGAGCTGATCAAGCCGGACAGGATCAGGATAAGAGTTCCGAGCCTCCTCATAATGTTCTGGGATTTAAGCAATTATAAAATACACACTGTTATACATCCATCTGTTCCATCATATTTGACAAAAACTGTGCTAAAATTGACAATCAGGAACTTATCGATGGATATGGACGTACCCGGACAACGAGGGATGTCCCTCCGGAGCCAGGATAAAAAAGTAGGTTCCATCCGGAACAACCAGGCTCCCCCAGGTGCCATCCCAGTTTCCCTGATAATTTTCTCTCTTCAAAATACGATTTCCCCAGCGATTGTACACTTCCAGCGTATTCTTGGGATAGTTTTCCAGCCCCTCGAAGGTGAAATAGTCATTGATGCCATCCCCGTTCGGACTAAACCCCGTGTTTGCCCTGAGGACGATCACATCCTCGCATTCGATGTCGATCGTGACCACAGCTGTATCGCATCCTTCAGATGTGCAGAGGATGTATCCGAACGCATCAAGTCCACATACGTCCAGATCAGGTCGATAGGTAATGCTGTTATCGATTTCCACGATGGCAGATCCGAGTATTGGACCTGAACCCGGCAGGATGGTTACCGAGACATCCGTCCCCGACCATTGATCATTCTCAAGGACCCTGAGGTTGATGATCTGGTTGCGCACCATGATTCCCTGGTCATCCACCGCAACCGTGGGAACGGATGCCATCGAGTCAAGGACATGGATCTGGAGAAAAAAGGAATCGCAGGTACCCCATTCATCGCAAAGGATGAGACAGACCTCTCCCACTCCTGTGGTCAGTCCGGTCATTTGGACACACCCGGTACCCGTGTCCAGGATCACCTCCAGCAGACCCGAAGCTGACCCGTCACAATCATTGATGACCGAGTTCAGGTCACCCGCGAGTTCGCTGAGATCAGGACAGAACTCGATACTCTCACCCACCACCAGATCAACCTGGTGCACGCTTGCAGCAGGAGGATGTACCCTGATCGTGAGAAACGTCAGGATCTCATTGCCAAATTCATCCTGCAGCAGCAGACAAAGACTGTCCTCGCCTGGCAAGATGCCCTTGACATTGACGCATTTCGTCAGCGGATCAATTGATGCTTCGATATGGACCCCCGAGCTGGAAGGACACAGATTGGTCAGCTGAATGGTATCGCCGGGCAACGTGCTCAAGTCCGGACAATAGGTTTCCTCCATCTGGATGAGGACATCCAGATGGAGCTCCATTGTATCCTGGAACGTTACCTGAATGGCATAGGTCAAGGTATCACAAACACCTTGATCCGTGCATATTTCCAGACAGGCATATTCCGGTCCTCCGCGAGTCAGACCTTCCAGATCAGCGCAAAGAGCACCAGCCGTGATATTCAACAGGGCATGCTCTCCGCTTCCCTCAGGACAGAGATTCGTCAGGGAGAGCGGATTGCCGGGCAAGGATATGGTCGGTGGACAGATACTTGCCACGCCCCCTTCCCGAACCGTCAGGTCAATCGCATCGAGTGCACCCGGATACAGGACCTGTATGACCAACGTAGCATCCACACAAAACCCGTACTCGTCACATGTGCTCAGACAAACTGTATCCGTACCCACCGACAACCCAGTCCAGGAGATGCAGGACAAGGCAGGGTCCAGGATGGCCTGACTGGCCAAAAAAGGGCCTGGACAAAGGCTCACAGCCATACCCGGAACACCGGTCAGGGTGGACAGGTCGACACAAGTACTTCCAGTCATCCCCACTTCCGTCTTGATCACTTGTGACCAGACCTGTTCGCATCCGGCAACGATGGTCAATGTGTCCACCAGGCCTGCCGAACTGTTGATGGCGATCAGTTGATGGATTCCTTTCTCTACCTCCAATCCCCTTGCCAATGGAATAAAGGACTGGTTATACCCGATCACCGCCGGTGAATTGATGGCCAGAACGGTCAGGGACATTTGACTGTATTTCGATCCCGGATGTCCTCCATGGATCTGAAACAAGGCCGGTTGAAGGACCCATGATCCGGCAGGGTCCCAGAGATTCATCGAATCCACCAGATCCGACATTGTCTGGAAGACACCGGAAAAAGAAGTGCCATTTACGACCCACGCATCCAAGCGGTATGGGCCACTATTCCCCTTGCCGAACAGGAATTCATAACTGTAGATCGACAATGTATCCTGCCTGCAGGTAGCGAAAGGACCATTGTACTGGATGCCATCCATCGTGAATGCGTAGTCTGGCCAGTCTGAAACAGGAATTTCCTCCAAGCATACCATCGCGCCTCCCTGGCAATCCTGGAGAAAAATGATCTGGCTGTCCGCTGAAAAGATGGCTCCTGTCTGTGCCCCTGCAGTTGACAAGCCGGAGAGGAAGATCAGGGAGAGGATGGCGATCAGGCCGGACAAACGTAACATGGAATCAGATTTTCACAAGAAAGAATTCCTGTGGTGAAATCCATAAACCATGCCAATTATCTGATGAATAATTCTAATACATACTCGCTAGAGGAACAGGGAGAGGATGGTAAGGATACCGAAGCAAACACTGGCGATACCGTTCGTGGTAAAGAAGGCCAGATTTACCTTTCGAAGATCATCCGGACTGACCAGGCGGTGCTGATAGAACAGCAGACTGGAAAAAATGAACAAGGCCAGGATCAACAGAGTGATGTTTGCCTGGAAATGGTCCTGGACCAACCACAGACTGGAAGCCAGGCTCAGGAAGGAAACCACGTGCAAGAGCCGGGACACCCGGAGTGCTTTCTTCCCGCCCAGCCAGGAGGGAATGGAGTATAGCTGGTTCTCCTGATCAAACGATTCGTCTTGCATCGCATAGATGATATCAAACCCCCCGACCCAGGACAATACAGCAACACCCAGCAGGATCACCTCACTTATGATGGTCCCGGTGACAGCCATAAACGCGCCGATCGGGGCCAGGGCAAGCCCGAGGCCAAGGATCACGTGACACAAGGGGGTGATCCGCTTGGTATAACTGTATCCCATGATCACAAAGAGGGCCACGGGAGAAAGAGCAAAACAAAGCAAATTGATGGTGGCTGTGGTCAGGATAAAAAGAACACTATTGATCACCACAAACCAGGTCACCTGTCGCATGCTGAGCACACCCGCAGGTATCTCTCGCACGGCAGTCCTGGGATTTCGCCTGTCAATATCCGCATCAATCAACCGATTGAATGCCATGGCCGTATTTCTGGCCAGCACCATACAGAGCAATACCTTGACACCGATCCAGAAGAGCGAATCCGGACGTTCCGTGAGGAAACCAAGCGAGAATCCGATGGCCGCAAACGGCAAAGCAAAGAGGGTGTGGCTGAATTTGACCAGCGAAAGAAAATGGCGAACAGAAGGAGCTACGGCAGTCATAAGGGGGGAAAGATCGCTAGTTTTTGAGAGTTGGAAAGGTTACCGGAAAGAAAATGCCCGATCAATCTAGAGGATTGATCGGGCATTGAGAAGGTTGATCGACCAGGTTTACTGGACTTGTTCCACGTTGACCTTGGCAGGATCAGCTTCCACCTCACCCTTGATCGTCAGGAAGGTCTGCGGCGGATTGGTGTTGGCCGTGATGGTCACACGCTTGCTTTGCGGACCACTCTTTCCCTTGGAGTCAAAGACAACCTTGATGATACCCGTCTTACCTGGAGCGATCGGCTCTTTTGGCCACTGAGGAACCGTACATCCGCAACTGCCTTTGGCATTGGCAATGATCAGGTCTTCCTGTCCGGTGTTGGTAAACTGGTACTCGTGCGTTACGGAAACCCCGGACTTCACCTTACCAAAGTCGTATTCATCGGTCTGGAAGGTCATCTGGGTCGTCGGACCAGAAGGGACCTCAGCTTCTGCTGGCTGTGCAGCTGGTTGAACAGGAGACGTCTCGTTGGAGACGACACTTCCGGCGGTTTGTTCAGGTGAAGTTTCTGCGGCTGATTCAGCCTGGTCACTACCACATGCAACCATCGTGAGAAGGGCAATCGAAGTAGCAAAACCGAAGATCAATCTTTTCATTTGACGTTCTTTCTTAGTGATTGAGATTCAATACGCAATTCCCGTGAAATTGTTCACAGGCCACAAAATTAGACGGCACCTCCCCGATTGCCTGTTAACAGGGTGTTAATCAGAAATCCATTCCAAAAAACGTCCTATATCCATGGTATTTAAGCAGTTATCTACCCTGAGGCCGGCTTTTCTGGCCACTTGTACACCATACTGCACATCCTGAATTCCAGCCATCGAATGGGCATCCGGATTGATGGCGACCAGGACCCCGCATTCCATGGCATAGGGCAACCAGGTATAATCCAGGTCCAACCGGGCCGGATTGGCATTGAGCTCGATCGCTACCCCGTGTTCTGCACACGCTTCGATCAGTTTCCGGTGGTCCACCGGGTACCCGGATCTCGAGAGAAGCAGGCGGCCAGTGGGGTGCCCCAGGATCCGGGTATGCCGATTCTGGATCGCCCCGAGCAGGCGCGTCATGGCCCGATCTTCATCCATCTTCAACTGACTGTGCACGGAAGCGATCACCACATCGAACGAGGACAGCACATCTTCCTCGTAGTCCAGCTCCCCTGAATACAGGATATCCGATTCGATGCCATGAAAGATCCGAAACGGGGCAAGCTGTCGATTCAGAGCCTCAATCTCCTTTCGCTGAGCCACCACGCGATCAGGTTTCAATCCATTGGCATAGAATGCTGACTGGGAGTGATCGGTCATGACCAGGTATTCCGCTCCTGCAGACCTGGCCGCCAATGCCATCTCCTCCACGGTATGCACCCCATCTGACCACTTGCTGTGGGCATGGATCATGCCGCGGATATGATGGACATCGATCAGTTCGCCTGGCCGTCCTGCCGCAGCTTCCGCCCATTCCCTGGATTCCCGCCATTCAGGCAGATGAAGGGGCAAATCATTGGCTCGCATGAAATCAGATTCCTCAGCGGCCGTCCGGGCAGTTACCGGAAATGACCGGACATAGGCCGGAGTACCTGTGGTCAGCCACAACTGCTCTCCCCATTGATCCAACGAGGTTGTGAATACCCGTACAGCAGGATGGTCCTCCCGGAGATACCACCAGGACTCCTCTTCCCGCTTGAAGCCGGGAAGCCCGGCCAGATCCATGGTAGCCGGAGGATTCCAGAGCATGGCTATCTCGGAGATCACCTGGCAGCCCCGTCTCAATTCGCCGGTGAGTTCCACCCTGGCCCCAGGAGCCAGGGCCTCCAATTCCATCAAGACCTCCCGGGCGACCTGCAGGGCATCCGGATACCGCATCTGGCCCTTGTTCTGGAGATAAAAGGCCAGTTTGGCCTGAAGGTCCTCCTGGGTCTTCACGCCAAACCCCTTCAATTCGATCAATCGGTTCTCATTGCAGGCATAGAGCAACTCTCCGAGCGATTCAACGCCCAATTCCTTCCAGAGCAACCGGACCTTCTTTGGTCCAATCCCGGGCACATCCAACAGTTCGACTACACCTTCCGGTGTCTGGTCGGCATACTTCTGGTAGGTAGCCAATGTTCCGGTCTCCACCAATTCCCGGATCTTTTCGGATATGGCTTTGCCAATCCCGCTGATCTCGTTCAATTGATCCAGGGAAAGATCCGCCAAGGGCTCTCCCCACTTCCGGAGGGTGACATAGGCACTCTGGTAGCTCCTGATCTTGAATGGATTCTCTCCGTGCAGCTCCATGATATCTGCCAACTTCCGAAACCAGCCGGCGATCTCCTTGTTCGTCATCATAGTCTTGCGATTCGGCCACAAGATAGTCCGCCTGCCAAAGGTGACCACTATCCCTACTTGCCTGGCAATCCTGATTGGTATCCATATTCGATCATGTCGCCGTAACCATCTCCATGCATGCAGGTTTCCACCTGTAGGTTACATCTTCAAGAATCGATACATTTGTAACAAACACCAATCCAGCCTCTTATGCTACATCGCATTTGGGGGCGAACGTCATCGCGTTCCTCCAACAGGAAACTCCCCCACTTTCGCTATTCCCCATTGGGTCCGATCGAGCAATACCCTCATTCTCCGGATGAGTTTCCAACCCGTTGGACCACTGTCCCGAACGATATCGAGACGGCGTTGACCCTTATTGGCTATGCCCTGATGAATCAGCGAATGGTCCGAATCCATGGAAATAAGGAGGTAACGGAACGCCTCAAGGCATTGGTCAATGAACGGCTTCCTTCCTTGACCATGACCGAGAAACAGACCCGGGGAAAGGACTTCAGCCAGGAACTATCCAGGGAAATCGAGGTTTGGCAGAATGCGTTTTCTGACTGGGAGAAGGCAGTGGCAGAACTGGAGCAGATCACCTTTGGTGCCTTGAACAGCCTGGAGGTCCTTCAATCCATCCTCCATGCCATCCAGGGCCTTCCATTGCAGCACTTTCATGATGTGGCGATCGAATCCTTCCGTTGGACTCATGAGGAATTCAGGATCCTGGACAGGGTTCTCGAGGACATGACCCCATCCAGGCAGAAACGACTGATGCAGTTCCACCAGTTGGAGGCAGAGCAAATTCATCCGAACGTTCTCGCCGAAACCCCTGTGGAGGACACCCAAACCCGTATTGGCCAATGGCTGGAAGATTTGAACAGGTTATCCGCCACGTGGTCTGCCTTGACCGGACAAATCCACCGGAAAATCCGACAACAGCCTGGACATCATGATTGGGCTGCCACCTGGAACGACCTGGCACGATCGACGATCAACCGATTCCAGGACGATCCTGACCATCGGGAACTACTGCTGGAGTTTACTGAGCAACTCAACCGATTCGAGCAATCCGTTCTATCCAGCAGGTTCTTGTCTTCGTGGAGTGGATTCCAATCCATATCCTTTGCCGAGATCAAACAGGAGATCAAGCAAATTCACCATCGTCTTCAACGGCTGCAATCAAATCTGATTGATCTACGTGAGATCGCTGCGGTCAAGATCTGGTACATGGAACTACCTCTTCCTGCCAGGGAAATGCTGAAAGCCCACTCCGGGCAGGATATGAATTCATTCCGTTCTGCCTTTTCCGTTTGGTATCTGAGCCGATGGATCGAATATCAGACCCCGGAGAATGCCTGGTTGCAACTGTCCTGCCAACAGGCCATGTCCGGGATCCAGGACAACTTGCGCCATCTGACAAGGCTCTGGCTCCAACATCTGGGGCGATCGACAGAAACCTTGCAATGGTCAGATTGGCTGATCGCAGCAGAATCCAGTGGATCGACGCTCCGCAACCAGCCAGCCATTCAGACAGTTGACCTGTACCTTGAGCCAGGATATGCGTCGGACGGTGGCGCAGCCCTGGTTCAACCTGTCCTGGCCCGGCAATATGGCCCCGAACTGGATCGATTAATCGGCCTGATATCAGATCTGCCCCCGGTATGGCGCGAGGAACTTCCAGCACCCGTCCATCGTCATGCTTCGTTCTGGTCACCCACCCTCCTGACCACTGGAAGGAATGACCTGTCGATCTATTCCGTCGAATGGTCCAGTGACCAGACCAACGTGTAACAGACCGCCTGCCATCTCCATGGAACTGTCCCTTCACTTGCCGTCCTACCGCAATCATCTCAAGATTCGCACCACCAGGGATCGCCATGAAATCTGGGACCCGATCAGAAGGAAGTATGTGCCGATGACCCCGGAGGAAATCGTCCGACAGTTGTTCATCCATTTCCTGTTGGCGGAGCAGAAAACGACCCGGACACGGATATCGGTGGAACGTCAGATCACGGTGTTCGGCCAACAGCGTCGATATGACCTGATGATCCATGACCGCACCGGTGCACCTCTCGCCCTGATCGAGGTCAAGGCGCCACAGATCACCCTGAGTCAAGCCGTGCTGGACCAGATCGCCCGCTACAACCTGGTCACCAACGTGACTTACCTGATCGTGACGAACGGTGCCCGGACCTGGTGCATGCAGATCGATCCTGTCGAACAGCGAGTGAACTACCTGTCCACCATTCCAGATTTCAACGACGAATGAGTACCTTTATCGGCCCGATAAAGTGGGGACATTGGACATGCAACAGGAACAGATCATCGTCACGGGAGCTGGAGGTCAGATCGGTCAGGTATTGCTTCAGGCACTGGCAGAACGCTATGGCCAGGAGGCTGTCATTGCTACGGATATTCGACCGATTCCCCAATGGAAAGGGAAGTTCGTCATCCTGAACGTACTGGATCGGATCGGCCTGGAAGAGCTGGTATCCCAGCAAGGCACCACCCAGATCTATCACCTGGCGGCCATTCTGTCGGCTTCTGGTGAGAAGGATCCGCTGATGACCTGGCAGGTCAACATGGACGGATTGCTCAACATCCTCGAAACAGCCCGGACCAAAGGGGTCAATCGTGTCTTTTATCCCAGC
Source organism: Lewinellaceae bacterium (assembly GCA_020636225.1). Taxonomy (GTDB): domain Bacteria; phylum Bacteroidota; class Bacteroidia; order Chitinophagales; family Saprospiraceae; genus JAGNXB01. The sequence goes on along the minus strand of JACJYI010000002.1, from coordinate 268,397 downwards.
TCGATCGCTGTGTTTGGCGCAGGAATCGACCTGAGCCTGGCCGGTCAGGACGTACCCCTGATTCCTAGCACGGTGTATGGCATGAGCAAGGCGGCCGGAGAAAACTGGGGGTACTATTATTTCCACCGATATGGCCTGGATGTCCGGTCATTGCGCTATCCGGGGATCATCGGCTATCAGAGCCCTCCGGGTGGAGGCACCACCGACTACGCCGTGGACATTTTTCACTACGCAACCCGTCGTGAACACTATACCTGTTTCCTGAAGGAAGATGCCCGATTGCCTATGATCTACATGGAAGATGCCATCCGGGCAACTCTGGAATTGATGGCAGCCCCTCAGGAACAGATCCGGGTGCGGACCAGTTACAATCTTGCCGGGATGGATTTTGATCCTCATGAACTCGCTGCCAGTATCCAGAGAGTTGTCCCTGATTTCACGGTCGAATATGCTCCGGATTTCCGTCAGGCCATCGCCGCATCATGGCCCCAACGGATCGATGATTCCTCAGCCAGGGAGGATTGGGGATGGCGCCCTGCATTTGACCTGGAGATGATGACCCGTGACATGCTGTACCACCTCGAACGCCAGATGACATCTGGAGAAGCCATCCACTAAGAAAGCTACCCACCTATGTATACGAATGTTCGACCCGCGCTGGCCAAAGAAATCCAGGAGATTCAGGATGCCGGTCTATACAAGAAGGAACGGATCATCATCAGTCCTCAGGGCGCAGAGATCCGCACTGATCAGGGCCAGGACGTCCTGAACTTCTGTGCCAACAATTACCTCGGGTTATCTTCCCATCCCGACGTCCTCCAGGCGGCCAAGGACGCCCTGGACAGTCATGGATTCGGTCTCTCATCCGTCAGGTTTATTTGTGGAACACAGGATCTGCACAAGCGATTGGAAAGCGATATCGCCCGGTTTGTAGGCATGGAAGATGCGATCCTGTATGCAGCAGCGTTTGATGCGAACGGAGGGCTGTTCGAGCCTCTTCTCCAGCAGGATGATGCCATTATTTCAGATGAATTGAATCATGCTTCCATTATCGACGGCATCCGGCTATGCAAAGCCAATCGCCTTCGGTACAGGCACAATGACATGGCTGACCTGGAAGCTCAATTGCAGTCCTGTCAGGGTGCCCGCCGGCGGCTGATCGCTACAGATGGTGTGTTTTCCATGGACGGCACGATCGCCCAACTGGACAAAATCTGTGACCTGGCGGATCGCTATGATGCCATGGTGATGATCGACGAGTGTCATGCAAGCGGCTTTATGGGCCCCAAAGGACGGGGGACCCATGAATACCGGGGCGTCATGGAACGGATCGATATTGTCACCGGTACATTTGGCAAAGCCCTTGGTGGTGCCTCCGGCGGATTCACTGCGGCTCGGAAGGAAATCGTTGAACTCCTGCGTCAACGCAGCCGCCCCTATCTGTTTTCCAATACGCTGGCGCCGAGCATTGCCGGAGCCTCGATCAAGGTGCTGGAGATCCTGGAAGGCAGTACAGCCTTGCGGGACAAGCTTGAACGCAATACCCGGTATTTTCGTCAGGCCATGACGGAGGCGGGGTTTGATATCCTGCCAGGTGATCATCCGATCGTTCCGATCATGCTCTATGATGCGGTGCTTTCCCAGCAATTTGCCGACCAGCTCCTGGCGGAAGGCATCTACGTGATCGGCTTCTATTTCCCTGTTGTCCCGAAAGGAAAGGCCAGGATTCGGGTCCAATTGTCTGCCGGACACGAAACGCACCACCTGGATCGGGCCATTGCGGCATTTACCAAAGTGGGACGTGCACTGGGCGTGATCTCCTGATTCCCGTTACGGCTCAGTGTGCACGGGCTTCCGGCTCATCATCGGCACCTCTTTGACGACAAACTGGACCGTATCCCGGATATGCTCTTCCAGGAAGATGATCTTTCCTTTGCGCAGATTCTGGAGCAGATCAGGTTGGGCGTGCCGGATGGTGATCAATTCCAGGTCATCCTCCCGCTGGACCTTGAAATCACGGTCCACACTTCTGATGAATTCATCGATCTTTTCCGGTGCATGATTGACACAGATGGAAAAACTGATGGCCGAGTTTTGCATGATGTTGACCTGCAACCGCAGATCGGCGATCATCTTGAACAACAGGCTAAGGTGGTGTTCCGCGACAAATGAAAAATCCCGGGTAGAGATGCTCAGCAGTGTCTGTTGCTGCTCGATGGTCACAATGGGCGGATAAAGGTCTTCGACATCCGAAGAAATCAGCGTGCCTTCCCCATCGGGATCAATAAATGATTTGACATACAGGGGAATGGACTTGTTCTGGAGCGGCTTGATCGTCTTCGGGTGAATGACCTTAGCCCCGTAATAGGTCATTTCAATGGCTTCCCGGTAGGACAGTCGATCCAACTTGGTCACATTGGCAAACAGCTTTGGATCGCCGGTCAACACCCCCGGTACATCCTTCCAGATCGTCATGCTCTCGCCATTGAGACAGAAGGTGAAGATAGCCGTGGTATAATCCGATCCCTCCCGCCCCAGTGTCGTGCTGGCATTGTCCAGGGTGCTCCCGATGAAGCCCTGAGTCAGGACAAATCCTGGTTGGCTGACCATGGGAAGCACCTTGGATTCCATACGCTTTCCGGTCTCCTCCCAATTGACCCACCCCTCCCGGTGAATATCATCGGTAATGATCACTTCTCGGGCATCCAGCCATTGGGTAGGCAGGCCAACCTCTTGCAAATAGGCATGAACAATGCGGGAGGAAGCCAACTCTCCGACGCAGATGATCTGGTCATACATATAGTCGAAGTTGGGATGAGGCGGTTCCTCAAGTACCCAGGTCGCCTCGACGAAAGTATCGTTGAGCAGGGCGAACACGTCATGGTCACCAGGCAACAACTCACGAGCCACATTCTGATGCATCTCCTGGATGGCCTGCAGGCGTGACGCAGCTGAGCCATCCTGGCGGGCATGGGCATAGATCACTTCTTCCAGTGCATTGGTCGTCTTGCCCATGGCCGAAACGACAATCACCAGATTCTCATCCTTGAATCGCTGAAGAATCGTGGCCACATTGCGAACGGAATCGGCATCCTTCAGGCTGGAGCCACCAAATTTGAACATTTTTGCCATAGAGGGTCGTCTGTACGACAAAGGTAATGCATTGGAATGACGGGTCTATCCCTCGTCGCGATGCAGGCCGAGAATCGCTCGAAAATCATCTGTCTTCCATTGATCCAGGCGATTCAGTGAATCCGCATGGCTACCGAACAAGTCGCGATACAGGACGGACAGATCCAGGTCCCGAACAAGGGCTATCCATTGGAAATAAGGCAAGATCCTGGAAGACAACAGGGATTTGAGCCCCTTGAGATGATGACAATCCTGGAAGGCCGCACCCGGATAGGAAAGTGTCTGATCTGCATGACGGTGAATGACCTTGTTGATGGCCTGCCAGAGCTCTTTTGTCCGGATGGAGCGGATCACCGGCCAATCCTGGTCACGTTCGTTGGACTGCACAGGGATGAAGTGGAAGGTCTTGTTCATCAAGAATGCCAAATCAGTGGACCAAGCGGGAATATGAGGAGCAATGGCAATGACGAACAGGTTTGGCGGCAGGGTAAAAGGTGTTTTGGACCCTGGCAACAGAACCGATTGAGCGCACCGACACCCTTCCCGACGACGGCTATCCAGCATGGTCAGGGCATCCCCGAACAGGACATCCGGATCGACCAGATGAATATGCTCCAGAATCAGAACGTACTTCTTGGAGGATTGCAGGACCCCATCCGGCAAGAGGTCCATCTGGACTTCCCGATAGGGATCGGCTACCGATGGTTCCGGGACGACCGGGCGCATTGCTTCGGCATATGCCTGCTGGAAGGATGAGAATTGGGCCCATACGGCTTCAAATGCAGGAATATTCTCACCGGCGAGTAATTCATCGAGCCTGGCCGCCAGCTTTTGTGGGTCCCTTGCTTTCTGAACCGTGGTGAAAAGCCTGCGAATGATACTGCGTTTCACCCGGATCACCTGGAAGGTCTTTGGCCGTCTCAACAGGATATCGCCATTCTTCAGGATGGAATGGATCAGAAAGGGCTCGTGGTCAGGCAGTTGGACAACAGCCTGTTCCTGCCCTTTGAGATGCTGAAGAAATCCGGAAAAGACATCCTTGAAGTCGGTGCTGGGCAACACATCCGGCTGGACCTGCAGCAAATGCTCGATCAGGTTTCCTCGAGCTTCCGTTGCCAACTGCTTGAGAATGCCGTCGTGGACGATGACATTCTCTTGTTCAAACAGGCAACGTTCGACCATGTTCTCATATGACCAACCCGCGTGCATGGCCAGAAAGACCAGTTGACCTTCATTGACCAGCAGATGATAGCGTTCATAGAGCTGGGCATGAGAAAGCTTCCGCACCTCATCCAGCGGCACCTGGTCGGCCAGGGAAACCGCGAGCTGGGATGCATAGGTCCGCTTGCCGGTACCGGGCGGGCCGTAGACAAGATAATTCAGGGGAGGTCCGGGTTGGAATTCAGGTTCGGGCATGGCCGTAAAGATAATGGCCAACAAGCAATCCTAGAACCTGCTGGAAAAGGCAAATGGCTTCACTACCTCAGCAGCTGGACTGAAGAAGAAACGATACGAGAATGCGAATTAAAAGGAAAATGACCTGGTAATGGTCTCTGTGTATCCCTCCAGGACGATCTGGTATTTGCCAGATGGACGATCACTGAAATTCACTTCATAGATACTATTGACCGGAAGGTGATCCACCTGGTCATGAAGGATGACATTCCCTTTATTATCTACAAGTTGAACGGAGCGCAGGTTGAGTTTCAGGGATTGGAAGTCGATAAAACAGATCCGGCCTGCGATATCCATGAAAAAAGCATCCTGAGGATCCAGGAACTCCTGTACGTTGACAGTTGATGAAGCCTGCTGTTGAAACTCGGGGTGATCTGCAGCGCTGGCCAAGGATTGAGCAGAAAGGGAAAGACCAGAAAACAGTACCCCGCTAAGTATTAAAAACTTCAGTGTCTTTGTCATGGTTCGGTATAGTCAACAACAAGATGTTCGGATTCACAAAGATAATCGCCCTAGGTTTAAAATAAAAATCCGTTATTGCTCATCCCATTTAGCATATATTCCGAATTAGAGGCTCTTAATAATCGCAACATCTACTACTCCTCGTCATCCAGGCCACAATCTTCTAAATTTTGCTTTTCTGACCGATCAGCATTTTGGCATGCGGGATCGAATAATTTTTATTCCGCCAAATTTAATTTAGAAAACAGGCCAAATTGACCATAGTGGCAAAATAATATTCTGCTCTATTTTCCTATACTTCTCATCTCTGCCCTGCCCAACGTATCGCGAATCATGTCACGGATGTTTCGAAAAGTCGAAAAATTGGAGATCAGGTAATCCTCCGGGGCGATCCAACGAACATCCTGGATCCCTTCTTCCGCCTGAGGAACCAGCTCAACCTGATCGGCCGACATTTCATACCAGACCGTATGCTTGATCATCCGCTTCTTTTTTTCCCTGAAGATATGCCAGGTCTCCCCTAATTTGGGCCCACAGGTCACCTGCCGGAGGCCTGTTTCCTCCATGACTTCCCGGCATGCGCCCTCCACCTCGGTTTCACCGGGTTCCAGTTTGCCTTTGGGCAGGTCAAGGACATTTCTCCGAAAAATGACCAGAATCTGGCCTTGAGGGTTGAATACCAATCCACCTGCTGCTTCAACCCGGACAAACAGCCCCAGAAACACTGCCCAAAGTTCTTCCACATTCTCGTGATAGACCCAGATCTGTTCCTGGCCGGTCCGCTTCTCCATGGCATCCAGGATAGGGAAGAACAATTTGGCCTTCCCATGATAACGTGCCACCAAGGACCAGTCCTCAGGAGAGTCAGGTTCCCGGCTGGACAGGACCAATTGATGTTCGTTGCAGTATATTTTATACATTTACAAGCTTTTTTTTTGCCATGACCGAACCTGATCACGCTACCGCCCTGGCTGAGGCGCTGCTGCAAATTAATGCAATCCGACTGAGTCCCCAAAAGCCGTTCACCTGGGCTTCGGGACTGCGTTCGCCTGTGTATTGTGACAACCGATTGCTTCTCTCCTACCCGGATCTCCGCTTGATTGCCATTGACGGCCTGATCCAGATCGCCAGGCAGTTCGGGCACATCGATGCCATTGCCGGTGTGGCCACGGCAGGAATCCCGCACGGAATGCTGCTGGCAGATCGTCTCGGACTACCCTTCATCTACATTCGAAGCAAAGCCAAGGCCCATGGCAAAGGCAACCAGATCGAAGGAGACTGTCACCCAGGACAACGCGTCCTGGTGATCGAAGACCTGATCAGTACCGGCGGCAGTTCTCTCCAGGCGGCAGAGGCCCTCCAGGATGCTGGCCTGACCGTGCTGGGTGTTGCCGCACTGTTTACCTATGGTTTCCCGGAATCCAGGGAACGATTTGAGGCCGCCGGGATCCCTCTCCAGACAGTCAGTAACTATGAGCGCATCCTCCAGGTCGCCCTCCAGAAGGGAGCCATCAATGAAACCGAATCTCTCACCCTGTCCACTTGGCACCAGGATCCCAGGGCCTGGTCAGAACATTTTGTAGCCCACCATGCCTGACGATTCCCGGATGGAATCCCCAACCTTTTTGCGAACCTTTCGTACATCTGCAAGACTGTGACCCCGACTATGAAAATTCTCAATAAGAACTCAGAAGCTTTTCTCCAGCGCTACCTCGACAATCATGCTCCGACCGGTTATGAATCGTCGGGTCAGAAGATCTGGCTGGACTACCTGAAACCCTATGTGGATGAGATTCATCTGGACAACTATGGTTCGGCCTACGGGGTGATCAATCCCGGTAAGGACTACCGGGTCGTGATCGAAGCCCATGCAGATGAAATCAGCTGGTATGTCAACTACATCACCGAGGATGGCTTTATCAATGTGGTGCGAAACGGAGGTTCGGATCATCAGATCGCCCCCAGCATGCGGGTCCAGATCCATACCAAGAGCGGCGTCGTGAAAGGTGTTTTTGGCTGGCCGGCCATCCATCTGCGCAAAGGCAAAGATGCCAACCTTGCCCCTTCGCTGGAAAATATCTTCGTGGATATCGGTGCCAAGAATAAGGAGGAAGTGCTGAAAAAGGACATCCACGTCGGTTGCGTCATCACCTTTGAAGACAGCCTGACCACCTTGAACGACCGATTCATTGTCGGACGAGCCCTGGATAATCGAATGGGTGGCTTTTGTATCGCCCAGGTGGCCCGACTCCTCAAGGAACAGAAGATCGAGCTTCCCTATTCCCTTTATATTGTCAATGCCGTCCAGGAAGAGGTCGGGCTGCGCGGTGCCGAGATGGTCGCCCGGACCATCAACCCGCAGGTGGCGATCATTACAGATGTCACCCATGACACTTACACCCCCCTGATCAACAAAAGCATCAATGGCGAGATCAAATGCGGCGAAGGGCCGACCATCACCTATGCCCCTGCCGTACACAACACCCTTCGGGATCTGATCATCCAGACCGCCGAAGAGGAGAAGATTCCCTTCCAGAGAGAAGCCTCCTCCCGTTCTACCGGAACAGATACCGATGCATTCGCCTATTCCAACGGAGGCGTACCCGCCTCATTGGTTTCCCTGCCGTTGCGTTATATGCACACCACCGTAGAAATGGCACATAAGGAAGATATCACCAATCTGGTCAAGCTGCTTTTCCATACGGTCCAGCGGATCTCTTACCAACACAATTTCAAGTACTTCTGACCCGTCTGTTTTGCCCAACGCCACCCGAATTTGGGTCCATTATCTGATCTACAGCCATTTCTGGATCGCTACATCCACGGTCTTTCTCGGCTGGCAATCCCTGAGCATGGCCGGTCTGGATCCCCAATGGGATCCTCTGGCTCTATTCCTTTTTGCCGGTACGCTGACCGCCTATTCCCTCCAACGCCTGGTGGGATTCCGACAGTTATCCCCTGAACGCCAGGACTACATCGGCACGATCCGGACCTGGTGGCCCTGGCTGGTCATCCTGGGAGCACTGCTTTCCCTGCTGGCGTTCGATCGATTGGTGCCACACGCCAGGATGATCGCCCTGGCAGCGGGATTCCTGTCCATCGCCTATATCTTTCCCATCGGACCCGGTCGACGGATCCGCGATATTCCGGGCTTGAAGATCTTTCTGATCAGCCTGGTCTGGGCCCTCACCACCTCCTGGCTTCCATTGGCGCAGTACCAGCTCGACATGGACCTGCCTTCGTTGCTTGGCCACCTCCTGCCCAGGGCACTCTTCATCTTTGCCATCACCCTGCCATTTGACCTCCGTGATCTGGATGCCGACCAGACCCATCGCACGTTAACACTTCCCTTGTGGTTGGGCTGGCCCCTTTGCCGGCGGCTTGGCTGGTCGGCCTTGATCCTGGCCGCCCTGATGGACATCGTGATGGTCCTCCAAGATCAGGTGATCCCGTCCGCCTTTGCAGCCAATCTGTTCGTCTATGGACTGGCGGGATGGATGATCCATCAAACCAACCAGGAACGTTCCGAGCAATTCTTCAGCTTGTGGCTGGACGGTCTGATGTTCCTTCCGTTCCTACTGACGAGCCTGTTCTCCCTGATCTGACATGGCCAGGAACAGATCGCGGCGAATCCCGATCTGGACCGACGTGAACGGCCAATCGTAGAGTCCCGCAGACACCTGGAGTATCCCCTGCCAGGGCCTGGATCGCTTCCCCCATCTCATCTCCATCATGCCGAGTACCGGACAATCCCCATCCTGGAAATAGCCACAATACCCGCGGATGGTGGAACGCAGGGCAAGGCGGGCGGTATGCCATCCTATGCTGGCACCATACAGGAGGCAGTCATTCTGCCGGAAACCCGGCTGGTAGGTCTGATAGGCATAGAATCCGAGCATGGCCTCCCAGTCGAATTGCCTTCTGTCACCGAATGTTCGGTACACATCCACATCGAAAAAATAGCCCGGGGTATCGGTATATCGCGCAGCTCCAAGATTGGTGCCCGATGCCGTTTTGATCCCGGCACGGATCTCTGATTGCAGGCCAAAGGTCCAGTGGACAGGCAGACGGACGGACGATTCCACATAAATGTCCCCTCCAGCCCACTGATGATCGTAGGATAAGAAGTGAATTCGTCGCTCGGTCTTCAATGCATGCGAGGTGGAGTACCATTCCAATGGAACCAGATGGACCCGAAGGCGGAATCGTGGATGGGCCTGCCATCGCAGGTCAAGGCGGGAGTTGACGGTGGTTTCTCCCGGGCGGTGGTGACTGGCTGCAGACAGGGTGAAACTGGATGTCGTATCCCATTGCTGGTGCAATTCGGGTATAGGCAAGGCATTGGGTCCCATCCCCGCAGCTGTCAGTTTCAAATATTGATGGTACGGGGTGATCCCGTCCCAGCCCACATTGTTTCGCCACCAATCCGCATCCTGGGCGTGCAGCCATTGGAGGGATCCCAGGAAAAGCAGCAGTGGCAGGCTCCATGTTCCTGACCACTTATTCATCGCTGAGGATTTCCGGCCGGCGCTGACGGGTCCGTTCTACGGCCTGGTCATGCCGCCAGGTATCGATCGCCCCCTGATTGCCGGACAGGAGGATATCCGGCACCTTCCAACCATTGAATTCCGCAGGTCGTGTAAAGACCGGGGGGGCCACCAGATCATCCTGAAAGGAATCGAACAACGCGGATGTCTCGTCATTCAATACGCCCGGGATCAACCGACCAACGGCATCCACGACCACGGCTGCCGCCAATTCTCCTCCGCTGAGCACATAATTGCCGATACTGATCTCTCGGGTGACCACATGTTCGCGGATTCGTTCGTCGATGCCCTTGTAATGTCCGCAGATCAGGATCAGGTTGGCACACATGGAGAGCTGGTTGGCCATCGGTTGGTCCAGGAGCTCCCCATCAGGCGCCATGTAGATAATCTCATCATAGGTCCGTTCAGATCGGAGTGCCTGAATACAGGCATATAGCGGTTCGGGCATCATCACCATTCCCGCTCCACCCCCAAAGGCATAATCGTCTACCTGGCGATGTCGGCCCAGGCCGTACTCACGCAGATCAATGATATTCACTTCCAGCAGTCCCCGGTCCTTGGCTCGCCCCAGGATAGAATGGCTCAAGGGGCTGACCAGCAGCTCAGGAAGGACGGTGATGATATCAATATGAAGCAAGGTGAATCAGATTAGGAGCGTCGCTTTACGTTTTGTAAAGATGGATAATGTTGATCAGGATTATCGAGGAATGCCTGAATTTTCTCATTCAACGGGTCATCGACCAGGTCCCAAAGGGGTTGATCCACCCGGGCGATGAGCAACAGGGCCGCCTTGACCTGCTCATCCCAGATGGGATACAACCTGTCCAGATCGTCGGATGAAACCCGCTTTCGACAACCTGGCTTGGAACAGGAGAGATCCATCGGTGACTCCAGATTAAAGAGGCCGTATTCATCTGTGATCTCTTCCCCTGGCAGGATATCCCTGATCGCGATCTCAAAGCCGAAGGCTGTGGTCATCGTATTGGGAAAGCAACAATGATTGACATACTTGCCCAGATCCCAGCTCAGGATTCGGGCACCGGTCTCATCGACATAGGCATATCGTTCGACGGGGGCCTGCAAACAGGCCGGCATGGTGGCATATGCTGCATCATCGATGACCAGCTCCAGTGGATCACGGATATAAGTGATCGTGCCCCTTGGAATGAAGGCGGTTGCATAGACCCCGAGACCGATTCGGGTACTCTTGTTTTTCAGTCGGGATGATGGATGAAACATACTCAGATTTGACTGCAAAGATTGATGAATTCCAATGCAATTCCATCCATCCCCGACAGGGAAAATTATTACAAAAATCTGCTGTAAGACCGTACATTTGCACCGCCTTAATGACAGACCCGGACTGCCGGCTCATGGCAATTTTGGAGAGATTCTTGATACTGTAGGAAACTTTTCCATGGCTATGACCGTTATCGTGGCATTTTGGCAAGGCGAACAGCCCCTTTGCTGTCATATAAACCAAAGAGGATTATGGAACAACCATCTTCAACAGGAGCCACCCGATACTCAGATGCTGAGCTCGAGGAATTCCGGGTACTGGTCAATGAAAAACTGGAAAAGGCTCTTCACGAGCTGGACTTCATGCAGAGCCAACTCTCCGAGATGAGTGAGAACACCAACAACAAGAACAGTGGTGACCTGTTCGATGACAGCAGCCTGCATACGGAGATCGAGATGATGAGTCGGATGATCTCCCGCCAGCAACAGTTCGTCCGCAACCTGGAAGCGGCCTTGTTCCGCATTCGCAACAAGACATACGGCATCTGCTCCGTGACCGGGCAACTGATCAGCAAGGAACGGCTCATGCTTGTGCCCCATGCCACCAAAAGTGTACTGGGTAAGGAGGAGGAAAAGAAGATCCAGGCTCAGGAGCCGTTCAGAGGCGCCTATTCCGGAGTCAATCCGCTCTCTGGAAATGAATCCGGAGCTGACGACTGATGAGCAACGGCCTCCACTCATCCGGCATCCTTCCATTCATACGACTTATCCTGCCACTCGTGTAGAGAGGCAGGATTTTTTATTATTGTGCTCAAGAATCACCCAGCTCCAGCCCCTGCTTCATGAAGAACAAGTACTTTGACCTGATCGATCAGACATTTGATTTCCCACAGGAAGGATTTGATATCGACAACGGATATCTCACTTTCCACAACTTCTCTGTCAAGCACCTGATCCAGAAATATGGTACACCGCTGAAGCTGACCTATCTGCCTCGTATCGGTGCACAGATCAAGAAAGCCAAGAACTTCTTCAACCGGGCCATCAAATCGCTCAACTATGCGGGCGACTATTACTATTGCTATTGCACCAAGAGCAATCACTTCAGCTATATCCTCAATGAGGTGATGCAACACGATGTCCATCTGGAGACATCCTCCTCTTTTGATATCGACCTGGTCAGAAACCTCTACGCCTCCGGGAAATTGCGGAAGGATTCTATCATTATCAATAATGGATTCAAGCCCCGATCCTACACGGAGAAGATCGCCGGGCTTATCAACGAGGGATTCTACAACGTGATACCGGTGCTTGACCATCCGGATGAACTGGAGAATTATAATGAACTGGTTCGTGGTGAATGCAAGCTTGGTATCCGGGTAGCGACAGATGAGGAGCCCAATTTTGAGTTCTATACCTCGCGGTTGGGATTTCGGGCCACCGAGGTGATCCCCTACTATCAGGAGCGCATTGCCAATAACCCGAAGTTCAAGTTGAAGATGCTCCACTTCTTTGTGGATACCGGGATCAAGGACACCATTTACTATTGGGGTGAATTGAAGAAGGCGATAAAGCTGTATGCCGATCTGAAGAAGATCTGTCCAGAACTTCGCGCTATCAACATCGGTGGTGGAATGCCGATCCGAAATACGCTCAGCTTCGAATACGACTATAAGTACATGGTCAAGGAGATCGTCAGCCTGATCCAGCAGGCTTGTGAAGAGGATGGCATCCCCGAGCCGGACATCTTTACCGAGTTTGGCAAATACACCGTGGGGGAAAGTGGTGCGACGATCTTCTCTGTCCTTGCTCAGAAGAAGCAGAATGATGCCGAGACCTGGTATATGATCGACAACTCCCTGATGAACACCCTACCTGACAGTTGGGGGATCTATGAGCGATTCATCCTCCTGCCGGTCAACAAATGGGAAAACGAATACCATCGGGTCAATATCGGCGGGCTGAGCTGCGACAACTCGGATTACTACAATTCTGAAGTCCACGAGAACCAGGTGTACCTGCCCCGGATCGAACCGGATGATCCGGAACCCCTCTATATCGGATTTTTCCACACCGGTGCCTATCAGGACTCGATCAGCGGATTTGGTGGGATCAAGCACTGCCTCATACCGGCACCGAAACATGTCATCGTGGATCGGGATGAAATGGGAAACCTGGTAGACTATATGGTCTATGAGGAACAGAATGCCGAGAGCATGCTGAAGATCCTGGGGTATCTGCCCAATGGATAATATCCACCAGACTGAATATGCAAGGGGCCACTGCAAATGCAGTGGCCCCTTGTGTTTACGATCGACCGGGGTTCACCCTAGTCAATGCTCAGCAGCTCCACTTCAAAGATCAGAGGAGTAAAGGGCGGGATCTTTGCACCTGCTCCCCTTGATCCGTAGGCCAGGTCGGAAGGCACATATAGTCGCCATTTGTCACCTACCTTCATCAGCTGCAATGCTTCCGTCCATCCTTTGATCACGCCGTTGACCGGGAACGAAGCCGGCTCCCCGCGGTCTACCGAGCTGTCAAATACGGTCCCGTCCAGCAATGTGCCATGATAATGTGTGGTCACCTTGTCGGTCAGACCCGGACTGGCACCTGTGCCACTGTTCAGGACTTCATACTGCAAGCCACTTGGCAAACTGATGACCCCAGGCTTCTTGGCATTCCCCTCAAAGAAGACCCTGGCACTGGCGACTGCATCAGCAAACTTGGCCTCATCCTTTTTCTGCATGTACTGCTGGACCACCTGATTGGCTGTCGCCTGGTCCATTTTCATATCCGTCTTGGTGATCGCTGCTTCCAGCCCCTGGGCCAGAGAAGTGATATCCAGTTTGTCAAATCCCTGCTTGGAGAGGTTGTCTCCGACAAGGATCCCTAAACTGTAACTCAAAGAATCCATTTGTTGTGCATTTGAAAGGTGAAGATTAGTGAAGATCAACCCGATAACCAGGATCTGCTTACCCGTTGAAAGAATGAAGTTCATCATGATTGTTTTAATTCTGTGTACCGTTGATAGAAGTATGGGATCGTCTCGATCCCCTTATAGAAATTGAACAAACCGAAATGTTCATTGGGCGAATGGATCGCGTCACTATCCAGACCGAATCCCAAAAGGACCGATTTGGCTTTCAGGACGGATTCAAACAGGGCTACGATGGGTATGGAGCCGCCACTGCGTACGGGAATCGGCGCCTTCCCAAATGTCTGGGACATGGCCCAATCGGCTGCCTGGTACTCCCTGGAATCGGTGGGTGTCACGGCGGCATCCCCACCATGGTGCGGGATCACCTTGACCTTCACATAGTCCGGAGCGGCCTGTTCAAAATGCTTCTTGAACAGTTTGAAGACCTTGTCAGGATCCTGATGGGGCACCAGACGCATGCTGATCTTGGCGAATGCCTTGGATGGCAACACCGTCTTGGCACCTTCTCCTGTATAGCCACCCCAGATGCCGTTCACATCCAGGGTCGGACGAATACTGGTACGTTCCAGGGTGGTATAGCCCTTCTCCCCATGCAGGGCTGTTACACCCAGATCACGCATATAGGCCTTTTCATGATATGGCGCCTTGTTCATGGCCTTGCGTTCCGACTTGCTCACCTCGTCGACATCATCGTAGAATCCGGGTATCGTGATCTCGCCTTTCTTGTTGTGCAAATCGGCGATCATCTTGGCCAGCACATTGATGGGGTTCGCCACGGCACCACCATAGACGCCGGAATGCAGGTCCCTGTTCGGTCCGGTCACTTCCACCTCCAGATAGGTCAGTCCTCTCAGGCCCGTGGTAATGGAAGGCACCTTGTTGTCGAGAATGGAGGTATCGGAGATCAGGACCATATCACAGGCCAGGCGCTTTTTCTCCTTCTTGCAGAATTTCTCCAGATTCACCGACCCAACCTCTTCTTCGCCTTCGATCATGAATTTGATGTTGCAAGGCAATTCCTTCCCCTTCTTCATGGCCTCGAACGCCTTGACATGCATGAACAGCTGGCCCTTGTCATCACAGGCCCCGCGGGCAAAGATGGCCCCCTGAGGGTGTCGTTTGGTCACTTTGATCACTGGCTCGAAAGGGGGTGTATCCCACAGTTCCATGGGGTCGGGAGGCTGGACATCATAGTGACCATAAACCAGCACTGTAGGCAATTTTGGATCCTGAATGTATTCCCCGTAAACGATCGGATGGCCTTCTGTTTTACACACCTCGACCTTGGGCACACCAGCCTTGCGAAGATGCTGGGCAACAAGCTTGGCCGTCTGCGCCACAGAGTCCTTGAATTTCGGATCGGCACTGACGGAAGGAATTCTCAGCAGCTCCAATAGCTCCTCGAGAAAACGGTCCTTGTGCTCCTTGATATAGGCCTGCGTATTCTTCATGAGATGTTCAGTTTGATCGCCCGCGAAGATAGGCCAAAATGTCAGAACATCGGTCCGAGGAGGTCCAGTTCACCATCAGGCCAACCACCCGTAGACAGGCACTTGACATGGATATCTCCCCCGAGATGACGACGGTATAACCCGAGGCTCCTGCCGTCCAGGTAAGCCAACCAGATACATCGTGGATCGATGGATTGAAATCCCCGATCCTGAAAAAAATCCATTTCCCGGGAAATTGCAACGACGTATTGGATTCCATTTGCTGCGGCCAGGGACTCCAGACGATCCAACAATATGGAAGCCCATCGCTGCCGGTGCATGGCCGGATCGACGCAGAGGTCGCAGACCCCCATGATGAGCAGACGGCGATTGCCAACGGCGACTTCTCGGATCATCCCGCCCAGATGTCCGATCAATTGGTCGCCTGACCATCCCAATACCCGAAAATGAGGCGGTTGGGGGAAATAGATCTTTCCAGCGGGATATTGCTCAAAGGAATGCTGCAACAAACCCGAAATGGCCACTCGCTCGTGGTCAGTCAAGTCGATCTCACAGCTGGTTGTAATTCGAATGTCTTGCTGCTTCATGCCGTATCTTCGGACAAACCTGAAATGGAGATTGATTCCCTCCATTCGAAACATAACATCCCATCATGAAGTTCGAGGTCGACCACAACAGAAAACGATCATTCCCTGCGATGACGCTGCCTCAGGGAAGGTAACCATATTCATCTCCTTGCGGAACTGGCCTGCAGAGATCCTCAGCCTGATCCATGATATCCCTATCTTTGCCAACAAAGAAAGACCTATGAACCCCACCAGTAAGACTGTGCTGGGCCTCCATATGCCAACTGATCCACGTTGGATCAATCTGGCTTCCTTCAGCCTGGAAGACATCCTCACCGACCATGCCTATTGCGAGCAAAAAGCAGCTACCTCCTGCATCTCGCTGATCCAGCAGTATCCGGAAAAAGTAGACATGGTGGATGCGATCGCCCCTGTCGTCACCGAGGAGTGGGGTCACTTCAGGATGGTCCTGCACGAATTGAAGAAAAGGGGCCTGACCCTGGGTCGGCAGCGAAAAGACGAGTATGTCAACCAGTTACTGGCCTTTCAGTCCAAGGGGGGCACCCGCGATGAGCGGCTGATCGAAAAGTTGCTGACCTGTGCGCTGATCGAGGCAAGAAGCTGTGAACGTTTCCGGTTGCTGTCCCTCGACATCAATGAAGTTCCGCTCCGCGAGTTCTACCGCAAGTTCATGATCGCTGAAGCGGGACATTACCGGTTGTTCCTGGATCTGGCCTGCCGATATGGGGCCAGGACGGTCGTATTGCAACGCTGGCAGGAATATCTGGATTTTGAGGCAGGCCTATTGAAGACCTTTCCTGTTCGGGGGGATCGCATGCATTGATCCGTCAAGCCTTGAGAATCTGCTCCAATAAAAGTGGTTCCATCTCATGTCCGCCCTCAAAACGATGCCACCTGACGCCAATCCCCCGGACCGCTTCCTGAAGGTGACCTTCCCGGGTCGGGGTGAAAAAGGGATCGCTATTGCCCAGGACCAGATCAACTCCTTGCTGGAATTTTGCAGCCAAACGGCTCATGGTATCCGTCTCAGGCACCATACCCTGCCAAAGCACAAGGTGCTCCGCATGAATCTCTGACTCAGCCAGCCAACGGCATACCGTCGGCACCCCTTGGGAAAAACCGAGCACATCCAATGGCAGGGGGCCGTACTCATCTTTCAACAGGTTCGCCAACTGGTCCAGGTACGCGACTTGATCCCGGATCTCGGCCAGCCTGTCTTCCCGGGTCATCCAGGAAGCCACTACATCTCCTTCAAATCCTCGGCGATAGAATCGGGATAGCCCTTCCGGTGCGACAATCACATATCCCGGCAGGTCAGCCTTGCTGACTTCCTGAAGAAAGGATGCCGCTGACTGGGCATAGCCATGACAAACGATCAGCAACCTTTGGGGCTCGCCCACCGCCTCCGCCACAAAGAACCTCGCTGTTCTGGAGACGGTCAGGTGGTGACAGGAGATATCCTTATTCGCCATCATTGCCCGAAAATGTCTTTCTTCTTTCGCCCATCCAACACCGGAAAATCAACCGGTGCTTCATCCATCACCTTGTGGAAGACTTTTTCAATGTGCTGCCAAAGGCCTTTCTTGTAGATAAATCCTTCATAGGTCCCATCGGGTATATTGACCAGTCCCAGTCCGCTGCGATCGTCAGCAAATGGGATCAGGTGGTCGTAGAGGATCATCTTGTAGTGTTCGTCATACCGCACCCGAACCCGGCTGCCAATGGCATAATCCATGACCAGGCGATGGATGGGCTCCCGGGGCCGGGCGTCATCGTCAAAATGGAACACCGGTGCACCAAAGGTAAGTGTGCCCTGGTCATCGACAGCAAGCACATCAATGATCTTTCGTTGGCTTGTGGCGGAATGCCCATCATACCCGAACAGCAGCCAATAGGGTTGTCTATTCAGCTTGCACTCCCGAATGCCATAATAGACCGCACCATACCAGTGGTCCGGTGAACCGATAGTCGACTCCGGGCGCAAATATTCATCCGATCGGTCATTCAGCAGGACCACATGGGTCGGATCTTTCTTCCATTGCACCAATCCGCTGTGTTGGTAGTGATCCGGATCCAGAAAGAGCTGCCAGGTAAAGATCCGGAACGACTCATCCTTCGGGGTCAAGACGGACACCTGTGGGATCATGTCAAATGCAAGATCCCAGGAGCCCTTTTGGCTCAACACTTGTCGGAGAAGAGAACTGATCTCATTGGAAGCCTGCCTGCGCTGTCGGGCATCCTCCCCATTCTGCAACCTGTTCCCCGCCGCAGAAAGGGAATCTTCCCAGGAGACCGGGATCTTGCTTTTCGCATCCAGGTCAACATCCTGGCCCTGTGCCGGGAAGACAAGGATGGCCAGGGAAAGGAAGCACCAGATAGTGATGAGAAATTTCATAAGGAACTAACGCAATAATGGCAGGATCCGGTATGAACGAACAGGAATAGCACATGACAAAGATAGCGGAGTCCATGGATTGGATGACCGGGCAACCTTGCTATGACCTCCTCCCCTTGTTCTCCTTGTAATCCCGGAAGAGGAACGCCCCCAGATGGTCCAGTCCGGCATAAAAGGCCTTGCCGGCATTGGCCCGGGTAAACTGGTCGACAAAGCGCACCAGCATCGGATCACTGGCGATCATGAACGTGGTGATGGGGATCTGGACCTTGCGTGCAGCGGTCGCCAGGTGCATGGTCCTGCGGATGATCTCCCGATCCAGGCCAAAGCTGTTCTTGTAATACTTCTTCCCCTTCTTGATGCACGTGGGCTTCCCGTCCGTGATCATGAAGATCTGCTTGTTAGGGTTGCGTCGCTTGCGCAGGATGTCCATGGCCAACTCCAGGCCGGCAACCGTATTGGTGTGGTAGGGTCCTACCTGGAGGTAAGGCAGGTCCTTGATGGCCACCCGCCAGGCATCATTGCCAAACACGATGATGTCCAGCGTATCCTTCGGATAACGGGTCGTGATCAACTCTGCCAGGGCAAGAGCTACTTTTTTTGCCGGGGTGATGCGGTCTTCTCCATAGAGGATCATGGAGTGTGAGATATCGATCATCAGCACGGTGCTGGTCTGGGCCTGGTAGACCGTCTCATGGACCTCCAGATCATCCTGGGTCAAGGTAAAATCATCGATGCCCGATCGGATCTGGGCATTGCGCAATGATTCGGCTGCCGCGATCTGATCCATGCGATCCCCGTATTGATAAGGCTTGGTCTCCGGCAGCCGCTCATCCCCCTTCCCACTGAAACGGGTTTGATGTCCACCAGGACGGGCCTGCTTCAGGTCGCTGAAGATATCGTCCAGGGCTTTCCGCCTGATCTCCATTTCCATCCTGGCACTGGGCACCATCCCTCTCCCCGGATCGTCGCTGGAGCGGATATACCCCTGATCGATCAGATCCTGAATGAAGTCTGCCATCCCATACTCCGGCGTCGTCAAGCCATACTGACGATCCAGTTCGGTCAGCCAGCTCAGGGCTTCGGATACATCACCGGAGGTATGCAGGAGGATCTCCTGGAACAGTTTCAGCAATCGTTCGAAGGGTGAACGGGCGTCATCATCAGGTTGATATCTGGAGAACAGCCAGCCGCTCATACTAACGGAATCGTGCAGCAGGAGACCAGATTGTCATAATCCGGTCGGTCGGATGCGAGATGATGGATGAACTGATCCCTGACGACACCATTCTGGATCAGGAACACACCGGGCATCTGGAAACCGTCGCCGATCTGCCGACCGATCCCATGCCCCTTGAGAACCCCGGCCTCAAAGCCTCGCATCATGACCTGCAGCCCGAACAGCTGGGAGAACTTGCCTTTCCCCAGACCGAACATCGCATAATAGAGACACCCCGGATCGGCCACATGCTCGGGATCATGAATATTGTATTTGGCGAAGTACTCATCCGCAGCCTGATCATCGGCCATATGAACAAAGACCATATGAATGCCATCCGCCTTGAACGTATCCTGCTTACGGGATAAGTCTTCCAATGCCTCCCGACAGAACGTGCAGCCAAAATGGCGCAGGAAGACCAGCAGGACAGCGGATTGGTGTGAAGCTTCCTCGACAGTCCTGCCCCTGTTCGTCGTCATCATCCCAAGTGCGGGCATCGTGGCAATCGGCTCGGTCATATTCCTGTTTATGCACTCATAAACAACGAAAGGCAGATCAGGTTCAGGAAAACAGAAAAGCCGGCCCAATATGGACCGGCTTTCCCTGAACAGCATTCTCTGCGATCAGACCAGGCCCATTCCTTCGAAGGCATTCATCACCTCGCGAACATGACTGGCCGACTCATCGAGCAGGGCTTTCTCCTCCGTGTTAAGCTGGAGCTCGATCATCTGCACAATCCCCTGATGGCCCAGCTTTACCGGAACGCCGACGTAGATATCCTTCATGCCATATTCACCGTTCAGGCAGGCGCAGCAAGGGAAGATCCGCTTGTCATCCTTGACGATCGATTCGACCATCTGGGCTGCGGCAGCGCCAGGCGCATACCAGGCTGATGTTCCCATCAGTTTCACCAGTTCTCCTCCGCCGACCTTGGTACGCTCGATAATGGCATCCAACCGTTCCTTGTCGATCAGCTCGGTCACCGGGATCCCAGACACGGTGGTATAACGCGGAAGCGGAACCATGGTATCACCATGCCCTCCCATCAGCACGGCCTGGATATCCTTGGGAGATACGTCCAGTGCCTCTGCCAGAAAAGCCCTGTAGCGAGCCGTATCCAGGATTCCCGCCATCCCAAACACCCTGTCGGCACCCAGTCCACTGGCCTTGTGAGCGGCATAGGTCATGACGTCCAGGGGATTGGACACCACGATGATGATCGGATTCGGGGAATACTGCATGATCGATTGCGTCACGGATACCACGATCTTCGCATTGGTCGCGATCAGGTCGTCCCGGCTCATGCCAGGTTTACGAGGCACACCCGCCGTGATCACCACGATGTCTGAATTGGCCGTGTCCGCATAATCGTCGGTACCCTTGAGTCGTGTGCTGTAGTAGTCGATCGGAGCCTGTTGCCAGGAATCCAGTGCTTTCCCGCGAGCCATGTCGCCGGCAATATCCAGAAGGACTACCTCCTTCACGAGGTCTTTATGAGCTAATACATTGGCGCATGTTGCTCCAACATTACCCGCACCAACGACAGTCACCTTATTCATGATTCAATGGTTTGTTTATTGGCCGCAAAGGTAAAGGATTCCCCTTGACCCGCCGGACAAATCCACGAATGTTTCTGGGAAAATGCCTTGATGTCACCTCCACGACGAACCGGATTCCATCTCAGGGGTTATCTTTGTCAAAGAACTTCAATCATGATGATGCGTATTCCTTCCTCCTTCCTGTTTGCCGCGGTACTATTCATGAGTACACTCCAGCCTGTAATGGCACAAGATGTACGCGGATATTGCGGCACCACCCGGGCTACCCTCGATGGTATCACCGATCAGTTGCAGGAGCGTCTTGCCGAACTGGCAGCCAATCCGGCAGACCAGCGAAGCGGAGCGATCACCTATGTCCCTGTCAAGTTTCATATCGTCAACAAGAATGATGGCAGCGGAGGTGTCGAAGTCTACCGTGTCCTGGATATGTTGTGCGGGCTGAACGAGTTCTATGCCGACATGGATATCCAATTCTATATGAAAGGAGGGATCAATTCCTTCAATAGCAGCATCGCCTATGATGATCCCAGAAGCAATGCCGGCTCCCAGGTCCTGGCAGCGAAGCGCTTCAAGGCCTACATGAACATCTTCCTGACCAATCAGACCGGTGAGGCCAACGTGCTGGGCTATTATACCAATGATGCCCCCAACTACAACATCGATGCGATCATCATCCGCCGGGACCAGATCAAGTCAGGTGCCGAGACGATCGAACATGAAGCAGGTCACTATTTCAGCCTGCTCCATCCGTTCAATGGATGGGAGTGTGAGGAATGGGACGCCTCCATTCACGGTAATCCTGTCAACAGCAATACCGCCCCATGCAATTCGCTCAAGCCCCCGTACAACAATGTGCTGGTCGAATTTGCCGATGGCAGCAACAGTACCAATGCCGGCGACTTCCTTTCTGACACGCCAGCAGATTACAATCTCGGCCTGGGTTGGCCCAATTGTTCCTATGCCGGAGGGTGCAAGGACCCGAAAGGCGTCCTGCTCAATCCGGACGAAGAGAACATCATGGGGTACTTTTCATTTTGTACCGACTATCATTTCTCCGACCAGCAAAAGGCCGTGGCTGTTGCTGAAATGAATGTGCGGAAGTCGCTGAATCCGACCAATAACCGTTATATCAACTGCAACTCGACGCCTGAGCTGGCTGCTCCTGGTCCATCTGCCCCCTTCTTTCCGGAAATGAACGGTTTTTCAAACGGGATCAGCAATGTCACCCTGGAATGGACGGCTGGACCCGGTGCAGAGTCCTATATCGTTCGGATCGACCGGTTGACCAGTTTCGGTTTCCAACCGAGATACTATTACACCACCGAGCCTGAGGTGACTCTGGATTTCACCTTGTCGGACGGAAAAATCTACTACTGGCAGGTTTGGCCTTACAATGAATACAACACTTGCGAGAACTGGGGGGAGATCTTCCAGTTCACCTCCGGCATGTCTTCATCCGTAGAAAGCATTGAAGGCCTCACTGGTATCAAGGTGATGCCCAATCCGGCCACCAGCGACCAGTTGATCCGCGTCCAGGTGGTTGCCGATCGCGACCTTCACCTGGATATGGAACTGGTTGACCTCTCCGGACGACCTGTATTCCAGCTGAACCAGGTACAGATGCAGGCAGGCAACCAATTCGTTGAACTCGCCGGTGCCCAACCCTCTGCCGGAGTATACTTCCTGCGGATCCGGGGAGACGAAGGTGTGCATACCGAACGGATTGTTGTTCAATAGGTCACCTGGGACTTCCGTCGCCGAAACCGCCAGGTGATCCGGCAAGTGGACACCTGATCGCCGGTCTGTGCATCCAGTCCGACAACCGTAAGCTCACAGAATTGCGCATCATCCGTGCCTTTGGCGCGGAGGATGGCATTCCTGACCAGGTGGATCTGGTCGAACCTGAAATACACCTTACCCCTGGCCTGTCGAAGGAAATTCATCTGGATATCCATCACCAACATGGAAATCTGTTGGTCACGAATCCGGCGGATCTCGAGGAATGCCGGCAATCCGGTGGCCAATTCGCTGGCAGCCGCCTGTGCGGCAAAATAGACGGAACCGAAGGGATTCCGGTTTCGCCATCGATATCGCAAGCCGATCGTACAGATCTGGTCATCCAGCATTTCCAGGCGAAGTCCCATCCAGATCGCTGTTGGGAGATATCGCCACAAGAAGAGTTGAAACTGTGCAGGTGATATGGCTAACATCCAGTCAAGTTAGTGATCTGCTTCCAGATTTGACTCGGATCGAACGTCTATATTTGATCCATGATTCCCTCCATGCGATTATCTCATCTTCAGGAGCGCATCCATCGTGCCCTGGTGTTGAACTTCAGTGATCCGATATGGATCAAGGCGGAGATCGCCCAAATACGGGTCAACCGAGGGCATCATTACATCCAACTGGTCGAACATGCTCCGGGAGAAAAGGAACGTGTTGCCCAGGTCGACGCTGTCCTCTGGAGCAACCGGATCCGTCAGTTGCCGGATATTGTGAAGCGTGAATTGCCCGAGATCCTCAAGGAAGGTCATGAGGTACAGCTTCTGGTTCGTGTGGATTACCACCCGGTCTATGGCCTCAAGCTGATCATTGAGGAGATCGATCTGACCACGGCAGCCGGACAGATGGCGCGTCAGCGCCAGGTCATCCTGGATGAACTGAGGAGGATGGGTCTCCTGGAACGGAACCGGCAACTCCCCTTTCCTCTGGTGATCCAGCGCATTGCGGTGATCACTTCTCAACAAGCGGCCGGATGGATCGATTTTCAACGTCAGCTGGAGGAAAACAGCTTTGGCCTCGCTTTCCAACTGGAGGTATTCCAGGCGGCCATGCAGGGTGGTCATGTGGAACAGGAAGTATTGGCGCAACTGGAAGCGGTCAATCAACGAAGCGATGAATTTGATGCCTGTGTCCTGATCCGTGGAGGTGGCAGCAAACTGGACCTGGCCTGGTTTGACAATCAATCGATCGGTACGGCGATCGCCTCTCTTCAGATCCCGATGCTGACAGGCATTGGCCATGAGATCGACAAGACGATCAGTGACCTGGTGGCCGCCAGATCCTTGAAGACCCCGACAGCGGTCGCCTCCTTTATCCTGGAGACCAACCTTCAGTTCGATAGTCAACTGGCCTCATTGGCCGGTCAAATGGGGCTGTTGTCCGAACGCCGGGTAGTCACCGCAGCTGGATATCTGGATCAGGTCCAGAACCAGGTGCGACATCACTGGCATCGCTGGGTGGACCGCCAGGATTGGGAACTGACCAGGTGGCATACCAGCCTTCGCCAGTTCAGTCTTCAAGAGATCCGGAATCAGGCAGAGCAACTGGAACAACGACACCAGCAAATTCATAATCTGGACCCAGCCCTCGTGCTGGCCAGAGGGTTCAGCATGACCCTTTACCGGGGGCATCCATTGAAAGACCCCGGCAAGGTCAAACCGGGCGAAACCATCATCACTCATCTTGAAAAAGGCCGGATCACCAGTCAGATCACGAACAATGAGCAAACAGAAACAGACCTATGATCAGGCGATCGCCGAACTGCAAACCATCCAGCACCGTCTCGAATCCGGTCAACTGGGATTGGAAGACATGCGCGATCAGGTCTCCAGGGCCATGGAATTGATCCAATGGTGTCGACAGAGATTGCGAACCATCCAGGACGAAGTCACTCAGCTGGTCGATGATGCCTCGGCCTGAAGACCCGGACGGCGACCGGCCCACTGCCTGTACAGATAGACCATTCCCGCCCCGATCAGCACACCCATTACCGAACCCAGAAGCACATCCTTGAGGAAGTGCATGACCAGATACATCCTGCTGATCCCAACGATGACAGCCAGCACAAACAGGACAACCCACCATCCACTGCGGGACCATCGAAAAAAACAGATCGCAAAGGTGGCCAGGGCAAATGCTCCCATGGTATGTCCGGAAGGGAAAGATGTCAACCCTGAAAGTGGCGTGATCCCATCCACCAGGATGATCTGATCGGCAAAGTTCGGATCGTGCAGAAAAAAGCCCGGCCGGGGTGACCGAAAGAGCATCTTTGTCAGGAAACTGACCACCGTGACAATGACGCCTGTCAAGGGCACCCACCAGGCGTGTTTCCATTTGTACACGACGGCTACCATCGTGATCACCAGATAGCCGAATTCCTCACCCATACGCGTTCCATAGATGAACAGCGGATCGGTCCAGGAACCTCGCCAACTGTTGAAAAACGCCAGGTCACCTGCCAGGGGGACAGACCAGAGGATGAGCAGGCAAGCCAGCCAGAAGACCAGGCAGGCAACCAGGAAAGGCTTGAGTTCGTTTATGATCGCTGTCATGCTGGCTTGGCTTTCGTCCGGGCAAACCACTTCCGGAAAACATTCAACACCGGCTGAACCACCAGGTCAGTGTCCACGATCTTGGCATCCTTCATGGCCCGAAGCGTCAGGAAAAGACCGAGAGGTAGCAGGATCATATTGGGCAACCAGGCCCCCAGGAACGGTGAGATCACCAGTTTCATCGCCAGATTCTTGAACAGCATGTTCATGATCATGAAAAAGATGAAGAAGATGATGGCAATGAGCATCGGATATCCGAATCCTCCCTTTCGCACGATGGCCCCCATGGGACCGCCCACGAGGAGAAAGATCAGGCAGATCGCCGCAAGGCTATACTTCAGGTGCACTTCGATATTGTACTTGGCCAGGCTCTTGTTCAATTCTTCGTTCATGCGCTGTGTCGAAGCGATTTCTCCCTGTACCGATCGGGCCATGGTCCTTGCCCGATTGACCAGGAGCCCATGATCCTTGGCGGGAAACAGCTGGATCAATTGTTCCGGATGTTCGGGTTGCTCCTCCTGGGAAAGCATCTGCACAGCCACTGGTTCGTATGTGGTCACGGTACCCGTGATATCCTGAGTGCCTGTTTCTGTTGTTTTTCCTGACAGGATTGACCTGACAGGCCGGTTGCCCTGCACTGTATCCTGTTCTCCCGGGGGAGGAAGGTAAGGCTTCACCTGTTGCTGAAAGGCAAGATCCCGTTGCTCACGCATTCGAAGCACCGAGTCCCTGGCCTCATGGATCTGAGCGATGGTCATCACGGAGGCATTCGTCTTGAAGGAGGACTCATCTGTTCGATCCAGGTCAAACTGTCCGAGATCAAATTTCTTTTCCCAACGACCGAATGTCGTCCGCACGAATGGTCGCCCCCCACTCCCTCCTGCCTGTTGGTCGGTCTCCTGGTACTGGAATCCATCATTGAGCTCCATGATCAGATATCGCTGATCAGACGAACTGTACAAGCGTCCTTCCCGTGCCGTGATCACCTGAAAGAGCCTTGAGTTATCCTCCGGATAGACCATCACATCATAGATGGTCCGGGCATCCTCTGATTTTCCCCCAACATAGATGACATACTGGTCGAAATCCGTATTGAAAGTCCCTGCCTCGAGGTTCAGGCTGGGTTTTTGCTTGCGCACATCATACAAACGGGTCTTTCCCTTCAGATTGGCGATAGGAATGAACCAGTTGGAGCAGACAAAGGAGAACACCGAGATGCCCAATACCAGGAAGAAAAGAGGCCGCATCACCCTGCCAAGGGACACCCCTGCAGATTTCATGCTGGACAGTTCATATCGTTCCGCCAGGTTGCCAAGAACCATCACGGAACTGATCAGTACAGCGATCGGCAGGGCTAATGGCACCAGGGACATGGACAGGTAAAAGACCATCTCCAGAATGAACAGGAGACTGGAGCCCTTGCCGATGATATCATCGATGTACACCCATAGCACCTGGAGGATCAGCACAAAGAGGGCAATAAAAAAGGTGCCCACAAATGGGGTGATGAATGAACGAATCAGGTACCAGTCTATGCGCTTCAACGGATGGAGATAAAGGACAAAGATAGAACGCTCACGGGGCACACCTGATATCACTGTTGGTGGAATGCGGTATTTTGCCCCAAGAAAACAGTATACCAGTGAACCCTTTGCGTATTCTTCTCCTCCTTGCCATCCTGGCCACCCCCTGGATCGGCCATTCCCAGGGAATCGTCCCTACTCCCGGCGAAACCCGGCTCGATGCCCGGAAAACCTGGGAGGCTATGGCCGAGAGCGGTTGGCTCAGCCAGATCACATTCAAATCGGTAGGGCCCAGCATCTTCAGCGGACGGGTGGTCGACCTGGCTGTGAATCCCGCGAATTCCTCCGAATTCCTGGTGGCCTACGCCTCGGGTGGATTGTGGCATACGACCACGAATGGGGCATCCTTTACGCCACTGTTCGATCAGGAAGCGGTGATGACCATCGGCGCCATTGCCACAGACTGGACAAACCGGACGATTTGGGTGGGCACGGGCGAGGTCAACTCCAGTCGATCCAGCTACGCCGGTGTGGGGATGTACTTCAGTCCGGATTTTGGCCAGCACTGGCAATACAAAGGCTTACCGGAAAGCCATCATATCGGTCGGGTTATCTTGCATCCAGATGACCCGGCAACGGTATGGGTCGCCGTTCTCGGCCACCTGTATTCAGACAATCCCGAACGGGGTGTCTATCGCACTACCAATGGTGGTGACTCCTGGGAACGGACCTTGTTCGTGGACGATCGTTCAGGAGCAGTTGACCTGATCCTGGACCCCAGACAATCCGATCACCTGTATGCTGCCATCTGGGAACGTGATCGCAAGGCATGGAACCTGTCCGAATCCGGATCCTCTTCTGGCATTTACGAAACACGGGATGGAGGAGGCTCCTGGGAGTTGATCTCCTCTCCGGAAACAGGGTTCCCGACAGGCGAAGGAGTAGGCCGGATCGGTCTGGCCATGGGATATCGTGGTGATCAGCCGGAGGTCTATGCGATCCTGGACAACCAGAACCGCAGACCGGTGAGCAAAGCGGAGCAGGATACCAGCCGGATCTCGAAATCCGAACTCCGCACCATGACCAGGGCCGCCTTCCTCTCCCTGCCACCGAAGAA
Organism: Lewinellaceae bacterium; assembly: GCA_020636225.1. GTDB lineage: Bacteria > Bacteroidota > Bacteroidia > Chitinophagales > Saprospiraceae > JAGNXB01. The sequence goes on along the minus strand of JACJYI010000002.1, from coordinate 240,439 downwards.
GATCCAGCGCTATCTGGATGACCACGATTTTCCCGAACAATACGATGCTGAGAAGGTCATCCAGCTGATCCGGCAGGATTCCATCCAGCCATCGGCATTGGTAGATTACATAGAGGAAGCGAACAGCCTGCTGTTTGACACTCCGGTGGTGGGTGCCGAGGTCTATCGTCTGCCATCGGGTCGATCCACCTGGGAGAAAACTCACGAGGAGTACCTGGATGACATATTCTATTCATACGGTTACTATTTTGGCCAGATCCGTGTGCAGGTTGAACAACCCGATCAGCTATTCATCATGGGCGTTCCCGTCCTTCGGTCATTGGATGGCGGAAAGACCTTCTCCTCCATTCACCGCGAAAATGTGCACGCAGATCATCATGCCCTCTGGATCAATCCTGCTGACCCCGGGCACCTTATTCTTGGCAATGACGGTGGGATCAATATCAGCCAGGATACCGGTAGAACCTGGATCCGGGCTAATCGCCCACCCGTGGGGCAGTTCTACTCCGTGAATGTCGATGACCGGAAACCGTTCAATTTGTACGGTGGCTTGCAGGATAACGGGGTTTGGAAAGGCCCTTCGACATATAACGGGTCCCTGCGTTGGGAAATGACCGGGCAGTACCCGTATCGGATGCTCCTGGGAGGAGACGGCATGCAGGTCGAGATCGATCCCAGGGAAGAGAATCGCATCGTATATACCGGCTACCAGTTTGGATTCTACTACCGCATTGATACGGAAACAGGTGATCAGCAACTAATCACCCCGAAACCGGCCTTGGGCCAACGCCCCTATCGATGGAACTGGCAAACCCCCATTCATCTTTCACGACATCAACCCGACATCCTCTACATGGGCGCACAGAAACTCCTGCGTTCCCTTGACCGGGGAGACCACTTTGACGAGATCAGCGGCGACTTGACCCGGGGCGGTCGACAAGGGGACGTTCCGTACGGCACGCTGACCAGCATTCATGAATCTCCCTTGCGTTTTGGCCTCCTCTATACAGGTAGCGATGATGGGCTGGTCCATGTCAGTCGGGACGGCGGATACAGCTGGACCAGGATCACAGATGGATTGCCGGAAGATCTGTGGGTTTCCCGCATACAGGCCTCCCAACACAAGGAGGGCCGGGTGTACCTCGCGTTGAACGGCTATCGCTGGGATCTCTTTGATGCCCTGGTGTATCGATCGGATGATTATGGCCAGACCTGGCAACAGATCGGTCTGGACCTGCCAGCAGAACCCGTCAATGTGATCCGGGAAGACCCGGAAAATCCGGACCTGATCTATGTGGGCACCGATCATGGTGTCTATGCCAGTCTGGACCGGGGACAGCGCTTTATGCCCCTGGATCGGAGCCTTCCCCGCGTGCCGGTGCACGACCTGGTCATCCATCGGCCATCGGGCACCCTGGTCCTGGGCACGCATGGACGCTCCTTTTATTCCGCGGATATCCGCAAGGTACAAGTGCTCAAACCGGAGATCACTGACCAGGAATTGGTGCTCTTCGACCCGGAGGATGTGGACTACAACCCCAACTGGGGAAAATCATGGAGTAAATGGCAGGAACCCCAGGATCCCGGACTAACCGTCTGGACATTCTCCCGATCCGATCGGAATGTTGAATACAAGATATTCCCTGAAGGGCATCCGAACATCATCCTGGCATCCGGCGAAGCAGCTGTAGGCCGAGGATTGTCCAGTTGGACCTATTCGCTCGATGTCGCCAATACCAAAGCATTGAACCAGTGGTCAAAACATCTGGCCAAGAGCGGGGATGAAGCACCATTGGCATCGGACAATGGCAAGACCTATCTCCTGCCAGGCACCTACATCCTGTCAATGCAGGAAGGCGAACTCGAGGTCCAGAAGCAGTTCAGGGTTGTCCGGAAAAAGAAACGGGGGACCTAGGCCCCCCGCTTGCTCCATTGTATTGTACCTGTCGAATCTCTAGTCCACCGACCCTTTGTCATGCAGGTATGGCAAGGTATTGAAGAGGTCCGGTTCGTCATTGTCATTGACCGAAATGCGAGACCGGGTCTCATCGGTTGAAGGTGTTTCATCGTCCAGTTTGATCCCGCGACGAGCAAAGGCTGGCTCGTTCTCCAGATCAGAGATGATCTTGGGTGAACTCAGCTTGACTGGTGCACCTCCCGGTTGATACCGGGTCATCGCTGCGGGATTGACCGGCTGGGTGTTGGACACTGGTCGAGTTGGCCTGACAGCCGTCTCCCAATCCGTGGTCCGGCCACTGGTATTCTCCAGGGTATTCGCGGTGATGTCCTGAAGGGAGGAATGCTCCTGGGTCGTAAAATTCGTTCTGGCATCATCATCCAGGATATGGACCTGACGGCCACCTTTCGATATCCGATCCGGGGCACCTTTGGAAGTAAACCCGGTAGCGATCAGGGTCACGGACAGTTTGTCTCCCAAGGCCTCATTGTAACAATTGCCCCAGATCACATCTGTGCCTTCGCCGGCCTCTCCCTGCACATAATCGGTGATCATCATGATCTCGTCCATGGTGACCTCCCGTGTCCCGGAGGAGATATTGAGGAGAATATGCTGGGCCCCCTGGATATTGTTGTCTTCCAGGAGAGGAGAGCTCATGGCCAGATCAATGGCCTGCCGAGCCCGATCGCTCCCTTCCGCGATCCCGACTCCCATGATGGCCACGCCACTGTCGCGCATCACCGTATTCACATCGGCAAAGTCGACGTTGATGTAGCCGGGAACCGTGATGATCTCGGCGATCGCCCGTGCAGCCGTGGTCAGAATATCGTCGGCATGAGAGAAGGCATCACGCAATCCGAGATCACCGTAGATCTCGCGCAGCCGTTCGTTGGTGATGACAATGAGGGTGTCCACATTTTTCTTCAATTGCTCCAGTCCATGCATGGCCTGGGTCTGTCGCCGCTTCCCTTCAAACTGGAACGGGATGGTCACGATTCCCACTGTCAGGATCCCGAGCTCCCGGGCCACTTTGGCAATGATCGGCGCAGCACCGGTACCGGTACCACCGCCCATGCCGGCCGTGATGAAGAGCATTTTGGTATTGTTCTCCAGAAGGCGCTGAATGTCTTCTACCGACTCCAGGCACGCCTCTTTCCCGACATCGGGAATAGAACCAGCACCACGACCTTCGGTCAGGTTGGGCCCCAGCTGCATCCGCACGGGTACCGGACTGAGGGCCAATGCCTGGCTGTCCGTATTGCACACAATAAAATCAACACCGGTGATCCCCTGTTCAAACATGTGGTTCACGGCATTGCTTCCTCCACCGCCCACACCAATGACTTTAATGATGTGACTGCTATCGTGAGAGACTAAGAATTCCATCATGGGGTGTTTTTTAACAACGAATAAATAGATAACCTGGGATCAGAGACTGGAATCCTGTTCTTCCTTGATCCAGTCCTTGGCCCGTTCGAACATCCGGTTGAACCAACCGGAACCAGTCTCCTCGACGGTATTGGATGTGTCAGGTGAGCCTTGATCCGAATTGTAGATTTCCTCACGGTCCTCCTCGGGCAGGTAGGGCTTCTCCATGCCTCTGAGGAGCAGTCCCAGGGCCGTGGAATAGATCGGACTGGCCAGATCCTTCGGGTAGCCATGAGCCAGATGCTCGTTCGGCTGCCCGACCCGGGTGGTCAACCCGGTATGATACGCGGTCAATTGCGCGATATGACGCAACATGGCTCCTCCACCGGTCAGCACGATCCCACCGACCAGCTTCCGCTCGAATCCGGCTTTCTGGATCTCCCACATCACGTAATCCAGGATTTCTTCCACACGGGCCTGGATGATCCGGGCGAGATTCTTCTCGGTGATCTCCTTGTGTCCATGGCCTTTCAGCCCGGGAATCGAAATCACCAGATTGTCGAACACCTCACTGGCCAGGGCTGAACCAAACTGGACCTTGAGCTTTTCTGCCCGGTCCACCATGATATTGCAACCCTCCTTGATATCCTTGGTGATCACATTTCCACCAAATGGGATGACCGCGGTATGGCGAATGATCCCTTCATGGAAAATGGTGATGTCCGTGGTGCCCCCACCAATGTCGACCAATGCCACACCGGCATCTTTTTCCTCCTGACTGAGGACCGATGTCCCGGAAGCAATCGGCTCCAGGGTGATCTCATCAACTGTCAGCTGCGACTTTTCAATGCAGCGATTGAGATTCTGGATCGCGGTCACCTGTCCGGTGACAATGTGGAAATTGGCTTCCAGTCGCACTCCCGACATCCCCCTGGGATCGATGATCCCCTGTTCATTGTCCACGGTATATTCCTGGGGGATGATATGGATGATCTTCTCCCCCGGAGGCAGTTGCAATTTGTGCATGTCCATGATCAACCGGTCGATGTCCGAATCGTTGATCTCCTCCTGGCTGTTATCGCGAGTCAGAATACCGCGATGCTGGATGGACTTGATGTGCTGCCCGGCGATTCCGACATTGACATGGCGAACAGAAAATCCGGCCATCCGCTCCGCTTTCCGGATCGCCTCATTGATGGCCTGAACGGTCTTTTCGATATTCGAAACAACCCCGCGCAGAACACCATTGGATTCAACTTTGCCGAACCCGAGCACTTCCAACTTTCCATGTTCATTCCTCCGACCGATCAGGACGCATACTTTGGTCGTCCCGATATCGAGTGCCACAGTAAATGGCTTGATCTCTCCTGCTTTGTTCATGGCTTCCATCTATGGCAGTTTTACCTGTTTTCTGGTGTAATTTCCCGTACCGGCGAAGATACTGGGAAACATTACAAGTGTTTTTAATATCCCTAAAGATTTATTCACATTATGTGAACAAATTTCAGGCAGACACCTTCCGACAGACGATTTGGCCTTTGTAGGCAAGGTTTACCAGCTCATACTTGTCCCAGCCCGCTACCGGGAGGACATGTTGATAAAAGGCCCTCAGCCGCCTGAACTTCGCCTCGAGATGGCTGGCATCGCCCAGCAGGATTTCGAATTGACCCATTTTGGGCACCAGGTAGATCTCCTTGTTCTTCACATACACCTGTTCGATCAACGCCTTGACAAATTCATCCTGCTCCACGTGTGCACTCAATTGCACGAGTTGGCTCAATACATGGTCCGGATAATTCAGAATACTATCCCGGTAGGGAGGAATGCTGCCAGTGGCGACCATCACTCTGGGCGTATAGGCGGTAGAAAGGGGAATCCGTCGCCCTTCCGCATCCAGATAATAACTCGCGGCATGCCCATCAATGACACGGATCAATGGTTCTGGTTGCTCGATCCTGACCCGAACCCGGTTTCTGGCGTCGACATATACGTCCGCATGCCGGACCAGTGGATGGGCATTGATCGTTTCTTCCAGTTGTTTCAGCGGGACACGGGATAACCGGTCCGGATCTTTGGTAGGAAATTTCGCTTCCAGGAGCGTCTTCACCTGCTCCATGGTGATCAATGCGCCACCATTCTTCAATGGCTTGATCTCGATCATTACCTCAGCAGCCAGCGCCTCGCGCTTTGACAGCATGGATGTCGTCAAAACACTGCCAATCAGCATGAAGATCATCAGCCAGATCAGCCGATGGCGCTTCTTCCATTTCTTTAAAAAGGACTTGTTCATGTTCGGGAGGGATTGAGTATTGAAATGATGTCAGGAATATATTGGTCGATGTCCCCGGCACCTGCCGTCACCAGGACACCCGGCTTGTTCGCAAGGATGTAATCGAGTAGATCCGCCTTGGGGAGCAGCTGCCTTCTTGGATTGGTCATCCTGTCGAGCAGCATCTGGCTGTCCACACCCGGTATCGGCGCCTCGCGTGCCGGATAGATCTCCGTGATCAGCGGGATATCGAACTGATCCAACACCCGGGCAAATTCATCGGCAAAATCCCGAGTCCGGGAGAACAGATGAGGCTGGAATATCCCGGTGATCTCCTGGCCGGGGAATCGTGATCGCATTGCCTGGATCAAACCTGCCAGTTCGACCGGATGATGGGCATAGTCGTCGACATATACGGCCGTGTCAGTGTTGACATGAATGTCGAACCGACGCCCTACCCCGAGAAAGGATGACAGGCCTTCCCGGATCCGACTGGAATCCAGACCAATCAACAGACCTGTCGCAAATGAAGCGGCTGCATTCAAGGCATTATGACGGCCGGGCAACGTGAATTCAATGTGGGGAAACGACCCTTGTGGCGTCTCCAGATCAAAGACCAGATGCACGTCGGATTGATGGATATCAGACAACCGGATATCCGTCGATCCCTCACCGAAGACATAGCACTCGCCCCTGATCTCCGACAGGACTGCGTCGGGAATATCCAATCCCTCCTTCAACAGGACGATCCCACCGGGTTTGACCTGGCGAATCAATTGGTAATAAGTCTTCCGCATGTCCTCCTCATCCCGATAAATGTCCAGATGGTCGGGATCCAATGCATTGATGATCAATACGGTGGGATGCAAGTGAAGAAATGATCGATCATATTCATCGGCCTCAACCACCATCCAGTCGTCATGCCCCAGGAGATAATTGGTGCCATAGTTCCCGCTGATCCCACCCAGAAAAGCAGAGCAATCCACGCCGGCGGTCCGGAGCACATGGGCCATGATCGTGGACGTGGTCGTTTTTCCATGGGTTCCTGCAACGGCAATGCATCGGGCATGTTGGCTGATCATCCCCAACACCTCAGCGCGCTTGTGGAACGGCACTCCACGCTTCCGGAAATGATCAAATCCGGGATGATCTGAAGGAACGGCAGGCGTATAAATCACCATATCCACCTGATCGGGCAACTGGTGCAGATCAGTGTCGTAGTGGACATCGATCCCCTCTGTCGTCAGTTGACGAGTCAATGGAGTAGAAGATCTATCATAGCCAGAGACCCGCACTCCACGCTGATGAAAGTAGCGGGCCAAGGCACTCATCCCGATACCCCCGATCCCGAGGAAGTAGATCCGCTGAAGGGCCTGTAGATTCATGCCGGTGTTTTCTGGATGAGTGAAAGAATCCGACGGGCAATCTCCCGGGCAGCATCGGGCCGGGCCAGTTCGGACATGCGCGCTGCCATGCTCTTTCGGAGGACGACATCACTGGCGAGCTTGTCGATCTCCAGAAACAATGTCTCCCCGACCTGATCATTCGGAATGACCACGGCTGCACCTGCCTGAGCCAGAGCCATGGCATTCTTGGTCTGATGATCCTCGGCTACATAAGGTGACGGCACCAGGATCGCCGGCTTGCCCACCTGGCAGAGCTCGGAGATCGTCAGGGCGCCTGCCCGTGCCACAATGATATCTGCAGCGGCGTAGGCCAGGTCCATCCGATCCAGAAACGGTCGGAGGCTGACCTGGTCCATCCGTGCGACCTCCGTATCCTGATATGCCTGAACATGTCCCTGGCCACACTGCCAGAGGATTTGATGATCGGGATGTCCAGCCAGCCAGGATCCACCATGCAGAACAGCCTCGTTCAGTGCCTTGGCACCCAGACTGCCTCCCATGATCAGAATGGTTCGCCGGTCCGGATGAAGTCCCAACTGACGTCGGGCATCCGCTGCTCCAATCTCCAGCCGGTTGACCTGTGCGCGAAGAGGATTCCCGGTCAGGACGATCTGGGAATTCGGAAAAAAACGCTCCATGCCTGGCCACGCGACACAGACCAGTGCCGCACTCCGGGCCAAAATCCGGTTGGTGACCCCGGCATACGAATTCTGCTCCTGCAAAACGATGGGTACACCCATCCAGGAAGCGGCCCGAAGGGCCGGCCCGCTGGCATAGCCCCCGACGCCGATGGCGACATCCGGCTTGAACCGACGAATGATGCGGATACTCCCGATCAGGCTCCCGGCAACTTTCATGGGCACCAGCAGGTTCTTCCAGGTCAGTCGACGCTGGATGCCGGAGATGTCCAGGCCCTCGATCGCATAGCCTGCCAGGGGCACCTTCTCCATTTCCATCCGGCCTTTTGCGCCCACGAACAGGAACTCAGCATCCGGCTGAAGTTCCCGAAGGGCATCGGCGATCGCCAATGCCGGATAGATATGTCCGCCTGTTCCTCCGCCTGCGATCAGAAATCTCATGCTGCAATGGGTTCCGAGGATGATTGAATACGCTGTCGCTCCACCTGTCGGCTGACGCTGAGGATCATACCGGCAGACATGCTGAAAAACAACAAGGAGGTCCCACCCATGCTGATCAGGGGAAGGGTCAACCCCGTGACCGGTACAAGATGTACGGATACCGCCATATTGGCCAGGGCCTGGAGGACGATCAACAGGCTCATGCCCATCGTCAACAACGCTCCGAAAGCGCCCTCGCATAAGGTGACCAAACGCACGCTCCGAATGAACAGGATGACATAGAGGCCCAACAAGAATGTGCCCCCGAAGAGGCCATATTCCTCGATGATGATGGCATAAATGAAATCAGCGTATGGCGAAGGAAGGAAGTTGCGCTGGATACTGTTACCAGGACCCTCGCCAAAAAAGCCCCCTTTCGCAATGGCGATCTTGGATTGCTGAAGCTGGTAGCCTCCATCCGTGTCGTAAAGAAAATCCTGTATCCGGGAAATCCAGGTCCCTGATCGTGTCAGTTCAGGAAAGGCCATCCCGACCAGGAACAAGACTCCGAACAGGAGCAATCCTGCCCCCACCAGTCCCAGGACGTGGGTCATCTTGACACGGCCGACGATCATCAGCAGGATCGAGGTGGCAAACAGCATCAACGCCGTGGACAGGTTGGCCGGAGCGATCAAGCCGCAAACCAGGATTACCGGGATCAGGATCGGGAGAAAGGCAGATTGGAAGTCCTTGATCTGATCCTGCCGCCTGGCGAGTTCCCTTGCCAGATAGACGACCAGGGCCAGCTTGGCCAGGTCAGATGCCTGGAAGGTCAGGCTGATGATCGGGATCGTGATCCACCGCCGCGCATGGTTGACATCCACACCAAAGAACAGGGTATAGAGCAAAAGAGGAATCGTGATGATCATCAGGATTCTGGCCATTCTGGCAAATACCTGATACGGGAGCAGCGAACACAGATAGGTGATCAGCAATCCACCGGCAATAAAAAAGCCATGCTTCAGCAAATAGAATTCAGTGTCTCCCCCCTTCTCGCGGTAGGCCAGCAAATTGGTCGATGAGTAGACTGCAATGACTGACAAGGCAGCAAAGAGCAGGACGATGGTCCAGATGACCCGGTCGCCCTGAAGATTCTGAACAAGTTTTTGGCTTAGTGACATGGCAGGTTTTCAGTTTCAAGTTCATGGAAGGCTTCGCGGAAGCACTGGCCGCGATGTTCATAATTCCGGAAGAGATCAAAACTCGCGCACGCCGGGGAGAGCAGGACGCAATCCCCTGCCTCGGCGATACGGCACGCAGCCTGAACAGCCTGGGGCATGGAACGTGTGACCAGGATGGTGGGAATGATCCCATCAAAGGCTTGCTCGAGCTTGCTTGTTTCCAATCCAAGGCAAACCAGGGCCTTGACCTTCTCCCTGGCCAGTTCGATCAGGGCAGTGTAATCATTTCCCTTATCCTTTCCGCCGGCGATCCAGACCACTGGTTGGTTCATGGCTTGCAGGGCATACCAGACGGCATCGACATTGGTGGCTTTGGAATCGTTGATGTAATCCACCCCCTGCCGTGAACCGATGGGTTCCATGCGGTGAGAGACCGGTTTGAAGGATGGAAGAGCGGCCTGGATCTCCTGCGGAGTCAATCCGGCCTTCCTGGCCGCCAGAATGGCACAGGTCGTGTTATACAGGTTATGCGTCCCCCGGAGCACAAACGAGCTGAGATCATACCGGTGCCCGTCCACCAACAGCCAGTCACCAGCCTCCCCTTCCGGATGACCCACCTCGGTGATCATCGCCCTGATCGGAGCCTCCTTCAGGCCATCCTGCAGGTAGGCGTTCCCTTGTTGCAGGATCAGGGTATCCTGGGCTGTCTGGTTGAGGGAAATCTGGAGTTTCGCCCTTGCATATCGGGCCATATTGTTCTCATATCGGTCCAGATGGTCAGGGGTCACATTCAGGATAATGGCTATCCGGGGATGAAACTGGTCAATATCATCCAATTGGAAGCTGGACAGTTCCAGAATATACCAGTCAACCGGCGGCTGCATGGCCAGCCGGGCCAGTGCATTGCCAATATTCCCGCCACAGGCCACTGAACGACCGGCATGCTCAAAGAGATGGTGGACCAGATGTGTCGTGGTGGTCTTGCCATTGGTACCGGTAATGGCGAGGATTTGTCCGTCGATGAACCGGGAAGCAAACTCGATCTCTGACCACACCGGGATATTCCGGCTGCGATAGTTCGTGACCAGGGGGTGGTCGCCGGGGATGCCCGGACTCTTGATCACCACGTCCGCCTCCTGAAGTACCGGAGAAAAGTGGCCACCCTCCTCAAAGGCAATATCAGCCCGCAGCAGTTCCTCCTTGAATACCGCTCCGATCTGACGCTCGTCGGAGACAAATACCTCGTATCCCTTCGCCTGAGCTAACAGGGCTGCAGCAACCCCGCTCTCACCACCTCCCAGTATGACCATATTCTGTCCTGCCATGATTAGCGAATTTTCAAGGTGACGACAGTGAATACAGCCAGCAAAATCCCAACGATCCAGAAACGAGCGACGATCTTGGCCTCGTGGAGACCCTTTTTCTGGAAGTGATGGTGCAATGGCGCCATCAGAAAGACTCGTTTCCCCTCACCGAATCGCTTCCGGGTATACTTGAAATACCCGACCTGGATCATCACTGACAGATTCTCGATCAGGAATATGCCGCATAAGAGCGGAATGAGTAATTCCTTTCTCAACACAATGGCAAAGGCGGCGATGATCCCACCCAGTGTCAGGCTTCCGGTATCACCCATGAAAATCTGGGCAGGGAACGCATTGTACCAGAGGAAGCCGACGCATGCGCCCACCAGGCATGCTGCAAAAATGACCAGCTCGGCAGAATCAGGAAGAAAGAGGATCCCCAGATAGTCGGCAAAAATGGCATTGGAGCTGACATAGGCCATGACCCCAAGGGTAGCCGCGATAATTCCGGAAACACCGGTAGCCAGGCCATCGAGCCCATCCGTCAGATTGGCTGCATTGGAGACAGCCGTGACAATCAGGATAATGAATGGAATGAAAATGATCCACACCCAGGTATCGGCATTATCCCCCAGGAATCCGAGGACATCCTTATAGTCCAGGCGATTGCTCTTGAAAAAAGGCACGTTCGTCAGAGTGGTCTTGACATGCACATACTCCTTGACCGAATCGGTATCCGGATCATAGGAATTGAAGAACTGGGTGATCTCGTATCCTCCGGTCTGCGCTTCCTCCAGGGTCATGCGAACGGTCACCTGATCGTTCATGAGCATGATGGCACCGACGATCAGGCCGAGGCCGATCTGCCCGATGACCTTGAAGATCCCCTTCAAACCGGCCTTGTTCTTCTTGAATACCTTGATGTAGTCGTCAATAAAACCGATCACACCCATCCATACCGTGGACAGGAGCATCAACTGGATGTAAACATTGTCCAGACGGGACAGGAGCAGACTGGGCACCAGGATGGCCAGGATGATGATCAGGCCACCCATGGTCGGGGTACCTTCCTTTTCTTTCTGTCCTTTCAGCCCCAGGTCCCGCACGGATTCTCCGATCTGCAGCCGTTGCAGCCTGCGGATGATCCCCGCTCCGAAGACCATGGTGATCAACAGTGACAGAATGATCGCCGCACCTGCCCGGAAGGTAATATAGCGGAACAGACCTGCACCGGGCAGATCATAAAGCCGATCGAGATATTCGAACAGATGAGTGAACATGGTTTCGGTACTTCAGTTATATCGTTCTCCAGCTGCCCGGTAAAAGGGACACGGTGGCGGGCCTTTGCCCGCCCCATGTCACCGTACCGAACCAAACTGAAATGTATTCTCTTCAGGAGATCACCGGGATCTCCAGTGCTTCATTCAGCACTTGCACATCATCAAAGGGATGCCTGACTCCTCCCACTTCCTGGTAGGCCTCATGACCTTTCCCGGCAACCAGAATCACATCCCCTGCCCTGCTCAATCGCACCGCCACCTGGATCGCCTGACGACGATCGGCGATCACCTGGACCTTGCCACGGTCATCTGGTGCAACGCCAGACATCATTTCTTCCAGGATCTGATCCACCGGCTCGGAACGCGGGTTGTCTGCCGTAAACATGACCAGATCACATCCGGCAGAGGCGATGCCCCCCATGATCGGACGCTTCTTCTTGTCCCGATCTCCGCCGCAGCCTACCACGCCGATCACTCGCGTGGAACCCTGCCGTACATCGCGAAGCGTCTGGATCACCTTTTCCAGGGCATCCGGTGTATGAGCAAAGTCCACGATCCCGATCCGGCCTGCCGGATGCCGAATGACTTCCAGCCGACCTCTGGCACCAGCACAAGTGCTCAACGCCCTGATGGCTTCGTCCTCCCGGATCCCCAGTTGGACCGCAGTCCCGTATGCCGCCAACAGGTTATAGGCATTGAAATCACCCACCAGACGGCAGGCGATCTGTGTATCGTTGATCTTCATCAACAGTCCTTCCAGGCGATTCTCCAGGATGCGACCCTTGTATTCTGCCATGGTCTTCAATCCATAGGTCACCACATGGGCCGGTGTATTCTGTACCATGACTTTGCCGTTGCGGTCATCCTCGTTGATCAGGGCAAATGCGTCCCGTGTCAGGTGATCAAAGAAGCCTTTCTTGGCCTGGATATAATTGGCGAACGTACCGTGATAGTCCAGGTGATCATGGGTGATGTTCGTGAACACCCCTCCGGCAAACTGCAGTCCGTCAATCCGGCCCTGGTGTACGGCATGTGAACTCACTTCCATGAAGACGTGGGTGACACCGGCATTGGCCATGTCACGAAGCAGTCTCTGGATGGTCAGGATATCGGGGGTGGTCAGCCTGGCCGGCTCCTGGTGTCCCGGCCAGCAGATCTCCACGGTGGAAATGAGTCCGCATGGATATCCCAACGCCGTGAACAACTGATAGAGGATGTATACAACGGATGTCTTTCCATTCGTCCCCGTCACACCCACCAGTTTCAGATCGGTTGAAGGGTGCTCATACAGATTGGCCGCCACCTGAGACAAGGCAGACCGGGTATCCGCGACCTGGATCCAGCATACCCCATCCGGAAGATCATCCGGAGGAGTTGTCTCTGCCATCACAGCCGCTGCCCCGGACCGGACAGCCCTGTCGATAAACTGGTGTCCATCAATGACCGTACCGCGCAATGCGACAAACATCGCCCCCCGCTCGACCTCTCTGCTATCCAGAGTGACCTGTGCCAGTTGCTGGCCCAGATCACCCCGAATGTGCAGGACGTTCACACCTGTTACTATGTGCTCAAGGGATTTCAATTTGTACCAGAGGTGTTTACGTGTTTATCAATGGTGTTTCAACAGAATGGATAGTTCCAGGATCAGGACCGCCTGATCCTCATTCCAGGTAGATCTTGATATATTGACCGCGAGCAGCTGTTCCAGCGGGAATTGACTGCTTTCGGACCTTTCCTACGCCGATCACGCCGACATTCAATCCGCTGTTTTCCAGGACATACATGGCATCCCGCAATCCCATGCCCACTACATTGGGCACCTGCTTCTCCAAAAAGATGCGATTCAGCAAGTGCAGTCGTCCATTATCCTGGATCTTGGACACAGACCACTCGCCTTCCCCATCATCCTGCTTTGGGACCGATGCTTCCAGGCAGATCTGGTGAAAATCCTCTCGCATGCCAACTTCCCATTGAGGAATCCGCAGATCAGCAGGTTCCAGGGCAATATCCGGATCCATCATTTGGAACATTTCCTTCCTGGAGGTAAAGCAGTAATCAGCGATCTCCCTGAATACAGGCAGGGCCACTTCGCTGCCGTAGTATCCGTTGTGCGGATCCGTCACGACTACGATCACGGCATACTTCGGCGATTGAACCGGAAAATATCCTACAAATGAACTCCGGTAGGCCACATCCTTGCCATGCTGATAGCCGATCTGGGCCGTGCCGGTCTTCCCCGCAAAGGAATACCGGGAGGTCTGCATCCCCTTGGCCGTTCCCCGCAGGACAACCCCTTCCAGGAACTGCTGCATGTTTCGGATCACCTTGCCTGAGGCGATCTTTCGGTCGATCACCTCCGGGTGAAATTGCTTGAGGGGCTCACCCTGACGCTGGATCTCGGAAACGAGTTTCGGCATCATCATTTTGCCGCCATTCGCCACTGCAGCATACAGGGTCAGTATCTGGAGCGGGGTCATTTCCACTTCATATCCCATGGACATCCACGGCAGAGTAACACCGCTCCAACCATTCTTCATGGATGGATCCTTCAGTTGTGGCGTGGCTTCTCCGGCCAGGTCAACACCGGTCTCCCTCCCAATGCCGAATGACTTCAAGCGCTTGATAAAGGCCTCTGGCTGAGCACCATAGTAGCGCTGGACCAATTTGGCAATGCCAACATTGGAAGAGATCTCAAAGGCATGGGCCACGGTGGTGGTGTCGATTCCGTGAGCATGGGCGTCCCGAAGGGTCAGGTCATAGAACTTGGTCTCTCCCTTCTCCAGGTCAACCTGGTCATCCGGATCGACATAGCCATCTTCCAGCAGGGCCATGTAACTGGCCAACTTGAACACAGAACCCGGTTCGACGGCAGATCCGATGGCATGATTGTACACTTCTGCATACCCATTGTCAACCTGGTCCAGATTCACCATGGCCTTGATAAAGCCGGTTTTCACATCCATGACCACGGCAACGCCAGACTCCGCAGAGTGGGATGTCAGTGCGGCCAGCAATGCATGATGAGCGATATCCTGCATGCCCATGTCGAGGGTGGTGACAATATCCTTACCCGGCTTGGGTGATATCTCGGTGAGGTCATTGATGGGCAGATAGATGTTTCCGGGCAGTCGTTGCATCAGACGCATACCGTCCTCCCCGCTGATGATCTGCTGGTACTTTCCTTCCAGCCCTACAGGCTTTGCTCCTTTCCTGACCGAGCCGACCGTTCGGCTGGCCAGGTCCTTGAAGGGGCGTTGCCGTTCGAGATGTTCGACCAGGATCATCCCACCCTGGAACTGCCCGAGCCGAAACAGGGGGAAGGTCTTGGCGATCTCTGCCTTCTCCACAGAAAGTCGTGGATGGATCCGGAAATACCGGTCCTTGGCCTGTCTCCGCTCCCGGAGAACTCTGGCCCATTCCTTTGGTGACCGGGAGCCATCCAGATGATGAGCAATATACCACCCCAATGAATCGACATGTTCCTGGAACGACTCCTCGGTCATGGCGCTGGAACGAAGGTCCATCCGCAATTCATAGGTGGTCACAGAGGTCGCCAGGATAGCGCCATCGCAGGTGAGAATGCTGCCTTTCTCGGCTTCCACCGGCACGTATTTCAATTGGGTCTTTTCGGCCTTTTCACGCCACTTGTCCCCCTCGACCCACTGGATGATCAGGACACGACCCAGAATCAGCAGGGCACCGAGCAGTACCAGTCCGAGGACAACGTAGGCGTTAACCAGTAGTTCGTTCTTGCGAGCCTCCGCCATTGGGATCAGGGCATATTGATGATGTGAGGAACACTTCCATTCTTTGGTCGCTCGAAATCCACCAGCCGCTTGGTCATCTCAGACTGCTGGTGATTGACGATCGATTCCGAGCGCATCTTGAGATACTTCGAGCGCATCTCCTTGACATCCTGTTGAAGGGCCTGATAGGCTCTCACCCGACCTTGTCCCTGGTGCACGACATAGATATAGACCAGCACCAGCGATGCCAGGAAACCAAAAAAATGCAGGTTTCGCAGCAAGTAGTTGGCTGCCGCCTGAGGCATGACCAGGTAACTCTTGAACTCCTTCAGTTTCATAGTGTCTCGGTTTTTCTCGCCACTCGCATTTTGGCACTGTGGGATCGTGTATTTCGAAGCCATTCCTCCTTTCCGGGGATCAATGGCGACTTGGTCAACAATTCAAAGGGGCGCTCAATGTGGCCGTAAAAGTCCTTCTTGACCTCCCCGTCCAGGTTACCACTCCGCATGAACCGCTTGACAAGTCGGTCTTCCAGCGAGTGATAGGTCAAGACGACCAGGATACCTCCCGGCTTCAGGATCTCCAGTGAACCGGTCAGCAGCTCGCCCAGTGATTCCATTTCCTGGTTCACGGCGATGCGCAATGCCTGGAAGACCTGGGCCAGATACCGATGGCGGTCGCCCCGGATCAATGGCTGAACGACCTCCAGCAGGTCACCTACCTTGCGGAATGGCCGCTGAGCCCTGAAGCTGACCATTGCCTGGGCCAGTGTCCGGGCATTCCTGACTTCTCCATATGACCCGAGGATGTCCTGCAAGGCAGCGGGATCAAGCTGGTTCAAAACATCTGCCGCGGTCTGGCCGGATTGTTTGTTCATCCGCATATCCAGCTCCACCTGAGGATGACGATAGGAAAACCCGCGCTCCGGCTCGTCGAACTGGTGGGACGACACACCGAGGTCAGCCAGAATGCCATCCACCTCCCTGACCCCGGAAAACCGCACAAAACGCACCAGGTGTCGGAAATTGTGGGGGATAAAGGTGATCCGGTCATCCTCAGGCAGATTGACTCTTGCCGCCTCATCCTGATCGAAGGCGATCAGTCGGCCTTTCGGACCCAATTCATCCAGGATCCGCTGAGAATGCCCGCCTCCACCGTAGGTCGCATCGACATAGATGCCATCCTCTCGGATCTGTAATGCCTGAATGCTTTCATCCAGGAGCACCGGTTCATGATAGCTGTATTCTCCCATGACCGGTTATGAATTGGTTTTATACAGATTGGCAAAGAACTGCTCGGCCAATGCGGCGAAATCCGCAGGATCCATGCGCTTCTCTTCAAATGACTCCGTGCGCCAGATCTCGATCTTGTCCCCCTGACAGATCAGACTGACCTCACGATCGACACCTGCATAGTCCAACAGGCTCTTGCTCAGCAGGATACGACCCGACCCATCCTTGGATACCGGGTAAGACTCCCGGTAAAACTCCCGCTTGAACTCCCGAACGGATGCCATGAAATCAGGAACAGCCTTCAACTGATCGGTAAATCGCTCCCAGACAGTCTTGGGATACAGGACCAGGCACTTTTCATAACCCTTGTTCAGAACGAACCGCGTAGCATGCTCTTCACCCAGCTGGGCGAGTACCTCACTGGGCAATTTCAGCCTCCCCTTCTCATCGAGACGGCAGGTAAAATTCCCAACTAGATCAAATGATGCCACTTTTGTCCTTTTCCTTACCCCAAAAGTAACCTATTGTCCCATTTTAGTCCACTTTATCCCACTAAAAGTGCCAAAAAAAATAATGTGATTTTTTATCACATATGTTTAACCCTGACAGACAGTAATATGATGAGGCTCTCCGGTCGCGCAGGAATCCCTTTACACCCTGCAGTTTCCCACCACAGGATCAGAAAAGAACCTTAGCCAGAAATAAGGGACTAGTGTCGCTGATAGGACTGAAAGAGGCTGCGCCACTTCATCTCAATCACGCCGCCAATGGCCTCCCGAACGATGGCCTTGGACATTTTGGAGACACCTTCGATCCGATCGGCGAAGAGGATGGGTACTTCCTTGATCCGGAAGCCTAGCGTCCAGCTGGCGAATTTCATTTCGATCTGGAAGGCATACCCAACGAAACGAATCCGGTTGAGATCAATGGCTTCCAGCACTCGTCGATGATAACAGACAAACCCTGCGGTAGGGTCGTGAACAGGCATCCAGGTGATCATCTGAACATAAAACGACGCCCCCCTGGACAGCATGATCCGGTCGGCCGGCCAGTTCTCCAGCTGCCCACCTTTGATATACCGGGACCCGACCGTCACATCCGCCTCTCCATCTGCTACCGGCTGACGCAATCGAAGGAGGTCGGCAGGATTATGGGAAAAATCGGCATCCATTTCAAAGAAGAGATCATAATGTCGTTCCAGACCCCACCGAAATCCTTCGATATAGGCAGTGCCCAAACCTGACTTTCCAGCCCGCTCCTTCAGATAGATCCGCTCCGGATAGGTAGCCATCACCTGTCGAACGACATCCGCCGTCCCGTCAGGTGACCCGTCATCGACCACCAGAACATCGAACAAGGGATCCAAAGCCATGACAGCTTCCAGGATCCGCTGGATGTTCTCTTTTTCGTTGAAGGTGGGAATGATGACTAAACCGGTCCGCAAATCGTTTTCCATTTAATTGCCGCCAAAGATAATCGCTTCCAGCCAGCTCCTGTCCAAACAGTCAGATGCAGTTCGTTCAGAAGGTATCCGGATATGCTTCGTGCATCATCTGAAGGACCAAATCACAGATATCCTCTGCGTTGGGTTTTGAAAAATAGTCCCCGTCAGACCCATAGGGTGGTCGGTGGGCCTTGGCAGTCAGGGTCGCCGGAGCACTGTCCAGCAATTGGTAGCCTCCCTGGACCTCCAGTACCTGCTGCATCATGTACGAACTTGCTCCACCGGGCACATCTTCATCCAGGAAGATCACCCGGTTGGTTTTCGCCAGGGAATGAACGATTCGGCCCTCGAGGTCGAAAGGCAACAAGGTCTGCACATCGATCAGTTCAATGTCAATGCCCATCGGGGTAAGTAACTGGATCGCCTCTTCGGCTATCCGCACACAGGATCCATAGGTCACCAGGGTCAGGTGGCTGCCTTCCCTGAGCACTTCCGGCACGCCGAATGGTACAGTGAAGTCACTGAGGTTATCCGGAAGTCGTTCCTTGAGCCGGTAGCCGTTCAGGCATTCGATCACCAGCCCCGGATCGTCCGAACGCAGCAGTGTGTTGTACATTCCTGCCGCCTGGGTCATATTGCGAGGTACACATACATGTATCCCCCGAAGCGAATGGATCAACATGCCGATCGGAGAACCGGCGTGCCAGATCCCTTCCAGCCGATGTCCACGTGTTCGGATGATGGCCGGTGCCTTCTGGATCCCGTTGCTTCGGTACCTGACCGTAGCCAGGTCATCCGTGAGGGGCTCCAGGCCATAGATGAGGTAATCGAGATACTGGATCTCGGCCAATGGCCGCAATCCCCTCATGGCAAGTCCGATGGCCTGTCCCATGATGGTCCATTCCCGGATACCGGCATCAAATACCTTTTCCTCGCCATACTTGCTCTGCAATCCGGCAAAGCCCTGGTTCACATCACCGATCTTGCCGACATCCTCGCCAAAGGCCATGAACCGGGGATCCCGATCCAACACCGTATCAAAAAACGTATTGAGGATCTCGAATCCGTTCTTGAGCGGACTCTCCTCGGAAAAGACGGCCGGCACAACTGGCACACGCAGTGCCGATTCATCTGTCTCGCTGTACAAATGGCTGTGATATGCCTTCGCAGCCCGGCTGTAGGACGAACGAACCAGTCCGGCAATCTCCTCCTGCACAGGATGGTCCCACCCCCGCCATTGCAACAGCAGGCGGCGGGCCAGCTTCACCAATTCACTGTACAAGGGTGTCCGCAAATTGATCAACTCGGCTTGAGCTTCTGCCAATCCCGGCATGTCGGCACCAGCGGCAGCAGCAGCATCCAGAACCTGTTGGAGACTTGCCTTGAATGCCTGAATGGGCTGGTTGTATGCCGTCCAGGCCCGATCCCTGGCTTCGCGTACCTCCTGCCGGGCCTTATCCCTCAGTTGGTCCAATTCTTCCTGGGTGGCAAACCCCTGTTCCAGGATCCAGTTGCCCATCCGATGAATGCAGTCATACTCCTCTTCCCAGGCAAGTCGCTCCTTGGATTTATACCGTTCGTGCGATCCCGAAGTCGAATGCCCCTGGGGCTGGGTAACCTCGCGGACGTGAACCAGGGCAGGTTGATGGGTTTCCCGGACATGCCTGGACACCTCTTCATACACCCGGCATAACTGCGGATAATCCCAGGCCTTAACGGTCACCAACAGCATGCCCTCCCCGATGACCTCGCTATGAAATCCGGACAACGCCTTGGAGATACTTTTCTTGGTGGTCTGGTAATCGATCGGAACGGAAATCCCATAACCATCATCCCATACCGATACGATCAGGGGAACCTGCTGAACCGCAGCGGCATTCATGGTCTCCCAGAAAACCCCTTCAGATGTACTGGCATCTCCGATGGTACAATACACAACCTCGTTGCCTTGATCCGAGAAATGGCCATCGGCAGCAAGGTCCGGGCGTTCACGATATTTCTTTGAGGCCAGGGCCAGTCCCAGCGCCCGGGCCATCTGTCCGGCAGTACTGGAGATGTCTGCGGACACGTTCTTCATATCCCGATGCGCCAGCCATTGACCTGACTGGTCGATCAGTGGGGTGGCATAATGACTGTTCATCTGTCGTCCCCCGGAAAACGGATCATTGTCCGGATCCGCATACAATTGAGCGAAGTAGGCATCGATCGTGGAAAGACCCAAGGCAAACATGAGGGTCTGGTCACGATAATATCCGGACCGCCAATCCCCATTCCGGAAGTACCTGGCCAGAGCTACCTGAGGCACCTCCTTTCCATCCCCCACGATGCCGAATTTGGCCTTGCCGGTCAACACCTCCTTTCGTGCAAGAATACTTGCTTCGCGACTGACCAGGGTAATCCAGTAATCGCGTAACACCTCATTTTCAAACGCCTTGACATCGGCCGTTGGCTCTTCTCGTACCAAATCTTCCATATCGTCCGTTTACTCGTGGACAAAGGTAAGAAAAGTCGAGGGGCCAATCGCTTGCCGGCGCACCATATCTGCAGGAGGGCGATTTCCTCTTAACTCATCATTAACAGGGATTTGGAGGGTTGGATTTTCCTCGCTACGATGAAGCCCCTATTTTTGTCTTATCGATTCACCAAAAAAATGCTGGCGATGAAAAAATTATTTGGTCTGCTTTTATTTCT
The DNA here is from genome assembly GCA_020636225.1 of Lewinellaceae bacterium. GTDB lineage: Bacteria > Bacteroidota > Bacteroidia > Chitinophagales > Saprospiraceae > JAGNXB01. Next base: position 219,503 of record JACJYI010000002.1, on the reverse strand, counting down.
CGGTCTGGCAGCCGTAGGATTTGCCCAAACTGATGCAACTCAGGGGGCAGCTACCAACGCTCAGGGCCCTTCGATGAAATTCGAAACCATTGAGATCGACTATGGTACGATCGACCAGGGCGCTGATGGTGTCCGCAAGTTCATGTTCACGAATACCGGCACGGAGCCTCTGGTGATCAAGAATGCACGCGGCAGCTGTGGCTGCACGGTTCCAACCTGGCCCAAAGAGCCGGTCATGCCCGGTGAAACGGCGTCGATCGATGTTCGCTACGATACCAATCGTGTTGGTAAATTCACCAAAACCGTCACCCTGACGACCAATGAAACCATTGGAACGCGGATGTTGACGATCAAGGGGAACATCCTGAAAGTGGATGGAGACCAGCCTGTTCCAGCGAGCAAGCCTAGCATCCTGAAGGACGGCGAATAATCCCGCCCCCTCCTTTTGACATACCCCCCGGGCTGGTCTCTGATCTGTCCGGGGGTTTTTGTTTGTCCCCTTGCCGGTCAAACTTGTAATTTGCAGGCAAATCTTCGACATGCCCCTCCTTCGGTTCCTACTGGCCAGCGCGGTTACTGTTGCCCTGATTTATGTTCTCGACCGGCCACTGATCCTGAAAGAGAAGACCCTCCCCCCTCTTGGATCTTTTTTTTCTCCACAACACGGTTTCTGGATGAATGCCGAACCGGTGGGTGCCCGGTCAGAGTCCAGGCAACTGGATCACCTGCCGGTCAACCAGGGCATCTCCATCATTTTTGATGAAGAAATGATCCCGCACATCTATGCCGAAGACGAGCTGGATGCTGCCTTTGCCCAGGGATATGTATCTGCCATGTTGCGGTTATTCCAGATGGATCTCAGCACCCGGGCCCCACTAGGCAGACTGTCGGAGATCTTGGGAACCCGTACCCTCCAACACGACCTTGGACAACGACGCAAGGGCATGCTGAGGACTGCTGAGCGCCTGGCCCGGGCCTGGGAGAATGATCCGACCATTCAGCCCCTCCTCCAGGCATTTACGGATGGTGTCAATGCTCGGATCGACGAGTTGAGTCCCCGTTCCTGGCCCCTCGAATACAAACTTCTGGATGCCCAGCCCGAACATTGGACATTCGTCCGTTCAGCAGGCTTCCTGTTGGCCATGTGTGAGACGCTTGCCCAAACCGCACATGACATTCCGCTGAGCAATGCCTATCGGATCGTCGGCCCCGCAGACTTTCCTTTCCTCTACCCCCATCACAATCCCCTTGACATTCCGGTCATTCCTGATTCAACCGGACAGTCGGATGGGGCCACTCCTGTTTCAGGTCCCGGCCCCGCAACCATGGATACCTGGGGATACCAGGACTGGCTCCCCGCCAGCGAACCCGGCATTGGCAGCAACAACTGGGCGCTGAGCGGTTCCAAAACCCTTCTTCAGCACCCCATTCTCTGCAATGACCCCCACCTGACCCTTACCCTGCCTTCCATCTGGCTGGAAATGCAGATCACCACACCCCGGCATTCCGCCTACGGTGTGGCATTCCCCCCGCTCATGGGCATCGCCATCGGATTCAATGAAGAGATCGCCTGGGGATTCACCAATGCCGGCCATGATGTACGGGATTGGTATGCGGTCCGTTGGACCGATGCGGATAAAACGGCTTACCAGTATGACGGGGCGGTCAAACAGGCCGAACTGCATATTGAATCCATCCAGGTCAAAGGCCTGGACCAACCTGTCCTGGATACGGTCAGGTACACGGTCTGGGGACCTGTGCCCAATGTGAAATCCGGCACACCCCAGGCCGATCTGGCCATGCATTGGATGCCCATGCTGGATATCGACGACCAGATGGCCAAATTGTTCCAGCAGATCAACCAGGCGTCTTCCATCGACACCTGGCGCACCCCGCTGCTCCGGTATGATGTCCCCATGCAAAATGCGCTCTTTGCCTCCAAATCAGGAGACATCGCCCTCCGGGTCAGCGGACTGTTGCCGATCCGACCCTCCTACGACGGCCGACTGGTCCAGGATGGGTCGACATCCGCAAATGCCTGGAAGGGCTTCGTACCAGATGACGAAAACCCGTATGTTGAGAATCCCGCCCAGGGATATGTCGCATCGGCCAACCAGGAATCGACCAGCCCTGCCTATCCCTACGCCTATTATGGTGTGTGGGAAGCCTGGCGAGGACGGTACCTGAATACCCGGCTCAGGCAAAAGAACGACATGACGGTCGAGGACATGATGGCTCTCCAGAATGACAATACCAGCCTGCAGGCACTGGAAGCCATGGCCACCTACTTCCCCCTTCTGGATACCGCCCGATTGGATGCGACGGAACAACTGTCCCTGAAAAGTCTGGCATCATGGAATGGCCGGTATGAAGCCTTGCAGAACATGCCCGTCCTTTTTGAACTGTGGGATGCGCAGGTCGACAGTCTCACCTGGGATGAGTTGTATGCTGCCCAGGACTCGATTCCAGTGGAGATACCGGATGACTGGCGACTGCTTGAACTCATTCGGACCAATCCCAACCTGGCCTGGTTTGACCATCAACAGACTGCTGAGCGCGAAGATGCATCCGCGATCATTACCAGGGCCTGGAAAACTGCCTGTGCCCAATTTCAGGCCCTTTCTGAGAACGGAAAGGGTTATTGGTCGGTCTACAAGGGCACCGACATCATGCACCTGGCCAGAATACCCGCCTTTTCGGCAATGGATCTGGAATTGGGTGGCAATAAGAATGCGCTGAATGCCATCACCCCGACCAATGGTCCTTCCTGGCGAATGATCGTCGAACTTGGTCCGGAAACCCGGGCATTTGGCGTGTATCCCGGAGGCCAGTCCGGCAATCCCGGAAGTCCCTTTTACCGAAACTTCCTGCCGACCTGGCAGACAGGCGCCTATCGAACCTTGCAAATCCTGTCAAAGGAAGAGATCATGAAACAGCCTCACCTTCTTGCCCTGACCCTTCATCCCTCCCTCCCATGAGTCGTGCCATCTCCATCATCGCTGCTATTCTCACCCTCGGGTTTCTGGCAGGAGCCTGGCTCCCCTGGTGGACGATAGCGATCATTGCAGCGATCGCCAGCTTTCTGGTTCCGGCCAGATCCCTGTCTGCCTTCCTCTGCGGCTTCCTGGCCGGTGCCTTGCTTTGGGGAGGATTGGCATGGCGAACCGATTGGGCGAACGACCACCTCCTGAGCTCCCAGATCGGCAATCTGTTCAACGGTATCTCCTCCATGGCCCTGATACTCATTACTGCCTTCATCGGCGGGCTGGTCGCCGGCTTCGGTGCCCTGAGCGGTTCTTCCCTTCGCGCCGTGTTCCAGAAGAGAATTCAACGCTGAGATATTGAAAATTATCTTTTTTTAATAATTCATTTTTATATATTTGCATTGCCTCTGGCACAAGGCCTTCACCAAGATCCCTGGCGGAGGTTTCTGGTACGCAAGTACCGATAATCCCGATGAACATGTTTGGATTTTGCCCCCGGTCATCCCAAAGACCGGTATTGCCCTGTGGGTCACTTCCCCCTGGCTATCCTGCGGGTGGCACGATTCGATGGTGAAAGGCCGTCATCATGACGGCCTTTTCATTTCTCCATCAACAGGAGGACTCTCTACCTTTGGGGCATATGCATGCGACACAATCCCCTACCCTGACCACTCGAATTGCCCAGGAGACTGGCATCAGAGAGTCGGCTGTCCAACGCGTCCTGGCTCTTTTCGCTGATGGGGCCACCTTGCCATTCATCGCCCGCTACCGGAAAGAGGTCACCGGAGGACTCGACGAGCAGGCGCTCAGTCTGATCCAAAAAGCTCATCAACGATACCAGGACCTGGAAGCCAGGAAACTGACCATTCTGGCGGCCATCGAGGAAGCCGGTGCCCTGACCCCTTCCCTCCGACAACAGATCGAGTCAACCTGGGATGCCACCGTGCTGGAGGACCTCTACCTGCCTTACAAGAAGAAACGGAAGACCCGGGCATCCATCGCCCGGGAACGGGGACTGGAACCCCTGGCCAGCCTGATTCTGGCCCATAAGACCCGCGAACCACTGCAGGCGGCCCGAATGTATATCCAGGGAGATGTACCCGATGCGGAGGCAGCACTGGCCGGTGCCAGGGATATCATGGCCGAGTGGTTCAGCGACAATGCCGGCCATCGCGATCTCCTCCGACGCCAGCTTGATCAGGAGGGTGTGATCGTCGCCAGGAAAAAGAAAGGCTCCCAGCCGAACGAAGAAAAGTTCCGGGATTATTTCGAATTCGATGAACCGCTCCGGAAGATCCCTTCCCATCGATTTCTGGCTGTGCGCAGAGGCGAGAAGGAAGGCGTTCTCCGGGTTCAGCTACGACTGGTCCAGCAGGAAGCATTCATTGACCGACTGGCTCGAAAGGTGATCAAATACAACGGTGCCTGTGCGGATCAGGTCAGAATGGCCATGTTCGACAGCTTTGAACGGCTGCTGATGCCGTCCCTGGAGAATGAGGTCATGTCCGCCTGGCAATCGAGAATGGAGGACGATGCCATCGGCGTATTTGCCCAAAACCTTCGCCAACTACTGCTCTCCCCTCCCCTCGGCCAGGTCCCGATCCTGGCGCTGGACCCAGGCTACCGCACCGGTTGCAAGATTGCCTGCCTGAACAGTCATGGCGATGTCCTGGATGTTGCCACGATCTACCCGTTGCCTCCCCGCTCATCGTTGGCAGAAGCAAGGGATACCCTGGACCAACTGATCCACAAATATGCCATCAGGGCCCTGGCCACCGGTGACGGCACCGGAGGAAAAGAATTGCTCGACTGGCTTCGTCAACAATCCTTTGCCAACCAGGTGGATATCTATCTGGTCAGCGAAAGCGGGGCATCCATTTACTCGGCCTCCGACGTCGCTCGGGAGGAATTCCCGGATCTCGACCTCACCTTCCGCAGTGCCGCTTCCATTGGACGCAGATTGATGGACCCACTGGCCGAGCTGGTGAAGATCGACCCGAAATCCATTGGTGTTGGCCAGTACCAGCATGATGTCCACCAGGGCAAGCTCAAACAATCATTGGATGAAACCACCCAGTTCGTCGTCAATCAGGTTGGGGTTCAGATCAACACAGCCAGTGAACATATTCTCCGGCACATAGCCGGTCTTGGTCCGTCACTGGCGAAGAACATCATCCTCCACCGCCAGCGCCATGGGCCATTCCCCTCCAGGAGCTCGATCAGAAAGGTGGAACGGATGGGCGACAAGACCTTTGAACAATGTGCCGGGTTCCTCAGGGTCCGGGATAGTGCCCATCCACTGGACAACACCGGCGTACATCCTGAACGATATGCCCTGGTCGAACAAATTGCCCGGGACATTGGCCTGAATGTCGAACAACTGATCCGGCATCCGGACCGTCTGGACCAGATCCAATGGGCGAACTATGTGCAAGATGAAGTGGGCATGCCAACCCTCCAGGACATCCGCCAGGAACTGGCCAGACCGGGACATGATCCCCGTGGCCGGGCACAGACCTTTCGATTCACCGAAGGATTGAGTGGCATCAATGATATCCGCGAAGGGATGATCCTCCGGGGGCTGATCAGCAATCTGACCAACTTCGGCGCCTTTGTCCAGCTGGGGATCAAGGAGGATGGCATGATCCATATCTCCCAACTGACCAACCGATTCATCCGCCATCCCTCCGAAGTCGTGCGGCTCCAGCAAGCGGTGACGGTGAAGGTACTGCGCGTGGATACTGCCCGGAAGCGGATCGATCTCACGTTAAGCGGCGTGGAATGAGATCTCTGCCTCCTGGCCAGCGACGGGCATGGGACCTGCTGAGGAAGAGGTGGAAGATCTTCGCCAGCCTCCTTCTGGCATCATGGCTGCTATGGCCAGTCCATCTGTCTACCGACCCTTTGTCGACCATTCTCCTGGATAGCGGGGATGGCCTACTGGAAGCGCGTCTGGCAGCTGACGGCCAATGGCGGTTTCCAGCGATCGATCAGGTTCCTCCCAAAATGGAAAAAGCCATCCTCACCTTTGAGGACAGATGGTTCTACTGGCATCCGGGATTCAACCCCATCAGCATGTTCCAGGCGTTCCGGTCAAATCTGAAGGCCGGCCGCATTGTCCGGGGAGGCAGTACCATCTCCATGCAGTTGATCCGTCTGGCCCGGAAAGGGCAGCCTCGTACCTACCGGGAGAAAATCATCGAATGGGCAACGGCGGTTCGGTTGACGGTCCAGTACAGGAAATCAACCGTTCTCAAGGAATATCTGTCCAGGGCTCCTTTTGGTGGCAATGTTGTGGGATTGGCTTCTGCCTCCTGGCGATACTTCCGAAAGGCCCCGCACCTGCTCAGCTGGGGTGAAGCAGCAATGCTGGCTGTCTTGCCCAATGACCCGGCCTTGATCCATCCCGGGCGCAATCGTGACCTTCTACGGGCCAAGCGCGATCGCCTCCTGGACCAAATGGTGGCGGAGGGATATCTCTCCTCCGCGGATGGGATCCTGGCAAAATCCGAACCACTGCCAGTCCGTCCCGCCCCCCTTCCGCGCCGGGCTCCGGAACTGATGACCAGCCTGGGCCAATCAGAGGCCCCGCTCATCCGAACCACTGTGAATGGGCCACTCCAGGATGCCGTCAGATCCTACCTGGAGATCTATCAGGACCGGATGGCCGGCAATGGTGTGTTCAATATGGCTGTGGTGATTGCATCGAACCAACATCATCAGGTCGAGGTCTATGCGGGCAACAATCCGCTGGCACTTCACCACCAGGGAGATGTGGACATGATTCCGGCCAGGCGGAGTCCGGGCTCCACCCTGAAGCCGCTGTTGTACGCCAGCGCCCTGGACGATGGCCTGATCTGGCCCGGTTCCCTGTTGCCGGATGTCCCTACCCAGTACGGTTCGTATCGGCCAGAGAACTACAACAGACAATATGAAGGAGTGGTGAATGCCGAGGAGGCGATCGCCTCTTCACTCAATGTCCCGATGGTCCGTCTCCTGAAGGATTATGGCACCGATGCCTTTCTCGAGCAACTCCGGCAATTTGGACTGTCCACCCTGGATCGCCCAGCCGATCACTATGGACTGTCACTGATCCTCGGGGGTGGGGAGGTCAGCTTGTGGGACCTGGTGACCATCTACTCGGCTTGTGCCCATCGCCTCCAGACAGGCCATCCGAGCACCAATCCGGTGGAGGGTCTTCGAATCCGTCGAGACCTGAACAAGACATCCTCAACCGTGCGTGTGCCGGGCATTGGTGCGATCTGGCATATGCTGCAGGCCATGGTCCTGCCCGATCGCCCTGAGGGAATGGAAAACTGGGCCTACTTTGAGTCGCCTCGACAGGTGGCCTGGAAGACGGGCACCAGTTTCGGGTTCAAGGATGCCTGGGCGATCGGTGTCACTCCGGAATACACGGTTGGTGTCTGGGTCGGCAATGCCGACGGGACACCGCGCCCGGACCTGGTCGGATACAAGGCTGCTGCCCCGCTGCTCTTCGCTGTTTTTGACATGTTGCCACCGACGACATGGTTCAAGCCTCCTTTGGATGATCTGGACTATCGGGAGGTCTGTTCATTTTCCGGCAATCCCCCCTCCGGGCTATGTCCGGCAGATACCCAATTGATCCTGATCCGGCAACGGCGCCCGCCGGTTTGTACCGTCCATCGTGAGATCCTGGTCGATCAGCAAACCGGTGCACGAGTGAATAGCAGTTGTGCTTTGCCGGATCAAAGTCTGCGACGGGTAGTGGAGGTCCTCCCGCCTCTTCAGGAACATTATTACCGGTTTCATCACCCGGAATATCGCGGGTTGCCTGAATTGGCACCAGGATGCTTGGAACAACAGTCGTTCAATCCCCTCCAGTGGATCTATCCCGCCGAGGATACCCGAATCATTATTCCAGTCGACCTGAATGGCGTCCGACAGGCGGTCTTGCTCCAGGCGACCCACCGCGACCCTGATGCACAGGTTTTCTGGCATTGCAACGACCAATATCTGGGAAAGACTCGGGGGCGGCATACCTGGATCGCCACACTACCCCCCGGAACGCATACCCTGACCATCATGGATGATTCAGGAAACCGGAAAACCCACCGAGTGGAAGTTCAGGAATAAAAAAATCCTACACCAGGGGGAAACTTGGTGTAGGACCCAACAAACATACTATGAGAAAACCTTTACGAAGATGGTGTTCTCCATAGGGAAAGTCAATCAAGAATGCGGATATGGGGATGTTGGACCAGGGAACGGTCGGTTTGGGTGAGGGAACGGTCGGTCGGCCTAGATTCCCTTTCTTCTGGATGGGAAATATAGTTCAACTCTCGTGCCAAGTGCATGACCTTGGTCATCCTTGAGATCGATGATCTCCAGGCGATGGCCATTGAATCCGCTTCGATTGAGGAGATCCAGGCGCTCCCGGGTGATCCCGATCCCCAGCGATTGATGCTGGCTTCTCATAGGGTTAACGGCCTGTATCCTGATGGCCTCTTCTCTGCCAATCCCATCATCCTGAATGGCGCATCGGATGACGTCGTTATCAAGCAGATCAAACGTGATCACAATCGTACCGGATTGACGTTTGGTAAAACCGTGTTCGATGGCATTCTCGACAAACGGCTGGACCATCATTGGCGGGATCATCACGCGATCCTCGTCGATCTCATCATCCACTCTGACCTCAAAATGAAGTCGACCGTCAAACCGCAGTTTTTGATTGATAAAGAGATAATCCTGGATAAACGCCACTTCATCTTCCAGAGTGATCAGCTCCGTGTTGGACAGATTGAGGCTCTGGCGCACCAATCCGGCAAACTTGGCCAGGTACCGGGATGCCTTGTCGCCATCTTCCTGATGGATAAAATTCTGGATGCCGTTCAGGGCATTGAAGAGGAAATGCGGATTCATCTGTGCCCGCATGGCTTTCAGTCGAAGCTCGACCGCCTGCCCCCGGAGGGTTTCCGCTTCCTGTTCTTTCTGCTCGGTCTCGTACTTGACCTGCAACTCCATCAGGTTGGTCTGTTGGAGTTCCTCCCTGGCCTTTTCCCCGATCTCATCGTGCAGAAGGAGGTATTCATAGGCATTCTTGAAGTCTTTCTGATCCGCGAAATGCCTGGCGATCTCCTTACAGATCAGGGATAGCTGGGCATTATCATGGATCTCCCTGGCATATTCGGATGCCAGAACAAACTGACTCATCACCTGATCAGCCTGTCCGGTCAGGCGGGCCAGACGTGCGCGCCAGGTGGCCACTACGGCCAGGTTCTTCTTGTCGGGCCCCAAGTCCTGGTAGAGGTCTGCTGCCCGATCCAGGGCATCTTTGGCCTTTGCCGGTTCTTCCAGTTGCAGGTAAACGAATCCCAGGTTTGCCCAGGCCCCGGCCAAAGCCTCCTTCTGTCCGGACTCCCGTTGATCAATGGCCTGCAGGAACATCTGCCTGGCATCTTCCCACCGCTCCAGGGCCATGGAGGCCGCACCAGCATGAAGGTAGTACCATGCCAGTCGGGATTTGAGTTGGAAATTCTCGCAGATCCGGATGACTCGGAAATAAGCATCCCGCGCCAACTGCCTTTCTCCGGATTCGGTATACCATTCCCCCAGACCGCTGTAGAGCAGGGTCAGATAATCCAGGTCATCCCATTGCCACTGTCCTTGCAGGACGGTATGCATCCGCTCCGCCTGACGGAACAGGGGGAATGCCTGATGAAGATGTCCCTGCCGCAATTTGAGCGAAGCCTGACGTATCAACAGGTGAAAGGACTGTCGGGGACGCGGAAAAACCCTGATCAACCGGGCCGCCTGCTCGATCATCCGCTCCGCGTCGTTGATCTGGCCAGCGTTCACATAGACGGCACTCCACTCCAGCAGGATGTCTGCCTGCTTGTCCTGGGCCCCTTCCTGCTCAGCCAGCTGAAGGGCTTCCTGATAGGCATAGATCGCTTCTTTCTGTTGATGCCGGAGATTGGCCAGAAACCCCCTGGTCTTCCAGGATGACAAGAGGAGTGGATGATGATCTTCGCCGGTTGCCTTGCGGGCAAATGCCAGCGCCTGCTCCGGATCGGTATAGGTCAGATACGCCAGCCAGCGGGCGCCCCAGTTCTGTTGCTCCGAGATATTCGCAGCAGCCTTGAACCGGGTTTCCAGATCCACTCCGGTGTGCATGTCAGGAAGAATGGGGGCGCTCATGGTATAAAGATAATGGAAGGTTGATGGTCAACAGATAGGAGCTGACCAGAAGAGCGCAAAATCAGAAAGAAATCCGGCTATTGAGGCAACCTGCCTCCGCATCGCGCAAACCTGCGCGTGCTGAAACGAACTGCAGGCCTGCCACCTTTGATCCGTTGCATTTCCTCTTTGGTGAGGACCTGGAGATCCCGCTTGAGTTGCTCCAGGGTTTTCTTGGGTTTTGACTTCATGACGATATGCTGGGTAATGATGGGATCATTCACGTCACTCCAGTCGGTTCAGTGGGGTAAATATAAACATTATTTTATATTTGAAACGATCGCAGGCCATCCCGCCTGCATTCCCTCTTCCAGCCAATCTCTCCAGAGCTACAGTTCCTCCTGTAATTTCCGGACCCGTTCGATGAATTCGGTTCGCCGCCGACGACTGACATCGATCTGTTTTCCATCATCCATCACCAGGTATCCTCCATCCCCTTTCACAAACTTCCGGATGAAATTGAGGTTGATCATATGCCGCTTGTGCACCCGGAAAAAATGCTGGTTGGCCAGCAGATCCTCGTAGGACTTGATCGTCTTGGAGGCAGTCAATTTGCCCCCATCCTGTAAATAGATGTTCGTATAGTTATCGTCCGCTTCAAATCGGACAATCTCTTTCAGATTCAGGAAATAGATCCCATCCAAGGCAGATACGGTCAGCTTTTCATAGGTATGAGGCTGGGCCAGCGCGCCCTGGAAAACGTCCAGTCGTTGGGCGATCCGGTTAAGGCGCCCGGGGCGGATCTGCGCCACCGCTTCCTTCAACGCATCCGGATCAATCGGCTTGAGGACATAGTCGATGGCACTGTACTTGAATGCCTTCACGGCAAATTGCTCGTAGGCCGTGACAAAGATCACCTCGAAAGGACGATCCGTCAGTTCATTCAACAACTGGAAAACCAACCCATCCTGCAGATTGATATCCAGAAAGGCAACATCCGGCTTCAGGTCAGGGTCACGTAGGACCTGCACACCCCGTTCGACAGAATCGGCCTCACCAACGACCTCCACCTCCGGGCAGTACCTGCCCAGAAGGTTCCGGAGATTCTCCCTGCCGTATTGTTCATCATCAACAATAACTGCCCGGATCACGATACTAGAGCATTATACATGACAAACAAATGTACTCTATTTAAACATTTTCCACCGGCAGGAAGCCGGAAATACACTCGGACCAGCCGCTGACCCGAGGGATCCGGTGACACACAGAGGCTGTTTCTGATCTATCCTGTAGCTTTACTTGTCCAAAGACCCATAGCGGTATGTCTCTTGACTCCATTCGCGAACGTTGGTGGAAGATCGTTTTCGAATCCGACACCCCTGCCGGCAAAGCCTTTGATGTCCTCTTGCTGGTCGCCATTGTCTTGAGCGTATTGACCGTTTTCCTGGAGAGCATTGTTCGCCTGGAAATCAAGTACGGGGCATATTTTCACACACTCGAATGGATTTTCACTGCCCTGTTCACGATCGAATACCTGCTACGCCTGTGGCTGGCCAGAAAGCCGCTCAGGTATGCGACCAGCTTTTTTGGCATCGTCGACCTCCTGGCAGTTTTACCGACCTATATCAGTCTGATCCTGCCCGGCACCCATTATCTTCTGACGATCCGGGTCTTGCGCGTGATCCGTGTATTCAGGGTGTTCAAGCTGGTTGATCATCTCAAGGAAAGCCGGATCATCCTGGAAGCCCTGCGGGCCAGCAGGATGAAGATCACGGTATTTCTGACAGCTGTGTTGCTCCTTGTGGTATTCATCGGTTCCCTGCTCTATGTGGTCGAGGCGGGATCCAACAGTGGTTTTGACAGTATTCCACGTTCGATGTATTGGGCCATCGTCACCCTGACCACCGTGGGATACGGCGATATTTCTCCGGCAACTCCGTTGGGCCAGTTCCTGGCCGCTGTGGTCATGGTGCTGGGCTATGCGATCATCGCTGTTCCAACCGGAATCGTTTCCGTGGCCATGTCCCAGGCAACTCACCAGGCAACCACGACGCGAGTTTGCACGCACTGTATGGCCGAGGATCATCGCGACTCAGCAGAGTTCTGCTACCATTGCGGGACCAGGCTTCCTGATCGGGGTAACTGAGTCAGGGGACGTGGGTCGTGGCCAGCAGTCGTTTAATGCTGTAGCGCCCACTGCCATTGACCATGACGATCAGCAAGCCACCGATGACCGCGAGGTTCTTCATGAACAGGATTGATTGCAACCGCAGCTCGGGGGGAGGCTGGTTCCAGAAATCATGGACCAGGAAGGTTACAGGTACCCAATACAGCAGGAGGAGGATGGTACCGAAGGTGGTTCGGTAACCGATCAGCAGCAGGATCCCTCCCAGGAGCAGCGCCATGATCGCACAGGACAACAGGAGATCCTGTTGCCAGACCAGTCCATGTTCAGCCATTTGCTGCTTGGTCTCATCAAAATACCGGAACGAGTCATATGCCTCGAACAGGAAGATGACAGCCAGACATATCCGGCCGAGCAGATCAATGAAATGCTTCATGGGACGAAGATCGGAGAATTCCCCGGTCTCTCAGCCACCCGGCAACGGCGATGGCACTATTTTGTCCATCCATTGCCGCCGACAGGATGCCGCCGGCATACCCGGCACCTTCTCCTACCGGATAGAATCCGGTGACATGCGGATGCATTCGGGTGATCGGATCCCTGGGAATCCGGATCGGAGAGCTGGTCCGACTTTCTGTCCCGATCACGACCGCCTCGCTGGTCAGATATCCGGGCATCTTCTGGTTGAACTGCTCCGCGCCACGCTGAAGGGAGCGAGCAATCCAGGAAGGGAGCAACTCATGCAGCGGGGCTGAATAGATACCCGGGATATAAGATGTTTCAGGCAGGTTTGCGGACAGTCGGCCGTGAAGGAAATCCGTCAATCGCTGGGCAGGAGCCTGTTGACTGCCATTACCCGCCTGAAACATGGTTTGTTCGACTTCTTCCTGAAAGGCCATACCGGCAAAAACCCCCTGGTCATGATAGCGCTTCAGATCATCCCAGTCGACACTGACCACAGTACCCGCATTGGCAAACGGACTGTCCCTCCGGGACATCGACATCCCATTGACGACGATCTCACCCGGACTTGTCGCCGTCGGGACAACCAACCCGCCGGGGCACATGCAGAAGGAGAAAACGCCCCGTCCGTCTACCTGGCAGGTCAGTCCATAGCTGGAAGCAGGTAGCAACTCATCGCGCTTTCGCTGACCGTATTGGATCTGGTCGATCAATGGCTGCGGATGTTCAATGCGGACCCCCAGGGCGTAGGGCTTGAACTCGATGGCGATCCCCTTGACCTCCAGCAACCGGAAGATATCCCTGGCGGAATGCCCAGTCGCCAGCAGGACGGCTTCCCCTTCCCGGATCGTGCCATCTGCCAGCTGAACACCATGGATGGTATCCTTCTGAACCAACAGATCGGTTACCTTTCTTTCAAAATGGACCTCACCCCCAAAGTGCTCAATGGTGTCCCGGATCCGCATGACCACCTGAGGCAGTTTGTTACTGCCGATATGCGGGTGTGCGTCGATGAGAATATCTTCCGGTGCGCCATGCTCCACGAGCAATCGAAGCACGCGTTCCATTTTCCCTCGCTTGACCGAACGCGTGTACAGCTTGCCATCAGAATAGGTTCCTGCCCCGCCTTCACCGAAGCAATAGTTGGAGTCGGGATTGACCTTGCCAAACTGTTGAATATCTCGGAGATCCCTACGTCGTAATCGTGCATCGCGGCCCCGGTCAAAGACAACGGGCTTCAAGCCAAGGGCAAGACACTCCAGCGCTGCGAAATAACCGGCAGGCCCCGCGCCAATGATGAGAACCTCAGGTGCCTGGTCGACCATCTGGAACTCCGACCGGATGACCGGGTCAGGACCCGGTTCCTCATGGAGAAATACTTCCAGCCGGATCTGGACCACCGGGGGCCTTGAGCGCGCATCCAGGGATCGCCGGATCACCCGGACAACCCGGATATCCTGATCCAGCCATCCGGTTTTCCGGATGAGGGCCTGTCGTAGAAGGGAATCATCTTCAGCAGTTTCCAGAGAAACACGGAGATCGATTGCAGTCACCATGAGCGTTGCCGGCAACCCGGATAGACGGGACGAGCGGAATTAGTTGTTGATCGTCGAACGGTTCAGGTTTTCAGGCCGACTCCATTGCTTGCCATCCACTTCACGAAAATCATCGGGCACATAGATCCGATGGATGATCGTTTCATCGCAAGGTCCTTTCGGTGAGGTCAGGGGAGCCCGCTTGGGCACCCCCTGGCGAACAACCAGTTGGGGTGGTTGCGAGGTCGACACTACGGCATACCGGCCCTTGGCGACAACGTGGTCGAAGATCCCTTCCTGGCAGGTCGCCAGGACCACTTCTGTCTCAATGAAGACAGAGCTGTTATGCCATGGCCTGACCTGAACGTCATCATCCATGGCAATGCGGATATTCAAAATGGAATCAGCAGGGATGGTGGTATACAGGATCTGCCTGAGCTGACCGAAAGCGTTGGTGGCCCACCCCGTCCCAATCCATACCAGGAGGATTATGCGTAGATGCATCTGACAAAGTTGTTCGACGAAGATAACGCCTGCAAACCGGTATTGGTGCGTTCGTCGACTATTCCGGCACAGAAGTCGCGGCAGCTCGTTCCTTCATAACGGCCTCCAACCCCTCTGGCAGATAGATGCGATAGCGGATCTGCTCATCCAGGGTGGTCCCTCGCACACTCACCGGGGCCAGGCGACGTGGATAGAACAGATGCAGGGATTCCCCTTCCCTACTGTTGTCCAGACTATATCGCTTGGCCAGGATCAGGGCCTTGAGAATGGGATCCCCACCATTCGTGATGACCACTTCCGTTTCAACCTGGACGAGTTGTCCGGGAGCCGACAGGATCTCTACATCACCGGAAAGATCCAGGATGATCCGTTCGATGCCTGCAGGATTGAACACCTGGACAACCGAACGAGTTGCCTGGGCTTGCATGGAGGAAACATGAAGAAGAACAAACAGAAGACTGGTCAAATGGGATCGCATTATTCATGGATTTATCGGTAAAAGGGCGTCATCCAGGAACAGATTCAACAGGTTCAATGGCTTGACGAATTCGGACCAGCCGTTCCAGCAATGCCTCCAGTTTATCCAGTGAGAGCATATTGGCTCCGTCGGAGAGCGCCTTTGATGGATCAGGGTGGGTCTCTATAAAGAGTCCATTGACCCCGCTGGCGATGCCTGCGGAAGCGATGGTCTGGATCAATTGTGGTTGGCCACCCGTTACGCCGGACGCCTGATTCGGCTGTTGGAGCGAATGCGTGCAATCCAGGATCACCGGGGCATAAGTCTGCATAGTCGGGATACCACGAAAATCCACCACCAGATCCTGATATCCGAAAGTGGTACCTCTCTCTGTCAGAAGAACATGATCGTTCCCCGATTGGCGGATCTTGTCGACCGCATATCGCATGGCCTCAGCACTGAGGAACTGACCTTTCTTCACATTGACGATCTTGCCGGTGTCCGCTGCAGCAAGCAGCAAGGAGGTCTGACGACAAAGGAATGCCGGGATCTGCAGAATATCGACGTATTCAGCCGCCATGGCGGCCTCCTGGTCGGCGTGAATATCGGTCGTTGTTGGCAGATCCAGAGTGGCTCCCACTTCCCGAATCAGGGAAAGGGCTTCCTGGTCCCCGATCCCGGTAAAGGAATCCAGTCTGGACCGGTTTGCCTTGCGGTAGGATGCCTTGAACACATAGGGTATCCCCAGGTTGGTGCAGATCGCCTTCACCCGTTCCCCCACTTCGAAGACCAGGTCGCGGCCTTCGACAACGCAAGGACCGGCAATAAGAAAGAAGGGTGATTGGTCAGCCAGGAGTGAGCTCCAGACCTGTTCCGAGGATCTCATGCCGCGAAGGTCTATATTTTTCATGTAATCAGAATATAATTTTGAATGAAGGCTAAATAAAGTTTACAATAAGTATATATGTCGGCCATTTCCATGCCTGACAATATTATCATTTGTCTATTGTGTCAAGATCCAAGCCGTGGGCTCTACATCCTTCTGAATGCGGGCCAGAATCTCCATCGCGTCAGAAGTATCAGGGTCAACCAGGACAAAGACGCGTGTCAATCCACCTTTTCCGGGTTCACTTTGTGCATTGAACCCCATTTCCTTGAGGCGATCGATCAGACCAGCCACATTCTCCGGATTGGCGAAATGCCCGGCGACGATCCGGACCTGGTTCTGGGCGAACCGGGGTGTGGATTCGTCCTCATTGGATCGCATCCCATGAGGAGCTGTGGGCGCAATATCTTCCACTGCCTGCTGGACCGTATCCGGATCCTCGCCCAGAATCTGTTCTGTCAGGTCACCCGGGTCAGAGGTCCTGGGCATATCTTCATCCGACACCACCGATTCCGGCCCCTGATCCAACCCGGCTTGCGAAACTCCCGTTGGCAGGGAGGGAGGTGCCAGGATCAGCCAGATACATCCTGCCAGGGCCAGTACCAGTACCGTGGCCAAGGCAGGTAAGACCCAACGATCTTTTCTTTTGTTGACCTGGGCTACTGTCTTGGTTTCGGGCAGCCTTGTCGCTCTGGATTCCTGAGCCAGGCGAGCGGCCTGCTCCGGAGTCCTGCGCATCACCGGTCGTGCCTGTACCGGGCCCAGGCCAAACACTTCCAGGTAGTAATTGAACGATCCGGGTCGAAAATCGATCCGTCCTGCCTCCTTGTAGAACTCCCCCACCTCGGGCAATTCGACGGATTGGTCCCGGTCGAGGGACTCCCTCAAATCCGCAAGTACTCGCTTGAGCCGGGCCACACCGATCGCCTCGTCGGCCTCCTGTTCTGCCAGAAGATATTCGCGTATCAGGCCCGGCTCAGGTTCGGGAAGATCGTCCAGGACCTCGAATTCCGGCACCTCCGATGGCGGGTAGATCATTCCCTCCCGGCGACTCAGTCGGGCCGGATGATATTTCAGACGCAACACGCCGATCCCGGGTAAGATGGCATTCCCTGTCTGGATCAGGACATGTTGAATGGCGAGTGCCAGATTGGTCCGTTCCATATTCAGTTTCAAGTATTCACCGGACAAAGGTAGTTCAACCACTTCGGGTAGTCAGACGTTGAGGAAAGATAAGAAATTCAGAAAGTCCTCCAAGGCCTTCGCTGTCTGGACTACCTTTGGGCCGACTCAATGATCATGAAACAGTATCTGCGCATCCTGGCCATCGTCATCGCCGGCTATATCGTACTTGCCCTGATCTGGTGGAGTGTCCTGCTCATTCAGAAGAATGAATCGCTGTACCAGGCCGACCTGCGACTGCGCGAGTTCTACGACCTCTACCCTGTGCCGGGAAGCCAGGGGTTTCCGGATACCGAGCAGCTGCTGGCCAAGTACAAGCGACAACGTCTCATGATCATCGGCGAGTCGCTCTTTATCCTGATCAGCATTTCCATCGGTATCTGGCTGATCTTCCGATCCTATGTACAGGAGCAACGCGTATTTCGCCAACAACGCAATTTTCTCCTGTCCATCACCCATGAACTGAAAACGCCGCTCACCGCCATGCGGCTTGCCTTTGAGACGATACAAAAGCGCACGCTGACCCGGGAGCAACTGGAGAGGCTGGTCCAATCCTCCATTCGCGAATCCGACCGATTGAGCAACACAGTGAATCACCTGCTACTGGCTGCCCGGCTGGAAAAGAAGTACATGGCTCAACCTCAACCTCGCCTTCTGAAGAACGTGATCACGCAATGGCAACAGGAATGGAAGAACCACTGGCCTGACCGGGCCCTGGATCTCCGCCTCGACGCCAACCCTGAGCAGGAGATCCTGGCCGACTGGCCAGGCCTGGATATCATCTTTCGCAACCTGACCGATAATGCCGCCATGTACAGTCCTTCCGATCAACCTGTGGTGGCCAGCCTGAGCACTTCCGGCACATGGCTGCGACTGGAGGTTTCTGATACCGGACCCGGAATCCCCGTTGCCGAGCGAAGTCGTATTTTCGACATGTTCTATCGGATCGGCAACGAGGAGACCCGGGCCTCCCAGGGCACGGGATTGGGCCTCTACCTGGTTCGTGAGATCGTGCGGCAGAACCATGGACAGATCCGCCTGATGGAGAACATTCCCAATGGCACCTGCTTTCACATCCAATTGCCCATATGATGAATCAGCATATCCTGATTGTCGAGGATGAAGCCAGTATCCGTGAATCCCTGGCCCTGAATCTGGAATTGGAGGGCTACCAGGTGACCTTGGCTGACGATGCCCAGAAGGCGATCGATCTATTCCAGTCCCAGCGATTTGATCTGATCCTCCTGGACATTATGCTGCCCGGCCTGTCCGGACTGGACCTGTGTGCACATTTTCGACTGACGGACCGGACTGTCCCCATCATGTTGCTGACGGCGCGTGACACTCCCGAAGATCGCATCATCGGATTGAGGACCGGCGCGGATGACTACCTGACCAAACCGTTTCACCTGGAGGAGTTGCTGTTGCGCATTGCCAACCTGCTCAGAAGGTATCCGCAATCAGCGAACAAACCGGAACCGGAGGACATCTATGAATTTGGCCCCTACCGGATCGATTTTTCAGCTTTCGAGGCGAAAACGAACCAGGGAACGATCGAACTGACCCGAAAGGAAGTGGCGTTGCTCCGATTGTTGATCGACCGCAGCAATGAAGCCGTCTCCCGGCAACAGATCCTTCATATTGTCTGGGGGTACGAGGTAGCACCGTCAACACGAACCATTGACAACTTCATCCTCAGTTTCCGCAAGTACTTCGAAACTGATCACCGATCGCCCCGACATTTCCATTCGATTCGAGGGTTCGGATACAAGTTTACGCCCTGAACACGATCTGCCGGGATCGCCTATTCCTCTGCCACAGCCTTCTTCTTCCGGCGACTCTTGAACAGTTCCACGACCTCCTTGTCTGTCAGGAAGCCGAGATCGGTAAAGGTAGCCTGGACAAAGCGCTTGATATCCTGATAGTCTTTTCCCCGCTTATCTGTAAACGTCTTGATCAGCTTCTTCACATATGCCATGTTCAGGTCCTTGACATCCTGCTTGAAATGCTCGTTGTCAAAAATCTGAAAATAGGCCGCGTAGATCTTGCTGATCTCGAAAAGCTCAGGATAGTCGGCAGGCTCCAGGTTGGCAATGAATTTCCTCAACTGACGAAATACCGTTAATCGGACACATTCATTGACCTTGCTGACACCCTGGTGCTGGCCATAGAACTGCTGAATGGCCTCGATGGCATCCTGGTGGACATACCCTTTGCTGTGCACCAATTCAATCAGGGCATAGTAGTCGGCGATATCGTCCTTGATCTTGCTATCCACGATACTGGCCACCTGTCGGTCACTGCCGGAGGACACTTCATACTGGCTGTGATGCAACTCCGTAAGAATACCAAAGTAATGTTCATTGAACTCCGGGTCCTGTTTGCGAAGCTGATTGAAGATATTGCCGGCCTGCTTCTTGGATTCCTCAGGCGCATCGAAAAAGTTGAGGAACATCGCCAGCAGATAGTTGTGCTCATAGGCCCCCTGAAATTCCTTGTTCCTGACCAGGTCATAGATCGGCTCCAGGATGGATTCATTATTCAGGTCCAACTGGATACGTCTGCCGAGGAAATTCCGCAAGGAGGGGAAATATCGTTTCAGATCGGGCAGATTGGTGGGAAAATCAGCTGTGAAGAAGATCTCATCACGAAACTGACCTGCATAACGCCGGTATGCATCCCGTCGCGGCTCGAGATCGTGATATCGTTCGATCTTCTGCGCTTCCAGGAACTGCCTGATCTTCTTGTTACTGATCTCCTGAATGAGGTTGGTCACCCAGATATCCGAACTGAGGCCAAATCCGATCTGAATGGTCTGGCCGGTCCGCTTTCGGATCCATTCGAAATTGGAAGAATGACAGATGGCCAGCAAGATGGTCTTGAACTGCTCCTGGGGATAGTAATACCGGTAATCATCCGTGATCGCTCCACGAAGGACGGAGAATCCGAGGATCTTGGGGAGATACAATCCCTCCAGGCGTTCATCCAGCATGGCCACCTCCAAACTGGTGATTTGCAGTGGATCATTCACCGCGACCATGCGATAGAGCTCGGCCAGCAATCCCTCATAGACTTCCCGCAGTGCCTGATAGGCCTCTTCCTCCTCCGTTTCCAGATAGGTTGCCAATTCTTCTGATGCCTGGATCTGCTGAATCAGATCATCCAGAGCGTCCTGATAGGATTTGTCAAGTGCAATAACCATGATGGTAGAATTAATACGTTCTTATTACGCGAAACCTGGCAGCCCTTTTCAAGGCGGCCAGGTTCCAAAGAAGATGTCTTTCCGGATGGCGAAGGTAAGAAAAGTTCAGGCGCCAACATAAAAAAACCCCGTCTCAACAAGACGGGGCCTTTTATCACCTTGCAGAAAACCAGAGATCAAGCCTCCGGTTCCTTGGATTCCTCTTCAGCAGCGGGCGCTTCTTCAGCGGCGGGCGCTTCCTCAGCAGCAGGCGCTTCCTCAGCAGCAGGCGCTTCTTCAGCAGCAGGTGCCTCTTCAGCAGCAGGTGCCTCTTCAGCAGCAGGTGCCTCTTCAGCAGCAGGTGCTTCTTCAACAGCAGGCGCCTCTTCAGCAGCAGGCGCTTCTTCAGCAGCAGGTGCTTCTTCAACAGCAGGCGCCTCCTCAACAACAGGCGCAGCTACCGGCTTGGCGGTACCTGACATCGCCTTCAGGAACTCCTGCTTCTCATCAGCAACAGCTTTCTTCCGAGCCAGGACTTTTCCTTCCTTCTCACGGATAAACTCCTGCCACTTCACTTCTGCCTCTTCCAGGGTCATCGCGCCCTTGGCTACTCCCCGAAGAAGGTGCTTCTTGAACATCACACCCTTGTAGCGTAGAATCGCACGCACCGTATCTGTCGGCTGCGCACCTTTGTTCAGCCAATCCAGTGCTTTGTCCCGATCGATCTCGATCGTTGCCGGGGTAGTCATTGGGTTGTAGAATCCCAAACGTTCGATGTATTTACCATCCCGCGGTGAACGCGCGTCGGCAATCACGATCTTGAAGTAAGGATTCTGTTTGCGCCCGTGGCGCTGTAATCTCATTTTAACGGCCATGTTCCGATTTCGTTAGGTAAGACCATAATCTGATAATCCGACAAGCGGACGACAGATTTCAAGCGGGTGCAAAGGTAAGTTATTTTCTATTCTCTTACCAGACATTGAGCAAATTTTCCATTTGCGACCCGGAAAGACCTGAAAATGGTCGGATTTGGAAGCATTCCCGCTACTTTCGCAACATGTCCATGAAGCTCTACCCCAACCTGGTACGCGCTGTCGACCAGGCCCTGCGCGACATCGTTGAACGTCCTTACCCTGCCGACAAGGTCCTGGCTCGATTATTCAAACAATCCCCGCAGTGGGGTTCCCGGGACCGGTCCTTCGTGGCAGAGACCACCTATGATATCCTGCGATATCTTCGGCGTTATGCCGACCCGGCGAAACCCCCGATCTACTGGCCGAACGTGATCGGCTGGCACCTGCGATCAGTGGGATACGAGCTGCCCGACTGGGAAGAATGGCACCACCTCCCTGAGCCTCCCTACGACTGGGATGCACCCGACTGCCCCCTCGCTGTTCGCGAATCCATATCCGACTGGATGGATGAAAAAGGCCGCACGAACTACGGTGACCGATGGCCTGACCTTCTTCATGCACTGAACCAACCGGCAGATGTCATCTTGAGGGTCAATCCCGTAAAAGCCACAGCTACCGAGGTCATGCAAGCTCTTTTGAAGGTCGGTCTTGAAGCGGAGATCCTTGCGCCTCTTGCCATCCGACTGACCCGTCGAGCCAATGTTTTTCGTCTTCCCGCCTTCCGGGATGGCTGGTTTGAAGTGCAGGACTTTGCCTCCCAGCAAGTGGCCACCGCACTGGACCCGCAGCCGGGCCAGCGCGTGGTGGACGGTTGCGCCGGAGCAGGAGGAAAAACCTTGCAGATCGCTGGCTTGATGGCCAATCGGGGGCAGATCATAGCGCTGGATCCGGATGAGTGGAAACTCAAAGAACTCCGGCAAAGAGCCAGCCGCGCCGGCCTGGATAACATCCAGACCAAGATCTCCACGGACACAAAATCGGTCAAACGCCTGCATGGATCTGCTGACCGGGTACTGCTCGATGTCCCCTGCACAGGATCAGGTGTCCTGCGACGGAATCCGGATGCCAAGTGGCGTATCGACCAGGAACTGCTGGACAGATGCCTCGGCCTCCAAAGGACCATCCTGGACCAGTATGCACCGGTCTGCAAACCCGGTGCCCGAATGGTCTATGCCACCTGCAGTATCTTCAGGGAGGAGAACCAGGACCAGATCAAACGCTTCCTGGCGGACCACCCATCCTTTTCCCTGATCGAAGAAGCCCAACTGCTTCCGGATGAGTTCGGTTATGACGGGTTTTTCATCGCGGTGCTCCAGGCCCCCTAGAAGTCCATCCGCAACCTCAGATTCAACCGACGGCTGGTCAGATAGTTGGGAACGCCATATTGGGTATTGTACACCGTCTTGATCCAGGTGTAGGAGGCTTCGTTCCGAACACCCAGTAAATTGAAGACCTCCAGGCTAACCCAGGTATTCCGGCTGAACCGGAGAGGATGGGCCGGTCGGCGTTCTTCCCACTGACGGTCCCACAACTTGGCCGAGAAGCCGATATCCAGTCGATGGTAGGGTGCAAACCGATAGGTGTTGCGATAGATCACATTGTCATTGGGTATGCCGAAGGGCAATCCGGTCCCCACATTGAACTGGACATGGGCCCGAATATTCTTATTCTTGGGCAGGTAGTCCTGGAAGAACATGGAGAGGGTCATCAATTGATCCGAGGGTCGAGGGACGGAGGATACTTCCGTGGCTTCCGGTTCACCGATGTCCCGCACCAGATGCTGGACACCGGTCAGGCTCTCCCTGGCCCGAAGGAACGACAGATTGATCCAGGATTCGGCATCCGGTACGAATTCCCCATTGATGCGCAGGTCGATACCCGTGACGGATCCCGTGGCGTTGTTGGCTCCGGCATAGCGGATCCGGACATTGTCCACATCATAGGAGACCAGATCCCACAACCGCTTGTGGTAGGCTTCCGCCGTAAAATGGAAGGGGATATCCTTCCTCGGGCCCAGGAAGAAATCCCAGGTCCAACCGCCGACGATATGCCAGGACTTTTGGGCGAGGACATCCTCATTGACCACTCCGGACAGTGCGCGCAACTCGCGATAGAACGGCGGTTGATAATAGAGGCCGGTGGCCAGTCGCCAGGTGGTCCGCCGGGATCGCCGCAACGGCTGCCACAACGCCTGCAGGCGCGGGGTGACATACCCTTCGCCATTCAATGTCCAATACCCCGCCCGCACCCCGGCAGTGACTTGAAGGTCGATCTGGTCGGGCACCTTGTAGGACCACTGGTGCTGGAGGTACCCGGAAAACTTGAATGACTGGAGCTGATTCCTGGACTTGATCACGGAGGAGATGCGTACCTGGTCCAGGTCATATGGCAAGGAATATCCGGCAGAATCCAGTCGCTCCCATTCGTTCAGTCTGTCCTGGATCACTTCCTGTTTCACGGTGGCCCCCCACTCCAGAAAATGACCGGAATGCCCCTGGCGACTCATCCAGGATGGCCATTCGATCCCCCCGTGATGATCCAGCTGGGTCACCTGGAAGTCCAGCCGGTTTCGGACATACTGATGTTGGATCCCGGTGCCCAATACGGCGATCTCCCGTTCAAAATTCTCCGAACCCGGATTGATATCGATCTCACTCAACCGGTAATTGCCAATGATGTCAATGCCTTCGATCTCCCGCGATGTAAAAGTGGACGCCAGGAATTTCAGGAAGAAGGGGTGGCTGGCATTCGCCGGCACATAGGTCGCAGACACGCCGCCCATCCGGGTCGAAAACCGATCGTCCTCCTGACCTTCGAATTCAGAAAAGAGACGCAATGCATAGGTCACAAATCCGAATGCGGTAGATCGGGATGTGGGACGATATTGATAGCGGCTGTCATTCAGGTTGACCAGTAACCCCAACTGCCAGTCACGATTTACGTCATAGGTCAGATAGGATTGAAAATCGGTGAATTGGGGAAGATATTCTCCCTCCACTTCCAGGGTGTTCAGCAAATACTGATTGGTCTTGTAACGACCTCCGGCCAGGTACCGCAACTTCTGGAAGGGCTTCTTGCCCAGCTGGACACTGCCCTCGACATGGGCGGTCGCTCCCAGAAAGCTGGCTGAAACTGAGGCGCGAAGCGAGTCCGGCCGCTTGTAGGTAATATCCAGTACGGACGACATTTTGTCTCCGTAATTGGCCCCGAACCCTCCGGAGGAGAAGGAAAGATCCCGGATCAGGTCGATGTTCGGGAAGGAAAGTCCCTCTTGCTGCCCGGCACGGATTAATTGTGGCCGGTAGACTTCGAAGTCATTGATATAGACCAGATTCTCGTCATAGTTCCCCCCGCGCACATTGTATTGGGAGGTGAGCTCTCCCCCACTGCCCGTTGAAACGCCCAAAGCGATGGATGGCAGGATGCTCTCAAAATTGCCGGACGTGGAAGGCAACAGGCGCAGATTGGCGACATCCTCCCGGATCATCCCGCGTTCCTCGATCCGACTGGCCTGGACCAATACTTCCACATCCGATTGCTCGGATACCATATAGAAATCGACCCGCTGCCGATTGCCTTCATTCAATGCCTGCAAGGCGTAACTCGCCGTCTTATACCCCAACCTCGAACAGATCAGGGTATCCGCGCGGTTGGGTTGGACAGACAACCGATAGCGTCCCTCTACATCCGTTTCGACAGCAATGGTGGTACCCTTCCGGTAGATGGTAGCAAATTCGACAATATCCCCGGTCAACTGATCCCGGACCAGGCCATACACTTCCGTGATCTGGGCAACTCCCGCCAACGGGAACAGTATTCCCCACAAGCCACCAATCACCAGGATGCAACGTCGTACCATGGACTGCCTGCTCAGGATGTGGATCAAACCAGGATGGATTCGCGGCCACAGGCCTTGAGGCGACTGATGGCGTCCCTGGGATCATCGGCCTTGAACACACTGGACCCTGCGACCAGCACATCCGCACCCGCCGCCAGGATCGCCTGAGCATTCTGTAGGCCAACCCCGCCATCGATCTCGATATGGACCGGCAGATTGCGAGATGTGATCATCTCGCGCAACACCCGGGTCTTTTCCAGTGTCCGGTAAATGAACTTCTGTCCGCCAAAACCGGGATTGACCGACATCAGGCAGGCCAGGTCCATGTCCTCGAGAATGTCATCCAGCACCTGTACCGGGGTATGCGGGTTGATCGCCACACCTGCCTTTGCACCGGTCGCCCGGATCTGCTGCAAGGTCCGATGCAGGTGAGGGCATGCCTCGTAGTGAACAGTGATCACATCCGCCCCGGCCTCCCGGAAGGCCTCGATATATTTCTCCGGCTCGACAATCATGAGATGGACATCCAGGGGTTTGGTACACAACCGGTCAACCGCCTCGATCAAAAGCATGCCAAAGGTGATATTTGGTACGAATCGTCCGTCCATGACATCCAGATGCAACCAATCGGCATCCGAATCATTGATCAGATCGATCTCTTCAGAGAGCCTGGCAAAGTCGGCAGCCAGGAGGGATGGGGCGATCAACGGGGTCATGATCCAGTTTTTTTTGCAAAGATACGATTCCCCGCGGCCTCTTCCGGTTCAACCGGCTTTCAATACCTGCTCTTCAGCCAACAAGGGCAATTGGCAGAATCGGCGCATGACCTGGACCACCGCCAGCACATCGCCCTCACAATAGTCCACGATCCGTTCTGCTCCCTGTTCTTCATAGAATACCCTGCCGACATCCGCACCGCTGATGTCATCCTTGGGTGACGGGATGTCAAGGCAGTGGCTCAGCAATTTCAGGGAAGTGTAATGCTTGATATCCCCGAACTTCCAGAGTTCCATGGTATCGATGAGGTGCTTGACCTCCCAGGGACGCTTGCCGGCAACATCGAGCATGGGTGGCAGACCCATCTGGTTCATCAACAGGCGTCTGCAGAGATAAGGCACATCAAACTCACGGATATTGTGGCCACACAGCATATGGGATTGGGGATGCCCAAAGGGTGTTTCCAACAGGGCTGAAAAAGGCTCCAGTACTTGCCGCTCATCGGCTGAACACCAGGACTTCAGGCGCAGGACATCCTCTGCCGGAGTCTCTCCCCTCGTCAGGTATCCGACGGAGATGCACAACACCCGGCCGAATTCAGCCAAAATGGCTGCCCGGGACTGATAGGTCGCCCTGGCCCCTTCCTCCTCGTCAGGGTATTCCTTCATCCAGTAGCGGGCCTTTTCCTTCCAAAGATTGCGGGTGGTTTCGTCCAGTTCATCATAGGCCGCTTTCTCAGAGACTGTCTCGACATCGATGAACAGGAGATCATAGAGGGGATACGGGAGTGAATGCTTCATATCGTTGGAATGATCATGAGAAAGATATGGAATTTCCCTGGCATGGGCCAACACCATGGAAATCAACAAAAAGTACCATCTTTTGACAAATGAGATTCAATAGTTTAGGCGAATGCAGTACCTTCGTCCGCACAATATGTACCCCAAGTCGGACGTTCATCGACCAATCAAATCCTGAACAATGAATACCCAGAAAAATTCCTCCTCCCGCTGGATCACCATTGGCATCGTAGCCATAATCGCTTTGCTGGCCGTGAATGCCTGGCTTTTCTACGACAAGTACAAGAACGAAGAAACGATCGAGGCGCAAGGGGTTGACCTTGCCGAAGCCCAACAGCTGAACATGGAGCTGGAAAAGCAATACTATGAAACGCTTTCCCAGTTGGAAGAGATGCGGGGTGACAATGAAGAAATGAATACCCTCATCGAGAAGCAGAAGGAAGAATTGCGTGCTCAGAAGGAGTCCATTTCAAAGATGATCAGCACCACAAAGGATTATAATAGCATCCGGTCCCGGATGAAGGACCTGGAAGCCCAGGCCGAAGGATATCTGGCCGAGCTGGATGCCCTTCGCGAGCAAAACGCACTCCTCACGGAGGAAAATGCAAAACTGGGTGAGGAGAAGCGCTTCCTGGAAGATAATCTGCAGGAGCAGATCCGCCAGAATGATGACCTCACCGATGTCAAGGCCAAACTGGTCACCGAGAAGTCCAATCTGGAAAGCCAGAACAAGAACCTCAACAAGAAGGTGACCAAGGCCAGTGTGATTGAAGTACAGAACGTGGATGTCACTGGGTACAAGGTCAATGACTCGGGCAAGGCCTCCAAAAAGCGATATGCCAACAACATTGATCGATTGAAGATCTGTTTTGACGCCATGCCCAATCCGGTAGCAGAACCGGGAGACGAAGTCTTTTACATTCGACTGATCGCCCCGAATGGCCAGACCGTTGCCATGGATGAATTGGGATCAGGTATCCTGACCACTGCCGAAGGTGAGCAAATCAGATTTACCGCCATGAAGGATTTCGATTACAACCAGGAGGCGGTCAATGCCTGCCTGTCCTGGGAACCCGGTGTTGCCTTTGACAAGGGCAACTATCAGGTCGAAGTCTACAACAAGGGGCATCTGTCGGGTACGGGCAGTTTCAAACTGCGTTGATCTCATCGCCGGCCCCTTGAAAAAAGCCCGATCTGTCATCCAGATCGGGCTTTTTCTATGCCAGGATACCCACTCCTTCGCGTCGAAAATCTCCGCATGCTTCCATCTCCGAGCCCTGCCATCGCACGGCATGTACCCCTCCGTAGAACAGGGAAGGCTCCTTCCATCGGCGAACGGGCAGGGAATATCCCTGGGCATAGGTCTGTTCAGGGAAACCTGGTTCCAGATGGAAATGCAGATCATCCCGATGTGACCGAGGTGCGCGCACGGCATCCGGAACATGCATGCCTTCGGATACAAGGCGCTGGATCACCTGGGCCAGCATGAACGGAATGCGGCCTGCTCCCCCGGAGCCCAGGGCTGTCCAGGAGGAAAGATCCGCCGATGCCAGGATGGTCGGCGACATCATGGAGCTCAACCGGACATCTGGCTGCCAGGTAAAGGGACCATCCGGCAGGAGGGCCGGCTCACCGAGCATGTTGTTGAGATGGATATCCGTTCCGGGAATGAAATATCCCGAACCTTCCCCGATGGAAAAGGTCAGGGCAATGGCATTCCCCCAATGATCGACGATGCTCAGATGGGAAGTACCACTCCACGCCTGGGGCGGCATATCCCCATCCGGAAAAAGCCTGGCAGCCAGGTCCTGCAGGGTCTCCTTGCGAAAGCCTTCCTGGCGAAGACGGGCACACAATGCCTCCCACCTGACCTGAAAGGCTACCGGATCGCCCAGATCGGAGGTTGGCCATCCATTCATTTCCCCCAGCAGGATGCCCAGGAGCAAACCACCAATGGAAGGATGGGGATTCGTCCAGATCCTGTGCCCCTGAAAATCAACCTGCAGGGGGTTTCGTTCTATGACCTGGTAATGGTTCAGATCGGAAAGCGCCAGATGGCCCTGATGGTCCCGAACCATCTGCTGTCCAGCTTCCCCCTGATAGAAACAACGGGCATCCTGGCGCGACAGATCGTCCAAATAGTCCGCCCAGTCGGGCAAAGTGACCACCTCTCCTTTCTGCTTGATGCGCCCCTCCTGATAGAATCGTCGACGTCCGATCTCCAAATCACCGACAAAATCCTTTAACAGGAAAAGATCATATGCCTGAAAATCATTCAGGGCCAACCCTTGCCTGGCCAGGTGAGTTCCCGGCTGAGCGAGAACGTTCATTGGTCGGGATCCATACCGATCCAGCAAATGGAACATGCCGGCCACAGCTCCTGGGACAGCGATCGATCCTGTGCGGATGTAGAACAACTCCTGGCTTTCACCAAAATCGACTTCAATTGGCTCGAAAGGCACATGAGGATTCGGCACCTGGCCAGGTGTCTGGCAAAAGAAATCGACCAGCACTGGAGCCTTTCCAGCGGGATGCACCATGGCAAATCCACCAGCACCTGCACTGGCCATGCAGGGTTCGGCCGTGCAGGCTGCCCAATAAGCGGCAATCGCCGCATCGACGGCATTGCCTCCATCCCGGAGAATGTCAATGGCCGCTTCGGCAGTAGCCTGATGACCGGCTGCCACTGCGTATTTCCTTTTTTTCATCTACCTCTCGCTTGTCTATCTTCGACGTGAATTTACCATCATCGAGCCAAAACGACATTTCGCATGCGCTTTCCTGCAATGGCCATCTTCCTCCTGTCCTGCTTTCTGGGCACTGCCCAGACGGATAATGGAAAACCGGCAACCTCCTCCGAATTGTACCGGATGACATCATCGATGTCCTTCAGGGAAATCGGTCCCTATCGTGGGGGGCGCTCCTGCACCGTCACGGGTGTGGCCGGCCAGCCCAACCTCTTCTATTTCGGTTCCACGGGAGGTGGTGTCTGGAAAACGGCGGATGGTGGACGATCCTGGGAGAACCTGAGTGATGGCTACTTTGGTGGTTCCATTGGCGCCATTGCCGTCAGCCCATCGGATCGCAACGTCATCTATGTCGGAGGTGGTGAGATCACCGTACGGGGGAATGTCTCATCTGGCGAAGGGATATGGCGATCGGAAGATGCCGGCAAGACCTGGACTTTCGCCGGTCTGCCAGACTCCAGGCATATCGGCAGGTTGCGTATTGACCCGTTGGACCCCTACACCGTCTATGCCGCTGTCATGGGCGACCTGTATCAGGCCAGTGAGACCCGTGGTGTATACAAGACAACAGACGGTGGGCGAACCTGGGAGCGCGTCCTGTTCGTCAATGATCAAGCAGGAGCAGTGGACCTTGTCCTCGACCCGACCAATCCCCGAATTCTCTACGCCACCACCTGGCGGGTGCGTCGAACACCATACAGCCTCGAATCGGGTGGAAAAGGCTCGGGCATCTGGAAAAGCACCGATCGCGGAGAAACGTGGCAGGAATTGACCACGAACAAAGGCCTCCCCAAAGACACTATTGGTATCGTGGGTATCACGGTTTCTCCGGTCCGTCCGGAACGCATCTGGGCCATTGTCGAAAGCCAGACAGGTGGTGTCTTCAGATCAGATGACGGGGGTACCACCTGGAAAAAGGTCAATGACCAACGAAGCCTGCGGCAGCGTGCCTGGTATTATACCCGAATCTATGCCGATCCCCGGGATGAGGACAAGGTGTATGTCATGAACGTGGCCTATCATGTCTCCAAGGACGGAGGCAGGACCTTTCAATCCAAATATGCACCTCATGGCGACCACCATGATCTGTGGATCGCTCCTGAAGATCCGGATCGCATGATCATCGCCGATGACGGAGGTGCCCAGGTGACCTATGATGGAGGGGAGACATGGACGACCTATCACAACCAACCTACCGCCCAGTTCTATCGGGTCACTACAGACAACCACTTTCCGTTTCGCATCCTGGCAGCCCAGCAGGACAATAGCACCGTTCGGATCGCACACCGTTCTGCCGGCGGGCAGATCGGCACGGATGACTGGGAGTCCACCGCCGGTTGTGAATGTGGTTATCTGGCCCCGTCGCCCCTGGATCCCGAGATTGTGATCGGGGGATGCTATGATGGGATGATCGAACGGAAAGATCACCGGACCGGATATACCCGCAACATCAGTGTGTGGCCAGACAATCCGATGGGGCACGGCGTCGAAGGCATGCGCTATCGGTTCCAGTGGAATTTTCCCATCCACATTTCCCGGCATGATCCAAAGACCATCTACGCCTGTTCGCATGTGGTGCACCAGTCACGGGATGATGGCCAGAGCTGGGAGATCATCAGTCCCGATCTGACCCGGAACGACACCACCCGGATGGGTCCCTCTGGTGGACCGATCACCAAGGACAATACCTCAGTAGAATACTATTGTACCATCTTCAGCATGGCAGAGTCCCCGCTGGATGCCAGAACGATCTGGACCGGCTCGGACGATGGGCTTGTCCATGTGACCCGCGATGGCGGGGCGACCTGGACGAATGTCACTCCCGGCAAGCTCCCCCCCTGGGCCCAGATCAACCAGATCGAGGCCAGCAACCAGTCGCCGGGTACGGCCTATCTGGCTGCGACAAGGTACAAGTCGGGAGATAATGAACCCTACCTCTTCCAGACCACCGATTATGGCTCTACCTGGAAACGCATCGACAAAGGGATCCATCGGGAACATTTCACCAGAGTGATCCGCGAGATACCCGACCACCCGGGATGGCTGGTCGCTGGCACGGAACGTGGACTCTATATCTCTGACCACGGAGGCATGGGCTGGGATACCTTCCAGCACAACATGCCTGTCGTCCCCATCACCGACATCACCTTCAAGGAAGGACACATGATCCTGGCGACGCAGGGCCGGGGGATCTGGATCCTGGATGACCTGACCCCGTTGCTGACCTGGAAAACGGCACGACAGTCCAGCACGGCCTACCTCTATCCACCCCGCGCGATCTGGCGGATCCCGGGATACCGACAAAGAAATCCCGCTGAAGCGGGAACCAATCACCCGGAAGGACTGAATGCCTATTTCTATCTGCCGGCATGGAAGGACCAGGATACGCTCCAATTGACGATCCGGGACAGCCAGGGGCAAATCGTCCGCCAGTGGGGCAATCGCATGA
The DNA here is from genome assembly GCA_020636225.1 of Lewinellaceae bacterium. Classification (GTDB taxonomy): domain Bacteria; phylum Bacteroidota; class Bacteroidia; order Chitinophagales; family Saprospiraceae; genus JAGNXB01. The sequence goes on along the minus strand of JACJYI010000002.1, from coordinate 187,561 downwards.
AGGACAAACAAGACAAGATCGACGTGAAAGCCGGCTTGAACCAGTTCGGATGGAACCTCAACTATCCCAGTGCAAGGGACTTTGAAGGCATGGTCCTCTGGTGGGCGACACTGGAAGGTCCAATGGCCTTGCCGGGATCCTACCAGATGGAACTTGCGTGGAGAGGAAACACGGTCACCCAACCCTTCACGGTCCTGGCCGATCCGCGGATCGATGATTCGATGACCTCCCTGCAAGAACAGTTTCAGTTTCTGCAAGAGGTGCAATCAACGGTCAGCAAGGCCCACGAGACGATCGAGGAGATCCGAACCATTCGCAAACAAACCCGGCAGTTCCTGCAATTGGTCCCCGGCGACTCCCTCTATCATGACCTGCGGATGGAGTGCCAGAGAATCGATTCGCTGATCACTGGCCTGGAGGAGCAATTGTACCAGACCAGGAATGAAAGCAGCCAGGACCCCCTGAATTTTCCGATCCGCCTGACCAACAAACTGGCACATCTGAACAATGTGGTGCGCGAGGGGCCCTATGCGCCCACCAGCCAGGCACGGGCAGTCAAGGAAGAACTGGAGCAGGAGATCCTCACGATCGTTGACGAATGGCAAGCGATCAAAACGGAAACGCTGCCCAGGCTGAATGCTTCGATCCGGGATGCTGCGCTGGACGTGATCCGATTGCCGGAAAAAATGGATTAGCGGGGTAGGTCACTGACCAGCAGGTTACACCCTCGGATGTCGCTCCCGTCCATGCGTCCCAAAACGTCGAAAGAGCCGTCCTGAAAGACACGGCCGAGGTCATCCGTCTGGATGAAGGCCTGAGTGGCATAATTCGCCAGGTCGATCATGCAGAGCCGGCCCGTGCGTCCATATCCGGGAAATGCAAATGGATCATGGATATCTCGGGTGGTCACCCACAGCGTTGATGCCGGTACAAATCGACCATCCTCGCGCAAATAGGCTTGCGAGAACAGTTCGGTCATGCCATACTCGGAGGTAATGGATGATACGCCCAGTCCACGGATCAGCCGATCGTGCAATTCCGCACGGATCAATTCGGGGCCCATCCCTTTCATTCCCCCGGTCTCCATGACCCGCACGCCGGGTCCCCAGGTCAAGTGTTGCTCGGCCAGTTGCAATAACGCAAAGGTGACGCCAATGACCATAACGGGAATCTCTCGACTGGAGACCTTCTCGACCGTGAGCAACAGATCCTCCACATTCCGAAGGAAGAAACCGCTCTCCGCATGGCGGGATCCTCGAATAAAGGCATCGACCATCGTGATCAGGGAGCTCCCCTCCCGTTCCAGGTAACCGGGCAACAGGGCCAGCCAGCACCATTCCGAGGGATCGCCGAACTGTTCGGAAAATCCCTGTCGGGCGACTTCCAGATACCAGTCCAGATCGCGCACGCCATGTCGGCTGCTGACCATCCCTGTCGTTCCGCTTGATCGGAAAAAGAGTGTCGGTGTCCAGGAACCGCTGGTCAGGACATGGCTTTTGAAAAAGTAGATGGGCAGAAATGGGATCTCATTCCGGTCGCGGATATGTTCCGGCCGGCGGTGGACCAACCTGCAGAATTCCCGATACAGGACATTCTCCTTTGCCTGCCAGGCAAACAGGTCCATGACCAGTTGCTCGGCATCCCTTTCGCATTCACGACGGATCCGATCCTGCCAATATTGATCCAGAGGTTCCACACAACGAAGGTAATCCTTCCTGCGGTGCGACAATTCGTGCGGAAATTTGAAACCGGCTAACCAAAATGCCCTTAATTTGCGTTATGCTTGGTATGGTACGTTTTCTCATTCCCATCGGCCTGCTCCTTACCCTGTCGGCCTGTCTGAATCCACCTGAATATCCGATCGAGCCACAGATCGAATATCTGCGCATGACCAAGAACTTCATGGTCCAGAATCAGTTGAATACAGACTCCCTGCTGCTGACCATCAGTTTTACCGATGGTGACGGGGACATTGGCCTGGATGGAGGAGGCTTCGACCTGTTCATTACCGATACGCGCGACAACTTCATGCCTCCTGCCTATCGGATCCCCAAGGTGCCCGAACAGGGTATCGGGAATGGGATCAGCGGTGAGATCTCCTTCATCATCTATACCACCTGCTGTTTCTTCCCGAATGGCCAGGACCCTTGTACACCCAGTGCGACCTATCCGGTCGACACCCTGTCCTATCTGGTCTATATCAAGGACAGGGCGGGTCATCAGAGCAATATCATCGAGACCCCGCCCATCTTGCTCCAATGTGATTGAACCGGAGGATTGTTCGGCCCCGTCCCTTCTAAACCGATATCATGCCACTCCAACCATCTGAACTGATCCTCAACGCTGACGGCAGTGTCTTTCATCTCGCGTTACAGCCGGATCAACTGGCTGACCTGGTCTTCCTGGTCGGGGATCCCGGTCGGGTGGAAAAGGTCTCCCAGCACTTTGACCGGATCGAACATCGGGTGGAGAAGCGTGAATTCCGCACGCATACCGGCTGGATCGGAGACCGGCGGATCTCGGTCATCAGTACCGGCATTGGGACGGACAACATCGACATCGTCCTCCAGGAACTCGATATCCTGGCCAATGTGGATCTATCCTCCCGGGAGATCCGGCCTGTCCTGAAATCACTGGACCTCATTCGGCTGGGTACTTCCGGTGCCATGCAACCGGACATCGACCCGGGATCCGTTGTTCGCACCCGATACGCCCTGGGACTGGACCCCCTGCTGCATTTCTACCAAAGCCGGGACCATATGGCCCAGGAGCTGCTGGACCAATTTCACCAGTTTGCGGATGTGCATTTCAAGTTACCGGTCAACCCGTACGCATTTTCCGGATCAGACATCCTGTTTGATTCGTATGCGACGACGTTCCCTCAAGCCGGGATCACCATGACCCTGCCCGGCTTCTATGGGCCCCAGGGGAGAGTGGTCCGCCTGCCGGTCCATGATGCGGAGATGTGGCAGCACCTCCCTGATTTCCGGTTCAACGACATGCCCATTACCAATCTGGAAATGGAATCCAGTGGCATTTACGGCTTGTCGACCCTGCTTGGCCACCGGGCACTATCCATCAATCTCATCCTGGCCAACCGGCGAAGGGGAACATTCCTGGCAGACCCGGCGAAGGGTATGGCGTCGATGATCCATGATGTTTTGTCGAATTTGCCCACAGCACAGACAACCTAATATCGTACTTGCCTGTTAAAAGCCCGCCCGGTCACCTGAACACCTGGCATCGCTTGATCCAGTGCACACCATGACGATACATTCAACCCGATATTCCCTTCTTGTCCTGTTCCTGTTCTTTTCTGCTGCGATGCTGGGGCAACGGACCATCAATGGTACCGTGCGAGATGGAGAAAACGGAGAAACGCTGATCGGTGCCACCGTGCGTGTGCAGGGCACAGAATCCGGAACTTTCACCAATACCTATGGCTTCTTCTCCCTGTCCTTGCCGGCAGATACCGGCACCTTGCAGGTGAGCTATGTCGGCTATCGGGATGTTCTGGTCCCGATCACTCCGGCGATCACCAACCCCCTCTCCATCGACCTGTTCTCCGGGCAGACCCTGGAGGAGGTCGTGGTCAAATCGAATTCATTCCGGGAGCAATTGAGCTCTACCCAGATGAGCGTCCAGGAACTGACCATGCGGGAGGCCAAGCTGATCCCGGTGGTATTCGGAGAAGTAGACATCATCAAGACCCTCCAACTGAAGCCTGGGATCAATTCGGGCTCGGAAGGCAATTCGGGATTGTTCGTACGAGGTGGATCCGCTGACCAGAACCTGTTTATCCTGGATGAGGCCACGGTGTACAATCCCAATCACCTGTTCGGCTTCTTCTCCACCTTCAACTCGGATGCCGTGAAGGATGTAAAGATCTACAAGGGGGGATTCCCGGCACAATACGGCGGCCGACTCAGTTCGGTGATCGATGTCAAACTGAACGAAGGGAATAACCAGAAATTCTCAGGAACAGGAGGGATTGGCCTGATCTCTTCTCGACTGACCCTGGAAGCGCCACTCGTGAAGAACAAATCCTCCATGATCATCTCCGGCCGTCGCACCTATGCCGACCTGATCACCCGGTCGATCAACCGGGCCAATGAGGACAACCCCGATTACAACCCCATCCCGGACTATTACTTCTATGATCTGAACACCAAGATCAACTATACCCTCTCCGATAAGGACAGGCTCTACCTCAGTGGCTATTTCGGGCAGGACCGGTTCGGCTTCGATAATGAAAACTTCAATTTCAATTTCAACTGGGGCAATGCCACGGGAACGGCTCGCTGGAACCGGATCATTTCACCAACCCTGTTCGGGAATACCACCTTTACCTATTCGGACTACAACTATGAAATAGCCAATGCGCTGACGGGGTTCTCCTTCAACCTGCAATCCCGTATCCGGGATATGAACCTGAAATCAGACCTGACCTGGTCGCCCAACAATGAGCATCACATCCGCATGGGGGGCGAACTGACCCGCCACCAATTCACCGTTGGGCGGCTGAAAGCGGGAAGCGATGATGGGGAGATCTCCTTTTCTGCAGGACAGGACCTGACGGCATGGGAGGCCGGCCTGTATTTTCAGGATGACTGGACGATCAATGATCGTTCATCGCTCAGTGCGGGGTTGCGCCTGTCCGGATTTCTCCAGGAAGGACATCCCTATGGCGGTATAGAGCCCCGACTGGCCTACAATTACCGGTTGACTCCGGTGGTTTCCCTGAAGGCCAACTATGCCCGGATGTACCAGTATCTCCATCTGGTGGCCAACTCGTCCATCTCCCTTCCTACAGATATCTGGTATCCGTCAACAGCCGGCGTACGTCCGCAGATCAGTGACCAGGTGGGGGTCGGCTGGCAGTGGCTGCTGGGCAGCCAGTTCCTCCTGTCCAATGAGTACTACTACAAGCACCTGGACAATCAGATCGATTTCAAGAATTTTGCCGATCTCTTCGCCAATGACGAGTTGGAACGGGAGTTCACCTTTGGCAAGGGGTATGCCTACGGCACCGAGGTGTACTTCGAAAAGAAAGAAGGACGCCTGACCGGCTGGGTCGGCTATACCCTGGCGTTCGTGAGGCGAGGCGAATTCAGTGATATCATGGGTGGACGGTACTTTGCTCCCCGCTACGACCGTCGCCACGACATTTCCATTGTCGGGATCTATGAGATCACACCCCGTGTAACCGCTACTGCCGCCTGGGTCTATGGATCCGGTGACCTGTCGTGGCTACCTGTTGGCCGACTGCCGTTCCAGGATATCCCCGGGGGGCAATCACAACCGGTCGTACCTGTTTACGGGGATCGGAATAACCTGCGCCAGCCGGCGTATCACCGCCTTGACCTGGGACTGGTGATCGGATTCAAACCCAGGTGGGGAGAAAGTGATCTGACCATCAGCATCTACAACGCCTACAACCGACGGAACCCGTACTTCCTCTATCTCGATGCCGAAACCCGCACCAATACCGACCTGGGGATCGAAGAAGTGGTGGGCATCAAGGCCAGGCAAGTATCGCTGTTCCCCATTCTTCCTGCGTTGACCTACAACTTCACATTCTAGGACCCATGTCAATGAACCCAAGATTCGCTGTTATCCTGATGTTGGCTCTCTCCGCCTGCAATCTCGAAAAGGAGATCGATATCTCGCTGCCGGAGTACGCCAGCCAACCGGTCGTGGAATGCTACCTCGAACCGGGGAAACCCTACCGGCTCCTGTTGACTCGTTCATCCGCCTATTTCAGCACCTTCGACCTGGAAGATCCGGCAGCTGCCCTGTACAACGGGGCATCCGTCCTGGTGCGTGTGGATGGGCAAGACATCCTGTTGGACAATCAACTGACCTTTGACCCGGCCACCCTCAAGTTCTACAATTACTCCTCCGATCTGCTGGTCCCCGAAGGAGTCGGAAAGACCTATGAGCTGGATATCCTCCTGCCGGATGGCACCACGATCACCGGACAAACCACCATGTTGCCCGTGGTACCCATGGACAGCTTGATCGTAGAAGCGAACGATATGGGAAAGAGCAGGGTCATCACCTATTTTCGCGAAGATCCCATGGCCGTCAACTACTATCGCAGGATGGTCAATTTTGGCAGCCAGGATAGCACCCTGCAGGATTTCCTGGTAACGGATGACTTCTTCGACACGGAACTCGGGGCATTCGGCACAGGTTTCTCCTTTGCGTCCGGAGATACCCTCATCCATACCCTGGTGCATATGGAAGAACCGTACTTTGACTACCTCAATACCATCTTCCAGTCCATCGCTGCCAATCTGAATCCCTTCGGACAGCCTGGCCTGATCGTATCGACGGTAGAAGGCTCGGCCAACCCGCTCGGGGTCTTTACCGGCCTCAGCGTGGATCGGGATACCCTGATCGTGCCTTAACCGTTGGCGTTCTGGTGATCCTTGAGGAACTGCTCGAGTCCGATATCCGTAAGGGGATGCTTGAGGAGTCCCAGAATGGCACTGAGTGGACAGGTCACCACATCGGCTCCGGATCGGGCGGCATCGACAATATGCCGTGAATTGCGGATCGAGGCAGCCAGAATCTCCGTCTCATATCCCTGGATGGCATAGATCTCGGCGATCTGCCGGATCAGTTCCATACCATCCCAGTTGACATCATCGATCCGTCCGATAAACGGGCTCAGGTAGGTAGCGCCAGCCTTGGCAGCAAGAATGGCCTGACCTGCAGAAAAGACCAGCGTGCAGTTGGTGCGGATATCATGGTCGGCAAAATAGCGGATCGCCTTGATGCCCTCCTTGATCATGGGTACCTTGACCACGATATTGGGCGCGATCATCGCCAGGCGCTGCCCTTCTGCCACCATACCGTCAAAATCCGTGGCGATCACCTCGGCGCTCACATCCCCATCGACGATCTGGCAGATCGCTTCATAGTGCTTGAGGATATTGGCTTCCCCGGATATCCCCTCCTTGGCCATCAGGCTGGGGTTGGTGGTCACTCCGTCCAGGATACCCAGATCACGGGCCTCCCGAATGTGCTGTAGATTGGCGGTATCGATAAAGAACTTCATAGGGTGGATTTACGGGTCAAAGGTAGGCAATGAATGTTGCCTGTCCGGAGACATATCCTATCATTTTCTTATTTTTCAGAAAAATCCCCCCCCATGTTGCGCCGCCTCCTTGCTGTCATTCTTGGTATCGTCGGAGGGGTCGTCCTGATCGGACTGCTCCAATACGTCTTGTTCATGATCTCGCCCCCACCGGAAGGCATGGACCTGACCGATCCGAAGGTCATGGCCGACTATATCGCTTCCCTGGAAGCGTGGAAACTCCTGCTGGTGATCGTGACCTATGCCATCGGGGCGGCTGTCGGAGGCTTCCTTGGTTCTCGCATGACCGATGCGCAACCAGATCTGGTGGGCATAGTCATCGGACTTGGCCTGACAGTGTTTGCATTGCTCAACCTGTTGCAGATCCCTCATCCAGTCTGGTTCTGGATCCTGGCCCTGCTGGTCCATGTTCCCTGTGCCTTGTGGGGGAGCAAGCAGGGGCAATAAAAAAGGCGAGAAACTATATCGCACCGCTACAACCTCCTACCCTTGCTGCGTTTCCGCCCTGGGGGGGTTGAGAGGGAGCTGGTCGTATAGCCCTCGCCGGCTGCAAAGGTACATTTTTTCAAGAAAGATCCCGAGAAAACCAACCGTAGTGTTGACGAGATTGGCACGGGCCGATCTCCCTTGTTATTGTGCAGAAGGAGGAGGCGTAAGAATTCCGGTCTTTTCGCCAAAATAATGGACAAACTGCTGAAACTGACCTGCCAGCTCAACATGGTTGCTGGCCTTCAGGTAGGTCTCTGCCATCGATCGCAGGGTATGGAAGATCATCCGGTCCATTTCCACGATCTGCATGTCTTCCGTCCACAAATCGATCTTTAATGTTTCCTTGGCCGATCGCTCGAACAGGGACAGGAACATCGCTTTGCATGGCTGGGGCTCCACCCCACCCTGGTCGTCGGCATCCCAGGTAATATCGACCGGTACATTCTCCTTGTTCAGCCCGACATTGATCCGGATCTGGCTGGTCCTGACAACCTTCTGATTATCCATTATACTATGTTTTGACGAGAGATCGCGCGGATCTCCCTGTAGTGGTAGATCAACTTTCCTTCCAGGGCCATTTTGGCCGCATTGACCATTCCCCTGGCCAGCATATCGATCGGCATCGGTGAATAGATGCCCAGGAGGTCATCCTTGATCCATCTGAAGAATCGGAACAGTGCAATCCCGATGCGTTCGGCAGGACGGTTCTCTTGCCGTTCGCCCATCAGAAAAGAGGGGCGAAAGATCTGCAGGGAGTTGAACTCCGCCTCCTCAAGCGCCTGCTCCAGCTCCCCCTTCACACGACTATAAAAAACCGGGGAGCCGGGATCGGCACCCACCGATGATACCAGCAGACAATTCCCCGTGCCCGCGTCCAGCGCCCTCAGGGCAACGGCCAGGGGGATATCCAGGTCGACCCACTGAAAGGCCTCCCTGGATCCGGCTTTCTTCATAGTGGTTCCGAAGGCAATGAAGAGGTCATCGGCCTGGAAGATATCCGGATCATCCGGCAGATCACCGAAATCGACGATCTCGACGTGCAGGTTGGGATGTGTTCGTTGAAGTGGTCGCCTGCTCAATACCCGGACCGTGGTATAGACAGGATCGTCCAGGAGGAGGTCGACCAAACGGCTCCCCACCAGACCTGTCGCCCCGAGCACGAGTGCAGTTCTTGGTTCAATCATGCCAGGCAGGACCTTACTGGTTTGAGAATCATTCCCTTTTTGCGCAACAGGGACAATACCCCTTTGTCACCCCATAGATGTGCCGCCCCGATCGCCATGAAATGGGTTTCATTCGAATACATGCGGACCATCCGCTTGGCCATTCGCTTGTTCCTGTCCAGCAAGAGGAGGTTCCGCAACTTTCCGAGTTGCTTGCGGGACACCCGGTAGAGTTGCTGGATATCCTGGCGGAGGTACCAGTCCACTTGCTTCCTGATCTGCTTTTGATACTTGCTGCGATGATTCAGGACCTGGATCAATTGCTTTTTCTGGAGCTCCAGCGGAATATGTTCCAGAATCCCGAGTTGCTCCTCCAGTGTCTCAATCCCGGAGAGAGTCAATCCCATCGCCTCCGCATGAATGGCCAGGGCCATGTCAAAAGGCTGGGAGGATTCCTGTCCCAGGATCGCCTCCACCAACGCCTGGAGCACAAGCAAGGGAGGAAGATGACCGTACATCTCGGGGTCGCCCAGTTCGTGCCGGGTCAACAGGTGACGGAATGCCTTTTGTTGTCGCTTGTTGAGCGTGGGCAACCAATCATCGACCGGTGCAATAGCCGGTTGTCCATTCTGGCTTGCCTCGAAGACAGCAAACTCGTTCGAAAGAACGGAACAGCGGGCAAGAAAGGCCTCCAGGGCAGGGAGCAGTTGATGCACACGCTGGTCGCGGGTATGCATTGTACCAAAGACATATCCGGCAAACCTGTCATCGGCATGCCTCACTTCCCACAACAGGGATTTCTTCTTCTTTGAATGGGCCATAGAGGAAGGACTAAGATAAGTCCAGCCTGATCAAAGCGCATCCGGATTGTCGTAATCAAACGGAAGAACCTTGGATTGCTTCACCATGGACAGGGCCATCAGGGTCTTCAATCGTTCAATCTCTTCGATCTGGCTCAGGGTCTTGAACAGCAATTGCTCATAGGTCGGAATGTCCTTGACCACGATCTTGATCAAGACATCCGCTTCACCGGTGATGATATAACACTCGGTGATCTCATGGATCTTCTTGATTTTCTCCAGGAATTGATTCAGGGCGTTTTCCTTCTGCCAGGCCAGAGAAACCAGGACAAAGGTCTGCACATTCAATCCCATGACCTGAGGATCGACCATGGCGTGATAACTCAAGATGACGCCGGATTGCTCCAGTTTCCGAACACGCTCCAACGTCGGTGCGGGTGAAAGTCCGATCCGCTTGGACAGTTCAAGGTTGGTAATCTTACTGCTTTCCTGAAGGATGCGCAGGATCCTCAGGTCCACTTTATCTAACTTATAATCGATCATGGAGAATTTTATATCGAATAACTCGCAGGAGAGAAATATGTTTAATGGGAGGATGACTTTTCATGAAAATTCATCCTCCCATCCAGAAAAGGTCCATCAAACAGGAGATCTGTCCGAATTACAGGAATATCCCGCGGGAGACATAATCGTTGGCCACCTTGTTCAGGGCGCTGACAAAAGCAGCTGTCCGAAGATCTTCCACTTTCTTCTTGCGCTTGTAGATCTCGCGGATTTGCTGGTAGGCCACGATCATGGTTTCCTCCAGCCCGGACCGGACCAGATCGATCTCATCCGCGCCCCTGGCGACCATGGCCTTTTCGCGATCGCCCATCTTCTTGCCGGTCAGATTGAGGACCATCTCGACGATGTTGTCATAGGTCTGCTGATTGAAACGCTTCTCCATCCGGCCGAAACGCATGTGGCTCAGGTTCTTCAGCCATTCGAAGTAGGACACCGTCACACCACCTGCATTGAGGTACATGTCCGGAATGACCAGGATGCCCTTCTTCAGCAGGATCTCCTCCGCATCTGCCGTAACCGGTCCATTGGCCGCTTCAGCGATGATCTTGGCCTTGATCTTGTCTGCGTTCCCCAGGTTGATCTGATTTTCCAGAGCAGCCGGAACCAGGATATCACATTCCAGTTCAAGCGCGGAGGTCCGGTCCTTCAATGTCTTGGTACCCGGGAAGCCGAGGATCGAGCCAGTTTCTTGGCGATATTTGACCAGATCGGCGATATTGATACCCTTCTCGGAATAGATACTTCCTTCGTATTCGGCCACAGCGATCACCTTGACATCGCCTTCCTCCTGGCAGATCGTACCGGTATAGGCACCGACATTTCCGAGACCCTGAATGACCATGGTCTTGCCGGCCAGCCCGGTGCTCAGTCCAAGCTTGGCCATGTCGTCCTTGTAGCTGCACGCTTCGCGAAGACCATAGAAGACACCGCGACCGGTAGCTTCTTCACGACCGCGAATGCCATACTGATCCACAGGTTTGCCTGTCACACAAGCGGCACCATCGATCTCACCGTGGTTAAAACTGAGATAGGTATCCAGGATCCAGGCCATTTCCCTGCTGCCGGTTCCATAATCCGGTGCCGGGACATCGATGCCAGGACCGATGAAATTCTTCCGGATCAGTTCAGCAGCATACCGTCGGGTAATCTTCTCCAACTGACCTGGGGTATAGTTTCTTGGGCTGATCTTCACCCCTCCCTTGGCACCGCCAAAAGGGACATCCACAATCGCGCATTTATAGGTCATCAAGGAAGCCAGAGCCATGACCTCCTCCTGATTGACGTGAATGCTGTATCGAATCCCCCCTTTTGTCGGAAGTCGATGGTGCGAATGCTGGACCCGGTAAGCTTCGATCGTCTGGTACTCATTTCCGATCTTGACCGGAAACTTCATGGAATAAACCGAGTTGCAGACCTTGATCTGCTCCAGCAAACCTTTGTGCAGATCTGTTAATCCAGCAGCCTTGTCAAAGTTCTTCTGGACACTTTCATAAAAACTGATGTCTCCGCCTTTCATGAAGGATTGATTTGATTCTCTAATCGATTAATTTTTCGTTCTATCCTGACAAGGAATAGAATAATGCCCACAAAGATGCTGAGGATTACGGCAAAAACCACATATATCTTTCCTGTGGATTGAAAGAAATCTTGCACCGGATTAGCGGCCTGCACCCCTGTTGACAGGAGAACCAGCAGGAATCCAAGTAGATAGCGTATGCTCATGATAGTTCATGTTGACGTTCACGAATGCGGAATTGGATGAGCTTGGTGCGATACACCAGCTCTGCCATCCAGAACCCCAGCAATGTCCAACCGATCACTGCCGGATAGAACACCATTCTCATGGTGTTGTCGAGGTCCTCTCCGCCCATGGCCGGATTGCCTCCGTTACCGGGGTGCAGACTGTCGGTCATCCTCGGAATGATAAACAATAGCGGGATCAGGGTCAGGAAGGCAAAGATATTATAGGCGGAGGTCACCCGGTCCCGTTTGTCAGGATCTTCGAATGAGCGTGCCAGCAGAAAATAGGCCAGATAGATCAGGGTCGCAATGGCCGCCATATTCTGCTTGACATCCATGCTCCAGAATGCATTCCAGGTAAACTTCGCCCAGATCGCCCCGGTAACCAACCCCAGTATACCGTAGATCAGACCGATCTGGTTGAGGGCTCTGGTCTTTTCTGCTCCCCAGGGATCGATACCACGCAAGTACCGGATACTGGCGATCAGGGAGAAAAGGAACAGGAAGATCATCCCGAACCACATCGGGACATGGTAATAGGTATTCCGGATGGTCTCCTCGAGGATACCACGGAATGGATATCCGAAAAAACCAGTGCCATGCAAGTCACTGATGGCATCCTTCCGCCAGTAGGCATAGCCCATTTCCAGATTCTTGTCGCTGGCCCGGATGAACACAGAGGACGGCTTGACAAAAGCCCCGTCAGCCGGATTATCGACGATCAAGGAACAATCCACCGTCGTCTCCGGAACGGGCAGGTAGGGCGGGATATGGATGCGAGCCCGGATATGGTTCCGATCGATGACCATCACGGTATCAGCCATGATGACAAATTCATCGCTGAGCTTCAACCAGACCCGATTCTGGATTCCGGATTGAAAGCGGGTATTGTATCCTTCAATGTCCAGATACACCAGCGAATCGGTAGTCATTGAGCCTGGTGACACATGGAGGATCCCCGGCTTCAGAGGAACCAGCAATCCAGCAACCAGTGAATACAACACCAGAACTACCCCGATAATTTTCCAACTTTTTGACCACAAGAACCGCATATCACAGCTTTTCCCCGGTATGGACCGGTGACGGACATTAGTCCCGCCAAATGTAGGCAAATAGGAGAACTCCCAGGCCACCGATCATCAGGTCCAGACCGATGAACATGAGATAGTCCATGTTCAGCAACTCCCCGGAAAAACTGGTCAACAAAGACGCCTCCGAGACCTTACTGGCCAGCATCGTCAACCCGATCAATAACGGAAAGCTGATCACCGTGCTCAACGTAGCACTGTTTCTGGCCTGGCTGCCGATGGCCGCCAGGAACCCGAAGAGGAATGCCAACCCGAGACTTGCGAGCAGAATGGCCGAGATCAGGTATCCAGGCTGCTGGAACGGCCATCCGTAGAACATTCCGAGCAACAGCACCGTCATCATACTGACCAGCAAGAGGAGAATGAAGATATAGGCCACCTTGGCCAGGTATACGGCGACCGGCTCCGCCAGCTGATAATAATACCATCTGCGGCCACCTGTTTCCTGGACAAAACTCAGGACGCCGACATTGACTGCCGAGAAGAGAAGGATCATCCAGAAGACCCCCAGCCAAACCTTTCCCTCCGGGGCCCCGAACAAATACGAGGTCACGAGGATGATCACCATCACATACAGGAAAACCCCACTGAGGGTCTGGCGGCTTTGACCCTCCAGCTCCCAGTACAACCGAAGCAATGAATGACTCTGTCTCCAGACACTTTTCATGGAGCCCAAAGGTAGGGAAATCAAGATGGTGCCAGACAGTCCCTGTAATCCGGGGAAGGCAGACTTCTCCCTCCAGCCCATCCCCCACCAGGCCAACCTGAATCCATTCGGCTATCGACAGCTTTCAGTCCATGTGAGGCCTGGGTCTCTGCAGACCCCTGTTGCCATCCCATGAACCGATCTGTCGAAATGATGTGTTCTCGCTTCCGATCGGATCATACGGACATTGAAAAGTGCTCCAAACCACTACCTTTATCCCGTGCGAATCCTATCCCTCCTGATCCTTCTCCAGCTCCACCTGGTGGTCCTTGCGCAGCAAGAGACCAGCTATCTGGTCACTGAGGCTCAGCGTGGCGACGGAGTACTGTCCCTTCTCCGGAAATACCATCTGGAAGCCTATTCATGTAACGTGGAAGAATTCTACGTCCTCAACCAGATGGAGAAGACGGATGGCCTGATCAACGGCAAATCATACCTGCTTCCGGTTCAACGCTACCGATATAACGGGCGAAGCATCCGATCCACGATCGGGATCACCGATTTTGATCTGGCCGTTCAGATCCAGCAATACAACCGGGATGCCCAGGCCTCAGGCCTTCGGGAAAAAGCCTATGAAGATGATCGTGACCTCTGGCTACCCCATCATTTCCTGCATTGCCTGAACGAGATCTCTGAAACCAAGGTTGAGGCTCCCCCCGCGGACAATGCCTCGCCATCCGGAGCCTACCCGATTTTCGGCCCCAACTACAGCACGGTCAAGCCGGTCAGTAGTGAGTTGGCCGGGCAGGTCATCTATCTCATCAGCGGCCATGGCGGGCCTGATCCGGGAGCAATGGGCAAGCGAGATGGTCACAACCTGTGTGAAGATGAATATGCATATGACGTTTGTCTTCGCCTGGCGCGCCAGTTGATCCAACGGGGCGCGATCGTCTATCTGATCGTCCGGGACGACAATGACGGCATTCGCGACGATCCCTTTCTCACTTGTGACTCTGACGAATACGTGCTGGGCGACCAGGTCATCCCTCTGAATCAGAAAGAGCGTCTCTACCAGCGAACAGCCACCGTCAATCGGTACTACGAAAAACACAAGAAACAGGGGATTCGCTCCCAGACCACGGTCGAGATCCATGTGGATTCCAACAACCGCGGATTGAGGCGCGATGTCTTTTTCTACCACCTGAGGGGAAGTAAGGGTGGGCAAGCCATCGCCGAAGAACTGCATCGCACCTTCAAGGAGAAATATGGTATCCATCAAGCCAGCCGCAACTATCATGGAACCGTAACCACCCGTGACCTCTATACCTTACGGGAAACCAGCCCACAGGCCGTATACATCGAACTCGCCAATATCCGGAACCCGGAAGACCAGCGCCGCCTGGTGATCACCGACAACCGGGAGGCCCTGTCCAAATGGCTGGCCGAAGGGTTAACCCGTGCCCTGACCAGAGTACCCTAGCGGTCCAGTTCAACAGCCAGCCGACCGAACTGTTCCCATCCTTTCAGCAGGTCATCGTTCATCTGGTAGACAATGTTCTTCTGGTAGTAGTGACCCAGGTCGAAATTCGGGTATCGATGCTGCTCCTCCGTTGCAATGCTATTCATTCGGGTCAGTCCAAAAGCAAAGGCCTCCTCCAGCTTCTGATCAAAGGAAACGGGCTGCTGGTGCCGGCTCACCCATAAGGCAAAGATGAATGGAAGCCCTGTCCATTCGTTCCAGGCGGCCCCCAGGTCATAACAGTAGGCATAGACATCCCTGGCCCGAATGGCCCTGTCACCGATGATCAAGCCCCCGGTTCGCCCCATGATCTGTTCCTCGAATCCGCGGGTAGCGGGCCGGCAGATGGCCGGGAGCGACCAGTGGTCTCGCAACAGGATTCGGGCCAACAGGACGGATGTCCTGGACTGGTAATCCAGCAAGACGGTATCCCATTCTTCGATGGGCGTCTGACCAAACAGGCATACCGTGGCTACATCAGACTTGCAGCCAATCCCATATTCCCCGACCCTTCTCCAGTCGGTCCTGCCCAACAAGGCCCCCACCGGTACCAGGCCGTAGTCCACCTGGCCATGAAAAAACGTACGGGCACAGTCAGCCGGATGCGCCTGGACCAGTTCGGTTTCTTCTGTCAACAGGGCCTTCAGTCCTGCCAGGAAGGGAAGCGTATTCAGGTAATTGACCAGGACAATGGAAGGACGCTCACGCATATTGCAGATGGGCTATGTCGTTTTCTTTTTGAACGGTGAACTGTCCATCATCCCAGGTCACCAGATATAATCCCGTGTTCTTGTGCTCAACAGACTCCATGGCGATCGGCGGGAGGTTCTGGATCCGGGTCACCAGGCAACGCAATGCCCTGCCATGAGTACAAACCAGGATATTCTCATGCGGCAGCTCAACCAGTTCCTCCAGGAATTGATCCATTCTCCGGATCAGTTGCGCGGCACTTTCCC
The DNA here is from genome assembly GCA_020636225.1 of Lewinellaceae bacterium. Classification (GTDB taxonomy): domain Bacteria; phylum Bacteroidota; class Bacteroidia; order Chitinophagales; family Saprospiraceae; genus JAGNXB01. The sequence continues at coordinate 171,491 of JACJYI010000002.1, read as the reverse complement.
CATTGTTCAGGTGTGCGGAAAGGTCTCCCTCCGCCCATCGGGCGATCATCTTCTGGTAGGCGTCGACCATCCATGGTTCGCTGGGGCGTCCCTCATGATCTCCCCAGGAGATCTCGTTGATCTGCGGTGTTTCCATCCAGGGAAGAGGCAGGTCAATAAACGATTGAACGGTCTCCCTGGACCTGCGCAAGGTGGAGGTGATGACCAGCTCGAACGGATGTTGATGATACATCCTGAAAAATGACTCGGCCTGCTGACGACCGGTGTTGTTCAGGGAGGGGTCCACTCCACTGCCCTGGACAATGCCCTGGCGATTCAGATCGGTCTCACCATGACGAATAATGTAGATCTCCTTTGGCATCAGCGCTGGACAACAGGCAAAGCAGTATACCCACGATACACCTCTTCATCCGGGAAGACATGGTCCGTGTAATCCATGATGATCCCATAGAGCGTATCCCGCTCAAGCGGCTGGCGGCCCACTGCCTTGATCAACTGGACAAGATCTTTGGTCGACAAGGCCGGGTTCTGTTCCTCCGATCCGGCCATGGAATAGATCTTGGTGGTATCGTCAATAGTCCCATCAATGTCATCGACCCCGAATGCCAGGGACATTTGTGCAACCGATCGTCCAATCATCGGCCAATAGGCTTTGATATGGTCAAAATTGTCCAGATAGATCCGGCTGATGGCATAATTCCGAAGGTCCTCCACAGTGGTGACTTCACGGATATGGGACATCTGGTTGTCCTGGTTTCGAAACTTGAGGGGAATGAATGTCTGGAAGCCGCCTGTCTCATCCTGCAGCTGGCGCAACCGGGCCATATGGTCCACACGATGAGCATAACTTTCGATGTGTCCGTAAAGAATGGTGGCATTGCTCCGTTTGCCGAGCTGGTGCCACACCCGGTGAATGTCCAGCCACTGCTCACCGGTACATTTGTCAGAAGCGATCTGCTGGCGGATATCGGGATGGAAGATCTCGGCTCCCCCACCCGGCATGGAATCCAGGCCGGCCTCGATCAACTGGCGGAAACCCTCTTCATAGGACACCTTGGCCTTCTTGAAGATATAGTAGTACTCCACCGGGGTTAACCCCTTGATATGCAGGTCAGGTCGATGTGCCTTGATCCTGCTGAACAGATCCTTGTAGAAGGTCAGGTTATACTGAGGCATCACCCCGCCGACGATATGGACTTCCGTGACCGGCTCGCCGTCATAGGCTTTCACCATGTCCATCATATCGTCCATGCTGTATTCCCAGCCGTCCTCTCGCTGCTTGATCAATCGGGAATAGGAGCAGAACTGGCAGGTGTAGATACAGACATTGGTCGGCTCAATGTGGAAGTTGCGATTGAAATAGGTCTTACCACCATGCTTTCGTTCACGAATGATGTTGGCCAGGGTGCCGACAAAGGCAAGGGGCGCCTTCTCATACAGGAGAAGGGCATCGTCATCGCTGATTCGTCTCCCTTCGGCCACACTGACACCAATAGCATGCAATGCCGGGTCGAGCAGCGGGTCCTGCAGAAGCGCGTTCAAGGTAGATTGTTCGTTCATAGTCATTCGAGAAGACAAAAGTAACAACTCAGCGGAAGTCCGGTTCGCGAGCATGGGAAAGTATCCTCCGGAAAGTCGATCAATGCTTTGCGAAGATGATTTCCTTTCTTTGTGAAAAACCTATTCCATGGAGTTACCCATTTATGTGGTAGACGCATTTGCCCGGGGCAGATTCTCAGGCAACCCGGCTGCTGTCATACCAGTCGAGGCCTGGCCTGAGGACCGGCTGATGCAGCAGATCGCCCAGGAAAACAACCAGGCTGAAACCGCCTTCATCAAGCCCATTGACGGAGCCTATCATATCCGCTGGTTCACCCCGACCATCGAGGTCAACCTGTGTGGTCATGCTACGATGGCCAGTGCCCATGTATTGGTTCATCATCTGAATCAACGGGAATCCAAATACCGGTTCTGGTCGCGAAGTGGCTGGTTGCATGTCGATTGTGTCGGCGAAGCGTATGCACTGGACCTGCCTGCCGACGAACTGAAACCTGTTGACATTCCTCCGTTCATGTTCGATGCCCTGGGGCTGGATGTCCTCGAATTCTGGAAAGGACGGGACGATTTTCTGGCCCTGGTCGACAACAGTCAGATGCTCCGCAGGTTGACCCCGGATTTTTCCCTGATCACCCGGCTCAAGAGCCGTGGCCTCATTGTGACGGCGGCTGACGAGGAATTTGATTTTGTCAGTCGATGTTTCTACCCGCAGAGCGGTATCGATGAGGATCCGGCGACCGGATCAGCCCATACCACCCTGACCCGTTTCTGGGCAGATCGCACAGGAAAGTCCAATCTTTCTGCGTTTCAGGCCTCCGAGCGGGGTGCCTCCATCATCTGCACCCTGGATCAGGAGCGAGTCATTCTGCAAGGTCGATGCTACACCTATCTTCAAGGGCAAATCACCGTCTAATGGGTACTAACTTGAATCGTATTATCTGGTATATCTGCATGCTTTGGGCGATCGGCATACCAGCCTCTTCCCAGAATCTTCTCCGGAACGGAGATCATGAGGAATTCCAGCAGGCACCAAGCGTGCCCAATCCGAGTGACCTTTGTTTCCGTGAATTGTACCCCTTCGGCGTCACTCCACCCCCTCTGAACCCTGTCAACCCGCCGGGCATCGCCTCCGCGAATGGATCACCGGACCACAGATGCGATTCACCACATACCGGCATGGCACATGGAGGCTTTTTCCTCAGTCCGAAAATGGAGAACCCCATCTATGCGCTTTGCGAGTCACTGACCCCGGGTGAATCCTATGAGATATCGTTCTTCTGGCGACTCACTGACGGATCGGATCGCGCTGGCAAGACCATTTATCTTTGGCTGACCGATACCTCCTTCCAGAGCAACGGACCTTCCGTCACACCAGACCAAATGGACCTGTATCCGGTGCAAAAATCCGATGCTGCCGCCAGCCTGAACGATATGATGTACCAATTGGCCCGTGTTTCCTTCCAGGCCCAAACGTCGTCCAATGGCCTGGTGATCGGCAATATGACGCCGGCAGACCAACCAGGGGGCAGCGAGGTGGTCACCCTGAAACCCAATGGTAGTGGGTTCGCCTACTATTACATTGATGATCTCGCCATCCGACCTATCCCACGAATTCTGCCGACAGAACCAGTCTGTCCTGGAACACCCGTTCGACTGCAACTGGCCCATCATATCGCTTGTGGCGATACACTGCGAATGGATTGGTACGCTGTCACTGAAGATGGACAGGAGTACCTGGGTACAGGCGACACCCTTGCCTGGCAAGGATCCGAGACCACCACTTTGCTGGCCATCAGTGAACGCGATACCCTCCAGACCACTGTGACCATCCAGTCCATGCCCACTGAGATCAGTGACACTCTCTTCGATGTACCCAACCTCTTCACCCCTAATTCAGACGGCACCAATGATCGGTTTGCCCCGGTCATCCGGAGTGACCAGATCTCGGAATACCTGCTGCAGGTCCACTCCCGCTGGGGGAATGAGGTCTTTACCAGTCGGGATCCAGCGGAAGGATGGGATGGTACCTTTAAGGGAAATGAACTGCCTTCCGATACCTATCTCTGGAAACTGTCCTTTACCACGTCCGCCTGTGGCCTGGATGTTCCGATTCGTCAACGAGGTGAAATAAGCCTGGTTCGATAATCGATAGATGATCTGGATCACCCTTTATCGGATACTCCTCATCCATTTCCTGCGTTTCAGATCCATGCACCTTGAATTCTCTGGATCCAGATTAATTTCCTCGAATTTCAGGCGATTTATTTTGGTTTGAATTCACAATGGCTTAACTTTCCAATCAAGAAAAATTACTGCGCCATGTATATTACATTTGAAGAATTACGGAAGATAAAGCACTCACTGCCCACCGGAAGTGTGAAGCGAATCGCAGATGATCTCGACATCGATGAGCAAACCGTCAGGAACTATTTCGGTGCCAACAAATACGACGAGAATGGTGAGTTGATTGAGAAGCATGTCCAACCTGGACCACAGGGCGGTTATGTCGAACTGACCGACACCCGTATCCTGGAAATGGCCAAAAAGATCCTGGCCGAACAGGAAAGCCCGACAGCTGTCAATTGATCAAAAAGGGGTAAGCATGAGTGCTTACCCCTTTTTTGATTTCAGGGGTTCACTTCGTTCCGAAGATGTATCGTTCGGAAGCAGAAAGTCTTTTGTCATCATCCGATAGGCTTCAGAGTAGGCTTGTCCGTGGTGATCGCGGATGGTGATTTCTTCTGTCACCATGCTACCCCGTTCCCGTCTGACGGAGACCATCATCCGATTGGCCGGCATCGCTGGCCGGGGAAAGATTCTGCACATCCGTCTGATCACCAAACCTGAGGACAGGACCAGTTTCTGAATGGAGTCGTACTGGTCAAACGGCAGGATCATATCCAGCTGGCCTGTTGGGCTCAGCAGGCGCTCCGCCAGTTGGATCAGGTCTTGCAAAGTCAGGGCAACCTGTTGACGAGCCAGAGTGCGGGCGGGGTATTTCCCTTCTTTATGGGAACTGAACCAGGGCGGATTGGCAATCATGAGATCGACGACGTAATCCGCCGGCAATGACTGGCGCCAATCCCTTACATCCCCTTCAATGGCATGCAACCGATGTGGCCATGGAGATGCCGTAAAATTTTCCCTGGTATCCTGACAGGCCTCCGGATCGATCTCCACTCCGGTGATCTGCAAATGAGGAAAGCGCTGGGCCAGCATCAGCGAGAGAATTCCCGTACCGGCCCCGATATCCAAAGCTTGTTCTGCCTCAACTGGTGGGATCGACCAGGCACCCAGCAGGATACTGTCGGTATTGACACGCATGGCAGCATGGCCTTGCTTGACGTGAAATGCCCGGCAATGAAATGTTGATTTATCCACAGTTACCGGACAGCATTCACCAGCCATCGGACCAAAGCACCACTCGCCTCGGTCACTTCCATGATCACATAGCCGGATGGCAGCGACGGGCATGCCAATGAATAGAGATGCTCACCAGTCAGCAGTTCTACAGGGACCTGCAGGATCGTCCGTCCATACAGGTCCATGAGACGGAACGTGCCGTTTCCTGATGTCCTCGCCGCCCCTCTGAGAAAGAGCGAACCATCCCGGATTGTTGCTACCCAATGCACACCGGGTTCACCTTCCTCATGCGTGCTGACCGGTAGCTCACCCCACCTCGCTTCGAATTCCTGACGGAATTGATTGGCGACCTCCGGATCATGGATGATGACCGTGTTCTCGTCATTCTGCTGCTCTGCGGAATTGCTCCAGTTGTGCGAGCCTGTGATCACCACCGCATCATCGACCACCGCATACTTGTGATGGAGCAGATCAGAAGGGACATGTTCCATCACATTCACTCCGGCGGACAGGATCTTGGTATACTCACTGCCGTTGTCATTGATATTCTCAATGATCCCGCGGACTTCCACCCCTTGCCCTACCTTGGCGATCATGGCTTCCGCCAGATCATCTCGCGTAAAGGTGAGCAGCGCAAACCGGATGGAGGAAGAGGCCGCCTCCAGTTCCTCCAGGATCTCCCGATTGGTAAAGTCGCTCGGGGAGAAGTAGGATTCCACCAGGGAGCCGTTCACTTTGAACAGGTGAGGGGTATTATCCAGCTTCTCCGCACCAAAGCGGGCAAAATCCGGCTCGGGGAAAGGTCCCTGACTGCCCCACATCTCTTCGAATTCCACCGTGTAATTCCGCGCCATGGCCTGATCCCGGATCAGAACCATGTTGTTGGGATAGGACAGGATCTGGGCGGTGGTCAGATTCATCGATCCCGTGAATACGGCAGCACGCTCCTCGTCCTCGGCATCGATGACCATGAACTTGTTGTGCATCAATGCCCAATCATTGCCATAGATCACCGGGAATGCCGGAGGTGGGCTCAGGGCCGAGTTCGATGTCGCTTCAGCCGCGACATACCTCACCTGTACCCCCTTGTTGTGGGCAATGTTCAGCGCATTGACGATCACATCCTGATCAATGTTGTAGAAGGACATATCAATGGTCTGGGTGGCCTGTTGGATCCATTCGATCATGGCATCCAGGACGTCGTCGCCGGAGGTTGTTTCCGGCTCCGGGCCGACAGAAAACGTTTGGTCAACGGACTCGTTGAAATATACCGTCATCGATCCGGGAAGAACGGATGCCGTGCTCATCCACCGCCTCTGGCCAGGCACTTCCTCGCCCTGACGTTCGGCAATGACCTGAATCCGATAGAACGAAGCCGGATCAAGACCAACAATCGTATGTGTGTGGTTCACCGAACTGGTCAGGAGAGTTTCCTCCTTGACCAGACCGAATTTATCCTCCACGATCACCCGGGCAGTGGAAGATAGATTGGTTTCCCAAGTGAATGAGACAGATGTTGAGGTGAGGTCGATCTGGTCGATCTCCCGCACAAAATACAAGTCGGTGATCGGGATCAGGTCATTCTGATCCCTGGGCAGGATCTGGTATCCGAAATAGGCCGAGATGATCCCCACCAGGTCGACCGGGGCACTGGGAATCGGTTTACCGATCAGGTCCTGGCCATTGCGGATATAGACATCCACCGTTTGACCGTTCACATCCTGGATCGTATAGGTGGCATCGCCCTTGAAGTCCCCTGACTCGAGAAAGCTGACCGACTCAAAGCGGGCCAGGGTGCCTTCCAATGCCTCATTGATTTGCGTAATGGTCCGCGTTGGAGGTTCCGGGACGGTCCCATTGGTGGCCAACACTGTAAACGCAGTGATCGGACTGAGCTCCAGCAGTCCGTTGAAATCGTACAATACGCCGGTCACCATCAAACTGTCACCCCGCTTGACCTGACTGGCAAAGCCACTGACCGAACCACTACCCGGAAAAGCCGGCAATCCACCGGTGCCATCCTCGACATACCGAATGCTCCCCAGCTCCTGGCCATTGGTCACCCGGCCTGAAATGGTCACTGTGGTTCCGATGGGCAACAACCTGGCTTGGGCAATATCGATCTGTGCCTGGATGCTGACCAGGGACAAAGCCAGAAAAGCCAGCACGAGTGCTGGCCTTTCGAAACGTTGCAGGCATCGATGTGATGGCCTATTTATCCTGAACAAGTACATCGTCGATGATAAAGGTGGTGGTTTGACCACCAGGACCACTTCCATTGTATACAAAAGCAATATAACCCGTACCGGTATAGCCAGACAGATCGACATCACCCGATTCCACCCAGTCGTAATTGACTGTCGAGGAATTGGGCAGTTGTGCCCCCAGGGATGTCCAGCTGGCACCGCCGATATTCGCACCGTCAAAATTCGTGGAGATGAGCACCGAACCACCGTTGTGCACCCAGAAGGCGACAGAACTGCGGAAGGACAGTTTCTTGTCTACACTGAGATCGATGGCGGGTGTAATCAGCCATGTCTCCATTTCCGGTTCGGTATCATTGAAGGCCGTTGCTTGCACGTAGGTGTTCCCGCTGAAGGTTTTGCCTCTCCAGACACGGGTTCCTTTGGTGGCTACATTCAGCCAACCTGACAATGCCACATCCGCATTGTTTCCGACTGTTTCGAAGTCTTCGTCGATATCACCAGGCGTCGGCCCTCCTCCGTCACATCGATTCCCGGTCATGGACACATCCTGCGTATTGCGGATGAAGAGCTGAAGATCGCCATTATATACGCCCAGTACAGCCGTGATGGTTCCTTTCCCGTTCGGAGTAGCATTGCCGGCAAAATCGGCATAACCACTGGTCCGGAGAATGATCGTATTGTCATCGCAGTCCTCCAGATTCAGATTGACAGAGAACAATCCCACGGCATCGGCATAGGTCTTTCCGGCATCGGCATCGGTAAACTGAACTCCCTCGAGGCGGATGAGCTGACTCATATCATTCAGAGAAAGCTGGTCGATCGTGCGAGTCAAGGGAACAAGAGCCTGTCCGGATTGCCCCGGAATGACATGGCTGGAGATCGCGGATGGCTCGATCCCGCCAAGGCGCAGATTGCCGCCATTATCGGTATACGTACCGCCACCGACCTGGATCAGGCCGAAATAATCCCCGATCAGGAGGTCCTTGCACTTCAGAAAGACCTCGCGCCCTACCGGGAAATCATTGGCCAGGTCGACCTCGTTGATCTTGACCTCGATCCCACCAGTCTCATCCTGGATCACGATGGTCTTGTAGTAATTGCCAGAAGCGTCATCCATGTTCACCACACCTCGAACGATCAGGTCTTGGGTGATGGTTGTAAAGGATCCCGCCTGATACAAGGCCCGCAGATCGGCAATGGTACCGTTGGGTGTTACCCCACCTTGCCCACATCGGGCCTGGTCCATCTGGACATCATTCTGATCCCGAATGGCCAGCTGAAGGTCAGACCCGAATACACCTACGATGGCGACCAGGCTGCCATTCCCCTGGGGAGTTGTGGCACCCGCAAAATCAGCATAGCCACTGGTACGGAGAATCACTTCATCACCCGCACAATCCTCGATCAAATGATTGACGGAGAATTGGGTCACCGGATCGGCATAGGTTTGTCCGGCGTCCGAGGAAATGAACTGCACGTCAGCCAGCCGGATCAGGGTGCTGAGATCATTGGTATTGATCTCCTTGATCAGCTTGACCTTTGGTGTCACGAACTGGTCGCGCTGGCCGGCAACGATGAAGTCCTTCAACAGGGCTTCCTCAATACCTGCCAGTCGATCCTGACCTCCATCGTCATAGGTGCCCCCTCCCAGTTGGATCAACCCGTTGTAATCGCTGATGACCAGCCCCCGGCAACGGATGAAGATCTCTCTGCCGATGGGATAATCGTTCGCCAGTCCTACCGAGTTCAACTTCACCTCAATCCCTGCCGTCTCATCCTGGATGACGATGGTCTTGTAATAATTCCCGGATGCATCATCGGCGATCACGATACCCCGAATGATCAGGTCGTCAGTGATATCCGTGAATTCACCAGGAACAAACCAGGCTTTGAGCTGCTGGATGGTCGCATTGGCAGTGATATCCACAGGTTCTCCGCCGGGAGGTGGCTCATCAAAGTCGAGATCCACACAGGCGACTGGAATCAGCAATCCCAGAAGAAGGAAGTAGGAAAAGAGTTGTTTCATATCAGATCCGTACACTAAAGTTGACGAAATAATTCAATCCGAACGCATAGAAGTAGCGGTTCGGGAACCGGTTGACATCCCGGGATTCCTCATCGAATCGCAACTGCTCGAAGCCGCCTGTGATCAGGTCGGTATTGTTGAGGATATTGTTGATCCCCACATTGAGGTAGAGGAATGTATTCTTGACCTTCCAGGATTTGCCTCCGAATACGTTCAGCATGAACCCGTCCGGCAATTCCTCCTGGCGAATAATGGCATTCCACTGCTCCGAGCCCTGCTCGACCCCATCCACGGCAGCGGCCGTTCGGCGGTCAGGCGAGAAATCCAGGAAGGACTTGCGGAAATAGTTCAACTGGATATTGGCAAACCAGAACCTGCTGCTGTTGTAGGTCACCCCGAAGGAGAAGGCCTCCTGGGGCATTCCATCCATGTGAAAATTCTTGAGATAGACGGTGCGGTCCTGATAGATGAATTCCCCGGTGTTGTCCTGGACCACCGAGGCCAGGGCCCGGTTGGTATAATAGTATTGTCCCAGGGCGGCGGCGCCGTTCAGGGTTACCGCAGGGGTAACTTTCCATTCTGCGCCCCATTCGGTTCCGATATGTCGGCGATCCAATCCCTTGAGTATATAGTTGCCAAAGGTATTCTCCAGGTCGTTGAAGAAGGTGATCACGTCCGTCTGGTCGTGGATCTCCGTCACGTAACCGGTGGCCCTGAACTTGAAGCTGGGTGCTTGCAGACGATAGGTCAGCTCACCACTGTACACCTTTTCCGTTGGCAGATCGGCGACGACCTGGTCCCGGGTACGAGGTGAGACAAATGCATTATTGAAATCAGGTGCATTGGCCGCCGCAAACACGGCACCGGACAGATAGTTCCGGCCATCGATCTTGTAGGTCAGGCCGGCTTTCCCCGTCCAGGTGAGGAAATTGAGCACTTCTGATTTGCCTTGAGAATTTTCAGGAAAGCGGCCATTCCGGGTATTCCCTTGCCGGTAGAAGCTGGTATTCCCCAATTCGGCCCCTAGAAAACCATCCACCCGGCGGCCGGACAAGTTGATCTGCCCCCATCCCTGATAGTTGAGGGAGTTGATCTGGTAATCATAACCAAACCGATCCCCTTCCCGGACCAGATGATTGGGCCGATCCAGGTCATTCTGTAATACCTCCGGATTATTGGGAAAATCAAACTCGGCAAATCGATCGATGTCCAGCCAGAAGTCGCCACCCAGCAGATCGAGAACGGATTTGAAATAATCGGTCTGCAATTGCTGGCCCTGAAGACCCGCGCTGAACAGGTGCTTGTTCTTCAGGCTTTTGGTGTATACCACCCGCCCTTGAAGGGTGCGGGCATCACTCCGGAATTCCTGGAGCATATACCTGGAGCGCAGCCCGGTGACATCATTGCCCTGGATTCCGTCCACATCCCGCACTGTTTCCAGGTTGTTGTAATTGGTCTGGTAGAGGTAATTCCAATCCACCTGGCGCAGCGATTCATCCTCGCGCAGGGCCTGCTCCACAGCGGCAGCCGATTCCGGATCGTCAATGCTGCTGGGCCAGCGGCGGTAATACTCCGGACGAGGGTCCCTTGCATCGGCCCATTCAAGGGAACTGCTGCCGTACTTGCCATCCTGCCAGGAAAAGGAGGCCATCAATTGACTGCCCCGATCCATCTGCCAGTCGTATCTCAGGATGGCGATGGGTTGATGGGCATCGACCACCCTGCTGTTCCGCACTTCACCCTCCTGATAACCCCAATAGGGATTATAGTAATGACTGCCGGCAATATCATACTGTTCATGTGTATTGGCGATCGAGCGACCACGATTGACCGGTGCCCCGAGCACCGTCAGGTTGAGGATATGGTTCCTGGCGATGCGCTTGTCCACGGACAGGAAATACGACCATCCATCAAAGTGCGTTCCGCGAATATATCCCTCCTGGCCCCAGCGACGCGATCCGGAAACGGAGATTGCCCAATCGTTCTTCAACCATCCTGTAGAATAGGTGAGCATGGCCCGATTGGTATATGTCCGATTGGAGGTGGCATAACCTGCACGGATCTGCTTGCGTTGACGATGGGCCCGGGTATCAAAGGTGGTGATCCCGCCGATATTGGCAATGGCATCCGCCTGAAAGGCCAATCCCACCAGGTTCTCCTGTGCCCTCATCACGTCATTCAATCCGGCCCATTCACTCCAGAAGACATCACCGGTGCCGGGATCATTCGCACTCACACCATTGAGGAGGACGGTCGTGTATCTGGATTCATATCCCCTGATCCGGAAGCGGGCTGCAGAAAACTGGAAGGCTGCCGCACTGATAAAGGGATCGCGGGCCGCCTGCAGCAGCCCGGAGACGTTGCCTGCGGCATTCTCGTCAAAATCGGATGCCGTCAGTTCGATCACCGGTATCTCCTGGATGAGATCCTCCGTCTTGGTTCGATCGGTTTCTGCAGACAAGCGGACTTCGCCCACTGAGTAGGGGTCCGGTGCATCGAGCGGAATGTTGATGATCACCGGTAAAAATCCCTCCATGCTCAGGGAAAGGCGTTGATCAATGGTTGGATTCAATCGCAGCGAAAAGGATCCATCGAACGCAGTACCTACAGCCATGTCCCCGGCAGCCACGACGGCATCTTCAATGCCTTCTCCGGTCTGATCGTCGACAACGCGACCGGTGATCGTAATGATCTGAGCCTGAAGGTTGGTGAAACCCATCACGATCAGACAGACAAACAGGGTAGCTCGGTACATCATAATTCGGAAACTCTGACGAAGGTACTGCTTGCCTGCCGCGTGGCAAATCCTGAACAAAGAATTAACGGAAATGTGAGGTCAGGGAATCTCCTCCATTGTACTTTTACCTGATGATACGCTTGTTCCTTCCCTTTCTTTTTCTTCTGCTGACCCTGTCATCAAGAGGTCAATCCTATCAGGTCGTTGCCGTTGGCTTCTACAATTTTGAAAACCTGTTTGACACGCTGGACACACCGGATGTCCTGGATACCGAGTTCAGTCCGGATGGCACCCGACACTGGACCCCGGACCGATACCAGGAGAAACTGCAGAACCTGGCCAGGGTGGTCAGTGAAATGGGTACGGACCTGACCCCGGACGGCCCTGCCCTCCTTGGTGTCGCGGAGATCGAAAACCGTTCAGTCCTGGAGGACTTTGTCCGTCAGGAAGCCATTGCCGGACGGAACTACCAGATCGTACATTATGATTCACCGGATCGGCGAGGGATCGATGTGGCCCTGCTGTATCAGCCCAAATACTTTCAGGTGATCGGAAGCGAAGCAAAAACCCTGGATCTCGATCAACGCGATGGTGGCAAGCTGATCACCCGGGATGTCCTGCATGTTGCCGGCCTGTTGGATGGACAGGAGGTGCATGTCCTGGTCAACCACTGGCCATCCCGAAGGGGAGGTGAAAAGGCCACCCGTCCGCTTCGGAATGCTGCGGCAGCCCTCAACTATGCCCTGGCCGATTCGATCCGCCAGCTGCACCCGAATGCCGGAATCCTGGTGATGGGCGACCTGAATGACGACCCGGTCAATCAGAGCGTCTCCCGGCACCTGAAGGCAAGCCCCGAAAAGGAAGAGGTCAAACCGGGTGAATTCTATAACCCCTGGACAACATTCTTCAAAAAGGGTATTGGCACACTGGCCTACCGGGATGCCTGGAGCCTCTTCGATCAGATCCTGGTATCGGAATCCCTGCTGGCCCGGGCAGATGACCGGTATTTCTTCTACAAAGCCGCGATCTACAATCCGTCCTATCTGGTCCAGCCGATGGGGCACTATCGGGGCTACCCCTATCGCACCTTCGATTTTGATGAGTATATTTCCGGGTACAGTGATCACTTCCCGGTGGTGATCTATCTGGTAAAGCCTCATTGATCCCGCACTCGGCATGTCCTTTACACCCCTGATGGTCAGTCAGCAGTTCCATGAGATCCTGGATCAGTTGGAGCATACCACTGACCACTTGTTCATCACCGGCAGGGCCGGCACCGGCAAATCCACCCTGTTGCGCCTGTTTTCGGGAACAACCCGAAAACGGGTTGTGGTTGTCGCTCCCACCGGAGTTGCCGCATTGCAGGCTGGTGGTCAGACCATCCATTCATTCTTCGGATTCCCCCCTCACCTCTTTGGCCCGGGGGAGATCAAAAAAAGTCGGTATGCCAAGCTCTACCAGCGCATCGATGCCCTGGTGATCGACGAGATCTCCATGCTTCGGGCCGATCTGCTGGATCGGATCGACCTTCACCTTCGGATCAACCGGGGCAGCACGGAACCTTTCGGGGGTGTGCAGCTGATCATGTTCGGCGATCTGTTCCAGTTGCCTCCCGTCGTCACCAGGGAGGAGGCCGGCATCCTGCAATCCTGGGGATATGATGCCCCCTATTTCTTCGCGGCCAAGGTGCTGGAGAGTCCATTCTCCTGGTCCAGGATCGAACTCACAGAGGTCTATCGCCAGCAGGAAAAACGATTTCTCCGACTGCTGGAGGATATCCGAACCAGTGAGGCCGATGAGGACACCTTGCAGGAATTGAATGAACGGTATGCCCCCCATGCCGAACCGGGTGCCCTGACCCTGATCCTGGCCGCCCGCAATGCCAAGGTCGATCGCATCAACCAGACCCGACTGGAGGCATTACCCGGACCAGAGAGACAGTATTTGGCCTCGATCACCGGTAAATTCAATGCCAGTGTCTATCCGACCGATGCGATCCTCAGACTGCGTTCGGGAGCACAGGTCATGTTCATCCGCAACGATCCGGATGGTCAGTTCGTGAATGGTACTCTGGGGGTCATTTCCGGCATGACGGATGATTCGGTCGAGGTTGAGATCGCCCGGGAAGGCCAGGAATCACGAAAGCTCAACGTGGAGAAGATCTCCTGGGAGGTGATCCGGTATGGGTTCGGCGGACCAGACGACCAGCTCACTAGGGAGATCATCGGCACATTCGAGCAGCTCCCCCTTCGACTGGCCTGGGCGGTAACCATTCATAAATCACAGGGTCAGACCTTTGACAAGGTGATCATCGATCTGAGTGGTGGCATGTTTGAACACGGCCAATTGTACGTCGCCTTGTCCCGTTGTCGGACCCTGGATGGCATATCCCTTCACCAACCCATTCAACCTCAGGATATTCGGGTCGATGAGCGGGTCGTCGATTTCTACTTACACGGTGGCTAGCTCCTGTTGCAGGGGAATATTTTTCCGATCTGTTGTTAACCCAATAAGAATTCCTATAAATTTAGCCGGTAAAGCAATAGAACTATGTCTAAGCGAAAAGCACGAATTGCAGCCAAGGATCAGCGCGACTTCAAGAAGTTCACCACCACACTGGTAATCATTACACTGGTCCTGGTGGCCCTCGTCTATTTCTTCTTTCTCCGGGAATTATAGTCCGGCTCCATATGCCAGTCCAATGGCATTTATCCTAACAGAATAGGTTGATGTGATACCTGTTCGTCGTCCCAGGGTGTACCAGGTCTGTTCCAGTCAGGCACTGGAAGGATAAGGACGGACACAAGTTTCGTGTCCATGCTTGTCCCTGTACCAGCCAGCCTCTCCCCATTCTGTCAGCTGGTTGACCAAAACGGTTTTCCAGTGCCACTCCAGGCGTTCACTGTTAACGAGACGCCAGCTTTTTGGTAGTTTCCGGTTCAATTGGTGAACATGAGGAACACACTATTCTGTCTCACATTTCTGATCATGGGTGCCCATGGCCAAGCGCAATCCTGGTCGCCGACCGGTGACATATCAGCAGGTGGCCGATATGATGATGTCGAATTCGTCAATCCCGAACTGGGATGGACTGGAGGCGGCTCCGGAAAGATCTACAAGACACAGGACGGGGGCGATACCTGGGTGGAGGTATTCTCCAATCCGATTCTCTCCTTCAGGTCCCTTGCCTTCCTTGATGAGCAGGTAGGATTTGCTGGCACCCTCAATGGGATACTCTTTCGTACAGTCGATGGAGGCGCCACCTGGGAAGAGATCCAGAATTCAATTCCTGGGCCTGTTGAGGGCATTTGCGGGTTGGATCATGTGGGAGATCATCTCTTCGGCGTGGGTGTCTGGTCGCAACCGGCGTTCTTTTTCCATTCAGCGGATCAAGGGAATACATGGGTCTATCAAGACCTTTCCGCCTATGCAGATGCCCTGGTCGAGTGCCGTTTTCTGACTCCGGAGATTGGGTGGCTTTCTGGCACAAAAAATAATGTGGGGGGCATCATTTTGAAAACCACAAATGGCGGCCAGAGTTGGACAACGGTTCACCAAACGGACATGAGCCTGGAGTATGTCTGGAAGATCGACATCGTCCATGACACTCTCCTGTATGCCTCCATCGAGTCCTTTGATGAAGCCACCAGTATCTTGAAATCCATTGATGGTGGCGAGAGTTGGATAGAGCTACCAGTATCCCCTCTTGGACTCGACATTCAGGGAATCGGCTTCATTGATGCATCGCACGGGTGGGTCTCTCCCCGATATGACCCGCTTTATGAAACACTGGATGGCGGATTCACCTGGCAACAGCTTTCTGTCATGCCGGGCATGAACCGTTTTTTTCGGACCGACAAGGATCTCATGTATGCATCCGGACGAGGAGGCGTCTTTCGATTTGACGCAATGAATACGGGGACTAACGAGGTGAAGGAAGAACTGCCGATGCACAGGATTCTCCGCCTGTCGCCAAATCCCGCCATGAAGGATATGCAGGTCTTCTTTCAACTTGACGTCCCGACAATGGTATGCATGGACATCCTGTCCACCATGTCAGGACGGTCCATTCCTCTCCTGAAATCCCGGATGGATGCAGGCCAGCACACCATAGTCGTACCTCCCGAAACCATGAGTCAAATATCCGCTGGCCCCTATCTGATCACGCTACGAACCAATGAAGGATTTACTGCAAGCCATTGGATCAAGCAATAGTGTGCTGGCAAGGGGATCGCAGCCAATCCCGTTCCTAATTCTCTATGATCAACCTCTGTGGTTGTCCCACGGATTGTCCCTGATAGATGATCACGGTATACATTCCCCGTGGGAGGAACGGCAACGCAATGGAATGGTCATTACCAGGCAATACAGTGAATCGGGAGACTGCCTGGCCAAGGGCATTGGATATCTGCACCTCAACCTGATCCTCTGACGTCCTGCCAAACACATCCATCCAAGCCTGTCCACGGCTTGGATTCGGATAGATCCGGACAGTCGGGCCATTCTGACCCGGAGTGAACACCGAGGTGGTTCCCAGATCCATGCAGGAAGCCGTATTGTTGACATCATTGCTCGACGCACTTTCACAAGTGCCGCAAAGAATGCTCTTCAGGAAGCAACTGCTTCGGGAGACGATGGTGGATTGAGGATAGGAGCAATGGTTCAAACTGTTCAACCGCAGATTCATCTCAAAACAGTTGGCATTCTGCTCCGAGGAGACTTGCATCTCCTTGGAACCATGAGCCAGGAAAAAGTCCTGGCAGTTCAGGCAACCCAGAGCGTACCCGTACCCGGAAGGAACAACACAATCACCATCATCGTGAAAACTGATCATCGGCATGGGCAGTCCCGCTTCAAAGATGTCCAGGTTCATCACGGCACCACAATTGTTCAGCACTCCCTGGATCGTATAGTCGGCATAGATGGTATTCACGCCTGAGTCCAACTGGCCCACGGCAGGCACACAATCAGGACAAAAGGTGTCTGCCTGTTCCTGATCCAGGAAAGCAGCATGAATGGCGGCGACACTGCCTGCGCTGGTACCACCCACAAAGAAGGAGCTGGCATCGATGCCAAACTGTCCCGCATTGGCGGCCACATAACGAAGCGCGGCCCGGGCATCCTGCACGGAACGATAGGCTGCTACCCGTAATTTATCCGCCTGGGAACCGCAAAAAAAGCAGATCAACAGGCCGGAATTGGGATCACAGTCCCATCCGAGACGATAACTCATGGTGGCGGTGACATACCCCCGGCGCGCAAAATCCCTGCAGATGGAAGCCATATCTTCCCGCTGGCCGGCAAAGAAGGCCCCGCCGTGAATAAACATGATGAACGGACGTTCGGCCAGTGGATCGATGGTCGGATCCGGCATGTAGATATCCATCTTGAGGGTATCTACTGTGGTAGAAGGCCAGCGCATCGCCTGGCCATACGTGATATCCTTGACCTCCACGATCTCGTTGTCAGAGAAATACGGCTGTTCCGCAAAGCGGCCCTGAATACAATACGGACCGCTTTGGGCCTGGGCCAGGGTTGTCATGGATAATAGAAGAAGAAAGAGGGTCGAGGTCCGGATCATCGTTTCAGATTAAGGGTTAGTCGATCAAATTTAGTAATCTTCGCGAATGCCGAAAGAAGGAACCCGGTTGACCCAGCGACCATTGGTAAAGTCGGGAATATTCTGGGGAGCGGACCCTTGGGCAATCGATTGCTCGCTTAAGGGGGTGATCGCCATCCAGGCTGCTGCATCATAGACATCCATCGGCGGGTGTTCATCCCGTCGGGCATGCTCGACAAAACTGTTGATCAGGAACCAATCCATACCCCCGTGACCCGCTCCATTGGCCTAGTCGGCATACTTCTTCCACAGGGGATGATCATAGCGCTCCAACCATCCAGCAGCATCCTCCCAGCGATGCGGTTCGGATCGTCCTTCCAGATGCAGGGAATGGTTGACATCCATCCACAATCCTCCTGTACCCTGCACCCGAAATCCAAGAGAATACGGCCGTGGCAATGAAGTATCGTGCTGAAGAAGGATGGTCTCTCCATTCTGGCAATGGATCATGGTGGTGACGACATCGCCGAGTGCAAAGCGAACATCGGCATTTGGATGGGATTCCCCTCCCTGGGGATGCTTGACAATATAGTCATGCAATCCTCTCGCTTTGCTGGCCATGGCTGTCAGATGGGTCATTCGATTCCCGCGATGGATATTGGCCATCATTGCCACCGGTCCCAACCCGTGGGTCGGGTAAAGTTCCCCATTTCGATGCACGGAATGTGGCGTACGCCATCTGGCTTCTGAAAATCCTTTTTCACCAAACTCGACACCACCTCCGTATGGCTGTTGTCCATCGTTGAACTTGACGGCCCGAAGATCATGCTGGTAGCCACCCTGAAGATGGATCAACTCGCCGAAAAGCCCATCTCGAACCATGTTCATAATGGCCATCACATCGCGACGGTAGCAGACATTCTCCAGGAAAAAGAGCTTACCCCGGCTACTCTCCTCAGCTCTGACCAATTCCCAACATTCATCCAGACTGAATGCCCCGCCTACTTCCAAACCAACATACAGGTCTTCAGAAAGTGCCCCGATCGCCATGGGAACATGCCATTCCCAGGGGGTGGAAATGATCACTGCATCCAGGTCTTCCCTGGTCAGCATATCTTTCCATGCCTCTTCTGACTGGTCATAGATCGTCGGAAGTGATGCTCCATGTTCCTTGATGATTTCACGGGTGCGCCCAAGCATGACCGGATCAATATCACAGATGGCCACGACCCGGCAATCCTTCCTCTTGAGAATGGCAGCCAGATGATCCTGCCCCCGTAATCCTGTCCCCAGAAAGCCAATACGCAAGACCTCTTTTGCCGTTGTTGCCATGTCGGAGGCGAATGGCAATACACTCCCTACGCCCAGGGATGCGGCTGTCTTGACAAATGATCTTCTATCAATATTCATAATAATATACTATTGATTATCAATTATATGGATACCATCATCCAGAGTAATTCTGTACATCTTCAACGTCAAGCCGAATTGTGCCTGATAGGCCCTTTCGAGTTGACGTTTGATCACATCCAGGCAATCTTGTTCTGCCAGGCATAGCACATTGCCTCCAAAGCCCGCTCCCATCAGGCGGGCACCATACACGCCGGCCATCCCGGCCAGCGAGTCGACCAGGAAATCCAGTTCCTCACAGGATACCTGGTAATCATGACGAAGGCCGTGATGGCTCTGGCTCAAGAGCCGGCCAACCTCTGGCCAATCCCGATCCGTCAACGCAGCGACCATGGCCAGCACCCTGGCATTCTCCTCGATGACATAGCGCGCCTTGGCCAGGTCGTCCCGGGCGGCCAGTGAGGCAATATCCATCAGGTCATGTTCAGTGACATCGCGCAGGGCGGTAATGCCAGGCTTGTTCTGCCTGACCAGGTCGACTATGCGCTCACAAGCCTCCCGGCGTTGATTGTAGGGGGAGTCGACCAGATTGTGATGGACGCCGCTGTCCAGCACGAACCATGACGGACCTTCCGCTGGGATCGGAACGGGTTGTGTGGTCATGGTTCTGCAGTCCAGGAGAATGGCTTCATTCGGGCGTGATGAAAAGATGGCGAACTGGTCCATGATCCCTCCCCGTACGCCGGTTCGATGCTCACTTTCCTGGGCCAATCGGATTAACTGTTCCGTTGACTGACCCCAACCAAACTGATGGTTCATGATGTAGATCAACCCACAGGTCAGGGCCGATGAAGAGGACATTCCTGCACCTGCCGGCAGGTCGCCATCGAAGACCATCTCCAATCCCTGAAGAGGGAGTCCATGGGCATTGGCGGTATGGACCACTGCGGCCACATAGCGCGACCAGTGGTCCATTCGAATGCCTGGATCCTCAAGTTCGACCATGACGTGCTCATCATACCGGCCGGCCCTCACCCGAAGGTCCTGAGCGAAGCTTGGTTCAACCGCAAAGGTGAGGTGCAGATGAGCGGCTCCGGGCAGGACATACCCTTCGTTGTAATCCGTATGTTCACCGATCAGGTTGATCCGCCCCGGCGCCTGGTACAGGGTGGCCATAGGCCTCCGTTCTACAAATTCCCGGACGGAGTGTGGCAAATTGACTCTTGCAGAGTTCGGCACGGGCTTATCCGTTTTTTGAAGCATGATATCCGTGGAACCCTGCATGGCACTTGTCCCGGGCATCATCGCCCTGCCTGGTCACACGGATGATTATCGCCTGCCAAGATACCGATGTTCCGAACTTGACCATACCCTTCGCCCAGCATGTTGGATCTGTCGGGCCGGCTTCCTGTCGATCCCGTTCGGGATTTCTTTTTCGGCCTGGAGAGAGCGCCTCCACCCTACCCCAGCCCACTGGCCCGCATGACAGCCTGATGGCCAAATCGATTGCGGATGCGATCCATGGCCTGCATGAGGTGGATCTCTTCCAGGGTATCGTTGAAGAGGTCGATCTGGTAATGCCCCTGGACCAGGCCACTGAACTTGATGCCGATCAGGCGCAGAAGTTGCCGGCGCTGGTAAAGCCGGTCGAAAAGGTCCAGCGCCGTCTCCTGCAGCGGACCATCGGTAGCGGTATAGGCGATCCGTCGTTGCATGGTATAGGTGTTGAAGTCGGCATAACGGATCTTGACCGTGACACAACTGGTCAACTTGTTGGCCTTTCGCAGGTCAAAGGCCAGTCGCTCGGTCATTCCGCGCAACAGGTCGCGCACCTTGCCCACCTCCAGCGTATCCTGTTGAAAGGTCCGCTCGGACGACATGGATTTCTGCTCCTCATAGGGTACGACCGCAGCGTCATCAATGGCGTTCGCCTTACGCCACAACTCCTGGCCGTGCTTGCCAAACTCCCGTTGCAACAAGCCCATGGGGATCTCACTGAGCACCTTGACCGTCCGCACCCCCATGAAACTGAGCTTCTTGTAGGTCTCCTTTCCAATTCCCGGAATCTTATTGGTGGAGAGCGGGGCCAGAAATCCCTTCTCCGTGCCCGAGGGTACGGCGATCGTCCCGTTCGGCTTGACCTCACCCGTGCCGACCTTGGAGACCAGCTTGTTCACCGACAACCCGAAGGAAATAGGCAGGCCGCTTTCTTTCATGATCCGCTCCCGCAATTCGCCAGACCACTGCATACAGCCGAAATAGCGGTCCATCCCGGTCAGGTCGAGATAGAACTCATCGATGGAGGCCTTCTCAAAAACCGGCGCCTGATCGGCGATGATCTCGGTGACCAGATGAGAATAACGGCTGTAACTGTCCATATCCCCGCGCAAGACCAAGGCATCCGGACACAACCGGAGAGCCATCTTCATGGGCATCGCCGAATGCACCCCGAACCGCCTCGCCTCATAACTGCACGCTGCGACAACCCCGCGGTCACTCGTCCCCCCCACTATGAGGGGCTTGCCCCGCAGACTGTCATTCTTCAGGCACTCGACCGCCACAAAGAAGGCATCCAGGTCCAAATGCAGGATCGCTCGGTTATACAGCAGGGACATCAGTTGACGGTTATCAGGGTCTGCCAGAAAGCACGATCCAAATTTAAAACATTTTGTGTTATCGCGCATGGGTGTAGAACGAAAAAACCGTCCTATTTTAGGCGGCTAAATACAAGGCATGAAAAGCAAACCCCCGGAAACCAACCGATATTCCCTCTACGTCCTGATCACGGTTTTCTTCTTCTGGGGTTTCGTTGCCGCATCCAACACCGTCCTGATCCCGTTCTTCAAGGACAATTTCGATCTCTTGCAGTGGCAATCACAGCTGGTCGATCTGGCATTTTACGCAGCCTATTTTCTCGGATCCCTGGCCTACTTCCTGGTGTCTACCCGTGTTGGCGACCCGCTCAACCGGCTGGGGTACAAGAAAGGCCTTGTCCTCGGCTTTCTGATATCCGGTTGCGGCGCGGCGCTGTTCTACCCGGCAGCCAGCATGGGCTCATTCGGCCTGCTGCTCCTCGCGCTCAGTGTCATCGGACTGGGATTCACCCTCCAACAGATCGTAGCGAATCCCTATATGGTCGCCATCGGCGATCCGGCTACCGGTGCCCACCGGATCAACATGGCCCAGGGGGTCAACTCCCTCGGCACCATGACAGGCCCCCTGCTGATCAGTTGGGCGCTGTTTGGGCAGGTCCAGGGAGAGACTGCCCGGGAGTTGACCGTGGTCCAGATCCCCTACCTCATTCTGGCCGGATGCCTGGTGCTCTTTGCCATCCTGCTGGGACGCTCTCACCTGCCGGCGATCACCAGCCCGGAGAAAATGAAACACGACCTCGGCGCGCTCCGATTCCCGCAACTGGTCCTGGGAATGGTGGCCATCTTCGTCTATGTCGGGGTCGAAGTGAGCATCCAGAGCAACCTGCCCGCCCTGATGGCCGACCCCGCCATGCTCGGCCTCGATCATACCCAGACCGTCCATTATATCAGCCTCTACTGGGGCAGCCTGATGATCGGACGATGGACAGGTTCGATCGGCGTGTTTCAGGTCACCCGGACGATAAAGAAGCTCCTTTGGATCGTCGTTCCCCTGGTGGCCTTTGCGGTCATCCTTGGAGTCAATCAGATCAAGGGTAGCCCGATGCAGGATCTCCTTGGTTATCTGCCATTTATATTTATTTGCATCCTGGGATTCTTTATGGGAAAAGACCAGCCAGCCAGGACATTGCTGCTCTTTAGCCTGCTGGGCATGATCATGATGCTGGCCGGGATCTTCCTGGATGGACAGCTTGCTGTTTTCGCTTTTGTCTCCGGAGGATTGTTCTGCTCGATCATGTGGCCCTGCATCTTCGCCCTGTCCATCGCCGGCCTGGGCAAATACACCAACCAGGGTTCTTCGCTGCTCGTCATGATGATCCTGGGGGGCGCGTTGATCCCTCCCCTGCAAGGATACGTTGCCGACCTTACCGGCATTCACATGAGCTATTGGATCCCCGTCCTGTGCTTTGGTTTTCTGGCATTTTACGCCTGGCGAGTGAAAGCTGTTCTTGAAGCTCAGGGCATTCGCTATGACACCATGGACCAGGAACATATCGAACCCGTATGATGACTGCACCCTTCGACCGACGCCTCACATGGTTCATGATCTTCATGGCCTTTGCGTTTCTGACTCCCATGTGCAGTCAGGCACAGGATGGGCAACGACTTGCCATCATCCCGGCTCCACAACAAATCACCATCAAGGACGATCGCTTCGCCTGGACTGACTTTGGCACCAATGCCGCTCCGGAAACCCGGGCGTTTCCGGGTGGCTCCCCATGGGTCTATACCCAGCTTCAGGAAAGAGGGATTGAACCACTCCATGGATTTTCCTTTCTCCAGTTTCATATCGACTCCTCACTGGTTCATCCCGAAGCCTATATCCTTGAGATCACCCCCCGCCTGGTCGAGATCACGGCTGGTTCCAGACAGGGATTGCTGTATGGCATGACCACGCTATTGCAAACCATCACCAAGGACAGCCTGTCGGGCCAGTTGTACTCCCCCTGCCTGCTCATTCGCGATCAGCCTCGCTTCCCTTACCGGGGCATGCACCTGGACGTTTGCCGGCACTTCTTCCCGGTATCCTTTGTCAAAGAGTATATCGACTACCTGGCCTTTTACAAGTTCAACACCTTCCACTGGCACCTGACCGAGGATCAGGGGTGGCGAATCGAGATCAAGCGATACCCGAAGCTAACAGAC
Source organism: Lewinellaceae bacterium (assembly GCA_020636225.1). Lineage (GTDB taxonomy): Bacteria > Bacteroidota > Bacteroidia > Chitinophagales > Saprospiraceae > JAGNXB01. Next base: position 147,892 of record JACJYI010000002.1, on the reverse strand, counting down.
ATAGGTGCCTGGCGATCTGAGACATTGATCGGCCACTACCGGGATCACCCACACCAGTTTGATGGACAACGCTACGGCGGCTATTATACCCAGGAAGAGATCCGGGACGTGGTGGCCTATGCCCGGGATCGAGGCATCACCATCATTCCCGAGATCGAAATGCCGGGTCATGCCCTGGCTGCACTTTCGGCCTACCCCGAACTGTCGTGTACAGGTGGTCCGTTTGAACCCGCCACGAAGTGGGGCGTCTTTGATGATGTCTACTGTACAAAGGAAGAAACGTTCACCTTTCTTCAGCATGTCCTGGATGAGGTCATCGAGCTCTTCCCGGGAACCTACATTCACATCGGAGGAGACGAATGCCCGAAGACCCGCTGGGCCGAATGCCCCGTGTGCCAGGAAACCATCCGATCCAATGGACTGGCCGATGAGCACGAATTGCAAAGCTGGTTCATCCAACGGATCGAACGATACCTCAATGCGAAAGGCCGTCGGTTGATCGGCTGGGATGAGATCCTGGAAGGAGGCCTTGCACCGGAAGCGACCGTCATGTCATGGCGCGGAGTCCAGGGCGGCCTGGAAGCTGCCTCCCAGTCACATGACGTGATCATGACCCCGGGCAAACCGTGCTATTTTGATCACTATCAAAGTACCCAGGAAGGCCAACCCCTGGCCATCGGGGGGTACAACCCCTTGTCGGATGTGTACGCCTGGGACCCCGTCCCGCCCTCACTGGATCCAGCGTTTACCCAATACATCCTGGGAGGGCAGGCCAATGTCTGGACCGAGTACATGCCCGACGAACAGCAGGTCGAGTACATGATCTTTCCCCGTATGGCAGCGATGGCGGAAACGCTATGGTCAGTACCCGCCAACCGGGATTACCCGGACTTCCTGGATCGCCTGGATGTACATACCCACACCTGGGATCAATGGGGTGTCCGATATTTTGCTTCCTATCGTCAAGAACCAATACCCACCACCAAATGACCAGCAGACGTTCGTTTCTTCAGAAGAGCCTCCTGACCAGTATCTGTGCGTTAGCAGGTCTGCGAACCGCCAGATTGATCGCCCAGTCATCCGGACCGGGCAAGGGGCCCCTGGTCATCAGTACCTGGAATTTTGGCATCCCAGCCAATCAGGCAGCCATGGAGTTGCTTCGAAAGGGTCATTCAGCCCTGGATGCCGTAGAAGCCGGCGTCCAGGTTGTGGAAGCCGATCCGGAATCGACCAGTGTAGGCATAGGTGGTTTTCCGGATGCGGAGGGTGATGTCACCCTGGACGCATCCATCATGGACCATCGGGGCCAATGTGGTTCGGTAGCTTGCCTGCAGGATATCCTCCACCCGATCACAGTTGCCCGGGCCATCATGGAACGAACGCCTCACGTCATGCTGGTCGGAGAAAAAGCCAGGCAGTTTGCCCGGGCGCTTGGCCTCCCGAAGGTCAACCTGCTGACCCGAACGGCCCGCAAGGCCTGGAAGGAATGGAAAGCCAACAACCCGAAATGGCGTCGATTCAGTACGGACATCAGCAACCATGACACCATCGGCATGCTGGCCATGGATACCCGTGGCGACCTGTCCGGAGCCTGCACCACCTCCGGATGGGCGTTCAAGGTTCCGGGACGGGTAGGCGACTCACCGATCATTGGCGCCGGACTGTATGTGGATAATGAAGTGGGAGCTGCAACGGCGACTGGCACGGGAGAAGAGGTCATCAAGGTCTGTGGATCCTTCCTGATCGTCGAACTGATGCGTCAGGGCCATTCCCCCCAAAAGGCCTGTGAGGAAGCCGTCGCCCGGATCCGCAAGCGCAATCCCGATCAACCCGATCTCTTTGTCGGGTTTATTGCTGTCAACAAAGCCGGTGAACACGGGGCATTCGCGACAAAGCAGGGGTTCGAATATGCCTTGTATCAAGACGGTCAGAACACGCTGATGACATCCGCTCATCTTTAGACCCTGGCCTGAGATCATCACGCCGTTACACGTTTCATGACAAAGGGTGCCGCTCAGTCCTGGGGTGGATTCTGCCTCGCCCTGGCCGTCAGGATGGATTGGATCACATCATATGCCGGCTTCTTTCTGCCGGCATGATCGATGACCGACCAGCTGGCTCCTGGCCATGGCTCATTCCATTGCCAGAGCAGGCTTCCCATGCAATAGGGCTGTGTCGCCAGGTGGGCTGACAATGCCTTTCCATAAGCAGTCGCCTGTAGTCGATGTCCCATGTCCACCCATTCCCGGAATGAAAGGTGATCCCCTGGTCCGATCTCGCCCTCCATCAGGCCATACCTGGTGATCAGGTCGTTCCCCTTGTAGGAACGCTGGTGAAAACGCATGACCGGACTGGAGATATCCCAGTCCGCTGGTTCACTGAATGCCTCAATGGTCTCCCAGGTGGGAAAGGACTGCATCCCGTACTCACTCATGAATCGCGGAATGCGGGTGAGCAGGCTGTCGAACGGCATCTCGCCATGCCAGACCCCCCAGAAATGATTGTCCCCATGTCGCAGATCAGCCGGATCCCCCCAATTGCTCAACGGACTGGTATGGACATAAGGCACTTCCGGGTGGAACCGAGCCACCTGAGAGGGAAGCAACTGTCGAAACAGCACATCATAGTCGCGCTCCATCGCTTCTGCCGCTCCCGGGGGCCAGGCATAAGTGGTCGCCCATCCCCAGTTCCTGAAAGCCACGTCGATCTCATTGTTTCCGCACCACAGTGCAAGGCAGGGATGCCTTCTCAGCCGAATGATCTGATCAGTCGATTCCGCCTGCACCTGGTCCAGGAATTCAGGGTCGCACCGGTACATGGTGTTGGCAAACATGAAGTCCTGCCAGATCATGATCCCCAGTGAATCGGCCAGGGTGTAGAACAGATCGGATTCGTAGATCCCGCCACCCCAGACACGAAGCATATTCAAGCCGGCATCGCGGGCGCTGAAGAGCAAGTCCCTGTATTGGTCGGGTGACACCCGGGAAGGGAACATATCTGCCGGGACCCAATTGGCCCCGCCCATGAACACTGGCTGACCATTCACGATAAATTGGAAAGGAGTCCCCATGGAATCCGGGGTCTGGTCCAGTTGTACCGTGCGGATACCACCCATCCAGGCCAGGGTATCGCTCCCGGTCGAAGAATATGCGATCAGTCGGACGGGATAGCGGGCTGGATCACCCTGGTCATGCGGCCACCACAAACGGGGATGCCTGATGAGAACAGGAAGGGCAATTGATTGAATTCCTGGTTGAACTACTGTCTGAATAAACACTGAATCTGAATCGATTACAGCTTTGACCAACACTGTATCTAACACGTCTGCCTCCAATGTCCCATGGATGACGATCTTCGCCGAATCAGGGCTGGCAAACCGGGTTTCCATATAACCGTCTCGCCATCTTACGTGCCGCCAATGCTCCATCCAGACCGACCGCCAGATCCCGCATCCCACCAAGGGCGGGGCAAAATCCCATCCGAATTGATACGCTGCTTTTCGACTGAAGACGGAGGGCTTTCCAGGAAACGGATCGCTATCCGCCGGGTATGTCCAGGGGGTCAGCCGGGAGGCTTCTTCTCCCTTGCGGATCGCCGGATAGAAGATCACCTTGATGCGAACCAGGGAGGGCAGGATCGATCGATCCAGGGAGATGCGCCACTCCCGAAACATATTCTGCGCTTGCAGGACCAGGCTATCCTCTATCCATACCTCGGCATAGGTATCCAGTCCGGCAAAGACCAGGTCAAGATGCTGGTCGGGACCCCAGGCACGGAGATCGAGCTGACGCTCGTAGATCCAGGTCGTGGTGTCGATCCAACCCAACGTCCGGGCATGCTCACCGAAATAGGGATCCTCGATCCATCCGTTGGCCAGCAGATCCGTGTGGATGGATCCCGGCAGGATGGCCTGCCCCCTCCATACGCCGGATGGATCCCTGAACGTCCATCCTTCGTGAAGCAGTGTTCTCCCCGAAGTTTGGCCAACCTGCCCCTCACAAAGCCCACAGCATAGCACCAACAGGAAGAGTACTTGCCAACCGGTACGGTGGATCATTTGGATTTGCCTGGGGCTACTCGTCATCAGCAGGTTTTTCGATGCAGGATCTGCACCAGGACCGCTTCAACCGCCTGATCTCAGCCGGGTCCGCCTGTCCATCCTCTCTCCGGGAGGCAGCTGAGTGCAGGCACTGAATACCCGCTTCACGCAACGCCTCAACATGATCAGCCCGAATGGACCCAGCTGCCACGATCTCCAGTTGACCACGCATTTGGCGGGTCAGATCGCCCAGTCGTTCCATATGGTCAATCGCCCGGCCCGGCCCGCCACTGGTCAGCACCCGATGAATACCCAGTGTGGCAAGACGATCAAGGCTCTGCTCCACATCCCTGGTGAGATCAATGGACCGATGAAAGGTCCAGATGCAATTGTCGGCATGCTCCATCAATTGGCCAAGAACGGAGTGATCTAGCTCACCATCAGCTGTCAGGGCACCGAACGTGCACCCATCTGCTCCGAGGTCCATCGCCATGAGGATCTGCCCCTGCATGACCTTGACCTCATCCTGTGAGTAGGTAAACGAGCCGGGGCGTGGGCGGATCATCACGCTCAATTGACCCGAATAGACCTTTCTGGCTTCCTTTACCAGGTCTTCACCGGGCCATAATCCCCCCTGGCCATAATCAATGCATAGCTCCACCTGCTGGATGCCGGCATGTTCAGCAAAAAGAATACTTTGAAGATCAAAGCAGCAGATTTCCAGTTGGCAGGTATCCTCTATCTTGCGAACCACTTGAATGAACTCGATTATCGATGCGGAAGATACTGATCCCCCTCCTATTTCTGACCACCAACCTGTTCGGCCAGGACAGCTACACTGAATTTGTCAACCCGTTTATCGGCACAGGTGGCCATGGACATACCTTCCCGGGAGCCACCATGCCCTTCGGGATGGTCCAGCTCAGCCCGGACACTCGCCTGGAAGGCTGGGATGGCTGCTCAGGTTATCATTATGACGATCAGGAGATCTACGGGTTCTCCCATACCCACCTCAGTGGCACGGGTGTCGCCGATTACTGTGACATCCTGGTCGCCCCGATGAGTGGGCAGCCCAGTTTTGACCGGGACGTATACAAGTCGTCCTTTCGACATAGCACCGAAATGGCCCAACCTGGCTACTACAAGGTCCGCCTGGACGATGATGGGATCGATGCTGAAATGACCGTCACGCCCCGGGTTGGCCTGCATCGGTACACCTTCAACAAGCCGGGACCCCGCCACTTGATCCTCGACCTGCGTCACCGGGATGCGGTCATCGAATCATCCCTGGACGTGGTCAATCCGACCCGGGTAGTCGGCATGCGCCGATCATCTTCATGGGCGACAGATCAGGTGGTCTATTTTGTGATGGAATTCAATGCTCCCCTTACGGAATGGGTCATCCAGCACGACGGTGTCATCGATCCACGGCTCGCCGGCAAAGTCACCGGGCAGGCCCTTGCTGCCAGTCTCACCTTTGCCCAGAATGATCAGCCACTGTTGGTTCGGGTTGGTCTTTCACAGGTGAGTATAGAAGGTGCGATCCGGAATCTGCAGGCCGAATGTCCTGACTGGTTCTTTGATCAGGTACGAGAACAAGCCCGACAGACCTGGGACCAGGAGCTGTCCCGGATCCAGGTCAGGAGTGATCAACGGGATGACCTCACCAACTTTTACAGTGCCCTCTACCATTGCATGATCCACCCGAATATTGCTTCGGATGTGGACGGTCAGTATCGGGGAATGGACAAGGCCATCCATCAGACCGGTGGCTTCAATTACTACACCGTCTTTTCGCTATGGGATACGTACCGGGCTCTTCATCCCTTATTGACCATCATTGATCGGGATCGCACCCGGGATTTCATTCGGACCATGCTCCTCCAATACCGGCAGAGTGGACGTTTACCTGTTTGGGAATTGGCATCCAATGAAACCAATTGCATGATCGGTTATCATGCCGTCAGTGTCATCTGGGATGCCATCCAGAAACGGATAGGTGATATTGATGAATCCCTGGCCCTGGAGGCCATGGTCGAGACGGCACGTGCTCCTGTTTTCGGATTGGAAACCTACGCCACAAAGGGATACCTGGAAATTGAGGACGAATCAGAATCCGTTTCCAAGACACTCGAATATGCTTATGATGACTGGTGCATTGCCCAGTTGGCGAATAAGCTGAGAGATCAGGATACCTATGAGGAATTCCTGGAGCGATCCGTGGGATACCGCAATCTGATCGACCCGGTCACAGGCTTCATCCGCCCCAGGAGCAATGGTGGATGGCTGGAGCCATTTGATCCGAAACAGGTCAACAACCACTACACGGAGGCCAATGGCTGGCAATACACATTTTACGCTCCACATGATCTGAAGTACCTTATCGAACAAATGGGTGGAGACAATGGGTTTGAACGCCAGTTGGATCTGATGTTCAACACGAGTTCAGAAACCACCGGCCGGCAACAAGCCGATATCACCGGTCTGATCGGACAGTATGCGCAGGGCAATGAACCCAGCCACCACATGGCATACCTCTACAACTACATTGGCAAGCCCTGGAAGAGCATCGAGCCAATCATGAAGATCCGGGATCTGTACCGCCCGACTCCGGATGGTCTGCCTGGGAATGAGGATTGTGGGCAAATGAGTGCGTGGTACGTCTTTTCAGCGTTAGGGCTCTATCCTGTCCTACCTGGTGCTGGATACTATACGATCGGTATTCCTCTCTTTCCGGAGGTACGCATTCCGATGGAAAAGGAAAAGGTCTTTGAGATACGAACCCTGAAAAAACGATCAGAGGATGTTTACATCCAGGATGTCCTGGTCAATGCCGAGCCTCTTCCGTCTTCGTGGTTAGTCCACCACTTCATTACGGCGGGCGTCAATATGGATATCGTCCTGGGTCGCACCCCTGACAAGGCCTGGTCGCAACCACCCTTCACCCGGCCAAAATCAGAGACAGTCTGGCCGGATTTCATTCCGGTGCCTACCATTCAGGGGCCCACTCATCCGTTCCGGACCTCCGCTGAGGTATCGATTCTGGCCCGACCGGATCATCAGGTAGTTTATACCCTCCAACCGGATGGCCCGGTATTGCCTTATACCCAACCGTTTTCCATCAGTTCGACGACAACCGTAACCGCCTGGAGTGTCGACCCACAGGGCAGAAAAAGCGAACCTGTTGTTGCTCACTACTACCAATTGCCACATGACTGGACAATCGATGTATTGTCAGCGGTCCATCCACAATACACGGCCGGCGGGGCTGATGCACTGATCGATGGCCTGCATGGCGACGTGGAATGGCGAAAAGGCAGATGGCAGGGTTATCAGGGCACGGACCTGGAACTGATCATCGACCTTGGCGAAAAACAACGGATTCGCCACCTGGAAGCTTCTTTCCTGCAGGACTACAAGGCCTGGATCGCCTTCCCGAAGGAAGTGACCTTCTTCGCATCCAGCGATGGTGAGCGGTACAAAGAAGCCCTGCACGTCACGAATACGATACCCGCTGACAATGACCATCATCAGACCATCAGGCTGGGTGGAGACAGCAGCGTCCGGAAAGCCAGGTTCATCAAGGTGTACATCAAAAACCATGGAACACTCCCCTCTCCTCATCCGGGGGCTGGTGGTGATGCCTATATCTTTATCGATGAGATCTCCATTGACTAATCCACCCCTTCCTATGATACGCAATCTAATCGTTCTGTGTTTGCTCGCCTTTTCCCTTCCCCTGGCTGCACAACACCAATTGGGTGTAGAGATCCAGGTTTATCCTACGGGATTGATCTCCTCACTGAACTATGCCTGTCTCTGGACCAAGGGTAATTCGTTCGAGGCCCGGATCGGATACAACCTGGTGGATCATCGCGACCTCGGCGTGCAGGACGATGAAAAAGGTGGCGGGTTTGGTGCCAGCCTGGGATATGCACACCCGGTATGGAAAGGTCTTCGGTTGGGCGTACGTACAGATATCTGGTGGAATGAGATCGATTGGAAAATGGCCCCGGGTACCCCGCTGGAAGTCACCGGCACCACGCAGGTCACGGTCCTGCAACCAACGGCCACGCTGGACTATCCGATCCGGAAGGGCAACTGGCAGTTCACGCCGAGGATCGCCTTTGGCGCCGAGATCAATGTTCGGACTGATGGAGAGGAAGTTGGGCAAGGGGCCATCCTCCTGGTTGGCATCGGGTTTTCCAGGTTCTTCTGACCTACCTTTCACTATGATGAGAAAAGAAAAGGGGCAAGCCGAACGGCTTGCCCCTTTTGATGACATCATTTGAGGTTCTCTTATTCACGCCCCAGGAAGGCCTGGACACCGATCATCAGACCGAATGAATTGGTCTTCGGATCATCTCCGCCTCCAATCGTGTAGCCCAGCATGGGCTCGATCGCGATCGAATTGTTGACAAAAAAGCTGTACCCGATGCCAAGGTTGATATCGGTTGCGGTCACTGCGTCCTCATCTTCGAACTTGACACTGTTATACATAATACCCACCTGAGGAAACAACCCCTGATAGACATAGTACCGAGCATATGGGCCGATACCAATTGCCGTAGACGACAAGTCACCCTGCGAAAATCGTCCGAATCCCAAATTCAATCCGATACCCAAATTGTCCATGACAAAATACCCGATATTCGGGGCAATGAGCAGTGAATTGAAAGCATCATCCTCCCCATCTGTTTTTTCAGAAGAGAATCCGGCCTGGCCACCGACCATCCATGCGCCTGCACCAACCGTCTGAGCTTGAACAAAAGAAGCCATTCCGATCACCAAACCGGTGATGAACAGCGATTTCAGGGTAAAGCTTACATTTTTCATAAGTAAAAGGTTTTATCGAAAATAGGAAGAATTCTGATAAACCTCACCTGGTGCAATAAATTATGTCGAATGACTCCATGGCACAAATATTCCCCATGCATTGGAAGCAGAACCAACGATATCTCCTGCAATGCCATTTGCTTGAATCCATAAATCCCGGAGTTTGACCGTTCAACGGCCTTGGATAAAGAGGAAAAGGGTGATCCCAACAGGACTCGAACCTTTGGTATACATTGTGATTTCCTCATACATAATTCATTCATATACAGTATATATATGAATTCGCTATCATAGTGAATCACACCAAATCACAAAAAAACCGTCAACGATACCGTCAACGGCGTTGACGGTCTGCCTACCTTTGTTCCATGACCAAGGTGCGCTTTGTACTCCGCGATAAACGGGAGGATTCCTCCCGAATCATGATGATCTACCGCATGGGGGACAAGCGTCTGATGGTATCCACAGGGACATCTGTACTGGTCCGGTACTGGAACGAACGAACCCAACGGGTGAAATCCCGGGCAGAGTACCCGGAGTTTGCCCAGATCAATGCGCAATTGGATGCCTATGAGAGCTACTTCAACGATCTGCTCCTGGAACTGACCGCCCAGTATCGCACCAGGGAGAATATCCCCATGTATCTGCTTCGTCAGGAGTTCCTGTCCCGGGTCGGCAGGGAAAGCAACGAGGGCAAGGATGGCAATGATGGAGAAGAGATTAAAGGAGACGAGGTTCCCAAGCTGGGGACATTCATTCAAGAGATGGTCCGGAAACGTCTGAACCAACCTCACAAATTCAAGGCTTCATCCATAAAAGTCTATACCAGTCTATTGTCAAACCTCAATAAGTACACCAAGGGAGCAACTCCCCTGCTCACTGATGTAGACAGGGGCTTCATCGAAGGGTTCCAGAGGTATCTTGTCGCTGAACGCAAGGGGATCAACTACATCAACAAGCAATGGGTCGCATTGAAAGTCGTATTGAAGGAAGCAAGGTACCAAGGTATAGACGCTCCTGTCGACATGAATCACCGTTCCTTGACTGTCCCCAGGAAGCCGGTGGACAATATCTACCTGAATGAGGAGGAGATCGCACTACTTCTTACTTGTCAACTGGATGCTGTCCCTTCCCTTTCCCGGGTACGAGACATCTTCATTGTGGGATGTTATACAGGCTTGCGGTTCGGAGATCTTCTTCAGTTATCGTCCAGGAACATCGAATCCACTCCCACGGGGATGATCCTCAATGTAGTAGCAGGGAAGACAAATACCCGGATCAAGATTCCCCTGAAACCTCTCGTCTATGAGATCCTGAAGAAGCATGGATTCAGTTTCGGAAAGATCAGTAACCAGAAAGCCAATGACTATATCAAGTCGGTGTGCCAACGAGCAGGACTCAAGAAGATGGTTACCCTTCGCTCATACCCAGGAGGGAAAGTAGTAGAGAACACAGAACCCAAGTGGAAGCTGGTATCCTTCCATACCGCCAGACGTTCATTCGCCACGAACGCTTATCAGGCTGGGATTCCCATGCTGAACATCATGAAGATCACCGGACACAAGAAACCCTCTACATTCATGGAGTATATCAAGTTTGATGAGGAGGAGAATGCTAACTTGCTGCTTAGAAGCCCACTATTCAATTAAGATCCTTGAACTATAGAAGCCCCCTATATGGAGACAACATCCTCAAAATCAGAACTTAATTGAGCAACATAAGACCCTCATCCAGTGAGATCCGATTCATTTTTTAACAGGCCACCAGTAAGATCTCTTCTTGCCCTGAGACTGAGGATTCACTTTACCTCCGCCTCGCTTGATCATTCTATAACGCTCGGCGAATTTAGTAAAAAGGAGATCCAGTATCTCTCCCTGCAAAACGGCATGGTCACCCAACTTCAAACCCACGCTATTAGCTAGCCTATCAAACTCTTCTTTTGACCAAAATAATACAATTCTTGCCTGGTGGACATCCATTCCATCCCAAAATGCCCTTGAAGTAGGACTGTACTTGGGTTTCCAATTCAGCCTCTTATTCTTCCTGGTTGACTTTTGCATTGAATTTCCCCCCAAGCCTTGCGCTTTTTGCTTATTCTTTCTTTTCGAAACAGAATATTTGTAGGCTCCGACTAGCATATAATCCGTTAATTATTAATTACTTATGAACCATATTGCCTTAGGACGCAGCTTCCTTCTTGCTCGAATCAGTATTTCAGATGAGAGAACGGAGTAAATTCTACCAAATTCGAGAACCTAAGGCATCTCTTTCGCATTTGAACTGTTAATTTCTTGATATTCAACAGTTTTTGAACCCATTCTCCCCTTAATAACCCATCTTTCTCTCCCCTCATCTACAATGATTAGTCTATGATTCGGAGATGTTGAGTATCCCAAAAAAATGTCCCACTGCTCTCTATTTGCATCTGTAAGTATCTCCAACCATTTAATCAGCTCAATTTTAATGTGTTCCATATCTGCAAATTGAATATTAGAATTATATCCTGGCAAAAATTGATCTAAATAGGTTTAGATCCGCAAATAAATATAACACCAACTAGTCAAATATAGTAACCTGTTGTAAATCAATTTTGTAGCTAGCCTACATCCATACACTTTGCCTCATTGCCAAGGCTGCTAGGTTTGCCTCGAGGTGTGGAATAAACTTAGATGTCGATAAACTTCCCCCTCATCATCCTAGTTCTCAGTTTCGATCTCAAATCTCTTCCTCAGAGGATCAGTGAATAGAAGAATCAGAAAGAGCGATCCCCCAACAACGTATGGGAAAGGTTGCCTAATTCTTCTTGTTGTAATATCCCAATTCCCCTTTCTTAGTTCCGCCTTATAGTCGTCATATGCTATTTCAGTTAGCTGTTTTGGTGGCCAAACTGGGTAGTCTGGACTAATTATCCAATATTCTACCCCCGAAGAATGATCAGTTTTATAGTACTTGTACGAGCTTGCCGAAAAAGCTGAAACAAACAAGGTAAACCCCACCACCCCGAAGAGTAGGTAGGTGGCGTGCTTCTTATAGCGCATGGTCCTATTGCCACCTTTCATATCCTCAACTTGCCGTTGCTACATATATATTTCATGGTATAGACCACCCACGGATCCCAATTCAGATGGGGGTCTAGCTCCGCTGCATCATAATCGTCATGGATGTCACCCAGGTACCCCGAATATAGGTATTCCTCTGTATAGACACCCCACCTTTTTGTGTGTTTGTTTGACGGGTCCCCCTCCAACGAACCCCCACTAACCTTTGCAGATGTTGAACTCCCTCCCCACCCCAACCCGGGGGGGTGCGGATTCCGTGGAATTCAGCCTCTGTGGTTCATTTTTTCTTAACCACTAATACCTCAAATCATGGTAACAGTTGTCAGCTACACCACGAGGGAGAACCTCGATGGTGAGGAGTACATCGCATTGGTACTCCAGGGGGATCTGGAAATGGTCCAGTCCAAGGAAACCGGTCGATTCTATGCTACGGCACGAAAAACGACCATAACCTCCACATTCGATGAATCCGTTGCAGCGGCTCTCATTGGCACCCAGATCCCTGGAAGGATCACCAAGGTGCCCTGTGAACCTTATGAATGGGTGGTCCCTGAAACAGGGGAGCTCATCGAATTGCATCACCGCTACGAATTCGAGCCGGAAGGTGTCGAATCGAAGCCGAAACCCATCAAACCCGTTCCTCAACGGGTAAACCCGATTCTGATGGAGAACCCTGAAATGGTTGTCTGACAACTGTTCCATTGTTCTTCTGGGGGTGGATTCCGCAAGGAGTTCACCCCTTTTCTTTTCTCAAATACAAATACATATATACTATGCAATTACGTCAAGCTCAGCGCCGCTTATCCAGGATCAAGATGGCGCTTCAGGGACCCTCGGGAAGCGGAAAGACCTATTCGTCTCTCCTTCTAGCCCAGGGGCTCGTTGGTGATCTCCGAAAGGTTGCCATCATCGACACCGAGAACAGTTCCTCGGATCTCTATGCTCATTTGGGGCCCTACAATGTACTTCCCCTGGGAGAACCCTTCTCACCCGAACGATACATCCAGGCAATGGATCAGTGTGAGAAGGCAGGGATCGAATGTATCATCCTCGACTCCATCTCACATTGCTGGGACTTCCTGCTGGATGCTCATGGCAATATGGTGGGAAACAGTTTCACCAACTGGGCGAAGATCACACCCCGACAAAAGGCATTCGTGCAGAAGATCCTTCAGTCTCCTGCCCATGTGATTGCTACCATGCGGGTAAAACAGGAGTATGTCCTCAATGAGAAGAATGGCAAACAGGTCCCCGAGAAGGTTGGATTGAAAGCTGTTCAACGGGATGGGATGGACTATGAGTTCACCCTCGTGTTCGACCTGGATATCCAGCACATGGCTACCTGCTCCAAGGATCGGACAGGAATGTTTGACAAGAATCCTCCTTCAAGGATCTCAGATGCTACTGGTCAACAAATCCTTAACTGGTTAACGAAAGGTATACCGGAAGAAGAATCGACTATGGAACAGCGTATCGGATCCTGTCAATCCGTTTCCGATCTCCTTCAACTGTATTCGGAGAACATCCTCAATCATCCTGAATTGGGTCCCTTGTTCACCCAACGTCGTCATGAACTCCAATCTCTTCAACTCACTAAATCTCAATCAAATGGAACTGCAGCTCATCGAAAATAACCTGCCAAAGACTGAATTTTCCCTACCCGAATACCCCTCCTTCATTGAAGGGAACAGTGTGCCCATGCCCCTTCAGGAGATGCGCTCTCAGCACATCATTCCGGTTTTCACCAAGGATAACGAACCTACGATCTCCCATCAGGATTTCATACAGATCCTGGGTGAAACGACAGAAGAGGTTATAGGGCTACCCTTATCTCCTGTGGATATTCGAGTCAGTCATCCCGTGAAAGGACGCATTCCCTCAGCTCGTCACAAGCCAGCTGCAGCTTTGCTTCCTCATGAGAAGACCCTGTACTACGAACGATGTGCCTTCCTGTATCGAATTCCCTCTGTCACACGGGAGATTGATGGACACCCTATCCAATTGACTGTAGGAGGGGTGAAAGCCTACAATCTGGACAACCTGAACCGAACGGGAGGTTCTCCCCAGGTATTCAAGGTGTTCATCGGATTCCAGGTGAAGATCTGTTCCAACCTCTGTGTATTCACAGATGGGTACAAGGATCAGATCAAGACAGGGAGTATTCGGAAGCTTTCGGATCAAATCGCCCAACTGGTTCACGACTTTGATGAAGAAGCTCAATACAGGGAACTGGCGTCCCTGATGGACGGTGGAATCTCTCCCTGCGAGTTCACCTTTCTTGTTGGACGGTGCCGGATCTATCAAAATCTGGCATACAAGGCAAAGAAGGCACTCCCGGCAATGCTCCTGTCAGATTCCCAGATCAACCATGTGGTGAAGATGTACGCAGGCATGGGGAATGAATCCCTGTCTCTTCCTCCTCTTTCCCATTGGGATCTCTACAATCTCTTCACTAATGCCGTGAAGAGCACCTACATCGATGCCTTCCTTGCCAGGAATGCCAACTCTCTGGACTTCGTCAACCATTTGCGAGGGTCCAGAGACAGCTGGTTCTTGAACTGATTGATAAAGAGAAGGTTGTCAAATCGCCTTAAAGAGACTGTTCATGGAGTGATCCGTGGGCAGTCTCTTCATAAGTGTATAGCAAAAGGCCAATTTAGTAGTCTAAGGTTGACATGCCGCAGAGGCAATCTCATCGACAGCAAAAGTTAATCAGTATCTTTGTAGAAATTCATGAAAACCAGCATTATCTGTATCAAACTATCATAAATTCAGGAATAATGAACAGGCTTGAGGCGGTAATGTCAAAAGGATATTCTGGAAGGATTTCAAATTCCAAATACATTCCACACCTAAAAGACGACCATTACTGCATTCGCCCACTCGAATTAGATGGGGATGCCCCAAAACACTTTGTCTATGCCTATTTCTACACTCAAGATGGAACTGTTAGAAGGTCAAATCCTCGGACTTGGGAAAGATTTATTGTAAAGTCAGCAGAAAAATGGTATCCCCATGAAACTGTAATTGAGTATCTCTTGAACAGAATAGGACAGGTGCTTGGCCTAAGAATGAACGAAGTTAAATTGTTGATAATCAACAATCAAATTAGATTTTTAAGTAAATACTTCCTTCGACCTAATGAAATATTGATCCATGGAGCCGAACTCTGCGGAGCGCATTTGGCAGACCTACAATTTGCTGAGGTAATTGCCAAGGATAAGAACAGTGCAAGGGAGCTATTTACATTCGAGTTCGTGCATGAGGCGATTGAAGGAGTTTTTGGACCTGAATCCGAATCCATTCTCATTGATTTGGTCAAAATGATAACATTTGATGCTATTGTAGGTAACAATGACAGGCATTTCTATAACTGGGGTGTGATCCGCACATCTTCACGACCAGGTCCTTCACCTAGGTTTTCCCCTATCTATGATAGTGCCAGAGGTCTATATTGGAATTCTCCTGATAAGGAGATTCCAAACATATGGTCCCACAGAGATACAAAGGGAATGAGATACATCCATTCTGCTTCCCCAAGGATCAGCCTTGAATCGAATACGGCCTGTAACCATTTCGAACTCTTGGAGTATCTTGTAAGTACCAACGAAACTTATAGATCAACAATCCAAGGTCTGACGAACGAAATATCTGAACAATACGTTTTAGATATGTATAACTCAGAGTTCAGTAGGTTTTTCATTCCCGAACGGAATAGCCTTGTGAAGTGGACTCTACAAATGCGTTTTAGTATTATTCGTAAATTATTATAAATCAATACAAGAGATGGTTTCTATCTTACGGAAGCTATTTGCCAAGAATGCAGATGAATCTGATGCCTTGGAATTGCCCAAGAATGAAGAACAGACCTTTAGCCTTAAGTTAAAGGATATAGAAGTTGGTGAGCTCAACTGCAAGAATGGGCAATGGATATTTTATTACAGCGATGAATTCAAGTCGCTTTCCAATAACTACTTCCCAATAGTTGGATTCAACGACCTCAATAAAGTCTATAAGAGTGATACGCTTTGGCCATTTTTTCTAGTACGTATACCAGGACTACGACAGCCTCATGTCCGAAAACTAATTGATAAAGAAGGAATTGACATTAAGAATGAAGCACAACTTCTAAGTCGATTTGGCAAGGTATCAATTGCTAACCCCTATACATTGATCAAGAAAGAAGAAGTTGAGTTAGTGTAATTTTCTTTTAAGCTTGTATGCGAAACCGATTGAATGCTTAAAAGGCTGATTGTCACTAAATTATAACCAACTGAGTGCGATTTTCTGGTCAATGCACCACCACAAACGGTACTACCTCACTCCCTCCCCCTGGATACAACACTTTCATGATGTAACTTCCTGGTGACCAGTAGGATGTATTGAGCATCACTGGCGACTCCCCTTTAGCGACACTCCCTCCAATCACCTTTACCCCCACTGAATTGACCACCTCATACTGAAAATCCGCATCAAAGGTGGGTCCTGGAATGGGTTTCAACATAATGGAGCCATCTGCCGGATTTGGAAGCAGGAGGATTCCTTTGCCTCTATCCTCGACATCATTGATGGACGTAATGAGTATGCTCGCCGATTGCTCACACCCGTTTGCATCCGTTACGGTAACGGAATGAAGCCCGGGAGATGAGGGAATAGACTGCGAAGTCTGCCCTGAATCCCATAAATACGTATAGGGAGGGGCACCTCCGCTAGGGAGGGCGATCAGGGTATTGGACACTTCATTGATACTGACATTCAACTGCAATGCCGGTGCAACAAAGGTCCCCTGTACAATCGAACATCCTCCCGGACTGGTCACGGTAACCAAATAGACCCCTGAACAGAGATTCTCCACCACTTTTGTGGTGTCTCCGGTACTCCAGATATAGCTGTACCCGGCTTCAGTCGGCAGGATCTCCAGTCGCCCATCGCAACTGTCCACGCAACTGACCGCATCCGACTGGAATGTGATCTGCGGAAATCCATACACCTTGAACTGGACCGTATCCGCTCCTACGCATCCGGCAATGTTCGTCACGGTGACGCTGTACTCTCCTGCGATACTCACCAGAATCTCCCGGAGGGTGTCGCCGGTACTCCACAAATAGGTGTCGTATCCCGGCCCGGCATCCAGGATGCTGAACTCACCGACACAAACTGCCGTATCTCCCTTGATCTGAGGGTTGAGTTGGTTGGTGATCACCACTTCGGCGGAATCCACACCAATGCAACAACCTCCATCGGTGACCAGTACCCAATAGAACCCCGGGATGGTGGTGTGCATGACGCGCCCACGCTTGCCGTTGCTCCAATAGTAGCCATTGAACCCCGGACCGGCATCCAGTGTCGCTTCCTCACCATTACAGATGAAGAGGTTGCCCGTGATCTCTGGAATGGGACCCACCGGAATGAACACATTGATCGTATCATTCAAGACACAACCCTGAACGGAGGTATCCGCAACGATATACATCCCCGAATTTTCAGGCCCGGCAAACGGAATGAATGGATTCTGCAAGGTGGAAGAGAAACTGTCGGGGCCTGTCCAAAGGTAGGATGAACCTCCAGAGGCATAGAGGAACAAGGTATCTCCCGGACAATTCGGCTCAAGTGCTTCGGCATTCAACGACCCAGCACCTCCTCCCAGTTGTACCTCCACCCAGGCAGTGTCCTTGCATGCCCCTCCATTGGAAACGATCACACGGTACGATCCTTCCATTCCTATCATGGCATTCTGGATGGTGGGGTTCTGTTGGTTGGATTGGAATCCCAACGGCCCCGTCCAGGAATATATGCTTCCTCCAGAGGCAGTAAGCTGGATCGCCTGTCCTTCACATACCGGGCTATTGCTGGAGGCAAGTGCTTTGGGTGTAGATGCAGTTGTCACTTCTACGTCATCTGTACCGGTACAACCCGTTGCATCTGACACCGTGACACTATAGATGCCGGCACTATTGACGGCAATCTCCTTGGTAGTAGTTCCATTGCTCCAAATGTAGGATACAAACCCATTTCCTGCATTCAGGATACCTGATGATCCATCGCAAAGCAAGGTATCACCTGTTATCTCCGGGCTGAGACTTGTTCCCACCTTGACTTCCACCTCATCCACTCCGGTACAACCATTCCCATCCGTCACGGTCACGGAGTAGGTGCCGGGTAGATCCACATAGAGATCCTCCTTTGTTCCTCCTGTATTCCACAAATAGGAAGAGAAACCGAAACCTGCACTCAAGATGGAGTACCCTCCAACGCAAAATGAGGTAGAACCGGTGATCTTGGGAACTGGATTCTCATAGACATCCACCACAATATTCGTTGGTGCAGAGCATCCCTGGGGGCTTGTAACAGTCACTGAGTAAACTCCACCCTGACTCAAGCCTGCATTGGGTATTACTGGATTTTGTTCCGTAGAATTGAATCCATTAGGTCCATTCCATAGATAGGTCCCTCCCCCATTTGCGGATAGATTGAGGGTCTTTCCCGCACAAATCGGGGTATTGCTTCCTGCCGATGGAACTGGGGTTGGATTGACGACAGCATTCGTCGAGACGGAATGAATGCATCCACTGGCATTGGTCACCGTGACGGAATAGGTTCCCGAGTGGATCGGCATGGCATTGGGAATACTTGGATTCTGTTGGTTGGAACTGAATCCGTTTGGACCGGACCAGACATAGGAAACCCCTCCACTAGACATCAGGTTGAGAGTTTGTCCACTACAGACCGGGCTATTACTGGAAGCTGTTCCAATGGGTGAGATATTGACCACCACGTTGGTCGACGTTGTTCCTGTACACCCATTTCCATCTGTCACGGTGACACTATAGGCCCCGGCATGGATATTCATGGCATTGGGGATGGATGGATTCTGATCAGTTGACGAGAATCCGTTTGGTCCACTCCAACTATAGATTACGCCCCCTCCCCCATTCAATTGAAGGGTCCCTCCAACACAGACAGGTGAATTTGAAGAAGCCGTCGCCACAGGGGCATTCCATTCGGTGACTACAAAGTCATCCGTACCAGTACACGAAGAACCATCGGTCACGGTAACAGAATAGGTCCCTGCTGATGACACAGTAATTGTTTGGGACGTCTCACCCGTGCTCCATTCATATTCGGCATAACCAGCACCTGCATCCAGAACCGTCGATTGACCGGGACAAAAACTATTGTTACCGGTGATATTTACAGAAAGTCCATCTGTCACCACAATGGTAATACACGTCGGTCCAGGATCTTCAGCTTGAGGGATACAAGGTTCATTGGATGGCTCTGCACATAGCTCGTATGTACCTGGAGTCGTCCAGGTTGTTGTCCACATACCATTGGCTGAATTGAATTTGCCATTCTTAACATCTACACCATCCAAAGTCCACCACACCCAATTCGCTCCATCCGGTCGTTCTACCTCATACGTAATGGGAATTCCTACGCAAACATTGGTAGGACCAGTAATCTCAGTAATCGGATCAACTCCTGCATCACCACATACCCCAACAACGTCAATTGAAACTTCACATGCAGAACCACAGCATCCATCAACTAAAAAATAATAGATTTTACCAATTTCCAAACCTGACATTGAAATCGTCCGGCAACCGTCGTCCACGCATCCAGCTGGATCTACGTCACACCCGACTGCAAAGGTATAGGGCGGTGGATTGTATGCGTTCTGAGCCCAACTAGGCCCCAAACAAGGTGGGTTATAACCACATCCAAAGCATTCGGAATAGACAGCTGCCTGAATCCCGAACTCACTCCCGCCGAAGCAAGCAGGTCCATCCACACAATTGGTATAGCAAACTTCCAATTCCAAATCTTCACACCAGGCTGGAAACCGAAACCATGTTGGATTATTCGAAGTCGTTCCACCTGATCCTGGACACATATATGATGGTCCAGGTGAAGGACCATAAGGACCATCTGTTGGATGCAAATAGGTTGTCATTTGATAGGTATACCCATCCAAATCATCAATCGTACACAGGATGGGTGAGGTACTGCACTTGCACGTATTCTGAGTACCGTTTGTACACGGTGCCGGGGGTTGAGCAATGACCGCCTGAGTGATGAACAACAGCCACCCGAATGTGAGAATAAATAAACTATGTTTCATGGGTAATAATCTATAGGTGGAAGATACGAATATCCTCCCTTCAATGCACCTGAGAGAATTTTATCGTTGAATGACAAGATTGCCACACTCACGCCCTCACCAACGCCCTCACCATATCCCTCACGAACCCCCTGAACGATTCATTTTCAACAAACTGACGGTACACCTCGGTGTCATCCTTCAGTAAAGTGAGCATCACTCGCCCCAAGGCATTCTCCATTTCAAGGGAAGCCATGTTCGGTGTATTCTCTTTGGCATTCTTGAAGGCGGGATCCTCCGCTACCCTGGGGGCAATGTCTTCAGCGATTCGCTGGGCTACCCGGTCCGGATCCTCGAAGAGGGAACCAAACTGCTCATTGAATGCTTTGATGATGTTACTCAATCGATCGTATTCCGACTCCACTGTACGGGCACCTCCTCCACTTTCAATGGGTGGGATGTAGGCATCCTCATCGCTTACCGCGATTGCCTTCTCTGCCTTCTTTTCCGCTCGATAACTATCCATATCCACCATCTGAAGCAATTCCCGGGTGGTATCCTCTTCCATGGGGGCAGGAAGCTTTGGCAAGAGGGCATAGAGGAAAATGGATAACCGTTCCCATTCCTGCCGAGTGTACGGCAGAATGGCGGAAAGGAAGTCGTACGTCCTCACAAATGCCTTTGCCTTGCTCTTGAAATCCACTTGCCCGTCCTCATCCAATTCGGCAAGGTACACCTGGACACAAGCATCCAGAATGGGATGAAGTTGATCCACCGTTTCCCCGGCGAGGAATCTGGCGACGAACAAATCGACATCCTCCTCTGTATAGACTCCAGCGATATCCAGATCCAGCTTCAGGTCATGGAGTTTGTTCGGATCCGTGGCTTCACTGAGAATGGTGGTGGTATAGTATGCTTCAAACGCCGCCTGGATCGTTTCCTCATTGTTCTTGAAGTCGAGGATGAACACATCCCGCTTCTGGGGATGGGATCGATTCAACCGGGAAAGCGTCTGGACAGCCTGGACACCACTCAGATGCTTGTCCACATACATGGTATGTAGCAGGGGCTCATCATATCCCGTCTGGAACTTGTCGGCACAGATAAGAAAGCGATAGGGGTCCTTTTTGATGCGCTTGGTGATCTCTTCACTGGGAAATCCGTTCAGGCTTGCTTCAGTGTGCTTCACCCCGTCCATTTCCTTTTCCCCGGTAAATGCCACAATCGCCTGATAAGGACTCTTTATCTCCTCCAGATAGGCACGGATCGCCAGGAAGTACTTGATGGTGGCGAGAATATTGTCGCAGATCACCATGGCACGTGCTTGCCCTCCGATCTTCCGGGTAGCGATGACTCGCTCGTGGAAATGATCCACCATGATCTCTGCTTTCGCCCGGATCGCGGTTTCATGTTGTTCCACATACTTCCTCAGCTTCTTCATCGCCCGCTTGCGATCCATCTCCGGGTCATCTCCCTCCACCATCTTCATGAGATGGTAATAGCTCTCTACAGGCGTGTAATGACTCAGGACATCCATGATATAGCCCTCGTCGATGGCTTGCTTCATGGAGTAGAGATGGAAGGGGATATACCCGATTTTCCCCTCGGGTTGCTGGATTGCTTCTCCGAACAGTTCCAGAGTTTTATTCTTGGGTGTTGCCGTAAAGGCAAAGTAGCTGGCATTGGTCAACAGTCTCCGGGACAACATACGTTCCTCCAGTGCCTTGTTGATGAAATCCTCCGGATCCTCCTCGGCAGAAACGGCATCCCCGGCAAGGGACTTGTTCATTGCCGCACTGGTCTTACCTCCCTGTCCACTATGCGCTTCGTCAATGATGATAGCATACTTCCGTCCCTCCAGAAGTTCGATCTCATTCATCACAAACGGAAACTTCTGGACCGTGGTGATGATGATCTTCTTTCCCTGGTGGATATACCCTTTCAGATCGGATGAATGCTCCGCATGCCCCACAGTTGCTCCAACCTGGGCAAACCCCTTGATGGTGTTCTTGATCTGCTTGTCCAGCACCCGGCGATCGGTAATGACGATCACGGAATCGAAGATTTCCTGATGGTCCTTCCGCAGCCCCACCAACTGAAGAGCCAGCCAGGCAATGGAATTCGACTTCCCACTCCCGGCACTGTGCTGGATGAGATACCGGTGCCCTACTCCTCTTGTACGAACATCGGACAGCAGATGCCGAACCACATTCAGTTGGTGGTACCTCGGAAAGATCTGTTTGGATTTCTTCTTCCCTGTCTCCGGATCCGTCTCTTCCAGGATCTGGGCGTAGTTCTCAAGGATATTGGTCAGGCTTCTGGGCTCCAGGACTTCCCTCCAGAGGTATTCCGTTTTGATCCCCTTGGGATTCACCGGATTTCCCCCACCATTGTTGTACCCCCGGTTGAAAGGCAGAAACCAGGAAGCATCTCCCATGAGATGGGTACACATCTTCACCTCGCTGTCATCCAGTGCAAAGTGAACCACACATCGCCCGAATCGGAACAAAGGCTCCCTGGGATCCCGGTCCTTCTTGTACTGGCGCACGGCATCTTCTACCGTCTGCTTGGTGATCTTGTTCTTCAGTTCAAAGGTTGCTACGGGAAGCCCGTTCATGAAGATGCCCATGTCAAGGGCTCGTTGCTGCTCATTGTTGCTGTACTTGAGCTGACGCGTGACAGAGAACCGGTTCTGGAGAAACTGCTCCCGGGCTTTTTCATTCTGATCCGAAGGCGTGCCATAGAACAGGGTGATCTCGTTGGGCCCTTCCTTCACCCCTTTGCGGAGCACATCGATCACTCCCCGTGTCTCGATCTCCCGCTGGATACGGGACAGGAGTTTGCTTCGGGTAGGATTGTCGCTATGGATTTGATAAGCTTCTGCAATTCGGGGTTGTGTCTCCTGTAGGAAAGCCGTTAACATGGCAATATCCAGGCACCATGTGCGATGGTAATCGTAAGGATCACCCGGAATCCAGCGTAGGGATCCATCCTCCGGAAGTGTCTCTCCATTGGGTAGTTGCCCGGTCATTTGACCGACGATAAGGGATTCCAGTCCGTATTCTGAGAGATCGGTAGGCATAGGCTATTCGTCTTGCTCGGTTTCCAGGATCTCTTCTTCTACGTCATCCAGCTCGAAAGGTTCCACATCCTCCTGTTCATCAGGGAGTTGAGAAGCCAGTTCCCGTACATCGATCTGTCCCGTGACAACATCGGCAATGAGGCGAGTGCGGTATTCCTCTAATAAGCTAATTTCCTTTTTAAGCAATTCAAGACTCTTTTCACTTTTAACAGAAGCGTTTTCAATATATCCTACAATCTCAAGCTGCTCCTGAATTGTTGGTAAAGCCAAAGGGAAGTTCTGAAGCATAGGTAGCCTTATAGAATCCACAGTCGACTTTGCAGAAAGTGCTAACGCTTCGAACTTTAGATTTGCTCCAATGTAGTAATAGAAGAACTTTCCTACCACTTCCTTGAAATCACTGAACTTATATACTCTCTGATGATAATCAAATTTGCCATTTGCATAGTGGAATACCCTTGCTACTCCCACACCATCACCTGCCGTCAAAACAGCTTCTCCATCAAATGAATAGCTATCAATTCGTTCTACTTTCTGGGACCTAACATAGAAAGGAAATTCCCCATTGAATTTTCTATCAATCGTATCCTTTCCACCAGTTTTGATATTTGCATGGCGCTTTGTCCTCCTCACCTCCCAATGCTCCGGCACCTCCCCCAACCAGGGCACCCCTGAGTCCTTCATGGAGACATTGGGATCCAACCCTTTGGTCACCGCTTGATGGATTATCACCTGTTTCTGTTCATTGAGCAGTTGGATCAGTTTCTTCTTCGCCCGGATCGCTTTGTCGATCCGACGAGTCATGTGATCCAGGTACTTGACGATGGCAGCTTGTTCGTCAGGGGGAGGGAGAGGGAGAAGGAGGTTACCGATAAAATCCCAACTAGCCCTAGGCATCTTGGCTCCAAATGTTGACCCATCAATAGCATCAATTATTGGCTTTGCTCGAAGAAAGTGAGCCAAATATTTCTGATCCAATTCAAGACTGTCCTTACTCCGAAGTACTAAGAGCTCTCCTACGCATCCCCCTCCTTCTAAAGCAAGGACAACTTTCGCTAAATATGGTCTTAGTTTACTAAAGAGTACATCATTCCGTTCGAATTTCTTGAGCTGTGAGGTACTCCCATTTGTAAGATTGATATATCTCACCTTTCCTGTCCAACTCTCAATTTGTTCCAATGCGATATACTTAAGGTCATCCCCTACGTGTGACTCAAGAGCCTCAATCACATTACTTACTTTACTCTTTAGCCTATAACTACCCCAATGAGCAGGTAAACGCGGCATCCAAAGTACGTCCGTTGGTTGTTGTTCTATGTAACTACTCGGATTATCCACTACCTACTTCTCTTTTAAAATTTCCTCCCTTACATACCTTTTGAACTTCTCTACCTCAGTAAAGCAGCGCAACCCTTGTTCTGCAGCGATCCGAAGGGTTTCCGGGCCTTCGTTCAATAGCACTGCAACCGGCTCTGTGAGTTCCTCCTGGATCCCCGAGGGCCAGGCGAGATCAATCACCGCCAGTTGTTGTCCCGTTTCCCTGTCTGCCAGATCGTAGGAGAGCAAACCACGGGATAGCCCCTGTTCTTCCATCCAGTCGCCCAGCAGTTCCAGTAGTTGTTCCTCCTCCTCACTGGTAATCCCTCCGGGTACATCAACGGTCACAGGTGCAGTAACTTTCCCTTCCAACCATTGCAGATCCCCATGGAGCAAATCCTCGAAGCGCCGGTTTGCCTCCGTTGCCAGGAGTGCCTTCCTTGCCTCCAGGAAGTCGCGGTAGTTTTCAATCTTCCACAATTGCTCATCCATGGGAATCCATTGGGATGCCAGTGTCCCCGGGTGTTTGGATTCAACTTCTGGGAAGTAGTGGATGGGTAAATGGTCGCTGATAGCCAGGTTTGTCCCCTTGGTGAGAAAACAGAAATTCCCTAGGGCATTCACCTCTGAACGATAATAGTTGTTCTTGTACAGCTGGGCTTTGGGGAAGATGTGATGTACTTCCAGTTTGTTTCGTTTACCGAGAAGATTGGCTTTCAAGGGTAATCCTGTACCCAAATCACGAGCATCTCCTACCCGGGTCAACCAGTACAAGACTGGATAGAACCGTGCACCCAAACTCCATCCAGTGAAATGCCCCGGTTCTACGCGCAAACCTCCATGCCAGAGGCGCAATTGCTCCAACAGCTTGTCAAGGGGATTGCCTTCTGCATTCAGTGCTTCCATATCCCGGTCGATGAAAGATTCTGTCGAACCGGAGAACCGTCCCCACATACCGGATTGCAGATACCAGAAAAGGAGTTTGTCACGCTCAACATGGTCTGGCAATCTTCCGTGCTGTTCGAGGTATCGCACCATCACAGGAATCGCATACCTTCCGAAAAGAACCCGATCGTGATCCAATCCCAGACGCCCACCAATGAAGTTCAGGGTGGTATCGATATGATCACCAGCTCTATTCAATGCACCCTGGATCTCCTCTGCATTCTTTCCATGGAGGTACAAAAACTTGGCTTCTCCGGTGAGGACTGTGTTCACAGAACGAAGGAGCCAATCCAGGGTAAAGTGATAATCCGCTTCTGCCCACTCCTTGATCTTCTTTTTCATCGTATCCCTGGCTTCGGGCCATTCCGCACAGATCTTTGCCAGGGCGAGATCCCCTTTGGAGAGCTTGGTCCCCCCGCTGTTCACTTTGTTAAAGATGTCCACCACCACATCCAGGGTCTTATCCTCCCCGCTGATATCTTCGATATGCAAATCGATGGAGGCTATGCCCAACAAGTGACTGAGTCTACCGGCATAGTCAGAGACAAACGGCGCAGTTTCTTCATTTTGGGAGAACAAAGTGAAGTAACTGCCCAACCCGTTGATTCCCTTCTGGAAGAGATTGGTCACATTCACCCACCTGGGGTCATCTTTCATTTTCACCGGTTGATAAAACTCGAACTTTTCATCTCCAACATGGAACATCAACCCCGTGAACGCTTGGGCATTCCCGTCAAAGAATTTCGGTGCTCTCCCCTGGATCACCCCATAGAGCGAGGTGATTCGTTGTTGTCCATCAAGCAAGAGTTTGACGACACCTGGTGCTAACTGTCCCTCGCCCCGGAATTGAGCTGAACGGGATTCCGTTGTCCAGGTCAACAAGCTACCGACTGGATGACGGCGATACATGGAGTCAAAGAGTCCACGTACTTGGTCACGGTTCCATACATACCCGCGCTGAAACTCAGGGAGGGCCATATGTCCGATATCGATATAGTTGAGAATGTTGATGATCTGCATATCACTTGGTGTTTCCAATCAGTTCTTTCAAAAATCCCTCTGATGCTTCCTCCACCTTTTTGATGTCAAGAAGGATCTCCTCCAAGGTTCTCAAAGGCTTCGGCTTGTAGAAGTGCCGGGTGAAGCTCACCTCATACCCGATCTTGGTTTTCCCCTCATCGATCCATGCATCCGGGGTATAGGGAAGCACCTCACGCTTGAAGAAGGCTTCAATACCCCCTTCCTCCAACAGCGGAACCTGTTCGGTATCCCGCAGTTCGCTGTCGCTTTCGTATTCCACAATCGCAGGACTCCCATTGAAATCAATGCGGAATCGTCCACGAAGCGCATCCTCCTCAGCCTTCCCGGGCTTGTAGACCTTCTTGATCACGGGTTCAGCTTCTTCATCCCTCCAGCTCATGGCGGCGTAGATCAATTTCAGTTCAGGAGCCTTGAGCTTCATCTTGTGTTTGTCCAGGGCATCCTCGCAATCCTCCATGAAGGCATTGTGATCGGTATAGACATCCTCCCCAATCTCCCGGTGAAGGGTGCGACCAATCTGCACCAGGCGTTCTCCATCTTTCCAGGGACCTGGGTTCAGCAAAGATTCCTTGACCTTCTTGGACAAACCGGAGGACTTTTTGCCCTCTTCTTCTTCAGATTCCTCCACACCATACGCATCCACCCAAGCGGTTACCTCTGGTTTGATCCGTGCAAACTGGTGGATGAGATCCTCCCCGAAGCGAGCATACATTTCTTCCCGGATGACCTCGTCACCAAACTGAAACCGCAGGGATTCTACCTTCTTTCGGGTGAACTGGCTCTTCAATCGCAAAGGGCGCTCCACGACGATCTTCCAGAACCCGAATGCCCGGTTGTCAAAGATCTTGGACTCTTCCGTCTCCTGGAATTCCTGGTACACTCGGCAGATATGGTCAATATCTTCCTGGCTGAGCTCACAGTTCTTCTTTGCGAGGTTCTTTCGCAAGGGGACATACCGATTGGTGGCATCGATCAATTGCACCTTCCCCTTCCGGTGCCGGGGCTTCCGGTTGGTGATCACCCATATGTAGGTGGCAATACCGGTGTTGTAGAACATGTTCAGGGGCAGGGCGATAATGGCTTCCAACCAGTCATTCTCAATGATCCACCTGCGGATATTGCTTTCTCCGCTTCCGGCATCCCCAGTGAACAGGGATGATCCATTGTGAACTTCTGCAATACGGCTTCCCAAATCAGTAGCATGGTTCATCTTCGACACCATGTTCGCCAGGAACATCATCTGTCCATCGCTACTTCGGGTGACGAGGGAATAGTCTGCTTCCTCAGCGTGGCTGATCCGAAACCGAGGATCCGTCATGCCACTTTTTCCACCCAGTTTATCGAGATCTCCACTCCAACTCTTTCCATAGGGAGGATTGGCAAGCATGAAGTCAAACTCCCTAGAGGGAAACGCATCGTGCAGCAGTGTGGACCATTCCGGTCCACCGACGATATTCTCGGCATTCTCCCCTTCTCCCTTCAACAGGAGATCCGCTTTACAGATGGCAAACGTTTCAGGATTGATCTCCTGCCCATACAGATGGGGTTTGACCGTCTTCCCCCGTTCTTCCGAAAGAGCCAGCAGGGTTTCTTCTGCCACCGTCAACATTCCCCCGGTACCTGCAGCACAATCGTACAGTGAATAGCTTCCAGATTGTATCTGGTCTGCGATCGGGAGGAAGATGAGGTTCGCCATCAACCGCACGGCATCACGGGGTGTCCAGTGTTCCCCGGCTTCTTCATTGTTCGCCTCATTGAACTTGCGGACCAGCTCTTCAAAAATGGTCCCCATGGAATGGTTGTCCAATCCTTCGATAAGAATCTGTCCCTGGTTATCCTTCACCGGGTAGGGACTCAGATTGATCTCAGGAGAGAGAAACTTGGCAATGAGCGTCCCAAGGGCATCCGCCTGGGAGAGGGTAGAAATCTGATTGCGGAACTTGAAGTTTTCCAGGATCACCTGGACGTTCGGAGAGAAACCGTTGAGATAGGCTTCAAAATCTGACCGAAGTTGCTGTTGGTTGCTCCGGGACAGCAGGTCCTTGAGGGTAAAGGGAGAGCTGTTATAGAACGCATGCCCGGACTCCGCACAAAGAGCTGCCCGTTGTTCAGTAATCCCTGCTTGATCCAGGGTCTTCTTCATCGCCAGTACCTTCTCCTTGGTGGGTTCCAGTACCGCATCCATGCGGCGAATCACGCACATTGGAAGAATGACGTCGGGGTACTTCCCCCGCTTGAAAAGGTCTCTGAGGACATCATCGGCGATCCCCCAAATGAAGGAAACGATGCGGGAGTGTTGGGCTTGGTCCATAGGATAGCAGTATTCCAATCGAATCCCAAAATACAAACACGGATGCACTTGAGTCAAGCCTTCTACCCTCTTCCATTTACCCTGCATAGCGAGATTCCTGAAATGAAAGAGCCCGGACCACACGGACCGGGCTCCAATACTATTACAATCTATTTAATTGCTAATATTTTAAATATTTAGCTCTGGGCGTCT
The DNA here is from genome assembly GCA_020636225.1 of Lewinellaceae bacterium. Taxonomy (GTDB): domain Bacteria; phylum Bacteroidota; class Bacteroidia; order Chitinophagales; family Saprospiraceae; genus JAGNXB01. The sequence continues at coordinate 118,969 of JACJYI010000002.1, read as the reverse complement.
AAACAACTACTCCAGCGCTGCTAACTTCAACCCGAAATACTCCGGGCTTCCGCTCCCTGTATTGGAAACGGACCTGTTTTCCAGGTTCCAGCTTCAGCATAGCCGTCACAAGGAACTTGGCAAGGGGGTTGTCTGGTTGCACAGATAACTCCACGTCGACACCTAAATTGGTATCCTTTACGGTAATCGAAAGGAAGGTGGGATTGTCCTCAACATCCTTGTTGAGGACCATATCCACGATCGTTCCTTCGATCATAGGGATACCAAATTTTACCACCTGTCCTTCAGGTGCCTGAGCCGAATATTGCTCAGTAACCCCCATAATGGGTGATTGCGTAATAAATGCCCCAATTTTCGGGTTGGGGTAGAATCGCTGAGGAGGAAAGTCCTCCTTTGAAAAAGCATAAGAAATCATTTTTAAATATTTATATGAAAAAATTCCTACTCCACACCGTGTGAAGCAGGTTTGCGTTGATACAAGCCCATCTTGAGCTTGGTAAACATTCCGGCAGTTTCGTCGTCATTCAAGTAGTTCGTGATGGTTCGCTGAGACAACCCCATCGCTTTCCCAATCACCTCTGCGTCCTTACGTTCGAAGTTTTTCGGCAATGCTGCCAGGAACCTCGATTTCGCGTCATTCCCTGCCACGGTCGAGTACCGACGCTGATGTCCACGAATGCGGTCATGTGCAACCACAGTGTGCGAATAAAGACGTTCAATCATCGTGAGAACCAGTTCAAGGTCGTCATCCAGGATGGACCATGTGATTCCTTGGGTTGTTTCATCACCCGATTCCTCTCCAGAGGATTCCGGTTCACAAACTTCCTCAGAATCAGGCAAATCACGGTCATATTGGGGCATGACACCTTCGTCAAGTGCCTCCTTTTCAGCAACCCGCAATGCCGAGAAAATGATCAACCACTTGGCGGCTACAACACCCAAGCGCTTGACACTGCCGAATAAAGGGTCTGACTCCTGAACATCATTACGTCGAGACAATTCCGCGAAGAATTCATCAAAGCGTGCAATTTGTTCGCTAGTTAACACTACTTCAGCCTCAAACTGATCGATCCATTGTTGAAACCTGACCAATTCGTCAGCAACCCATTGTTTGACAGGCTCTAGCCTTGCATTACCTGTATGAAACTGGGACTTCCATTCCTTCGGAGATTTAAAGAAGTAGAAGATAAATCTGGACACCAATCCGTTTTCAACACTTCTCAACAACCTCGTTAACTGATCTGGAGTACCACTCAGGAGGATGCCAAGCTTAGGATTCAATATCGAAATCTCCCTACCATTGATTCGAAGAAACGTTACTACCTCATGATGAAATGCCTTTCTATAGGTATCCGAACTGTTCCCCCAGTCCTGTTCCAAAGCACCCGTCACTGTATCTGCCTCTGATTCATATAGAATCCCACTACCATCGTTACTCTCGAGACATTCCAGTAATGCACTATGGGAAGAATTTCCAGAAATGAATTTCAACCCAGGACTCATGGGCCTCATCGTAACCGCACAATTCGGATCTTGCGCAGCAACATAGCTATTAGCTAGATGCTGGATTTCCCGTTGAAACTGGGTCTCCCTTTGCTTGGCAATGACCATCTCCCCGATTTGTCTCGAATCAGAAAGTCTTCCTTTCCCACTAGCCGGTGGAGCAACGATCATGACATAGAAAGGCGCATAGATCTGTAAATCCCCGTAAATGATCTTAACCTTGTCATTCAACATCGCGATGATGCTTAAAAGCGATAAGAATGCCAGGTCGCGATCTTTAGAGTCTGCAAATGCCTTCAGATAAGACTTCAGGGGTTCGGGCAAGTCTTCAATTAAACCCTCTGTTATCTTAGGCATCGTCGTCCAATCCTCATTTTTCATGGAATGCCGGATGGGCTTCTCAATCCTGGGGACTGAATCAGCCTCGGATGTCTCATAAGCAGATTCTATGGTTGCCATAACTTCCGTCATGGGTTCATATCCATAGTGCAAGCTGATCAAGCGTTTTGCTTCATTCACAGGGATTCCTTCGCGCCTCGCATTGCAGGCGAGCTGGAAGATGAAATTGTTCCGGTTCCCCTCTTCGAAGAGGTGAATACGCGAGGTGTATCCAACAGCATTCAGAAAAGGCACTTTCCAATTTGCAGAAGTAAGATTTGCGATCGATTCATTATCCCTCTGCACTGGAAACACCACCGCATCAGGGTTGGAATAGGCATCCGGATCGTATGAAAAGAAGCAAAGTCGGGTGATGTCCTTACCGGACGGGTCACATTTGACCCCTGTAACCTTGTCAAAGTGCTCAGCAATTTGCTGAAATGCCAGTTTATGATCCTTCTGATCTGAATCCACACGAACCAGCACTTTCAAACCATCGCCTGAGGGGCTGGTAAAAACTGCCAATGTGTATGGATCCCGGGAAACCTTGTCCTTGACCAGCTGCAATTGCATGGAGTCAATATGGTCGAAATCCAGGCAAATCAGATGGGTGTACGAATGAAGGTTCTTCAAAACTCGTCTGAGCTACTCCCCAAAAACGGAGCCACCAGTTAAGGTGAAAGTACCTAACTTAACAGTGGCATATGAAACGTACAAGACGAAAGTTTACAGCGGCCTTCAAGGCCCAGGTAGCCCTAGCTGCCTTGAGAGAACGGGAGAGCCTGTCAGATCTGGCTGCCCGATATGATATCCATCCCAATCTGATCACCAAGTGGAAGCAGGAATTCCAAGCCAATGCAGAAAAGGTCTTCGAGAAAGGAGGTGGTGATACCGGTGATCCAAAGGTTGATATCGAAAAGTTGTACGCCAAGATCGGGCAGCTGGAGATGGATCGTGACTTTCTAAAAAAAAGCTTGCGCAAAACCGGTCTGATGTAGATCGTAAGGCTATGGTGGAATCAAAGTCAAAAATGAGTATCCGTCGCCAATGCGATCTACTGGGAGTCAACAGGAATCGGTTGAACACACCAAAGCGCAAGGAAAGTGTTGAGAACCTGTCGATCATGCGAATACTGGATGAACGGTACCTGAACAAGCCTTCACACGGAATCCTGCGCATGCAGGACCACCTGAAGGATGAAGGATATCTGGTCAACGAGAAACGGATCAGACGATTGATGAGGAAGATGGGGTTGATGGCGATCTATCCCAAGCCCAACTTGAGTCGTCGAGGCCATATCAAGTATGTCCATCCCTATTTGATACGCGGAATGGAAGTGAACAGGCCAAATCAGGTATGGGCAATTGACATCACCTACATCCCCATGGCAAAAGGCTTTCAGTATCTGACGGCTATCATTGACCTATACAGTCGATATGTGGTTGGCTGGGATCTGAGTAACAGTCTGGACGCTGAAAGCAGCCATAGAGTTCTCAGACAAGCGATAGCCAAATATGGGAAGCCAGAGATCGTGAACTCGGATCAAGGCAGCCAATTTACCTGCAAAGAATGGGTCGGATACCTGGAGCGCTCAGAAATCCGGATCAGCATGGACGGAAAAGGACGAGCTTTGGACAATGTCTTTATCGAACGCCTATGGCGGAGTGTGAAGTACGACTATGTGTATCTTCATCCGGCCGAAGATGGACAGGAGCTTTACAAGGGGTTGAAACAGTACTTCGAAGAGTACAACATGAATTCACATCAAGGAATAGCGCGCCGCAAACCGACAGAACTGTTTTACTCAATAGCAGCTTGATTTATCCACAAAAAATCGAGTTACTCACAAAAGAAAAAAGAAGCAAAAAAGAAAAATGATGATGATTATGACATTAATTTTATCACCTAAGAATATCTTCTAACTGGCTACTCCAATGGGGAGTACTTCAGTCGACCAGAGAAAACGCCTGAAAACGTCACTCCTGACAACTGTTTCTTCAGGGAGTCGCGGAGGGAACTATTCCCCTCCTCCTTTGCTCTCCGAATTTGATCAACAAGGTCTTTCACTTCACCGGTGCGAATGGCTTCAACCACATTTTCCAGGGGCACCTCAACTGGAGGTGCACCCACGGACTTGAACTTGGATACCATCATGACCGTGTTCCCTTTTTCAGGTTCGGGTCAACGAGGCTATCGTTGTTCCGTGATAAGATGTTGCTGCTTTCCTTCGTAACCTGATGCGATCGAACGAATGGCACCTGCTGATACTTCCGCAGGCGCGAGAGATTGGCATCGATCTCACTTCGGTCAAACCGAACTGTACGACCGACCTTCAGTGGGTTTAACCACTTCATTCCCCGTTTGGACCAATTGTCCACGGTGTTGGGATGCACATTAAGGTAGCGAGCTACCTGCTTCCGCGTCATCCAACGCGAGCCATCAGGGAAGGAATCTCCGGCAGGATTGCCCGGAGCAGTAGAATCGGGAACTAAATTGTCTAAATCATTAAAATCGGCACCCACTTCAGGCACCATCATTTTGTTGGACTCTTTTGAAGAGCTAAGTGAGCCCTTGTCCAACCATGAAATTGAAAACATAAAATATTCTCATATGCATATTATGTTATGGGTCCGGCGACGAAAACCCGATGTTATTCTAAAAGTGCCGCCAAAGACGTGCAACTAGAACAATACGAGCAATACGAACAATACGTGCAATACGAACAAACCGAACAATAACGCAATACGACTATGATATGTGCAAACTTTCTTGCAATCCTCCAGCTAACTCCTGGATGGTCTGTAAAGTTCCCTCAGGGTTAAACTCCTGAGTTTCCTTCTTTCACCGTGCTTCCCGATTCAGGACGTTTCCCTTCAGGGGCAGGAGTTCTTGTCTTCCGCTTTCTTTCAATGGTTCACGGACAGACAACAATTCGAGCATTGGCAAACCAAAGATCCGACATTCCCATGTCCCCTCCAAGACTCGCAAAAAGATCTTTTGTGACAACTACGAGGATATACTAGGACATGAGATCCCTCAGGGATGTTATCTCAAGTACAGACAACTTGCATAGGATACCTTTAGTATGTCCATATCGTTGCCTTTGTCCTGAAGAGATTCAGGCCTTCTCCAGTGCATTCTTGATTGTAGTCGGAATAATCGTCAACGATATCGTCAACGAACACTTATATGCAATGTATAAATTGCTGAATAACAACAAATTTAGAAGAAAAAGGGTGATCCCAACAGGACTCGAACCTGTAACCTACTGCTTAGAAGGCAGTTGCTCTATCCATTGAGCTATGGGACCAAAAGGACGTATGCTGAATGCATCCCTTCCCAATATTCCTGGAAGGTCCAGGGATTCAGAAAAATCTTGTTTCTGAAGGGCCAAAATTAGCCAATCCCCACGTAACCCGTCAAATTCTTCTAATTTTCGGCTCCATCAATATGAACTTGATCCATGCCGGAAATTGATGTACGCATCGAAGCAGGTTGGAAGAAGGCCCTGGCAGCCGAATTCGAACTTCCCTACTTTCGCCAGATCAGGGAGTTCCTGATCAAGGCCAGGCAGGACGGCAAAACAATCTACCCTCCCGGTCCCCTGATCTTCAATGCCTTTGATTCGACCCCATTTGACCAGGTCAAGGTGGTCATCCTCGGACAGGATCCCTATCATCAACCTGGCCAGGCCATGGGTCTCAGCTTCTCCGTCCCGAAAGGCGTCCGGATCCCTGCATCCCTGGTCAATATCTACAAGGAACTTCAGCGCGATCTCTCCTTTCGCCATCCCGGGCATGGCGATCTGTCCCATTGGGCCGGTCAAGGGGTATTCCTCCTGAACGCTATGCTGACCGTAGAACATGGCCAGGCCGGGTCCCACAGTCGGATCGGCTGGCAACGGTTCACCGATGCCGTGATCCGGACACTTTCTGACCGGAAGGAGAACCTGATCTTTCTCCTGTGGGGCAACTTCGCCCGGTCCAAAAAAGCGCTGATCGACACCCGGAAACATACCGTCCTGGAAGCGGTACATCCCTCCCCCCTGGCCGGAAACAAATTCCAGGGATGCAGCCACTTCAGCCTGGCTAACGAACACCTCCAATCCATCGGGCTCCAACCCATTGACTGGCAAATCCCTGTCTGATCATGACCAATAACGCCATCTTGAAAAATCGATTGATGTTCCTCGCCCTGCTGGGTGCTTTGGCTGTCATCCTTGGTGCGTTCGGCGGTCACGGCCTACGAGCGGTTCTACCGGAAGATTCGCTGGATGTGTGGAAGACCGCTTCCCAATACCACTTCATCCATACCCTGGCAGCGTTCGTCCCACTGTTGCTGCCAGGCCATCCGCGCTGGCAGGGAATAGCCTTCCGTTTCTTCAGCTTTGGGATCCTGTGCTTCTCCGGGTCGCTTTACCTCCTCAGCACATGTGCTGTGCACCATCTTCCGGTTGCCTTTCTCGGCCCCGTCACCCCGATCGGAGGAGTCCTCCTCATTCTGGGCTGGGTATCCCTGGCCTGGTCAGTGAAAAAGGCTCCCTGACCTGGAGTGACTTCCATTGCCCGGTCATCCTTCTGGTGACCATGCCTTCCACACCCCTCTTCCCCCACCGCACCGGAGGCAGGACTGTTTCTTTATCATTCCTTTAATAGGTCTTCACACTTTCGTAAGGTTATCAGGATCATGGGAGTGGTTTCCCTCTTGAACCTTTTAATCGACAAGCCATGAAACGCTACCATCTGCTCATCCTCGTTGCCATCCTGACGTCTCCATTCCTGGCCCAGGCCCAGGTCATCCTGGGTGCCCACGGCGGAATCCATTCCAACAAGGTCCAGATCAAGGGGATCTCAGAAAGCTGGATACCGGAAAACTCTTACTGGACTGGTGCGAACGCCGGACTCCACCTTGAAGTCCCCATCACAGAGAGACTCAACTTCCGACCTGAATTGAACTATGTGGAAAAAGGCTTCCGGGTGAAGGAAGGATTTGAATTCGATCTGTTCAATATCCCGGTACCGATTGGTGCCGAAGCGATCACGCGCGTCCAGTATATCGAGGTCCCCCTTCAATTGAAGTACACTTTCGCGGACGGGCCAGTCAAACCCTATATTTTCGGAGGACCGCACATCAGCTATGCCATTGATGGCCAGATCGACCTTCGTGCCAATCTGATCCTGGATTTCAATATCGCTTCCTTCGACATCGATATGACCAACAACCTTTACAATCAGCTGGAAGTTGGTGGCCTGGTCGGTGCCGGCCTGAACTTTGAAGCAGGCAGAAGCAACATCTTCCTGCAGGGCAGTTTCCAACACGGCTTCACGGATATGCTGAACGATCCCATCGTGGATATCCGATTGCGCAACAGCGGATTCAACCTCACAGCCGGAGTTCAGATCCCCTTCTGACCGATCTCGGATAATCCCAAATAAAAACCGGGCACTCCTGATGCAGGAGTGCCCGGTTTTCTTTGTCCATTCGACTACAATTCAAGAGGGTTCATCCATGGCATCATCGACCTTTTTGCGATTTTTCCACCAGAGAAACGCAAATACCCCAACCAGCAGGTAGGGCGTGGCCAGCATATACAGGATACCACCGTTCAATCCGTTTCCTGCTGTTCCTCCGTTGGCCATATTCGACTCGGCGGACATCCGACACATCGGACATTGAGCCATAAGATCAACTGAGGTCAATACCAGGAAGACCAGTGTCAGGAGGGAGATGATCAGGAAGGATGAATTACGCATAGTATGGCTTGAGCATGAGATAACAAATCGGGCCAGTAGCCGCCACGTACAACCAGATTGGGAAAACCCATCTGGCCAACCGCCGATGGCGCTCAATGACACCGGTATAACCTCGAATAAAGGTAAACAAGATAAACGGCAGGATGACAGCGGCCAAAACAACATGGGTGATCAACAGAATAAAATAGATCCACCGGATGGCCCCTTCTCCTCCAAATCGGGTTTCGGGGGTCGTGATATGGTAGACCACATATGACAGCAGGAAAACCACCGACAGGATCATTGCAGTGGTCATCCATTGACGATGAACCTCCACCTTTTTGGCTCGTATCGCCCGATATCCGAGCAATAGGACTGCAAATGTCAGTGCATTGACGCTGGCATGGAATGGAGGGAGAAAGGAAAAATCGATTCCGGTATCCAGTTTGATCCGACGCATCATGATCACCGCTAGCAGGACGATCACACTGATCACCCAGGCGAGACGGTCATATTTCTTGATCTGCTGTTCGTTGTGGTTCATTTCTCCTTGGTTCGATTCAATTCAGGATGAGACAACTTCTTGGGGGGTAACAGTATAGCCACGACTTCCACGAGACGGGTCAAAGACGAATGGTCCTCAATAGAAAATGACTGACGAAGGACACCTCTCCGATCGACGAGATATACAGAGTGCTTCGGATCGGAAGGAAAGGTCTGGATACAAAACTCTCTGAACGATCGAGCCGACTCATTAATAGGGCTGATCATTCTCCATTGGGACGTATCGCCAACCATTGACGTATCCCCAAGCAAACTATCCTGGATCACCTGATAGAAAATCACATCCTCGCGATCATCAAATTGCGAGTGCACCAGGGACATGGCCTCAGCCTGGTGATGCAAATCCACGCTATCCTCTGCAAAAAGAATCAGATTGATCTGCTCCAACCAATCCCCTGAATCAAGTGCATCGCCTTTCCAGGTTTCCCATGAAAGATCGGGAACCGGCACTCCTTCCTCCAGGCTTGCCAGATGCTCCTTTCGGTAATCCAAACCGGAACGGAGATACATCCAGGACCCGAGAGGTGCGACGACCAGAAGTGCAAACAGAAAGAAAACCTGAAAGGCCCTCCTTGTGCGGGACGGCCTTTCAACTTGTTGATTTTGGTCTTGCATGGTGGAGATTGAACACTATTACAGTTTCACCATCCAAACACCCCTTGGGGATCTAATGTTCGTGATCAGAATGATCTTCTTGACCGTGGGCCGGATCTGCCGCAGGCATCGCATTGATCTGCTCAATCCCGATCTGGTTGCGGTCCTGAACCACCTGTCGATTGTGCTTCCAGTGATTGCCTTCATTGAAGAAGGCAATCACCGCCCACACCAAAAGCAACATAGGTAGCAACACACTCATACGCAATCCCTGGATCTCATACTTCATGTGCATGAACTCATACACAATGAAGTACGCCTTATACAGGCTCAATCCGATCATCACCGGATACATGATCCATTTAGGTAAGGTCATTCCGGCGATGAGGTGACCATTTCCAAAGAGAGCGATCAACACTTCAACAATGGTGATGACGCCCAAAAGGATCAGTCCCTTGAAGACAACTTGCTTGGCGTGGTTGATATCTGTATGTTCCATATAGACGGATTGTTAAGAGAGCAATAGGGATTAAAGCAGGTAATAGGCCAGGAAGACAAATACCCAGACCAGGTCGACGAAATGCCAGTACAGACCGATCTTCTCGACCATTTCATAACCATTTTTCCGGGCGGCATATAACCCGCTGGCGGCATTGATCATAATGATCAGCAAGAAGAGTACACCGGAGAACACGTGAAATCCATGAAATCCGGTAATAAAGAAGAACAGGGCGCCGAACGCCTTGGGGCCAAATGCCTGCTGGGCAACCGCGCCATTCTCAGCCTTGTAGCGGCGTTGAATCCATTCATCCGTGTCATGATCCTTGTGGATCAAATAGGTCTGCCCGGCATGAAAGGTCTCTGGTGTTGCACCAGCCTCATAAGGATGGCCGTGTTCATCATCCAGATAGACCCCGTCAACGACATGCGTGCCAAATGGGTTGGTCGTAACGGTCATATTCTCCCCAGCGATCAGGGTCGTCCATTCCCAAGCCTGACAGCCCAGAAAAGCCAATCCACCCAGTATGGTCATCCCCATCCAGAATACGACCCCATTCTTGTTTTCACGATGTCCTTCCTGCACCGCCCGCACCATCGTAACCGACGATGCGATCAGGACGAAGGTCATGATCGTCACAAAGATCAGCGGGGCATGATGGATACCACCCGGCAAAGAAGAAAAGACAAAATCAGGTAACGGCCAGGTCGGCATACTGAATTTCAAGGCACCGTAGGCGATCAGAAAACCTGCAAACGTGAAGGCATCTGATACCAGAAAGTACCACATCATCAGCTTTCCATAACTCGCCTTGAAGGGCTCCTTCGCCCCTTCCCACAGATTCTGGTCGTTCTCAGCGACGTTCGATTGAACTGCAACACTATCCATAGCCATTCCTTTGATCTAGGTGTTATTGTAGGATAAAAAAGATGATCAGATATATCCAGAGCACATCAACGAAGTGCCAGTAAACATTCACCAACTGGATGCTCAACTTTCTGCTGGCGCTGAAATTAGCAGGGCCGAAAGCTGCACGCAAACCGAGGAACAGAGCTCCGAGCCCTCCCAGGATATGCGCCGCATGGGTGCCGCTGATCACATAGATAAATGATCCGGATGGATTTCCATCCAAAGGCACTCCGATCGCCTTAAGTTGCTGCCAACCAACAACCTGAAGTGCCAGGAAGAGCAGACCCAGGACGAACGTCAACGCGGTCATCCAACGATATCGAAGCAAATCCTCTTTCTTGAATGCTCCATAGGCAAGATGAGCAGTGACACTACTCATGATCAGCACCAGGGTATTATAGAGGAAAATTGCCGGAAGCTTGAACTCCAGCCAGTTGCCAGCCCCCTTGCGAACGATGTAGGCTGAGGTCAACGCCGAAAACATCATGATGATGCCACCCATGGCTAGCATCAAGGCGAATTTCTTCGGGTGCCACTTGCCCGTGTACTGTATCGGTGCCTTCTGCATTGTTGCCTCCATCATCCCAGTATCCATTGATCAACGAACAGTCCGATCAGAGCAATCGGCAGGTAAAAAAATGATGCATATAGCAAGCGACGGGCATAGCCATCATCCAGCCCCCTGTAAAACAGGTAGCCGGCGCGGGTATAATGCAAGCCCAGCAGCACCAGGATGATCAACCCGATCCACCCCGTATGCCCGAAAGCAAACATCATGACAGGCAACAGCACCAACATACTGGCATAGATCAGCGATTGGCGTGCTGTTTCACGAGTAGGCTGACCAGATGATTCTGGTAGCATTTTGAACCCTGCACGACTGTAATCGTCATGTCCCAACCAGGCGATAGCCCAAAAGTGTGGAAACTGCCAGAAGAACTGCAAGGAAAATAATAGTAAGCCTTCCTGAGCCAGGTATCCCGTACCACTGACCCAACCGATGAAGACCGGCATGGCACCAGGAATGGCCCCGACCAGCACGGCAATCGGATGAATACGCTTTAGTGGCGTGTATACAAAAGCATACAACAAGAAAGAGATCATCCCAAATAAAGCGGCCCAGGCGTTGATTGCAGCGAGAGCGGTAATACCAATCAAACAGCTCAATCCGGAAAAGAGAACCGCTTCCGGGACACTGATCCTTCCTGTGACCAGAGGGCGATTCTGGGTCCGAACCATCAAGCGGTCGTACTCCTTTTCCAGCACCTGATTCATGCTATTGGCGGCAAAGGTCACGAACAACCCTCCGACCACCACCAGAAGCAATACGCTTCCCTGGATGGCCTCTGCACCCAGCAAGTATCCAAAGACGGAAGAGAATACAACGAGCAATGTCAACCGAAACTTGACCAGCACCGCATAGTCAGCGAGCCTGGCACGAATCAGATGAACAGCTTGAAGAGTAAACTCCATAATATATGGGTATCGCGTCAATCAGGTTAGTTACTGGAACCGATCAGGTTAGTGACCCTGGTCCTTCTCTCCTTCCGCCAGTGGAACGATCTGCGGAATGAAGTCTTCACCATCCTTACCATAATCATAAGGCCAGCGATGAACCGCAGGAATCTTTCCAGGCCAGTTGCCGTGAGGGGCATCGATCGGTGCGGTCCATTCCAACGTCGTAGCACCCCAGGGATTCTTGGTCTTCTGGACACGCCCCTTGAAGATGCTGTAGAAGAAATTGACCACGAACAAGACCTGCAGGGCAAAGACAACCATAGCTGCAATGGTGATGAATTTGTTCATCCCGTCAAAATGCGCAAATGTGTCAAAGTTGTCAAAGCTGTAATAGCGGCGTGGTACGCCGGCCATCCCCAGGTAGTGCATCGGCCAGAATACGGCATAGGCACCGATCAATGTTCCCCAGAAATGCACCCGACCCATCGTCTCATTCATGAACCGGCCGAACATACGGGGGAACCAGTGATATACTCCGGCAAACATGCCAAAGAAGGCTGCCACTCCCATCACGATGTGGAAGTGAGCGACGACAAAGTAGGTATCGTGCAATTGAATGTCCAACGTAGAGTTGCCCAGGAAAATACCTGTCAATCCACCAGAGATGAACATGGACACAAAACCGATCGCGAACAAGCTCGCAGAATTGAACCGGATATTCCCTTTATAGAGTGTGGTGATCCAGTTGAACACCTTCACAGCCGATGGAACGGCAATGATCAGGGTAAAGACCACAAAGAAGTTGGACAGGAATGGATTGACGCCCGACATGAACATATGGTGTGCCCACACAATGAAGGACAGGAACCCGATGGCCAGCATGGAAAAGACCATGGCCTTGTATCCGAAGATCGGCTTACGGGCATGAACCGACAACACCTCGGAAACCAGCCCCATGGCCGGCAGAATGATAATGTACACTTCAGGGTGACCCAGGAACCAGAACAGGTGCTGATACAGGATCGGACTACCCCCGACATTCTCCAGGGCCTGACCACCAACGAAAATCTCACTGATATAGAAACTGGTACCCAGCGTCCGGTCGCACATCAACAGGAAGAATCCTGCTGCCAATACAGGGAAGGACAGGATACCGAGAATGGCCGTAATAAAGAAGGCCCAGATGGTCAACGGCATACGCCACATGCTCATCCCTTTGGTCCGCATGTTCAACACGGTGGTCACATAGTTGATACCACCCAGCAATACGGACACGACAAACAGGACCAGACTCAACGTCCACAAGGTCATCCCCGCCCCGGAGCCACTGGATGCCTGAGGCAGGACACTGAGCGGAGGATAGGCTGTCCAACCTCCGGCAAACGGGCCGGTACTGAGGAACAGGGAGAAGAACATCACGACTCCCGCCAGGAAGAAGAACCAGTAGGAGAACATGTTCAACAATGGAGAAGCCATGTCGCGAGCCCCAACCTGGAAAGGAATCAACAGGTTGGAAAAGGTCCCTGACAATCCAGCGGTCAACACAAAAAAGACCAGGATCGTCCCGTGCATGGTCACCAGAGCGTAATAGAACTCAGGTGCCAATGTGCCGAAGCCTTCTTCATTGACGGTGATCCATTTCCCTAACAGGGGCTTGATCCAGGCCATGCTCTCCTCGGGAAAGCCAAGCTGCAGACGAAAGATCACGGACATCATGGCCCCGACAAGACCCCAGAACATTCCGGTGATCAGGAACTGACGTGCAATGATCTTGTGATCCTGGCTGAAAATATAATGCGTCAGGAAACTGGTCTGGTACTTGTCACCATGGTGGTGCTCATGAAAATGATCCTCAAACCCGTTGGTTTCGATCAACACATCTTCGTCGTAAACTCTGGTATTTGCCATAAGTCGAAATGTTCAACAATTACTTCGAAAGGATTCTAAACTCGGTCCGCCTGTTCTGAGCGCGATTCTCATCCGAATCGTTCGGAACAATCGGGCGATTCTGTCCATAGCCTCGCGCGATATAACGCTCGCTGGCAATGCCCTGTTCACGGAGATAATCCGCGACGACACCAGCCCGGGATTGAGACAGGCTCATGTTGGATGCTGCATCTCCCACATCATCGGTATGTCCGGCTATTTCGATGGACATGGATGGATTCTCGTTCATGACCTTGACCAAGTTCGCCAATTCATATTTGCTGTCAGCGGTCAACGTCGAGGAACCGGTTTCAAACTGGACATAGTTCAATCGAACGATTCGTTCTACTGTATCAGGAGCATTGAGCGCAGCTTTGAAGGCGGCGGAAAACTCCTCATTATGCCGATTGATCTCCACGTCAAGAAGTTGACCTTTCAGAGGGTCTTCGTCTCCATTGCGGATATTGTCAAGATAATAGGATCCCTGTTGAGACAACCAGGTTTCATACTCGGCCTCAGAAACGATCTTCACCACGCGACGCATACTGAAATGCCCTTGTCCACAGAGTTCAGCACAGGCCAGTTCATACTCAAAGGTCTCCCAGCGCTGAGGGCCCTCCGGATCCTCCGGATCGGCAGGCACCTGATACTCCGGGTAATTGCTGAGTTCCTGGCGATATTCAGCCGTCGTTTTCGTCGGCGTGAAAATGAAGTAGGTCGGAATCCCGGGCACGGCATCCATCTTCACCCGGAAGTGGGGCAAATAGAAATTGTGCAGGACATCCCTGGCCGTAATCCGAACGCGCACCTTCTTGCCAACCGGAAGAACAATCTCACTAGGCTGCAGGTCATCATGGTTCTTGGGATCGGTCCAATCCTGGCCGAGCGGGTTGACACCGGTGATCATCTTGAAATCCCGGGTACCCAGCATGTTGTCCGGACCAGGGTAACGCAGCAGCCAGTTGAACTGGACACCCGTCGCTTCGATCTCGATATAATCCTCATCATCGGCGACATCCGGCATGATCTCGTTCCATGCGTCCAGGCCACTGATCACAAGAAGGGTCATGACGATGGCCGGCACGACGGTCCAGATCACTTCCAACTTGTTGTTGTGGGAAATGAACTCGGCCTTCCTGCCCTTCCTACCCTGGTACTTGTAAGCAAAATAGAACAGGGCTATGTGTGTGATCACAAATACGATCCCGGTAAAGAACAGGGTGGTCGCAAACAGGAAATCGATCGAGCTCCCATGAGCAGAAGCGGATGCATGAGGACCATACCCCAGCATATAGTTCTTGTAATAGGCAGCCGAATAAATACATCCGACCAGGAAGACCACCAGAAACACAATGGACATCACCCCGCTCCAGCGGTTGACTTCATATTGCGCATCTTCTTCTCCCCGGATGGAGGAGGCCAATTCGGTCACCTTGCCAATCTGAATCACCACAATGGTGATCAATACAAGACAGATGAGTATCAACAATGCCGTCATTGGGGTAAATTATTGTACGTGATGATGTAGACTTTCTGCGAGATAGGGATCATTCTTCGGAAGAAGAGGTGCCTTTTCCAACTGCTTGAATACAAAGAAAATGAAGAGGGCCAGGAACCCGAAGAATGTACCGATCTCCAGCAATCCGGGAATCGTAAACCCGGCTGTGAAGTGGCTGGCATGATGACCTGCTTCGGTCGCAGCAGCTTCACCGGAATGGGCAAGTGCCTCATGTGTTGTATGCAGGACACCGGGCTTGACCATCTGGAAAAAATCCAGGAAACGACCCAGTAGAACGACCAGGGCGACAAAGAACAGGGTACCTGCTTTCCGCTTTGTGTCATTTCGCATCAGAACAAAGAAGGGAACCACAAAGTTGAGCACCAGGTTGCCGTAAAACAGGACCGGGTATTCATTGATCCGTGTATGGAAGTAGGTTGTCTCTTCACCGACGTTTGCATACCAGATCAACATATACTGGGAGAACCACAGATAGGTCCAGAAAATACTGAATGCAAAAAGATACTTGCCCAGGTCGTGCAAGTGTTCTGTCGTGACGAAAGGCAATGCACCCCTTCCCTTGAGGTACAACACCAGCATGATGGTGATCGCCATACAGGCGACGAACCAGCTTGCCGTCGTATACCAGGCAAACATGGTACTGTACCAATGTGCATCCACAGACATCACCCACTGCCAGATCATGGCGGCACTGGTAAAGGCACCGATCGGAAGGAATACAGCGGAGAACCACTTGTACTTGCGGTACAGCGAATAGTTCGCATCATGACCTTCAACATCTTCACGCAAGGAAAGCTTGCGCATGGGACGGGCAAAGGCAAAATACCAGGTACCCAGAATGATCAAGGTGCCAAACGTATACCAGTATTTGTTGAGGAAACCCGATTTGCCCAGCAGGACCGGGTCTGCGGCGACAGCTTCTTCATCCGCCCAGTGGTACAGGTGGTGAAAGTGGCCCCAAAGCCCGATGATCAACACCAGCATCAGGATGATCCCCACGATCAGAAACTGAGCATAGCCTTCCCATATCCGCTTGACCACGATATACCAGCCTGTGTAGGCAGTAGTAAAGGCAGCCAAAATAAACAGGGCCACAAAGGATACTCCTGTGAAGAACACGGCATTGATCAGGTAATTTGACCAAAAGCGTGAATGGACCGCATCGTCACCGAAAAATGTCAGTACGATACACAGAAGTCCCAGACCCATAAAGCCAAAGAGGACATTGCGTTCCCGGCCGGTCATTGAAAAAGTATGGTCTCCGCTCATCATTTCCTACTGTGAATTAGAAGATATTGCGTGTGTAGTATTTCGTCATTCAAACATCGCGGCTACTAGGAGCCTGCATTTGGATCATCCGGAGCTTCAACAGGTGCTTCCGGGGCATAGGTCTTGCCCTGATTGGCCGCCTGGAGTGACCGGATATAATGGATCACATCCCAACGCTCCTCATAGCTCAACTTGTCGCTGTAGCCCCCCATCACATTCTTGCCATACATGATCGCATGGTAGAACCTGCCTTCGGAGGCCGCGGTAAACTCTTCTGAAACCAGGTTGGCTGGCTGTGCCGGATAAACGCCACCGTCATCCCGTACGAGATAACCCGCACCATCAGCCTTATCGCCATGGCAGATCCCGCAATAGATGACATAGAGTTCCTTCCCCTTCTCCAGGCCCTTGGCTGTAATGGGGAAGGGATTCGTGGTGATCTCGGCCATGGCCCGCAAGCGGTCGTCCTCTGTATCGACATAGTGATAAGGAACAGAACCGTTGGGAGGAGTGGAAATCGCATTGGCATTCATCTCTCCATCCAGGACAAGGGCATTGTCCGAACGTGTGCCGGCATACCCCCGGGCAATCGTACCAGCTACCGGATTGCGCGGTTGGCTCAACACCCGACGGCTGATGACACTTTCATCATCCCAGGAATTCAGGCCGTAATTGGCGTAAAGGTTGGCTTCATAGGAAACCGGATGCGCCATATCCGGGATGAACTCATGACCAGTTTCATCTCCACTCGCCGGAGAACAGGACGTGCCCAGGACAAGGCAGGCCGCACCCAGCAAGACAAAGGACTCGATTCGGAAGAATATATTCGTAAGCATGAAGCCAGGATTTAAATCGTTTTGGTATGTACTTCTCCGGCTCCTGTCTTGCTGAAGAAAGCTTTCAGCGCATCCAGATCAGCCTTGTCGGTTTCAAAAGCGATGCAGAACTTGTCATCGGTGATCCGCTCATCCAGGATTGGATTGCTGACACCAGGGCCCAGTCCACAAACCGTATAGAAGGAAACCACCATACCGATCGCCGCAAACAGAACGGTCAACTCGAATGTAATGGGAATGAAGGCTGGAACTGACCAGTACGGCTTACCACCGAAAATGATCGGCCAGTCGCGCGTAAAGACCCAGGTCATGAACCCGAAAGCCGTCATGGTACCCAGGGCCCCGAAGACAAATCCAGCGATATGCAACCGGGATTCTTCCAGATGCATCACCTTGTCCAGGCCATGTACCGGGAATGGGGTATACACATCCATGATCTCCAGATGCTGGGCATTGGCCTCCTCAATTGCATGGAGGAGATCCTCTTCGTCATTGTACAGGCCGTAAAAAACTTCCTTTGTGTGTTGACTCATTGTTTCCGGCAATTAATGGTTGGATTCTTTAACGACTTCGGATGCATGATTGTCCGTAGCGCGCTGCTTGATATACTGATCACCCGCAGTTTTCAGGATATGCTTGACCTCCGCCACGGCAACGACCGGAGCCAGTCGGGTGAAGAGCAGGTAAAGTGTAAAGAAGATACCGAGCGTACCGACATAGATCCCAATTTCCACCCAGGTGGGTGTATAGTAACTCCAGCTCGAGGGCAGATAATCCCTGGCCAGGGTGGTGGCAATGATCACAAACCGCTCAAACCACATGCCGATGTTGACAAAAATGGACATCAGGAAGGTGATGTAGATGGAACGGCGATACTTCTTGACCCAGAAGATCTGTGGGGACAACACATTACAGGCCATCATACCGAAATACGACCACCAGTAGATCCCCATCGCCCTGTTAAAGAATGCGAACTGCTCATAGAGGTACCCGGAATACCAGGCAATGAATAACTCGGTGAGATAGGCGACGCCAACAATGGTTCCTGTCAGCAGGATCACCTTGTTCATCGACTCGATATGGTTGATGGTAATGTACTGCTGCAGGTTCAGGATCTTCCGGGTGATGATCATCAGGGTTTGCACCATGGCAAAACCTGAGAAGATCGCTCCGGCTACGAAATAGGGAGGAAAGATGGTGGTGTGCCATCCCGGGATCACCGACGTGGCAAAGTCAAAGCTCACAATGGTATGCACTGACAGTACGAGAGGCGTTGCCAAACCAGCCAGGACAAGGGAAAGTGATTCCCACCGTTGCCAGTGCTTCGCTGAACCGGTCCAACCGAATGACAGGACGTTGTACATCTTCTTTCTGAATCCGACGGCACGGTCGCGAACCGTCGCGAAATCAGGCACCAGGCCAGTATACCAGAATAACAGGGATACCGTGAAGTACGTACTGATCGCGAACAAGTCCCACAACAATGGCGAATTGAAGTTGACCCACAAGGGGCCACGGGTATTCGGATAGGGGAACATGAAGAAATCGAACCATGGGCGTCCTGTGTGTGTTGCCGGGAACATACCTGCGCAGACCACCGCAAAGATGGTCATGGCCTCGGCTGCCCGGTTCACTCCGGTACGCCATTTCTGACGGAACAGGAGCAGGATGGCAGAGATCAATGTTCCGGCGTGACCGATACCGATCCACCACACGAAGTTGGTGATATCATACCCCCAGCCAATGGTCCGGTTCAGATTCCAGGAACCGATACCAAACCAGATCGTCCAGGCCAGCGAAAACAACCCGAAGGTCATCGTCGCGACAGATACGACGAAGGCGATGATCCAGGCGAGGCTGGGAGCCTTCTCGGTCGGACTACACAAGTCCTCCGTAATGTTATGATAGGACTTATGCCCTTCAATCAATGGTTCCCTGACGGGTGCAACAGGAGCGTGCATATATTCCTTGCTTTTGAATTGAGGCAATTAGCTTTCCAGAGACTCTTCCCGGTTGAGGACACGAGCCCGATAGTTGACGGAAGGTCGGGTATTGACCTCTTCGAGGACCTGATAGACCAATGGGGACTCCAGATCATTGTTCAGCTGGCTTTCCGTATTGTTCAGATCACCGAACGTGATGGCATCCGTGGGACAAGCCGTCATACAGGCAGATTTCACATCGCCATCCCGGAGAGCCCTGCCCTCCTTCTTGGCGGTGAGTTTTCCTTCCTGGATCCGCTGAACGCAGAAACTGCACTTCTCCATGACACCACGAGCACGAACCGTTACATCCGGATTCAGGACCATCCGTGTCAGGTTGTCTGCACCAAATGGCATTTCTTCCCCGTTCAGGCGTGGTTCGTTGGCAGGGAACAAGTCAGCCGTCGTATAATCCAACCAGTTGAAGCGACGCACCTTGTAGGGGCAGTTGTTCGCACAGTAACGGGTGCCGATACAACGGTTGTATGCCATCTGGTTGAGACCTTCCGAGCTGTGGTTCGTTGCAGAAACCGGACAAACGTTCTCACATGGAGCATTGTCACAGTGCTGACACATCATGGGCTGATAGACCACATTGGGGTTCTCCATCTCGCCATAGAAATACCGGTCAATGCGCAACCAGGCCATCTCGTGGTGACGGAATACTTCCCGTTTCCCCACGACCGGAACGTTGTTCTCGGCCATACAGGCCACCGTACATGCGCCACAACCGATGCAGGCATTCAGATCGATATGCATGCCCCAATGGTGACCCATCTTGTAGACATCGTCATAGCTGGGATACAGCCCCTTGTCATTCAGGGCCTGGAACTCCTCGCGCTTGTGGTGGATCTTCTCCTCCAGTTGTTCAAGCTCAGCCAGATTGCCACGGAAGATGATTGAACGATCGACCAGGGATCCCTGGAATCCGGCACCAATCGTCGCCACGGTCTTTTCATCCACATTGATGGTCTTGCCTGTTGACGGGTCAGCACCGGTCACACCCATGGTATGGTGGTGCTGGACACAGGCGAATTCCTTATCGCGACCCACCCTTGACGAAATGGTCACGCCGGAGGCCATAGATGAGGCATAACCTGCCGGATTGGTATTCAGGAAACCCTGTACGTCACTGCCGATATTCCGGCCCGCCTTTCCGACCACCTTTCGGCCATAACCCTGCGCGATCGCAAAGGTTCCAGGCATCAGACCGAACTGATGTACCACGGTAACCTCTACAGACTGGCCATCGATCTCCAGATTGACCCGGTCACCGTCTTCCAATCCCTGGAAGAACGTGTAGTCATTTCCACCATCCCAACCAATGGGCACATACAGGTAGTTGCCCCATACGCAGCGTGTGATAGGGTCGGGCATCTCCTGCAACCAGGGGTTGCCGGCATGTTGACCTGCACCCATGTTGACCGATTCGAAGAAGACAATCTCATCAGCCGTGGATGGCTTGGTCAGCGAAGATGCTACCGAGGAGACATCTGCATTGTTGGTCCCACCTGCTGCTGATCCCGGAAGGGTCAATAGCCCGTCGTGAAGCGTACTTTCCCAAAAAGAAGTGAAACTGGATGCACCAGAACTGAAGGTCCGCTCCCAGTTCTTTTTGAGGAACTCATAATAAGGCTGGTCCGACGTCGTGTCAAGTTCTGGACTCTGAGCCCAGCGAAGCAGGCTTTCCTCCCACTGACGGACAGGAAACAGCGGGGCGATCGTAGGTTGAATCAGATACACCTGATCCGCCTTGGGCTGGGCATCACCCCAACTTTCCAGGAGGTGCGTCGTCGGGGCAACATGCGTACAGGCTGCTCCTGTTTCATCCAGGGTACCGCCGAAAGCAATCCGCGTCGGCACCTTGGCCATTGCTTCCATAAAGGCTTTGCCTTGCGCATTGTCAAAGGCCGGGTTGCCATCCAGGACCATCAGCGTACCGACACTGCCGGCATTCATTTCCTGGATCAGGCCCGCAAGGGCTTTATCATCTCCCTGACGCTGATAACTATGATCATTGAACGTCACGGTGGCACCGTCATTCCCCAGAAGGGCATTCATCTTGGCCACCAGTACCTGTTCAGCAAGATTATTGACTCCAGTGACGACCAGGCTCTTTCCCTGGGCATTCAGCAGGTCCTTCGCCACATTGGCCAGGGCCTTTTTTGCCTTGTCGTTCAGTGCCGGAGCCGTAACGGTCGATGCGCCCTTGGCACTGGCAATGGCATTATATAATGTCGCAATGGCCGCACCCTGCTCGGATGGCTTGACCATGACCCGATGGTCGGCATTGGACCCGGTGAGCGACATGAAGCTCTCCACCTGGTAATGGCGGGACATCCGGGCCGATTTCACATCACTGATCTTTCTTCCGGTACTGTATGCCTTGGCATATTCGACGGGAGAGATCCAGGTGCCGAGGAAATCAGCATCAAAGCTGACAATCACATCCGCCTTGTCAAAATGATAGGAAGGTACCGCGCGAACACCATAGCTCATTTCCTGTGCATCCAGCAAAGCAGCGCAGGACACCGGATCATATTGGACGAGGGAGGCGTTGGGATATTTTTCCCTGAAGGCTGCAATAGCAGCTTTGGCAGTCGGGCTGAGGATGGTGCGGGATACCATGCGGATCGAACCGCCGGTAGCCAGACCGGCCATCACCGCTTTGTCCAGATCCTCCCAGCTCATAGGAGTCACCTGTCCATCAGTGACCGATCCCGGAGACTGGAGGCGACTCGTATCATAGAGGCTCAGTACACTGGCCTGTGCCCTTGCGCTGGTCCCTCCTTTCGTCATGGGGGAAAGGGCATTTCCCTCGATCTTGATCGGACGACCTTCACGGGTCTTCACCAGAACAGAAAGAAAGTCACCACCGTCAACGTAAGCACTGGCGTAGTAATTGGCTACTCCAGGGACGATACTATCCGGCTTGATAACGTAGGGAATGGCCTTCTTCACCGGAATCTCGCAGCTGGCGGCCACTGTAGCGGCACCCAGGCTGAATCCGAGAAACTTGAGAAAATCACGACGGGAGGACTCCAGTCGGTCCATGGTCCCTTCCTTGCCGAGATCTTCGACGATGGAGGATTCTGGAAATTCGCGGTTGGCGGCAGCGAGAAGCTCCGGATCATTCCGGAGATCCTGAGCACTAACCCACATTTCCTTACTAGGCTGCTTCATAGAAGGTGATTAGCTGATTTGGCGTAACGGATGAGGGAAATCAATAATGACATTTTTGGCATTCGGTACCTCCAATATCTTCCACCGTGACCTTCTCCCGCTTGCCGGAAGCCAGTTCCTGGTGGTATTTCTCATACGATTTGTAATATTCGTTGTCGTTGAATTTGACCTCTGTCTCCCGATGGCAATTGATACACCAACCCATGCTCAGGGTGGCGTATTGCCGGACGACCTCCATCTCCTCTACTTTGCCATGACACTGCTGGCAGTCCACTTTCCCGATGGTCACGTGCTGGGCATGGTTGAAGTAGACATGGTCCGGAAGGTTGTGGATCCGATTCCACTCGATCGGACCACCGATCTTCGGATCGTTCTCACTCGTCAGGGAAGCGACAAGATTGTTCCACTGATCCTTCACGGCCTTCTCGCCCTTGGCATCCAATGTGGCCAGTTCCTTGTCGGCGATGTAATTGTCCGTGATCCATTTCTTGTAGATCGCTTCAATCTCCTCCGTTGACATCGCGTCATAATTCTCGATGTACTTGTCGGTGGTAGGATCATACCCTACGGATGCAAAGATCTTGGTCAGTTCTGCCGTGCCATAGGTAGATCCCTTCTTAATGGCCTTGTGACAGTTCATGCAGGTATTGGCAGCGGGGATCACACTGTGCTTGCTTCGACGCGCTCCGTCATGACAGTACTGGCAATCGATCTTATGGACACCGGCATGGGTGACGTGTGAGAATTTGATGGGTTGCTCAGGCTGATAGTTCTGCTGACGCCCGAAGGAGATCGCATTGTTCACCGTGGTATAGCCTCCCAGCACGATCAGCGCAAAAATGACGAAGGCAATCACGGACTTGGAGGTCAGGATCTCCCGGAAGGAAGGGCGTGGTGCATCCAGGTCGCCGCCAGCCACTTTGTTCATATGGTCCAGGTTGCCGACGATGCGCGCCAGAATAAGGGCAATCAGCGCCAGAAGCAATGCCAGCACGCCATAGATCAGGGTATAGTTGGTCTTGGGTTGTTCTACGACCGCCACCGGACCTGCCGCTGCGGCACCACCTTCGGTACCCGTGTAGACAGCGTCGACATAGGCCAGGATAGAGCCGATCTCATCGTCGGTCAGGTTGGGGAATGGATTCATCAATACCTTGTTCCAGGTATTGTACAAGTCGACCGCGTAGGGATCTCCACTGGCGATCACAGACTGGCTGTTCCGGATCCAGCCGTATAACAATTCTTCCCGTCCTGCCCACCGTTCCTGAACGCCCCCAAGCGCGGGACCGGTCAAATTATCCTTCATGTTCCGGTTGTGACACTGGGCACAGTTGGCTTTGAAGAGCTGCTTTCCTGCATCGACAGACACTTCTGCAGAGACGACGAACGCGGTCAAAACGAAGACCAAGGAAAGCAGTGAGCTGATAATCAGTTGCTTATTCACCATACGAGGGAATTGTCATTTTAATGTCACGGCAAAAATACAATCCGGCCCAAGCAGCACCAATCAAAACATGGTAGGAGCATTCTATTTAGATTTCATCTAAATAATCATACGGCGACTTCGGCGCGAATATGGGGATGCGGATCGTAGTTCAGCAGCGTAAAATCATCGAATTCAAATGAAAAAATATCGTTCCGTTCAGGGTTGATCTTCATGGTCGGCAGCGGCCGGATATCACGGGTCAGCTGCAAGCGTGCCTGGTCCATATGATTGGCATAGAGATGGACATCGCCAAACGTATGGACGAATGTTCCCGGTTTCAAACCACAGACCTGAGCCATCATCATGGTCAGCAAGGCATAGGAGGCGATATTGAAGGGGACACCGAGAAAGACATCCGCTGAACGCTGGTACAGCTGACAGGACAACCGTCCCTCGCTCACATAAAATTGGAACAGGCAATGGCAGGGGCTGAGGGCCATCTCCTGCAGGTCGCCTACATTCCAGGCAGACACGATGATCCGCCGGGAGTCCGGCTGATGCCGGATCAGGTCAATGGCCGTCTGGATCTGGTCATGGGTCTGCCCATCGGCGCCTTCCCATGAACGCCATTGTTTTCCATAGACCGGCCCAAGGTCGCCATGTTCGTCAGCCCATTCATTCCAGATCCGGACTCCGTGCTCCTGCAGGTACCGCACATTGGTATCCCCGTTCAGGAACCAGAGCAGTTCATAGATGATGGATTTCAGATGCAATTTCTTCGTCGTCACCATGGGAAAGCCTTCGGAGAGATCGAAGTGCATCTGGTATCCAAAGACACTGCGGGTACCGGTCCCCGTCCGGTCGGATTTATCCACACCAGTGTCCAGAATATGGCGAAGGAGATCGTGATACTGCTTCATTGTTCGGTTGCGGGCAAATCTACGAACTCATGATGAATATCTTTGTTGGGTTCCAAAGTGAATTGACATGGCTTACAGAAGTCTTGCCCAGGCGGCATCCGACCTTGAACGTACCGGACAACTGGTCCGTATCGACCATCCTGTGGATGCCGACCTGGAAATGGCGGAAATCCATCGCCGGGTCCAGGAGGCCGACGGTCCGGCCTTGCTGTTCACCCGGGTCAAGGGGTCACCCTTCCCTGCCCTCTCCAATCTGTATGGCACATATGAACGGGCGCGGTACCTGTTTCGCGACACCCTTCCTCTGGTCGAGCAGGTCGTCCGGCTGAAAGGGGACCCGATGGCCATCCTGCGTCATCCCTGGCGATTTCGTCAGGCCCCCTTTGCAGCCTTGCACGGATTGCCACGACATCGGCGGCATGCACCGGTCCTGTATGGCACCACGCGAATCGACCAGCTCCCGCTTGTGAAAAGCTGGCCTGATGATGGAGGCGCCTTCGTGACCTTGCCGCAGGTCGTGACCCTGCCTCCTGGCAGTCGCCGGATCATGTCCTCCAATGTGGGCATGTACCGGATCCAGCTCAGTGGCAATGACTACGACCTGAACCGGGAAGTGGGCATGCACTACCAATTGCACCGGGGCATCGGGGTCCATCATACGGCATATAATCGGTCAGATGAACCCTTCCGGGCAACCATCTGCATCGGCGGGCCTCCAGCCAATGCATTCTCGGCGATCATGCCCCTGCCGGAAGGATTGTCTGAACTCACCTTTGCCGGCATGCTCAATGGTCACCGGTTTCCCTATCACTTCCGGAATGGTCATTTCATCGCCAACGAGGCCGACTTCTGTATCACCGGTACGATCAGGAAGGACCTGCTCAAGCCGGAAGGACCTTTCGGAGACCATTTGGGATATTACAGCCTTCGCCATGATTTTCCGGTCATGGAGGTGGAGAACGTCTACCATCGCAAGGATGCCATCTGGCACTTCACCGTCGTCGGGCGCCCGCCACAGGAGGATTCGATCTTCGGGCGGCTGATCCACGACCTGGTCGGTGATCTGCTGCCCAGTGAATTCCCGGGCATTCGGGATGTCCATGCTGTTGACGACTCAGGAGTTCACCCGCTCCTGCTGGCGGTCGGTTCGGAACGATACATGCCCTTCCGCGAGCCGGTGCCGGAGGAGATCCTCACCCAGGCCAATCACCTGCTCGGCAAGGGCCAGACCACCCTGGCCAAATTCCTGATCATTGCCGACGGCTCTGACCATCCGCAGCTGGACGCCCACGATATCCCCGCCTTCTTCAGCCATGTGCTGGAACGCATCCGATGGGAACGCGATCTGCATTTTCAGACCCAGACCACCATGGACACCCTCGACTATTCCGGTTCCGGGTGGAATGCAGGGTCCAAGGTGGTGATGGCCTGCCGGGGACAGGTGGTCCGCACCCTGGGCACGGAAGTGCCATCCATCACTCTTCCTGACGGGTGGCAACAACTTGCATTGGTCAGACCGGGTATCCTGGCGCTCAGTGGTGTCCCGTTCACGGGATATGATGAAGCCAGGATTCAACTGGAGAAACTCAGCAGCGCCCTGGCCTCCTTCCAACTGGAGTCCTATCCCCTGATCGTCCTCCAGGATGATGCCGGATTCGCCGCCATGAACATGTCCAATTTCCTGTGGACGACCTTCACCCGTACCAATCCATCCCATGATATCCATGGTGTCCGGTCATTCTATCAATTCAAGCACTGGGGATGCACAGGGCCACTGATCCTGGATGCCCGGACAAAACCTCACCATGCTCCGCCCCTGATCCCCGACCCGGAGGTGAAAAAGAAGGTCGATACCCTTTTCCAACGAGGCGGACCATTATCCGGGGTATTATCTTCGTGAGATGATCGAATGGCCACCTGCGTTTGTCGAGCGAATGCGGCAACAACTGGGAGAGGAATATCCCGCTTTTCAAGACGCTGGCCACTCACCTTCGCCCACCTCGATCCGTTTGCACCCGCTAAAAACCGAATCGTCGCTAGAGCAGGGTGAATCCATACCATGGGCACCACTGGGACGATATCTCGCCGAACGCCCGGTGTTCACTCTCGAGCCGCTTTACCACGCAGGATGCTATTATGTCCAGGAGGCTTCCTCCATGATCCTGGAAGCTTTCTTCCAGACCATTGACCGACCGGAGAAGCCATTCGCGATCCTGGATCTCTGTGCCGCTCCGGGGGGAAAGGCTACTCATCTGCTCTCCCTGATGGGATCGACCGACACCCTGGTGGCCAATGAGATCCATCCCCAACGCAATGCGATCCTGTTCGAGAACCTGACGCGCTGGGGTGACCCCAGGGTCATGGTCGCCCGCTGTGCCCCCGACCAACTGGCCGCGACACATCCGGGGCGCTTCGATGTGATCCTGGTGGATGCACCCTGCTCGGGGGAGGGAATGTTTCGAAAAGATGAGTTTGCTATCAAGCAGTGGACTCCCGAGCTGGTGATCCGCTGTGCTGATCGCCAGCATCAGATCCTGGATGCGGCCATCCAATTGCTCAAACCGGGAGGCGTCCTGATCTATTCGACGTGCACCTACAACCGGGAGGAAAACGAAGACCAGATCGCCCGACTGGTCATACAATATGGTATGGACCTCCTCCTGCCCGATCTTGACCCGGAATGGGGCCTCGTCCGCAGCGACCTGGGATATCGGTGCTATCCGCATCACATTGCCGGCGAAGGACTATTCATGAGCATGGTCCGGAAGGGAGCGACAAATGATGGCCCTTCGGTCGGTGCCTCTCCTTCTTTGCGGCCCAATCCGCATATTGGCGTGCGACAGGCAGCCCCTGTCCAGGTGCGGGAGTGGCTGAGGGAAGCGGATGACATGGAATTCTACCTGACGCGACAGCAGCTCTGGAAGGCAATTCCCGCTGACATGGCGTCCTCTGCCTTCGATCTCATCCACAGCCCGCTGGACATCCAGACCGGAATCCAGCTGGGCCGATTCAAGACGAGCACCCTGTTCCTGCCAGACCATGCCCTCTCCTTGTCCACTGCACTGCATCCCGGTATCCCCCATCTCGAACTGACCCGGGAGGAGGTCCTGAACTTTCTGAAAAAGGAAACGATTGCCCGATCCGGCGAATCACCGGGGATTCGGCTGATTACCTGGCGAGGTCACGGCATTGGATGGGGCAAACTCGTCCCAGGCAGGGTAAATAACCTGCTGCCGCATCATTGGCGAATCCGGATGAACATACCCGAATAACCGGTGCATTTCCTAAGTCGTGGGGGAAAGGGCAACTGACGATGACGACCTCGCCATCCCGGGGCATGTCTTGCAGAATACAGAGAAATCGGTATCTTTTCCCTTTCAACCAAATCAACACGAGTGTATGGAATCAAGAAGCTTCAGGAGTGTATGGCTGATCATGTCTGCCCTCCTATTACCTGTAATGGCCATGGCCAAAGGGCTGGACGAAAAGATCAATGACCTGGTCAAGCCGGCTACGGATGCCATCAGCGCTGTGGTCTTCTACAGTATTTCTCTTACCCCTGAAGTTTCGGTTCCTATCGTACTGATCATCCTGATCGCCGGGGCCGGGTACTTTACCTTTTACTTCGGCTTTCCGAATCTTCGGTTTCTCGGCACTTCCATCAATATTATCCGGGGCAAGTACGCCGGAATCGAAGGACCCTCCACGCAGGTATTGAAGGCGGACCTCAACATCGTCGATGGGGACAACCCGGACACCATCCGCATTGAAGGCCATACCGGAGAGGTCAGTCATTTTCAGGCCCTGACCGCTGCATTGTCGGCCACTGTGGGGTTGGGCAATATTGCCGGTGTCGCGATCGCCATCGCGATCGGAGGGCCCGGAGCGACCTTCTGGATGATCCTGGCCGGATTCCTGGGGATGGCCTCCAAGTTCACGGAATGCACCCTCGGTGTCAAGTATCGGGATATCGGGCCGGATGGGACAGTATACGGGGGACCGATGTACTATTTGAAGAAAGGATTGGCCGACTACAACCTGGCCGGCCTGGGCAAATTCTTTGCTGCATTCTTCGCCATCATGTGTGTTGGTGGCTCCTTCGGAGGGGGCAATATGTTCCAGGCGAATCAGGCGGCCGAGATGCTGACCGGCACCTTCAATATCCACAGCGGCTCAGCCGGATTTCTGATCGGGATCTTCTTTGCCATCCTGGTCGGCATCGTGATCATTGGCGGCATCAAACGGATCGGTGCCTGGACGGAAAAGATCGTTCCGTTCATGGTGGGCATCTATGTGGCCGCAGCCCTGATCATCCTGGTGGCCAAGTTCAATGACATCCCGACGGCCATCAGTCTGATCCTGGAAGGTGCGTTCACACCGATCGGCATTGCCGGGGGATTTGTCGGTGTACTGGTCCAGGGGTTCCGTCGGGCGGCATTCTCCAATGAAGCCGGCGTCGGTTCTGCGGCGATCGCGCACTCGGCCGTACGGACCAAATATCCGGCCAGTGAAGGCATGGTAGCCTTGATGGAACCATTCATAGACACCATCCTGGTGTGTACGATGACCGCGCTGGTCATTGTGATCACCAATATTGATGGTGGATTTGTCACTTACGGTGCCGGCGATGGCTTGAATGGCTCCACCCTGACCGCGACGGCCTTTGATTCGGTCATCCCCCATTTCAGTTACGTCCTGACGATCGCGGTGGTGCTGTTCGCCTTTTCGACCATGATCTCCTGGTCATACTATGGCTTGCAATCATGGCTGTATCTCTTTGGCCGGACTCGCCGGAACGAGCTGATCTACAAGGGCCTCTTCCTTGTTTTCGTGGTCGTGGGGGCATCGGCCAGCCTTGGTGCGGTCGTGGATTTCTCGGATGCCATGATCTTTGCCATGGTCTTCCCGAATATCATCGGGGCGATCATCCTGGCACCAGAGGTCAGAAAAGAGGTCAAGCGCTATATCACTGCCATTCAGGCTCTCCCCAGGGAATAGGTCATTCAGTGCACCTGGCCTTTGGTAAGAAACTTGACGGCGATCTCCCAGATCTCCGGTGATTTGGCCATGCGATAATGACCGAATCCTCGTGTCTTGATCAGTCTGACCCCGGGCAACCGTGTGGCGATCCGTTCTGCCTCCCACATGGGGACGATGTTGTCCTGTTCGTCATGAATCACAATGATCTGGGCATGCACTCGTGTTCCCAGGTTGTGGATCTCGGAATCATCCACAGGCCGGCCCAGGAGTTCTTCCATCCTGGCGAGAATGGCGGGTTTCATGTTGGCAGGCATGTTCAATTGATCCGAAAAACGATCGATGATATCCGCAAAGGACGAAGGTGCCGCCAACATCACTACTCGCCTGATCTGCCAATCGTTGGGCTCGTAGGCCATCGCGTAGGTGAGTGCGCGGCCTCCGAACGAATGGGTGATCGCCCCGGTAAACGGGCCATACTGATGATCCACCAGTCGAATGGCATGGGCATAGGTGGACAGACTGGTTCGCCATCCTGAAGATTCGCCATGGCCAGGGGCGTCCATGGCGACCACGCTGAATCCTCGTTGCACCAAGACAGGAACAAAATAGCGCAATGCGGTGCCCCTGCTTTGCCAGCCATGTGCCAGCAGGATCCTGGATTCGCCTGCCCCCCATGCATAGACCCGGATCTTCCTGCGGCCATCCAGCACATAGGTCCTCCTGGCTGATTGCAGCAGCTGGTCCTGCCGAAAGTGGCGGGCTTTGCGTCCGGGAATGGTGAAGAGAAAAATCCCCACACGGCTGGCTATCCCGGGAGAGATCCGGGCGACCAGGCGCAACAGCGCCCCCCAGAAAACCAGTCCGGGTATCGGTCGAACCTCTGCATCCTGTCGGTTGATAGGTTGAGTCATCTGAAATGCCGAATGATGATCGATGTTTGACCGTGCGAATATGCAGTATCTTGCCCAACAATCCGTCCTTTCAACTCATCTCCGACACGACCTAAGGATTCGTACGTATGGCTGAGATCATCTTTATCGGCTTGGGCAGCAATCTGGGAGACCGCCGTGCCAATCTGCGACAGGCGATGGACCTTCTTGAACAACAGGTCGGCACCATCCTGCAAGCTTCATCCATGTATTCTTCAGAGCCCTGGGGCGAGCCAGACCAGCCCTGGTTCTGGAATATGGTGGTCCGCATGACGACCAGGCTTTCACCTGTAGATTTGCTCAACACCCTGCTCGATATCGAACGGAGGATGGGCCGGGAGCGTGGGCAGAAAAATGGTCCAAGGACCATTGACCTGGACATCCTGGTTTTTGGACAGAAAATCATCCATGATGCCAACTTGCAAATCCCTCACCCGCGAATGGGAGTTCGTAACTTCGTGCTGATACCCCTGATGGAAATTGCAGAGCATCTGCAGATCCCCGGAACAGATCAAACGGTCGAAGACCTATATCTGGCCAATCAGGATGAATTGGAAGTCTGTTTGCTGGAAGAAGAATGAGTCAACCTGAAATCCCCTATTCCTACGTTGCCATAGAAGGCAATATCGGGTCTGGCAAGACCACCCTGTCCGAAATGATGGCCCGGGATTATGAGTGCAATCTGATCCTGGAACAATTTGCGGACAACCCCTTCCTCCCCTATTTCTACGAAGACGCCCAGCGATATGGCTTCCCGTTGGAACTGTTCTTCATGACGGAACGCTACAAGCAGCTCCAGGCCCTGGGTACCCAGCAGGATCTCTTCTACAACTTCCACATTGCGGACTATACCTTCATCAAAACCCTCCTCTTCGCCAGGAACAATCTTCCACAGGACGAGTTCCGGATCTTCCAGAAACTGTACCAGACGCTCGAGGCCAGTCTGCCCAAACCCGACCTGATCGTCTATCTACACCGGCCGATCGAGATCCTGCTCAGTCAGATCGCCAAACGAGGTCGCAGTTACGAACTTCAGATCAAGGCCGAATACCTGCGTCAGATCCAGCAGGTCTATTTTGAATATTTCCGAAGTGAAACGGTGATCCCGATTCTCATCTTTGACATGCAGGATGCCAACTTGCACCTCGACCAGTCCTACTATGAGGAAATCCTGCGCATGATCTCACGGGATCATCGGCCGGGTATCCAGCACATCCGCATCCACTGATCAGGCATTCTCCGCCCAGATCGTACTGAGATGGATGATGGTTTCCACTGCCTTCTCCATATCCTGGCGGGTGGCCCATTCCTGCTTGGAGTGAAAGGCATGTTCCCCGGCGAAAATATTCGGGCAGGGCAATCCCATGAACGACAGGCGAGATCCATCCGTACCTCCTCGTATGCTGGAACGATGCACTTCCAATCCGGCACGTTCAATGGCCTGCTGCGCATAATCGGCCACCTGCGGATGAAGGTCCAGTACTTCCTTCATGTTCCTGTATTGCTCCTTGACCGTCAGGTCATAGCTGGCCCGGGGATGGCGGGTCATCACAGACTTGACCAGATCCTCAAGAAAAACGGCATGCTGCGCCAGCCCTTCCCGGGTAAAATCCCGCAGAATAAACTGGATGGTTGCCTTTTCGCCATTCCCATGGACATGGACAGGATGGATAAAGCCCTCCCGACCGGAGGTGGTTTCCGGGGACAATCGATCGGTCGGCAGTGCCGCCAGCACCTCACCGGCGATCTTGATCGCGTTGACCAACTTGTCCTTGGCAAAGCCCGGATGCACGGATACGCCGTGGATCACCAGGTCCGCACTGTCCGCACTGAAGGTCTCATCCTCCAGTGAACCGACCCGCTCGCCGTCCATGGTGTAGCCGAATTGAGCACCGAGTTTTTCCATATCGACCTTGTCCACTCCCCGACCGATCTCTTCATCCGGGGTGAACAGGATGCGAATCTTCCCATGAGGGATCTCGGGATGCCGGACCATTTGGGTCACCGCATCCATGATCGCTGCCACGCCCGCCTTGTTATCGGCTCCCAGCAAGGTCGCTCCGCTGGCGGTGATGATATCATGACCGATCTTGTGCGCCAACTCAGGGTGGTCAGCCCTGCGAATCACCTGGCTCGGGTCGTCTGGCAGCACGATATCCTGCCCCTGGTAGTTGGCATGAACGATCGGCTTGACATCCGTTCCGGAACAATCCGGCGCCGTATCCATATGCGAACAGAAACAGATAACAGGCACGTCCTTCTCTACATTGCCAGGCAAGGTGGCGTAGACGTATCCATGCTCGTCCATATGCGCATCAGAAAGACCCAGTTCCTGCAACTCCGCGACCAGCACCCGCCCCAGATCCTTTTGTTTTTCCGTGCTGGGACAGGTGTCAGAAAATGGATCCGACTGGGTATCGATCCGGACATATCGCAAGAAACGATCGAGGACAGTATGTTGAAAACTCATGAGCGGTTGATTTTGTTAGACCCTAAAGGTAGCCAGATTTCAAGGGACCCTGATGGGTTCATGACGAAAAAACGACAAAGCCCGCCCCACTCCTTCATGATCTTTGGCTAGTTTCACACTTCTTATCCATACGCCATTTTCAGATGAATCAACTCTTCTCCATTCTTCTCCTCCTCCTCGTTCCGGTCCTGGGCTTCAGCCAAGCGGAACTGACCGTGCCACTGCGCCAGAGTACGATCACATTCGAACGATCCATCGATTCCGTTCGACCATTGAACGAACAATGGGCTGAACAGCCAACCGTCGATGGCAGGCGCTATGTATGGTTGCATGTCAGTACTGACCTGACCACAGGACAATTGGCGCGGATCTCCGGATCGGGGATCCAATTGCTGGGATTTGTGCCACCACGCACCTATTTTGCCTCTATTCCGACAGACATTCAGGACAATCCCCTGGCGTCCCTCC
Organism: Lewinellaceae bacterium; assembly: GCA_020636225.1. Classification (GTDB taxonomy): domain Bacteria; phylum Bacteroidota; class Bacteroidia; order Chitinophagales; family Saprospiraceae; genus JAGNXB01. The sequence continues at coordinate 85,424 of JACJYI010000002.1, read as the reverse complement.
CGGTCGATCGATGGGCGGAAGTCCTCCCCCGCCATCGGATCTCCGGTGACTTGATGGTTTATCTGGACCAGGTCGAGCCCTCGACCGAACGCGTCGGAGTAACCCTGAGATTTCCGTCTGACCTGAGCGCCGACAGGGTTCAAAATGCCCTGACCCAGCGTGGCTTCAGACAGGTCGATATTCCGGCAGGGGGCTCCGAGATCTATCTGACCGTTCCGGCTCATCGGGTCAGGGAATTGGCTGAGTTGCCTTTTGTCCAATATCTGGAGATCACCCCGCCAGAAGGCGAACCGGAAGATCAATATGGCCGGGCGATGCATCGTTCCAACCTGCTGATCAATCCCTTGTCCGGACCTGAATTCCAACTTGACGGTTCAGGTGTTGGCGTCCTGGTCCGGGATGATGGCCAGATCGGCCCGCATATCGATTTTCATGGCAGGCTGGACCAGTCCTATTGCTATCGACCTCCCACTGACGGAACGCATGGCGACATGGTGGCCGGAATCATGGCCGGGGCGGGGAATCTCCTGCCATTCGTGGAGGGAATGGCGTCCGGTTCCAGCCTGTTCACGGAGGACTACCGCGCCAATTTTCTCGGACAGACCATGGACATCGTCAACAATGAAGGCGTGGTGATCACGAACTCTTCCTACAGCGATGGTTGCAATGACGGGTACACCAACCGAACGGTGAATGTGGATCTCCAGATCTACGAGAATCCGCAACTCATGCATGTCTTTTCGGCCGGGAATGCCGGAGCATCCGACTGTGGCTATGGCGCCGGCCCGTTCTGGGGGAACATTACCGGAGGGCACAAGGCTGGGAAGAACTCGATCGCCACCGCCAATCTGTTCAGTGATTATTCCCTGGTCAGTTCGAGCAGCCGCGGACCGGTCTTTGACGGACGGATCAAGCCTGACATAGCCGCAAACGGTCAAAACCAGTTGAGCACCTATCCAAACAATACCATTGACCTGGGTGGAGGCACCTCGGCTGCAGCCCCGGGCATTGCCGGCATTCTGGCACAGCTGACCCAGGGCTACCGCCAATTGAACAACAATGACCCGGCCCCGTCTGCCCTGCTGAAAGGTGCCCTGCTGACCACGGCCAGCGATCTGGGCAACCCGGGACCTGATTTCATCTATGGCTGGGGACATGTGAATGCCTATCAGGCCTACCAACTGCTGAAAGAGGAGCGCTATCAGGCGATCGCCATCAATCCTTCCCAGATCAAATCCTTATCGATCGATGTGCCCTCCAACACTGTGGAGGCCCGATTCATGATCTATTGGCCAGACCCGCCCGCCATGCCACAGGCCAGCAAAGCCCTGATCAACGACCTGGAACTGCGTGTCTATGCACCCGGATCATCGGATGCCCTCCTGCCCCTGGTACTGGATGCCACCCCCGATCCGGCCAAACTGAACCTCCCTGCCAAACCCGGGGAAGACCATGTCAACAACATGGAACAGGTCCGGATCGAGAATCCGGAATCGGGATCCTACACGATCGATGTCGAGGGGCTGACCCTGCCATTCGGGCAGGTATCGGCCTACTTGCTCTGGGAATTCCGGACAGAAGAACCGCTGATGGTCTATCCTGCCGGTGGTGAATCCTTCGAACCAGGAGCTACGAATCGCGTGTACTGGGAATGTGTCCGTGATGCCGGAACATGGGATATCGAGCTCTCCCTCGATTCCGGGCTGACCTGGGTGCCCCTGGTCAACGACCTGCCTGCATTGGCCCGATTTGCCAACATCACCTATCCAGATACGACGACCAACCAGGGCTTTATCCGGATTGTACGCGACGGGATATCCGTCAGCCATTCCCACCCCTTCCATCTGCTCGCATCCCCCCAGAATCTGTCCATCGCCAAGGCCTGCCCGGACAGTATCACCTTTACCTGGTCGGCAGTTGACAAAGCCGACGGGTATGACCTCTTCACCCTGGGCACCACCAGCATGGTGCCTTCCTATTCCACGGATACCACCCTGATCACCATACCCACCTGGAATCCTCTGGCTGAAAACTGGGTGGCTGTCCGCAGCGTGATCGACGGACATACCATGTCCGAGCGGAGCAGGGCCTATTCCTACAGCAATGGCCTTCTCGGATGCAAGCAGAATCGGGATATGAAGCCCGGAGGGATCATTTCCCCTTCTGTGCTCAAGGTCCAATCCTGCGAACCAATTGCCTTGAATCTGATCATGAGCTTCCGGAATGACGGCCTGACAGCAGCCAGTCATGTACCGGTGTCCTATCAGGTCGGACAGGAACAACCCGTGAATGATACCATCTCCGGAACCATCCAACCGGGCGCCAACCGATTGTTCAAATTCGACAATGGTCCACTGATCACCTCTTCAGGCTTGATCCCTCTCTCGATCTGGACGAATCTGGATCAGGATGATTTCAGGTTTAACGATACCCTTACTGTGCTGATCGATGCGTCCATCCTGAATACGGGTGTCCTGACGACTGACCACCTGGAATCATTCACCTTGGCTGACCTGCCTTCGGAATGGCGGATCGACAACCCGGATGACCAGGCTGGATGGCTCGTCATTGGTTTGGATTCTGGCACGCCAGACAGCAATTACACGGTCATGATGCCCAACTTCTTCAACCCGGACAATGGTGCAGTGGACATCCTCACGACCCCTTTGATCGACCTGACGACCGCCAACCAGCCAGTTTGCAGGTTTGATCTGTCCTATAGCGGCATCGTCGGGCTTGGCCTGGACACCCTGATCCTGGAGATATCCACGGATTGCGGAGAATCGGTCGATCAGGTTGTCTATGCCAAAACGGGAGCTGACCTGATCACCATTCAGGATCCTGCCAATATCAATGATTCCTGGGTCCCCCTCTTACCGGAAGACTGGCGGGAAGAATCGATTGACCTGAGTCCCTATGCCGGTCAGAAGATCCTGATCCGATTCGTGAACTATTCCGGCTATGGGAACAACCTGTGGATCGACAATTTTCGGATCATAGAAGAAATGCCTGATCCACTTCAGGCGGGATTCCAAACTGCCGCAGACTCTGCGTGTGTGCTGAGTCCGGTCCTGATCTCGGAGAATAGCACAGGAAGCCCATCGAGCTACGAGTGGCATTTTGGTCAGGATGCCATGCCCGAGACCTCCTCGACGGCAGGATCCCAGACCGTGACCTACTCGACCAGTGGCTGGAAGACCATTGAACTGATCGTCCGCTCCGGAACAGATGCCGACACCACGACCAGAATGATCTATATCAAGCCCCTCCCACTGGCATCCTTTGATTGGGAATTGAGCAGCGACACACTCTACTTGTCCAGTACCTCTGCCTACAGCTCTGCCCAGGCCTGGTGGACAGATGGCCAACTGATGGGAACTGGGCAGACTCAGTTTGTTGTCAACCCTCCATCCGAAATCGAGGTGACCCTGATCGCTGAAAATGAATGTGGATCCGATACGATCATGACATTGATCAAGACAACATCGATTGCCCTGCCCGATGATGGATGGAAAACGATCTATCTCACGCCCAATCCGAATGCCGGCAGCTGCCAGTTGATCGGCAGGGGAAATCCCGGACTCATCTATGCCGAGGTGATCGACCTGAATGGGCGAGTGTACTGGCAAGCCCGGATTCAAGGGCAAACTGGACCCTGGTTCCATCCACTTCAACTGGAAAACCTTCCTTCCGGCCCCTACCTCCTGCGACTGGGCCAGTCGACCAGGGTTCGAACATTGCCGTTTCAAATCCATTGATCGGCCAATAAAAAAAAGGGGCTTCTCTCACGAGAAGCCCCTTTTGCTTTTGATGACAATGGATTACTTCACTGCCAGGGTCACATCCAGATCGAATTCATCATAGATGGTCTTGTCGCCCAGGTCGTCAAAGAAACTACCTGAACCGTAGCGGACATCGTACTCAGAGCGGTCGATCTTGATCGAAGCCTTAGCCGTCGTGCTTGTTCCCTGCGGAGCGATGTTGGCAAAAAACTTCACAGGCTTGGTGATGCCTTTGATGGTCAGGTTTGCCTGCACCTTGTAATTGCCCTTTTCATCCTGAGGGATAGCGCGGACGATCTTCAACGTAGCCGTCGGAAACTGCTTGGTGTTGAAGAAATCCTCTGAATTCAAATGGCCAACCAGCTTGTCGCGCCATTCCCCTTCGAGGTCGGTGCAGGTGATCGAGGTCATGTCGATCTCGAACGAGCCACCCGTCAGACGACCATCGGCCATCGTCAGGTTTCCGGACTTCAGTTTGACCTTCCCGGTGTGCTCGCCAGTGACCTTGTATCCTTTCCAGACGATCTGGCTGGACGTCAGGTCAACAGACATGGTTTTCGTGCCGGAAACCGGATCAGGCGTGATCCAACCCAGGAACATGGACAGAATTAACAGCATTTTCATGGTCATAATGATTTTAGTTATTGACGAATTTTATCTAATAATTGATTCAAGTGCATTGCTTCCTCTACAGACAGGTGATTCAATTGGGCACGCAGGCCTGATTCGAGCACCTCTGAGGCCGTTGCGACATCATCCATCCCTTTCTCAGTCAGATTAATCTCTACCTGGCGGCGATCATGAGGGCAGATCGTACGGGTCACCATCTTTTTGTCAACCAGCTTGTCCACCAACCTGGAGGCATTTGAGGTCTGATCGATCATGCGCTCGGCCAGGTACTTGACGGTTGCCGGTCGAGGATGCGCCCCTTTCAGGATGCGAAGGATATTGAACTGCTGCCAGCTGATCCCCATGTCCTTCAATGCCCTTGCCTTGATAGTTGCCAACCAGGAGGCGGTGAACATGATATTGATATCCACTTTGATCCGTTCGTCGGCAAACGCTTTCTGATGAATTGCCTCTTCCAATCGTGCCATGACGCAAATTTAATGTATATACATCTAATGTAGTCACATCTTAATAGATATTTAACAGTCTACCCCAGCATAAAAAAGGCCTGCAACCGGATCTCGATTGCAGGCCTCCCTGATCTTCAGTTATTTAGCTTATCTCAACAGCGTACTCTGGCCTTTCAGGAACGTGCGTTCTCCGTCAGGGAACAGGGCTTCCAGGCTCCAGATAAACACCGCGCTGTTCATCGGTTCACCCCGGAATGTTCCATCCCAGCTGTTCCCGGGTTGCAACCCGTCTTCTATGGGAAAATCCTCTGCCAGGAACACCATTTCACCCCATCTGTCGAAGACCTGGAAGTTGAGAATCTGCGTTCCGGGCCGGCCGACGATCCCCAAACGATCATTATTGAGGTCTCCATTCGGCGTAAAGGCCGTTGGCACCAGGATGATCCGCGTCTTCTGGACATTCACAGTGATCACAGCCTCACCCGTGCATCCGTTCGCGTCGGTGACCAGCACCCTGAAGGATCGGGTGAACTGCAGACCATTCACCATCGGATCCGGACAAGTCAGACAACTCAGGAAACTGCTATCCTGGGCATTCCATTGATAGGTCAACGGTTGGACTCCGTTGGTCACCTGGGCTACCAGTTGGGTATCCCGTCCTAATTCGATGAACACATCAGCTCCCAGATCCACCAAAACAGGATCAGGCTGATAGATGGTCACCTGTCCGACATAGAAGGCGCAACCCACCTTGTCGCGAACATATCCGTCATAGGTTCCCGCCTTCAGTCCGATCTGGATGCTTGAACCATTGAAGGTGGTTCCATCGAGACTATACTTGTAAGTTGGCGTTCCGCCGGTCACATCAAAGACCACCCGTCCATTGCCATCGCCAAAACAATCCAGGGTATCTGCTGTCATGGTGGCTACGAGTGGTTCCAACGGCTGGAAGATCTCGATCGAATTTGAAATGGTGCACCCGTTTCCATCCGTAACAGTCACCGAATAAACTCCCGGCAACAACCCTGATACATCAGGGGAGGTCGATCCGTTGCTCCACAGGTAGGAATAGTCGGGGCTTCCACCGGTGATGGCCGCCGTGATCGTTCCGGTGGAATCACCAAAACAGGCGATATCCGTCGATTCATACTCCCCAGTCATGCCCGGTGGGCTGGTGACCTGAAGATTGAATGTCTTCTTGCAATTGTTGGCATCAGTCACCGTGACCACGTAGATCCCAGGGCCCAGGCCGACGGGATCCTCGACGGTGGCACCGTTGTTCCACAGGAACGAATAGGGATTCGCCCCTCCCGAAACATTCAGGTCGATCGTCCCATCCTTGTCCCCCGCGCACTGTACGCTCGTTGCCGAGCCACTGAGGACCAGCTCAGGTGCCTGATCAATGGTGGTGGTGGAAACGGATGTACAACCCCTGGAATCCGTGATGGTCACTGTATGGGTCCCGGGTGGCAGATTCTGGGCCAGAGACTGTTTGGTTCCGGTTGACCAGGAGAATTGATAGGGCTGTGTGCCCCCGGTCGCTGTCGCCTGGGCCTTCCCGTCATTGGAACCGAAGCAGGTGATGTTTGTCGGATCAATGGTAGAGGTCAGTTCAGGTGGATCGGCCAGAACCATGGTGTCGAGGGTGGTGCACCCGTTCACATCCGTAATCGTCACGATATAGGTACCACTGAACAAATTCATGGCGGTTGCCGTGGTTTGAGCAAGCGGATCGTTCCACAGGAAGGAATATGGCCCGGTTCCGCCCAACGGCGTGACGGTTCCTTCACCGTCATTCACCCCGAAACAGCTGATCTGCCCTGGAGTAACGACGCTGATAAATGGAGGTGGTTGATTCACATTCACAGAATCAATGGCACTGCATCCATTCTGATCGGTGACGGTCACCCGATAAGTGCCTGCCATCAGTCCGCCAACCGAGGCACTTGTCGAGGCAGAGGGATCATTCCACAGAAACTGGAAACCACCGGCACCTCCGGATGCTCCGACAGTAGCAGACCCGGAGGCGCCACCAAAACACTTGACATTGGTGCTTCCTACACTGGTGACAATGGGAGCCGGTTGGATCACCTGGAAGGTATCAATGACCGAACAATTGCTGGCGTCTGTCGTGGTGACGATATATATTCCTGCTGTCAGGTTGGTAATCATTGGACCCATGACTCCACCAATGCTCCAGGAGAAGTCATGTCCTCCTCCTCCACCGGTAGCAGTAACCGTGATCATCCCGTCATTGCCTCCGGCACAACTGACATCGATGATGTTCGGGGTCACGACAATCTCGGATGGATCGACGACAATAAGGTTATCCCGGATCTCCACACAAGCCCCTTGATCTGAAACGGTCAGGGAATAATTCCCTGCGGTCAGGTTCAGGCGCTGATTCACGTTAGGCCCGCCATCGCTCCACATAAAGTCGTATGGCGGGGTTCCTCCGGTGACACTGACGGTGATTTTCCCGTCGTCACCACCGAAGCAGGACGTGGGTTCGACGGTAATATCAACCAGAATATTCGCCGGTGCGACCAGCGGAATCAATTGGACATCGGTACAACCATTCTTGTCGGTGATCGTCACTGAGTAATTCCCAGCCGGCAGGCTGGTCGGATTGGATCCTGTCACCCCGTTGCTCGACCAGTCAAACTGGTATGCCCCTGCCCCACCCGATACCATCAGGTCAATGGCACCATTGGACACATTCTCACAGGTAGGGTCAGTGGTCGTCGGGTTCACCTGAATATCCGGATACTCGAACAGGCTGACATCCTGGATCATCGAACATCCGTTGAGGTCGGTAATGGTCACGGAATAGAGACCACCATTCAGACCGGTGCGCAGGGAATCGGTCTGGCCGTCCTGCCAGACAAACTGGTAAGGGTATGTCCCGCCCTGGACAACCGGGGCGATCAAGCCATTCTGGGCCTGAAAGCAGGTCACTGTATCGACTTCAACTGTGGGTATATCCAAAGCATCGGGTTGGGTCAGTACCAGCATCATTTCATCTGTACAGCCAAGGGTATCAGCAGCAGAAATCAGGTAAGACCCTGCTCCCAGGTTGCCGATCACCCCGGAAGAGACGGGATTGCCGTCCAGCAGAATGGTCACCGGATCAACACCATTCCCGATCGATACATTGAAGCTGCCGTTTGCCTGGCCGAAGCAGGACGGCATGCTCACCTGGTCGACCACCAAAGCTGGCGGGGTACAGGCCATGGTTCGACAACCGATGGTATCTGCTTCCTCATTGCAAAGGCCTACTGCCTTGATGATGAAGGTGATGGAATCTTCGAGGGCAAGACCATCCAGCCGAAAGGAGAACGGTCCCTGATTGGGTGATTGCCAGGGGCCAAAATTCACACTGACCTCATAATTCTCACCCAGGGTCTGGTCATTCCAGGCCACTACCAGATGTTCAAAGCCGATATCCGCACAATCAATGATCGGGACATCCACATCGGGCTTGACATCAATGGCCACGGTATCCGCGCGCCGGCATCCATAGCTGTCGACCACATCCAGGGTCAGGACCTTGGGCAGATCGAGGGTAGTAGTGGTCGCACTACAGGTATCGCAGACGACTTCCACACCGGGGGTCCAGGTGTAGTCGATACTGTACTCCGGATTGAAGGAAATTCGCCAGTTCTGCAAGGTGCCATTCGGAAGGGGCGCATCATCGATCACCAGCAGTCGCCACTCGCCATTGGCGGGATTGGCCGGTGCATCCCACAGGTTGTGCCAATTTCCCTCAGGTTGAAATGTACCTGTAAACGGAGCCGCCGTCTTGGGGGCACCAAACGGATCACCATAATCGATCGGTTGGGTGGCTTTCGGCGAGAAACACGTTTCGGTATAATTGTCTCCATCACGCCCGTTATCGGAGCTCAATTCAATGAACCGACCGCTGGGGGCGACCAGGTAGATATCAATATCGTCGATCCATTTATGATCGATGTTCAGGCAGACCGATTCGATCATGCCCGGGCCCAGATCTTTGGGAAAGACATTCGTGACCTGAATCGGGGAATAGACCGGCATAAGGGGGCTGCTGTTATCCGGTGGGGATGTCAGGGCAAAGGGCGTATTGTTCTCGAACATCTTCGGACTGGGAAGGAGCACTGGCAGTGTGCCGTCCAGGGGTACCAGATCATTCGTACAGACCAGAAGATCCGGCCCCAGATCAGGTTTGGGCAGGGTGTCGTCCGTGATATAGAACCAGATGGTATCCAGCTTGCAGGGATCCCGCTGGATGACCATGCCCACCGATTCTCTGCCTTCATTGATGTTATCCGAGAACACCTCAAAGGTGGCTGTCACTTCACTGGTACCTTGCGGGATGGTGATGGAGGGTGGATCCATGTTGTAATCCACGCCAAAGGTGGCCGTCCCGATAAAATTGATGGGGATCACGACATCCTGAGGCGCCGGATACCGGATGGCAAACGACCCCAGACCATTTGAGCATCCTTCCGCAATGGTTTCATTGGATGCTTCCGTGGTCACTTCCACATCAATGGTCGTCGTCCCAAAACTCTTTGCCTGCAGGAATACCCCGGAATCGAAGATGAAATCGGAGGCGTCCGCCAGGGAGAGCCGAATGGTATAGGTATCGCAAGCCATGACGATGGACCGCGCAGTGAACACATCCGTAAAACCGTCATAGACGGGCTGAGCACCATCGACATTGACATTGAAGTACTGGCTGTTCTGTGGGGGGCATACCGAGGGTGACTGGTTCGGATTCCCGTTGTTGACCGTTCCAATGGCCACAAAATCATTCGTACCCGGCACAAGGGCGATATTCTCCCCGTTGTTGGAAAAAGGACCATTGATCCCGGGGCCGCTGATAAAGAATCCGAACACATCGTTGAACGGTGTACAGACGTATTCCTCATATTCCTCTGAGCCGAAGACATAGTTGAATTCTACCGTGTCTGCATAAGGAATGAAGGTGATTTCGAAGATGCACAAATCCCCGACGGACATCGGCGCCACCAGGCTGGCCAGGTCAGGATCCGTGTATTGATTCATGGACGTGGGCGACGAGGCAAATCCTCCCCCACCGACACCATTTGTATTGTCGGCATCAGCGGCCATCCCGGTAGACATGACGATACCGGATTCGATCCCGATATTGGTCTGACCTGCCGAGAAGTATCCGATGGAGCCGGGACTGCCAAAGTATTTGACATCCAGCACCTCTACTCCGGAGGCCAGGAATACGTTCTGGATCAGGTCCTGGGGGGAGAACACCCCGGTTGACACCTGGATCTGGGCCTGGATCCCTCCTCCGGAAAACAACAAGACGACCCAGAGGATCGCCACTTGAACAGTCTTTATCATCGATCGGTTTACTCGCATATTCGTCTACATCTCAGGGATGAATACAATTCGAAATCCCTTGTTCAAGGAGCTAAAATACGGCACAGCCGTTGCCTGCAACGGGAATTCATCTGGCAATTTAACAACTTCATCGAAAAACCGGCTGGTATCCTGACACAGAAGCTACCTTTACATACACGTTTCAAGTCCTAATTTGTCAACATGCGTCAATTTTTCAAATTTTTCTCCGCGTCCTGTCTCGGTACGATCGTGGGCAGTATCCTGCTCACCGGTCTGATTTTCCTGATCGGTGCCCGAATGGTATCCAGCATGGAAAAGACCGCTTCCATTACGCCCAATTCTGTCCTGGAGCTCACCTTCGAGGATGTCGTACCGGAAAAAACCAACAATGTCGAAGACACGCCGATCGACCTGTCTGACAAGAAGTATATCGGATTGTATGATTATGACAAGATGATCCGTCATGCCGCTGAGGATTCCCGGATCAAGGGGATCTTGCTGCGACCAGAACTGGGATCATTGCCGATGTCCGAGATCATGATCATCCGCAGGGCACTGGATACGTTCAGGGCCAGCGGGAAATTCATCTATGGATACAGCAAGTTCCTGACCCAGTCGAACTACTACCTGGCAGCGGCAGCGGACAGTGTATTCCTGAATCCGGTGGGCATGATGGAATTCAGGGGAATGGCCGTAGACATCACGTATTTCAAGAAGATGCTGGATAATCTGGACATCGAGGTGGATGTGTTCTATGCCGGTCAATTCAAGAGTGCAACGGAACCATTCCGGATGACTCAGATGAGCGATGCCAACCGGATCCAATTGCGTGCCTATATCGAAGACGTCTTCAACCAGATGCTGACGGACATCGGGAAAGACCGGGGCCTGGACCCTGCCGCTTTACGCGACATGGCAGAAACCTGGAAGAGCTTTGACCCGGAAACGGCTGTGTCACTTGGGTTGCTGGATGGACTGATCTATGAGGATGAGCTGAAGTCCAAACTTCGGGAACGTACTGGCCTGGAGGAAAAGGATGATCTCAACCTGGTCGATGCCCAAGACTACTTCAGAGAAGTGGGTGGCAAGTTCGACCTGTCGGGCAAGGACAAGATCGCCCTGGTCTTCCTGGAAGGGGAGATCACGGTCGGCGATGAATCCGGAGGGGTGATCACAGACGACTATTACCAGAAGATCCTGGAAAAGATCCGCAAGGATGATAAGATAAAGGCCGTAGTCCTGCGGGTCAACAGCCCCGGCGGAAGTGTTCTTTCCGCTGAGAATATCCTGCGTGAGATCCGCAACATCCAGGACGCAGGCAAGCCGGTAGTCGTGTCGATGGGTCGATACGCAGCTTCAGGTGGCTACTATATCTCCTGCTATGCGGACTCCATTTTTGCCCAGCCAGCGACCCTGACCGGATCCATCGGCGTGTTCAGCATGATGCCCAACCTGGGTAAATTCCTGGACAATAAGATCGGGATCACATTCGACACTGTTCGCACCAGTACGGCTGCCACCTACCTGACCGGCGTGTATCCCCTGGGGGACGATGAACGGGCCTTGATGCAAAAATTGACAGACGACATCTATGCTGACTTCATCGGCAAGGTCGCTGAAGGTCGCAAACTGCCTCTGGCTGACGTTGCTGAATTGGCCCAGGGACGGATCTGGACGGGGCGCAAGGCGCTGGAACTGGGCCTGGTGGACCAACTCGGTTACACCGATGATGCCCTGGCATGTGCTTCACGTCTGGCCAAGCTGGATGGCTACCGGGTAGATGAATATCCGAAAATGAAGGACCCCATCCAACGACTGATCGCCAAGATCACCGGTGAAGAATCGGCTACTGCGCCTATGGTCAAGGAACATCTTGGGGCGATGTATCCCTATTACAAGCAGTTGAAAACGCTCCATCGGTTGGAAGGTGCGCAAGCACGCCTCCCGTTTGTTCTTTCTGAATAACCGGATACCAACCATCTTGAAAAGGGCCTGCCGAACATTCGGCAGGCCCTTTTCTGCTTTGTGAGATATCATTCCTGTTAATATTTCAACGAATCTGTGAAACCCTTCAGGGATGGCCCCGTTTTTGCACAATGTACAATGCTGATTGTGCTACATCCCATGCCTGTTTCCCACACCTTGCCCTGGCATGGTGCAAAATTGCATTTGATGAATCTTTCAACCGCATGGCTATTGCTTCTGGTCCTTGTTGGCGCACGTTCAGTCAGTGGTCAACCCACGGCAGACCGGGAGGTGAAGTTGTCGACCCTGTCAACATCGGTTGTCCTGACGACAGAAGACCTTTGGCACGCTGAAACGACCAATCCCTTCCTGATCGACCGATGGTGGATCAAAGCCACCGCAGGAAATACTATCTGTGACTACCCCGAAGGAAAAGGTGAACCTCCCTACCCTATCCTGGATATCGATCTCTGGGACCGATATTCACTCCTGGACCTCGAGTTACTCGGACATATTCATCGCTTGCCCAACCAGTACAACCGATATCGCATCGGAACAACCAGAAAGGTACTTAGCCTGCTGCCAGCCAGTCAATTGAATACCCTTGTCAATCAGGAGCGAGCCTCCGATCCAACAGCCGTCAAACGGCCTTAACCGCAATTGAGGTGATATGCTACGTTCCCTGATGCTCTCTCTCCTGTTCAGTTTCTTCTGCCTGACGGCAGGGGCTCAATACTATCTGATCTCGGATGGCAGTGTCGTCTCCTGTGACGGCTTTTTCCTGGACAGTGGGGGCAACCTGGGCAATTATGGCCCGAATGAAAGCTATACGGTTTCCATCTGTCCGGACGGGAGTACCGGCACCCATACCCGATTGCGCTTTTCAGGAGTGGATCTGAAACCAGGAGATGAATTATGCTTCTTTGACGGACCCAACATCCTGGGCACCTCCCTGGGATGCGCCAGTGATTACCAAGCGGGTGCGCCATTCATCCTGCAGGCCAGTCCGACCAATTTCAGTGGCTGCCTGACCATTGCATTTACGAGTACCTCGTCAGGTCAGGGGAAAGGATGGATCGCCGAGATCGAGTGTGTTGCGGCATGTCAAGCCTTTCAAGCGAAGATCAACAGTACAACTCCCGCTACGGTCCCTGTGGATACAGGATGGGTTGACATCTGCCCTGCCACCACCGTTAGCTTCAGTGGCGGCGTTGATTTCCTTCAAAACAATCTGCTCTATAGTCAGTCCGACACCCTGTGTACCTTCGAATGGGACTTTGGGGACGGAACACTCTCCCATGGCATCAATGCCAGCCATACCTACACCAAACCTGGTGGGTATGTTGTCAATCTGCATATCCGCGACCAGTTGGGTTGCCGCAACACCAATATCGTGTCCAGAAGGGTCAGGGTCGCCCCACCCCCTCAGATCAGCATTGGTGACCTGCCCGGCCCGGTCTGCTATCAGGACTCCCTGACTCTCAGTGCCCAGATAGGAGCCATCGGCAATGCCGACGTTCGGGTGATTCCCCAACTGAGCAAGTTCGAGCTCATGAAGATCCGTTCTGACTCACTTGCCTTGCCCGATGGGAACGGGGCATCCTATAGTACCAGTGTCTATTTCACCGAATTCCCAAGTGACAAGATCCTGACCAATCCAAATGATATCCTGTCCATCTGCACGACCATCGAGCATTCCTGGATGCGTGACCTGAACATCTCGCTCACCTGCCCGTCCGGTCAAACAGTAACCCTTGTCAATCAGGAAGAATCCGGTGACGAGGTATTCCTGGGTGATCCATTCGAGGGGGACGAGCTGCTTCCGGAACCTATCCCGGGCCAGGGTTATACCTATTGCTGGACAGCCGATGCGACCAACGGCACCTGGCTGGAATATGCCAACGCCAATGACCCTGGCACCCTGCCTCCCGGCGACTATAATTCCTTTGAGGATCTCAGCATGCTGATCGGTTGCCCGCTGAATGGCGAATGGACACTCACGATCCAGGACCTCTGGGAGATCGACAATGGATTCATTTTTTCCTGGAACATCAGTTTTGACGAAGTCCTGTTGCCTAATCTGGAAACCTTTACACCGGCCATTGATGATCTGAGCTGGGTAGATCAACCCAATATCTACCTCTTCAAGGGCAAGGAGATCCAGGCGACGGCGTCCAACGCCGGTGAGATCCTCTTCAACCTGACCTATGAAGATGCCTTTCAATGCGCAGGGGACACCTTCGTGACCATCCAGGTGCTGGGACCGACTGACCCAAGCTGCTTCCAGTGTCAATCCGCCATCCAGGTGACGCCTGATACAGCTGTCTGTGCGGGTGACCCAATTTCACTTGCGACACTGACCACCGGATTTACCGGCATGACCATCCCCTTTGCCGCGCACCCGATGAAACCGATGGGATATTCTACCAATCCTCCGCCAAATCCCCTGGCCACGCCAATCCTGGTGGATCATGTCTATCCGCTGAACCTCTCTGCCAGTGCCCAGGAGATCAAATCCGTCTGCTTTTCCTTACGAACCAATCCAGTCAATAACATCAATGTGTATCTGGAGGCTCCGGATGGCCAACAACTGGAATTGACAACAGGCAATGGCGGATTGGGAATCGATTATACCACAACATGCTTCAGTCCTTCTGCAATTACTCCGATCCAGAGTGGCTCGGCACCATTTGCAGGCACCTACATGCCGGAGGGAAATTGGTCAGACCTGAGTGGCTCTCCCCTGAATGGGGAATGGAAACTGCTTGTATCAGATAATTTCGGTATCAATCGAATGGGCTTGCTGGAGAATTGGTCCATGGAACTGAATGCCTCCAACCAACAGACATACAGCTGGAGCCCATCAGCCGCTGTCAGTTGTCAGGATTGCCCCAACCCGGCCATCACCTCCGATTCGACCAGGACGTATACGGTCCTGTCCACCGATGCCTATGGTTGCACCACCCAGGCTTCTACGACCGTCACCGTCCATCCCATCTTTGATGCACCCAGCCTCGATTGCGGGGAAATGGAGAATCACATTCTGACCGTGAATTGGCTGGCGATACCCGGGGCAACCGGATACCAGGTCAATGTCAATCAGACCGGATGGACTACCCCGACCACGAATCTCAGTCATCTGATCAACAACCTGAACAATGGTGACTCGATCACCATCCAGGTCAAAGTGATCGATGCCGACCCGGCATGCCCCTCCGAAATCGCGGTCCTCGGATGCCGGTTCCTCGATTGCCAGATGTATGCCGTAGTGGAGAATACCGTACCTCCGTCGTGCCATGGCGGCACGGACGGTGAGGCATTCATTTCTGCCTACGATGGCACCTCACCCTTCACCTACAACCTGGACAACCAGCTCTCTCAGGGAATCGGCTATTTCAATTCGGTCTCAGCAGGTGACCATTTTGTTATCGTGTCGGATGCCATGGGGTGCATGGATACCGTCTATTTCACCTTGAGCGAACCCGATCCCATCGCTATTGATATTGCCATCGATTCGGTCAAGTGCTATAACCAGAAGAACGGTGGCGCATCCGCCATGGCCATGGGCGGCACATCTCCCTACCAATATGTCTGGTTTACGGTGCCAGCAGTTTTCAATCCGGTATTGAACAACGTCAAAGCGGGGAACTACACCCTGCGGATCACGGATGACAATGGTTGCATCCGTGATTCTGTGGTGACCATACCACAACCCGACCCGATCCTGTTGTCATTTACTACCGATTCCGTTTCCTGCCCCGGAAAGATGGATGGAACAGCGACTGTCCTCCCGTCAGGGGGAACCCTCCCGTACAACTACTTGTGGAGTAACCTGCAAACCACCCCGCAAGCCATCGGGCTGGCCATGGGTACGTATTCAGTAACGGTGACGGATGACAATGCGTGTACCACCACAGGAAGTGTCGAGGTCCATGAAGGCCCACCAAACAGCTATTCCGTTGGTGCTGCTGCCCCCGGTTGCCATAATGGTGATGATGGGCAGGCATGGATCGATATCATTCAATCCAAGATGCCTGTCAGCTTCATCTGGTCGGACCCCCTGATGCAGCAGACAGATACGGCGAGCATGCTGGTTCCTGGCAACTACCAGGTCATCGCATCGGATGGGAATGGTTGCATGGACACTCTTCAGGTGACTGTACCCAATACGGATAGCATGCTCCTGGGTATCAGCAGTACACCAGTGGGCTGCCAGGGCAACATGGACGGCACGGCAACAGTCAGTGTACTCTCCGGAGGCGTACCACCATTTTCTTTCCTGTGGAGCGATCCGGGCGGTCAAACCGGTGCAACGGCAACAGGTCTCAGTCCCGGCATCATTCTGGTAACCGTTACCGACCAGAACGGCTGTGCTCAAACAGCCAGCACGATGGTGGGTTCGCCAGGTGGCCTTCAGACACAGATCAGTTCGATTTCATCCACTTGCAATAACAGTCAGGACGGATCGGCATCCATATTGGTGCAAGGCGGGAATCCACCCTATACGTTCTTGTGGAATGACCCTTCCAGCTCTATCATCAACCCTCTGACCGGTCTCAACCCCGGCACCTACACGGTCACGGTGACGGATAACAATGGATGTACCACCATTGATTCGGTTCAAATCAATGCGGTTGCTCCGTTGATGATCGACAGTCTGGTGATCCAGCCGATCTCCTGCCATCAGGGATCGGATGGAGCGATCACCGCATTCGTATCCGGAGGATCCGGTATCTATTCCTATCAATGGTCTGGCCCGGGCAGTCAAAGCAATAACCCGGCTACCGGTCTGTCCGCTGGTCTTTACTCGTTGACCGTCACTGGTTCGCTCGGTTGTCAGAACACGGCACAGATCAACCTGGTGGACCCGGCACCATTGCAGATCAACCTCATTCCACAGTCATCGTCCTGCAAAGGATCCGCCGATGGTCGACTCACGGCCCAGGTGTCCGGAGGAACCCCACCCTATACTTATCTGTGGAATGATCCAGGAGCACAGATCACTGAGGAGGCTGCCAACCTGATGGCAGGAACCTATACGGTGACGGTAACGGATGCCCATCTCTGCTCCGCTGTCGCCGTCGGCACCGTCAATGAGCCCGTCATAGAACTCTCCGTGACCATCGCTCAAACGTCGACTGGCTGCGCCGGATTATTTGGCAATGAATTGACGGCCACTGCCTCGGGAGGAAGTGGGTCAGGCTATCAGTTCCTCTGGAACACTACTGACCAGGGGAGCATCCTGGGCAATATCGGTCCGGGAAATTATGCTGTCACGGTGACCGATGACGCAGGCTGCCAGGCCGACACAACCGTCACTGCCAGTGAATTGCCCCCGGTAACCGTATCTCTGGCAGGTACAGAGCCCAGTTGCTTCGGCTTATCGGACGGTACCATAGGGGTAACACAGGTCAGTGGAGGTTCAGGGATGGGCAATCCTGCCAATTACACGTATCTGTGGAATTCTCAGCCACCACAAACCGGCGATCTGGCCACCGGCCTGCCCGGAGATGTGGTTTACACGGTTACGGTCACCGATCCGACGGGCTGTACAGGCGTGGGGAGTTACAGCCTCCAGCAACCGGACGCCATCATGGCTCAATCCATTCTGACCCCTGCCCGTTGTTATGGTGAAGCCAATGGATCGATCTTCCTGGATCCGATCACCGGAGGATCAGGCGCATATCAAATCACCTGGGATCCGGCTGTCCCAACCACAAACGGACCTCTGGCCAGTGATCTCGCTGCGGGCACCTATCAGGTAACGATCTCTGATGACCAGGGCTGTGCCATGACTTATGCATATGCGATTACCCAGCCTGATCCATTGACCATCATCGATCTGGTCAACTCACCTACGACCTGTGCCGGAGAAAATGATGGCAGCCTGTCCATCCAGGCAAACGGTGGGACACCCGGGTATCAGTATGTATGGAGCACAGGAGATGTCCAATCGGCGATCAACAACCTGTCCCCTGGCCTGTATGGTATCACGATCACAGATCAACAAGGTTGCCTCTTGTCAGCCACATATACAGTGACGTCCCCTGCCCCCCTGATCCTGACCCTTGATGCCCAGGGTCCAAACTGCACCAATACCAATGATGGCACGATCCAGGCGACTGGTTCAGGAGGATCAAGCCCCTACACCTATCAATTGAACGGGGCTGGCCTGCAGACCAATGGTCTGTTTGGCCCCTTGTCAGCAGGTACCTACCAGGTCACCATGATGGATGCCAGCGGATGTACCGTTCAGGAATCGGTCGACCTCACTCCTCCAACGGCATTCACCCTGGACCTGGGAGATGATTTGACCATTGAACTGGGTGAAAGCGTCCCCCTGACCTTTACTCACAATGCGCCCAACCCACCTTTCGTCTTCTGGCAGGCCCCCTATGATGGCACGCTGGATTGCACGGATTGTACCAGTCCGATCGCTACTCCGACCTACACCATCACCTATACCCTGATCGGAGAAGATGAGCGGGGGTGTGAAGCGATTGACCAGCTCACTGTTTTTGTGAAGGCCATACGCACCGTGCTTGTCCCTACTGCCTTTACGCCCAACCAGGACGGTCAGAATGATCGTTTGCTGGTCCATGGAAAGGACGGGGCACATATTATTGTCTTCAAGATCTTTGATCGATGGGGAGAACAGCTGTACGAACAGCAGGATTTTCCCATAAACGACCCGGTAATCGGATGGGACGGCACCTTTAAAGGCCAGCAAATGAATAGTGGTGTTTATATTTGGACGCTGGAGGTCGAATTCATTGATGGCTTCAGGCAGCTTTATTCCGGTCAGACCACTCTACTTCGCTAAAAACCAGTCTCTATGCGGCATTCATTACTGATCACCCTTTTTGCCTTGTTGACCGCCATGGCGGGTCATGCACAGGACCCCCATTTCAGTCAGTTCTACAATGCTGCATTACAGGTAAACCCTGCATTGACAGGTGTTTTCAATGGCCAGTTCCGGGTCGCCGCCAACTATCGGAACCAGTGGTCAAGTATCCTGGGTGGTGATGCATTCCGCACTATAGCCGCTGGCGCTGACATGCGGTACAAGGTGTTCCAGGATGATTACTTCACCTTCGGGTTTGCCGCCCTCCAGGACCAGGCTGGCGCCGGACAGCTGAGGCAGGCAAGAGGAGGACTGAACCTTGGCTTCATGAAACAACTGGCTGGCGGAAAATACCGGACCAATGATCAATACCTCTCCTTTGGCCTGCAAGGAGGCTTTGGCCAGTACTCCCTGGATTACGGAAACTTCTGGTTCAGCAATCAATACAACAGTGGCACAGAAGCCGTTGACCCTACCCTTCCGTCGAATGAACTAATCGGACAAAGCAGCAATCTGTTTCTGGATATCAGTGCCGGATTGCTCTACTATGCCCTGTTTGATGAAGATGCCAGCGTCTATGCCGGTGGAATGATCGCCCATGCCAACCGTCCGAACATATCCTTTGTGGAGGGCAGTGACGAGACCCTGTATTCCAAGTTTGTGATCCATGCCGGCGGCCAGGTCCCATTCAATGACAACTTCAGCATGTTGCCCGGAGCCTTCCTGGCGTTACAGGGACCCTCCCAGGAAACCGTTTTCGGAGCCAACCTTCGGTATACCAATCACGACTGGTATGAGGTCGCTGTACGCGCAGGTATGTGGGCCCGACTGGCCAATAAACTGGATTCAGGCGTTAACCTGGATGCATTGATCTACAGTTTTATTCTGGAAGTGGAGCGATGGAACCTCGGGGTCAGCTATGATGTCAACCACTCCTCTCTGAGGAAGGCTTCCCTGTCACGAGGAGGTGTAGAAGTATCCCTCATCTACATCCATCCCTATCAATCAAGGTATCGTGTGAATTGCCCGGAATTCTAGCGGCGCTGCCGGTTGACACTGTAAGACTCCAGAAGGAAAAATACAACCCCCAGGAAGGTTACGATGGCGATAACTGATAAGATCAGCATTGGTTCTCTAGTTGTTCGTTGTCCCGCTCCAAGATAATCAAAAGGCCTTTGCAGGCGAAGACTTTTCAGAAAGATTTTCCGAAAAAAAGAGCCCCAAACTTGGTAGTATGGGGCTCTTGAATTCAGATGTGATCTCGATGGGACTCGAACCCATGACCCTTTGATTAAAAGTCAAATGCTCTAACCAGCTGAGCTACGAGATCATTTTTTCAAAAAGCTTTGCAAAGATACGTCCCTCATCTGCATTCACCAAATCAAATTGAGATTGGTTACTTTGGTCTCTCGAATCAACAGTAATCCGTGACCAATCTCGTCCCATCCCAACGGTCTTTCTCCGGACCTGGCCTTATTCCGGAGGAAATTCTTCATCTGCTGGATCTCAGCATGGCCTTCCATATGCAGGGAACAAATGCGATCTCCAGGCAACTGCCCGTCTGTATCTGGGGCTCTCCGGGAATTGGAAAGACCGAATTGGTCCAATCATTTGCCAGGGAGCGCAGTATCCCCTTAACCGTAGTGCACCCCGCTCAATTCGAAGAGATGGGCGATCTCTTGGGAATGCCCTTCAGCCAGGAGGGGAAAACACATTGGGCGCCACCTTCGTGGGTCCCTACTGAACCCGGACCGGGGATCTTGTTACTGGACGATCTGAATCGAGCAGATGCACGGATCCTGAATGGATTGATGAGCCTGTTACAGACTGGAGGCCTGGCCAGCTGGTCCCTTCCCCCCTTCTGGTGGATCGTCGCCACCGCCAATCCGGAAGAACTGGCCTATTCCGTCACTCCATTAGACGATGCCATCGCTGGCCGAATGCAGCATATCCGCATGAAGTTTGATCGCAATTCCTGGTTTACCTGGGCTTCGACACAACGACTGGATATTCGTGGGCTGGGCTTCATTCATCACTTTCCCCATCTGCTGCCTGAAACCATCTCGCCCAGGCAGGCCGCCCAATTCCTGGCATTGATGGCCATCATTCCTTCCTCCGATCACGATCGAATGCGCCTGCTGGCCACAAGCATGCTTCCTCCGGATTGGGTAGAGCGCCTGATGACCTGGATCACCCTGGATCAACCCGATTGGCTGACCCCTGAACGATTTCTGACCATGGAACAACCGATGACTGCTCTCCAGTCACTCAGGGAGAAATTGACCCCAGAACAGGCCCTGTCCACTAAACTGGCTCTACTGGATGGCATCACACCATTGATCAAAGAGCCAGCGAACCTCTCTGCCAGGTCATCACAGAATATCATCGAGCTGCTGGCTGATCCACAGATCAACGGCAACCTGGTTCTGGCCTTCCTGCATCATCAGCCGGCCTCCTCGCCCCTCCACGAAGCCGTCCTGAACTCTTCCCTCGTCAGGCAAAAGATCCTCTAAGCTGTTGATGTTTAGAAATAACGCGGTGTAATGATCCGATCGACCTGATAGCTGAAATCGTAGCCCAACATCAGTTCGTACGACCCTCCGGCAAAGGATTGCAGGTCGGACAGGGTGTAGTCAAAGGCTGCACCGATCCGCAGACCGTTACGAAGATTCAGTGAGGCCCAGATATCGCCAGAGTCCACCGAACTTCTTCCGTCAAAGGCTTCCAATGCCGAACGGTAGGACACACCCAGCCATACTTTCTGGCTGAACAGCAAGGAAAGATCCAGATCGAATTCCGTCGGCGCGGCAATTCGACCACGGGCATTCCTGGCATCCCCAAACAGTCCGACATTCTTCACGAGCAAGGTTGGCCGGAAGACCAGGGCATCCCCATTCAAGGGAATAGCCATGCCCGTGAAGGCATAGTAATGGCGATAGATCTGCGCAGCCGGCAGATCGTCCGGCTCGGTGGCTTCCTTCTTCCTCAGGTCATAGTTGACCAAATGCGGTGAACTGAATCCGATGAAGAATTTAGGGGCCTGGTAGTACACTCCCGCTCCAAAATTAGGTAACCACTTGGTGGGAGTCATTTCGCGATAGGCCGGATCAGCACTCTGCGGATCGAAGAAACTCAGCTGACTCCAATCCGCCCGCCACTGGAATACCCCGGCTTGCAGACCGATGGACAACTTGCCGGGACCAATCGGTATGCGGTAAGCATAGACGGCATTGATCTGCGTAGAACCTGTCGGACCGATCTTGTCATTCACCAGGGACAATCCCAGCCCTACCCGTTCACTGACCGGTGTGTGGACCGACAGGCTTTGCGTGGTCGGAGCACCATCGATCCCCCACCATTGTCCTCGGTGGAGGGCATTGATGGACAGGTATTCATAGCTACCTGCATAGGCTGGATTGTACACAAGGGTATTGAACATATACTTGGTAAACATGGCATCCTGCTGAGCGATCAACAGCGCCGGACCAAGCAACAGACCAATGAAAAAGGTGCGTAAGAGGGGAGTATTCATTTGTCTTGGACTTATTCAGTAAAAGGGGCGCATTCGACAGGGAAATCAAATGCGCCCCCGGAAATCAATTAACGATGGATCTGGACATAGCCGGAGTAGGTTTCCCCTTCGCCATCCCGAAGGATGTAGAAGTAGGTTCCATCCGGAAGGTCATTACCTTCCCAGCGACCATCCCATCCACCATCCGTGGTATAGCCACGACGGTAGAATACCTGGTTACCCCAGCGATTGAAGACGGTCAGTTCGTTATTCGGATAGTCGTCGATACCATCGATCATGAAGGTATCGTTGATATTGTCGCCGTTCGGCGAGAAACCACTGTAAATCACCAGGGTCCGGCAGACCACAGTGACATAGACGGTGGCCGTATCCATACCCACGGCATTGGCAATGTAGTATGTGAATGAGTCGACACCTCCACAGAAGCCGTTCTGAGGCTTATAGGTGAAGTTGCCCGGCAAGGTGCCCGTCACAGTACCGCGTGTCGGTCCGGTAATGATACCACCTCCAGTGAATGGACCATTGAGCGTGTCATTGGCCATCACATTGATGATCACCATCCGGTTCTCCTTCACGGTGGAGGAGTCATTGACCGCCACAGGAGGCTGATCGGTCGGTCCACCGCCAGGAATCACATTGACCACGATATAAACCGTGTCGCAAGCAACTGCATCACAGAAGACGATACATGCTGTATCTGCCCCCTCTGCGAGGCCGGTAAATTCAATGCACAGTGTGGTGTCATTGATGGTCCAGTCGACAGCGATCTCCTGATCCGCACAGATATCCGTCACCGTCAGGACCGTGCCACTCAACTCGTTCAGATCCAGGCAATGGATGGAATCCTGACCAACATCGATCGTATAGACGACTGTTTCCGGTGTCGGTGGTACCACATGCACCACAACAATGGTGGTATCACAGGTGCCCAGATCATCACAGATCACGATGCAGGCGGTATCCGTACCAATCGCCTCGCCGGTAATTTCCAGACAAGGTGTTCCATCTATAGAAACGATGTCAGCAAACATCCCGGAAGCATCCGGACAGATGTTGAATACAGTGTCGATCTGACCGGTGATCTGCGGACTCAGACACAGCGTATCGGTGAATCCGATCAGCACGGTCGTCTCGATCGTATCAGTACTCATCGTCGGAGGAATCACATGGATGATCACCATCGTGGAATCACATCCCAGGTCACCGCAGATCTCGATGCAGAAGGTATCGACACCAATGTTCAATCCGGTGTAAGCAAAGCAGCTTGTTCCGGTGAACCACTGGATCGAAACATTTCCATCCGAGAGATCAGGACAGAGATTGGAGAAACTGATGATCGTGCCTACATCATCGATATCCAGGCACAACGTATCTGTATCTCCAAGGACCACCACCGTATCGATGATATCGTATTCCGGCGGAGCAATGGTGCATTCCACCTCGATACTGTAGGTATTCACACAACCCGTTTCCGTGGAGGTGATAACCAGTTCATGTGAACCTGCTGCCAACTGGATCTGGGCGCCATTGGGAACGATCAGGCTGTTCGGTTGGAGAACAGCAAGCTCTGATCCACCCTTCAGGACACGGAGGATACCATAGTCCTTCTGAGGATCACCTCCGGTGATCATCTGGGTGGTTTCATCCAACTGCCAGTTGCCGGTCGGATCCCACACATTCATCGAATCAACCAGCGCCTGGATATCCTGGACCTCACCGCCATAGAACTGGCCATTGACGATCCAGAATTCGACCGTATACGGTCCTTGTGGATCGGCGTTGACAACAGCAAAGTAGTTGTAGGACAGGAAGCTATCCACATCACAAGGCTCAATCGCCCCCATGTAATCATCTCCATTGTCGGTGATGATATAGCCATCCGGCAGATCCATCATGTTGATATCCAGACAGATCTCAGCCAGATCATTGCAATCCGCCAGTTCAAGAGTCACAGGACCACTGTACACCTCTGGGCAATCGAAGCAATTGACATTGAGGGTCAGGGTATCCGTGCATCCGGTGCTGATCTCCGTGATCACAATGACGTGCAGCCCCGTATCCACCGCAACCAGGGTACCCAATGGAATGAACAGGTCATTCAACTGGATATTGGCTTTCACAAAGGTGTTTACCTGGGTAATGCGCAATGGACCATAGTCAGAGACCTTGTCACCGCCAATGATATTGAGGATGACATTGTCGATCACCCAATTGCCGGCAGGATCCCAGAGGTTCATGCTGTCGACCAGTGCGTTCAGGTCCTGGAACTGACCAGAGAATACCACCCCGTTGATCGACCATTCATCCAGGATGTACGGCCCTGCACTACCCTGACCAGGGATCAGAGAGTAATTGTATCCAAACAGGGAATCATTGTCGCACCCACCGATGATACCATTGAATGGCACACCGTTCTCTGAGAACGTGTAGTTCACGATCTCATTCAATGGGATATCCAGACAATATTCCGCCTGTCCATCACAATCCGGGATATTCAGGTTGACCACTTCATCCAGGACGATATCCGGACAATCCGGTGTCACCGTAATGATCAGGTATGTCGTATCGCAAACATTCTGGACAGAATCACATGCGATGATACACAGGGTATCCACAAACAGACCTGGCTGATCACCTGCTGTATAGGTCATGCAACCGGTGGTGACATCCAGAATCCAGGACCCATAGTTTGTCACGCCTTCAATATCTCCGCTGCAAGACGTGAATGACAGGGCTGCCGTATCCAGACATGCTTCCAGAGAAGCACATGCGAAGGCAGCACCATTCACGGGCACACTGATGTAGAGCGTGTCATTGACCGCTTCGCAGGGCACCTCTTCCGTGATCGTGATGATCATATAGGTCGTATCACAAACACCGGATGAATCGCAGGCGATGACACACAGGGTATCGACCTGGTCACCAGGTGTTGCTCCAGAATTATAGCCAATGCAACCGTTGGATGCATTCAGTGCCCATTCTCCATATGGCGTCACACCAAAGTTGACTCCCGCACATGTGCTGTAGGTGATACTGGCTTCATCCATGCATTCCTCCAATTCAACGCAAACCACTTCGGAAGCATTGACCTCCATCGTCACGTACACCGTATCCGGTGTCGTTTCACAAGGCAACTCCTCGGTAATGGTCACGATGATATAGGTTGTATCACAAACATTGGCGAGGGAGTCACAAGCGATCACACACAGTGTATCCACCTGATCTCCAGCCAGTGTACCTGAGGCATAGTTGATACAACCGGTATTCACATTCAGCACCCATTCACCATAGTTGGTGATCCCGGCATTGACACCCGAGCAGGTTGTATAGCTTGTGGATGCCTCATCCATGCATGGTTCCAGTTCCACACAGATCTGATCCGCCGAGCTGACCTCGATCGATACATGAATTGTATCGATCACCGTCTCACAAGGCAGTTCTTCCGTGATGGTGACGATGATACAGGTCGTATCCATGGTACCCATGGTATTAGTCGCGATCACGCAGATGGTATCTACCCCATCACCAGGTGTATCCCCGGCATTGTAGATCAGACAACCGGCATCGGTGAGCGTCCAGGCGCCATAGGTCGAGCCACCCATCGTACCTCCATTCGACAGAACGAAGGTGGTGGAGAATGGATCAAACATTGGCTCCAGGGTCACACACAAGGTATCCGTGGTATTCACAGGAAGTACCATGTACAGTGTATCCAGTGTCGGTGGCGCTTTCGGGGTAATCGACACGACGATGATCGTAGTGTCACATTGACCGGCGCCATTACAGGCTACTACACAGATCTCATCGACGAATACTCCCGGATCATCGTAGGCCGTATAAGTCAGGCAACCATCCGCATTCAGGGCCCATTCACCGAAGGCTGAACTACCCGTCGTACCGCCAGCACACAGACTGTAAGTTACCTGGCCATCATCGAAGCCGGATTCAAGCTCTACGCATGCGGTAGTCGTTTCATTGACCGGCACCTGTACATAGAGCGTATCGGTTGTCAACATCGTATCCGGCTCGCAGATCACGGTGACGATGAGGGTGTCTCCACAAACCTCACCCTGTTCGTAAATGACCAGTTCGTGTGTTCCTACTGGAAGCAGGATCTTGGTTGTCGTCGCCACGATACCATAGTTGAAGCCGATCTCCGCAAAGGAATTCGGGAATGCCAATTGCTTGACATTCATTTTGCCGTATGTCTTGGAGAAGTCTCCTCCAACAATCAGCAGCTGGCTTGGCAACTGCATCCAGTTTCCGGTCGGATCCCAGACATTCATGGAATCCACCAGATCTTCCACATCCTGGAAGATACCGGAGAAGACCTGGCCATTGACCGTCCATGACTGGAGTTCATATGGTCCGGCATAACCAAATCCAAGCAGCGTGTAGTACGTGTAGGCAATAACCGAATCAAATTGGCAGCCCGAGACCGGTTCGTCATACAGATCTCCGTTCCACAGGACCACATAATCGTGATAGTTTGCCAGTGGGATCTCGAGGCAGACACAACCCGGTTCGTCACAATCGTCGGTATACACGGTCAGTGAATCCAGAGAAGGTGGACATGGGTTGCAGATATCCTCAACGACAAGGGCATTCAGGGCGACCGTACAGCCATTCGCATCTGTGATCACACAGCTGTACAGGCCTGCACTCAGATCGACCAGATTCTGGACATTGTTCGAACCAGGCAGATGAGCCCAGTCAACCGTGTACGGATCTGTTCCGCCAGAGATATCCAGGGTGATCGTACCCAAAGTATCGCAACCTTGAGGCGTAATGGTCACACTTGCCTCGATCGGAGCCGGAGCTTCTACAGTGAAGCAATGCTCACCAGCAAAGCAGTTGTTTGCATCAAATACCCTGAGGCAATAGTTGCCAGCGGTCAGGCTACCATTCTCCACTTGTGTGCCCGAGGCATCGACAAAGACCACATTGGCCGGCATACTGAAGCCAGGAGCTGGCACCAGCTGATAGGTCAACGAACCATTTTCGCTATCCGAACAGGTCAGTGAGATCAGGGTATCTGCAATGATCGTCAGACCTGCAGTGTTATCCAGCAACGTAAAGTGAACCACCGTTTGACACAGACTAACCTGATCTGTCACGGTAACCGTATAGTCACCGGAACCCAGATCATCCTTGGTTGCTCCACCACCCCAGCTGAAGCTGTAGGTGCCGGAACCACCCGTCACGGTGATGGTAACGCTGCCAGTTTCCGTCTGGCAATCCGGTTGCTGGACAATCACGGCCGAAGCCACCAGGGTATTCTCCAACTCGATGACCAGATCCAGGGTAGCTGAGCATCCCGTCTTGGAATCTGTGGCCGTCACCACGTATGTACCAGCAGACAGATCATCCCTTGTAGCGCCTGTTCCACCATCAGACCACAAGTAGTCATAAATGGCAGGAGACAGTACTGCACTACCATTGGCTCCGACACATGTCTCAGCAGTCGTACTGACCACATCTACTTCAATGCCATCTTCCTTGCCAATGGTTACGATGATGTCTGCAACACAATTCGTCGCTGTATCCAGGACCTGAACGGTATAGGTACCCGCTGTGAGATCGTCGCGGAATGATCCGGTAAATCCATCCGGCCATGTGTACAGGTATTCCACAGGTGACAGGGTGGCTGAGCCATCCTTCCCTGCACAAGTCTCTGGTGTCTTGTTCACAATCTCAGCTTCCGGAGCATCCGGATTGGTCAGCATGATCGTCAACTTGATGAAGCAATCCGGATTATCCTTGAAGACGATGCGGACTTCATACTCACCGGCATCCAGGCCATCTGCTGTATTGGTGGTACTGACATTCGGACTCCACATGAAGGTGTAATCCGCCAGGTCATTGACCAGAAGGATCTCAATGGAACCATCTCCACCTGCGCAGGTAGGCTGGCTGATCAGGATCGTATCCACTTCGGGATAGATGCAATTGCATTCATCCTTGACCAGGATCTGCTCAAAGACTGCGCTGCAGCCATTGGCATCCGTCACCGTCAGACTGTAAGAGCCCGCCTCCAGGTCGTTTCGAACATCGGCATCCGTCACACCGGGAAGATCTGCCCAGGTGTAGATGATCGGTGTCTGACCACTGATCACATTCACACTGATACTGCCCAGGCTATCACATGTCTTGTGGATCACATCCAACTCGATCTCCAGACCCTCCACTACCGTGATGGTCTGTGATTGGATGGCGAGATTTCCACATTCATCCTCAGCGACCCAGGTGCGCACGATCTGGTAACCGCATGATCCGTCAATGACCTGCTCCTCGAAGGTCGGGATGACCTGATCATCGCAATTGTCCGTCGCCTCGACATCCATGGGGATACCTGGAATGACCTCACCCAGAAGCAGGTTGATGGTCACATCGGCTGGCACACCGTCGATGATCGGAGCCGTGGTGTCTTCCACAAAAATGACCTGAACGTGCTTGACCTGGTTGCCACAATCATCCTCTGCCTCCCAGGTACGGGTAATGGTATAGGATTGCGGGCAGATTCCTGGCGTAATGACCTCATCAAAGAGGACATCAATATCCGGATCACAGTTATCCAATGCGGTCAGATTCACTGCAGCTGGAACATCTGCATCGCACTCGATGGTCATGTCCTCCGGCAGGTCACCATCGAATTCCGGTGCCGTATGGTCTCCGATCAGGATCGAATAGGCAGCAGTGGCCGTATTGCCACAGGCATCTTCGGCTGTCCAAGTACGGACCAGGGTATAATTGCCCGGGCAGTTCCCCTGAATGGTCTCTTCAGAGAGAGACAACATCGGGTTTGGATCACAAAGATCCTCCACTGTTACCGTTGGCAGTGGTGGATCATCCGTGCTGCATTCCAGGGTGATATCCGCAGGTACACCCAGGATTTCCGGAGCTGTGGCATCACCAACATAGATATGCTGGACCTTGCTGGATGTGTTTCCACAATTGTCGGTGGCTACCCATGTTCTGGTGACGGTGTACGCACCAGCACAATTTCCGGGCACTTCCGTTTCCGTAAAGGTGACATCGACATCCTGATCACAGTTGTCTGTGGCCGTAACCGGATTTGCAGGTGGAATGTCTCCACCATCACAATCCAGGGTCACATCCTTCGGTACAGGTCCCAGTACAGGAGCCTTCGTATCCACAATGGTGATCAGCTGTGACTCGGACGAGCTGTTTCCACAAGGATCAGTGGCCGTCCAGGTGCGGATGAGGATATAGCTGTCCTCACACGTTCCAGGAACAATCTCTTCACTCAATACAGCTTCCACATCACCAGCACACAGGTCTTCTACAAAGACATTGGCAGGTGTCGGAATCGCTTCATCACATTGGATGGTCAAATCTGCCGGTACGGCGCCCAATGCAGGAGGCAGACCATCTACAGCTGTGATGGTATGCTGGCCGGTGGCCGTGTTCCCGCAATTGTCGGTGGCCGTCCACAGACGCGTGAGCACATAGGTGCCTTCACATGGGCCATCCACATAGGTTTCGGTCAGGGTGATCTCTACATCACTATCGCAGTTGTCTGAAGCCGAAACATTGGCGATTGGCGGTGGCATACCGTCATCGTTGCACTCACCGGTCATATCAACCGGAATACCGACCAGTACCGGAGCGGTCGTATCCTCTACCACCACGGTCTGACTGGCGGAAGTACTGTTGCCACACTCATCCTCAGCAATCCAGGTGCGGATCAAGGTGTAGGAATCCTCACAAGGACCATCCTGGATGGTTTCATTGAAGATCACCTCCACATCATCATCACAGGCATCTTCCGCCGTGACGATGGTAGGATCTGGAACATTGTCACATTCCACTGTAGCATCACCAGGCACACCGACCAATACAGGCGGAATGGCATCACCAACGGAAATGGTCTGGACACCGGTAGCAGTGTTGCCACAGTTATCCGTTGCTGTCCAGACACGCGTGATCACATAGGAACCTGCACAACCACCGGCCACTTCTGACTCGGAGAAGGTGACCGTCACATTCACATCACAGTTATCCGTTGCCGTGACTGTAGCCACAGGAGGCACATCATTGCCATCACAATCAGCTGTCACATCAGCGGGCACGCCCACCAGCACCGGAGCCGTCGTGTCTTCTACAACGATGGTCTGGCTGGCGGATGTCGCATTCCCACAATCATCTTCTGCACTCCAGCTGCGGATGATCGTGAATGCATCCGGACAGGTACCCGGAATGATCTGCTCACTAAAGACAACATCTACATCATCATCACACGCATCATCTGCCGTGACGTTTGCTGGCGTTGGCACAGCGTCACATTCGACAGTAGCATCACCAGGCACGCCGACCAAATCAGGAGCCGTGGCATCACCAACATAGATATGCTGGACTTTGGTACTCGTATTGCCACAATTGTCAACAGCTGTCCATGTACGCGTGATGGTATAGGCACCGTCGCAGAGACCAGGTGTTTCGATCTCAACCAGGTTGACGGTTACATCGGCATCGCAATTGTCAGTCGCCGTAACTGTGTTGGCAGGAGGAATCGGTCCTCCATCACAATCCAGGGTGATATCCTTGGGCACAGGACCAAAGACAGGCGGTTTGGTATCCCTGACGACAATGGTCTGAGCATCAGAAGATGAATTCCCGCATGGGTCTTCTGCCGTCCAGGTCCGTATCAGAGTGTAACTGTCTTCACAAGCACCCGGAACGACCTGTTCGCTCAGAACAGCCGTCAAGGTACCTGCACACAGATCATAGGCAGTCACTGTTCCAGGTGTTGGAATCGCATCACATTCGACGGTCACATCCTCTGGAATGGTGCCTAATGCCGGTGCTGTTTCATCCACCGCGGTTATGACCTGCTCATCACTGACAGAGTTTCCACATGCATCTGTAGCCGTCCAGATCCGCGTGAGGACATAAGTGCCTTCACAAGGTCCATCGACCATGATTTCAGAAAGGGTAATGGTCACATCTGTATCACAATTATCTGTTGCAGTCACATTGGCAATCGGTGGCGGCATACCATCGTCATTGCACTCACCTGTGACATCTTCCGGCACGCCGACCAGGACTGGAGGTGTTGAATCCACCACCGTGATCGTCTGTGTTGCAGAAGCCACATTTCCACACTCATCCTCGGCAGACCAGCTGCGGATCAAGGTATAGGAATGCTCACAAGTTCCAGGCTGTGTTGACTCAGTGTACTGAACATCAACATCCGGATCACAGGCATCCTCTGCAGTAACCACGGCAACCGTTGGGACGGCATCGCATTCTACTGTCACATTGGCCGGCACACCGACCAATACAGGAGGTGTCGCATCGCCAACGGAGATGGTTTGCTGAGCAGTGGCCGTATTGCCGCAATTATCTGTTGCGGTCCAGGTTCTGGTGATCACAAATGAACCAGCACATCCACCGTTGACCTCTGTCTCGGCAAACGTCACTTCCACATCTGCATCACAATTGTCTGTCGCTGTCACAGTGGCAATTGGAGGTGTGCCATTGCCATCACAATCAGCCGTTACATCGGCAGGTACGCCAATCAGAACCGGAGGCGTATTGTCCTCAACGGTGATCTTCTGCACCAACGTATTGGCATTATCGCAATTATCGATCGCGATCCATGTCCGGGTTATGATGAAGTTATCCGGGCAGGTGCCTGGGGTGATGACCTCATTGTAGGTAATCGTCGGATCAGGATCACAGTTGTCAATCGCCCAAACGGAACCGACAACAGGTATCGCATCACATTCAACGGTCAGATCCTGTGGATCGACATCGAACTCAGGAGGCGTTGTATCTCCAACGGAGATCTTCTGCTCTCCTGTGGATGAATTGCCACAGTTGTCCGTAGCCACCCAGGTGCGGATCAGGGTATAGCTGTTGGGGCATGTCCCATCGATCTTGACCTCTGTGAATGTAACTTGAACATTCACATCGCAGTTATCGGTAGCCGTGACTGTTGGGACAGCAGGAATATTGCCACCATCACAGTTGGCTGTCACATCCGTAGGCACATTGACCAGAACTGGCGGTGTCGTGTCATGGACGGTGATCTTCTGAACATGAGTGTTCGCATTATCACAGTTATCGATCGCCACCCAGGTCCGGGTGATCACATAGCTATCTGTGCAGACTCCGGCAGTGATAACCTCACTGAAGGTGACATTTACAGAAGCATCACAATCATCGACTGCTACCACGGAACCTGTTCCGGGTATGGCATCACATTCCACAGTCAGGTCAACCGGAGTCGTCACAAATTCAGGTGGTGTGGTATCACCAACAGAGATCTTCTGCTCACCGGTAGCGGTATTGCCACAGTTATCCGTAGCTGTCCAGCGACGGATCAGGGTATAGCTGTCAGGGCAGGCACCATCGATCTTGGTCTCCACAAAGCTGACCTGTATATTGACATCACAATTGTCTGAAGCGGTCACAGTCGCCACAGGTGGAATATTCCCACCATCACAATTGGCGGAGACATCGGCAGGAATACCAACCAGAACCGGTGGGGTCGTATCAATCACCGTGATCTTCTGGACATAAGTTGCCGCGTTTCCACAATTGTCGATAGCGACCCAGGTCCGTGTCAGGATATAGCTATCCACACATGTGCCCGGCGTTTTCACCTCGTTATAGGTGACCGTCACGTTGGCATCACAATCATCCGTTGCGGTGACTGTAGCCACTCCAGGTACTGCATCGCACTGGACCGTCACATCCGCAGGCTTCAGATTGAACACTGGAGGCGTAATGTCACCGACAGTGATCTTCTGCTCTCCTGTTGAGGTGTTGCCACAATTGTCAGTCGCTGTCCAACGACGAACCAGCGTGTAGCTGTCAGGACAGGATCCATCGATCTTGGTTTCAACAAAACTGACTGCGACATCGGGATCACAGTTATCCGTTGCAGTTACCGTAGGTACAGTTGGAATATTATTGTCTCCGCAATCAGCGGTCACATCGATCGGAACATTCACCAGAACCGGTGGCGTGGTATCGACAACAGTGATCTTCTGCACCATCGTGGTGGCATTATCACAGTTGTCGATGGCGATCCAGGTACGGGTGATCACGTAGCTGTCAGCGCAGATTCCCGGAGTGGTCACTTCACTGAAGGTCACCGTCACATTGTTATCACAATTGTCCGTAGCCGTTACTGAACCTACGCCTGGTATGGAGCTGCATTCCACAGTCACATCCGCTGCAGTACTGGTAAATACAGGAGGAGTGGTATCCCCGACAGAAATGGTCTGTTTTCCGGTAGCAGTATTGCCACAATTGTCGGTAGCGATCCAGGTCCGAACCAATGTATAACTGTTCGGGCATGCGCCATCGATCTGGGTCTCTGTAAAGCTGACAGAAACATTCGCATCGCAATTATCGGTAGCTGTCACCGTTGCTACAGGCGGAACATTCGATCCGCCACAATCAGCAGTCACATCGGCAGGCACACCAACCAATACAGGTGGCGTCGTATCAATAACCGTGATCTTCTGAACATGTGTCGTTGCATTATCACAGTTGTCAATGGCAACCCAGGTACGGGTCAGGACATAGCTATCCGGACATGTGCCAGGAGTGCTGACCTGATTATACGTGATCGTCACATTGACATCACAGTTATCTGTAGCTGTCAGATTGGGTACTGCAGGCACAGCATCACATTCAACGGTCACATTCACAGGAGTGGACGTAAATTCAGGAGGTGTGTTATCCCCAACTGAAATTGTCTGTTGCCCGGTGGCCGTATTGCCACAATTATCCGTTGCCGTCCAAAGACGGATCAGGGTGTAGCTGTCCGGGCAGGCGCCGTCAATCTTCGTCTCCGTAAACGTCACCTGGACGTTTGCATCACAGTTATCCGAACCCGTGACAGTCGCCACCGGTGGAATATTGATAGCACCACACTCAGCTGTCACGTCGTCCGGCACACCGGTGAGGACAGGAGGAGTCGTATCTACTACCGTGACCTTCTGGACATGTGTCGTTGCATTGCCACAATTGTCAATGGCGATCCAGGTACGGGTCAGGATATACGCATCCTGACAAGGACCAGGTGTCGTAACCTGGTTGTAGGTTACGTTGACATCTGCATCGCAGTTATCGGTAGCCGTGAGAACTGCCGCACTTGGTACCGCATTGCACTCGACAGTCACATCTGCTGGCTGAGAATTGAATACCGGTGCCTTCGTATCCCGAACAGTGATATTCTGGGTCACTTTCGCTGTATTGCCACAATCGTCCGCGGCTGTCCAGGTACGAACCAACAGGTAGCTGTCAGGACATGAACCATCAACACGCACTTCCGTATAGGTCACGTCCACATTGGCACCGCAATCATTGTTCGCAGTGAGCGTCGGTGCCGTAGGAATGTTATCACACTCAACTGTAATGTCTCCAGGAACACTATCGAACTGAGGTTCACTGTCATTGGTCACAACGACTACCTGTTGTACGGAGACTGAGTTACCACAATCATCTTCCGCTACCCAGGTACGGGTCAGCGTGAAATTACCGGCGCACGCTCCAGGCAGGAAGGCCTCATTGAAGGCAATAAACACGCCCGAGCAATTATCTGTAGCAGTTGGATCAACAATCGGTGGGATGTTACTACAATCCACTGTCATATCTACCGGAACATTACTGAATACCGGTGGCTCATCATCAACAAAGGTGATCTTCTGTACATGCGTGGTCGCATTGTCACAATTATCGATCGCCACCCAGGTGCGAGTCTCGATGGAATTGCCCGGACAGTTACCCGGAGTGGTCACCACTGTGTAGGTCACAGTAACATTCAGGTCACAGTTATCCGTGGCCGTAACATTTGGCACATTGACCACTTCGTCGCAATCCACTGTAATATCCGCCGGCTTGAGATTCAGAACTGGCGGTGTGGTATCGCGAACATTGACCTTCTGGACATGTGTAGCGGCATTATCACAGTTATCTGTTGCCGTCCAGGTACGAACCAACGTGTAGGAATCCGGACAAGGTCCATCCTGACGAACTTCTGTAAAGGTGACCTGGATGTCATCATCACAAGCATCTTCAGCGTTCACAGCAACAGGGTTCGGCACTGCATCACACTCCACAGTCAAATCGGCCGGAGGGTTGATAAAGGTTGGAGCACTGTTATCACCCACAAAGATTTGCTGTTGATCAGATGCCGTATTACCGCAGTTATCTGATGCCACCCATGTCCGGATAATGGTATAATTACCGGGGCAGGAACCATCAACGACAACTTCCGTAAAGACAATGGAAACATTCTGATCACAATTATCTGTAGCCGTGACATTGGGCACAGGAGGAATATCCTGAACTCCGCATTCAACCGTATTGTCATCAGGCACCCCGATCAACACTGGAGGTTCCGTATCCTCTGTTGTGATCTTCTGGGTCACCTGTGATGTGTTTCCACAATTATCCACGGCTGTCCAGACACGCTGGATAAGAATGCTATTCGTACAGCTTCCCGGAAGAACGGTCTCTGCCAGAGTAACTGTCACCTGATCATCACAATTGTCATCCACCTCAGGGACAAACAATGGTGGCACCTCATCACAATTCACTGTAAGGTCAGTTGGTGTGGTCAGGAAGACCGGGGCCTGTGTATCTCGTACAGTCACCTTCTGTACATGTGTCGTCGGATTATCGCAGTTGTCGATCGCTACCCACGTACGGGTCAGGACATAGCTATCCGGACATGTCCCGTTCGTGCGGATCTCAGTATACGTGACCGTGACATTGATATCACAATTATCCGTAGCGGTAACCACAAGTGGGGCTGGCACAGCATCGCATTCTACAGTCACATCAGCTGGCTTCAGATCGAAGACCGGTGACTTAGTGTCCCGAACGGTCACTTTCTGAACATGTGTAGTGGCATTTCCGCAATTATCGATAGCTACCCAGCTCCGACTGAGGATATACGAATCTGGACAAGATCCATCTGTACGCACCTCATTAAAGGTGACGACTACATCCTGATCGCAATTGTCCGTAGCTGTAACGGTAGGAATAGCTGGAACAGCATCACATTCGACTGTAACATCCACAGGCTTATTCGTAAATACAGGAGGTTTGGTATCCTGCACCGTTACTTTCTGGGTATGAGTCGCCTTATTGTCACAATCATCAGTGGCAATCCAGGTGCGTGTCAGGATATAACTGTCCGGGCAAGGCCCATCTGTCTTCACCTGTCCGTAGTTAACTGTAACATCTACATCGCAGTTGTCAGAAGCCGTGACTGCCACTGGCCCAGGAACATTGTCACACTCCACGGTGATATCAGCAGGTGGATTGTCAAACGTCGGCTCAGTCGTGTCCTGAACAGTAACTTTCTGTACATGAGTCGTCGCATTGCCACAGTTGTCAATGGCCACCCAAGTACGGGTCAACGTTCCGTTGTTCGCACATGAGCCGGCAGTCAGCACCTCATTAAAGGTCACTGTGACGTTCGCGTCACAGTTATCTGTAGCCGTAACCGGAGGTGCGCTAGGGATACCATCACACTCAACGGTAACATCCGCGGGCTTACTGGAGAACACAGGTGGTGTGGTGTCCTGAACATTGACTTTCTGAACATGGGTTGTGGCATTGCCACAATTGTCCAGGGCAATCCATGTACGGGTCAATGTATACGTATCCGGGCAGGAGCCGTCTGTGCGAACCTCATTATAGGTCACTTCTACATTCGTGTCACAATTGTCTGTCGCGGTAACTGTTTCCGCAACAGGCACGGCATCGCACTCCACGGTCAAATCTGCCGGCTTGTTATTCAGCACGGGTGGTGTCGTATCGATCACAGTCACTTTTTGGACATGTGTTGTTGCATTGCCACAGTTGTCGCTGGCGATCCAGGTGCGGGTCAGCGTGTAGTAATCCGGGCAAGATCCGTCTGTCCTTACCTGATTGTACGTCACATCCACATTCAGATCACAGTTGTCCGTGGCGGTCACCACTTCTGGTACAGGCACGTTGTCGCACTCGACCGTGATGTCCGACGGGGTATTGTCAAACACCGGTGGTGTCGTATCCTCAACGGTTACCTTCTGTATATGTGTTGCCGCATTGCCACAGTTATCGATGGCGATCCAGGTCCGTGTCAGGGTATAGTAATCCGGGCAAGAACCATCCGTCTTCACCTGGTTGTACGTCACATCCACATCCTGATCGCAATTATCCGTTGCTGTGACTGGATCTGGTCCAGGCACGTTGTCGCACTCGACTGTGATGTCCGCAGGCTTGTTGTCAAACACCGGTGGTGTCGTATCCTCTACGGTGACTTTCTGAACATGCGTCGCTGCATTGCCACAGTTGTCGATGGCGATCCACGTACGCGTCAGCGTGTAGTAATCCGGGCAAGATCCGTCCGTCTTCACCTGGTTGTACGTCACTTCCACATCCTGATCACAATTATCCGTTGCTGTGACTGGATCTGGTCCAGGCACGTTATCGCACTCGACTGTGATGTCCGCAGGCTTGTTGTCAAACACCGGTGGTGTCGTATCCTCTACGGTGACCTTCTGCACATGTGTAGCGGTATTGCCGCAATTATCTGAAGCAATCCAGGTCCGGGTCAGTGTGTAGTAATCCGGGCAAGAACCATCCGTCTTCACCTGATTATAGGTCACAACTACATCATCGTCGCAGTTATCAGAAGCCGTTACGACTTCCGCATCAGGCACATTGTCACATTCTACGGTGATATCGGCTGGCTTGTTATTCAACACAGGTGCCGTCGTGTCCTCAACGGTTACCTTCTGCACATGCGTCGTCGCATTGCCACAGTTGTCCAGTGCGATCCAGGTGCGTGTGAGGGTATAATAGTCTGGACAGTTGCCATCGGTTTTCACCTCATTGTAGGTCACATCCACATCCTGATCACAATTATCCGTAGCTGTCACCACTTCCGGGCCAGGGACATTGTCGCACTCGACCGTGATGTCCGCAGGCTTGTTGTCAAACACAGGTGGTGTCGTATCCTGTACGGTGACCTTCTGTACATGCGTTGCCGCATTGCCACAGTTGTCAATAGCGATCCACGTACGCGTGAGCGTGTAATAGTCAGGGCAGGAGCCATCGGTCTTCACCTGGTTGTACGTCACATCCACATCCTGATCACAGTTGTCCTGCGCGGTGACCACTTCGGGGCCAGGGACATTGTCGCACTCGACGGTAATGTCCGCCGGGGTATTATCAAAGACTGGTGGTGTCGTATCCTCTACCGTTACCTTTTGCACATGCGTCGCTGCATTGCCACAGTTGTCAATGGCGATCCAGGTACGGGTCAGGGTGTAATAGTCGGGGCATGAGCCATCTGTCTTCACCTGGTTGTACGTCACGTCCACATCCTGATCACAGTTGTCCGAGGCGGTCACCACTTCTGGTCCAGGGACATTGTCGCACTCGACTGTTATGTCAGCAGGAGTATTATCAAACACCGGTGGTGTCGTATCCTCTACCGTCACTTTCTGCACATGGGTTGCTGCATTGCCACAGTTGTCCAGGGCAATCCAGGTTCGCGTCAGGGTGTAATAGTCGGGGCATGAGCCATCCGTCTTCACCTGATTGTAGGTCACTTCTACATCCTGATCACAGTTGTCCGTGGCGGTCACCACTTCTGGTGCAGGCACATTGTCGCACTCCACCGTGATATCCGACGGCTTGTTGTCAAACACCGGTGGTGTGGTATCCTCTACTGTGACCTTCTGTACATGTGTCGTTGCATTGCCACAGTTGTCCAGGGCAATCCAGGTACGAGTCAGTGTGTAGTAATCCGGGCAAGATCCGTCTGTCTTTATCTGGTTGTATGTCACCTCTACATCCTGATCACAGTTGTCTGTGGCTGTCACCACTTCCGGGGCAGGGACATTGTCGCACTCGACGGTGATATCCGACGGCTTGTTGTCAAACACTGGTGGTGTGGTATCCTCAACGGTTACCTTCTGAACATGAGTCGCGGTATTCCCACAGTTGTCGATCGCGATCCAGGTCCGCGTCAGGGTATAGTAATCCGGACAAGAGCCATCCGTCTTTACCTGATTGTAGGTCACTTCAACATCTAGATCACAGTTATCCTTGGCCGTAACTACTTCTGGAGCAGGCACATTGTCACACTCCACCGTGATATCCGCTGGCTTGTTGTCAAACACTGGTGGTGTCGTATCCTCAACTGTCACCTTCTGAACATGTGTAGAAGCATTGCCACAGTTGTCCAGGGCGATCCACGTACGTGTCAATGTATAGCTATCCGGACAGTTGCCATCCGTCTTCACTTGATTGTATGTCACTTCTACGTCCAGGTCACAGTTATCCGTGGCCGTTACTGTTACAGGACCAGGCACATTATCACATTCAACTGTGATATCCGCTGGCTTGTTGTCAAACACCGGTGGCGTGGTATCCTGGACAGTAACCTTCTGAACATGGGTCGCTGTATTCCCACAATTGTCGATCGCGATCCAGGTCCGTGTCAGGGTATAGTAATCCGGACAAGAGCCATCCGTCTTCACCTGATTGTACGTCACTTCTACGTCCAGGTCGCAGTTATCCTTGGCCGTTACCGTTACCGGACCAGGCACATTATCACATTCAACTGTGATATCCGCTGGCTTGTTGTCAAAGACCGGTGGTGTGGTGTCCTCTACGGTGACCTTCTGAACATGGGTAGATGCATTGCCACAGTTGTCCAGGGCGATCCACGTGCGCGTCAGCGTATAGCTATCCGGGCAAGAACCATCCGTCTTTACCTGGTTGTACGTCACGTCTACATCCTGATCACAGTTGTCCGTGGCCGTAACCACTTCTGGAGCAGGCACATTGTCGCACTCGACGGTGATGTCCGCCGGCTTGTTGTCAAACACTGGTGGTGTGGTATCCTCTACTGTCACCTTCTGCACATGGGTTGTCGTGTTGCCGCAGTTGTCGATGGCAATCCATGTGCGGGTCAGCGTGTAGTAATCCGGGCAAGAACCATCGGTCTTCACCTGGTTGTACGTCACATCCACATTCAGATCACAGTTGTCGGTGGCAGTCACCACTTCTGGTGCAGGGACATTGTCGCACTCCACCGTGATATCCGTAGGCTTGTTGTCAAACACTGGTGGTGTCGTATCCTGTACGGTCACCTTCTGCACATGAGTCGCAGTATTCCCGCAATTGTCAATGGCGATCCACGTACGCGTCAATGTATAGCTATCCGGACAGTTGCCATCCGTCTTCACCTGATTGTAGGTCACCTCAACATCCTGATCACAGTTGTCGTTGGCAGTCACCACTTCTGGCGCAGGGACATTGTCGCACTCCACCGTGATATCCGCCGGCTTGTTGTCAAACACCGGCGGTGTGGTATCCTCTACTGTGACCTTCTGCACATGAGTCGCAGTATTGCCGCAGTTGTCGATAGCAATCCACGTGCGCGTCAATGTATATGAATCCGGACAGTTGCCATCCGTCTTCACCTGGTTGTAGGTCACCTCAACATCCTGATCACAGTTATCCTTGGCCGTAACTACTTCTGGAGCAGGCACATTGTCACACTCCACCGTGATATCCGCTGGCTTGTTGTCAAACACCGGTGGTGTCGTATCCTCAACTGTCACCTTCTGAACATGTGTCGAAGCATTGCCACAGTTGTCCAGGGCTATCCACGTACGTGTCAATGTATAGCTATCCGGACAGTTGCCATCCGTCTTCACTTGATTGTATGTCACTTCTACGTCCAGGTCACAGTTATCCTTGGCCGTTACTGTTACAGGACCAGGCACATTATCACATTCAACTGTGATATCAGCTGGCTTGTTATCAAACACCGGTGGTGTGGTATCCTGTACGGTCACCTTTTGGGTATGGGTCGTTGCATTGTCGCAATTGTCAATGGCGATCCATGTCCGCGTCAATGTATATGAATCCGGGCATGAGCCATCAGTGCGCACCTGGTTATAGGTTACCTCCACATCCTGGTCACAGTTATCCTTCGCGGTGACCACTTCCGGGCCAGGTACATTGTCGCACTCGACGGTAATGTCCGCTGGGGTATTGTCAAATACAGGAGGCTGAGTATCCTGGACAGTTACCTTCTGTTCGCAAGACGTTGCATTATCGCAATTGTCAATAGCCGTCCACTTGATTTCAATGGTATACCCATCCGGGCAGATCACATTGGCAATACCGGAAATGATCAAAATCTCAACGTCCGGATCACAATTATCCGTTGCAGTCACAACGGGTGTAGTCGGGACAGCATCACACTCTACAGTAATGTCGTCAGGACATCCGATTAATACTGGAGGAGTGGTATCCTCGATGGTGATCGTCTGCTTGCATGTCGTGCTGACATTGCCGCAACGATCCGTGGCCTTCCACGTCCGCTCGATCTTGTAATTATCCTCGCAAATACCAGGAATTGTGGCGTCTGTGAAGGTTTCTGTCGGATCTGGATCACAGTTGTCTGTCGATGTGGCATAGCCAGCACCCGTTGGGGTGAAGTCATCCGAACACTCGATCGTAATGCCTGCTGGACAGGTCACCACTGGTGGTGTGGTATCCTCGATCGTGATCGTCTGCTTGCACGTCGTGCTCACATTGCCGCAGCGATCCGTGGCCTTCCACGTCCGCTCGATCTTGTAGTTATCCGGGCAATTGCCGTCGATCGTCGCATCCGTGTACGTCTCCGTTGGATCCGGGTCACAGTTGTCCGTTGATGTGGCATAGCCAGCACCGGTTGGAGT
The DNA here is from genome assembly GCA_020636225.1 of Lewinellaceae bacterium. GTDB lineage: Bacteria > Bacteroidota > Bacteroidia > Chitinophagales > Saprospiraceae > JAGNXB01. The sequence goes on along the minus strand of JACJYI010000002.1, from coordinate 43,119 downwards.
AAAGTCGTCGGAACACTCGATGGTGATATTGGATGGACAAGTCACGATGGGCTTGGTAGTATCCTCGATGGTGATCGTCTGCTTGCACGTCGTGCTCACATTGCCACAGCGATCTGTGGCCTTCCACGTCCGCTCGATCTTGTAGTTATCCGGGCAGTTGCCGTCGATCGTCGCATCCGTGTATGTCTCCGTTGGATCTGGATCACAGTTGTCCGTCGATGTGGCGTAGCCTGCTCCGGTCGGGGTGAAGTCGTCCGAACACTCAATGGTGATATTGGATGGGCAGGTCACCACTGGTGGTGTGGTATCCTCAATCGTGATCGTCTGCTTGCACGTCGTGCTCACATTGCCACAGCGATCTGTGGCCTTCCACGTCCGCTCGATCTTGTAATTATCCGGGCAGTTGCCGTCGATCGTCGCATCCGTGTATGTCTCCGTTGGATCCGGGTCGCAGTTGTCCGTCGAGGTGGCATAGCCAGCTCCTGTTGGGGTAAAGTCGTCCGAACACTCGATGGTGATATTGGATGGGCAGGTCACGATCGGCTTGGTAGTATCCTCGATCGTGATCGTCTGCTTGCACGTCGTGCTCACATTGTCACAGCGATCTGTTGCCTTCCACGTCCGCTCGATCTTATAGTTATCCGGGCAGTTGCCGTCGATCGTCGCATCCGTGTACGTCTCCGTTGGATCCGGATCGCAGTTGTCCGTCGATGTGGCATAGCCAGCTCCGGTTGGAGTAATGTCATCGGAACACTCAATGGTGATGTTGGATGGGCAGGTCACGACTGGTGGTGTGGTGTCCTCGATCGTGATCGTCTGCTTGCACGTCGTGCTCACATTGCCACAGCGATCCGTAGCCTTCCAGGTCCGCTCGATCTTGTAGTTATCCGGGCAGTTGCCGTTGATCGTCGCATCCGTGTACGTCTCCGTTGGATCTGGATCACAGTTGTCTGTCGATGTGGCATAGCCAGCACCGGTTGGAGTAAAGTCGTCGGAACACTCAATGGTGATATTGGATGGGCAGGTCACCACTGGTGGTGTGGTGTCCTCGATTGTGATCGTCTGCTTGCATGTCGTGCTCACATTACCGCAGCGGTCGGTGGCCTTCCATGTCCGTTCGATCTTGTAGTTATCCGGGCAGTTGCCGTCGATCGTCGCATCCGTGTATGTCTCCGTTGGATCTGGATCACAGTTGTCCGTCGATGTGGCGTAGCCTGCTCCGGTCGGGGTGAAGTCGTCCGAACACTCAATGGTGATATTGGATGGGCAGGTCACCACTGGTGGTGTGGTATCCTCAATCGTGATCGTCTGCTTGCACGTCGTGCTCACATTGCCACAGCGATCTGTGGCCTTCCACGTCCGCTCGATCTTGTAATTATCCGGGCAGTTGCCATCGATCGTCGCATCCGTGTACGTCTCCGTTGGATCCGGGTCACAATTGTCCGTCGATGTGGCATAGCCAGCTCCGGTCGGGGTGAAGTCGTCCGAACACTCAATGGTGATATTGGATGGGCAGGTCACCACTGGTGGTGTGGTATCCTCAATCGTGATCGTCTGCTTGCACGTCGTGCTCACATTGCCACAGCGATCTGTGGCCTTCCACGTCCGCTCGATCTTGTAATTATCCGGGCAGTTGCCATCGATCGTCGCATCCGTGTACGTCTCCGTTGGATCCGGGTCACAATTGTCCGTCGATGTGGCATAGCCAGCTCCGGTCGGGGTGAAGTCGTCGGAGCACTCGATGGTGATGTTGGATGGGCAGGTTACGATGGGCTTGGTGGTATCCTCGATCGTGATCGTCTGCTTGCACGTCGTGCTCACATTGCCACAGCGATCCGTGGCCTTCCACGTCCGCTCGATCTTGTAGTTATCCGGGCAGTTGCCGTCGATCGTTGCATCCGTGTACGTCTCCGTCGGATCCGGGTCGCAGTTGTCCGTCGAGGTGGCATAGCCAGCTCCCGTTGGGGTGAAGTCGTCCGAACATTCAATGGTGATATTGGATGGACAGGTCACGATCGGCTTGGTGGTATCCTCGATCGTGATCGTCTGCTTGCATGTCGTGCTCACATTGCCACAGCGATCCGTAGCCTTCCAGGTCCGCTCGATCTTGTAGTTATCCGGGCAGTTGCCATCGATCGTCGCATCCGTGTACGTCTCCGTTGGATCCGGGTCACAATTGTCCGTCGATGTGGCATAGCCAGCTCCGGTCGGGGTGAAGTCGTCGGAGCACTCGATGGTGATGTTGGATGGGCAGGTTACGATGGGCTTGGTGGTATCCTCGATCGTGATCGTCTGCTTGCATGTCGTGCTCACATTGCCACAGCGATCCGTAGCCTTCCAGGTCCGCTCGATCTTGTAGTTATCCGGGCAGTTGCCATCGATCGTCGCATCCGTGTACGTCTCCGTTGGATCCGGGTCACAGTTGTCTGTCGATGTAGCATAGCCAGCACCGGTTGGGGTAAAGTCGTCGGAACACTCGATGGTGATATTGGATGGGCAGGTCACGATCGGCTTGGTGGTATCCTCGATCGTGATCGTCTGCTTGCATGTCGTGCTCACATTGCCGCAGCGGTCCGTAGCCTTCCAGGTCCGCTCGATCTTGTAGTTATCCGGGCAGTTGCCGTCGATCGTCGCATCCGTGTACGTCTCCGTCGGATCCGGATCACAGTTGTCCGTCGATGTGGCATAGCCTGCTCCATTCGGCGTAAAGTCGTCGGAACACTCGATGGTGATATTGGATGGGCAGGTCACGATGGGCTTGGTGGTATCCTCGATCGTGATCGTCTGCTTGCATGTCGTGCTCACATTGCCACAACGATCCGTGGCCTTCCACGTCCGCTCGATCTTGTAGTTATCTGCACAATTGCCATCGATCGTCGCATCCGTGTACGTCTCCGTCGGATCCGGGTCGCAGTTGTCCGTCGAGGTGGCATAGCCAGCACCGGTTGGGGTAAAGTCGTCGGAACACTCGATGGTGATATTGGATGGGCAGCTCACAATCGGCTTGGTGGTATCCTCGATCGTGATCGTCTGCTTGCATGTCGTGCTCACATTGCCGCAGCGGTCCGTAGCCTTCCAGGTCCGCTCGATCTTGTAATTATCCGGGCAGTTGCCGTCGATCGTCGCATCCGTGTACGTCTCCGTCGGATCCGGGTCGCAGTTGTCCGTTGAGGTGGCATAGCCAGCTCCTGTTGGGGTAAAGTCGTCGGAACACTCGATGGTGATATTGGATGGGCAGGTCACGATGGGCTTGGTGGTATCCTCGATCGTGATCGTCTGCTTGCATGTCGTGCTCACATTGCCGCAGCGGTCCGTGGCCTTCCAGGTCCGCTCGATCTTGTAATTATCCGGGCAGTTGCCGTCGATCGTCGCATCTGTGTACGTCTCCGTCGGATCCGGATCACAGTTGTCCGTCGATGTGGCATAGCCTGCTCCATTCGGCGTAAAGTCGTCGGAACACTCGATGGTGATATTGGATGGGCAGGTCACGATGGGCTTGGTGGTATCCTCGATCGTGATCGTCTGCTTGCATGTCGTGCTCACATTGCCACAACGATCCGTGGCCTTCCACGTCCGTTCGATCTTGTAGTTATCTGCACAATTGCCATTGATCGTCGCATCCGTGTACGTCTCCGTCGGATCCGGGTCACAGTTGTCCGTCGATGTGGCATAGCCAGCACCTGTTGGGGTGAAGTCGTCGGAACACTCGATGGTGATATTGGATGGGCAGGTCACGATGGGAGCAGTATCGTCCTTCACCGTAATCTTTTGAGAGGCCGTCTTGGTATTTCCACAATTGTCCTCCACCTTCCAGGTGCGAATCAGGATATAGCGGTCTTCGCAGTTACCATCCTGTCTTGATTCTCCGAGATAGGTCACGGTCACATCCAGGTCGCAATTATCATCGCCCCCTGGAGTGGCCGGATTGGGAACCAGGTGACATTCCACGGTGATATCGGCGGGGAAATTGACAAATACAGGATCCTGTGTATCCCGAACTGTAATTTTCTGGGTGACAGTTTTTGTGTTGCCACAATTATCCTCGGCTTTCCACGTCCGCGTGAGCGTATAGGTGTCAAGACAATTCCCGTTCGCTCTGACCTGGCCTTCATAGGTGATGGTCACGTTGTTATCGCAATTGTCCTCTGCAGTCGGCGTATCTGGAGCAGGTACTTCATCACACTCTACCGTAATGGCTGCAGGCACATAGGTGAACTCTGGTTTCTGTGTATCCCGAACGGTAATCTTTTGGGTAGCAGTTTTGGTATTGCCGCAATTATCCTCGGCTTTCCAGGTCCGGGTTAATGTATAGGCGTCAGGGCAATTGCCATCGGTCCTGACCTGACCTTCATAAGTGATGGTCACATTATTATCACAATTGTCAGAGGCTGTTGGATTGCCCGGAGTTGGGATATTGTCGCATTCCACCGTCACATCCGCCGGCACATTGCTGAACACCGGCTTGGTGGTATCCCGTACTGTGATCTTCTGGCTCTTTGTCCTGGTATTGCCACAATTATCCTCTGCTTTCCAGGTCCGGGTCAAGGTGTAGTTATCCGCACAATTCCCTGCCTCAGATGTTTCACCCAGATAGGTAATGGTGACATTCTGATCACAATTATCCTGACCGCCCGGGTTAGCTGGGTTCGGAACGGCGTTACATTCTACAGTCATGTCTGCTGGGAATCCGGTAAAGGTCGGATTCGAGGTATCCTTCACCGTAATCTTCTGGGTATGTACATCCGTGTTTCCACAAATGTCCGTCGCTTTCCAGGTGCGGGTCAAGGTATAGTTATCCGTACAATTCCCATCTTGTCGAACTTCAGTATAGGTAACCGTTGCGCCACAATTATCGGAGGCCGTCACAACAGGTGGATTTGGCACTTCACTGCATTCTACGGTGACATCCGCCGGCTTCTGATTGAGCGTTGGTTTTTTGGTGTCCAGAATGATCACTTCCTGCTGACAGGTCGCGATCTTGTTTGTACAAGTCGCCTTCCATGTCCGGGTCAGCACCTTTGGACAAGTACCATTAAAGCTATCCGTGTATGTGATGTTACAACTGACATCTTCACAGTTTTCCGTTGGATATCCGAGATTGGCAGGATCCAGACTCTCAGTACACTCAACTGTCTTACAAGGAGGACAGGTCAGCACAGAGATCTCAGGGCTGGGATCCGTCACACCGGTACCACAACCTCCCAGACCATTGATGTCACCGCTTCCGGATTTTTGCTTCCCGTTGATCGTACCATTGTAGAAGAACCAGGCCGATACACCAGGGACATCACAATTGAACACATTGGCTCCCTGTCCGATCTGGAAACCATAGGTGAGATCTGAAGGACGATGCGAAAGGTTCAGCGTTCCGGAGAAGGAACCTGTGCCAACCAGTTTACTGGTACTGGCGATCTCGTAATACTCCCATTCCTGGTAGTAGTTGTTATTCGATGGGTCATTGTCAGCACATCCTTTGTAGGATCGGCCAAGAGCAGACCATTGGGCCCAGTTCTTCCTGTTCTTCAGATTGATGGTCACATTGAATCCATAAGATGGATTGACCACACTGACGATCTGGCCAGTCAGTTGTGCGGTGCCGTCCTCATTGACCACAAATCGGCCATCCGTCACCCACTTGAATCGTGGGTCACTGATATTTGGCAAGCCCGGGATCCAGAATGTCCTGGTCTTGCCATCGCTTTCCAATTTGTCCGTGATCACACATTCTGTCTCTTCGCAAGTCTCCTCGGATGTTTGGGGCACACCACTGGCGGTAATGACGACTGGCCCGACAAAATTGGAAATGCAATTCTTCGAATCAACGATATAGATCTCCGAATAGATGCCCGGAGGCAGGTCTGTCAGGATATTCCCATCATTGTTAAATGGACCAGCCTGCTGTTGAACACCATTAAATGTGTAGAAGACGGTGATCGGATAGGTCGTCCCACAGGATTCGCAAACGTTCACGTTGAGCACGCCGGTGCTGGAATAGCAATCTGATTCATGGTCCAGCGTAACGCTGATGAGACCGCACTCGATATCGTCACATTCCTTGACGATCACCTGCTTGCTGATCTCCTGGTCGCATGGTCCGCTGCTATAGGTCAGCTTGACCGTCTTCGTACCTGCTGTTGCCCATGTCACAAAATGCGGGCCTTTTCCAGTGGCCGTTGAAGGCATGGCACCGGGACCAAAATCCCAGGAATAAGTGCCATTCCCGATATCATCAGCTTCAAAGACAACCGGATTGTCCTTGCAGATCTCGCCTGGCACGTCGAAGTCTGGATTGTTGGAATTGAACAGGATCACCTCCTGCTTACAAGTCGCCGTTTTCCCATTACAACTGGCTGTCCAGGTGCGGGTGAGCTTTTCGGGATAGGTGCCGGCATAGACATCGGCAAAGGTCAGATTGCAGTTGACATCTTCACAATTCACCTCCGGCTCTCCAAGGTTTGCCGGATTCAGATCCTCATCACAAGCAACGGACTGGCATGGAGGGCAGGTCAACACCGGGATTTCCGGACTGGGATCATTGATCCCCGTACCGCATCCGCCAAGGGCATTGATATCACCGCTTCCGGACTTCTGCTGGCCATTCAGTGTACCCGTATAGAAGAACCATGCAGAAACCCCTGGTACATCGCAATTGAACACATTGGCGCCCTGACCGATCTGGAAGCCATAGGTGAAATCCGATGGACGATGTGTGATCGTCAGTGTACCGGAGTAATTGCCAAATCCGACCAGCTTACTGGTGCCGGCGATCTCGTAGTATTCCCAGTTCTGATAATAGTTATTGTTGTTGTTATTGTTGTCCGCACAACCTTTATAGGACCGACCCAATGCAGACCATTGCGCCCAGTTACGCCTGTTGACCAGGTTGATCGTCACATTGAATCCATAGGCCGGATTGACAACACTCACCATCTGACCGGTCAATGTGGCTGTCCCGTTGGCATTGACGGTGAAGACACCGTTCTCTACCCATTTGAACCGCGGATCGCTGAGCCCGGGAAGACCTGGAATCCAGAAGGTGCGGGTCTTTCCGTCACTTTCCAGTTTATCTGTGATGATGCAGACGCTTTCATCACAGGTCTGTGTGGATGTTTGCGCCACACCAACGGCATTGATCACGACCGGGCCAACTCTGTTAGACGTACAGCCTTTGTTATCAACGATATAGATATTCTCATACACACCAGCGAAAAGACCGGTGAGGATATTGCCATCCGAATTGAAGGGACCGGCCTGCTGCTGGACACCATTATAGGTATAGTAGACCGTGATCGGATAGGTGGTCCCGCAGGATTCACAGACATCCACATTCAGGATACCTGTCGACTCCTCACAATCTGAATTCTTGTTCACCGTCACGGAGATCAGACCGCACTCGATCTCGTTGCAGTTCTCGACTGTGATATTCTTGGTAATTGACTCGGAACAAGAACCGTTGGAATAGGTCAGGGTGACTGATTTCGTTCCTGCAGACCCCCAGGTAATGAAATGGGGACCCTTCCCTGTTGCCGTATTCGGCATGGCATCGCCACTGAACGTCCAGGAGTATGTGCCATTGCCGATATCATCAGCCAGGAACAGAGCAGGATTATCCTGGCAGATCTTGGTAGGAATGGCAAAATCAGGGGTGACGGATTGTGAAGCACAGCAAGCGTACACCTCAAACTGGTCGACCAGCCAGACATTGTTGCCCCCACCCGTCGGCCCATAGGCCATGACCTCAAAGGTGAAGGTTTCACCACCTGTGTAGGATAGTGCATTCACCGCCTGCAGATCATGGATCTCCTGGAACCAGCCGTTGGCTGAGGTTTGCAGATCGATCTTCTGATAGACTTCAACACCGTTCTTCAAAATGCGATATCCATAATAAGCGGGATATCCATTGTAACTGCCGTTTTCATCCTTATAAGGGGCATTGTTCCAGAAGCGCCATCCGCTCAGGTTGCCCTCCACACATTCAGGGATGTTGACCGTAAAGGCAAATGCCTTCTGGCCGTTGTCCGACCAGGAAGCCAGATGATTGTACATCAAGCGAACGGATTTGCCACTTTGGAAAGGAGTATTGTTCGAACAGGAAGATTCTACAGAAAAGAGACGCTTGATCTTGCTCGCATCCAGATCACCGCATTCCTGATTGTTCAGGTAGGACGGGGCAATCCCATTGCCCGGGTTGAACGGGTTGGAACCTGCACAGGTGTTCAGATCGTACGCGACTGCCAGTGGACAATCCACCGGACATTGGGCCTCGGCCTTGACCGCACCCGAAATGACATAGGATTGGCCATTCACACCCTGACCGTTTTGCCAGTTACGAGTGTCAATGGTCAGGGTGACCGTATTCGTGGCAGCAGGAACATCCGGAATCGTCACCTTGACGATGTTCAGGCAACATCCGCCCAGGGCCGGATCAGAACCGTAAATGATCTTTTCCGCAGTTTTCCCCCCGGCAGTCGCCCGAATCAGCAGATATCTGCCGTCATTGGTCAATTCTGAAATGGGTAGTTCAATGTCCACATTCCTGACATCCGTGCCGACAGGGACCTTCAGGTCCAGGGTCTTGATGTTATTATATCCGCTGATGTGTGTAAAGGTGCCTGACTCCTGCGAATCAACATCAGTGATCCGGAAGGCATACGCAACTATTGATTGGACAGAAGATTGGTATCCGGATGGTGGTACATATGTAATCGAGCTGACCTTCGGTAATAACGCCCGATACACCCACACATTCGAGCTCGCACCCACCGGAGATATCCGATAGGCCGTATAGGTATTGTTGTTGTTGTCCTTCAGGGTAGTGGAATTTCCTGGATTTGAACCCTTGTAGACCAGTTCGACAACAGTTTGATACACAGAATTGGAATTGGGAATCAGCAAGGTGGAACTGTTCAGGTCCTTGATGCTTTTTCCATAGATATCCACCGTTTTTCCATCACCGCATTCAAAGAACCAATCATCTGTCGGGCAAGCTGTACACTCTTCGGCATAAATGCCAAAATCGTCAATGGCGACCCCTACTTCGGAATCGCCACTATTGGCTGCATTGGTAAAAAAGACAGAGGACAAGGGTTTTGAAGGATCATAGTAAAAGGTGAATGTGCATTCCTGCCAGTTGAGATTGGACCAGCTGCTGCTCTGGGGCAAGGCCCATTGACCCTGATACTCCAGGTTGTTGGGAGCCCCTTCAAAGGTGAACTCAATATTCAGGCGAGTTGACTTCTGGGTTGGAATAGAAGCCTGGGGAACCCAGTTCACGAGAGTGTTCTTCCAGGCGGCGGCCTTGAATTTGATCGTGTACGGACGACCCGGACAAAGCTCCAGGTCCTTGATCACCCCAGGCATGGTATTGAAACACTGGTCTTTGTTGGGCAACCAAACGAAGTATTCTCCTTGCGGATTATTGGTCTTACCATCTTTCTTGACATAATAGACATTCGGGGCAGCCATCCAGTCATCGATATCGTCACCAGTATTATTGTCACTGGTCAACCGAACCGTCCGGCTGCCATTGGACCCGCCAAGGCGCCAGTTGGATGACAGGATCGAGCTGGAGTTGTCCTCGTATCCTCCATTATTGATCAGATTGTCACCGCATGGGGTCATGGAGACCCCGGTGGCTGCTTCTCGTGATGAGGACGTGGCATCCACACCTGGACGAGCCATCCAGACCAACTGACGAGCCGCCTGATCATGATCAGGCGACATCCCGATAGCCCCCTGGCGATCCAGGCTGCCATGGACCGGTACTTTGGTCGGAGGAAATGCAGACGGATCTGAAGGAAATCCCTCTGATGCGTTTGGGATTAGAAAACAGGTCACCGTAACCAACAAAAAGAGGGTGGCGACCTTGCCGGGCGTTTCAAGTAGTTTTCTCATAGTCTAGTCTACAGTCAACACAAAAGAGAATACCGATGCAAGAGTTTCCCCCTCTTGCATCAGTCAGATCAAATCCTATATACACGTTTATCCATACACCATTGAGCGTATAGGAACCTCCTTTTCAGAGAGGTTCTCCAAATTTTATTCCGGTGTTTTGGGATGTAGCGTGCGATGGAGTGTCACAGATCCAACACACATTCATGCGGAGTGCCTGTTGGATCGGCAGATCGCATGGTTGCAAATATACCTTTTCTGATCTGTAGGGAAAACAGAGTTTGCATGAATTTACATAGAAAAAACAGATGTTAAAATCATCAATCCTTAACCTGTTGTCTTCCAGCCCGTAGCTCATTACAATAAAAGAACATGGATAAATATTTTTTTGATATACTGTCACATCTGCCTTGATTTTCAACAATATAGCACAACCGAAATTTGTGACATATGAAAAATTCGGTTGCCAGGCATCTCCCATGACAGGCCAGGTCAATCCCTTTCTGCACAAGCGATGAAACATGGATCCCGATGACCATCGACGGTCTCGGGAAGGCAGTGCCTAGCCCACCAACTTTTTACCAGTAAAATCAGGAGAACAGGATTCATCGGCCGTACATGATGTCCATGTTTGGCTCATCAGGTTGAGTGGGTGCTCCGGTATCCATTCATTCGCGGATGACCGAAGCATGATTTGCCAGGACTTGTTCCATATGTGACATTTCCACGGCAATGGATCACCACGATGAGTCACCACCTGGCAAAGGAGCCTTGCCAGGCACCTCACCAGGATACCGGGAGAGAACCATCCGGTTGAAGGGAAACAAGTTGATCAACAGTCCCTGTCCAGCCAAGCTGGCCTCCAAGGTGATGCTGTGTGGTGAATCTTCGGGAATGTCGTGCGACCTCCCTGGGTCGGGCCGGAAAACCTGGTTATTTGGCTTACATGGCCTCCAGGTCCTGGTCAGGCCCCTGGTTGAGCTCGCGCTCGATCTCCTCCATGTAGATATAGTCGATCGATTCCTCAATGGAAGGGATGAGGGTCAGGATGGAGTCCAGCCGGGAGATCTCCAGAAGCTTTTTGACACTGGGGTGGTCTACTCCTGTAATGATAAAGGATTTGTCCTCTGACCACAACCGGTTGCCGGTCAGTATGGCGCTCAACCCGCTGGAATCAACAAACTTGACATCTTTCAGGTCCAGGATCAGATTGCGCACGCCTTCATTGCTGAGGATCACCAACTCCGACTTCAGGATCGGTGCTACAAGAGAATTCAGATTCTCTTCCTCCAATCGCATGATGGCAAACTTTTCCTGCTTATCGATCTCGTACTTCATGGTCTTGATCCTTGATCCTTGCAAAAGTACACATCCCCATGAGGTTTTTATATCCTGCTCGAAGGTTATTCCCTTCACAGGCATCTTTGGCTTAACATTCCCGTAAGAAACAGGATGTACCCTTTTTGTGTTACACTTGCAATTCAGGGCAGCAAGCGGCTTTTCCCGCTTTGATTCCTGAAAAGAGCGTAATTTTACCAGGTGTTGTACCATTCAGCGAATCCTGTTAAACTTGCAACAGGGAGTACCTGACTCTTTAATCATGAACACAGTCGTATGAATCGCAGATTTTCATCCCAGGTCAAACAGATCATCTCCAAGAGTCGTGATGAGGCCGTCCGCCTGGGACATGACTATATCGGGACCGAGCACCTGCTTCTCGGTATCCTGGAGGAGAAGACTAACCTGGCCATGAAGGTGCTCTCCTCCCTGGATGTCAATTCCAGGGACCTGAAGTCAACTCTGGAGCAATCCGTCGCGACGGGCACCCAACCCGGGAGCGATCTGAACATCGGCCAGTTGCCCCTCAACAAACAGGCTGAAAAAGTCCTCAAGGTGACCTTCCTGGAGGCCAAGATGCTCAAGAGCGACGAGATCAATACGGAGCATCTGATGCTGTCCATCCTGAAGCACAAAGACAATATTGCCTCCCAGGTGCTCCAACAGTTTGACATCGATTACGATGTGTTCAAATCCGAGTTGGAATATGTCCTTCAGGAAGGAAATGTCAGCAGCCGCGACCCGTTCGCTTCGGCACAACCTGAACCGGAAGACTCCTTCGAAGAGGAAGAAGAAGGCGGCGGTCGCTACCAGCGGAAGGGCGCTACCAAATCCCGCACTCCGGTCCTTGACAATTTCGGTCGGGACGTGACTCGCCTGGCGGAAGAAGGCCAACTGGACCCCATCATCGGCCGTGAAAGCGAGATCGAACGGGTATCCCAGATCCTGTCCCGGAGAAAGAAGAACAACCCCATCCTGATCGGTGAACCCGGTGTCGGTAAAACTGCTATTGTCGAAGGCCTGGCCCTGCGGATCATGCAAAAGAAGGTCTCCCGGACCCTCTTCAACAAGCGGATCATCATGCTCGACCTCGCTGCTCTGGTGGCTGGCACCAAATACCGTGGTCAGTTTGAAGAGCGGATGAAGGCCATCATGAACGAACTGGAGAAATCCAGGGATGTCATCCTCTTCATCGATGAGATCCACACCATCGTCGGTGCTGGTGGAGCCACCGGGTCACTGGACGCCTCCAATATCTTCAAGCCTGCCCTGGCTAGAGGTGAACTGCAGTGCATCGGTGCCTCAACCCTGGATGAGTATCGCCAGTATATCGAGAAGGACGGAGCACTGGATCGCCGATTCCAGAAGGTATTGGTGGATCCGCCAAGTCCGGAAGAGACCGTACACATCCTCAACAACATCAAGCCGAAATACGAAGAGTTCCACAACGTCAACTATACGGATGAGGCGATCAAGGCCTGTGTCAAGCTCAGCGATCGCTACGTCACGGACCGGTTCCTGCCCGACAAGGCCATTGATGTCCTCGATGAGGTAGGCGCCCGGGTCCATCTGAAGAATATCCATGTGCCCAAGCACATCGAAGAGCTGGAAAAGAAGATCGAGGACCTCAAGGAACTGAAGAACCAGGCAGTGAAAGACCAGCAGTATGAAAAAGCTGCTGACCTGAGAGACGATGAGTCCAAGCTCCAGCGTCAGCTGGAATATGCCAAGAACTCCTGGGAAGAAGAATCCAAGACGAAGCGGTATCCTGTCGATGAGGAGGATATTGCCGAGGTGGTTTCCATGATGACCGGCATTCCGGTCAAGCGGGTCGCCCAGAGCGAGAGCAACCGTTTGATCCACATGACGGACGACCTCCAGAAAATGGTCATCGGCCAGGATGAGGCGATCCTGAAGGTCACCAAAGCCATCCAGCGCAACCGGGTTGGACTGAAGGACCCCAAACGCCCCATAGGCACCTTCATTTTCCTCGGACCGACCGGTGTGGGCAAAACCGAAATGGCCAAGGCCCTGTCCCGGTACCTCTTCGACTCGGAGGACAGCCTGATCCGGATCGACATGAGCGAATACATGGAGAAGTTCTCCATCAGCCGACTGATCGGGGCACCTCCCGGCTATGTGGGTTATGAAGAAGGTGGCCAGCTCACCGAAAAGGTGCGTCGGAAGCCATATTCAGTCATTCTCCTTGACGAGATCGAGAAGGCGCATCCGGATGTCTACAATATCCTGCTCCAGGTATTGGATGACGGCCAGCTCACGGACGGCCTGGGTCGCAAGGTGGACTTCAAGAACACCCTGATCATCATGACCTCCAACATTGGCGTTCGTCAGTTGAAGGATTTCGGACAGGGTGTCGGCTTTGCCACCAAAGCCCGCCAGGCCTCCGAAGAAGAAAATGCCAAGAGTGTCATCCAACATGCCCTGAAGCGGACCTTCTCCCCGGAATTCCTCAACCGGATCGATGATGTCATCGTATTCAATGCCCTCGGCCAGGAAGAGATCTTCAAGATCATCGACATTACCCTGGGACAATTGCTTCACCGGATGTCCGGCATGGGCTTCTCCCTGGAGCTGACCCCCGAAGCCAAGAAGTTCGTGGCCGAGAAGGGGTATGACCCGCAATTCGGTGCCCGACCTCTGCACCGGGCCATCCAGAAGTATATCGAAGATCCGCTCGCTGAACAGATCCTGAATGTGAACCCACCGGAAGGAAGTGTCTTTGAAGCGGCATTGGGAGAGGACGGCGAATCACTGCTGATCACCCTCAAGAAAGAAGTTCAGTCTGACGTTGAATAATCCCCGTTCTGCTGATCTGCTGAGAATGTACGGCCATCTGTTCCAAAGAGGCCGTACATTCGCATGTTCAGGAAAACCAACTTTTTCATAAAACCAACCATTTGAACAGACGTAACCAACCCCAGAAGAAAGACGAACGGTATGAGTTCAGGATCAATCACATGATTCGTGTGCCGGAGATCCGACTCGTCGGCGACCATTTGGACCAGATCAGTGAGATCGCCGGAACGACCATCGAACCTGGGGTCTACCCTACCCGACAAGCCCAAAGCTGGGCACAGCAGCTTGAACTTGACCTGGTCGAGATCTCGCCGAAAGCCGTACCCCCGGTCTGCAAGATCGTGGACTATCGCAAGTTCATCTACGACAAGAAAAAGAAGGAAAAGGAGTTGAAGGCCAAGGTGGTCAAAACGGTGATGAAGGAGATCCGCTTTGGTCCCAATACCGACGAGCACGACTTCGAATTCAAACTCCGTCATGCCAAGAAATTCCTGGAAGAGGGATCCAAGGTGAGAGCATATGTCCATTTCCGTGGGCGGACCATCGTCTTCAAGGACAGAGGTGAACTGCTTCTCCTGAAGTTCCTCAACGAACTGGAAGAGCTGGGTGCTGCCGAAGCCCTGCCCAAAATGGAAGGCCGCCGGATGTCGGTCATCATTTCACCCAAGAAGAAAAAATAGGATTTGCAGGTGGATTAAGTTTGATTATCCCCGAAAAAGCTCCTATTTTTGCACGCTAAATTGTAAGGCTATGCCCAAGATGAAAACCCATACCGGTGCCAAAAAGCGCTTCCGTCTTACCGGTACAGGTAAAGTACGTCACTTTCATGCCAATCACTCACACCTGATGCGGAAGAAATCCAGCCGTCGTAAGCTGGTCCTTCGCCACGGAGCCATCCTCTGCGATGCCGACACTCCGGGTGTATTGAGAATGTTGTGCAAGTAATTCGTCATCTCTCACCAGACTATCCGGCCCAAAGTGTCATGACCTGACCCCGGCCAGTCGCAAATTTTTCCTCATGCCAAGAAGTGTCAATGCAGTGGCCAGCAGGGCCAGACGCAAAAAGATCATGGATGCCGCCAAAGGTTATTTTGGCGCACGAAGCAAGGTATATACCGTTGCGAAGAATGCCGTCGAGAAAGGCTGGGCCTATGCCTATCGTGACCGCAAAGGCAAGAAGCGTGCGTTCCGTCGTCTGTGGATCGCCCGGATCAATGCCGCAGCCCGTCAGGAGGGAACCACCTACTCTCGCCTGATCAACAACATGCACACCAGCCATGTGGAGCTCAACCGGAAGGCCCTCGCTGACCTGGCCATGCACCACCCGGATGCCTTCAAAGCGGTCGTTCAGGCCGTGACCAAGAAATAGGGCAACCGATAAACGATATTCCAAAGAGGCATCTCCACTGCGGGGATGCCTCTTTTTTATTTCCTGATAACGGTTCAACGTTCGATCACGACCGGGATGGTGGAGGTCCTGTCGGACATGCGGATCTCCAGGTAATACACTCCTGGTGAAAGAGCATCCGGGAGGTGCCACTCCATCGACTCACTGACCAATGGCCAGGATTGACGGGCCGCCACCTGGCCAGAAAGGCTCACCAGACGGGCCTCCATCGGACCTGAGGACACTGACCCCGTGACCAGTTGGATCCGTCGGTCCTGGATCGGATTCGGGAATACCCGGACTCCGGCAGATGGCGGAGGCCCCGGATCGATGGCTACGGATGTGGACACCAGTTCGGACTCATAGACGCCATGACCGTGCGTTGCCGCACGAATGGAATAGTTGGGCAGGGAAACTGCCAGATCCATGACAAGGGTGGCTTCCGGCAATCCGGTAGTGAACGGTACCCATTGTTGTCCACCATCGTCTGAGAAGAATACGCCCAGGTCATTCCCCAGGTACACATGGCTGGATTCATAGGGATCATAGATCACGCAATTGGTCGGAATGTGAGGAAGCCCCTCACCGAAAGGGGTCCAGCTCAGACCGCCATTGACCGATCGGTAGAGGGGGTTTTCCGAAAATCCCGAGAATGTCGCCAAGAGGGTATCTCCGGAAGGATGGAATGCGATATCCGTACAATACCGACTGGGTAGTCCTGTCGCCGTCGTCCATGTTGATCCACCCGTCTTGGAAACCCGGATCTTGCCCGTGTTCACTCCATTGGAGAATGTGGGATCGGAGGCTGTGGCAACCACCAGGTGCTGATCATTGGCCGGAGAGATCTCGATCAGGGTCAGGAGACGATTGCCATCCAGGTTGCCGGGAGTCACAGCGACCCAGGACTCCAACGATCCAAAGGAAGTGGACCGATACAGCTTCTGACCACCGGCATAGACCCTGTTGGGATTCTTGGGATCAACCTGGAAGGCCCCGTTGAACGGCACTGATTCATTGATAAACGTGGATCCGGATACCTGATCAAATGACTGCCCCCTGTCAAGTGATCGAAACAGCAACAGCCCCTGCGCAGAACCCAATACCCGCTGGTCATTGGTCGGATCGATCGCGGTAGACAGGCCATCGCCACCAATGACCCGAACCCATTCGTCGTCCCCCTCATAGATCGCGGAAGCATTATCCTGCATGCCTCCGATCGCAAAATCCGGATCCTGGTGGGAATTGGAGAACCGGGCATAGAACTGCTGGGTCTGGTACCCGCCATTCCTGCCCTGGAAGTTCAGTCCGTTATCTTCCGTCACAAACAACCCGCCATCCGTTGCCACCCACGCAACGTCGGGCAATTGGGGATGATAGACGATCTGATGGATATCGGCATGCACATAATATGGTGGCCCCTCCGGCCCCCCTGCAGGCACCTTGCCGAACAACCACTCCTCCCAGTAACTGACCTGGATGAGAAAGGTACCGCCATTGAACGACCGGTGCATGTCAATACCACCGAACAGGAGATAGTTTGGATCAGTGGGCGAGACGGCCAGAGCATGGGAGTACCACCCCTGGTATTTGGGCACATCCAGACCATTGGAAAGTGTCCAGGAGCTACCCGCGTCTGCCGAGGAATAGAGCCCGATCCCCGCTGTTGCGTCGGCAACCGAACAATAGAGCACGTCCGGGTCAGAAGGCGACCCGCCCAGCATGGCCTTGCCGGTATAGGCGGCCGGCAGATCGCCGACCAGGGAAAAGGTTTGCCCACTGTCGGAAGAACGATACACCCCGGCACCCGGCGTAAAATAGCTGCCGGCAGTCAGGATGATCCTGGCCGTATCGTCCGCCGGGATCCAGAGATCGGTGATCATGGGCTGAGGGAACACCGGATACCACTCCCCTCCTGCATCGTCCGACCGATACAACCCCTCACTGGTAGCGGCATAAAGCACATCGGGATCGAGGGGATTCATCGCCAGTTTCTGGATGGCCCGCAGGCCTCCTGAGGTC
The DNA here is from genome assembly GCA_020636225.1 of Lewinellaceae bacterium. GTDB lineage: Bacteria > Bacteroidota > Bacteroidia > Chitinophagales > Saprospiraceae > JAGNXB01. The sequence goes on along the minus strand of JACJYI010000002.1, from coordinate 25,667 downwards.
CAATCCAGGCTGGGTGACCATGTGGCACCGCCATCGGTGGTCATCAGTACACCGATCCCGTAGGTACCCCGGGTAAACCGGGAGATGGTTCCCGGGCTGGCCGCCTGTTGATTGTACATTTCCCCGGTACCGATCCACATCCGATCGGGATCATTCGGGTCGATCAGGATGGAAGAAACAGCCAGGACCGGATAGTTGATCGGGATCCGTTGCCAGGCCTTTGCACCCTTCCCGCCCGTGGAGGTCACCCACAGACCACCGGAAGCGGAGCCGGCATAGACCGTATTCGGGTCGGCTGGATGAAAGGCGACGCAAAGCGTTCGACCACCGATGTTCGCGGGGCCGAGGGAGTGCCAGTCAGCAGTATTCCCGGTCCGCAACGTCGAGGATCGAAACGCCGCGACCCATGGGCCGACATCCAGGCGGCCTTCCGAGTCCATCCGCATGCGATACCACCAATCCAGGGCCTCACCGGCTTCACTGGCTTCCAGATCCTCCACCTCCGGCTCGGACACCCCCTGACAGGCGACCAGGATCAAGCCTGCCATGAACCATCCAAACCACCATGTTCTCATATACCGGCGTTTCGTTCCAATTTCCGGGCAAAGATAATGGCTGACCCGCTCCTGGATTGGATATTCTGCCGGATTGTGTCCGGCCTGACAAAGCCGTTGGTCCGCTTCAGGCAGATTGTCATTATCTTGGAAGCCAGCAATTCTTCCCATGCCCACGTTGCCTGTCCCACCTTCTGACCCCCTGGAACTGGATGGCCATCTGGCCCGTCAGGTAGAACAATGGGTACTCAGCTATCCAATGGGTCAGCTGAGCCCACTCCAGCTGTTCAAATTGCTGCAGCTCCTCCTTGACCATATCGCCCAGCGCGAACCCCTCCACTTCACCACGACCTTCTCCCTGATGGCCTATGTGTGCCACAAGTACCACACCCCGCCGGCCACCCAGCAGGCACTCCATCTCTTTCGAAAACAGATCTCCCGGATAGAAGCCACCAGGTCGCCGGATGACGCCGTTGTTCAGGAAGCCCTGGCCTGGGGGTACAGGGCCCTGGCCGGCACGATCCGGGATATCTTCAACGTATCCCTGCAACCCGCCTATCACGAATTGCTGGAACAATTGCCTGCGGTGACCGTGCCGGTCAGGACCATCAGGAATTTTGAACCCCTGGTGCGGATGATGGTCCTCCGGATCGACCTGGCGTCCTGGCAAATGACCGGCTTTCGGGACGATTCCCCGGGCCTGCCGGTGGTGGTGCAGGGGAATATCCCGGAGCGAAATGAAAATTTCAATGAGCTCTTCGAATCGCTGGCGGGATCGGGCAGCCTCCCTATCCGGATCAACCTGGTCGATGTAGAAACGGATCCGGAGGGCGTCCTGTACCCGAAGGGGTTTGTCCTCCAGCCCGATCATCTGATCGATGTCACCACGGTGGCGGAGTGCTTCACCCCGGGAGCCGCCTTTCCGTTGATCGGGGTCATGAAACGCTTCTTGCCCAGTCTGAGCAATGCCGCCATCCTGGCCGGTCATATGGCCAACTTCTTCCTGGATCGCCTGATCCAGGAACCCGATCTCGAGTTTGATAGCCTCTTTCCTGACGTATTCAAGCTCAGCCCCCTGGGTTTCGCCATGCTCTCCGACCAGGAGGTAAGGGAATTGGTGGTCAAAGGCCGGGTGCACTTCTCCACCTTGAAGCAATTTGTCCAAAGTGGGTTGTCCGCACAACAGATCGATGCCGCCGACTGCTACCTTGAGCCATCCTTCTACAGCCCGGACTTTGGCATCCAGGGCCGCCTCGACCTTTTTCACCTGCCCGCCGGGCGGGAAAAAGCGCCCGGAATCATCGAATTGAAAAGTGGCGCGCCGTTTCGCCCCAATGCCTACGGCCTCAACGCCAATCATTATATCCAAACCCTGTTGTATGACCTGTTGATCCGGGACATCCGGCCTCATGTGTCCTCCCTGACCTATATCCTCTACTCTCGTGAGGCGGAACGTCCGTTGCGCTTCGCACCGGTCGTACGGTCCAAGCAAATGGATGCCCTGCAGGTCCGCAATCAGATCCTGCTCATGGAAGATGCCCTCACCCGACTGGATGGGGCCGATCGGAGCACGTGGGATATCTTTCACCAATGGACCACGGAGCGGCATCCGGGACTGGGTGGATTTCACCAGCGGGACCTCGATCTGTTCTCCCGGACCTGGCAAGGACTCGACGAAGTGGAACAGGCCTATTTCGCCTCCTTTGCCGGATTCCTGGCCAGAGAGTATCAACTGGCCAAAACAGGACGTGCCGGTTCGGATCGCTGGAAAGGACAAGCCTCCCTCTGGCTGGATACCCGGGCGGAGAAAGCGGACCGGTTCTCCATCCTGTCCTTCCTGCGCATCATTGAAGATCGAAGCGCTGAAAGCGATCCACTGATTCGGTTCCAGTTCACTCCTGAAACTCCCTCCCTGGCCAATTTCCGGGTGGGTGATATCACCATCCTGTATCCGCACCAGGACGATGGACAATCCACGCAAGACCAATTGTGGAAGTGCACCATTGTCGAACTGGGACGGGATGAGATCGTGATCCGACTGCGTGCCCCGCAAGTCCACCGGTCACGTTTCCAACAGGACACGCTCTGGCATCTGGAATCTGACTTTCTGGACAGCGCCTTTCATCAGCTGACCCGAAGCCTCTTCACCTTCGCTGCCGCACCAAAAGAAAAGCGGGACCTCCTTCTCGGCAGGATCCCTCCCGGACTTCCGGCAGCTGTCCAGCCCATCTCGCTGGCGGACTCCCTGACAGATGAACAGCAACAGGTCATCGTTCAACTCCTGTCCTCGAAGGACTATTTCCTGCTCTGGGGACCACCCGGTACTGGAAAGACCAGTGTGGTCCTGCACCATCTGGTGGGCTGGCTCTACCGGAACACCTCCGAGAACCTGCTGCTCCTGGCGTATACCAATCGGGCCGTCGATGAGATCTGTTCTGCCATCGAGGCATTGGGCCCGGCATACGCCGACAATTATGTCCGGATCGGCAGCCGGTACAGTACCGCAGAGCCGTATCGCGAGCGGTTGTTGTCCACGGGAACAGCTTCCTGTATCTCTCGTGAAGAGGTCAGGAACCTGATCGGGCGATATCGCATCTTTGTGGGTACCGTCTCATCCCTGCATGGTCAAACCGAATTGCTCCGGATGAAACGATTTGACCGGGTGATCATCGACGAGGCATCACAACTCCTCGAACCGATGCTGTTGGGCTTGCTGGTCCAGTTCCCTCACGTGACCCTGATCGGTGATCACAAACAACTGCCTGCCGTGGTGACCCAGGAACGAACATCCCGAGCCATCACTGCCCCACCCCTTGCAGACCTGGAGATAACGGATGCCGGAACCTCCCTCTTCGAACGCCTCATCCTTCGATCCCGGGATTGCGGCTGGTCACATGCATACGGGATGCTCTCGCGCCAGGGGCGAATGCACGAGGAGTTGATGGTCTTTCCCAACGATCAATTCTATGAGGGCAAACTGCAGTTGATCGGTTCCTTTCAGCAGGTCAAACTGTCCGACCCAACCATCGGACATCCATTGCATGAATATCTTGCCAACCGCAGGATCGCCTTCCTGGCGGTGGACCGGGACCAGGATGAACCGATCACCAAAACCAATATGGCGGAGGCCAGATTGATCGTCGATCTGTTCCAGTATTACCGAATGCTCTATCAGGCCGCAGGCCGTACCTGGACAGAGGAAACTCTGGGCGTCATCACGCCATTCAAGGCCCAGATCGCGCTGATCCGGCAGTTGATGGACGATGCCGGCATCCCGGCCGACGCCTGCACGGTGGATACCGTCGAACGGTACCAGGGCGGGGCCCGGGAGATCATCCTCATCTCGTTTTGTGTCCAGCATCCGGTCGAACTGTCCATGATCACTTCAGATGGCCACGGCATCGACCGAAAACTCAATGTCGCCCTGACACGCGCCCGCTCCCGGCTGATCAGCGTCGGGAATCCCGAGGCGCTGTCCGGACATCCACAATACAAGGCTTATCTCGATCAGTATCGATTGGATATCCCCTGATCCTCAATCGATCCCGATCACCTTATGCATCTGGACGCTGAGCCGCCACCTGGGGTGAGCCATGCAGTAGGCCGTGGCCTGGCGGGTGTTCTCCTCGCGATCAGGTCCATCCATGGGTTGAAGGAAAAAATGGGAAAACGCCCAGTTGACGTACTGCTCGGGCATAGCACCCGACTGAGGATAGACCAGCTTCAGTTCATCGCCGGTGGTCAGCACACACTCCGATCCGGCCTTTGGACTGACACAAACCCAGTCCAGACCTGCCGGTGGCAGGACGGTTCCATTGGTTTCCACCCCGATCCGAATTCCCGCCTGGTGCAGGACCTCGACCAGTGCCTTGTCCAACTGCAGGAGGGGCTCTCCACCTGTGCAGACCACATACGGTGGCACACCGCTGTCATCCGGCCAGAAGCTCAGGATCCGATCAGCCAGTTCCGAAGCGGAATAGCGTCCTCCACCCGGCCCATCCGTACCGCGAAAGTCCGTATCGCAAAAGGAACAGATCGCATCATGGCGATCTTCCTCCCGACCTGACCAGAGATTGCAACCGCTGAATCGGCAGAAGACTGCCGGACGACCGGTTTGGGCACCTTCGCCCTGCAGGGTATAGTAGATCTCCTTGACCAGATATGTCGTTCGTGCAGTCACTTCTTCTCTGATTTCGTTCCTGGGCATGGGTCTACCGGCTTTACCGTTCGACCCATGAGGCTCACCAGGTCCGGCTTCGGATTTTTCCTCCCTGCCAGATGACAGTTGGGACCGATCACCAGGTACCGGCATTCAACAAAGATACAGCGCAGGTGTTCCAGAGTCACGACTTATCTTTCGACATGTTCTGGCAAGCAGGCGACAAGACCTATCTCATCCATACCGGCCAGTGGGCCCACTTTTCGAGATATCTGGACGGGGACATGGTGATGGTGGTCCTCACCGGTGAATCCGAGGAGATCCCCGTGCACCTGGATGACATCGATTACCAGGCGCCAGATCCTGGGCCCTCATCCATCCCCACTGCTTCTACCGTAGTGCCGGCCAGCATGGAAAAGGATCTTCCGGGAGGTAGGTTCACCGGAATTGGGTCAGGCTTGCACATCGGCATTTCAGTCGACCCGGAGGATTGGCCCATCCGGCAATTCCACATCCTGCTGGTCAATGATACCGAGCATGCCATGTCCTGCCAACTGATCCTCCAGGCAGAAGGGAGCCCTTCGGAGAACTGTCAGGGAGAGGCTGCCCCGCATACCTGGACAGAGATCGGGGCATTCCCGATGAATCGCTTGCATCATCAGCCGACCATGCGGGTCTCGTCCTGGCAAAAGCTGGGATTGAGACAAATCAGCCGCTCGGAGGCGATCATTCGGCCCCGACCCAAATCCCTGTTCAACCGGATGAATGCAACCGCGTTCCTGCCCGGCCCAATCGCTCTGTTCGACCTTCCTGACCGGGAACACCGGAAGGTGCAACCGACTCTTTCCGTGCATACTCGTTCTGTCCCCCATGTTCCTGGGGAACGGCGGCGGGTCTCCGCTGTACCGACGCCAGAGGAGCGGGCCTCCTTTCAGATCGAACTGGACTTGCATGCTGAAGCATTCCTGCCGAATGCAGCCAAGATGACCGATGCTGAGATCTTCCGGCGTCAGATGCAGCGATTTGAAGGATACCTTCAACAGGCCATCCGAATGGGCATCCCTCATGTATTCATTATTCATGGCCTGGGCAAGGGCAAACTGAAAGCCGCCATAGCCGAGCGATGTCGCTCCTATCCGGAAGTCCGGACCATTCGCAATGACCATCATCCCCGTTATGGCTTCGGGGCGAGCGAGGTCCTCTTCCACTAGACCGATCAATCTTTTGACATTGTATCGATCAGAGAGATAATTGACGGAGTTTGCCTATCTTGAACCTCATCTACAACCAAACTGTGCTACACCCATGAAATTTGAGATCTTCCAAAGCGAATCTTCCGGAAAGTTCTATTTCCGTCTGAAGTCCAGAAACGGGCAGGTCATTCTGCAATCCCAGGGGTATGAGGCCAAATCCGGTGCTCAGAATGGTATCGCCTCCGTCACCAAGAACTGTCGCGATACTTCCTGTTATGAAACCAAACAGGCCAGCAATGGAAAGTGGCATTTCAATCTCAAATCCACCAATGGCCAGGTCATTGGCAGCAGCCAGATGTACGCCAGCGCTTCAACCATGAAAGCAGGTATGGAAGCCATTCAACGCGTCGCGCCGATCGCCCGGCTCGTCGACCTGAGCCAATAATCTCCTTCCACACCACCTTCATCGAAGGAGGTTCACCTCGCCCTTCAACAACCGCTTCTGGCCATCCAACAGAAGGAGTTCTGCTGTATAGATATAGACGCCCGGATCAAGCAACTGGCCTTTGCTCGTCCCATCCCAACCTACCTGGACATCCCCCGGAGGCAGGTCACTGAACGTGGCCAGGTGGTTCCCCCATCGGTCAAAGAGGTCCAGCTTCTCGATCAATGCCAGCCAGTCATTGCCATAGATGGTGAAGGCATCATTGATTCCATCCCGATTCGGACTGAAGGCACTGGGAACAAAGAACCGGGCCTGCCCTTCCCTAATCTGGATCAACACCTCATCCGAGGCTTCACAGCCATTGGTATTCATCACAAGCACGCGAACGATCACGTCCTGATCGGCTATGAATTGCTGGGTCAGACAGTTCGGACAGGATATCTGAAATGGTTCCCAGGTCACTTCACTGATCACTCCCGAATGATTGACCAGTTGTGCCTCCAGATTCACTACTGTTCCCGGAGCAACGATCTGATCGGGACCCAGGTCAACGCTGAAACTATTGGGTGAGACCAGGGTGACCAGTGAATCTGCCAGGCAGCCCTGGGCATCCTGTACGGTCACCAACCAGGTACCTTCCCCCAACCCGGAGAAAATAGGATCTCCGGAAAAACCATTCTGCCCGATCTGGTAGAGATAAGGGGGGACGCCTCCCTGCACGCTGATGATCTCAATGGTGCCATTGTCCGACAGACATTCAGGGTCAGTCATCTCCAGGCCCATGGCCACCGGTCCCAGCTGGCCGGCTGTAACCACGACCGTATCGGTGGCCAGGCATCCCGTCACCGTATCAATCGCCTGCAGGACATAGGTGCCAATGGCATCCACCGAGACGATGGGGGTTATGGCGATCGGCCCAGACCCAAGGGACCAGGAATAGATCGTATGGATCTGCCCTGGCATTGGTGGGGTCCCCAGGATGACCTCATCTTCGTCACATCCGATGATCCGGTCAGGACCGGCTTCCGCTTCAGGAGTATGAAGGATACTGACCACCAGGGATGCCGAGTCAGCCGGACAAGGGCCGGTCCCGGCAACGACATAATAGATCCGGTACTGCCCGGAAAGCACGGGGACAAGTCCATTCCACATGCCCGACTGGACATCCAGTCCGTCGATCGGCCCCGGATTCAGGTTGTCTGCCAACCAGCTCCCGGCGGGGTCCTGTCCCGTGAGGAGGGCGGACAGGTCCAGTGCCACCGGCGAACCCGCACAGATCGTGACCGAATCAGCAAACTGTCCGGCAGAAGGGGAAGGCACAAGGGTCAGGGACAACCCGGCCGTATCCGGGCAATTCGGAGGAGGAGTGGCTGTCAGTGTGAACAGGAAGCGATACATCCCCGGATCGGCACCGGACAGGTTGAGGTTGGCACCCGTCAACACAGCCGGATTGGATCCGGCCGGGGCCGCGGTCAGGTTCCAGGTCCCCGCATCGGAAAAGAGCTTGTAGGCATCGAGTTGCAGCGAGGTATCACTTTCGCAGAATGCCCCTGGCGGAACCAGGGTCAACGGCGGACAGCTGCAATCGATCACGATGATGACCAGAGTATCCGCAACGGCCAAACAGGCATTGTTAGCCCCGGATGACTGGTACACATATCGATATGTCCCCGGGGCCACACCGGAGAAGTCCAGGCTCGGGAGATTTCCACTTGCTCCTGCATTATCCAGATCCAGCCAGTCACCTGCCGGTGGCGGGAGAAGGAACAGTGAGTCCAGCCAGATCAAGGGAGAACCTGCAGGCCCCAGGACGTTGCACACGGTCACGCTGTCTCGCATGGAAATGCTTGGTTGCTCCACCAGGGTGACCTCCACGATCCACTCCTCCTGGCAGGGGCTTCCACTGCCCAGGTCAAAGGTCCCCTTGATATAGTAGGTGCCCGGGTTGGCATTCAGCGTATTCAGGGTCGACCCCGCCAACACGGCCGGCTGCCCTCCGGGCGGGAAGGTGACGATCTCCCAGGTCACCATCAGACTGGACAAATGCAATTGGTCCAGATCGAACGATGGGACGGTATTGCAAAAAGCAGTATCCGCAATGGAGGGACAACTGCAATCCACGATCACCAATTGGGTCGTATAGGACTGATCCAGGCAAGGAAAAATCGCCGTATTGGTCGAATAGGTCAATCCGTATGCTCCAGGTGTTACGCCAATGAACTGAAGATCGGGCAATATTCCGGTGACGCCCGGGATGGGACTGTTGAACGACCAGGTTCCGCTTGTATCTCCGGAGAGGATCAGGTCGGTCGCCGAAAGGTCGAAAGGATATGATCCGGGCAGGTCGGCGTTACACAGGGTATCCCGGGGTTGGACCACGGCCGCAGGCGGACTGGCGATCAGCAGGAACAGTGTATCATCCTGGGGGCAATTGGCGGGCGCCGGCGGATCGAGGGTCAGGATCAGTTGGTATTGCCCGGTATCGGCGCCACTGACCAGGAGCAGTCCGTTCTGGATCACCGCTGGATTGGATCCTCCGGGTGTCTGTGCGACCGACCAGACCGCTGAGGACGAACTGATCGCATAGTCGGCCAGCAAGACAACGGGGCCATCCGTACAGATGGTATCCTCGGCCATCACCTGAATGGGAGGACAGATACAATTCAGGACCGTGATCTCCGCGCTGGCGGTGGCCTCCGGGCAAGGCAAGGAAGCTGCATTGGTGGTGTAGGCAAACGAGTAATTGCCTGGCGGCACACCCTGCATTTGGATCAACGGCAGGACACCTCCGGCCCCCGAGCCGTTCACATCCGTCCATTGCCCTCCGGATGGACCGCTGAGGATCAGTCCATCGAGATCGATCGAGGTCGGCCAGATCCCGCCGGTCGAATCATTGCACAAGGTATCCGTGGGCTGCAGGGATAACACGGGTGGCGCAAACAGGTCCAGCTCAAAGCTGGCCGTATCCGGACATCCGGGAGGAGGCAGATCGGTCAGGTGAAAGGTCAGCGTGTAGGTCCCCGTATCCCGGTTCTGGACAACCAGGCTGTCGCCCTGTATCGAGGCAGGGTTCGTTCCGGATGGCAGGTTGATCAGCGACCAGAAACCCGGCTCCATGGTGAGGACATAGTCCGTCAGGTCCACGCCTGCTTCTGAGGTACAAAACGGGCCGGGCGGTAAAACGGCAATACTGGGGCAGGAACAATTCTCGACAAAGATCTCGATCGTTCGACTGATGTTGGCGCAAGGCATCGCCGCATTCAGCGAGGTCCAGGTGAATGTATAGGATGCCGGGCCAGGAACGCCATTGAAATCGAGGACAGGGAATACGCCACCCACGGGCGCATTATCCGTATTGGCCCACGAGCCGATCACATTGGCCCCGCTGACCAGGGTGTCGAAATTGATCAGCGTGTTGAAAACGCCTCCCGCATCATTGTTACAGATATTGATCGCCGGTAAAATGGTGGCCTGGGGCTTGGGCACTTCCTTCCATGTCATGGCCAACGTATCCAGGCACCCCCCTGCCTGATACCAGACATAGACCGTATCCAGGGTCGTCGGATCGACCACCGGCCCGATCTGATGGATCGGTATGAACGGGAAGGTGTCATAATAGGCTATCGATCCGCCCAGGTTGTTCTGGTCAGCAAAACCGAGCTGGGTGAGATTCACGGTTGATCCTTCGCAATAGGACACGACCGCCGGCCCCTTCAGGTCCGGCTTCAGCGGATTCTCCTGCACGGTAACCTGGACCGAGTCCGTGCAGACCTTGCCGCTCTCCAGTTGCTTACTGATCCGCAAGGTATAGGCTGCCGGCTCATTGACCAATGCAAACAGGGTGCCTTGTCCTCCCACGACCTGTCCACCTGGCCCGGCAGTCCAGAGAAACGACGGATCCACCACATTGAACTGGGATCCGATCCCACTGATCCCCACCGTGGGCACGGCACAACCCAGGACGCCTTGCACAGTGGCCTGTGCATCAATTTCCACGACGAACAGGTCCAGCTGGACGATACTGTCGCAGCCGGTAAAAATACTGTTCAGCGTATCGATGTAGCTGCCTGTCTTGCTGTAGAAATTGTTTCCGACAATGAAGAACTCTCCATTGCACAGGGTATCCGTGATACTCACCACCTGCGGAGCCAGTACCTGCAGGTTGAGATTGACGATGCTGTCGCAACCGGAAAACAGCCTGATCGTATCGGATATCGAGGTGGTCTGACAATACAGGGAATCGCCCAGCGGAAAACATTGTCCGGAACATAATATCGTATCGATCACCCGGACCGCTGGCGGTGCGGATATGAAAATATCCAGGCATTGGCTGGTGATATCCCCACAGAACGGAGGGGCATCACTGAACAGCAGATCGAAGAGAGTACTGACCGTCAGCATTCCATCTGGCATCGGCAAACTGTCAATGTCCTCCTTGAGCACCGATAATCCACACAAGGTGTACCATCCCGGATCGGCCATGGTCAGGTCAACATCCGTCAGATAGGCATTGACCACTCCGCTTTCTGACTCGATGTACAAGTAGTCATACAGGGACGTATCCGGTTCGGGACCGAAGAAGACCGGCTCCAGATCCAGCGCCAGATCCGGATCTCCCTGACAGCGAAACTGCGGCTGGGTCTCATTCAGCTTTCCGGCAAAGGCCTGGCAACTGCAATCAATGCCGGCATCATCACAGAAGACCAGGGAAAAATTGAGGAATGTTCCTTTTTCCAACTCAGTGCAGTTCTTCACCAGGATCTTCCATTGCCCGTTGACCGGACCGGAATCAAAGTCTTCCAGATCGCCACCCGACGGGTGATAGGTACCTGAAAACACCTGGAAGGCCTCCCACAACTGGTCATTGGACCACTTGCCGGAAAAGCCGGGGTCCGGATTGGGAAAGATGCTGGACTGGACAAAGGTGACATCCCAGACACTCAGGGCCGAGGAGGCAAAACCACTGATCAGGTTGGGCCCGATGAACTCGAGGGTATCCCCTCCTGGACTGACCAGGCACATGGACAGCGACCACACATAGTTATGCTGGAAATTGACCTGTAGTCCGCAAATCCCCTGAAAGGGATTGGACAGATCGTCATTCAGAGCACCTTTGACGTTCAGGACAAACTCCAGGGTCTGGCAGGAATCCGGACCGGGAGGAGGAAGCGGTTGAGGACAATTCAGGCATTCACAAACCTGCCCTCGGGCTGGCAATTGCAGCACCAGGAAAGCCAGGAGCATCAAACCTCGCAGGTAGTCGCATGTTCTTGGGATTGGCGAGACCATGTGGTACGGGAATAGCGGAAAGAACGTATACCTCATTCTTCCAGGCTAAAGATACGGGGATTCCAGAGGGAAGGCAAATCACTCCACGTCCTCGGCAACAGAACGGAATGGGAAAGGGGGGGGGGAAATCGACAGGGGCCACATGCATGCATGTGGCCCCTGTTCGATATCTTATCAACTCCAGGTGCAGGGCAGCTTACTTCACTACCTGCAAGCGGATCGCAAATGGTCGAGTGCCATCCCAGAGCCGCAGGATATACTGACCGGCGGCAACCTCCGAAAGGAAGATCGTCTGGCGGGCGGGCGACCCACTGAAATCGATCATGCCGCGCTGGACTTGCTGGCCCAGGATATCCATCACATCATAGCTGATCTGGCCGACCGGGGTACCGGTCAATTCCAGGACAAACAGTCCGTTGGACGGATTCGGCAACACCTGAATACCGGTCAGATAATCCGGCAGGTCAAGCGCCGTGTTATTGACCATCACGGTTTGGACGACTGTATCCGTACCGCAGGCATTGGAGGCGATCAACCGGACATTGTAGCTGCCGAACCCGCTGAAGGTATGATCGGGATCGATCTCCAGGCTCTCGTCATTCAATTCGAATGTCCAGAGATAGCAGGTGCCAAACTCGGTGGCGTTGGTAAAGGATACATCCAGTTGCTCCGCCTCATAGGTGAAGCTGGCTGTCGGATCCTCGTCAAACAGTCGGATATAGTCCGTCAACAGCAACGTATCTGTCCAACCGGCGCCGCTGACGATCAACTGCACGTCATAAATACCGGGAGTCGTATACGTGACCGACGGGTTCTGGATGGTCGATGTTTCAGGGAAACCACCTTCAAAGGTCCACTGCCAGGTATCCGGCAATTGGTTGGAAATATCGGTAAAATCGACCACCATGCTGGTGGCACACGCTTCCCGAATGTCCGAGGTGAAATTGGCAGTCTTGTCAAAATAGACCTGTACCGGCTGACAGTAGGTGCTTACCCCGCAATCATTGGTCACCTTCAGGGTGACATGGTAGAGCCCTTCTTCCAGATATTCGTGCACCGGATTGACCTCCATGCTGGTCGAATCATCGCCGAAATTCCACTCATAGGACAAGGCGTTGATGGAACTGCTGCTGAACTCGACCAGGTTGTCGAGGTTGATCACGTTGCTGTAGTTCGCCTCCGGCAACTCTCCAACGGTGATATAGGCGTTCTGCACGAGGGTATCTGTTCCCGAGGCACCCGTCACGACCAGGGTAACCGGATATTCACCGGCACTGGAGTAGGTCACTTCCGGTTCCTTTTGCGTAGAACTGGAAGGATTGCCACCCGGGAAACTCCAGGACCAGGCGGTCGCATTCGGGGAGCTGGTATTCGTGAACTTGACCACAAATGGAGCACAGCCGAACGAAGGACTCGCGTTGAACCCGGCTGTCAGTGGCAGGGTGATGTTCACCGACTGGGTGAACTGATCGGTACCACATTCATTGGTCACGGTCAGGACCACCTGGTACTCTCCCTCGGCATTGTACTGGTGTCCGGGATTTTCCTGGGTACTGGTATTCCCGTCGCCGAAGTTCCAGGAGAAGGAGGTTCCGTACAGGGAGGTGTTCGTGAACTGGACAAACCCTTCACCGACAGAGGTAAAGCTGGCGGTCGGCGTGGTGATCACCTCGATATAGTCCTTGAGGACCATGGTATCCGCCCCGGCCACGTTGATGGCGATCAAGGTGACGTCATAGGTGCCCGGTGTATTGTAGGTCACCACCGGATTGGGGTCAGCGGAAACTGCAGGGTCACCGCCCTCAAAGGTCCACGCAAACGATGTCGTATTCTCAGAGGCGTTCTCAAAGAAGTTGACCTCGAACGGAGTGCAACCCTTCAGGGGACTGGCACTGAAGTTGGACGTCGGCGGTGCGGTAATGGTCACGACCTGTTCGATGATGAAATCACCACAATCATTGGTCGCGGTCAAGGTAACCAGATAGTCACCTTCATCATCATAGACATGAACCGGATTCTCGTCCGTACTACCGGAGCCATCGCCGAAGTCCCACTGCAGGGAATTCCAGTTGGTCGTCTGGTTAGTAAAGGCGACGGTATCAGGCTGCTTCAGGACGAAGGAGAAAGTACCGGCAGGGACATCGTCCACAACGATGAAGTCAGCCAGGGTCAGGGTATTCTCACCCGCTGCATTGGATACTTTCAACGTGACAGAGTATTTGCCCTTGTTCTGGTAGACGACCGTTGGGTTCTGATCGGTGGAAGTAGCTGGCGTACCACCGGGGAAGGTCCACAACCAGCCGGTAGTATTGGGCGTCGATTCGTCCGTGAACTTGACGGTCAACGGGGCGCATCCATCCGTCACGTCAGACGAGAACTGCGGGATCGGCGGCGTGACGATCTCGATAAACTCGGTATAATCCGTTGTACCACACTGGTTGGTTGCAGACAGGGTCACTTCATAGAACCCATCCTCCTCATACGTATGGATCGGGTTCTCCTGGGTACTGAAATTGCCATCACCAAAATCCCAGTAGAAGGAAGTGGCATCATCCGTCAGGTTGATGAAGTTGACGATATCCATGTCGACAATGGCCTCCCAGTAGGTCTCGGGAACATCCAATACATTGATATAGTCCGCCTTGGTCAGTTCGTCTGAACCAGCGAGATTGGAAACCTCCAGGGTAACACTGTACAATCCTTTTGTCGCATAGGTCACTGTTGGGTTCTGCAGGGTCGAGAACGAAGGCGTTCCACCAGGGAAAGTCCAGAACCAGGAATCCGGATTGTTGGTGCTCTGGTCGGTGAAATTCACGGTCAACGGGGCGCAGCCCTCTACCTCATCTGCCGTGAACATCCCGGCGGGCGGCGCATTGGGGACACAGCTTCCCAGGCACCAGCCACTGTTTCCGTTGGTATAACCATTGATATCCCCAATGGAATTGGCTGACCAGGTGCTGGTATTGTTCACCGCAGGAGCCATAATGGTGGGAGAGCCTGAAGGGTCGTGATCGCAAGAGAAGTTATGGCCTATTTCATGTGCCACCATCACTCTCATCAGGGTCTGGTTGGAGGTCCAATCCTGCAAACAGTGGTATCCGAAGCTGTTACATACCCCGTTGAGGTAGGCGATCCCAATGGTTGATCCGGCGAAATCCCGGTTACTCCAGAGACCGGCCACATCATTGTCTTCAGAGAAACCCCCACTGTTGCCCCAACTGCGGAAACTACCCAGGAGGGTTCCGGCATCATTGCTGGTGGTCCAGGGATCGCAGGTGCTGCAATCCGAAAACCAGTATTCTACGATATCGAATTCATAGGTATGCTGGAGCTGACCATTGTTATACAATCCGGCCACCAGGTTCATGATCACGTCGATCCTGTTCTGGGCCCCGCTGGCCCCTCCATATTTGTTGTAGAATGACCAGTCACAAGCCGCTCCGTACTCCACCTGCTTGCAGGCATTGCCGATCGAACCGCTCAACTCACCATCCGGATCAGGGGCATCCAGCTCTTCATCTCCATGCTGGTGAAGGGTCACATCTGTACCGCAACCCATTTCCTGGATCGACTTAGCCAGATCCGCTTCATAGACCACGATCAGGTCTTTGGATGCATTGGGCAGATAGTACCACAAGGGCTCGATCATATAGGTCGTACCGTTCAAGGCAAAGGCTCCGCCGAAATAATCCTGATCGACCAGGACGCGGACTTCGCCTCCCTGGCTGGTCTGCATTTCACCGGCATAGGTATTGCTGGGCCTTTTCGGCAATTCGATGACACCATTCGCGGTGGAAAGGAACATCTTGTAGTTCGCCTTCCTGACCGGATTCGGAAACAGGGTCATGGGCAAGTTCATATCGCCCAGCTGAATGGTCAGGTCGGCACGCTGCGGATTGGACTTGACGTAGGTGTTCAATGCATTCAAGTCCAGTGAATAGACCTGGTAGGTGGCCACTTCGGGCATCACATTCGACTCAGCAAGATCAACTTCTTCGCCCAGGAAGAATGTCTGGGCAACAAGTTGAGTGGTGGCCGTGGCACAGAGTACCAATAGAAGGAGCACAAAACGGCCCATTCTGCCAAAGGTAGAATTCACTCGCATCATAAGGTTTGGGTATTGAATAGACTGAGATTAAGTTGCGAAAATACATTCTTTGCCATGGAAAATCAAAGGGTTGAGGACAATTCATCCCCTGTTATGACTGGAAAATGACATACCTGTCCAGGAATCCAAATTGAAATCCTCAACGCAAAAAATGCATGTATGGTTGCCCCCCTGGCGAGGCAAATTCATCTGACAACAGGAAATCATCTGTCAGGAGCTAACTTTGAGGGCGTTACCCATGATGGATATCTGTATTATTTCCCTCATTATCGGCGTATTCAGCAGCATCACCGTATGCGCTCAACCACTGCCACCACCGCTGAACCCGGAAGATTTCCTGGCCACCGGTTATTCCAGAGCCATGATCAACCTGGTGGGCAATGAAGGTAGAACCTCGCAAAAAGACAGCCTCTTCGACCTGTATATCCTGCCAAATCCGTTCGTCGGCGAACCAGTGCAGGACCTGGACTTCTGGTACCATCACCTCCAGGCGTTTCAATTCCGTCCGGAAGCCGGTGCATTCCTGTACACGGATCCTCTGATGGATCCGGCACCACCGACCCTTTGTACGAATACCGCGAAGCCTGAAGCGAGTCGCCTCGACCAGGTTGACCCGAACCGATACCTCTCTCCCATTCAGGCTGCCCGGCTGCATCGATTTGCCGCTCGGACTCCCGATGGTTCAATATCTTCTGAAACGATCTGCTCGTTGCTGGACCTGCTGACCAGGTGGGACCCTGGCTCGGCCACTGCCAGCCTGCTCCTGAGTATTCACGAGGCGTCGGCCTGCCCAACCGAGGAGCTGCAAACCTGGGCAGATCGCATCATGTTCTTCGATGGCCAGGGGGATACCACGCGATCCGTCCAGTTGACCACCCACCCTGCCGAACAACGCGACTGGATGTACCAGGAGGAACTGGATGTCTTTCCATTCCTGTATGACGAGTCGGTTGACTTCTATGGCAAGGTGCTGCAAAACTGCATCTCCCGGGGACGACCGGCATGGACTGCCCTGTATGACCTGGTCCAGACCCACCATCCCCGGACACTCTACTATCTGGCAGCGAACGCGTATCGCCAGGATGTCCTCCAGACCATTGCCCCCCCTATCCATTTCATGGATGTCCTCGGCGCCCTGTCGGGCATGGATATCCAAAAAGAGGACCTGGGACGTTGGGTCAGCCATTTTTTTGCCCATGCGGATCAATGGATCTGGAACGATCAACGGCAGCAATTCGATTACTATCCGGAGATCAAGGACCATCAACTCCTGGTCGAATCCTGGTTTCGCTATCTGGCTTCTCCGGACCCGAAGGTCGCCAACACCTTTTATCACCAGATCATCAACGCAGATCCGGCTATCGTCGCCCAATACAGTGGCACGTATCGCCGGATCCTGACTCAATGGAATCCGATCCTCCCTCCCCCCAACCTGCCATTTCCGGAGATCACCGCACATTTCCGGAAGGATGCCCGGGAAGAGGATCATGCGCTGACCCTGCCTCCCGGTATAGCCGGCCTGGTGGAGCAATTCCTGCTGCCGCTCCCCCTGTCCGAACGGATCGCGCTGGAAGACAGCCTGATCCGACGCTGTACTGTTGATGACCTCACGGCCCTGGAAGCCCAGGCCCTGGAGTGGGTCGCCTTCCCGTCTGCCGAACGCTCCCTGTCCCGCATCATCGATCATCTCTATCGACGATATGGTCCGACGGACCAGCCCGGAACCTTCCTGCGCAAAGCCGGTCTCTTTCTGGACCCCGAGCGAGGCGATGCAGCCTCCCGGTATATGACCATGCTCCGGGGATGGGTGGATCTTACCACCGCTGAGGACTGGTTCAGGAACAGTGATGATGCCGCCAGCAGAGCGGCCGTTCAGGAATTACTTCCCCTGTCCCGGCTGGAGGGCTTCATGAGGCAGCCGGATCGCACCCTCCCTTCTGACATGACCAGGCTACCTGCACCGGATCTCATCTCCGAAGATGACTGGAAGACGGCGATCACCCGGTCGAAGAGCCCGGATGCCCTCCTGCGGTTCATTCAATACTTCCAGATCCATCCCCGGGAATGGCAATCCGGTCTCCTGCTGTCCCTTTGTCCTTCGAACCCCTCCAACCCGGAAGAAGAAGCCGTCCAGGAGGCCATGATCCGACTGATGGAATATGTCTCCGGCCTGTATCATCAGGATGAGGATCTGGATTGGTGGCAAGAGCACTGGCGTCGTGGCAATGAGACCTGGTCGGGGATGACCCGCTCGATCGGCGAGGAGTTTGTTCTGTCCTGGCAGCGATCGGGAGAACTGGCTCCGGACCGTCTGGCATTCCTCCTTCGTCGTCACAAGTCCTTGCTGGCCAATGGTCCCCATTGGCAGGACCTCGCCGTCCATTGGGAACAACCGGATCGGGTATTGACCCTTCCCCTCGACAGCCTTTCTGTTTCAACAGACCTGCCCTTCCTGCTGGATCTCGGCCTATCCGCCGATCGGGTCGCCGGGATGTTCGCGGCATTTGATCTGACCAATGCAGGACAACTTGACCTCTTCTTTCGCACCCTCCTGGACCATGCCATGGCAGAAGGTTCATTGCCTGACGTGGTCAACCGCTTGTTCAACCAGGAACCTTATCGCGCCTGGCTGACCCTGCCCGCCCAAGAGGACTGGCGGCAATCCATCGGGCTGACCATCCAGTCCTGGCTCACTGAGTCGCTCTGGATCAGTGCGTATGAAGAAGCCAATGCCCTGGCTCAATGGATCTGGTGCCGATCATCCGGGTTTCCCGACCAATGGATCAACCTCCTGCTCGAGGATGATCGTGATCCGGGCCTGCAGCAACAGATCCTGGGCCTGTTGTGTAGCGACCTGGACATGGACGGCATGCACGGGCTCCTGACACAGTTGGAACAGGTAGAAGCCCCCCTTCGAGGTCCCCTGGGCGCCCAGGTCCTCCTGGCGTTTGGCTTGCCCGATCTGGATTGGGAAGAGGCCTCATCGTATCGGAGGGCCCTGTTGGAACTTTCGGATACATCACTCGAGCGGATCCTCAGCGAAGCGTTGATGTCCCTTTCACCGGCATTTGCCCCCCCTTCGGATCATGGTTCTGCTGCAGAATGGATGGCCAACCTGGTGCAAGCCGAATATGTTCGTCCCCTCTTCGGATATCGATCTAATCCAAGAAGCTTTCCGGTAACCACAGCCCTGGTTTGGTGGATCTGTCGATTCCAGGGACAATCATCCGCCATCGAGGCCTTGAAACGGTATCGCCGCAACGATGATCTGAACGAATTGGTCAAGGCGGCCAATCTCCCCGATGCTGTCACGAACCGAACGGGCATCAACAGCCTGTTCGATCCAGACTAGAACAGGACATCCTGCCTGCCGGGCGGGACAATCCCCATATGCTTGTAGGCCTTGGGGGTCGCTTCCCTGCCCCGGGGTGTACGGTGGATAAAGCCTTCCATGATCAGGAACGGCTCGTGCACCTCTTCAATGTTACCTGGCTCCTCACCAACGGCCGTGGCGATGGTGGACAGGCCGACCGGCCCGCCCCCGAACTTGCCGATGATGGTCTGGAGGATGCGGTTGTCCATTTCATCCAGCCCCCCCTCATCCACCTGCAGGGCGGCCAGGGCCATCCGGGCGATATCCCGATCGATGATGCCCTTCCCCTTGACCATGGCGAAGTCGCGGACCCGACGCAACAGCGAGTTGGCGATGCGGGGCGTGCCCCGGCTGCGACGGGCGATCTCGTTGATCCCGTCGTCCTCGACAGGGATCTTCAGCAATCCGGCGGACCGATGGAGGATCCGGGCCAGGGTCGCCACGTCATAATAATCCAGATGGCAGTTGATCCCGAACCGGGCGCGCATGGGGGCACTGAGCAACCCCATCCGTGTCGTTGCCCCGACCAGCGTGAAGGGTGCCAGGGCCAGTTGGATGGAACGGGCATTGGGTCCCGAATCGATCATGATGTCGATCCGGAAGTCTTCCATGGCCGAGTAGAGATACTCTTCGACCACGGTGTTCAGCCGGTGGATCTCATCGATGAACAGGACATCCCCTTCGTCCAGATTGGTCAGCAGACCGGCCAGGTCACCCGGCTTTTCCAGGACCGGACCAGAGGACATCTTGAGATCGGCGCCCAACTCATTGGCAATAATACAGGAGAGGGTGGTCTTACCCAGGCCGGGAGGGCCATGCAGGAGGACATGGTCCAGGCTTTCATCGCGCATGCGGGCCGCCTGGATGAAGACGCGCAGGTTGTCCACGATCTTGTCCTGACCGCTGAAGTCATCCAGCTCCTGGGGGCGCAGGGTCTTGTCGATCTGGCGCTCCTCCGGTGGCAACAGGCGATCATCCGGTTCCAGGTGGGGATTCTTCATATCAATGGTTGCGGGTCAGAATGGTATAGGCATCTTGCAAACGCTCCTCCAAGGTACAGGAAGATCGGTCATCCGCACGCACACAGAGTCGATTGCCGCGACAGTCGAACAGGTAGAAGGGCAGGTCCTCATCTTCGTTGCTGCCCCAAAAGCCATATACGGTCTGCCTGTCCAGGGTATAGCGAACCACTCGCATGGGATCGGCCTGCTCCATGATCCGGGCCATCCAGGGCACCTGATAGGGATCGATCGCCAGGACACAGGTCGGTATCTCCGGCCGGATCCCGCCGGTACCCGGTGGCGCCTTCGTGTCAATGGCTTCCACCTGGCCGACCTGAACAGGAATCCCCTCGGCGGTACAAGCGTATACCGGAACCGGCTCGGGGCGATAGGTGACCTGATAGACCCCTTCCTGCACCCAATCCACGGGATCGCCGGCAAAGGACACCGGCACCAGGTCCGGTCCGGCCTCCGGGCGCAAGAGATACCCGCAACCGCTGGTGGAGGCCGCATTGATCACCGTCACCCGTGTTTCGATCCATTCGGGCGAGAGGGACTCCGAGGCGCGTCGATGACATCCTCCCAGGACCAACAAGGTGAAGATCATGACACCCGGGAAGAGGAATGCAGGACGATATGCTGACCTGGAATGCCTCATCAAGCCGAGAAGGAGGTACCACATCCGCAGGTATCCGTCGCGTTGGGATTGTTGAACACAAAGCCCCGGTTGTTCAGCCCGTCTGACCAGTCGATCTCGATCCCCAGCAGGTAGAGCTGATGGGCTTTTTCCATGACCACAGGCATGCCGCTGATCTCGAATACATCATCCTTCTCCTTGCGCACATCGAAGCCCAGGACATAGGTAAATCCACTGCAGCCGCCGCCTTTGACCCCGACACGGAGGTAGTGGTCATCCGGGATGTTCTCATCCTGGCGGATCTTGTTCAGGGCTTTCAGGGCACCTTCGGTGAGGCGGATCGGTTGGATATCGATGGATGGAGTTGTTTCGGCCATGTTCGTCAGACTTTACGGATCAAAATTACAAACAATTTGTCTCCGATTTGGTTCCCTGTCATCGAATGAGATGGTTTAGGCAGGTTGATGTACTTTTGGGGGGCCATAGAATCGGCCCACCCCATCATGAGTGCACTCGACGTCATCCTTGAAATCGCCAAGCTGACCATACCGGGACTGGTGGTCTTTGCTACCGTCTACTTTCTGATGAAGCAGCTCACTTCCCAGCTGCTGGTCAACCGGCAGATGGACCAGAAGATCGAAGCCCAGAAGATCTCCATTCCCCACCGGATGCAGGCCTATGAACGACTGTCCCTGTACTGTGAGCGGATCAGCATCCCCAACCTGATCCTCCGGTTGCGGCATGAGAACATGACCGTCAAATCCCTGAAATGGGGGATGATGCAGGCCATCCAGCAGGAATACGAGCACAATGTCACGCAGCAGGTGTATGTCTCCGAGGCATTGTGGAAGATCCTCCGGCTGGCCAGGGAGAACATGATGACCATGATCGATGCCACGGCAGAATCCCTGCCCGCGGATGCCACGGCAGATGATTTCATCCAGGCGTTGTTCCGGTATCTGGACGAACAGGAGGCCGATCCACTCCTCACGGCCCTGTCCGCGATCAAGAAGGAAGCAGCTATGCGATTGTAGCCTACAACCTTTGTAATGGTACCTCAAGCAAGATCCTGGTTCATCCTTCTCATCCTCACCAGTGGCCTGGGGGGATGTCGGATGACCTGGCATGAGGCCACCCATCAGTATGGGCAATACCAAATGGATGCCTCCCTGGAGTCCGACTCGGCACTATCGGCCTACCTCCTTCCCTTTCGGGAACGCCTGGACCAGACCATGAACGACACGATAGCCCGGGTGGCCAGGAAGCTGACCCTCGACAAGCCGGAATCCACCCTGGGCAACCTGCTGGCGGACCTGGTCCTGGACGAGGCCAATCGCGTGTCCGATCAGCCCGTGGACCTGGCCGTTCTCAATTATGGCGGGGTGCGCCGGAACGAACTGGCGGCAGGACCCCTCCGGGTCGGGATGGTCTATGAGCTGATGCCATTCGACAATCAGATCACCATCGTGGAACTGGATGCCGGCGGATTAACCGAGTTGCTGGATCAAATTGCCGGCCAGGACGGATGGCCGGTATCCCGTTCTGTACGCATGCAGATCCTGGAGGGCCGGGCCACAGCGGTGTTGATCAACAATCAGCCCATCGAGAGTGAGCGCAGATATCGCGTGGCGATGCCGGATTATATCGCCCATGGCGGCGACCGGATGACCTTTCTTCGCGACTTTCCTCTTCAATATACCAACGTCCTGATCCGGGATGCCATCCTGCAATACAGTCGCGACCAGCAGGCCCTCGGCATGCCGGTCGACGCCGTGCTGGATGGCCGGATCATCTCCTCCCAAGAATGAAACGACGACAATTCATCTACCGAACCTCCATGACCACCGCTGGCATGCTCCTCGGCGGAGGCATCCTGTCGGCCCGTTCGAATCCACAACGATACAAATTGACCCTGCTGCATACCAACGATGTGCACAGCCGACTGGATCCATTTCCCATGGACGGTACCCGATTACAGGGGTTGGGGGGTGTCGCCCGCCGGGCGGCCCTGGTCCGGAAGATCCGCAGGGAAGAACCGAATGTCCTGCTGGTGGATGCAGGGGATATGCTGCAGGGCACGCCCTACTTCAACCTGTTCGGGGGTGAACCCGAGTTTACCAGCATGAGCGCCATGGGTTACGATGCCGGCGTGCTGGGGAATCACGATTTTGACGGCGGACTGGAACTCCTTGACCGGCAATGGCACCTTCTGGACTTCCCTATCCTGAATGCCAATTACGACGTGCGCGACACGGTACTGGACGGACGGGTCGGGGACCGGATCATCCTGGAACGCGGTCCCATCCGCATCGGGTTGTTCGGGGTCGGCATCGAGCTGGCCGGCCTGGTGCCGGAGAAGCTGTATGGTGGGGTCCGATACCAGGACCCGGTGGTCGTCGCCACCCGGATGGCCCGTCAGCTCAAGCGCGAGGGCTGCCACCTGGTGATCTGTCTCAGCCACCTCGGTTACCGGTATGACAGCGAGCGGATCTCCGATGTCCAACTGGCCCAGTCATCGGAAGATATTGACATCATCATCGGCGGTCATACACATACCTTTCTGGACCAGCCGGATGTGGTCAGCAACCGGTTGGGCGAACCGGTCTATATCGGTCAGGTCGGATGGGCCGGTGTGACCCTGGGACGGATGGATATCTGGTTCGAAAAGAACTATCGCAGCAAGTGCATCACCTGCTCTCCGGAGTTGATTGCCGATACATTTGACTGATGATCAACATTTTATCCTTGATGTGGAAAAGTGATTCTTTTCCTCACCCCGGGTAAGCATGTGAGGGTCAGCACCCCTGAAAAACCGTGCGGTTTTTTTTCAGAATTTCTCTCTTTTTCGTTCCGTTTGAGCCCGGATTTTTTCATTTTTGCAATCCCCTGAAAGGATCGTATTGCTGCACGATCCGAGGGAAAAACAGAGGCTCCGCGATTTTTTCGATGGTGATCTTGACCTTCCCCAGGAAGGGTTGAATTGTATTGTACCGAACCGAATCGAATCAGAGAAAGCATGACCAAGGACCGCTATACGGTATGGGAGAATTGTCTCCGTACGATCAAGAGTAGTATCGGTGCCCAGAGTTATAAGACGTGGTTCGAACCCATCAAGCCGGTTGCACTGGACGATGCCGTCCTGACCATCCAGGTCCCCAACAAGTTCTTCTATGAATGGCTGGAGGAGCATTATGTCGGCCTCCTGAAAGCCACCATCCAGAAGGAACTGGGTGACCAGGCCAAGCTGGAATACCAGATCCTGATGAGCCAGGCCAACGGCGAGCGACAGGCCAATGGCAATGGTGGCCGGGGCCACAGCGACTCGTCTCTGGGCTTTATGCCGGATGCCTTCATGAATCCCTTTGTCATTCCCGGGATCAAGCAGGTGAAGGTGGACCCACACCTCAACAAGAACTACCATTTCGACAACTTCATTGAAGGGGATTGCAACAAACTGGCCCGATCTGCGGGCATGGCCGTGGCCAAGAAACCGGGAGGAACGGCATTCAACCCGCTGGTGATCTATGGCCAGGTCGGCCTGGGCAAGACCCACCTGGCCCAGGCCATCGGCAACGAGGCCCTGAAGACCAACAAGAGCAAGACTGTCCTGTACGGCACTACCGAGTCCTTTACCAACCAGATCATCCAGGCCATCAAGAACAATGCGGTGAATGAGTTCGTGGCCTATTACCAGAACATTGACATCCTGATCCTGGACGATATCCAGTTCCTGGCCAACAAGGTCAAGACCCAGGAGATCTTCTTCCACATCTTCAACCATCTGCATCAAAGCGGCCGGCAGATCATCCTGACCTCCGATCGCCCCCCCAAGGATCTGGAAGGGATGGAGGAGCGGCTGATCTCCCGCTTCAAGTGGGGGCTCACCACCGACCTGCAGGCGCCTGACCTGGAGACCCGCATCGCCATCCTGGAAGCCAAGATGCAGCATGACGGAATCGTCCTGCCCCGGGAGGTGGTGGAGTATGTCTGCTACAATATCAAGGACAACATCCGGGAGCTGGAAGGGGTACTCAACTCGATCGCTGCCCAGGCCTCTCTGAACCAGCGGACCATCGATGTGGACCTGGCCCGGGAGGTGGTGAGGAAATTTGTGAAGGAAGCCCATCGGGAACTGACCCTGGCCCATATCCAGGAGCAGGTGGCCGAGCATTACAATATTCCGGTGGACAAGTTGCGGGCGAAGACCCGCAAGCGTCCGGTGGTCATTGCCCGCCAGTTGTCGATGTTCCTGGCCAAGAACCTGACCAACAAGTCGCTGAAGACCATCGGGGAGATGTTTGGCGGTCGGGATCACAGTACGGTGATCTACAGTTGCCGGGCTGTGCAGGACATGATGGATACGGACCGGGAATTCCGGTCGACCGTCGAAAGCCTGGAGAAGCAACTTTCCATGGCTTCCTGATCATTTCATTTGACTTTTGAGGAACAGTTTACTTATCTTTGCAGTCGCTTTAACGAAAGTGGCACTTTTTTCGCCCAGGTGAGGTGGGTGAGTGGCTTAAACCACCGGTTTGCTAAACCGACGTACTGTAACAGGTACCGCGGGTTCGAATCCCGCCCTCACCGCCCATCCCCGCAGTGGTCAATCATGCGGGATTTCAGTTTCGGGGTGTAGCGCAGCCCGGTAGCGCACCTGCTTTGGGAGCAGGGGGTCCCAGGTTCAAATCCTGGTACCCCGACATTCATTATCAAGGAGTTACGATTCATTTCGTGACTCCTTTTTTATTTGGTTTACCTGACGGTTTACCTAAAGATCCCAAATGCCTCAGTGAAACCTTATTGATCTGTTGTCGTATGCAAGGAAGCTCCACCTAGCTTGGTGAGCTACCACTCACTCCCAAAAACCTAAAAGATGGACATTCAAAGCCAACTTCGGGCATTAGCAGA
>JACJYI010000013.1 GCA_020636225.1 Lewinellaceae bacterium | reverse complement strand
CCTCTCGGGTTTACCCACCTGGACAAGGCCGGCATGCTCATCGACGGATTTGACCTCCTGCCGACCATGGTAACCCTGTACAATTTTCCCTATTACGTCCGGCACATGGAAGCCCTCGGCTTCGGCAAGGACGTCGATTGGGTGGAACACCGCATCCGGATGCCGGAGGAGATCCCCGATCGGGTCCGTCAGCTCAGTGAGACCCTGGCTACACGATATCAGTTGAAGCGGGTCAAACTGAATCGCCGGGCCGATATTCTCCAATACCGGGACGGGGTGTTCGAGATGATCCGGCAAGCCTACAGCTCGCTCTATGATTTTGTGCCGATGGACAAGGAGGAATCCGACTCATTGACCATGCAGTTCCTGCGTTTCCTGAAGCCGGAATTCCTCTCTGTGGTCCTCGATCCGAATGACCGGGTGATCGGCTTCGGGGTCACCTTGCCGTCGTTCTCCCAGGCCCTTCGACGTTGTGGAGGCAAACTCTTCCCGCTTGGCTGGTTCTACCTCTGGCGGGCGATGCAACGGAACGATACGGCTGATCTCCTGTTGATCGGCGTGGCGGATGAATACCGCAACAAAGGGGTGAACGCCCTGATCTTCCAACAGGTGATGGAGGCTTTTGACGAAGCGGGGATCCAATGGGTGGAGACCAATCCGGAGCTGGAATCGAATACGTCCGTCCAGGCGTTGTGGCGGCGGTATGACTGTGAGCACGTCCGTACCCGCCGGGCATGGAAGAAGGCAATTTGATCCTTTTTGATGCCTCCTTTTCCCTGGTTTTGGCCGAAGGGCGACAATATCAGGGTGACAATACCCAACATCCCGGGTTCTTGACCGTTATATCGGCGGCAATCTCTATTTTCGGTCCATGGTGTGCAATCGTCTGTTTTTCCTTCTCCTTCTTGGTATCCTTATGCCATTCGGCCTGTACGCCACACACAACCGGGCCGGTGAGATCACGGTCGAACAGATCGGCAATTGCAGTGATCTGACCCTCCGGGTGACGGTGACCACCTATACCAAGGCATCCAGTATCGCGGCCGATCGCGACAGTGTGGAGGTGTCCTGGGGGGATGGAACGAAACAATGGCTGTACCGGACCAATGGACCCATCGGGCCCGGCGGCATTCCCTTC
Source organism: Lewinellaceae bacterium (assembly GCA_020636225.1). GTDB lineage: Bacteria > Bacteroidota > Bacteroidia > Chitinophagales > Saprospiraceae > JAGNXB01. Next base: position 486 of record JACJYI010000013.1, on the reverse strand, counting down.
GGTGAGGAACTGCCCAATGATATCAAGAAGAACCTCTATGTAGGCATCCACGTCTATCCCGCCCGGGCGACGTACACGATCAGCATGAACGATCCCAATCGGATCGATGACATTCTCAATGTCAATTTTCCCAATTCGGTCAGTATCCCGTTCTATATCCAGACGGTCTACACGTTTCTGAATCCGCAGTTCCAGGGCTGCAACAGCACACCGGTCCTGCTCCAGCCGCCCATTGATTTCGGGTGCGTCGGCCGGACATTTGTCCACAATCCCAATGCCTCCGACCCCGACAAGGATAGCCTGTCTTATCACCTGATTGTTCCCTTGCAGAAGCAGGGGGTGGAAGTGCCGAAATACCAGTTTCCCAACCAGATCGGATCGGGTGGGTCAAACACTCTGACCCTGAATCCGGTCACCGGGGAACTGCGGTGGGAGACCCCCTTGGTTGCCGGCGAATACAACATTGCCATGATCATCGTGGAGTAT
>JACJYI010000012.1 GCA_020636225.1 Lewinellaceae bacterium | reverse complement strand
CTTCTGGAAAGCCGACCAGCTCCTCCTGACCTGCCCGAATGGCCAGGCGCATCTCAATGCCAACGGCAAGTCTGCCGGACAGAAGGCGATCTGGGTGATCCAGGGTGACGATATTACCGTCGAGCACATCGAGTTTTCTCATTGTACCGTGCCCGACAAGAACGGAGCGGGTATTCGGCAGGAAGGAACCAACCTGACGGTGCGTCATTGCCACTTTCATGACAACGAGAACGGGATCCTGGCCGGCAACGATGCCAACAGCACCATCCTGGTCGAGTATTCCGAATTCGGGTCGAACGGCTACGGGGATGGCTACAGCCATAACATCTATGTCAACCATGTTGCCCGCTTCATTTTCCGCTATAATTATTCACACGACAGCCAGATCGGGCACCTGGTCAAAAGTCGGGCTCACCAGAATTTCATCCTGTACAATCGACTGGACAGCGGTCCAGGCAGCGGGGTCAGTTATGAGGTGGACCTGCCCAACGGAGGACTCTCCTTCCTGATCGGCAACCAGATCGATCAACCCCAGGATGGGGCCAATTCCGCACTGGTGTCCTACGGACAGGAGGGTTTGTCCAATCCCGGGCCCCATCAGTTCTATGCCATCAACAATACCATGGTCAACCGGAAGACAGTCGGGCGGTTCTTTTCCCTGAATGGAAGTGCCCAACTGTTCAAGGCCTGGAATAATCTGCTGGCGGGTGGGGGTGATATGACCTCGGAAGCAGCTCTGGTGATGGATACGGTTCGCAATTTCCTGTTCACGGATCCCCTTGATGCCGGCTTCGTGGATGTGCTGAATGGGGATGTACATCTGTTGTCCGGTTCGCCGGCCATCGACCAGGGCCTGGACCCGGAGTTTGCGGATACCATCCCGTTGTATCCGGCTGAGCAATATGTTCATCCCGCATCCCGGGAAGGGCGGCCCCAGAACGGGTTACTGGATATTGGCGCCTATGAAGGGCCATTGATCAATGCCACCGATCAGGAGGATGCCGGGCCGGACATCCGTCTGTGGCGGACCGGTAGCATGCTGGGATCCCAGGGGTTACAGGCAGGAGATGTGATCGAATGCTGGTCATTGACCGGGCAATGCCTGATGCGCACCAATGTCCTCCAGCCGGTGATCCCGGTGCAACCATTTGTCGTGGTCATCTATCGACATCAGGCCCGCATGATGGCCCGTCTGGTCCCCTGATCCCGGATCATCCTTTCGGTTGGTCGCAGGTGATCGGGTTGGCATTGGTCATTGACTGCGTGTTCAGGCTTGTCAACGTGTTGCCATCCGCTAGACCCAGGCGCAGATCAGTCCACCCATCAGGGCCAGGGTGATCATCCAGTATCCGGTATGGATGAGGATGTACGTCCAGCTTCGACGCTCAAACTGGGCATTGATAGCCAGAAGGGGAAAGGCAAAGAAGAGGGTGGCAATGACTCCATGTGTGGCGCCATGGGAAAAGGTCCGGAAGTTGGTCCCGTATCGGGCCATGAAGTCCGCGATATACAGGCCGACCTCTGAATTCGGGTCACCGAATCCCGGCTCGTTCATCAGGACAGACGGGATGGCATACTGGTGGATCACCCAGACATTCATGAAGGTGGCCAGCATCAGGCTGAAGAGAAAGGTCAGTCCAAAGATCTTGGCCATGTTCCCTGACCGGATCTGTTCTTCGGTGATACCGGATGCCTTCATCCAGGCTGTGCCCATCACCTTGGGGTGATACCAGAGCCCGCCGATGACCAGGGGAATGACAGCGGCGACAAGGAGAGCGATCCAATTGGTTTCCATAAGGATAGGATTGAAGGGTTTCGTCTGGAAAAGATAAGAAAAATCAGGAGGAACCCTATGGCGTCCGGCCCTTGCCAAAGGTGTAACTGGCTTCCAGATGATTGATGAGGAATCGCTCATTGGGATGGTCAGCCCTTCGGGAAACCGGGGTGATGCTCCATTCCACCCGCTCCCGGATGCGCCAACGGCCCCCAAGAGAAAAGGAGATCTCCAAAGGTAGGATGACCACCAGTGGGGCTCGCGAACGGTCGCGTAGTAAGAGGGATGTCTTCTGGCCATTGACCAGGGCATCGCCATAATTGGTGACGGCCCAGGGGGTACCGAATAGTCCCGCACCGCTGGCCACATGCATCCAACTGAGCAGGTCCACCTCGAGAAGGCCCAGCAGGGTGGTATTGAGTTGGGTAGCTGTCCCGAGGTAGGCTCCCAGCAGCTGTCCGTTTGCATCCGCAAAGATGGCGGGGGTATCATAGTAGCGGGTTCGCGAGATCACTCCCTGCACCCTGAGCCTGCCAAGGTTGCGGACAGGCGTTTGCCAGTAGGCACCTGCCCCGAAACCGCCCAATAGAATACCTCTTCCCTCCGTACTGGAATACCATAGAGCCGGATAGTATCCCTTGAGTTCATTCCCCAGGGGATAAAGCTCATTCAAGTGGAGGGTGACGCCCCATTGCTGGCCCTCCGCCCGCACACCAATGGACAGAAAGCCCAGGAGGGCAAATAGTTGGATCACTTGTCTCATGGCAGGGTGTTGAGGATCTGACCAGCGTACTGCTTCCCATCCAGGTTGACGGTCACCAGGTAGATCCCTTCTTCCAGGAGCTGAAAGGTGTAAGTGTTGCCGGGCTCCATGATCAGTCGGGCGACCTCATCGCCATTCGGGGCAAAAAGGGTCGCATCACCGGTCACGGGGACACCCTGGACCAGCGCGATCTGGCAGTACCCCTGGCAGGG
>JACJYI010000011.1 GCA_020636225.1 Lewinellaceae bacterium | reverse complement strand
ATGAAAAGAAGAATTTGAAATTCATGAATGGGATCAATTACCAAACTTGGTGACGATCTCATCATACATCTGCTGCACCTTTTCAGCCTTCTTGGCATCGTACTCGGTGCTGTCCGTCCCTGAAAGAGATGACTTGACCACTTGCATGGCCTCACTGATGTGGATACCCTGGTTCAGGGCGTCCTGCAACATCATGTAGAACTGCAGCCGATACTTCAGCTGCTTGATCTCGGCCTCAGGGGCCTGGTTCTGGATCAACACGTTCAGCTGTTGCGTAATGGCCGCAATCTCGTCCTGAACGGTCTGAAGGGCCTGGGAGTTGGACACCCAAACCTGATTGGTGGAAGGTCCTGCAACCAATGCGCCATTCGACTGGGCCGAAGCCTGGGAAGGCACAAGGAACAAGCTACCCAACACCAGCGCCACCAAGGTGACACTCTTCAATAAGAACTGCTTCATGGGTAAAAATTTAGTAAGAAAAAAAATTCAACTTCTCTTCCTCAACAGGAAGTATATCATGGACAAACGATCCATTGAACCCAGGTCACAATGAACCGGACAATGCACCGTATGGACACAGCACGAGTCGACTCAATCTGACCATTCGTCAGATCGGTGAAGGAATAAACCTCTGTCAGAAGTTCATTCCGGTGTAGATGTTGAACATCCTCTCATCAAGAACACATCGGCAGCCGTAGATCGGGCAACAATCTGTTGTCCTGTCCTGCGGATACACTTGCGGAGAAGCCGGCTGATCGGTTTTGGGTGGGATTGGTTAGGATCAGTCTTTGGGATGAGGATGGTTATTGGGATAAGATCCTGGCTTCTCTGAAACTACGTACAGAACGTCCTCATCTGGACGTCGGGTCAACAATCATGAACAAGGAAACGTAAAACCCCGATCGAATTCAGGGATTGACATACCTCCTTCATGAAACGCAAAGTTAAAGGTTTCGCGAGGGAAGTCAAATATTTCCAGGAATAAAAGCTAGAAAAATCGGCCCTGACTGATCATATAAACATTTCCGTCATCCTTTATCACATGATTATCAGCACAACACTGAAAATTAGCATCCGAAAAAAGTTTTGCACGGGCGTGATTCGCTCTGAAGTTGGCGAATCCTGCTCCTATGTGCAGGGACTGCTTCAAAAACGGACCAGTATTTGCGATACTGGTCCATTGCCACTACTTTTGCACCTTCATCTAAATATGACCAATATGCGCAATACATTCATTCCCTTCTTCCTGCTGATCGGCCTGACTGCATTCCTCGCCTCCTGCGGGGCAGGCAGTGATTCGGTCTCCAATGAATCCGTTCAATTGCAGGACAGCCTTCTGACCATCCAGGCCGGACGGTTGATGACCATGCAGAGTGCCATCGACATCAACAACAAGGCCATGGAAATGCCATTCCGTGGCCCTGAACCAACGGAGGACGGCGAAGTCGTTCCACCACCTGCCAACCCGCTGGATGGCCTTCCAGAGGAAAATGTACTGGCATTCAAGGAGACGTTCCAGAAAGTCCGTGCCGGATTGGATGGTGTTTCTACTGAACACCAAGCCATCATCCAGGAAGTGGTGGACATGCAGGCACTGATCATCAATGCCCGGAAGGAGCTGGAAGGTCAGGCAGTGACTCCTGAAACCAAATCGGCATTTGCCACCTTGCCGGAGCAGATCACTGCGTTGAAGAGCAAAGTAGATGCCCTGGAAGGAAAAGTTATCGAAATCCAGAAGGAAAACCTCAATCTGTTGATGTCCGAAACATCCCTGCAGTCTGGGGCCTCCTGGCTCATGGCCAACAGCCCGATGATCTGAGCCATATGCGGCTCACCATCTGTGAAGGAGGCACTGTGGACCACAGTGCCTCCTTTTTCTTTTACCGGCAAACACCTGCGAAGATCACCAACCGGATCGGCCTGGCGGACCTGAACGCCTGCACGGCCAGCCACTCTCTCCGGCAGTGGAGCCCGAACTGTCCTCCAGGACAAAAAACAACCAAACGAGGAACCTTTTTCCTGCCTTCTTCCGTATGAGATGAAGATTTCTCTCGGTTCGTCCCATAGAAAGGCTGAGCATTCAATACCCCGATTTACCTGAATCAACCGATCATGTGCACTTCTATTCCAACAAAACTGCCCCTTCTTTTCCTGATTCTCGGATTGGTCATTCCTGCCTGCACCGGAGATCATTCCGGCACTTCCGGTGATGTCGTCCATGAGGTGGAGCCCACACTGGAAGCCAGGAACCCCGTGATGAAGCTGCTCACTTCCGAGGAAACGGGTATTGCCTTCCAGAATCAGATCATCGAGACATACGAGAACAATATCACCACCAATATCAACATGTACAATGGTGGTGGACTGGCCATTGCCGACATCAATAATGATGGCTTGCCGGATATCTATTTCATCGGCAGCAACGGACCGAATGGCATGTACCTCAATAAAGGAGGGCTAACGTTTGAAGACATCACAGCGTCCTCCGGCCTGGCCTCGGAGGAGGGTTTTGAAACGGCTGTCACCGTGGTTGACATCAATACAGACGGCTACCTGGACTTCTATATCTGCCGCGCAGGTGTGGAAAAGAACGATTTCCGCCGGAACAAACTGTATATCAACAACGGTGACCTGACGTTCACTGAAAAGGCAGCAGAATACGGTCTGGACGACAAGAGTGCCAGCACCGGTGCCAATTTCTTTGACTACGATCAGGACGGCGACCTGGATGTGTATATCCTGAACTACCCTACGGAATCCATATGGACCAACAAGATCGAAGCGAAACTGGGCGATGACGGAAAATACAGGCCTGTCCTCTTCCCGCGGGCCGAGTTTGATACTGACCGGTTCTACCGCAATGACGGGGGATCGTTTACCGATGTCTCCAAGGAAAGTGGCATCTGGAACCTGGCGTACGGCCTCAGTGTATCCGTTTCCGATTTCAACCAGGACGGATGGCTGGACATCTATGTAGGAAATGACTTCATCCAGCCGGATATCCTCTACATCAACAACAAGAACGGGACCTTTACCGACCAGATTGACAAGTATTTCAGGCACAGTACCCAGCATACCATGGGTACAGACCTGACCGACTTCGACAACGACGGATGGGTTGACCTGTTCGCCGTGGACATGCTCTCAGCCAACAACAAGCGACAAAAGGAATTCTTTGCTACCAACACGCAGAGCAAATACACCTCCCTGGTCCAGAACGGATATTTCCCCCCGGTTGTCCGGAATGTCCTGCAACGCAACAATGGCAACGGCACCTTCAGCGATATCGGCTGTCTCGCACAGGTGTACAAGACAGACTGGAGTTGGAGCGGATTGCTGTTCGACATGGACAACAACGGATTTCGGGATCTGCATATCACCAACGGATACCGCCGGGAGGTGACCAATCGCGACTTTATCGACTTTACCCTGCCGGAGACCACCAAGGCTGCCGGTTCGAAAAAACGCCTTCGCGACATCTATCCGAACTTCCAGGAATTCCTGGATATCATCCCGACATTCAAACTTCGGAACTTCGCTTATCAGAACAATGGTAACTGGCAATTCAACGATGTCACCGGACAATGGATGACCATACCGGCCTCCTGGTCCTGCGGAGCCGTGTGGAGTGACCTGGATGCCGATGGCGACCTGGACATGGTCATCAATAACCTGGAGGACCCTGCCTTTGTCTACGAGAACCTTTCCTCCGGCAAGGAGGATGCCAAATACCTCCAGGTCGTTTTCAAGGGACCCAAGGAAAATCCGGCAGGTGTGGGGGCTTCGGCCGCCATCTATTACGGGAACGACGAAAAGCAATATGCCGAGAACGTGCCTACCCGGGGCATCTTCTCCAGCGTGGAACACCTGATCCACTTCGGACTTGGAAAACACGATCAGGTAGACCGGCTGATCGTCCGCTGGCCCGACGGAAAAACCCAGGAATGGAAAAACCTGCCTGCCAATCAACGGTTGATCGTCCAGCACAAGGATGCGACCGGCCATTCCAACAGCATCGCACCTACCTCCGTGCCCCGGCAGATGTACCATGGCAGTACCCTTTCCGGATACGCTCATCAGGAAAATGAATTCAATGACTTTGAAGTCTACCCATTGATCCCCTGGACAGAAAGTGATCAAAGCCCCCTGATGGCTGTCGGTGATGTCAACAATGACGGGCTGGATGACTTCTTCATTGGCAATTCATTCGACCAGTCCCCTGCCCTGATGATCCAGAAACCGAATGGCAGCTTCACCCAGGCCACGCCCTCTTTCTGGGAGCAGGAGAACGTCTATGAGGATCATGGCGCCGTATTCTTCGATGCAGACAGAGATGGAGATCTCGACTTGTATGTGATCAGCGGCGGTTGGGAGGCAAAGAAGGACATCGCCAAGCTGGCATGGGAAAACCGGTTGTATATCAACTTGGACGGAAAAGGAACATTCACCCGGGCAAGAGGCGTGATCCCGGAGTTGCCCTCTGTCGCCCAGCGGGTCGCCCCCTTTGACTACGATGAAGATGGAGACCTAGACCTGTTTGTCGGGGGGCGGTTAACCCCGGACAATTGGCCCCTGACACCCGGCAGCGTGATCCTGCGAAACGACAATGACCACTTTACGGATGTCACCTCATCTGTCGGTCCGGACTTTGCCAAATGCGGCATGGTCACGGATCTCCAATGGGCAAACCTGGATCAGGATCCCGGTTTGGAGCTTGTCGTCGTCGGTGAATGGATGCCGGTCACCGTGTTCAAGATGAAGGATGGCAAGCTGGTCAACCATTCAAAAGGAACTATACCTCCTGACAGGCACGGGTTGTGGTACCGCCTGGCCATTGCGGATCTGGACCAGGATGGCGACCTGGACCTGGTCACCGGCAACCTGGGCTTGAACACCCGTCTCACCGCCAGTCCGGAAGGTCCGCTGCGCTGTTTCGCAGCTGATTTCGACAAGAACAACACCCTGGATCCCATCATGGCCTATTATGAGGATGGACAACTCTACCCTCTGGTCCAGAAAGAGGTCCTCCACAAGCATATGCCCGTCTTGAAGAAGCGACTGCTCAAGGCCAAGGATTATTCGGTGGCCACCATCGACAAGGTTTGGCCGCAATCCGATCTGGATGCCTCCCTGAATCTGTTTGCACATACCCTGGAGACCTGTTGGTGGGAGAACCAGAATGGCAAATTCATCCAGAGAAAACTTCCCATTCAAGCCCAGGTCGCCCCTGTGCAAGGCATCATTGCGACAGACCTGAACGGTGATGGCCATACCGACCTGTTCCTGGCCGGCAACCGCTATGGCATGGAAGTCGAAACCAACCCCTGCAATGCATCCAACGGCATTTTCCTGGCCGGTGATGGTGCCGGTGGATTTACCTGGGTAGACAATACGAGGACCGGGATCTGGACACCCGGAGAGGTCAGAGACCTTGCCTTATTGCGAGGGCCTCAGGGGAAACCGGTGATCCTTGCCAGCAACAAGAATGGTCCGATCCAGATCTTCAAGTAACCTGCAACATTCAAAAAAGGGGCAATCACGGATTGCCCCTTTTCTTTTTTAGAGAGTCCCTCTCACCTCCTGTTCGCGCTCAATGGCCTCGAACAAGGCCTTGAAGTTGCCTTTCCCGAAGGACTTGGCCCCCTTGCGCTGGATGATCTCGTAGAACACCGTCGGCCGATCCTGGACCGGCTTGGTGAAGATCTGCAGCAGATAGCCATCCTCATCCCGATCCACCAGGATGTTCAGGCGCTTGAGGTCTTCGATATCCTCATCGATGGCCCCGACGCGTTCGGGAACATCCTCGTAGTAGGTGTCGGGAACGTAGAGGAAGTCAACCCCTTTCTTGCGCAGGGTGTCGACGGTAAAGAGGATATCATCCGTGGCCAGGGCGATATGCTGGACCCCGGCACCGCGGTAGAATTCCAGATACTCCTCGATCTGGGATTTCTTCAGTCCCTTGGCCGGTTCGTTAATCGGAAACTTGATATAGCCATTCCCGTTCGACACCACCTTGCTCATCAGAGCGGTATACTCGGTGGCGATGTCCTTGTCATCGAAAGTGATCAGCAATTTGAATCCCAGCACATCCTGGTAGAATTTGACCCAGCGGTTCATCTCTCCGAGCTCAACATTGCCCACGCAGTGATCCACATATTTCAAGCCGACCGGCTCGATCGGAAACTCATTGCTCCTGGGTTCGTACCCGGGCAGGAACACGCCGTTGTAGTCCTGCCGCTCGACCATCATGTGGATGGTCTCCCCGTAGGTATGGATAGCAGAGAGGCAGACCTCTCCGCTGGCATCCTTGACCCGATGTGGTTCCAGGGCCGGTTTGGCCCCCCGGGACACGGCTGCTTCGAACGACTTGGCAGCATCATCGACCCACAACGCCAGAACACGGACCCCATCACCGTGGGTGGCCACGTGACGAGCCACTTCGTGATCCGGACGAAGGGCACTGGTCAGGACAAAGCGGACCTTCCCCTGTTCCAACACATAGGACACCGTATCCCGGTGGCCGGTCTCGGGACCGCGATAGGCAGTCCACCGAAATCCAAAGGTGGCCTGATAGTAGATGGCCGCCTGCTTGGCATTGCCAACGAAGAATTCAACATAATCCGTCCCCTTGATGGGGAAGGTATCCGCTACCGATGTGGAGGAAGTCTGAGTCTGTGTTTGCATGGTCTCGATCGTTTGAAGGGCCTTACTATCGTTTCAGCCAGCTAAGATAATAATCCGGTTCTTCGATACCGGCAGCCTGCCGGGTCATCAGGAGCGGGCGGAAGGTATCTACCATGACCGCCAGTTCACCTGTCTCCCTGGCCCCGATACTTTTCTCTACCGTTCCCGGGTGAGGGCCATGGGGAATGCCTCCCGGATGCAGGGTGATCATCCCCTTTTCGACATGGGCCCGGCTCATGAAATCGCCATCCACATAATACAACACCTCATCGCTGTCGATATTGCTGTGATTGTAGGGGGCCGGAATGGCCAGGGGATGGTAGTCATATAGCCGAGGAACAAACGAGCAGATCACGAACTGATGTCCGTCAAAGGTCTGGTGAACGGGAGGTGGCTGGTGGACCCTGCCGGTGATCGGTTCGAAATTGTGGATAGAGAAGGCATAGGGGTAGACATAGCCATCCCATCCCACCACATCAAACGGATGACTGAGATAATGATAGGGATACAGCTGATCCTGCTTCTTGATGGTCAACAGGAAATCACCCTGTTCATCGTGCGTCTCCAGATCGATCGGCTTGCGAATATCACGCTCACAGAACGGGGCATGTTCGAGCAACTGTCCGAACTGGTTCCGGTAGCGCTTGGGCGGGGTGATCGGTCCGGATGATTCAACGATGAAGAGTCGGTTGTCGGATGTATCAAACCGGATTTGATAGATGGTGCCCCGGGGAATGACCAGGTAGTCGCCATACTCAAATGGCAACTTGCCATACATGGTGTGCAGGACGCCACTTCCCTCGTGCACAAAGATCACTTCATCGGCATCGGCATTCTTGAAATAGGTATCCGTCATGGACGTGGTCGGCGCTGCGAGGATGATCTTGCAATCCGCATTGACCAGGACAGGCACGCGACTTTCCAGATAATGCTTGCGGGGTTCGATGCGAAAGCCCTGCAGGCACCGGTGCTTGAGCTGGCGATCTTCCACGACCTCGGGACGAATATCGACCGGATCCCCCACCTGGACGATCTGGGTGGGCGGATGCGTGTGATAGAGCAATGAATACAGGTCACTGAAGCCTTCGGTAGAGAACAATTGCTCGTGGTAGAGGGTGCCGTCGGGCTTGCGAAACTGAGTATGTCGTTTGGGAGGAATTTGCCCGAGTGAATGGTAGTGCATACGCGCTGTTTGATCCAAAGATACCGTCCTTTCAGCATTCTCCTGAATGGAAACCGAACCAAAGTGCCGGACCTGCGTACATTCAGGGTGCGGATCGCGGAATATGGAGAGAACAGCTGAACAGCCCGACAAGTTGACCCGATCATCACGGTGGCCTACCGCCTTCTGGTGGTGGATCGCGCTTTGTGCTGGCCTCTGGGCCATGGCATCGTGGTTTGACTGGTATCAACACCATCATGCCCGCGACAATATGCGCGAACAGCTGGAAGCCTGGATCCATGAGCAGGAGAGCCAGATCGATGACATGGCCAAAGAGGAGCTGATCATCAAGACCTACCTGCTCGACAAGAACCAGATGCCCGCGCCCATTTATGCTGCCTTCACGGAGCGGATGGTGCGGATGGCCGAGCTCCCCTTCAGCCTGTTCTACACCCTGAACGACTCCCTGATCTACTGGAACCGGGGCATTGCCGGCGTGGCCACACGAGACCTCCAGACCCTGTCCCAGGTCCACCAGTTGACCCCGCTGGCGGATGGATGGTACCTGCCCGAATTCCGACAGATCTCCGACTCGGTCGACCTGTACGCCCTGATCCCCATCAAGCATCAATATACCGCTTCCGGCCCCTTGCTCTCCCCCGACTTTCCCGCCGATCCCGATTTTCCGGGCGATGTTGAAGTCGTCAAGCAGCCAACGGATCATCCGATCCGGTTAAGGGATGGCCAGATCCTGGGATACCTGGATTTCAGCAAGTCCAGGAACTCACTTCCCCGGGAATACATTTCCCTGATCCTGTTCCTCCTGGCGGCCCTTCTGACCGCCAGCGTGGCCCATATGATCGCTTCCTGGATGATCCGGACGGGCCGCAGTCCGCTCGGCCCCCTGTTGTTCCTGAGTACCTTGTTCGGACTCCGCCTGCTGTCCATGGGTCTGGACTTCACCGGACATTTCCAGCAACTGGAACTGTTCAGGAGGTCCCTGGACAACCCGTTGCTCAGCCACTCGATCGGCGATCTGCTGATCAATATCTCCCTGTTGCTCTGGATCATCATCTTTTTCTATCGCGAGTTGCCGATGCCGGATTTCTCCGGCTATCCGGTCGCCAGAAAACGCATGATCGCCTTCCTGAACTATCTGGCAATCGCGTTTGGCCTGTTGGCCATGGTCCACCTGTTTCACATCCTGGTCATCGACAGTGACATTACCTTTCGATTCGACGATATCTTCAATTTCAATACATACAGCTTCCTCTCTCTCCTGGCTGTCCAACTGCTGCTGATCGCCCTGTTTCTCTATTCATACAGGATCCTGCTGTTCATCAACCAGACCCGATTGTCCCGGCTCCATCGCTTCATTTCGCTGATCGCGGCCGGTGCGATCGGCCTGTTGACCGGCCATTTCCTCGGGCTGCCCATCCCCGGATGGCCACTGGGCATCCTGTTGATGGCCTACCTCCTGCTCTTCGAATACTATGCGGATGTCCGGGCCTCCAACCTCACCTGGATCATCCTGTGGATGATCCTGTTCAGTGGCCTGGCCGCCGGGTTTCTCTACCACTTCAACAACCAGAAGGTGGATCAGAAGCTGGAGCGATACGCCGAGATCCTCATCGATCCCAGGGATCAGCAACTCGAGGCGGAGCTCAATGCGTTCGCAAACCGGAACCACAATGAGGCATTCCTGTCCACCGAACTGAATGACCTGACCTATACCAAGCATTACTACACCTGGGAACGCTCCGATGTGCAGCGTGATTCTACCGGTGACCCGGACAGATGGTCCTGGCAATTCAATGACCAAACCTATCAATACGAGCTGTCCAATACCTGTGGAACGACCTACCAGTTCCGGCGGGACGATTCGGATGCCAAGCAGGTCTATGCCGAGTTGTTGAAGGCCACCCCGTACAAGGGGATCGCCGACCTGGAGAATTTCCAGTATCAACTCACCTATCAGGGCGACCGGATCCAAAGTACATTGCCCGAGGACCTCGCCTTCAGCCTACGGAACGAATGGCAGTCGAACCAGACATCGCACTGGTTTCGCACCCGGAACTACCAGGGATTCCGACTCCGTCAGGGCGACTTTGACCTGCTGATCACCTATGAATCGGGAGGACGGGGTGAGTTCCTCTCGTTGTTCTCCTACCTGTTCTGCCTGCTCACCATTACTCTCTTCCTGATCACGGTACTGAACACCATTTTTTCCTTCCTGCCGGACACCCTCAATTTCTCCCTGTCCCACCGATTGTCCCTGCGCAACCGGATCCAGTTCTCGGTGATCTCCCTGATCGTGCTGTCCTTCCTGATCATCGGGGCCATCACTATTTTCTATTTCAAGAATACGACGGAGCAATACCACCAGGAGCGCCTTCAGCGCAAAGCCCTCAGTGTCGCCAAGGATCTGGACAACCAGATCTCCAAGCTCAATGATCCCACCCCGGTCGAGATGGAAGACATCCTGCGTTCGATCGCCCAGGTCCACCAGACGGACATCGATCTGTTCAATACCCAGGGGCGGCTGATGTACAGTTCGGAGCCATTGGTCTACTCCAGCCAACTGGCCTCTCCGCTGATGGATGGACGGGCGCTGGCAGCGATGATCTGGGAGGACAAATCCCTGTTCATCGGCGAGAACACCATCGGGCAACTGGCCTATCGAACGGCATATGCCCCGCTGCCCAGACTGGCCGGCATGCCTCCCGGATTCCTGGCCATCCCGTATTATACGGATCGGTCCTTCCTCCAACAGGACATCTCGGAGTTCATCAGTGCCTTGTTGAATGTCTATGTGTTCCTGTTGTTCATCGCCGGGGCCCTGGCCATCCTGGTGGCCAATTCGATCACCCTGCCGATCTCGGTGATCGGCCAGAAACTGAAACAGTTCAAACTGGGCAAGCACAACCAGCCGCTGGAATGGAGCAGCCGTGACGAACTGGGTGACCTGATCGCGGAATACAACCGGATGATCCTCAAGCTGCAGGAAAGTGCCGATCTGCTCGCCCGATCGGAACGGGAAGGTGCCTGGCGCGAAATGGCCAAGCAGGTTGCCCATGAGATCAAGAACCCGCTGACGCCCATGAAGCTGAGCCTGCAGCATCTGCAACTGGCCTTCAAGCCAAGCAAGGCCGAGGACAAGGCATTGCTGGACCGGGTGTCTGCCACCCTGATCGAGCAGATCGAGAATCTCTCCCAGATCGCATCGGAATTTTCCAATTTTGCCAAGATCCCGGAGGCGTTCCCGGAGGACCTGGTCATCAATGACCTGATCCTCTCCGTGAGGAACCTGTTCGGTGAACATCCTGACGGTGAATTGCAGATCACCACGTCCCTGCCGCAGGACCAGTTGACGGTCAATGCCGATAAAAACCAGCTGATCCGGGTGTTGAACAACCTGGTCAAGAATGCGATCCAGGCCATCCCTGCCGAACGAGCCGGTCGCATCCATATCCGGCTCTATCGGAAGGACCACAGCGCGGTCATCGAAGTGGAAGACAATGGCAGTGGCATCCCGGAGAACATGCAGGAGAAGGTCTTCATGCCCAATTTTACCACCAAGAGTTCAGGTACGGGTTTGGGACTGGCCATCTGTCGAAACATCATCGACATGATCGGCGGAAACATCTATTTCCGCACTCGTCCTGGCAGAGGTACTACCTTCTTTGTCGAACTCCCCCTGGAGGATACGGTCTAAATGAGAAAGCCCCGGTCAGTGCACCGGGGCTTTCCGTATAACCATGAAAAAAATTCCTTTGCCTAAGATAAGGCAATCCTTCAGATTCGACGAAGAAAATCAGCCCATGATCAATTTGCGCATGGCTTCGCCGATCACGGCGGGTGATTCGACAACAGTGATCCCGCATTCGGTCATGATCCTCATCTTGGCTTCAGCGGTATCATCCGCTCCACCGATGATCGCTCCGGCGTGACCCATCTTCCGGCCTTTCGGGGCTGTCTTTCCCGCGATGAATCCCACTACAGGCTTGGTTCCGTGGGCCTTGATCCAGCGGGCAGCGTCCGCTTCCATGCTGCCGCCGATCTCACCGATCATCACAATGCCATCCGTCTCCGGGTCATTCATCAGGAGCTCCACCGCATCCCGGGTAGTGGTTCCACAGATCGGGTCACCTCCGATGCCGATACAGGTACTTTGCCCCATTCCCGCCTTGGTCACCTGATCGACCGCTTCATAGGTCAGGGTACCGGACCGGGATACGATACCGATGCGCCCTTTGCGATGGATAAAGCCGGGCATGATGCCCACCTTGGCCTCATCCGGGGTGATGATCCCCGGGCAGTTGGGACCGATCAGGCGGCAATCGAACTGATCGATATAGGCCTTGGCACGGACCATATCCTGCACCGGGATCCCTTCGGTGATACAGACGATCACCTTGATACCGGCTTCAGCGGCCTCCATGATCGCATCCGCGGCAAATCCGGGGGGAACGAAGATGAGACTGACATCCGCACCGGCCTGCTGGACAGCATCCGAAACGGTATTGAACACGGGCCGGTCCAGATGGGTCTGTCCTCCTTTTCCCGGGGTCACTCCCCCGACCACGTTTGTCCCATAGGCGATCATCTGCTCGGCATGAAAGGTTCCTTCCTTTCCGGTGAACCCCTGGACAATCACCTTTGAATCCTTATTTACTAATACTGACATAGTCCTTGTTTCGATTTATTGATCTTCCAAAATGTAGACATCCTCATTCGGCTTCTTCATGTAGTAGTGTTCACGGGCATAGCGTTCCCGATCCTTCCCGATCTCCTCACCCTCCTGTCGGATCGCTTCGATCTGCTGTTGATACTTGGCCTTGTCTTCCTCCAGTTTCTGGATGTCACTTTCCAATTGCCACTGGCTGATGAGACGGCTGTGATCAAAAAAGATCACATGGATCAGAAAGCCGAGAGACACCAGGAAGTACCGGTTCCGGACCAGTTTCCGGATCTCGCTCTTGTGATTCTGATACAGGGTTTGCAAGATGTTCATGGTGATGGGATTTTACGAAAGAAAGCCCGGCCCGGGATAGAAGGCCGTATCATCGAGATCCTCTTCGATGCGGATCAGTTGATTGTATTTGGCGACACGGTCCGAACGGGAGGCTGAACCTGTCTTGATCTGGCCGGTGTTCAAGGCTACTGCCAGGTCGGCAATGGTGGTATCCTCAGTTTCACCGGACCGGTGCGACATCACGGCGGAATAGCCATTGGTCTGGGCCAACCGGACCGCTTCAATGGTCTCCGTGAGGGTACCGATCTGGTTGACCTTGATGAGGATGGAATTGGCGATCCCCTCGTCGATCCCCTTGCGCAACCGGTCGGTATTGGTCACGAAGAGATCGTCACCCACGAT
Organism: Lewinellaceae bacterium; assembly: GCA_020636225.1. Lineage (GTDB taxonomy): Bacteria > Bacteroidota > Bacteroidia > Chitinophagales > Saprospiraceae > JAGNXB01. The sequence goes on along the minus strand of JACJYI010000011.1, from coordinate 17,172 downwards.
CTGTATCCTGGACCCCAGGCGCTCGGTCATCAGTTTCCAACCGGCCCAGTCATCCTCGTGCAGGCCATCCTCAATGGAATAGATCGGATACTTGTTGCACCAGTTTTCCCAGTAGGCGACCAGGTCGGCACTGCTGTACCGCTGTCCGCCCGACTTGTGGAAATGATAGCACTTCAACTCCTCGTCGTAGAATTCGGAGGCGGCGGCATCCATGGCGATCATGATGTCCTGGCCAGGTGTGTAGCCGGCTTTTTCGATCGCCGTCAGGACCATCTCGATCGCTTCTTCATTCGACTTGACCCCCGGTGCAAACCCACCTTCATCCCCGACATTGGTGGTATATCCCTTGCTTTTCAGGACACTCTTGAGGTGGTGAAAGGTCTCTACGCCCATGCGCAGGGCTTCCTTGAAGGTTGGTGCGCCGAGCGGCATGATCATGAACTCCTGAAAATCAATGCCATTATCCGCATGGCTTCCGCCATTGAGGATGTTCATCATGGGCACCGGCAGGGTGTGGGCATGCACACCGCCGATGTAGCGATAGAGGGGCATTTCAAACTCCGCTGCAGCAGCATGGGCCACGGCAAGGGAGACGCCGAGAATGGCGTTCGCGCCCAACCGGGATTTGTTGGGAGTGCCATCCAGCTCGATCAGGGTACGATCGATACCGATCTGGTCCTCGATCTCCATACCGATGATCTCCTCGGATATCTCTTCTTCTACAAACCGGCAGGCATTCCTTACGCCTTTCCCCAGAAAGCGGCTGTCATCACCGTCGCGCAATTCGACCGCTTCATGCTTGCCGGTGGAGGCCCCTGATGGAACGGCGGCCCGACCGAACGCTCCGGTCTCGGTCAATACTTCCACCTCCACGGTGGGATTGCCCCTTGAATCCAGGATTTCGCGGGCGATGATATCAATGATCTCACTCATAATGTCAGGATACTGCTGATTCAGCAGGTTTGGTCTGGTAGATACGTTCCAGGAACTGATCGAACAGGTAGCGGGAATCATGGGGACCCGGGGAGGCTTCCGGATGATACTGGACAGAAAAGGCATTGTAGTGCAGTGCCTTCAGCCCCTCTACCGTACCGTCGTTCAGGTTGACATGGGTGGCCATGACCGCGTCACTATGTTCCTTGATGGACTCAGGGTCGACACCAAATCCATGATTCTGGCTGGTGATCTCGGACAATCCGGTATCCAGGTTGAGGACGGGATGGTTGATGCCCCGGTGTCCGTGGTGCATCTTGTAGGTCTTGACACCCAGGGCACGAGCCAGGACCTGATGGCCGAGACAGATGCCGAATACAGGGCGGCCATCCGCCAGGATGGCCTTCGCCTGGTCGAGTGCATAATCCATGGCTGCCGGATCACCGGGCCCGTTGGACAGGAAGAAGGCATCGGGCTGCCATTCGGCGATCGCTTGAAAATCCGTCGTTGACGGGAATACTTTCAGGTAACAGCCGCGATCGGTCAGGTTGGCCAGGATGCTCTTTTTGACACCATAGTCGAGTACGGCCACTTTGACCGGTGCATCCGGTTCACCCAGGAAGTAGGGTTCGGTGGTGCTGACCCTTGACGCCAGTTCAAGCCCCTCCATGCTCGGTGCATCGGCCAATCGTTGGGCCAACACCTCCAGGTCGGTGGTTTCGCTGCTGATCACGGCGTTCATGGCTCCCTTCGAGCGGATATGGCGAACCAGGGCCCGGGTGTCGACACCGGTGATGCCGACCAGTTCTTCTTTCTCCAGGTAGGCCTGGATATCCATATCGGCTACCTGCCGGGAATAGGCTACCGTAAAATCGCGGGTCACCAGGCCGGAGATCTTGATGTGATCCGATTCTACCTCACTGAGCTTGATCCCGTAATTGCCGATATGGACATTGGTCATGACCATGATCTGCCCAAAATAGGATGGGTCGGTGAAGATTTCCTGATAGCCGGTCATGCCTGTATTGAAACAGATCTCACCGAGTGTCGTTCCGATCTTTCCTGCTGGTCGGCCATAAAACGCTGTACCGTCTTGCAGGAGAAGCACGGCCCTGGGGGCGGGGGATGGGGTCATGCCAGGTGATTTTCGGCAAAGATAGGTCTTGGGGAGAGAAACCGGGGGAGAAACAGAGTGAATTTGAGAATCGAATAAAATAATTGATCATGACTTCTGTTTGCATGGCATGTCATGGATAGTATCCTGAAGGACAGGTGATATCATTTAAATGGCAAACCCGAAATGGACAGCGTATCTATCTCCGCCTGGCCCATTTCAGGTCTGCAATACCTCGCCAGATGCCACTTCCCGATGCCGAATATTCCATTCGGATCCTTTCCGTGCACCTTTGCTGGAGAATTGCAAGTTGAGCCCGACGAGCTATCCCGCAAGACTGCGGGACTCCTCTCCGCGATATGCCTAAACGACGAAAGGGAAGCTTTTCGACTTCCCTTTCCTTGGTGGCGGAGGCAGGACTTGAACCTACGACCTTCGGGTTATGAGCCCGACGAGCTACCAACTGCTCCACTCCGCGATGTGTGTTTCCCTTTCTATCGATCGGGAGGGCAAAGATAACAATCAGAAAGAAATCTCCCTAATTATTCCGCAACTATCTTTTTCTCCGGTCGCATTTGCGGGAAAAAGATCACATCCTGGATGGATGCCGAATTGGTCATGATCATGGCCAGGCGGTCGATACCGACCCCGATCCCGGCCGTTGGGGGCATGCCGTATTCCAGCGACCTCAGGAAGTCCTCATCCACGACCATGGATTCCGTATCGCCCCGCTTGCCGAGTGCCAGTTGCTCCTCGAACCGCTCGCGCTGATCGATCGGGTCGTTCAGCTCGGTGAAGGCATTGGCGATCTCCTTGGCATTGCAGATGACCTCAAAACGCTCCACCAGCCCTTCATGCTCCCGATGCTTCTTGGCCAGGGGGCTCATTTCCACCGGATAGTCGGTGATAAAGGTCGGTTGGATCAATTTCGGCTCGGCATGCGTCCCGAAGATCTCATCGATGAGCTTGCCCTTCCCCATGGTCGGATCGACCTCGACGTGAAGGTCCCTGGCAACCTGCCGCAACTGCTCCTCGTCCATACCCGTGATATCCACTCCCGTGTATTCCCTGATCGCTTCGAACATGGTGTACCGCTTCCAGGGCCGCTTGAAGTCGATCACCTTGTCCCCCACCTGGACCTGGGCAGACCCATGCAGTTCAATGGCCACCTTCTCGATCATCTCCTCATAGAAGTCCATCATCCAGAAGCAGTCCTTGTAGGCCACATAAAGTTCCATGACCGTGAACTCCGGATTGTGGAACCTGCTCATCCCCTCGTTCCTGAAATTCTTGGCGAACTCGAAGACACCGTCAAATCCTCCGACGATCAGCCGCTTGAGATAGAGCTCATTGGCGATGCGAAGGAACAAGGTCATGTCCAATGTATTGTGGTGGGTCTTGAACGGCTTGGCCAGGGCACCTCCATACAATGGCTGGAGGATGGGCGTCTCCACTTCCAGATACCCGCGTGAACTCATGAACTCGCGCATCACCTGGACCATCCGGGTCCGCTTGACAAATGCATCCTTGACCTCCGGATTGACGACCAGGTCCACATAGCGCTGGCGATACCGCAACTCGGGGTCCTTGAAGGCATCGTGGGCATGCCCCTCGGCATCCACCTTGACAATGGGAAGCGGATGCAAGCTCTTGGCCAGCAGCTTGAGGGAAACGACATGTACCGTGATCTCACCCGTCTGCGTCAGGAAAACATGGCCTCTGACACCGATGAAGTCGCCGATATCCAACAATTTCTTGAACACCTCATTGTAGAGTGATTTGTCCTCCCCGGGACAGATCTCGTCCCGATTGACATAGATCTGCATCCGACCCGTACTGTCCTGGATCTCGGCAAAAGAAGCTTTCCCCATGACCCGGACAGACATCAATCTTCCCGCCAGGGTGACATCCTGCATGGGATTTGATTCGGCATCATACCCATCGCGAATGGCCTGGGCCGTAGTGGTCACCGGATAGGCCTCACCCGGGTATGGATCGATTCCCAAATCCCGCAACTTCTGCAGCGCCTCCCGACGGACCAATTCCTGATCACTCCTGTGTCCTTGCATCATTCAGATTTTGACCAGCAAAATTAGGTTTTTCTGGCACACTGACAGGCAACTGTCCAGGAGATGACTTTACTCAGATTTCATCTTGCCGGGTATTGGATTGGCTATCTTTGCCCGTCCGAACCGACAAACTGATTGTACATGCCCCTTCTTTGCTTCCCCGCCCGGATCCCCGGCCTGATTATCACCCTGACCCTTGCTGCCGGCCTGCTCTCCGCCCAATGCCCCGATATTACCGTATCATCACTGGCCTCGCCGGACTGCTATAACGGTTCAACCCCATGCGACCTTTGCCCGGGAGATATGTTCGTTCTCAATGCGGATGGCACCAATCTGCCGGATAATGGCTGCCTCAACTGGTATTACAGCACCAGCTCTGGTTTCAATCCCTACAATGGAGAAGGCACACTGATCGGTTGTGGCGATATCGATTCGCCCCAGCCCCCACCCTGTGACGTCTGCCCGGAGATCCTGGCGATCTGGATCGATGCCTGTGGCAATCCGGAATCGGCCAATGAATACATGATCATCCATTCCGGCAGCGGCTTCAATGTCAACAACCTGGGCCTGGACTACGATCCCAGCAACAACAACCTTCCTCCCGGCACAGATGACGTCAACGTCAATGGCGGATCCTGTTCCTGGATGGTTCCCAGTGCCACCGTGATGAACAACATGCAGGCCTCTGCCAGTTGCGATGGCAGCAATGTGATCCCCGCCGGCCCCGGAACCATGATCCCACCTGGCGCCCTGGTGGTGATCTGGACGAGTGCCGATGCCGCGACACCCTACAGCTTTGAAAACCTTTGCGCTGCCGGTGAGACCATCTACGTCATGCAAAGCAGCTGTGTCCGGGCAGCCGGTGCCTTCTCCAACTCCAGCAGCAATGGCCTTAGAACGACAACCATCAGCCTGAACAATTGCGGTTGTTCCAATTCCATCACCCATGACACCGATGATCCATCCCTGCAAGGGGATGGCGACTATGCCTATGTGGACAATGGCAATGTGGAATACGGAAACAATGGATGTGGCAATCCGCAGGCTCCGGATGTCATGGCACCTGAGATCATGGCACCTGAAAGCACGGTCGATGAGGTAAGCTTCACGGTAACAGCCGGCATGTGCAATGGCGGACCGTACTATGTCGTAGGTATTCTGAATCCCTTGCCTGGTGGCTGCCCCGAGGAATTCACCGAAGAGTTTTCATTCAATGTCCTTTGTCCGGAAGCGACCGCCACCTTTTCCGGGACACCATGTGAGGGCAATACCATCACCCTGATGGCCACCGGTGGCGGCACCTACACCTGGTCAGGTCCCGGCGGATTTTCGTCAAACAGCCCCGATCCAACCATCGGTCCGCTGACTGGCGCCAACTCGGGTACCTACTCTGTCACTGTCACGAACGAAAGCGGTTGTTCGGACGTGGCCAGTGTAGATGTTGTTGTCTTCCCTGGCATTTCCGCGACCGTGGATCCTGCCCTTCCTGCCTTTTGCCCGGGTGGATCGGTCATCCTGCTGGCCACGGGCATTGGTGGAAATGGAACTTACACCTACACCTGGACCTATCCGGGAGGCACGAGCAACATGTCCAGCGTTGAGGTCTTCCAGGCCGGCAATTACTCGGTGACCGTCACAGATGGCAATGGTTGCTCCATCGAGGTCACCGGCATGGTCCAGGAGGCCCCGGGACCTGATGTGAGCATCAATCCAGATCCGGCTGTCATCTGTGGTGGCGGCAGTATCGACCTGACCGCGTCGGCCGTCGGAGGATCGGGTGGCGGCTATAGTTTCCTCTGGGCTGACCCGCAGGGCAATAATGCCAACGGCCCCGTGCTCAATGCTTCCCAGCCGGGGAACTACACGGTCACCGTGACGGACAGTGATGGTTGCTCAGGCACTGCCTTTACCCAACTGACCGTGAATGCCAACCCGACCGTCATGATCAACGCCGCGCCTCCCACCATTTGCCCGGGAGGCAGCAGCCTGCTGACGGCCACCGGCAGCGGCGGGGCCGGAGGATACACCTTTGCCTGGCTGACACCCAATGGCCCGGATACCGGCGACACGCTGACCATCACCCAGACAGGGCAATATATCGTCACGGTCACCGACCAGACAGGATGCACAGGATCGGACACCCTGACCGTGATGACCGGGCAGCCACTGGCAATCTCCTTCAACCCGGATCCTGCCACGTTCTGCCCGGGTGGCACGGTCAATATCACCGTGAATGTCGGTGGCAATCAGGGAAATAACCTCAGCTACAACTGGATGACCCCTTCAGGAGGGGCAATGGGCAACCCACTCCCAGCATCAACGGCCGGAACCTATGTCGTCACGGTCACCGAATCCGGTGGTTGCTCCGGCGTGGATTCGGTATCTGTCCAGGAACTGGCCAATCTGGACATCAGCTTCACCCAGGACACGGCGACCATCTGTCCGGGAGGGCAGGCCCAACTGGTCGGAGCTGCCAATGGCGGAAATGGGGTGTACACCTATACCTGGACCTTCCCGGGCGGGCCCTCATTCGGAGACACCCTGGTCACGTCCACTCCGGGCACCTACATCCTGGATGTCGTGGATGGCGCCGGTTGCAGTGGACAGGATTCAGCCGTGGTCATTCTGGCCTCGACATTTCCCGTCACCATTCTGGGTGGTGGCGCCGGACTCTGTCCTGGTGACTCGATCACCTTGTCGACCAACCCCACACCCGGTGTCGGATGGACGACCACCTGGACAACTCCATCCGGAGGAGCAACTGCCTATCCCCTGATCGCTCTGGATGCCGGTATGTACCAGGTCACCCTGACCGATGCGCAGGGCTGTTCGGGAAGTACCCAAACGAATATCGCGGCACTGCAAGCCCCTGTAGTGGCTATTGATCCGGCATCTCCTGCATTCTGTCCCGGTGGCAGTATCCAGTTGACTGCCAATGTACCGACTGGCGGCCCCATCGCCTCGGTGGTCTGGAGCACGCCACAGGGTACTGTTTCGACTCAAAGCATCACCGCCAGCCAGCCTGGCACCTATTCCGCCACCGTGACGAATCCATCCGGCTGCAGTGCTTCAGATACTGTCCAGGTCGCTGAAGCTGCCGGACTGAGTATTTCCTTCCCCATGGACACGTTTTCCATTTGTGTCGGAGGAACCATTCAGTTAAGCCCGATCATCGGGGGCGGAAACACTCCTTACCAATATGCATGGGACACGCCTCAAGGCGTTTCCAATTTTGACACCATTCCTGCATTCACAGCTGGCACCTACCTGGTCACGGTAACGGATGCCAATGGCTGTTCCGGCATGGCCTCTACTGAGTTGGTCTTCAGCAATCAATTGAGTGTCTTGATATCTCCGGATCAACCTGGATTTTGTCCGTTAGACAGTGTGTTGCTTACTGCCTCCACCTCGGGTGGGACGGGGATGATTACCTATATCTGGAATACGCCATCGAGCCAGGTGGCAGCAGCACAAATATGGGCCAAGTCCACGGGAGTATACACAGTCTTTGCCACGGACCAGAGTGGCTGCAGTGGCACTGACAATACCACGGTGGTAGGGTTTGGTTCACCCGGAGTGATGATCGATCCTGCCAACCCCATCATTTGTCCCGGCGAATCCATCAGTATTGTAGCGTCCGGTTTCGGATCACTGCCCCCATATCAGTATGCCTGGTCTGGGCCAACTGGCACTGCCACAGGACCCCAGATCAATGCCAATCTACCGGGTTTGTACGGTGTGTCAGTTACCGATGCTAATGGCTGTTTCCAAACCGCATTCAGCAACGTTACCCTTTCTCCTCCCATCACCACTGTGATCGACCCCGCCATGCCGATGATCTGCAGCGGAAGTTCCACCATGGTCACCGCAACCGCCTCAGGTGGCAGCAGTCCCTACCTGTACAGTTGGAGCGGACCAGGCCTGACCACGACCACCAACCCGGCCATCATATTCCAGGCAGGTACTTACACGGTAAATGTCGTTGACAACAATGGCTGCACATCTTCATTGGATGTCGTTGCAAATGAATCGTCTGCGCTGGCTGTAAGTATTCAAACGACAACGGATACCATCTGCAACGGACAGCCCTATATGGCCACTGCCCTGGTGAATGGTGGCACACCTCCTTTCAACTATTCCTGGTCAACACCAGAAGGCGTCTTCTCGGCGGCTGACATCAATCTGATGACCTCTGGGTTGCTCAACCTGACCGTTACGGACATGGCTGGTTGCAGTGGCTCTGCTCAGGCGGAGGTCATCGAAGGCAGTTTTCAATTATCCTTCTTTGCAGAAGATGCTTCCTGCCCCGGTGTGGATAATGGCTCATTTCAGATCACCGGAACGGGATCTGCCGTTCCTCCCCTGACCCTGAGCATCAATAGTGGCCCGGCGGTGCCGTTGGGCACTTTGCCTTACGTGGCCAATGGTCTGCCCCCGGGTGGTTATGGGTTACTCGTGACCGATCAGTCAGGATGCTCATCCAGCAGTACGGTATTCATCAATGTCTTTGATGAACCTGAGGTTCGGTTTGAACCGGATCAGGTAAAAGTGATCCGAGGGGATGAGATCAAGCTGACACCGATCTTCAATTTCAACCCGATCCTCTTCACCTGGCAGCCGGCCACTGACCTGTCCTGCTCATCCTGTGCCATGCCGTTTGCCGGACCGGAAAACACGACCACCTACACGCTCACTGCTGTCGATGATGCCGGATGTGAAGGCATTGGTGAAGTCACCGTGCTGGTGGTCGGGAACACCCGGATCTACCTGCCCAGGGCGTTCAGCCCGAACAATGACGGGATCAATGACATCTTCTATATCCAGTCGGCCGACCCCAACGTGGTGATCCAGGAACTTCAGATTTTCGACCGGTGGGGAAACCAGGTATTTTTTAGTGAACCGGGACTGGCCAATGATCCGGCCTACGGATGGGACGGGCTCTTTCAGAATAGGCCCTTGGATCCAGCCGTTTACGTATACACGGTTTTCGTCAGGTATCCGGATGGAACAGAACGCTTGTATCGAGGTGATCTCACGCTGGTGAAATAAGCACCGTCCATTCCTGCATGGGAATCTTTATTCCCGTATTTTTGGAGGCCAATGGACCGAATTGATCGGATGGGCATACCATCCCTGTTGTTTCTTGTGTACCTGCTGACCTCCCTGAACCTTTCCCTTCAGGCGCAGGTATGCGGCTGTCCGATCGTCACCAACACTACGGTCCAGTCGCCGACATGTCTGCTGGTGAATACGGGAGAGTGTCAGGTTTGCCCGAACAGCAGCGTCCTCTTTTCCATCAACGCGGCCGACCAGCTGATTCCCGGAACGACGATCAGTTGGTATACCTCGACCGATCCGGATTTTGATCCCAATGCCGGCCAGGGCAGCCTGGTCTATCAACACAGCGTTCCGAAACCCGCGTGTGCATCCCCTCTGGTCAAGATCAATGAGTTCCAGCCCTTTCCCGCACAGGGCGACAATGACTTTGGCAATCCGACCACCGGAGAGTGGGTCGAATTGATCGGGCCACCCGGCACCTACCTGGGTTGCTATGTCCTCAGTGACGGCGACTGGAGCATCCAGATCCCTCCCGACACCTATATGCCTGCCGACGGCTTCTTTGTGATCGGCTATGACGAATACGGCCCCGTTGACCTGGATGTCGACACCTGCAACTGTTTTACGGAATCCTTTCCCAATGAAACCCTGACCCTGCACAACATGGGGGAATGGCTGGTGTTGTGGAACGGGTTTTCCTTCGTGGATGCGGTGCGCTATGGCAACCCCTCTCTCGCCAACACCCCGCCGTTCGGCAATCTGGTCACCCTTGGCGCTATCCCGACGGCTGGTGTTGCTCCCTGTGCCGCCACCATCCCGATCAGTTTTCCTGTGTTTACCAACGTGAACGCCATCCCGTTGCAAGGATATACCTACGAACGGGAACCGGACTTCAACGGGGCGTTCCAGTTGGAACAATGCGGCTCCAGGGGCTATTGCAACCTGGATGTCCCGGTCAACCTGCCGTTTCAATGGACCTATCAGGTACCGGAAGTACTTTGCAATCAAACGGTTTACTTCAAGGCCATCGTCAGTCCCTATTCCAGCTATTGCCCTGCACTTCCGGATGGCCTGATCGCCGGGCCCTTTGCCCTGTCCATCCACTGTCCGGAGACTATGATCGACGATGTCTTGTGCCCGGGCGACTCGGTTCTGGTCAACAATACCGTCTACAACCAGTCGAACCCTTCGGGTGTGGAGATCATGAGCGCCTTCACCGGCTGCGACAGCACCGTCTATGTCGACCTGAACTTCCATCCAGAGGTGATCGCCGACCTGAGCAAAGACACCGTGATCTGTCTGGGAGACAGCATTCCGTTGACCGTCAACTTGTCCGGCGATGCGCCCTTCCAGTTCGTCATCAATACCAACGGCAGTCCCGGCCCATTACTGAGTAGTAGCCAACCCACCTATTCCTTCTGGGTGAAGCCATCCGTTTCCACGACCTATTCCGTGGGTATCATCGTGGATGACAACGGTTGCGAAGGCGTTCCGGCTGGCCAGGCAGTCATCACCGTCAATGACCCGTCAGCGACCCATTCGCTGGCCACACCGGACCTCTGTCCAGGAGCTGTTGCCCAGATCCTATTCAATTCCTCCGGATTTGATCCCTACCAGGTCACTTATACGGCCAATGGCATCCAGCAAACAGGAACGGTGGGTGGGAATGGCATCCTGAGCCTGATGCCACAGGATACCACGACCTACGTGATCCAGCAAATGACCGATGCCTATGGCTGTCCTGTGGCCTTGTCCGGACCGAGCCATACCATCCATGTGACCCCACCACCCTCCATCAAGGAACTGGACATCACCTGCCTGGAAGGAGACACCCTGTATGTGGTCACCCTGGAACTGTCCGGTGGCATCCCCGGCACCTACACCCTGGACGGGGCCAGTGGCAGCTGGAATGGTTCGATATGGACCAGTGATCCCATCAAAAGCCTGACCCCTTATTTGCTGGCCATCGATGATGCCGGGCCATGTCCGGCTGATACCCTGACCGGTGTCCGCAATTGTGATTGCGCCACCAGCCCGGGCATGTTCGTTTCGGATACCCTGCATCTGTGCCCCGGCGAGTTCACTTCAGTCAATTTTGACTCTCCCCCCATTACGGAGCCCGGGGACACCCTGCTCTATATGCTGTACACCTCCGTCGGCGACCCATTGGGTTCAACGCTGGCTACGTCTGGCACACCTTCCTTTACCTGGCAGAATGGCTGGCCAGTCAACCAGGTACTCTACCTGACCGTCGGCATTTCCGACAAGTCTCCGACTGGCCTGGATCCGTCCGACCCATGCATTGATTTTGCCCAACCTTTGCTGGTGTATTTCCATGACCAGCCCTCCCTGGCCTACACCCTACCGAATGAGATCTGCGGAGAAAAGTGTGCCATGGTGGTTATGAACGCTTCAGGATTCTCACCCTATACCCTCACCTATTCCTGGGGCCAGAGTGGTACACTGGACACCCTGTCCACCCAACTGCCGACCAACGCATCGGGTATCACCCTGTGCGGCAGTGCATCGTCAGGCCCCATGCTCTTCCAGCTCATCAGTATTACGGATCAATACTGCCAACTTCTTGTCAATGAATCCGCGGTGGTCAGCCATCCATTACCGCCTACCATCACCTATACCCCTTCCATCTGTCCAACCGACTCGGTCAACATTCTGGGCACCTGGTATCAGGCGGGAAACCTGACAGACACCTTCACCCTGCTCAGCGCCACACCTGTCGGTTGTGATACCCTGGTTCAGATCGCTGTCTCGCTGTATCAACCTGCCCAGAGTCTCATTCAGAAAACACTTTGTTCCGGATCCTCCCTGATGGTGGGCGACAGTCTGTTCAATGAATCCCACCCCAGTGGCCTGGTGCTCCTGCCAAATGCCAGCCAATACGGTTGTGACAGCCTGATCACCGTCGATCTGTCCTTCCAGGATTTCACCACATTCGATCTGAACCCTACAGTGTGCCCAAAGGATACGATCTGGGTCAATGGCACTCCTTATTCCATGACCAACCCATTCGGTACAGAGACCATCATCGGCGGGTCCTATCTCGGATGCGACAGCGTCGTGACCATCGATCTCAGCTTCTATCCGGAACAGCTGCTCGAACTCTCCGGAGATCCGATCATCTGTCCAGGAGAGGAGGCTAGCCTCCTCCTGTCGGGAACCATTGCTACTTATGACTTCATCCTGTCTGGCACGAATGGACAAACCATCCCATTCAGCAATTGGGCTCCGGGCGACCCGGTGTTGTTTGTGCCTTCATCGACAGGAGTGTACACGATCTCCCAGATCAATTCCACATCCACTCCCTGTCCGGTAACCATAAGTGGTGCATCCATGGTGAGCGTGGAGGACCTGCAGGTCACCCTGGAGATCACCAGCGATTACCAGGGTGCAGACATTTCCTGCGCCGGAGCCAATGACGGCGAGGTGACTGCAACGGTCAGTGGTATCTCCCCGACCTTCCAATACCAGTGGAATATCCCCGGATCAGGAGCCGTTCAGCAAAATCTTGGCCCCGGCCAATACCAGGTCACGGTGACCAGCAATTCCGGTTGTACCCGATCTGCTGCCATTGTAATCACAGAACCGGATCCATTGGATGCATCCGTTCTCGTCACCGACAGCCCCTGCGGGTTGAGTATCATCAATCTCACCCAGCTGACCGGAGGCACCCCTCCATGGCGCTGGTCATTGGACGGGATCACCTGGCTGCCCCTGGGTACTGCACCACAGCAACTCACACCTCCCGCGGCCGGGTTATTCCTGCTCAGCATAGCCGATGGCAACGATTGTCGGGCGGACACAACGATCCAGGTCAACCAAGGCACTGGCGGTATTTCCATCCTGGCCTTTCCTGACACCCTGATCGGTCCGGGCCAACCCGTCCAGCTGGGACTGCAGATCAATGGCAATCCCGTAAGCTACAGCTGGACACCGCCATTTGCCCTTTCCTGCGAGACCTGTCCTGCACCCGTGGCCAAACCCAATATCACTACGACCTATACCATCCGTGTTATTGATGACCAGGGTTGTGAAGATGTCGCCATGGTCACGGTCAGTGTCCTTGGCGACGAGCAACTGGTCTATATCCCCACGGCATTCAGCCCGAACTACGACGGGATCAACGATCTATTCATCCCGGAGGGTGATGCCAGTGTCATCCTGATCGAGTCCCTGTCGATCTACGACCGATGGGGCAATGCCCTTTGGCAGGGTGTCGACCTGCCACCCAGCGATATCAACAGGGGGTGGGATGGCACGTCCAGGGGCAAGATCCTGGATCCCGGCGTCTATGTTTTCACCCTCACCCTTCAGCATCTTCCGACACAAACGATCAGAACCTATCAGGGAGAAGTGCTGTTGATGCGATAAGCATGTTGCACGTCGCCTGGTCGCCAATCTATCGGTACAGCCTGCCCGAGGGGCACCGGTTCCCTATGAGCAAATACGAATTGCTACCCGAGCAACTGCTGTACGAGGGGACACTTCGGGAAGAGAATTTCTTTCAACCGGAAGCCATGCCGGTCGACCAGATCCTCCTGACACACACCCCAGAATACTGGCAAAAACTCCGAGACCAACAACTGACAACCAAGGAGATCCGCAAGATCGGGTTTCCCATGACCCCGGAACTGGTCACTCGGGGACGTCATATCGCGATGGGTACCCTGACCTGCGCCCGTCTGGCGATGCGGCATGGCGTGGCCATGAATACTGCGGGTGGCACGCACCATGCCTTTGCCGATCATGGGGAAGGATTCTGTGTATTCAATGACTTTGCCCTGGCCGCCAATGTCCTGCTACGGGAGAATGAGGTCAGGCAGATCCTGGTCATCGACCTGGACGTCCACCAGGGCAATGGCACCGCCCGGATCTTCTCCAATGACCCGAGAGTCTTCACCTTCAGCATGCATGGCGAACGAAACTATCCCGTTCGAAAGGAATCATCTGATCTGGATGTCGGATTGCCTGACGGGATCACGGACAAGCCCTATCTGGCCCTCCTGGAAGATCATTTGCAGCGCCTGATGGATCGGGTGCAACCCGACCTGGTCTTCTACCTGGCCGGAGTCGACGTTCTCGCGACAGACAAGCTGGGTCGGCTGGGATTAACGCGTGAAGGATGCCGGATGCGAGACCGGATGGTCTTTTCGATCTGCCAAAAGAACCAGGTCCCGGTAGCCGTGAGCATGGGTGGTGGGTACTCGGAGCGATTGGCCGATATCATCGAAGCACACGCCAATACCTTTCGGCTGGCTCAGGAGTTATACTTTTGACCTGGAGCGAACTGCCCTATCCAGACTTGATCCATACCCGATGAGCACATTCGTCGCTGTATTACTACCGTTGGCTATTGAAAAGCCATACACGTATGCTGTCCCACCACATTTGGAAGACAAGGTGGTGTTTGGCATGCGCGTAGAGGTCCAGTTCGGCAAGTCCCGACGCTATTCGGGGATTGTGGTGGGTATGGCTGACACCCCGGACGACCTGGTCCGGGTCAAGCCGCTGATCGATGTCCTGGACGAGGTGCCGGTCATCCATGAGAAGCAGTATGCCTTCTGGCAATGGATCGCCTCCTACTACTGTTGTTCCCTCGGGGAGGTCATGATCGCTGCGCTGCCCAGTCACCTCAAATTGTCAAGTGAGACCCTCCTCCAGGCCGGCCCACATCTGGAGGACGTGCTACCCGAGCTGGATGATGACACCTACCTGATCGCGGAGGCCCTGACCATTCGAGGGGAGATCACGGTGGAAGATGCCCGGAAGATCCTGGGCAGGAAGGCCGTATATCCGATATTGATAAAGCTGGTGGCCCAGGGCGCGGCGATCTTCAAGGAGGAACTCCAGGAGCGATTCAAGCCACGCACCGTGACGGCAGTCCGGCTGCATCCCCGGTTGGAAGGGGATCGATCCAGGCTTTTGCCAGCCGTGATGGCTGAACTGGAACGGTCACAACGACAAGTGGAAACATTGATGGCCTTCCTGCAGTTGGAACGTGAAATGCCCTGGATCAGGAAGTCGGATCTGATGGCCAGGGTCGGCATTACTGACGGGGTCTTCAAGGCATTGGTCCAGAAAGAGATCCTGGAAGCCTACCCCCAGGAAGTATCCCGTCTGGGGACCGGTCCCGGCGAAGATGCCTCTTCCTGGACGCTGTCCACTCATCAGGTCGCTGTGCTCGAATCGGTACGCCATCAGCTTCTGGAGAAAGAAACACTGCTGATGGAAGGGATCACGGGCAGCGGCAAGACCCTGCTCTATGCCCAGCTGATCCGTGACATACTCAAACAGCACCGGCAGGTTCTTTTCCTCCTCCCCGAGATCGCGTTGACCACCCAACTGATCAGCCGGATCGAACAATTGACCGGTACACAAGTACTGACCTACCACTCGCGACTGAACCAGCAGGAACGGGTAGAAATCTGGCATGCCGTCCTGACCCGAGCGGATGTGATCGTCGTTGGTCCGCGATCCGGTCTGTTCCTGCCGTTCTTCAACCTGGGTCTGATCATTGTCGATGAAGAACATGATGGTTCCTACAAGCAGCAGGACCCGGCGCCACGTTACCATGGACGGGACATGGCCATCATGCTGGGACATCAGTTCGGTGCCAAGACCATTCTCGGCTCAGCCACGCCCTCCCTGGAAAGCTACTACCATGCCCAGCAGGGCAAATATGGATATGTGCAATTGACCGAGCGATTCGGGAATGCGGTCCTGCCGGAAATCCGACTGGTGAACCTCAAGCAGGAGACCATCAAGGGCAACCAGGCTCCTTTTTCCCAATCCCTGCGAAAAGGCATTGAGGAAACGATGGCCAGAGGTGAACAGGTCCTTCTTTTCCAGAACCGGCGTGGTTATGCCCCACACCTGGAATGTGGTGTTTGCCAGTGGGTCCAGCCCTGTATCCATTGTGATGTCTCTCTGACCTATCATAAGCCGACCCATCGCATGCACTGCCACTACTGTGGCTACCAAAGCAAGATCCCGACCCATTGCCCCCAATGTGGCAACCGCCAATTGACCCTCAAGGGATTCGGGACACAGCGGATTGAAGATGACCTGAAGATCTTCTTTCCCGAGGCCCGGATCGGCCGGCTTGACCTGGACACGGCCAGAAGCCGGCAATCACTCACACGCATCCTGGAGGATTTCAGCGCAAAGAAACTGGATATACTGGTCGGCACTCAAATGATCACCAAAGGCCTGGACTTTGAACATCTCGGATTGGTCGGGATCCTGCAGGCTGACCAGCTGATGGCCTACCCGGATTTTCGTTCGGCGGAACGGGGCTTCCAGATGATGGTGCAGGTAGCAGGACGAGCGGGAAGAAAACAGGGACATAGCCTGGTATTGATCCAGACCTACGAACCTGCCCACCCCGTCCTGCAGGATGTGCTCCATCTCGATCTCCCAAGCTTCTACAAGCGCGAACTCCAGGAGCGAAAAGCCTTTCATTACCCGCCGTATGGACGGGTCATTCGGATCACCCTGAAGCATAGGCAGCAGGACAAACTGGAGTGGGCCGCCCATCATCTGGTCAACCAGTTGCAGCCCTATCTTGGAGAGGCCATCCAGGGACCGGCGACTCCCAGTATCCCCCGGATCAACAATTACTACCTGAGAACCGTACAGGTCAAGCTCAAACCTGACCCTTCCCGATTGAGGCATACAAAGGAGTTAATCCTTCAGATCGCTGCCGCACTGCGAACGGCCAGAGGCATGTCCGGATTGATTATTCAGCCGGATGTTGATCCCATGTGATTTTTTTCTGCGCCAATTTTCAAAACTCTGTATATTTGCTGCCCCTAAAGGGGGATTAGCTCAGCTGGCTAGAGCGTCCCGCCCCGAGTACTCGCGGGCGGGAAGGCTACTGAGTTCAACTCCAACTTTTGACATGGGGGATTAGCTCAGCTGGCTAGAGCGCTTGCATGGCATGCAAGAGGTCACCGGTTCGACTCCGGTATCCTCCAC
Organism: Lewinellaceae bacterium; assembly: GCA_020636225.1. Taxonomy (GTDB): domain Bacteria; phylum Bacteroidota; class Bacteroidia; order Chitinophagales; family Saprospiraceae; genus JAGNXB01. The sequence continues at coordinate 3 of JACJYI010000011.1, read as the reverse complement.
AAC
>JACJYI010000010.1 GCA_020636225.1 Lewinellaceae bacterium | reverse complement strand
CACATCATCCACCGAGAACACCGGATGTTGAAGATCACCGAGGTCATCCTCAATGATGCCGGTCACAGAACCCGGAATGTATTGGAATCCACATGGCAGATGAACGGTCACGGCTACCAGGTCGAGGACATCCTGGCCTGTGTGAATAAGGGTCATCGACTGGTTATGCTGCTGACACACGGTAGGCACCTCCATCAGCGGAGAATAGACGACCGTCTGGCTGCGTACATCCTGCGACATCCACAAGATGACCACCAGGGGGAAGAGGCGAAGAAGGAATGAGCGGTACAACATCGACATTCAGGTATGTGCTACACAAAATAAATAATATCGGCCAATGCTAAGAATGAACACTCCCCCCTTCCCTTAAACTGACGGGATGGCGACATAAACTGTAGAGAAGGTAGATTTCTCAGATTAGTGCAGGAGATGATCGAAAAAGGATTTTGAGGTGTCTGAGTATTTATCAAAAAGTTGGTGTAAGGCAAATGGAAGTGGGCAGCCTACTATTCACTGATAACCGATCCTGTGAAAAGGTAGTTTGATTGAGGGGCTTGTTCTACGGTACAGGCTAACCGCTTTGCCGCAGGCATTGCCATTAGGTTGTGTTATAAGCTATAGTTTGTGCTGTATTAGCAAAAAATGTTGCTAGCCAGCATTTTCAGTAGCCATGGACGGCATAGAAAAAAATTGCTTATGGTTTATTACAAGCTCAATCAGTCAACGTTCGGCCGCATTGACTTATTAGCTGTTAATTTTTCATGAAATTTAGGAGCTAGCTCACGTAAATGATAGAAATATTCAACGGCTTCTTTCATTGACGAAAGTTCAAAGTTGGAATCATGAGTTAGTTCATTTCTTCTATCTGTGAATTTGCGGACCAAGTTAAGATCATCATGATCGATACGACCTTCCCACTCCTCGCATCTCTTCTTATTAAATGGCCCGTCAAATGTAATTAAAAACTCTTTAAACAACTCGAATTGCTCAATAATTGCCAGCCTCGAGATAGCAGGATCAACTCTTGATTCATGTATGTCTTTTGGTGGAAGAGGGATTTTAACGCCTCCATTATCTGATTTACTTGGATTTGAACCCATTACAATTCCAGCGACAATGCGAGATTCATCACTTGTTCGCAAACAATAAGGATGGGTTCTATTTATTTGCTTTTGGCTTGCCCCAGCAGATAAATATGGACCTTCTTTCCATGCATCATTGTCTTCACCAACACAGTGCCAATCAGTCATTTTTTCAGCCGATCTAGCATGATCGAAGGTTATACATACTGCTAACATAGCCTTACCTGATTTGTCTAAGTAATCTTCCATAGCTTTCATGAAACTACCTTTGATATTTTGGTTTTTATTCTCCATGGACGACGAATAATCTTTGCAGGTAATCCTCAAAAGGTTTTTCTGATATGCGAGCACCTACGATGTTTGTAACTCCAAAGATGTCGATTGGTACCGACAACTTTTCAAGTTAAACGAACCCCATATCGTGTATAGGGAAACGCCGTTCGCTTTTGAAGTCTCATGACCAATCAGGGCTCCTTCCAAAGATACGGGTTTCACTGTAATGGTGCATGTCCAGAGCTGTGTTGAATGGTTTGGCCCGATTAGATGTTCGATTTCCTTATCAATAGAACTGGTTTCTTAGCCATCAGGTAAAAGGTGGATAACCGCAATAGGACTGTCCGTTTTTAGCGAGACCGTCTGAGTCAGGATATCGGTGGTATACGTTATGATACCGGAACCTGGTAATGGCTCTGGTAGATTCGGTATGGTGGTTATTCAATACTGAAGAATGACTAGTCCAGGCAGTGATCGCATTGGTACTACTCCTGTTCCAGCTGGGATCTGATGAACGTAGATGGTTTAGAGCTACCGGCGCAAAGAAGGATCGGATTTGTACAGGCTAAATCAATCTGGATAAGATACTAATTGTCAATAGCTTATTCAGCATGCAATCGGATTTATACAGGGGCTTTTCTGTGGCATAGAAACTTGTGACGAATTTGATACCAAACGAACGTAAGTGATCATCACTTGTCTCCTGTCATCTCTTATGTTTTGACATATACATTATTCCTATCAAACAAACAACAATTCCAATCGCTGGACCTTGGAGTTCTTTACTGCTCAGCTCAGATGGGAAATTACCTACTACCAATACAATACCAATAATTAAAATTCCTTTTCCTAATGTGTACTTATTCATCAGTGGTTAATTTGGTAGTTTTTTTGACTCCAAGGAAAATCTTCGCCCCCTCGCGACAATTTCTCGGGTTTATCCCGTTGAATCTATCCTGCCGGGTTGAACGACACCAATACTGTGTAAAGGGAAACGCTCTCAAATCGGAAGTCTAATGACCGAAATGGGCTTCTACCAAAGATAACGCATTCGCTTGATATTTGCATGTCCAGAGCTTTGACACAAGGTTTAGCCTTATCGGGGTATTGATTGTCCAGTCAACAGAGCTGACTCCCTTACTGGCAGACAACAGGTGGACACCAGACAGCAGGCCCATCCGTTCTTTTGCGAGCCAGCTAAAAACAGTCGTCGGTGGTGCTCATACCGATACCGAAACCTGATATCGACTCTAGTAGATCCGGTCTAGTGGGTATTCACTTATGATGGATGACCGTCCCTGGCACCGATATAATCATGGCCGGTTCGCTGTTTTCCGGAGTTCGGGAAAGGCTTCCGGATTCGATCGCCATGTCCTCGGGGTCGCCGATCGATACGAGGCAGATGAAGTCAGATCCACCCCGGAGAGTGATCACCGTTTAAAGTAATGGTAGTGCGTTATCAGAGTGATGGTAGAGTGCTGTAAGTGTATTGCGGAAGTAATACCAGAGTAATAGGGATGTATCCCGGATGTATTGTCAATGTATGGGCAGAGTAATGGGGATGTATCCCGAATCCGTTACCCTTCCGTAGATGCAGGGTAGATGAAGTAATGGAGAAAAAACACGGGAAGTCTCTAACCGACAGAAGGGGGTGAGAAAGGAAATCACCACCGTGGTACACCTCGAAGGGAGGCAAACTTCCGGATGGATATCCATATTCAGGCGGAGGGCAAAGCACGCATAAGAGGGAGCGGGTTGGGGCAGAAATGTCTTCTAATGTGGACTGTTCCCGAAGGGTGGCGTGCAGGTGAGGACATTGTCATGAGCCCGGACCGATGCGTCGCCGAATGGCGATGCATCGGTTGGTGCAAACGCAGTAGCACAGGATAGGAGCTATTGCCGTTTTGCACTTTGTTCTCAGCTGTTTTCTTTTTTTTATTTTGGTTTAGTTTCAAACACAAATCTCAATCGTGCGGCATCATTTTGAGGAATAATCTGCTGATTTCTGATATAAGTTAAATTATAAACGTTCGATATTGATTTAGAAAATTTCTCAAAAACCGTCTCTAATTCCCCAATAGTTTTTGGAAATTCAGCAACTCCTCCATTTGCAGCTAAATTTTCTAACACGGGTTTGTCAACACCGCCATTCCCTTCAAAACCAATAGTGAAACTATTAATCTTAATGTTATTCGGGTCATTAATTATTTTATCTGTTAAAAAAGATGGAGTAAACTGAGGGGCAGAATTATTATCTGTTCCGTCTGTGAAAGTCAATATGGCTTTACCTTCAGCTTGATTATTTTGCAATTCGTCAATCCCTATATCCATTGCTTCATAAAGAGTAGTAAATGGCCCCTGTTGTATATTTGAAACATAGCTATTAAGAGTGGATTGGTTGTTAGTCAAAGGTGTAAAATTGATTACATCTGAGAAATCTACGACTCCTATTTCAGATGAAGAAGATTCAGCAAATATTCTATTTATAAAATCATTCGCAAATTCTTTTACTCTATTGAAATCTTGCCCAAGTGATGCACTCGCATCAAGGATAAGCATTACATCCAAATCTTCAATAGGAGCAAACTCCATAATGAATTCTACATCTTCTTTCCAGTCATTTATATCATCTCTAAATTCATAAGCCGTAATCCTTTCGATTTCATAATTCACATTATTATTATCAATTATTCTCACATTGTCGATAATAACGTTTGTCAAATTTGGAGGTAAAGCAATTCCTTCAAAAGATTGCGAAAAATCGATTTTAATTTCGGGTGAGGAGTTTTTAGCATCAAAACTAATTTCTGGGTCACTTCCAGTAGGATTCCAAAAATCAATATGAAGTTCAAAAACATTATCCTTTGTCTTACATTTTCCCTTTTCACAAGTTTCATGCTTGAGGCAAACAACATCTTTGCATCTATCACATGCGAGGAATAGAAATAATGGAACAGCAAATAATAGGTAAATTAAATTTTTCATTTTTTAGGAGTTTTTTAATTTGTTCTTAATTGCCGAGAACTTTCTTAAATCCGAACATATCCATATCAATCTTTCGCTTTTCCCAGGCGCCTCAACACCTGAAGCGCATCCGGTAAGCCAGACCACCCGTAGATTGATCCCTTCCTGGTTTCCCCGCCGTACCACGGCGGGTATGTCACCACCCCCTGGCCTGTCCGGTGGTGACCCCACTGAAGGCTCCCCCTTGCAGAGGATATGCCGGATAGGACACCTCCTGTCGGGACAGTGACGGTGGTTCCGGTTCAGAGAAGGATATGTACCCAAATCCAAGTGCTATCTTTTTGAGGGATGAATCCTGAGCACAACAAGATGTGGATGGCACACTCCCATTCTTTCCCTACAGCCGCATCTCCTATTGACACAGCTTCATTCCACGTCACTAAAATATGAAACTATTTGAAACCGCCAAATTTTTTTCCACAAAGTGGAGAGGTTGAGCCGTTTTGGATTTATTGAGTTAATTCTAAGAAGTAACATGACTGGTTGATTGGTATGCCGGGGTAACCATCTTTTTGACCGACCAGTGAACGATGCGATGATTCATCCCGGTCTGAGTGTACAGATCAATATGCATTTGAACGGTGTTTGTGCCCTTTTGCAAACCGGATGTCGAATCATCCCACTTCCTTATCTTTCAGGATGATCCATCGGCAAACTACGAACGATCTCATCACATGGTATGTGATCAGCATGCTATTCCTTTCATGCCAGGTCATCTCCGCCCAGCCCACCGGCCCGTGGAACAACCCTCTCCTGATGACCACTAGTGCCGACGGGCAGCAATTCGACCTGCCCGTCATCTTCCAGGATTCTGCCGGTGTCCCTTCCCTCATCCGCTGGAAAGGGGATACCCTCGTCGCCGCCTTCCAGTGGTTTCGCGAACCCAAGCCCTCCCCCACCTGGGACCGGGTCGCCGTCAAGTTCTCTTACGACAATGGCGAGACCTGGACAGAACCAGCGCCCATCCAGATACCCGAGCTCCCGGCCGGATACCAGCGGCCCTTTGATCCCACCCTCGTGGTCCTGCCGGACCAGTCCATCCGCATGTATTTCTCCTCCAGCGCCACCCCATCCATGGGCCTGGATGCAACGGTCAATACCTATTCTGCCATCTCCACAGATGGCATCCACTACACCTTCGACCCGGGCATCCGGGTGGACCATCCCACCAAGCCCGTGATCGATCCGGCTGTCATCTACTTTAAAAACCTGTGGCACTACACCGCCCCGGCCGGAGCGCCACAGGACGGGGCCCATCACCATACCTCGCCGGATGGGCTGACCTTCATCGAGCAGACGGGCCTGCCCTCCGACAATGCCCACAACTGGACCGGCAACCTGATGCTGGAATCGCCGGCTCTGGTGCGATTTTATGGGGCTGGTGGCGGCGGAATCTGGTTCAGTGAGAGCGACAACGGCGCCACCTGGGGACCCTACCAGTCCACCAACATCCAGGGTGGCGACCCCACGATGTTGAAACGCGGAGAGGACGACTACCTGATGATCTATGTCGGCCCGCCCGGCACCACCGCCCTGCTCGAGCCGGCCATCCGCCAGGAAGATGTGCAGATCGACTGGATGGCAGACAGCGGCGAACTGGTCATCCGCTACAGCCCTATCCGTCCGGCCAAGGTTGGTGTTGTCGTCCACGACCTCCTCGGTCGATGGCTGGCCAGCCGGTACATCCATCCCCGGGAAGCCACCAGGCATGAGGTACGCTTTCCACTCGACCCTGGCATGACAGGCATTCTCCTGGTCACGCTCACCGTCGATCGCTACCCGGTGACCCGGAAGGTGGTGGTGTGGCGGTAGACCTGGTTTGTCGTCACACTGAATGAATCACTCTACAAAGGATCCTGCCGGATGTCCTCACGCCTTGGACCCAAGAGCTTATCTTTGCGCTCGCAATAAACTATGTCGACCATGCGCCATTCCCTCCTATTCGCACTGATCCTCCTCTCCACCCTCTCCTTCGCCCAGGACAAGGACAAGAAAAACGACTGGGATGTCAACAACCCTCCAGGGGAGTGGAACTGGAAACAGGCCAACTTCACCGTCGACGAAGGCACCTGGATGAACCTCGATGTCAGCCCCGATGGGAAGACCATCGCCTTTGACCTGCTCGGGGATATCTATACCATGCCCATCACCGGCGGCCAGGCCCAAGCCATCCGCACCGGGATCGCCTGGGAAGTGCAACCACGCTTCAGCCCGGATGGCCAGCAACTCTGCTTCACCTCCGATGCCGGCGGGGCCGACAATATCTGGGTGATGAACACCGACGGCAGTGAACCCCGCCAGGTGACCAAGGAGGATTTCCGCCTGCTCAACAACGCCGACTGGATGCCCGACGGGCAATACCTCATCGCCCGCAAGCATTTCACCTCCGGGCGTTCCCTGGGTGCCGGCGAAATGTGGCTCTACCATATCAACGGGGGGAGTGGCCTGCAACTGACCGAGCGCAAGAACGACCAGCAGGATGTCAACGAACCCACGGTATCCCCCGATGGCCGCTATGTGTACTTCAGCGAGGACATGTACGATGGCGGCTTCTTCCAGTACAACAAGGATCCCAACAGTCAGATCTATGTCATCCGCCGGTACGACCGCAAGGAAGGCAAACTGGAGACCGTCATCGGCGGTCCCGGTGGGGCCTGCCGCCCCCAGATCTCCCCGGATGGCCGGCAGATGGCTTACGTCCGCCGCATACGCACCAGATCGGTCCTCTTTGTCCGCGACCTGGCCACCGGCGTGGAGCGCCCCCTCTTTGACGGCCTGAGCAAGGACCAGCAGGAGGCCTGGGCCATCTTCGGTGTCTACACCGGCTTCGACTGGACACCCGACAACAAATCCATCGTGATCTGGGGCCAGGGGAAGATCCACAAGGTCAATGTGGCCGATGGCTCGGCCACCGTGATCCCCTTCCGGGTGGATGCCAAACACCAGGTGGCCCAAACCCTTACCTTCCAGAACAATGCCTTCGACAGCGAGGTAGAGATCAAGGTGCTCCGGGGAGCCACCACCAGTCCCGACGACAAGACCGTGGTCTTCAACGCCGCCGGCTACCTGTGGGTGACCGACCTGCCCGGTGGCCAGCCTCGTCGTCTGACCAAGGATGCCGACCTCGAATTCGAACCGGCCTGGTCACCCGACGGCAGGAAGATCGCCTATGTGACCTGGAACGATGAACAGATGGGCAGCATCCGCATCTTCGACAGGACCACCGGGACCAGCAAGGCGATCACCACCGAAAAAGGGATCTACCGGACCCCCGCCTTCTCCCCCGATGGCAAATGGATCGTGTACCGGAAGGATGACGGCAACATGCACCAGGGATTCACGTACTGTGAAGAGCCCGGGCTCTACCTCATGCCGTCCAATGGTGGTGAGCACAAGCTCCTCACCCCTCAGGGCGAATACCCCACCTTCAACAAGGATGGCGACCGCATCTTCTTCCAGGCCGGCGGCTTCCTCTTCGGCAGCCTGACCAAGAGCTACCAGAGCGTTGACCTCAACGGCCAGGACCTGAAAAAGCATGCCGAGACCAAATACGCCCAGCGCTTTGCCCTCAGTCCGGACAACCAGTGGATCGCCTGGACGGAATTGTACAAGGTCTACATCGCCCCCATGCCCCAGACGGGGAAGACCGTCGGTCTCAGTTCGGATACCAAAGCGGTGCCCGTATCCCAGGTGGCCCGCGATGCCGGCATCAACCTGCATTGGAGCAGCGACTCCAAACGGCTGCACTGGACGCTGGGCAACGAATACTTCACCGACACCCTCACCAGGCGCTTCCTCTTCCTCCAGGGCGCCGGCGACTCCATTCCGCCCATGGACACCACCGGCCTGAAGATCGATCTGCGCCTGCCGGCTGACAAGCCCTCGGGCGCCATCGCCTTCACCAATGCCCGCATCATCACCATGGAGGGCGACCAGGTCATCGAGCAAGGTACTGTGCTGGTCGAGGGAAATATCATCACCGCCGTGGGCGCCGATGTCGACGTGCCCCGGAATGCCAAGGTGGTCAACTGCTATGGCAAGACCATCATGCCAGGCATCGTGGATGTGCACGGACACCTGGGCAATTTCCGCTACGGACTCTCTCCGCAAAAGCAATGGGAGTATTACGCCAACCTGGCCTACGGGGTGACCACCGCGCACGATCCGTCCAGCAACTCGGAGATGATCTTCTCCCAAAGTGAAATGATCAAGACGGGACAGATGGTCGGTCCGCGACTGTTTTCCACCGGCACCATCCTCTACGGTGCCGACGGCGACTTCAAGGCCGTGGTGAACAGCCTGGACGATGCCCGCTCGGCCATCCGCCGCACCAAGGCCTATGGTGCCTTCAGCGTGAAAAGCTACAACCAGCCCCGCCGCAACCAACGCCAGATGGTCATCCAGGCCGCCCGCGAACTGGGTATCGAGGTGGTGCCCGAAGGGGGATCCTTCTTCTATCACAACATGACCCAGGTGGTGGATGGCCATACCGGAGTCGAACATAATATTCCGGTCGCCCCGCTCTACGAGGATGTCCTGCGCCTGTGGGCCAGCACGCAAGCACACAACACCCCCACCCTGATCGTCAACTACGGCAGCGTGAACGGGGAGTACTACTGGTACCAGAAGACCAATGTCTGGGAAAAGACCCGCCTGCTGAGCTTTACGCCCCGCCCAGTGGTGGACAGTCGCGCCCGTCACCGCACCATGATCCCGGATGAGGAATATGAGAACGGGCATATCCTGACTTCCAAATCCCTGAAGAAGCTGACGGATGCCGGGGTGAAGATCAACCTGGGTGCCCATGGTCAGTTGCAAGGCCTCGGCGCCCACTGGGAACTGTGGATGCTCGCCCAGGGCGGCATGACCAACATGGAAGCCCTCCAGGCCGCCACCATCAACGGTGCCGAATATCTGGGCATGGACCACCAGATCGGTTCGCTCAAACCGGGTAAGCTGGCCGACCTGATCGTCATCGACGGCAATCCGCTGGCCAATCTCCAGGATTCGGAGAAGGTGCAGTACACCATGGTCAATGGCCGGCTCTATGATTCGGCTACGATGAACGAGGTTGGCAATCGTGAAAAGGCTCGAAGCAAGTTCTTCTTTGAATTGCCCGGGGGCAGCAACAGCTATCCTTATTTCAGTGAGACACACAGTTTTATGGCACCGAAATGCGTGTGTGGGAAGTAGGGGAGGTTATGAGTTGAGGAGGTTATGAGGTTATGAGGGGGGAGGAGTCGAGAAGTGGAGGAGTCGAGGAGAAGATCTACCCTTCGAGAGGCGCCTTGGAGGTATGATAGTTAACTGCCTCGTCGGAAGGCGGGAGGTTAATAGAGGGGAGGAGTGGAGGAGTGGAGGAGTCCAGGAGGAATGCATACCCGTCCGGATGACAACGCCGGAGGGGTTAATCTGAATAGCCCCGGGTGGACCTGATTGCCGCCGGAAGTAACCCTGGGGTTCGACATTCGGGGCATCAACCACGGAGTGGTTGAATGTGAATAGCCCCGGGTAAAACCCGGGGATCAGGCATCAGAGGACAAACAACCACGGAGTGGTTGAACCCTGGACCGAAAATGCCAAACAGGACCTCCATCCCACCTGCCGTGAGGAAATAAAACCACGACATGGTGGTGGGTGGTTATGCCTGCCCGCCGTCAGGAGGGCCTGCCCGCCGACAGGAGGGCCTGCCTCGATGGAAGGCGGGAGGTTATGAGAGAGGAGGGAGGAGTGGAGGAGTCGAGGAGTCGAGGTACTGTGTTTAAAACCAAGAAAATTCAGGGTTATCTTCTAACTTTAACATTTGAAAGGAAGATGTTCTTTTGAACGATCTATCCAGTGTAGCTCCGATTCATATCGGAGCTACTTCTCTTTCTGGCACCATCGTTTTGGGCTCAGGTTGAACGGTTATATACCGAACTGGATCGAATGGTTCGTCTTTCTTCCACAGGGTATAAATCAGGATCAGCAACTTCCGTTGAATAGCAACAACTCCTTTCATTTTGATGCCCCCAGTTCGAATAACCAGTCGCATATACAAACTGTAAAATGGCTCCGTCTTTTCTCGGATTATACCAAGAGATGGCATATAGAGTGCTGCCCGAATCCGTGCATTTCCTTGCTTGGAGATGTGTGTTTTCCCTTTGAACTTACCACTGCTGTTTTCAACTACATCCATTCCCGCATAACTGACGAGCTGTTTGATTGATGTGAATTCCTTGAACCCATTGGTTTCAGCTACAATGGTCAGGACGGTGATGTATCCCAGGCCCTTGACTGAATCGACGATCATGCGAACCTTGTTGTAAAAAGCTGCATCCTGTTTGGTTCGTTTGATAACCAGGTCCTCGGCCATCTCGATCTGTTTATCCAGGGTCTTGATCATCTGCTTGAGTGATCGTTCCACAATGCGCTCGTCCGAAGCGGCATGCTTTAAGGCATGCAGTTGATTGCAAAACTGGTCTCGGGCCACAACCATTGTCTTGCGATGGCGCAACAGGGTCCGAATCGCATGGATCTGTGGACTGACAGGCGCCCAGCGAACCAGCTTGCGCTCACAGGCCAATTGGGCCAGACCACGCCCATCCAGCTTGTCGTTCTTTGACTTGTGCCCAATGGATTGCATATACCGTTTTACCCGCTTTGCCACCTCCAGACATACCGGATAACCCTCAGAATGAAGATGGTACAACACTCTTTCGTGGTAGACCCCGGTCACTTCCATCACAACTTGCCAGTCCAGAGCCTTGTCTTTCCTGTGCTTTTGCATCCATTCTACCAGTTCAACAAATCCTTTTTGCGAATTGGAAAACCGGCGTTGGGCAATGACTTTAAACTCCATCTCCTGAGTGTATCCCCCCAGGCATGCATGAAAATAGTCCTTACTGATGTCAAGGCCCAAACCTTTTCGAATCCATCTCGTTTTCATACGTCATTCGGTTAAACAGGGTGAATACAAAATCGAAACTCCCTCTCCGCCTTTCCTCATGTTGATACAGGATATCCATAACTTTGATGGGTTCCTTCAGTACTGTTCAGGCTCTAAGAGAGAACCAGGCAGGTCTTACCTCGACTCGTATATCAGTTCTGTGACCGTATTTAGGAGTAGACTCTGTTTACCTGCCCGGCTTCGAATCATCCTGATCAAGATGAGTCGATTTCTCTTCATTTTCAAACATATGAGGAGAAGATCTGCCCTTCGAGAGGCGCCTTGGAGGTATGAAAGTTAACTGCCTCGTCGGAAGGCGGGAGGTTATGAGGTTTTGAGGTTATGAGGTTATGAGGGGAGAGGAGTCCAGGAGGGATGCATACCTGACCGGATGGCAACCACGGAGTGGTTGACTTTAAATAGCCCCGGGTGGTTTATCCGCCGAAGGAGGAAACCCGGGGATCAGGCAATAGAAGTAACCAACCACGGAGTGGGTGAACCCTGGACCGGAAATGCCAACCTGTACCTCCATTCCAAAAGCCGTGAGGAAATAAGACGCCACGATGCGGAGGAGGTGAGAATGAGGTAAAAAATTGTCATCCATGAATCCTCCCATTGAAGGCAAGCCCTGAAGGGGCGCCATCCTCCAGCGTTGGGCAACGCCCAACGTTTATAGCGCACAGATTCGGAAGCCCTGAAGGGGCGCAATAACCAACTCGGAGTGGCCGGTTAAACGGGCGGGGAAACACACAGTCGTCACGTCAGGATACAATAAGAAAACACTCCTGCCGGCATGGGTGTCTCAGGTGTCGATCATGTTCAGGACTCGGGTGATTAACAACTGCCGGTCCAACCCGGAAGCAAGAGGAGACCGTTTTGATTCTGCGGCATTCATCCGCAGTATCGGCAGACCGATACGTTTCCAGCAATTGCTTCCATGACGATTCTTTATACATATCCTTTACGCCCAGGCATTATAAAGCAATCAACACAGTTCTCATCTCCTAAATGAACAAGAATTCAATAACCCTGATGAACAGGCATTCGCCGGAAGGCGGCTTTATTTCCCAAAGTGCCTTTCCATCAATTCGCTCCACCTCGCATCCCGGGTGATGTCCTGGAACTCGGGCATCGTTTCGATTGCAGCCCGGCTGAGTTCTCCGCCTTCCTTTCCTGTTTCCAACCCTTGTTCCAGATAGGTCCATATTTCTTCATCCAACCCCGACTGCAAGGCCCAATGGGCGAGGTAGATGTATGTCAAATGATGATCGGGAGCCCATTCCAGGGCCTGGTCTAACGCCTTCCTGGCCTCAGGAAGGTGCCCGGGAAGATGGGCATATGCATGACCCAGCATGGCAATCAGCTGGCCGATAGGCGGGGCAAGTTCCACCGCCCTGGCTGTCGCTGTTGCACATGCTTCCCAACGTCTTTGATCCCGATAGAGGCCACCCAGATTGGCATATGCTTCCCAGAACATGGAGTCCAGCCGTATGGCTGACCGAAAATTCTCCTCTGCTTTGACATGCTTCTCTTCCTCTTGATAGACAATCCCCAACTGGTTGTACGGAGGGGCATATCTCGGATCGATTTCCAAGGCTTTCAGGCTCCATGTTTCCACCTGATCGTTTTGATGCATATCTCCATAGACCAGAGCCAGATTGAATGAATACATAGGTGTATGCCGGTCCACTTTGGTCGCATGGAGGTACCAGTTTACAGCCTCTTCCAGTCGCCCGGAATAGCGGCATATATTGCCCAGTGTATTATATGCACTCGCCATGAACGAATCCAGCCCGACCGCCTTGACCAACAGTTCCTCTGCTTCATGTTCCCGTCCCTGGGTATAATAAAGCAACCCCAGGTTGGAATAGCCCAAACCCGACGTGGAATCCAGGCGGATAGCCTGTTGAAACCAATGCTCAGCTTCCCGGGGACGATTGGTATCCATACAGACCAAGCCAAGACCATTATGCGCTCTCACGTTCAGAGAGTCGAGTTCCAGGACGTTGGAATAACAGGCTTTCGCCTGATCGTACCGACCAGTTTCCAGGTACACAATGGCCAGATTATTATTGGCACAGGGAAAACAAACATCCTCTCCGGACCCTGCTATCGTCTTCTTGAACCAAAACTCTGCAGCCTCCTGCTGTTTTCGACGTTGATAGTGGTTGCCCAACGTATACCATACCAGGACCGAGGTTGAATCCACCTGATAGGCCTGGAGGAGCGCCTCTTCCTCGCTGTCCGGATCATGCAAACGGAATTGATAGTAATGTGCCAGGGCGATATAGGGTTCCACCCAGGCGGGAACCCATTCGACAACCTGCCGGAAGGCAGACAGAACGGAATCCACCTGGCTGGCCTCCCCGTCTCGCACCAGCTCCACCATGGCATGGGGCATATCGGGTTGCCAGCGAAGGGCCTCCCGATACAGTGTACGTCGTGATGCGCGCCCCTTCTCCAGAAAAGCCTCGAAGTACAGTTTCCGGGCCATCAGAATGGGATACATGTAATGGGTTTCGCCCAACAGTTCCGCTGCCCGCCCCAGATAAGCCGGATACTTGCCGTACAATTTGTCTGCGGGTGCCGACGAAAGGATCATTTCCGTCAGACCGGATTTCAGCATGGTGTTCATGACCTGCTGGGCATCATCCTGAAGGGCTGCTGCAAAGTTCCTCCGCATACTTGAATGGAGGGGTTCGATTTGAGGCTCTTGCATCAGCTGTTGATAAAGGGCATTGGCGCATGGCCCCTCAGCATCCGACTCAACATCAGCTGCAAGAAACCGCTTATCAGCGATCGCCTTCTGAAAGGCCCGAAACAGAACGACCACCTGCGAGTCAGCTTTGGCCAGGACATCGTCTTCCATTCCTTTTGAATGGACACCGGCAAATTGTTGCAACACGCCTTTTTTCGCATTGAGCACATCGGCCAACTCGGACGGAATCACCTCAGTCAATATCTCCACCTTGTTGCCGACGATCATCGGATTCTGGTTGTGCGGGGCCACTTCTTCACTGACCCGGTCTTCCAGGTATCGACCCAACTCCCGGACATTGACAGTGCCATCCTCGTCCTGATCGGCGAGGCCGTACAGGCCATCCAGCAGGTGAAAGGAAAATGCGCCACGGCCACCACCCCATTGCTCCCCTTCAATACTGAACTCCTCCGGTTGACAGGACAGGATCTTGATCTCGCCGGCTGTCTGTCTGGCCAGGTTGGCATTGGTCAGCCGGGCTCCTCCGACCTGACTGCCCGAGAGCTTGCCCGCATGGCATGCATCCGTAATGACGATCACCTGGGCCTTGTCCTGCACCGAGAGGGTGGAAATGGCATCTTGAAACATGGGCAGAGCGATGGCCCCTCCGGCCAGGTAGACCCTGGAGGGAGCATCCCAGCACAGGAGATATCCCGGTTGGGTCAGGCTTTTGCGCTCGACATCCCCATGTCCTGAAAAATAAATGATGACCCGGTCATTCTCTTCCACCACCTCCCACAGCCAGTCCAGGGCCATGGCAAACTGGGCAGCTGTGGCTTCATGATTGACCAATACCTTCAAATGATCCTGATCCAGCGATCCACCGGCCGGCGATGCCAAATACCGGGCAAATTCCTGAGCATCCTTGTCGGCAAAGCGCAGATCGGGAATATCCGGATCCTGATAGTCGGAGATACCTACGACGACGGCATAGGTCGAACCCCGGTCAGACGAAGAAGTAGCTGGAATGGGTTGGAGGCCTTTTTCCTGGGCGTGTAGCCCGGAGGTTACATACAGCAGCAGCAATGCGAAGAACTGCTTCATCCTCCAAAATAGTGAAATTCAGTCATTGCAGGTTCATTGACATCGGATCACCAATAGGTTTGACATCGCAAACCTGTTCTATCTGGATACGTCCAGCGCCAGTCATCTGCATGAAGGCAAGTCGGCAGCTTTGTAGCGCCGAAGTGCATGTGTGGGAAGGGGAGGAGGTTATGAGGTAATGAGTTGAGGAGGTTATCAGGGGGGAGGAGTTGAGGAGTGGAGGAGTCGAGGTACTGTGTTTAAAACCAAGAAAATTCAGGGTTATCTTCTAACTTTAACATTTGAAAGGAAGATGTTCTTTTGAACGATCTATCCAGTGTAGCTCCGATTCATATCGGAGCTACTTCTCTTTCTGGCACCATCGTTTTGGGCTCAGGTTGAACGGTTATATACCGAACTGGATCGAATGGTTCGTCTTTCTTCCACAGGGTATAAATCAGGATCAGCAACTTCCGTTGAATAGCAACAACTCCTTTCATTTTGATGCCCCCAGTTCGAATAACCAGTCGCATATACAAACTGTAAAATGGCTCCGTCTTTTCTCGGATTATACCAAGAGATGGCATATAGAGTGCTGCCCGAATCCGTGCATTTCCTTGCTTGGAGATGTGTGTTTTCCCTTTGAACTTACCACTGCTGTTTTCAACTACATCCATTCCCGCATAACTGACGAGCTGTTTGATTGATGTGAATTCCTTGAACCCATTGGTTTCAGCTACAATGGTCAGGACGGTGATGTATCCCAGGCCCTTGACTGAATCGACGATCATGCGAACCTTGTTGTAAAAAGCTGCATCCTGTTTGGTTCGTTTGATAACCAGGTCCTCGGCCATCTCGATCTGTTTATCCAGGGTCTTGATCATCTGCTTGAGTGATCGTTCCACAATGCGCTCGTCCGAAGCGGCATGCTTTAAGGCATGCAGTTGATTGCAAAACTGGTCTCGGGCCACAACCATTGTCTTGCGATGGCGCAACAGGGTCCGAATCGCATGGATCTGTGGACTGACAGGCGCCCAGCGAACCAGCTTGCGCTCACAGGCCAATTGGGCCAGACCACGCCCATCCAGCTTGTCGTTCTTTGACTTGTGCCCAATGGATTGCATATACCGTTTTACCCGCTTTGCCACCTCCAGACATACCGGATAACCCTCAGAATGAAGATGGTACAACACTCTTTCGTGGTAGACCCCGGTCACTTCCATCACAACTTGCCAGTCCAGAGCCTTGTCTTTCCTGTGCTTTTGCATCCATTCTACCAGTTCAACAAATCCTTTTTGCGAATTGGAAAACCGGCGTTGGGCAATGACTTTAAACTCCATCTCCTGAGTGTATCCCCCCAGGCATGCATGAAAATAGTCCTTACTGATGTCAAGGCCCAAACCTTTTCGAATCCATCTCGTTTTCATACGTCATTCGGTTAAACAGGGTGAATACAAAATCGAAACTCCCTCTCCGCCTTTCCTCATGTTGATACAGGATATCCATAACTTTGATGGGTTCCTTCAGTACTGTTCAGGCTCTAAGAGAGAACCAGGCAGGTCTTACCTCGACTCGTATATCAGTTCTGTGACCGTATTTAGGAGTAGACTCTGTTTACCTGCCCGGCTTCGAATCATCCTGATCAAGATGAGTCGATTTCTCTTCATTTTCAAACATATGAGGAGAATATCTGCCCTTCGACAGGCGCGTTGGAGGTATAAATGTTACCTGCCCGCCGACAAGAGGGAGTGGAGGAGCCAATCCACCCTGACAGCCTGATAGAACCCTGAATGGGTTCAATACGATAGCCCCGGGTGGTTTATCCGCCGAAGGAGGAAACCCGGGGTAAATGTGAGAGCAGATTACAACCCTGAAGGGGTTGAAGAGACACCCGACAAATCGTCTGATTTTTCAATTGTGGACAACCACACCTCCCCCGGTTTACGGGTCGAGAAGGTGAGGAGTCGAGGAGTCGAGGAGAAGATCTGCCCTTCGACAGGTGCGTTGGAGGTATGAACGTTAACTGCCCGCCGACAAGAGGGAGTGGAGGAGCCAATCCACCCTGACAGCCTGATAGAACCCTGAATGGGTTCAATACAATAGCCCCGGGTGGTTTATCCGCCGAAGGAGGAAACCCGGGGTATATGTGAGAGTAGATTACAACTCTGAAGGGGTTGAAGAACTGCCGGACTGTTGGTATGATATTTCATTAGTATGATACCCACACCGCCCCTTTTTGCGCGAAGCGGGAGGTGGAGAAGTCGACGGGTCCAAGAGGCTAATAAATGTCATCCATGAATCCTCCCTTTGAGGGCAAGCCCTGAAGGGGCGCCATCCTCCAGCGTTGGGCAACGCCCAACGTTTATAGCGCACAGATTCGGAAGCCCTGAAGGGGCGAAATAACCCATGCTCAATTGCGGGAATGGTCATGCACTCCAGGTAAATCTGAATCGTATGGTCAGGTCCAAGGCGGACACGCCTAAACAACAGGAAGCTCTTCATATCCAATCAACCGAACTGAATGGCAGAACTCAGTCAGGGCTGAAGAAAGGACCGATTATTGGCAAGATGTTCCGATATTCTTGAGCCTCAACTTCTTATTTTCATAAGGGGAGAAGGCTATGCCTGAACGTCGAAAACCGCTTCCCTGGATCAAACCTTCGCCAGGGTCTCCAGCAGAAAACCCCAGAACTTCTGAACGGAACTGACCTGCACCTTCTCATCCGGAGAATGGGCCCCGCGGATGTTCGGCCCGAAGGAGATCATCTCCATGTCGGGGTAATTCGTGCCGAGGATGCCGCACTCCAGGCCGGCATGACAGGCATTGACCTTGGGCTCTTCCTGGTATCGCTGGCGATACAGGTCGGCCATCAGCTTGACGATCTTTGCCTCCGGCCGCGGTGTCCATCCCGGGTACGAACCGGCAAAGTCGACATCCGCTCCGATCAGTTCGAATGTGGACCGGATCGCCTCAGCCAGGTCGAATTTCTCCGTCTCCACCGAACTGCGGGTCAGGCACATGATGGTATAGGTGCCATTCTCCACCAGTACCCTGGCGAGGTTATTCGATGTCTGGACCAGTCCAGGAATGTCCGGGCTCATCCGATAGATCCCGTTGGGACAGGCATAGCAGGCCCGCAGCAGATCATACTGAAAATCTTCTCCCAATACCTGCGCAGGGGTGTCGGTCGCCTCGAACACGATATTCAATCCAGGGTCGGTGGTGTGGTATTCTTCCTGGAGGACGGTTTGCTTGCTGGCCACCCATTGCCGGAAGGTCGCTTCCTGGCTGTCGGGGATCAGCACAGTGGCAAAGGATTCCCGGGGAATGGCATTGCGCAATCCACCTCCGTCGATCGTAGCGATCCGCAGTCCCATTTTCTGGTCGGCCTGATAGAGCAGGCGATTCATGAGCTTGTTGGCATTTCCCCGGCCGAGATGGATATCCATGCCGGAGTGGCCACCGGTCAGCCCGCGAATACCGATCCGGAAGGCGCTCATCCCGTCGGGAACATCTTCGGCCGGATAGGTACCCGTTGCGGTCACATCCACGCCTCCGGCGCATCCGATGGTCAATTCGTCGTCGTCCTCCGTATCCAGATTGAGCAGGGTATGCCCCTCCAGCATCCCTCCCTGGAGGGCGATTGCCCCGGTCATACCGGTTTCCTCGTCAATGGTGAAGAGGGCCTCCAGCGGAGGATGGGGAATATCCGTGGAGCTGAGCAGGGCCATGATGGCGGCTACCCCGATCCCGTTGTCCGCCCCCAGGGTCGTGCCATCGGCATGCACCCAGTCACCCTTGACGATCATCTTGATGCCCTGGGTGGCAAAGTCAAAGTCGGTTTCCGCATTCTTCTGGTGGACCATATCCAGATGGCTCTGGAGGACGATGGTTGGCCGACCTTCCATCCCCTTGCTGGCGGGCTTCTTGATGATCACGTTCCCGGCATCATCCACGACGGTGGCCAGACCCAGCTCCTTGCCGAATGCCTCCATGAAGGCGATGACCTGTTCCTCCTTCTTGGAGGCACGCGGTACGGAATTGAGATCGGCAAAATGGTTCCACAGGGCCTGGGGTTCGAGGTTGCGTATTGCTTTGGACATGGTATGCTGACATTTCTTCCGGCCAAGATAGGGATTGTCCCGGTGACCCGAACAGCCCGCGAACATCAAAAGTGCCCAACCTTCTATCTTGTGGAGATGAAGCATTCCCTGCCAAAATGGTTTCGGCTGGCCCTGGCCTGCCTGCTGTGCATCACCCTGATCTGGGCGTTGGTCCTGATCATCGGAAACTGAGCCCGGTTTTTGCTGTATTGCGTCTGTCCTGCAGAATGAACGACCCAATGTCCTACTTCTCCGGCAAGTTTCTCAAGGCTGTGCGCCGGATACGGCATCGCATGGATGAACGACACATCCACAACTTCCGCCTTGGCGTGAAGCGACTGAGGGCGCTCTGGGCATTTCGGGAATGGGTGACGGGAAAACGTGTGTCCGGCCAGGACCGCAAGCTGATCCAAAAGGCATTCAAGCGTTCGGGGACACTTCGGGATATCCAGGTCCGGCAAGAGATCCTGGAGGATGACCTCCAGCCGTTGATGGGGCACGAAACCGCGAACCACGCGGACAGCAAAAAGGCCGGGAAACGATTCCGGGAGACCATCCGTCAAAAGCGGCTGTCCCCCCGCCACCTCGCTTCCCGGATCAGGAAATGGACGTCGTTTGCCGACCGGATGAGCGACGAGAAATTGGTGATCAACGGGGAGTCCTTCTATTTGCGGGGCATGGAACGCCTTCACCAGCTGGCCGCTCAATTGCCGGACGACCGGGTCCTGCACCAGATCCGCAAAGAGATCAAGCACCTCATCTACATCGGCCAATTCCTGGAGGAAGCCTTACCCGGACATACCCCCTGGCATGACCGATTGCCGGTCCTCATCACCACGGCCGCCCGGATCGGCGAGTGGCACGACCTCCATCTCCTGACATCCCGCCTGCCCAGCGACGACCCCTCCCGGCAAACCACGGATGATCTTCTGGAGCAGGCCAGGACCAAGGCAATGCAGGGGATCCATCAACTGCTTGGCTGATCCACATAACCTTGTATTTTCAGAAAATTCACCATTTTGTCATCTGAGGATAACCTCACTGATCGATTGAATGACTGAACTTCATGCGATGAACCGCTTCCTCCTGTTATTCGCCCTGATCGTCATCCGGACCCTGGGCCTGGCTCAATCCGCTGATCATTCCCTCTTGCGCTCCGGCCCCATGGTGGGCTATTCCGATTACAAGGAAGTGATGCTCTGGGTGCAGACCGCGACAGCTGCGGATGTCTGGATCACCTATGCGGTCAAGGGGCAGCGAATGGCAGCCTTCTCCACCGACACCGTGCGGACCCGAAAAGAGGAGGCATTTGTGGCCAAACTGGTGGCGGATAAGGTCCAGCCGGACAATCGCTACGTCTACCAGGTCCATATCAATGGGCAGGCCATCGACCTTCCCTACCCTACTGAATTTCAGTCGCAAGCCCTGTGGCAATGGCGGGAGGACCCGCCGGACTTCAGCATGGCCTTCGGGAGTTGCACCTATATCAACGAACCGGAGGTGGACCAGCCGGGAACTCCCTACGGCCAGGACATGGGGATATTCCAGACGATCTCTGCCCGTCAGCCGGACGCCATGGTCTGGCTGGGGGACAATATCTACCTGCGTGAAGTGGACTGGTACACGCGCACCGGCATTCAGCATCGCTATACTCATGCGCGCTCGCAACCGGCGCTCCAGCCCCTGCTCGCCAATGTGCATCATTATGCCATCTGGGATGACCACGACTTTGGCCCCAATGACTCGGATCGATCCTATATTCACAAGGACAAGACCAGGGAGGCCTTTGAGCTTTTCTGGGCCAACCCGAGTACCGGCCTGGATGGCGAACACGGGATCACGTCATTCTTCCAATGGGCAGATATCGACTTCTTTCTGCTCGACAACCGGTTCTTTCGCAGTCCGAATGACTGCCAGACCTGTGACGCGACCATCCTGGGCAAAGCCCAACTGGATTGGTTGATCGAAGCACTGGTCTACAGCAAGGCCTCCTTCAAGGTGGTGGTGATCGGCGGACAGGTGCTCAATCCTGCGCCGGTCTTTGAAAACTACGCCCACCACCATGGGCAGGAGCGGTTGGAGCTTCTCCGTCGGATCGAAACGGAGGGCATTCGCAATGTCCTCTTTGTCAGTGGTGATCGGCATCATACAGAGCTGAGCCAACTCACGCTCGACAATGGCATCACGCTGTACGACTGGACGGTGTCTCCCCTGACCTCCAATCCATCCAGGAACAATGAGCGGGAAGGAAACACCCTCCGGGTACCGGGTACCTATGTCAACGACCAGAACTTCGGCATCATGACCGTCACTGGCCCCAGGAAGGACCGCCGAATGAACCTGACCATTGTCGATGCGGAAGGCAATCCGCGTTGGACCAGGGAGATCCGACAGGAACGTTAGGGATAAAAAAACAGAAGGATCCGGAGAAACTCCGGACCCTTCTGTTGTATGATCTATCACCGAGTATCGGACCCGGGACAGGTTGTTGATCTAGCGGTTGGCCTGGCGCTTGTACTTGGCAACTACATCACCGGAGGTGGCATCCGTCAGGCGAATGAGCTTGTTGCCATTATCATCAGTCCTCCATTCGATCCTCACCTTGATGGCCTTGCCTTCAGCCGTCGTGTAGGTACCGCCCCAACCTTTCTTGGTCCGGCGGACATCTGTCAGCGTTGGTACAGATTTGCCTTCCGTAGCGTCCGTTCCGCTGCCTTCTACGCCCGTGGCGGCTCCATCGGTAGCGCTTCCGGCTCCATCCGTAGCCGTAGCACCGCTACCGGAGGTGGATGTGCCATCCGTAATGCCCGTGGCGGACACGATCAGAGTGGAAAAGTCACTTACATAGGTGCCCTGGTCATCCTGTGGGATCGTGGAATCCTGTGCATTGACAGATACGGCAGCGAATGCAAAACAGATCAAAACAAAAAGTACGTTTTTCATAATCATGAATTAGGGTGAAGAAATTGTGTTCCTATGAAGAATGGTAAAATCCTGTTTGTTTTTTCTAAAGGTAGGACACCTGAAGGAACAAAAAGATACAACCCGGGATAAAAAAATTGTGAAATAGTTCCCCAAGGCTTCCATTATGCGATTTTTTTAACCCTTTCGGGAATCATCCAGCTGGCAAACCGAGGCACAGGATGAGGTGCGAACCCATCCGAACCGCCGCCCAGTGGAGTATCCGGGAACGGTTATCCTGCAGTATCTTCGACCCTGCACTGAAGAATCGCCTGTTGACCTACCCATCCATCCGGATCCTGTCCTTCCTCATCGCCTGGGTACCCTGGCGACTCCTGCATTGGAAGGCCATCCCGTTGCGGATCCTGTTCCAGCATGTCATTCGTTATCGTCGCAAGGTCATCGTCAGCAATCTCCGCCGGGTCTGGCCACAGGCCGAGGATCAACATCAAAAGATCATCCAGTCCTGTTACCAGAACTTGGCCATGATCACCCTGGAAACCTTCAAATCCCATACCGCCCCGATCGACCAGATCCACCAATATTGTCGGGTGGAGAATCCCGAAGTGGTGGAAGCCTTTTTCAAGCAGGGCCGGTCCGTACTGATCGCAGCCAATCATTACCGGAATTTCGAATTGGCTGCCCTGACCATCCCGGGTGCTCTCTCGGCACCGGTCATCGGGATCTGGAAACCGTTCCGGAACAAACGGGTCAGCCGGTTCGTGCATGATCGGCGGACCCGGGGTGGTATGCAGCTCATTCCTCAGCTGAATGCCATCAAGACCCTGATCGATCTGGATCGGGAGGGGCCGAATGCCTACTTCTTTCTCGCCGATCAATCCCCCTCCAATCAGGACAAAGCCCATTGGGTGTCCTTTCTGGGACAGGATACGGCGTTCATCCCGGGCCCGGAGGTACTGGCCAGACGCCTGGATATTCCAGTGATCTATGCGGTCATGCGACGAGCCTCCACAGGAAGAGGATACACGATCCGATTGGAGGTATTGACAGAACAGCCTGCTACCTTGCCGGAAACAGAGATCACCCGTCGTTATGCCGCCATGATCGAAGCGGACATCCTCCACGACCCGGGAGGATGGCTCTGGACCCACAAACGCTGGAAGAAGAACCGCTCACATCCCGAAGCCTGAGGTCAGACACCCAGCGCCTCTGCCGCCCGGTCAAATGATTCGGGACGAACGTAGATGACATAGCCGAACATGCCCTTGCCATCGCTCACCCCGCTGGAGGCAAACACATTCACTCCGGCCCGGAAGATCTTTTCATGGACAGCCGACAGCGCTCCCAGGTCATCATCACCCTGTACGAGGAAGGCCTGATGAGGCCCGTCCATGGTCAGCCCGACCTGGTAGGTGGCCTGCTGGAATTTGCCATCATCGTCGGGGAAGATCGTCAACTGGGTCTTGTCGGGGCCGATGGGGATCGCGGTGAAGGCCATGAGATTGATCCCCAGGGCTGCCAGTTGCGACAGGAAATTGTACGACTCGCCGGGTTGGTCACGGACGAGGGTGTAGTAATAGGTCACGCGTCGGATTCGGAAAGCCATGGTTGTTGATTTTCGCAGAATTTCCGGATTATCGCCTTCACACTCTCCTGTACACTCGATATGTACAATTCCTCCTCCGGTTGCAGGAAGATACAACATGAACCTGAAATATTTCGACAGCTTGAGCACGATCATCGGGTCAATGACCGATTCATTCAAATCCGTTTCCTGGAGATTCCCCGGGGCATCTCCGATCAGACTGGACCAGAAACAGCCCGGGGTGTCTCTGTCCCCTGAACCCTGACATCCATCAGAACATATGCTGGAGGAAAATCCCGCCCTGCCATTCCGAATAGTCCTGAAAGGTCCTGGACTTGTTCAATAGAAGAGAAGTATTGATGGTCAGACTTGTCTGTCCGAATAGCCGACACCGGGCATCCATGCGCAAGGTGGTGACAGATCCATCCTGGTTGCCTTCGATGGAACTGAGATGCCATCCACCTCCTCCCTGAACGGACCACTGCTTCCCGAACTGACGTTGTACGTTGCCCTGTCCGCCCAATCGGTCAGTGGTCAGATCGGCCAGAAATATCCTGTTGGCTGTCAACCCGGCTGACCAACCCCATCCTGCCCGGATGGGCCGAGATGCCCAGGTGGCCTGGATGAACCAGGTAGACATATCTGTGAATTCCCGTGTGAACGGATTCCGGTCATTGAGATCCTGGACGTTGACAGAACACATGAAGGACCGTGAGCGAATGCTGTCCGACCATACCCACATCGGGCTCAGGCTGTAATGAGTAGTGACCAGGGCCGTCCGGATCGTATCCGTGAGCTGGATATTCCCATCCCGTTGATTGATGGCAAGACTGATTGCTGACATGTTCAGGCTGAACCGGTTGTTCGGACGTATGAGGATATTCCCGCGCCCGATAAATCGGGTAGTCGTTTCAGTGCGATTGTCTAGAAGGTTATTGCGTTGCAAACCAAACGTACCGTTGATCATGATTTTGGACGACCACAATCGAAGGGTTGGTGACAGGGTGATATTGTCAATATCATTGGCAAAGAAGAAGGCACCCATGGTCTGAAATTCCGGCATGACCCGCTCCCACATGCCTTTGATCCCAAAGGTCCTCAGACGCAATTCCATCCCGGCCCGGGTGGCATAATTGGCCCTGGAGCTCCACCTGGGTGTAAACAGTCGCTCCGATCCCAATGGAAACTCATCCGTGACTGGTATGGAACGCACATCCCTGGTGTACAGACTGATCGCAGCCTCGGCAAAAAGGCTGAATGATTTCGACATGGCCAATCGTGAGTTCAGGCTGACAACCGTATTCTCGGCTGCCGTCAGGATCGAATCAGGAATCGACTGAGTCCGTGTATCATCCGCTGCATGGAAGTAGATCAGATCAATGAAGGTCCGCTCTGTACCAATGCCCATTTTGATGGCATAGCCCTTCCTTTGGAGCACCGGAGGGTAGGCCACCGGATCATCCTGCACATATTCTCTGGCACGACGCAATCGTCCGTACATGGCAGCAAATCGGAATTCACCCGCGGCGCCCTCGATCCCAACTCCCAGGAAGGGATGCCCAGCCAGGGTATAGGAGGACAGTCGCATGGACCGGTTTCCGGCATGCAGGGTCATCCCTTTCCACGTCGGACTGATCCCGAACTGACTGAACGAAGGAACATTGGCCTGGCGGCCTTGACGACCGATGGTAAAGGAAAATGGAGCCTGAATGGAATACAGCGAGAGGGTTGCACTTCCGGACAAGTTCCACAGCGGGCTGACTGATCGGGCCGGGATACCGGATACCGTATATAGTTGACCGCCGAGATGAAGCCCGCCTGTCAGGGATATCGGGGCCTTGGAAGATTCGTCCTGAGCCCACGTGGAAACGAACCCGCAAACAAGAAAAAAGACAAGTAGTTGTTTCATCGGACAGGTTTGATGGTTACCAGGTTGGTTTTGTGTTCCTGGTTATGGAACCGTCCCCGACGACGATATGAAAGGAACTGTTGAACATATTCCACAGTCCTGTTTGATCATAGTCATACTCGCTGTTTTCAAATCCCCAGAAACTCTTGAAATAGCATCCCAGGCAGTTTTTCTTGTCTGTCAGATCAGTGCCGACTTTACATGACTTGCAATCCCAGGAAAGGGGATTCCCGATCCTCCATTTCAAGTTGATGTTGATTCCGGTCGCCGCCAGGGAATTGGCCACGTCGTCGTTGATGCCATCATTGACAGCCTGCTGAAAGGTCTTGCCAGCCTGCCAGGCTTTGGCGAACGGGTTATACCTGGTCGGGCAGAAATTGACATGCCGTGTTCCACAGGCCACCTTGGCGCCTGCATTCTTGAAGGCCATGAGGAGGTTGCTCCCGTAACAATTCATCTGGTACACCATCCGAAGGGGAAAATCTCCGGGACCAAACCACCCCCCCAGATAGATCTGAATATCCTGGGCCGTCACGGCACCATCCTTGAGCATGATGCCATCCCTGCTGCCGTGTGTAAAGACATATAGATCGATATAATACCCTTCTATGGCGAGGTCAACCAACTCCGATAAAAAGGTGGTCCTGTACATGAGATTCACCTCTTTATCCGCCTTTATGCCCAGATAGTCCTCCTTCATCACCACCGTCTTGTCATACCCTTCCAGGGCCAGGTTCAGCTTGGTACCAATGTTCTGGAACAGGGTGGCAAATGGCCCGTCATCAAAATAGAACAAGACGAATGCCGCGGATTTTTCTGCCTTTGGCTTGGCATCAACCCCACCTGGATCAACAGGATCCTTATGGACCGGAACCGGACCATCCGGAGAAGAGATGCCTGTTTTGGCTCGCTTTAATGTATCACAGCCCAGGTCACTTGTCCCATATTGATTGATTCGGTCCGAACTCTTGATCCTCCAGGCGGACTTTCCGGATGCGTTCTTGGTCCCCTTGGACAAGGTGGTAAAATATCCTTCAAAATAGTTGTCGTACCCCTTGGTCCCATACGGGTTGATCTGGCCTGAGAACAGGTGCATGAATCCTGGTTGCTCCCCTTTATCGAACCTCGATTCTCCAATCATGTAAATGTGATCATCGACCTGGCGGATGTAATAGCGCCCGCCATCTGTCCCCATGAACAGACCGGTCATCGGGTCTCCATTGGCCTGCTTACCTGAGTATGCAGCATAATCCCTGGCCAGGGGGAACAAATCAATGTATTCCTTCAGGTCAATGGATGTGAGCACATCCGGAACGAAGTCAACGTGTTTGGATTGAACCACCAGGGATTTACCATTGTGTTGAATGTCAAGTGTCACCTTACCTGAGGTTGGCTCCCCGTACTTCGGGACTCCCCAGAATGTTCCTTCGACCTGGTTTCCCTTGACTTCACCTTCAAAAAGATGACTGTATCCCTGACCCGGATGTTCGCCGAACCAGTACACTTTATTCTTCGAGCCGATCTTTTTCACCGTTACATAAAATGCACCGCCGTCATTTCCTTTATAGGCTTGTGCCAGTGGACTGTTATTCTCGGCGAAACCACCTGGTCCACCCATGCCTTTTTCCTTCTCCTTCAAAACCAGCCCCGGACCAAAGGCATCCACCTGCTGATCCTGTCCACCCCAGACAAACCAGGAGACGGGTCCCTTGCCCTCATTCTTGAACGCTGTCATTCCGGAGGGATCACTGGCCTGGATACGCACGGCATATTGGTGTCCCGGTATCAGGGACGGCCGGGTCACATCCATCGGATAGGATGTGGTCCGCCAATGATGATCGGAATAGAATGGACGAATGGCCGGATTGTCGAATGCCTGATTCGCATCGAGAAGGCGATTCATGGTCATATCCACGAGCTCGATCCGGTATTCTGTCAGATGGGGCATACCCGAAGGTGTCCAGATCAGGTTGAGCATTTGGGGATCGGTGGTGGGAACGGATTCATCCTCGACTGGATAGACCAGGACAGGTGGATCGTAATGTGTGATGAACAGGGTCGAACACCCGCCATCCGGATCAGAAAGAAGCTCCCCGGTGATCAGATCATGAGCCGTTACACAGATCTCGTACACGCCTTCCGGGATGGTTTCGGTCTGTGCGATGCGTTGCCAGGAGATCCCGGTCAGGTGGACATCCTGTTCACGCATATTGGCATGCATGGATTCCAGCTCGGCTCCGGTCAGGATCCGGGTTTCAAATGGCTGGAGAAGGATGGGAGAAACGGGCTGGTAATGCGACTTGATCTCGGCCTGGATACCCTGGTCACCCGTGATCCGAGCCAATAATTTGATTTGTCGGGACTCATTGGACGAGTTGATCAACGTAACAACCTGTTGCCCCCGAAATCGAATCAGATCTTCCGGATGTACGGGATAGGGCGGCATGACCTGGTAGGTCATCTGTACTGCCTGGGCGTGGATGTCCGCAGAGATGGACAGGGTCAGGCAAAACGCAAGCAGGAAAAGGCTGGAGATACGCATGGGTGATTGTTGATTCATTGATTGCACAAAATTCAGGGGTCCCGCCTCGCCAAAGATTCAAGGCCCTTTGAAAAAGGTTGAAAAAGGATAAAAATCACGAGGGGCCACTCCGCCGGCCAAGAGGGCGGACAGGAGTACGCCAATGAGGGGAAAGGCAGCAGCAACCGAATGAATGCCCTGTCCATTTGGCCATGCAGTCCAAAGAGGTAGAAACCATGCAAAACCCTGTAGAAGCCGCATCGCGATAAACATCAGGACTGTTCTGTAAACCGCCCTTTCAACCCTGCCGAACCACCGGAGACTGCAAAAAAGCACCCCTCCCTCGGACAGGAAGTACACCGGATAGCCCACCAGGACCAACCACAGGACTGATGTTTCAGCTGGTCCATGCCAGGCTTCGGATTGGATCAGATCAGGCCATAATTGCCAGCCTTGCTGCCAGAAGGTCATCGTTGCGGGTATCACACCACACTCCTCCCATCCACCCGGCAGAATCCAAAAGCGGATGAATACCAGGGAAAACCCGGTGATGAGAAGGGGCCAGAACGGTCGAACGAGGGAATGGATCTTCTGTGGCATGATTGACAAAATTGACGGTGAAGGGAATTCCATTCCATTGGCACCGAATGAAAAAGGATAAAAAAGGGTCAATGCCTTTTGTCCTGGACATGGATTTTCCGATTTTGAGCACCATGAAACCACAGGAACGGATCCGAATTCTCTTTGTGGATGATGATGTCACCTATGCTCCATTGACCCAGGAATACCTGGAGTCCAATGGATTTGCAGTCACCCTGGTCCATCAATCTGAACAGGGGCTGGCCCGCTTCAGGGATCAATCCTGGGACCTGTGTATCCTGGATGTGCGCATGCCCTTTAAGGACGGATTCACCCTGGCCAGAGAGATCCGCGCCATTGATCCGGAGATCCCCCTGATCTTCCTCACTGGTCAGACTGAAAAGTCGGAGCGGCTGACCGGCTGGCAACTGGGTGCCGACGACTATGTGACCAAACCCTTCAGCCTGGAGGAGCTGGTCTGGCGCATTCAGGCCATCCTGCGTCGATCCAGGCCACCGGAGCCGCCTGTTGCAGCCATCCTGGAGGTGGGGGCCTTTCGTTTCCTGCCGGACCTCCAGCTCCTGGAAGGCCCGACCGGTTCACGTCGGCTGTCCGGTATTGAATCACAATTGCTCGACCTCTTTCTGCGACACCCGGAAAGATCCCTGGACCGGGAAACGGCCCTGAGAAGAATCTGGTCGGATGAACATCTCCTTCACGGTCGAAGCCTGAATGTCTATATTTCCAGACTCAGGGGGTTCTTTCAGGAGGATCCGAGGATTCGCATCCTGAATATCCACGGGCGTGGTTATCGGATCATTGTGGAGGATTGATCTGCCTTGACCAAATGGCGATGGTTTCCGAGATCTGGTCCACCCAGTTGTCCAATTCCTGAATAAAGATTTGCAGGCGGCTTGGGTCCGGCAACTCGGCCTGGTCCAGGGCGCGCTCCAGCTCCTCTGCCTCCCGGGCCAGATCATAGGCATCCGTATACCTGAGCTGCGTCTTGAACCCATGGACCAACCGGCCTGCAAGGACCAGGTCGGCAGACCGGATGGCCTGATCCAGGGAGGTGATCTGCCCGGGTACGGTCTTGTGGATCTCCATCAGGAAACGCAGGGCCAGGGTCTGATCGCCGGCGAAAAGGGATAACAGGGTTTTCATTCTGGAGCACGCAAGTTGATGAGCAGTCGGGCAATCGCCGCGATGAGTTCTTCCGGTTGCAACGGCTTGGTCAGCATATCATCCATTCCGGCAAGTCGGCATTCTTCCTGTTGCTCGGTGATGGCATTGGCTGTCAATCCCAGGATGGGCACATGACGGCCGGTACCGTTTTCCAAGGCCCGGATTGCACGGGTCGCTTCCAAACCATCCATGACAGGCATTTTTACATCCATCAGTACCAGGTCGAATGAGGATGACTCCAGGCGGGTCAGGGCTACTGCCCCATTCTCGGCCACTTCCACCTGGACATCCGGGAGATACTTGCGGAGCACTTCTACTGCCAGCATCTGATTGAAAGGCATATCCTCCACCAACAGAATGTGCAGTCCGGAAGGCAGTTCCTCGTGTGCCTGTTTATGACCAGTTTCTGGAGGGGCTCCTGTGTCAAACTCCAGCTCGAACCAGAACGTGCTGCCATGATTCTTCCTGCTTTCGACACCGATCCGTCCATCCTGCTGCTCCACCAGTTCACGAGCGATGCTCAGGCCCAATCCAGTGCCGGTTCTGACCACTTCCGCATCATCACCGATCTGGTGAAAACTGTCAAATATGGCGACCTGGTCCTCCGGGTCAATACCGGATCCCGTATCGGATACTTCAAACCGAACCCGATGGTCCATGGTGTGTCCAGCCTGCAAGCTTGCCCGAATCCAAATGGAACCATGATCGGTAAACTTGAGCGCATTGCCTGTCAGGTTGATCAACACCTGCATCAGGCGGACGGGATCCCCGATTAAATAATGTGGGATCTGCGGGTCACGTGTAATGACAAACGTCAGGCCCTTTTCTTCAGCCTTGAAACCGAACATCCGTCGGAGCAGGTCCAACTGCTGATCGAGGTTGAAATCACGGCGGACAAAGCTGTACTGCCCCGATTCGATCCGGGCCTGGTCCAGGACATCATTGATGATCCACATCAGATTGTCTGCCGATTGGCGGATCGTTTCCACATATTCCCGTTGCCTGGGCTGCAGGTCGGTATCCAACAAGAGATGGTTCAGACCAAGGATCGCATTCATCGGTGTCCTGATCTCATGGCTCATATTGGTCAGGAACTTGCTTCGATAACCCGCGGTCCGGTCTGCAAGGCGTTTTTCCTCTCTCAGTCGCTGGATCTGTCGGGTCTTCATCACCAGATAGGAGATCAATCCCACAGCGATCAATGCCATCAACATGCGAAACCAGGCCATCTCCCAATACGGAGGAAAGATCCGAATGGGGATGGTCAATTGAGCCCGGGTGGACCATTGACCATCCCCATTGGCCGCCTTCACCAGGAGGGTGTACGCTCCGGGAGGCAGGTTGGTATAGGTGATCCGGCCTACCGGACCGGCCTCGATCCAGTCTCCATCAAACCCTTCCAGCTTCCAGGCAAACGATTGGTAGTGCTCGCCGGTAAACTCCAGTGCGACAACCTCGAAGGTGAAGCCATTATCCTGATAATCCACCTGAAGATCCTTGAGGAACTCCACATTCTCCTCCATCGCCAGGGATCGGTTCCCTACACGGACCGATCTGAGGACCACCGGTGGGAATCTTCGTGCCGGTCGGATCTCCCGCGGATCAAAGCGTATTAATCCGTTCGCACCGCCAAAACCCATGGTTCCATCCGAGAAGGTGATGGCGCACAGTCGGTTGAAGGTGGTGTATACACCGTGGATCTCGCTGAAATAGGTGAATGTCTCGGTAGCGGGATGCAGCCGAATGATCTGATTGAACGTATTGAACCAAATATTGCCAGCAGCATCCATCTGCAACGCATAAACAAGATTCCCTCCCTTCAATCCATTTCCTGTATGGTAGTGCTGGAACTGGCCATCACTCCTGGTAAACCGATACAACCCGTCTTCATAAGCCAACCATAAGGTGTCTCCCCTTCCTGCGATCACATCCCTGATCCGCGAGCCCCGGCTTGCCGAAGCCAATTCTGCTCCCTGCTTCCAGACTTGCCAGGTGCCTTTACCAGGATTGAGCATGGTGAACACTCCGTTGGCATCCATCCAGATATTCCTGTCACTGGTTTGATGAAATCGTCGCACCGGAACAGATCCCTTTATGCCTCCTCCAGGCGGCTCAAACCAGTCCGTTGTTTTCGCTTGAAGGTCAAAGCTGCATAACCCCCGGGATGTGGATATCCACATCCTGGTTGAATCCGCTATATCAAAGGCCATCTGAAACACCTGGGTCCCCGTGGGCAGTGGCGAATCTGGCCAGGGTCTGATCCGATTGGATCGGGCATCCCATTGCCACACCCCTTGTCCCGGGGCTGACCATCCCATCAACATGCGGCCGTCGGGGAGGGGAAGGAAACCTTCGAGAAAAAAAGGATAGGGCTGTCCCTCGACCTCATGGATGCGTTCGTCCCAATCCTTCATCCAGTAAACACCACGACGGGAAAAAAAGAACAGTCTTCCGTCAGGCGCCTCCGCCAATCGTTGGACATGGTTTTCTTCTGCTTCGTATGGCGCATCCGGAAAGAACTGAAACAAGTGAAATCGAATACGGGATGGATTGATCCTATCCGCACCCAGATGATTCCCAAACCAGATATTGCCCGAACGGTCCTGAAAAATGGTGTGAACGGACGGGCTTCGCAATCGCTCTGCATGGGCCAGGGAGGCCAGATGAAGGCGCACCTCTCCCCCTTCACGATCCCACTCCGCCAGCCCTCCGTCGATCTCAATCCACAATGTCCCCCGTTCGTCTTCCAGAAGCACACCGGCAGGTCGCTGTAACTCCTCCGGCAGATCGGGCATATCCACCTGCCCCCGTTCAGTCAATCGCCCTGGTCCCCGGTTGGTCCCGATCCAGAATTGATTGGATCTGTCCGGGCTGATCGCCAGAGCCGTCAGGCCTGGATGGCCTGCCGCCCAATCGCGGGGTAACAAGGACCAGCTCTCTGCAGTGGGGTCCAACATCCACAACGCACCGCTCATGAGCAGGCATATCTGGCCATCCGGAAGTTTGATGATTCTGGTGACCAGGGCTGGAGTCGCGACACCACGGACCGTACCGTGACCGCGTAAAGGAATCCGGAATACGGCTTTCGATGAGGATACCCACAACCAATCCCCATCCATGAAAAGTGTCTGAATCAAGGGATCCTCAATCCCACCGGCAAGCGCAGTGTCCAACGGGATAAATGTCGTTTGGTGCGTCCGGAGATCCAGGCGATTCAAACCCCGGCTCGTACCCACCCAAAGTGCTTCCGACCCCTCGAGGGCCAGGCAACGGGCGCGATTGTTGGAGAGTCCGGAGGATTCATCTGTCCGAATACCCATCGCTTCCACTGATTGTCCGTCAAAGCGAAACAATCCTTCGTATGACGCCATCCAAATGAAACCGAGACTGTCCTGCAGGATCTGATAGACATGGCCCTCGGGCAGACCATCTCGTGCGCCGACATGATCAAACTGAGTGTTCCATCCCTGGGCAATGGCAGAATCCCAAAGACCTAACAAACAGCAAACCATCACGATCAGCATTCTCATACACCAACATCTGACCCCCGAAATGTACTCGTACGACCAGACTCTTGCAAATGGCCTCCCTGAACGAGCAGGAAAACAAGCCATTCTTTATCCTTTTTAACCCATTTCGACAGCCAGGCATCAAAGGGCCATCCCGATCCGCGTCCCCTCCTCGATGGCCCGCTTGGCATCCAGTTCACCGGCCAGCCTGGCCCCGCCGACAAGATGCACGTCCAATCCGACCGCCCGGGCCATGTCTGCCAGTTCATTCTGCCGGACCTGGCCGGCACAGACCACGATATGATCCGCTGGATAGAGCGCCGGTCGGCCCTTCTGAAGGGTATGCAATCCCTCCTCATCGATCCGGACATATTCCGTGTTGCCGATGGCCTGAACCCCCATTTTCTTCAGATGCAGCCGGTGCACCCACCCGGTGGTCTTGCCCAGTCCCGCCCCGAACTTGCCGGAAGAACGGTACAGGATGGTCACCTCCCGAAGGGGCCGCGCCTCCTCTGCCGGCTGCAATCCACCCGGATGCTCCAGGCCGCGATCGATCCCCCACTCCTGCTGATAGGTGGCAGAAGTGGCCGCGTTCGTCGTGAGGAAGGTCGCCACATCAACGGCAATCCCTCCGGCCCCGATAATGACCACCTTCGCCCCCGGGATCACTTCACCCCGCAACACCTGATCATAGATCAAGACACTGGGATGATCCATGCCCGCAATCTCCGGGATCCTGGGCCTGACCCCTGCCGCGACGATGACGGACTGCCAGGATCCCTCGGCCAGGATCCGCTCGTCCACAGCCACTCCGGTATGAAGATGGACACCGGTTTCTGTGATCCGTTGTTGATAGTACCGGATCGTCTCGGCATAATCCGCCTTGCCCGGCACCTGCATGGCCAGTCGAAACTGACCGCCGATCTCCGCAGACTGTTCATACAAATGCACCTCATGACCCCGCTCCGCAGCGGTCACTGCCGCTGCCATGCCGGCCGGGCCGGCGCCGATGACGAGGACCTTTTTCCTTGAATGAACCGGGCGAAGGGCAAACTCTTCCTCCCGGCAAGCCGCCGGATTGACCAGGCAGCTGGCCTCCTTGTTCTCGAAGATATGGTCCAGGCAGGCCTGGTTGCAGGCGATACAGGTGTTGATGCTTTGGGCCCGGTTCTGCCGCGCCTTCCTGGGAAGATCGGGATCGGCCAGGAGTGGTCGCGCCATGGAGACCATGTCCGCCTCTCCCCGGGCCAGGATCCCTTCCGCCACGTCAGGTGTATTGATCCGGTTCACCGCGACCAGGGGGATATCGATCTCCTGCTTCATCCGGGCGGTCACCCAACTGTAGGCACCGCGCGGCACCACAGATGCAATGGTGGGCACACGGGCTTCATGCCATCCGATCCCGGTATTGATCACATGCACACCGGCATCCCGGACGGCCTTCGCCTGGATGACCACTTCCTCCCAGGTATTGCCCCCTTCCACCAGGTCGAGCATGGACAGCCGGTAGATGATCAGGAAATCAGGTCCAACCTTCTCCCGAATGGCCCGGATGATCTCCACCGGAAACCGGATCCGGCCGTGGATGTCACCGCCCCAATCATCGGTCCGTTTGTTGGTCCGGGGCACGGTGAACTGGTTGATCAAATACCCTTCCGAGCCCATGACCTCAATGCCATCGTATCCAGCCTCCCGAGCCAGGGCGGCCGACCGGGCAAAGTCGTTGATCGTCGTTCGGATACCCCGTTCCGACAAGGCAAATGGCTTGAACGGGCTGATCGGCGACTTGAGATTGGTCGGCGCTACGACAAAGGGATGGTACCCGTACCGGCCAGCATGCAGGATCTGCATGGCGATCTTGCCACCGGCATCATGCACGGCCCGGGTGATCACCCGGTGCTTTCTGGCCTCGGAAGAGGAGCTCATCTTGGCTGCAAAGGGTGACAGCCATCCCTGGCGATTCGGGGCGATCCCCCCGGTGACGATCAGTCCGACCTCCCCTTCTGCCCGGGTAGCATAGAACCGGGCCAGTCGCTCAAATCCGTTTCTGGCTTCTTCCAGTCCGGTGTGCATGCTGCCCATCAGGATGCGATTGGGCAACTGCAGGGGGCCCAGGTCGATCGGTGAGAATAGGTGAGAATAGGTCATTGAAATCGATTGGAGATTGTTAAAGATACTCGAAGGAGACACACCCAAACATACACTTCCAATCAACAATAGGATTCCCCGAAACGGAAGGTTCTGCGATCGATATTTTCAATGTACGATCGAACTGAAAAAAGAGCAGAAGGAAGATGGGCCACTTGTAGAGGGCAATGAACAAACCACTGGTTTGCCCATACCGGGAATGACCCGTGTGCCTTCCAGGCTCTCCTCCTGCCCATTTACACAGGAGTCCATTGATTGGACCTGGAATGAGGACAAACTGTCAGAACCAATTCCCACCGTCTGCAACGGATGATACCTTCATGTTCCAACGGAGACTTGACTTGAATAGGTTATATTTAGTATATTAGCCATATTGAAATGAGACATGGTTCAAGATAGCACTAAAGACTTGTTTACATAGAATAGGCAAATATCTATACTTAGCAACATCATTAATTCACCATTTAAATGTATTATCATGACCCCTCAAACACATTCTCGCATCAGACAGTCATTGCAATTTGCTGAAATTCAGCAACTTACCCCCCCCCACACACAGTCAATCATCACGCCAAGTTGATCATCCCGACCCTGATGGATGCAACCATTCCTGCAGGAAAGCACTGATTTCTGGTTCTTTACGTGCAAAGACAGGATTCTCCGTATACCTGGCGGCTTTCCTGTTCGCCCTCACCCTGCTACCCGGAATCATATCCGCCCAGTCGTTTTCCGGACAGGTGACGGATGCCTGTACCGGTGATGGAGTGATCGCCGTGATCCGGGTCAGTTATCTGGATGGTTTCCCCACCAACTTTGATATTCCGACCAATACGAATGGAGAATTCAACTTTGTGCTCTGGGGATATGACCCGCAGGGTGAATGGTTGGTTCAGATTAAGGGGAACACCATCTCCTCTCCTTCGAGTTATACGATTTCAACCGGGGGATCAGGCAATGCGGATCTTGATTTTATCGTTCAGGTACTGCCGGATATTCCTTTTGCCGTGCATGCCTGCCCAACCGGTGCAGGTGAGCAACCCTGGGAAGTGGCCACATTCAATAATACTTGTGAAACCGTGCGAATTGGCAATTGTGTACCCAACAGTTTGCTGGCTTGTTGGGATAATGAATGGGAAACAATGGAAGGGCTGTGCTACACCATCAATATCAAGGAAACGGATGCGTCTTGCTCTACCCTGGGAAATACGGTATACACCCGTACCTGGTCATGGCGGGATCTTCGTTTGGAAGCGGGTTGTGCCTGTCCGACACATGTCAAAGCGCCAAATATCAACGACTACCTGAACGAGGGCGACCATTATATCGTCGAACTCACCTGGCGTTGCTGCAATGCTCCTGCCGAGATGCCATCGCGGCGGAAATGGGGCCATATCCAGTTCGTGGAAGAGCTCGGCGCACCGGCGGTGGACTTTGCCTGGAATGCTTCTGCACAGATCGAAATGATCAATAACGATTTGCCCATCGATGGCATCGTTCCCCGTTCTGAAGTGCTATATGGCCCGGAGCTTGGCCCTCTCTCCATCGGGATGTACCTCTATCCATCCATGACCGGAGGAAGTATTGAGAATTACCGGATCCTGGTAGAGGAGGTGGATTGTTTTTCAGGAGAGCCATTGGCAGAAGGGAACATCTATGACCGGACATTCGATGCACCGAACGGGGAAATGCCGGCCCAGTTTTCCTTCCTGGATATTACTGTGGAAGTACCTCCCAGTCCGACACCTCAGCCGTATTTCTTTGTTACAGATACAGAGGACAAGTGTTTCAAAGCCACCCTGTTCGCCTCCAATGTTTGCGGCACCGTGTCTGCGTACAGTTACTTCCAGATCACCCAGCAATGCATATTCTGCCTGGATGACGAGGGCAGTGCTGATGTGCGTGCCTCCCGGCATGGCTCGGGCATTGAGGGTAGTCTCCAGCCAGTGCGCATCCTGCATCATCAGGTTGTACCCAATCCGGCGAGGGCCACTCCTGCCCTGCAGTGGGTGATGAGTAGCCCCGGCTCGACCGACATCACCATACTCGATCACCTTGGACGGCCTCATTGGCAGGGCAAGATCGATGGTACCGCAGTAAAACAGTCCCTCACACTGACCATGCTGAATACCGATCCTGCCGGTATCTATATCTATACACTCAAAACGAAGGATGATGCCGCGACGGGGCGCTTTGTCTTGTCCAGGTAAGCCAGAAAACCGGGTGCCGTCTTTTGGGCACGGCACCCGGTTTTTCCTGCTGACCACGCTGCTCGCCATTGCAGTATCCCGGCCCGTCGAGACCGACGCCCAAAACCTCATCCCCAATCCCGGTTTTGAGGAGATCTGGAAGTGCCCTACCGCCGGGGGCCAGATCAATGGTTATCTGAAGAATTGGTTTACCACCTATTCCACCCCGGATTTGCATCACACTTGCGGTAGCTTTCAGACATTCTGGAGTGAGCCCCGCTCCGGTGAAGCGGTGGTCACAATCGCCTCTCTTTCATTTACTCAGAATCTGGGGTTACGGGAATACCTGCATGTCAAGCTGAAGCAGCCCCTGGTCAAGGATTCACTGTATCATTTCAGTGCCTGGCTCCGCCCCTGCTCAGATCAGTTTTATCACACCGACCAGTTCCACGTGGTATTCAGTGATACGTTGGTCTCCCATGTTCCTGATGGCGCTCCAGAATCGGGAATCTTGCCTCTAACCCC
The DNA here is from genome assembly GCA_020636225.1 of Lewinellaceae bacterium. Classification (GTDB taxonomy): domain Bacteria; phylum Bacteroidota; class Bacteroidia; order Chitinophagales; family Saprospiraceae; genus JAGNXB01. The sequence continues at coordinate 32,693 of JACJYI010000010.1, read as the reverse complement.
CGATATCCGCTGGCAGGGCGGGGTGATCCCCTGGGGGGAAGAATGGATCCGCTTTGAGGACTGCTACCGGGCCAGGGGAGATGAGCAGTATATGATCATCGGCAATTTTTACCCGGACGCCTTGACGACCATTGACACAGGGACCTTGCTCGGTGCAGGTTATCGCTGGGATGACCTGTCGCTCACCCCTCTGTCTCTACCCCGCGGTCCGGAATTGGCCGACCGGTGTGTTGGTGATACGATGTGGTTGCCGGTCTATCCGGAGGATATGACGATCACCATCGATGGCATGCCTGTGGGTGAACTGTATGTGCCGGATAGAGTCGGCAGTCTGGCCGTACGGATGGAGCACCGCCTGTGCGGCGTGGTGGACAGCCTGGACGTACAGATAGCAGAGTGCCCTGAGCCTGTGATCTGTGAAGTTTTTCTTCCGACTGCCTTCAGCCCCAACAATGACGGAAATAATGATGAATGGCAGGTGCATACACCTTGTTCCTTTTCTTACTTCAAGGTTGCTCTTTTTGACAGGTGGGGCGAACAGATTTTCTCTACTTCCCACCCGGATTTCTCGTGGGATGGCACCTTCCGAGGGCAGCTGATGCCAGGCGGCGTGTATGCCGGGTATATCCAATATCAGTGGGAAGGTATAGAAGAACAATTCAAACAAGGGTTATGGATACAATTGATCAGATGACGGGACTGTGCCATTCAAGCTAGTTGGCCTTTTCCAGGTATGAAGTGATGATCGTCTATTCACATTCTGCTCCTGATCTATTGAGGGCACCTCTATCAACCCCACTCAATGACCAAACAGATCCTAATAGGATTTTTGCTCAATAAAACCTTCGCGATACTTCGTTATTTCTCAATCACTTAGCTATGGCTAGGTTCATTCGAAATGCCTCGTCTCGCTTGGTTTTAATGAGCCTTGGTCTATTTCGGAGGTTAATAGAAGTGCCCTTGACACTATGGTAGCCCTTTGCCACGGCTATTTTCTCAAAAGCTGAAAAATATCGGTGCGCTTCTGGCCGTTTGGCATAAATTGGAATCTGATCAGAACTGGACATGATGTTGCTCTGGACCGATTTATCCTGGCGAAATAGATTTGAGCCATGGCGGGCGTCACCGTATAGCATTGCTCCCTTTTTTTTCAAATATCGCATGGGGGCATTGGGCTTTCTCTTAGCCATATATACTCCCGGACCACTTCCCGCCCAAAACCTCATCCCCAATCCCGGTTTTGAGGAGATCTGGAAGTGCCCTACCGCCGGGGGCCAGATCAATGGTTATCTGAAGAATTGGTTTACAACGTTCTCAACACCTGACCTCTATCATCAATGTGCAGGATTATGGATGCCTTTATGGAGTGAACCCAGATCTGGGAATGGTGTTGTTACTATCAGTAATTTGTCTTCAACAAATGGAGGATTACATGAATATATGCATGTAAAACTAAGAAACAGTTTAGTCAAAGATTCCCTATACCATTTCAGTGCCTGGCTTCGCCCCTGCTCAGATCGTTTTTACCATACGGATCAGTTCCATGTTGTCTTCAGCGATACGTTGGTCTCCTTTGTGCCTCTGCCCGGTCCTCAGGCAGGCTACTTGCCACTTACACCAGACATCAAATGGCAGAGCGGGATCATCCCCTGGGGGGAGGAGTGGATACTGTTTGAAGATTGCTACCGTGCACGAGGGAATGAGCAGTACATGATCATCGGCAATTTTTCTCCCGACGCCCTGACGACCATTGATACCGGGACATTATTAGGTGATGTTTATCGCTGGGATGATATTGCAATAGTGCCTTTATCTCTCCCCAGAGGCCCTGCCCTGGCAGATCGGTGTGAGGGGGATACCATGTGGCTCCCGGTCTATTCTGAAGACATCACTATCACGATCGATGGTACTCCTGTAAGTGAAAAGTACATCCCCGAAAGAGCAGGCAGCCTGGATGTACGAATGGTTCATCGGCTATGTGGTATTGTGGATAGTCTGCAGGTACAAATCTCAGAATGCCCGGAGCCGGTGATATGCGATGTGTTTTTACCTACTGCATTCAGCCCAAATAATGACGGAAACAATGATGAATGGCAGGTGCATACACCTTGTTCCTTTTCTTACTTCAAGGTTGCTCTTTTTGACAGGTGGGGCGAACAGATTTTCACTACTTCCCACCCGGATATCTCGTGGGATGGCACCTTCCGAGGGCAGCTGATGCCAGGCGGCGTGTATGCCGGGTATATCCAATATCAGTGGGAAGGTATTGGGCAAGGGTTTAGTCAGACCTTTCATATCCACCTACTGCGATGATGCAATGAAAAAGCTCGCTGTATCAACCTGATTGGCATAGACAAGGTAATCAGTTCATCCCTTTCTGTTTCGAATGAAACTTCTTTGACTTGCATGGTGCTGATCGTGAACCGGGTTGACTGTGTTGGTCCGGAGTCAGTATACATCAATTTATTCCCTAAACAAGAATTACATTGGGCGGGCTTCCCCCTCAGACTGACTTCCTTCATCTCTTGAATAAAAACAATGATCATTCATCTCATTGGCACTGCACGAGAATCCGATATCCCGGCCATCCAGATGGTCCGAAACGCTGTCCGGGAAAACCGGCTGTCCGATCCGTCGCGGGTGACCGACCAGGATGTGAAGACCTTCCTGTTCGACCGGGGCAAGGGATGGGTGGCTTTAGTGGAAAACAACGTGGTGGGGTTTGCCATCGGCGATCTGCAGGATGCGAATATCTGGGCTCTCTTTGTGCTACCGGAATATGAGGGGAACGGCATCGGGCGGGCCTTGCATGACAGGATGGTCGATTGGATGTTCGACCAGGGGCTGGATTCCATCTGGTTGAGCACAGATCCCGGGACTCGCGCGGAGACATTCTACCTAAGGGCCGGCTGGCAGGAAACGGGCATCACCCCGAGTGGAGAGATCCGATTTGAGCGACGGATGTAGTATCTTTATTCATTCTCATCACCTCCTCAATATTCTTGAATTGGCCCAAGGAACCAAGGAAGACCCCTGGATGCTGAAGACCCCTCCAGGCTCCTCCGAATACAAGATGTATCGCGACCAAAAGGATGGCAAGGATGTCATCGTCTGTGTGGTGGGATCCACTACCCTCCTGTACGATGCCCGATGTCTGGACGACCTCCACGCCATGCTCACTGCCCACGGCGACTGGATGGACATGGGCGGTTGCGATGAGCAGAAAGAGGCAAAAGAAGGCACTGTGGAAGCCTGGGGCCGGTCTGACACCAACCCCGTAGGCGGATGGTACGGGCTTAAAAAAGGATTGAGAGGCCGATTCGGGGTCTATATCCCTCCGCTGATGGAGGAACTCGGACTGGCGGAGATCACCCATGATGCCCGGAACAACCGGATGAAAGCCATTTGACCAAACCGATCCACCCGACTGGCATGACCGCCTCAGCATCCAGGCAGGAAGATTACAAGCATGCGCAAGCCTGGTCCTTCCCGACGGCACAAACCCTCCGCGACTGGCTGGACGCACATCATGCGGATAGCCCCGGGATTTGGGTCATTCTCTATAAGAAGGCCAGTGAGACCTCTTCGGTGACGTATCCTGAGGTGGTCGAGGAAGCTCTTTGTTTCGGCTGGATCGACAGCAAACCCAACAAGAGAGATGATCAGAGCTATTACCTGTACTTATCTCCCCGGAATCCGGCCAGCAACTGGAGCCAGGTCAACAAAACGCTAGCCAGCCGTCTGATGGAAGAAGGCCGGATGTCCCCTGCCGGCATGTCCATGATCGACCTCGCCAAACAAACGGGAACCTGGACGGCGCTGGATGAGGTCAGCCAGTTGATCGAGCCGGATGACCTGCTTCGGATGTTTGCCGAATATCCTTCTTCCGAGACCAATTTCCGGTCGTTCCCGCCTTCAGTCCGCCGCGGCATCCTGGAATGGATCCAACAGGCAAAACGGCCGGAAACCCGGGAAAAACGCATTCGGGAAACGGCACGTCTGGCAGCAGAAAATATCCGGGCCAACCAATACCGAAAATCATGAATCACATATCCCCCCGAGCGCTGTTGCAAGAATGGGTCCGCCGGTTCAACCTGCAAGATGCCGACGGGTTGGCGGAACTGTACCACCCCGATGCCATCAACCATCAGGTCAACCAGGAACCTGTTGTCGGCAGGGAAGCGATACGGGAGATGTTTCGTGCTGAATTTGCAACGGCAGAGATGGTCTGCCTGGTCGAGCAGATCCTGGAGGATGGCCCCTGGGGCATCCTGGAATGGAAGGACCCCCTTGGTCTCAGGGGTTGCGGTTTTTTCCAGATCGATGACGGTTCGATCCGGTTCCAGCGCGGGTATTGGGACAGGCTGTCCTTTCTCCGGATCCATGGGTTGCCCCTACCCACCGAATAATGCCCTTCACCCGTCAACCCAACCGGACATGGACATCCCCTCCTTTCGCCAGCTTGCCCTCTCCTTTCCCGGGACGACCGAGTCGCCCCATTTCGAACGCACCTCCTTCAGGGCAGGAAAAAAGATCTTCGCCACACTCGCTGAAGCGGAGGAGCTCGCCTGTCTGATGTTGTCTCCGGAAGACCAGGATGTCTTTGTGGCCATGGGGAAAGGTGCGGTCTATCCCGTGCCGAACAAATGGGGTGAACAGGGGGCGATATATGTCCGCCTGGCGGACGTGGAGGACGCATTGCTCAAGGATGCCCTGGAGGCGGCTTATCAGGGCAAGTCGGCTGCCAAAGGATGAGCAACCTTAATCTCCCGGGCAGTGGCAACCATGGTTGACAAGTCAATTGGGAAAGGTCACCCGAATAAATCATGGTATTTTACCATTCCGAAAAATCATTCATGGGACATGTTCACTTCCTCCTGTTGTTCCTCCTCATCGGCGGGTTTGCCAATGGCCAATCCTGTTTTCCGGTCGGGCAAACCTGGGCAGGCAGCTTCTCGGCATTCTCCGGATCGGGCATCTGGAAGATGACCGCCGGCGAGGACGTCATGGTCCAGGGTGTCCTTTGTCAGGCCGTAGCCTACCGGGATTCTTCCTGGAACCCCCTGGGACCGAACAGCCAGAAAACCTTGTATTATCATCATGACGGAACAGCCCTCTACAGGGTGAACGCCACCAGCGGCGCACAATCGGTGTTGTACAGGTTGATCCATCTTCCGGGTGATACCGTGGCTATCCCTGACTTCTGGAATGGGTTCGGGGTCAATGTCTCCGGGGTCGTCCTGGATACCCTTTCCGTCGAACGCATGGATTCCAGCTGGTTTGCCTATTCCATCGAATGGACCTGTGCATTTGGACAAGATACCATACGGGACACCAGTACGGTGATTCCCGGCTTTGGATGGATGCCGGCCTTTTCCATCGGGCAGCCCCTGGAGTATCTGCCTGTTTGCCTGTCTCTGGATTGAACCTATTATTCCTTATCCTGTCTCTATGTCCCCGGGTTGGGATATGATGGGAATGTGGACCTGTGCCAGGATCTGGTATCCCTTCAACCACCAGCGGCTGGTGGAGTATCACTGTCCTTGTTTCCCAATCCGGCGAATTCGTGGATCCAGGTGAGCGGATGCAATGATCAACTTCCATGGCGGTATCAGATCATCACCTCACTGGGAAAGCCGGTTACAGACATCCTGCCCTACCCGGAGCAGGGCTTCATCCGGGTCGACAACCTGCCGGCAGGTCTGTACCATCTGCTCGTCATGGCTGATTCACCAGCTGTTCTCTGGACAGGGCGGTTTGTCCGGTCGGAATGATGGGGCGGGTACTTGCTGTCAATCCGTACAACCTTCATCAAAATCCCATACCCCTGGAAACCCACGAATGGATACCGGGTGAGGCCCGGAACGGATGTGCGTTCCAGAGTAAAAATGTCCCACAGGTGACAAACCAGATGTTCCCTTCTCATTTCCCGGGAGGAATCCATAACTTGGAAACAGAAAACAGACAACCATGAAAGCCTTAGCGTTGGCTATACTCTTGGGGCTTTGCTCGATATCCTTGGCCGGACAATCTTGTTTTCCGGTCGATACCTATTATGAAGGCACATTTTCTTCCTATACGGTAGGCGAAGGCACCTGGCATTTGACCTTTGGAAAGGACACCCTGGTCAATGGCCTGGTTTGCCAGCAGGCCGCCTTCTTCCAGCAGGAAGATCCACCCTTTACGTTCTTTAAGAAGTACCGGAACTACCTGTATCACACCGATGGCGAGATGCTGTATCTGGTCGACACGGTGAGTTTTTTGCTTGACCCACTCTATCCCTGGCAGCCTTCGCCGGGAGACACGCTGGCCCAACCCATGGAGTGGTCCTATTTCGGGCAGGAGTTTCATCGATGGGTACTGGATACCTTTTCCCTGGAATTGGGCGGAAACGAATGGTTCGCTTATCGGATCGTGGTGGATTGCGAGGCAGAACTTGAATTTTTTCATGACACCCTGACGGTTGTCCCGCGATTCGGTATGTTTCCTTTCTTCGGCCAGGATATCCCCTTCTTGAGTATTCCAACGTGCTCCCTGTTTGATGGTACATTTTATACCATGCATTGTGCCTTTCTCCCTGCTTTGGGAGTATACGGGGACAGTCTGGATTGCGCCCATATCCTCTCCACCGAACATCCTGAACAGGAGACTGCCTCGATAATCCTGAGTCCGAATCCGACGAATGGCACGATCTATCTGGAAGGCCCGGGATTGGATCGGTGGATCGGGTTGAATGGTCAACATACGATCCGTTACCAGATCATGGATGCATGGGGACGATCCGTTTGTGAAGCAGATTTTCTTCCAATAGACCACAGGATTTCAGTGGACGGAATGCCGGCCGGCACATACCAACTGATCTTAAGGGGTGAGTTGGGTAATCTCCTGTGGACAGGTTCATTCGTCAAGGTGGAATAAACCCATCCTACGCGCCTGATTCGTCTTTCATAATGCCATTGGATGCCAGATTATTTCAATTTTAAAACATTCTGTTTATTTTGCAGACATGTCTTCATTCCGGCAAATCATCTATCACGTTGTCTTGTCCACTTATGGCCATGAGCCCCGACTGATCCTGGATCATCCACAGGAATTATATGCCTATATCGGTGGGATTCTTCGCAAACAGCAATGCCACCCGCATGCCATCAATGGAGTCAGCGATCATATCCATCTATTGTTTGACCTGCATCCGACGGTAGCCCTGTCCGGGTTGATCAAGGATATCAAACTGGCATCGTCTAAATGGATGAAAGAAAAAAAGGTAGCGCCATTGTTTGAACGATGGTCTTCGGGATACGGTGCGTTTACCTGTTCAGTAAAGGATTTGGATACAGTGACCCAGTATGTTCGCAGGCAGCAAGTCCATCACCAGAACGAGTCATTTCTGGACGAGTACAAGCGATTGTTGACAGAGCATCGGATCCCCTTTGAGGAACAGTACCTGATGGGTTAAGAAATGGGGTCTCGGAGAGCAGTTCTTCAACCCCTTCAGGGTTGATTGTCTATCCGATACAAACCCCGGGTTTCACCCGGGGCTAGCTTATTGGACCCCTTCAGGGTCCTGGATCTCTCGCATACCATAGTGTATCTGATCAGGCCGATGATAGGTGATTCATTTTCCGCGTCTTGATCGTCTGGTGGAAGTATCGCTGGCTGAACCCAGCAAAGGGGAGGGGGCCTATTCCACAGTTCTTCAACCCCTTCAGGGTTAATTGTTTATCCGATACAAACCCCGGGTTGCACCCGGGGCTATCCTGTTGGACCCCTTCAGGGTCCAGGATCTCTCACATACCATAGTGTATCTGATCAGGCCGATGGTGGGTGATTCATCTTCCGCGACTTGATCGCCTGGTGAATGTATGGCTGACTGAACCCAGCAAAGGGGAGGGGGCCTATTCCACAATTCTTCAACCCCTTCAGGGTTGTTCTCGGGGTCGCAGCTAACCCCGGGTTGCACCCGGGGCTAGCTTGTTGGACCCTTTCAGGGTCCTGGATCTCTCGCATACCATAGCGTATCTGATCAGGCCGATGATCGGTGATTCATCTTCCGCGTCTTGATCGTCTGGTGAATGTACGGCTGGCTGAACCCAACAAAGGGGAGGGGGCCTATTCCACAGTTCTTCAACCCCTTCAGGGTTGATGGTCCATCCGATACAAACCCCGGGTTGCACCCGGGGCTAGCTTGTTGGACCCTTTCAGGGTCCTTGCCCTCTCGCGTGTTACAGCGCGAATGATCAGGCCGATGGTGGGTGATTCATTTTCCGCGTCTTGATCGTCTGGTGGAAGTATTGCCAGCTGTTCTTCGTAAACGCGGTGGATCATTTCCTCAGTTCTTCAACCCCTTCAGGGTTGTTCTCGGGGTCGCAGCTAACCCCGGGTTGCACCCGGGGCTATCTTTGTTGGACCCCTCCAGGGTCCTGGATCTCTCGCATACCATAGTGTATCTGATCAGGCCGATGATAGGTGATTCATTTTCCGCGTCTTGATCGTCTGGTGGAAGTATCGCTGGCTGAACCCAGCAAAGGGGAGGGGGCCTATTCCACAATTCTTCAACCCCTTCAGGGTTGTTCCCGGGGTCGCAGCTAACCCCGGGTTGCACCCGGGGCTATCTTGTTGGACCCTTTCAGGGTCCTTGCCCACTCGCGTGTTACAGCGCAATTGATCAGGCCGATGATCGGTGATTCATCTTCCACGTCTTGATCGTCTGGTGGAAGTATTGCCAGCTGTTCTTCGTAATCGCGGTGGATCATTTCCACAGTTCTTCAACCCCTTCAGGGTTGATGGTCCATCCGATACAAACCCCGGGTTTCATCCGGGGCTATCCTGTTGGACCCCTTCAGGGTCCAGGATCTCTCACATACCATAGTGTATCTGATCAGGCCGATGATCGGTGATTCATCTTCCACGACGTGATCGCCATGTGAATGTATGGCTGGCTGAACCCAGCAAAGGGGAGGGGGCCTATTCCTCAGTTCTTCAACCCCTTCAGGGTTGTTTGTCTATCCGATACAAACCCCGGGTTGCACCCGGGGCTATCCTGTTGGACCCCTTCAGGGTCCAGCCCCTTCCAGGTCCTGGATCTCAATCGCTTTCGGATTTTTTACCTGATCGGATAAGGTGCACATCGGGTATTGCGTATTCTATCGCTAAAGGCTGGATCTTGAGATCTTGTCACTCTCTGCAAGGCACCGTTGGCTTTCTTACACATCAGATCATTCCATGTTGGAGACCCAGGTTTGCTCTGTTGGAGCCCTTCCAGGTCCTGGATCTTATTCGCTTTCGGATTCTTGTCTGATCAGATAAGGGTGACCATCAGGCATTGAATTCCGTATTGCTTCGGGCACGACCTTGACATCCTGATATTCACTTGATGGCACTGTCAACGTTCATGCAAAACAGACCAATCCAGGGTTGAGACCCCGGACCAACCTATTGCCCACCATTAGGGCGGGTTATGAACAGGTGATCAAATAAGCAGATAACGTATCAATCCCCATCTCCGAAAAATGGTTCACAACCCTGAAAGGGTTGAAGAAGATAGCCCCGGGTGGTTTATCCGCCGAAGGAGGAAACCCGGGGTGGGAACCACTTGTGGAGCCCAACCCTGAAGGGGTTGAAGAGAAGTGCAGCCAGAGAATGGCACCAATCCATCACAGCCTTATAAGAAAAGCAAACAGGCTGCCCGTTGCCGGGACAGCCTGTTTTGACGTCATAGGATTATAAACGCGCTTACTCGTTGACCAGCATTCGCTGCGTGGCCGTTCCATGTGCCGTGCGGATCTGGTAGACCAGCAATCCGGTCACACCCAGGTCCTGGCGGGTCACCGCCATCTGGTTGTATCCTTTGTAGAAATAGGCATCCCTCTCATAGACCAGGCGACCACTGAGATCATAGACGGCCAGGGTGATATCACCGGCCTCCGGCAATTCAAAGGAAATGACCGTCTCCCCGTTGAACGGGTTGGGCTGGTTGCCAAACAGGACGAAGGGCTCCTTGGTATCATTGCTGACCAGATCCTGGCGGATCTTCAGGGTGACATCGGTAATGTCGAAATCCTGACTGACCGCCTCCGGCACCAACAAGCCACCATTCAATCGAAGGGCCTGTTTGAGCGTCCCCTTCTTCCTGGCCTCGAACACCAGGGTCATGGTTTTCGTATTGGCACCAAGCGCACCCGTCCAATCGATGGCCAGGGCAATGGATCCTGTGGCCTCCTGGATGGAATAATTCACCCCTTCGGCCAGGGTGATCTCCTCTGTCCGGATCTCCTTGAGGTCCAGAATTTCCACACCGTATTGCAGGGTGGCCTGGAATCCGGCATAACCATCAATGTTCGGAGACTGCAGGGTCACTTCGACCACTTCGCCAGGGTTCCAGGTCCGGTCGATCGCTTCCAGGACCAATGGCTCACTGTTCCGGATCTCGGATTCGATCAATCCGTTCAGTTTGACAGTCCCGTTCAGATCACCCAGCTTGATGGCCCGGACATCAAAATCATATGCCGCTTCCAATGGCTTGATCTTGATATCGGTCACTTCTTCCTTCTCGGCAAACGGGTTGGCCGGATCAGCAAATGTGTATGCATTATTGACAAACAGCCAGGGCTTGCCACCGTCATAGCCTTCCTGGGCGCCGATCAGGACCTTTCTCATGGACAGGAGGTCGGCAATACTGATCTCCCCGTTGGTATTCACGTCAGCAGCAAACAGCTGATAAGGCGTGGTCAACACGGGATCACCGTTCATGTGTCGACGCATGATGATCAGGTCGGCGATGGACAGCCCATTTTTGTAGGAGTCGACTTTATCGGCCAGAAGATGATACCCGCGGCAGGTCTGCTGCAGATCGAAGGTGAATGTTCCATTTTCATCACTGGCGGCCAGCGATGGCTCCAGGAACTCCGCATTCAGGGAGACCTCTACATCGGAAAGGGGCTCACCGGACGCATCGGCGATCACCTGGCCGGTCACCTCTGCTTCATATTCGGTGGCCTGGCACATGTCGTAATGCGACTCCATCACGAACAGGTTCTTCTGCAGGATGGTGATATTGGAATTGCGCATGACCACATCATACATCGTCGTTGCCTTGATGCGGGCCTTTTCCTCCTCCGTCAGATCGGGGTCATTCTCAAAGTAGAACCGATCTCCGTCCCGGATCGCAGCGAACTGTTCGACCATGATCTTGTGGAGGGTCTCGCCGAAAATGCTGCCAGCCATCTTCTTTTCCACCAGGAATCCTACCCAGGGATCGATATTGTCGATGTTGACATAGGCCACCTTGAGAAGGTTGGCCAGGTCCTCATCGCCGGTCATGTCCAGGAAACTGGCATACTTCGGAAATCCGAAATCCGCCCGGATGGTATTGAAGTCGGCTAACCCGCGGTCGCGGCCACGCTGCATGTTGATGGCCGCCAGGTCCATTCCTCCGGAACCGGGGCCGCCGAACAGGAAGTTCCGCACATCGTCGATCACTTTCCCGTCAAATTCCTGCTGCATCTGATGGGCCATGCCCTTGAGCAAGGGATTGACCCCTCCATCGTTGACGATGGCCATGGGGTTGAAGAATGCATCGCGCAGGAGGATATCCCCCTCGGGGATGGTCCCGCCAAGGTTGTTGGACCGGTGCAGGTTGCTGCTGAGCAAGGTATGCCCCAGTCGGAACGCCGCGGCGGAGAAGACATTGAAGATACCCGGATTGACCTCCGGTTTGTATCCGGTGTAGGGAGGCAGCTGGACACCCAGAGTGGGCAACCACTCTTCATTGAGTATGGCCTGAATGGTTCCCCCTACGATCTTGCGGGCATGCTGATAGATCTGCTCGTCCGTCCAGTCGGGATGCTCCCGCTTGATCAGGTCACACTGCGTATTATGCTCCCGGACAAACAGAGTGTGCAAGGCGGTGAGGAAAATATTCTCATTGGCCCGGATATCCCCGGCCACAAACAGTTTACTGAACTGCTGGGTGGCATTGTCCAGGCCGGGAGCTGCTGGATCCAGCGGGCTGTCCAGTTCACCATCCGTCGTATTGAATGGCAGATGGTTGCCGGAGGAAACTTTCAGTTTCCCGTCCTGATACGTCCGCAACCAGGAGGCATAGGTTGAATCTGGCCCGTAGACAGCAGACCCATCCACCAGGGCAGAGATCTGATTGATGTACTTCCTGGGATTCCCGGCTTCCGTGCCAGTACCCGGGGCCACTGCCGAACGGGTCATCGGAATGAAGGCGTTTGGAAACGCCCCACCAGGATTGAAGATGGGATCAGGAAAATTGATGGTGATCGGGAAGAATTCGGAGTTGTTGTTGTGAACCAGTGTGATATCGTGATCGATAAACTGGCCAAACGCCCAGACATAGTCGCTCAGTCCTTCCGAACTGGGCAAGACATTAGGCTGACTCATCAGATAGTTGGAAATCAGGCGTGCATTGGCCCGGCTTGCCCCAGCTGGCGTGCTGAAGCCATTTCCAAATGCGACGGTCGTGCGGGTCTGCATCTGCGAAAAACCGGCACCCCACGCGGGGTTATCAACATTGTTTCCCCATCCTGTATAGGTCCGGTAGGTCTGTGACTGACCGACAAGGGGCATAAAAAAACACAACAGTAGGACTATCCTGCTCATGGTAACACGATTGATTCGGTGAGTAAATCAGTCTTCGGGATAGGTTTCGGGGTGGTTCTGGGACGAACGAATGCAAACTTAACCTGTTTTCACGGATTTTGCATCATCCACTAATCAGAATCATCCCGGCAAAGGGTGGTCAACTCCTACATACAGAAATATTCGTGCCAATCCTCAGATGCTCACCAGCTTAGCTGGACTCCCAGTTGCCAGTTTCGTCCAGCCTGAGGATAGTAGAAGTTCTCCGTGACCAGCTGATCATAGATATACGAATAGGTATACCCATTTGAACTGTAGGCCTTATCCAGGACATTATTGACCTGAAACCGGACCGTCAGGTCTCCGACCCGGGGCAAATGCCGGGCCCACCGCAACTGTAGGTCATTGACCCACCAGGCTGGTATGGCCCGATCATCCGAGGCCGTATTGTCCAGATAGTGCTGACTGACATACTGGCTCATCCAGTTCAATGACCACCCCGCCAGGAAGGTCCAGGCTACCTGGTGACTGTACACCAGGTCAGGTGAATAGGCGATATCGACATCCCGGTGCGGTATGCGGATCTCCTCGAAGCCAGAGGTATAATCATAGATCACCTCATCAAATGCCCGGATCCGGTTGCGGCTCCATCCCAGACTGCCCTGATAGAACACATCTGCCCATATCGGCCCCTCCGCCTGCACTTCCAACCCAAGGCGGTAGGAATCAGGCACATTGACCTTCAGAGTGGCCCCTACGTCGTTCAATGCGCCAGTGGGCACCAGTTGGTCTGTATAATCCATCCAATAGCCATTGAAGTTCAACTGCCAGGCTGCCCATGCGATACGGCTGCCCAACTCCACATCCACCATACGCTCTGGTCGGGGGAACGCACCTGAAGGGGCATCGATATACTCACTGCGGGAAGGCTCGCGATGGGCCACAGCCGCCGAAGCATAGAGCTGGCACCACTGCTGCAGAGACCAGGTCACTCCTGCTTTGGGATTGAAGAAAACCCGGTCATCCTGGACATCATAGCTGCGAAGGTCATTGTCAACACCACTGGTCTGATACTGCACATGACGGACCTGGGCATCAACAAACAGTCGCCAGGCAGAGGACGGCGACCAATCGGCTTTGAGAAACAGATTGCCATCCCGCTTGTCGCCCGCACCTGAATAATACTCATGATCAGGCCCGATCCCCTGGGCGACCTCTGCCCAGATGATCCGGCCGAAATGATCCCCCAGATAGGTGTTCCAGGCCCCGCCCAAATGGATATTCCATCGGGGCGCCTCATAGCGCAGATTGGTCACTACGCCGGCGAAGTCATTGTCCAGCCAGCGCCGGCGAACCAGATCGATCACCGACAGGGTGTCGGAACCATAGATCGCCGGTTCCAATCCGTAATTTCGGCGATCATCACCCGTCCGGTATTGCTCGAAGTACCCCTGGCCCCTGGTGTAGTGCAAGGTCGTATTCACCCGCCACCGATCGGTCAATACCCGGGACAGATGGAGCTGCAGGTTGTCCTGGCCATACTGGTCGACCTCATCCTTATATTGGTAGTAGTTGTAAGTTCGTCCTGACTCCAGCAGATTGTCTGTTTGTTCCGGGGTCAGTCCATTGTTGGCTGCATGAGCCAGCATGCCTTCAACGTCGTTCTCCAGCCGCGATTGAGGGGTACCCCACCAGGACTGATAGGTGCGCTCCCGGCCGGAGAATGCCAGCAGTCGGACCAGGGTCCGGCTGTCCTGCCAGGCGACCGAGCCATACCAGGAACGCAACCTGGCCGTGGCGCGATCGATATAGCCGTCGGAATCGATGGCCGACCAGCGTCCGTCCAGGGCCCAGTGCCCACCGAGCAGACCGGTACCTAGCTCGACGGTCGCCCTTCGTGTGTTGAATGATCCGACTGTTGAGGACAGACGGGCATAGGGTTCACTGCGAAGGGTCTTCGTCTGCATGTTGATGGTCGCGCCAAAGGCTCCCGCTCCATTGGTCGACGTACCCGCTCCGCGTTGCACCTGGATCTGGTCGACCGAACTGGCCAGGTCTGGCATATTCACCCAGAAGACGGCCTGTGATTCCGGATCATTCACCGGCACCCCGTTGATGGTGATGTTGGTGCGCGTGGGATCACTACCCCTTACTCGAATACCGGTATAGCCGATTCCCGTGCCAGCGTCCGAGGTCGCCACCACCCCGGGAGTGAAGCGCAACAGGAAAGGCATATCCTGACCGAGATTGAGCTGCTCAAGGTCGGCTGCATCCATCCGGCTCTGGGTAAAAGGGGCATCGGCCTCCGCCCAGGTACCGATCAGTTCCAGTGTCTGCAGGGGAAAGGCCACAGGCAACAGGACAATGCGGAGGTCCTCTCGTGTAGGGAGTGCCACATACCCCGACCAAGGCTCAAACCCGATGAACCGAACCTGAAGTTGCACGGAATCGGTCGCCAGCACCCGCAGTTGAAATCGCCCTGAAGCATCCGTGGTGGCCCCTGCACCGTTTGTGACCTGAACCGAAGCGAAGGTCAGTGGTTTGCCATCGGAATCGGTTACATGGCCCGAGATCCACGCCGGTGTCTGGGCCGACAGGCCAGTGGACAAAACCAGGCAAAACAGGAAAGTTCGGAATCGAATGGTCGTCATGTGGTGATCATTTTGGTGGTGATCACCGGGATGTCTGCACGGACGGCAGGCTGGAGGAGCATCTTCCCTTCCCGGCATGACCCGGGCAGGTTCAATGGGTATGATCTCAGTCAGACGATTGGGTCTGACACCCCGATGTTTGGAACGAAGGTAGCTGCCAGGGATCAAATACCCAAATGATGCAGAAATCCCAGGGCCTGTCGGAGGCGTTCGTCTCCCTGGCCGCTGATGAGATCAAAGCTCATTCCCTCCGCCTGGAGGATCTGCCGGTGACGATCCAACAGAAGGTCGCGGTCGTGGGGATTTTCCCGAAGGGGATCTGGCTCCCAATCGATATCGGGCACACAGAGCAGATAATGGACCGGCAGGGTGCGCCGGTGAAGGGCTGCTATCCATGGGCTGCAGGTCCCGAAGCGCTCTTCCAGCCAGATCCGGTAGGTCAGCAGGTCGGTATCTGCCAGCGCGAGGCCGCCTGTCTGCCTGATCGACTCCTGGAGACGCCATTGGTGGATGGCCATGCGATAGACATCCGGTTCGCTGTAGGCACCACCTAGCTGTTCGAGCATGTCCCTGGCCACTTCGACCACCAGGGGCATGCCGAGCAGGCTGGCCAGCTGACCGGCCAGCGTGGTCTTGCCGGATGATTCCGGACCGGAGATCACGATCAATGGTGCACGATGACTCATGGTACCAAGGTACAATGCCGGCGAACCACTTGCACATCTTTGCGCCACAACCGACCTTTATCCCATGCACGACATCGAACCGCATTTCCTCTGGCGGGACCTGTACATCGCTTCCGAAGATCGTCACTCTCCGTTCTTTCGCCGGCAGTACGACGAGTTTCATTTTACGCAAAAGGTGTACAACTACTATATTCATCCACAATGGGACAACCTGGGATCAACCACGCTCTATGGCAAGGCTCTGTTCGTGGACTATGAGGAAGGATATGCCATCCTGGAGTTGATCGGCGAATGGAATGACTGCCTTCACAATGATATAGAGGCCCTCAAACGCAACCTCATCGACCCGATGATCCGGAAAGGGATCTACAGATATATCCTCGTCTGCGAAAGTGTGTTCAATTTCCATGCAGATGATGCCGATTATTATGAGGAATGGTGGGATGACATCAAAGAGGAGAACGGATGGGTTTGCCTACTGAATACGGAGCAGCATGTCTATGAGGAAATCCGGTATCGTCGGCTTGATCACTATATCCATGTGGGGCCACATTTCAACGATGTGATCTGGCGACCGAGGCGTCCCGAGCTGGTGTATCTGGCAGTGAATCAGTTAATTCACACCCAAGTCAAGTTGGTCAACTAGGCGGCGCATCAATTTTTTCGAGCTTGATGCATTAAGAATTTCATCGGCTCGAACGTGGATAATAAAAGTCGTCCATCATCCTTCTGAAATAAGCTAAAATTCAAGTTGATTTCAGGACCCCATAGTGGGGAACAGTCGGGTTCCTTGAGTACTAGCCGCCAGGTGCCAAAAACCGAAACAAGCTCCCATCCACAATGACCGAATAATCCATTGAAGCATGGGCCTGATATTTCAATGACATCCTGTCGGATTATCCAGCGGCACATTTCATTTTCATGCTGGAATCCATTCGAGACTGGAGTAAGGAAAATATCCAGCAAGTCACATGACGGATCATATCTGAATTTGCTCGAATAGTCACCCAGCAATTCGAATGTCTCTACTGCAATAGCATGGTCCCGCAATTTACTTTGCTGCCGGATCTCCTCTCCAAAAATCATATCCTCGATGTGTTTGTATAAGCGCTCCCAGTAGGGCTCAGGATACCAGTTTCGGACTATCCACTTTCCTTTCAAATTTCTGCTTGCTCCCTGAAACTTGTGAACCTGGGCTTCTTGGATCAACAGTTCCAGATTGATCTTTACATCATCATTCACTCTGGCAGGTCTCGGCGGCTGGGCTCCTTCACCCATCCACAGGATGGGCCCATAATACCATGCATTCAAGGTGCTTGAGTCCGACAATGACAGACAGATATGATGCTCATCTGTCGGATTCCGAACAGATCGAAGAAATAGATTGACATCCCCCTCCAATGCCATGGAGTCGATGTTATATTCATTGACCTGAGCCATCAACAAGGAAGAATTGACCAGGAAAACAATTATTAAATGACAATAGATCAGATACCTCACTGCGAATGATTAAAACTTTCAAACCAATCGAGATTCATTTACCTGCCACTCCAAATCATCCGATGATACCATCCTGGATAGCCCTGACCTGGTGACGGCCCCCTAATCAACGACCGCATTCTGTCCCTTTGCAGGAAGGAGTGCAGGCGATTCAAGCAAACTCGGAGGATTGCATGTATTAAAAGGAGAATTCTCCATGTAAATGGTATTGTTGTCTGTATATGATGTGATATAAAACTGGAAGCTACATGCATCCGATCCGTTCGGTTCATCGGAAAACAAGCAAAGTGTATAATAACCGATCTCCTGCCTGAGTTTCCAAAAATAGGATAATTCCGTCCCATCGAAACATGGACCGCTCATGATCATCCTGTCGCGTAGAAAGCACCAATAACAATCCTTGCTGAGATCCTGCACATCCGGAACAGATCGATTGAGTGTAATCCTCCTCGCCCTGTGCAATTTCTTTGGTTTCATGTGAACACGATAACAACCTGGAAATACCCTGGCATACGACGCCAGATTGACTTGCTGAATCCTGAGGGCATCTGACAGTGTGGCAGACAGATGACCATTGAATATATCCAGGAAGAGAGAGTCCCAGACCAAATCCTGTCCTGAATTGTGAACGGCACCAAATTGATCAGGATATCTTAAAATCGGAAATTCATCCGGCTGGATATATACCCATTCACCTGAGGAGACCAATTCATTGATCTTAGACAAAAGTGGCCCAGTTACATCCAGCGGTTCATCACGAAAATGATTGATCCCGATCCAGATAACGGGCAGGGCTAAGGAAATATAATACGTATCCACCTTGCTTCGAAACAGATCAAATGCCAGTGGGCCCGTTTCCGAGTCTTTAGGATTGTAAAGGATACGAACATACTGATTTCGGGGAATGGAGTCAATACGTATCCGGGTCACCTCCTTCTGGGCGATGGCAACAGGTGAAATGCAAATGCAAATCAGAGCAATCCAGACATATCGGCATGATATAACATCGATCATACTCCAGTTCATTGTTCTTGTCGACAATACCTATTTTTTCAAATCGAATCGATCATCCTGCACCTTTTATTTCCCATCACACAGGACTCAGGTTCAGGAGGCATGGACTGATTTCCTCAAGAGCGTTGTCCCTTTTATCCCTGAACGAATGGTCCATGTATTGGCATTCCATGCGATGATTCCTTTCATTAAATAGCCTCAGGAAGAATAGGTCATTACTCACAATCCGGATACCTGGGCCTTGTCCTGAGTTCCAAAGGGTTCGTCTCGGGCTTATCCAAATAGAACGAATACAGACATCTCCTGGATTCGGGCTCCTTTTCCGCACTGGAAAAGAGGCACATCCGAAGCTCACCAAAATCCTGGATCAACTCCCATTGATAGGCCATATCCACACCCCCATAACAAGGCCCGGACATGGCTACCAAACCGGGTACAAAGCACCAGAAGCAAAGGTCGTTGGTTTGCGTTGGCGGGTCGTTCAACCTGGTCAATTGTATATCACTGGACTGGAGCGTGATGGATTCATTTCCAAAGGCTTTGTAACATCCCAGGAGAGAAGTGGTCACTTGGGACAAATAGGCCGATTGCCGGTTTTGCTGTTGGATGATGTATGCACCGAACAGCAATTCCTCCAGTCTGCGATAGAGATCAGACTCGACCGACAAGGAATCCGGTATCTGGTTAAAGAGAACGGAAGGTATCCGCCCTGTATCCTTGTACCATCGAGTCAATTTTCTATCTGGATAGAACTTGATACCTGAACAGAACAGTTGGTTGATCAGTGGAAATAATTCGTGTTCGATAAGCACACCGTGGTGTGCTTCACATTCACCGCCGACAAAAATCATTGGATGGGTATAAAACGCCATGAACGCATCACTGGAAACACGCATAATTTCCAGCTTGTGAAATCCTTCTTCCCCGATTGCCGGATCCAGGATGATGCTTGCCGTATGATATTTCGGAATGGAATCCAAACTAAAGCATTGTGCAAACCCTGCTTTCATGAAAACCACTTTGAAAACAAGTAGGACGAACAGCTTCTTTTTCATTGCTTGACCATTTCAAAAAGTTTCACCGTCGTCCGCCAATTTCGCGAGGTGGCACTTACTTTCAACAGGGTCTCCCAATATGCATTGGTCAATTTTGTTTTTCCGGCACCCTCGACGAGATAGGAATAAATCAGATCCCCGTCGATCACATACTCATCATTCCCCTTTGCTTTTGACCCTACTTCCGGCACCGTTGCGGGTAACGCGTCAAGGAAGGTGACATACATCTTGTTCTCCACGAAATCCGGCCGGGCCAGAAACGGATTCTGCTCAATGACCTGTTTCAATTTTCCTGGCGTGAGGATCTGGGTGGGCACATCAAAGCCATACTCCTTCTTTATAGCACCCTGGATGGAATCGACCAGAACAGGAATGCGCTGTTCCGAGGACTGGAAGGCAATATTACCGCTCTGGATATAATTTTGAACCTGTTTCAATCCCGCACTTTCCAGCAGCTGGACCAGGTCCTTCATCCTGATGAGCTTCTGACCGCTGACATTGATGCCGCGCAAAAGTGCGATATAATTTTGCATCGTGTAAACTTACGACCTATAACATAAACCCACGATGAGATGGTAACGACCCTCTGTCCACTATTCCCGTGGATTGATCCGAAGGACCCGAATCAGGCTGGGTGGATGTGAATATCGGACCACACGCAAGACGTATTGACCGGGTGGCAGGTAGGATGTGGGGATGGTGACAATCTCCGATTTGAAAAATCGCTCTTGATAGACCATTCGGCCATTGAAATCGATCAATTCCAAACGCATGATATCTTTGATCCCCAGGAGATTGACGGTGAGTTCATCTCCGAATGGATTGGGAAAAGCCTGGAGTGAAGAATCAACCAAAGGCGGGGGCGGAGGTTCGACAATGGTGGTATCTCCACCTTCATCCGTCGTGTCTGGAGGTATGATCTCCGGGATGAAGACATCCTCGTACTGCTTCAGTTCAGGTGGTGGAATATATTCTTCAACCTCCAGGATCGGCTTCCAGCCCAGCGTATCTGCACCAATGCCTTTTAATGCCAACCAAAATCCGTTCGGTGCAACCTGTTGTGAAAACTTGAGCCATCCGAACACATCCTTTCCATTCTCATCGATGCGGATCGCAATATATTTATCAGACAGCTTCTGCCAAATGCCACCCCCTATCCAGGTCATCTGGCCAAGAAGGATGGTTTCACCTGTTCCTGTCCATCGCTTGTTAAATTGTTCTTCACAAGCACAAAGACTACCCGAATTGAATGGATAGACCACCGCATCCATCAACGTCCGACATGCTCTTGCCCGGTTGTGAAATGATTGCATGTAGATAAAGGAACTGCTTTTCACCCAACCTTCCGGGAATGGTGAACTGCCATAAATGCGGAAATCCCAGACACTGTCGCCATCTACGTCAATCTTGATGGCTTTTTCAGTTTGACCGCGGGCAATGGTGCGTAAAAAATAATAGGTGAATTCACCCGTACCGGCAATGATCTGCGCGGAAAGCGACTCCATCGTCACGACCAGGATCAACAAAGGAAGCAGGAAAACCAATTGCTTTTTCATGATAAAGTCCGATTCGGGCAAGCTTTGATCAAGCGACTTTTATCCGGTGGCTGGCTTGTAAGATAGTACATATTTCCAATCATCTGCCAGCTGAACCTCAACCTTTCTCCTTTACCTCTTCCCACACCCGCTTGAATTGCAGATCGCCCAGTCCGTATATTGGAAATGCCCTGGAGAAGGTGGCAAAATGAGCCGGAAAATCCCCTCCAGGATCTTTTTGAATGATCTCCGCGACAGCCCGCTCCATGGGGCTCCATCCGGATTCGTCGCGATAGCGGCTGACCTCGGCATCGATCACGGGTAACAGGAAATCAAAGGCCTGAAGCGGACCGGTTGCCAATCGATGCATGGCGATCCGATCTTCGTACTGATAGGCTCTCCACATTCCGGCAAAGGCTGAACGCTCGGCCGAAGAAACAGACTGTCGGGCCTCCAGGCAAGCCTGCAAGCCAGCTTCATCCGCATGGGCAAAGGAGTATGGCGAATCAGCGGGTGGCCTGACCAGGTAGAGGGTGTGATCCCGTCCCGATTCGTCCAGCAACCAGCAGACGAACCAGAGGTTCACCTGACAGAACAGGTCATCCTCAAACCACAGGGCGATCTCCTCGCCATTCGGGATGGACTGAATCTTCTTCAACTCCACCAGGCTGTGTTCCTGGTACTCCTGGACAGGCACACCGTAGACGGCCAGGAGGAACTCCTCCCGGGATCTGCCGACCTGTTCCAGGGTATTGCCTTCGACGTCACCGTCGACCAGGCATTCGCGAGCGACGATCTGACGGCCGGCCAGGCTGCCGGGGAATCGTTCGCGCAGGGCATCACCATTGAGAATATGGACCATGTGGAGGAGGTTGTGAGGTAAGACGATGAACTGGATGGTATCGTTTTCGAACGGGTAAAGGTACAACGTGAGGCTGGGTCGAATGTCGGTTCCTTCGTTCCTGGTTCCTCAGTTCCTGCCTGTTCTCACCTGATTCGTGTTGGCCGAAGACCGATGTCGTGGGACTGGAGTACTGCTGTCCAACTTCTGTAAGCCAGCAACGATGTATGGTGAAAGAGTGGTCTTCGGGGTGTTTTGTCACCCTGTTTGCGGTGGTGGCAAACAGGTCGCCAAAACAGATTTGGACGGAATCAGAACCCCGGGCTGAAGCCCGGGGCTATTGACGTACAACCCCGATGGAGTTCTTTATCTGGACAATGATGTTTCAGATTCGCCAGAATGTGCTCGCCTGATTCGGGTTGACCGAAGACCGATGTCGTGGAACTGGAGTACTGCTGTCCAACTTCTGTAAGCCAGCAACGATGCATGATGAAAGAGTGGTCTTCGGGGTGTTTTGTCACCCTGTTTGCGGTGGTGGCAAACAGGTCGCCAAAACAGATTTGTACGGAATCAGAACCCCGGGCTGAAGCCCGGGGCTATTGACGTACAACCCCGCTGGAGTTCTTTATCTGGGCAATGATGTTTCAGATACGCCAGAATGTTCTCGCCTGATTCGGGTTGACCGAAGACCGATGTCGTGGGACTGGAGTACTGCTGTCCAACTTCCGTGAGCCAGCAACGATGTATGGTGAAAGAGTGGTCTTCGGGGTGTTTTGTCACCCTGTTTGCGGTGGTCGCAAACAGGTCGCCAAAACAGATTTGGACGGAATCAGAACCCCGGGCTGAAGACCAGGGCTATTGATATCACAACCCCGATGGAGTTCTTTATCTGACTGATGTTTCAGATACGCCAGAATGTTCTCGCCTGATTCAGTTGACCGAAGACCGATGTCGTGGGACTGGAGTACTGCTGTCAACTTCCGTGAGCCAGCAACGATGTATGGTGAAAGAGTGGTCTTCGGGGTGTTTTGTCACCCTGTTTGCGGTGGTCGCAAACAGGTCGCCGCAATTTGGACGGAATCAGAACCCCGGGCTGAAGCCAGAGCATTGACATCAACCCCGTTTGAGTTCTTTATCTGGACAATGATGATTCAGATTCGCCAGACTGTGCTTGCCTGATTCGGGTTGGAAGAAGACCGATGTCGTGGGACTGGAGTACTGCCGTCCAACTTCCGTGAGCCAGCAACGGTGCATGGTGGAAGAGTGGTCTTCGGGGTGTTTTGTCACCCTGTTTGCGGTGGTGGCAAACAGGTCGCCAAAAGCTGAATTGTATGGAATCAGAACCCGGGCTAAAGCCCGGGGCTATGACATACAACCCGCTGGAGTTCTTTATCTGGACAATGATGTTTCAGATTCGCCAGAATGTGCTCGCCTGATTCGGGTTGACCCGTTTGATCATTGATTAATAGGATTTGGAATGTCTTTGGGATTTGTGTTTTGCCTGTTTGCCGACATGCAGAGAACTTTCACCATAGTGCTTCTCCGTCCGACCCCTACAGGGTCGTTCCTTCCTTCCCACAATACTACCACCTTTGGCCTACAGGGCCTTCTGCCGAACTGGTCATTGCAAATTGGGATTTGGTTTTTGATTTGTCTTTTAGGATTTTTTGGACAGAAATGTCTTTGGGATTTATGATTTGTGTTTTGCCTGTTTGCCGACATGCAGGGAACTTTCTAGTGCTTCTCCGTCCGAACCCTACAGGGCCGTTCCTTCCTTCCCACAATACTACACCTTTGGCCCTAAGGGCCTTCTGCCATTGGTCATTGCAATTGGGATTTGGTTTTTTAGGATTTGTCTTTTGGGATATTTTGGGACTTGGAATGTCTTTGGGATTTGTGATTTGTGTTTTGCCTGTTTGCCGACATGCAGGGAACTTTCACCATAGTGCTTTCTCCGTCCGAAACCCCTCAGGGCCGTTCCTTCCTTCCCACAATACTATTCATCTTTGGCCCCTACTGGGCCTTCTGCCGATTGGTCATTGCAGGGAATTGGGATTTGGTTTTTGGATTTGTCTTTTGGGATTTTTTGGGACTTGGAATGTCTTTGGGATTTCGATTTGTGTTTTGCTTACGTTTGCAGACCATGCAGAGGAACTTTCACCATAGTGCTTCTCCGTCCAAACCCCTACAGGGCCGTTCCTTCCTTCCCCACAATACTATACACCTTTGGCCCCTACTGGGCCTTCTGCCGATTGGTCATTGCAAATTGGGATTTGGTTTTAGATTTGTCTTTTGGGATTTTTTGGGACTTGAAATGTCTTTGGGATTTGTGATTTGTGTTTTGCCCGTTTGCAGACATGCAGGAACTTTCACTATAGTAGCTTCTCCGTCCGACCCCTACAGGCCGTTCCTTCCTTCCCACAATACTATGCATCTTTGGCCCCTACAGGGCCTTCTGCCGACATTGGTCATTGCGAATTGGGATTTGGGTTTTTGGATTTGTCTTTTGGGATTTTTGGGACTTGAAATGTCTTTGGGATTTGTGATTTGTGTTTTGCCCGTTTGCAGACATGCGGAACTTTTCACCATAGTGCTTCTCCGTCCAAACCGCTACAGGGCAGTTCCTTCTTCCCCACAATACTATACATCTTTGGCCCTACAGGGGCCTTCTGCCGATTGGTCATTGCGAATTGGGATTTGGTTTTTTGGATTTGTCTTTGGATTTTTGGGACTTGGAATGTCTTTGGGATTTGGGATTTGTGTTTTGCCCGTTTGCCGACATGCAGGAACTTTCACCATGGTGCTTCTCCGTCCGACCGCTACAGGGCCGTTCCTTCCTTCCCACAATACTATACATCTTTGGCCCCTACAGGGCCTTCTGCCGATTTGGTCATTGCGAATTGGGATTTGGTTTTTGGATTTGTCTTTTGGGATTTTTTTGGGACTTGGAATGTCTTTGGGATTTGGGATTTGTGTTTTGCCCGTTTGCCGACATGCAGGGAACTTTCACCATAGTGCTTCTCCGTCCGACCCCTACAGGGCCGTTCCTTCCTTCCCCACAATACTATTCATCTTTGGCCCCTACAGGGCCTTCTGCCGATTTGGTCATTGCAAATTGGGATTTGGTTTTTTTGGATTTGTCTTTTGGGATTTTTTTGGGACTTGGGATTTGTCCTTTGGAATTTATTTGGGATTTGGAATTTGTCCTTTGGAATTTCCCCCTCTGTACTACATTACTTTCTACCAACAGACTGGCCCTGAAATCCGCAAACTGGAGAATCCGCCAAGGTCGTACCTTTGGTGGATGCATCGATCCGGTTTTGTCAATATCCTCGGCCATCCCAATGTGGGGAAGAGCACACTCATGAATGCCCTGGTCGGCGAACGAATGAGCATCATCTCCTCCAAGCCGCAGACCACCCGGCACCGGATCCTGGGCATCCTCAGCGGGGATGACTTCCAGATCGTCTTCTCGGACACGCCGGGCTTTGTCTTGCGTCCCTCCTACAAGATGCATGAAAAGATGAATGCATTCGTGACAGGGGCCTTTGAGGATGCCGACCTGGTTCTGCTGGTGACCGAACCCGGCGACGCCTATGACGAGGAAGATCCGTTAATCGCCCACCTGAAGAAGACCGAGGCCCCCCGCTTCCTGGTCATCAATAAGACCGACAAGTACCCGGCAGCTGAACTAGAGCGTGTGCGGGAGGAATGGTCGGCCCGCCTGGACTTCCAGGAGGTCTTTACCCTCTCTGCCCTGAAAAATGAAGGGACAACCGAGCTGGCGGCGGCCATCCAGGGCAAGCTGCCGGAAGGGCCGGCCTGGTATCCGAAGGACCAGCTGACCGACCGCCCGGAGCGATTCTTTGTCGCCGAACTGATCCGGGAGAACATCTTCGAGCTCTACGGGCAGGAAATTCCCTACTCCTGCGAGGTGGTGACCGAATACTATCAGGAACCGGCCGAGGGGGAGAATGATATCATCCGCATCGGCGCGGAGATCTATGTGATGCGCAACACCCAGAAAGCCATCCTGATCGGCAAGGGAGGCAGCGCCATCAAGGAACTGGGCATCCGGTCCCGAAAGGCGATCGAAGAATTCCTCGGCGAGCACATCTTCCTGGAACTGCATATCAAGGTCCGCCCCAAGTGGCGGGATGACGAGCGCAGCCTGAAGGGTTTCGGGTACGGATAAGCCTGTTGTTTCTCCGTCAGATGGAAAAACGTCAAAAAAATGATGCCACCTGCAACTTCCTGAGGTTGTGAAGGTCTCTTCCACATACTGGCATCTGAATGCATGCATCCGCGTTCCATTGTCAGCAACCTGATCCAGGAGAGTACCCGGATTTCGTCAAACTTTTCCTACCTTGATTGTAGCTAACCCACTTTCTTGGTCAACGCGTCATCACTTTCACTATTAAATACCCTATTCTATGAAAAACCTGTTGATTCTTTTTGCCCTGATCCTGACCGGAACCATTGTCCAGGCTCAGTCCACCTTTACGGACGTGACCAACTCGTTCGTATCCTGCTATGATGCCGCTGATGCGACCTGTGTCTCCAATCTGTTTGCCCGTGATGCGGTCATGATCCGCGGCACGGAGACGATCTCTGGCGCAGATGCCATCAAGGCGTATTACGAGAAGGCCTTCCAGAAAGGGAATGCCAAGTTGACGGTGAACATCACCGACGATATGGACATGGGTGACTATGTGACCACTTCAGGTAACTTCACGGTAACCCAGACGAACAAGGATGGCAAGTCCCGTTCACGCTCCGGAACGTTCACCAGCATTTCCAAGAAGACCCCTCGTGGCCTGCGGATCGTCCGTCATACGGTGACGCAGACGTCCGGAGAAGGCACTGATGCTTCCGGTGGCAGTGCTACCGATGGATCAGGAGCTGGTGATGGAACGGGTACCGGTTCCGGCAGCCAGGTCAAGTAGACCTTCCAAAACGATCGATCAATCTTCAGGAGTCCGGCCAAGCCGGGCTCCTTTTTTTATTCATGCCCTGTCCCTATACCCAAACAGATCCTAGCCACTGATCGTTATTCCTGAAAACCCGACCAATGAGACACCTGCTACCTCTCTCACTGATGTTGTGCTTCCTGTTCACCCAAACGACGGCGCAGGAGATCGTTTGTATCGATTCGACCCATTTCTATCCCCAGGCCGCCTGTCCGGCCATCTATGCACCCGTGTGCGGATGTGACGGCCAGGTGTATGGAAATGGCTGTGAAGCCTTCAGCTGGCATGCCGTCAGTTGCTGGGACGGCAGGTGTCCGGACGGATTCCCCAAGGGCTGCGCAGTCAATATCCAGCATGCCTGGTCCGGAGATACGCTGTTCCTGTTCGATGCGTCGGAAAGTGCCATGGGGGATCCGCTGGTCGCCTGGTCATGGGAAAAAAACTATTCGACGTTCTCTTCCGGTCCATCCACCTGGTTGGTGAAGGCGCCGGAGGATTCCACCTTCCTGGTCAGTCTGGGTGTCACCAGCCAGATGGGTTGTTTCGCCTACTGCACCTACAGGTTCGACCCCTCCACCTCCATCGACGTTCCCACCACCCCGACTGGCGTCCGCGTGATGCCCAATCCGGCCACAGACCGGGTCCACATCCTGTTTGACACGCCTCAGCCCGGAGGCCTGCTGCTCCTGTCCGATCTGATGGGACGGGTCGAAGAGATGGTTTCCTGGAACGGTGGCGACCGCGCCGAACTGGATGTCCAGGGGTTGTATCCCGGCATGTATATCCTGTCCTTGCAACAAGGATCCGAGATCCGCACCCTCGACCGGATCATGGTCATTACGCCGTAAATCGGGCTGATACTCTGACGCCACCACGAAGGGTGTACGGTAATCCATGCAATCCAGGTGTGTCTGCCCGGACAGGTATGATTTTCCGGTCAACGCAACCGGATCCGTGATCCTGGAAAGAGGACCATTCGGGATGAGCCGGATCAACGGGAATACGGGAGGGCCTTGACCCGCGCTCCTGAATCCGTTATCTTTGTTCAAATCCCATGGACCAGATGATGTCTCCCTCCCCTCTGGAAATCATCGTCGCGGACCCGCACCCGTTGTTCCGCGAAGCGTTGCATACCCGTCTGCTCGACTGGTATCCCCAATCCCGTATCCACCTGGTGAACGATCTGGACGCCCTGTTGACCGCAGGGACCCATATCCAACCGGATCTGATCATCTGCGAAATGAATCTCCGCACCGGCGACGCCCTGCAGGCCATGAAGCGTTGGCCGGGTGATCAACGGGATATCTTTCTCATCCTGACGATCTACCCGGATACCAAGCTGGTGCGCGATGCCTGCAAGGCCGGAGCGCTGGGCTACCTTTTGAAGACCAGTCCGCCGGAAGAACTGAAAACAGCGATCCGACAGGTCCTGAAGAAAGAAGTATTCCTCGGCGAAGGCGTATCCCCGACCGATCAGCCCGGCAAGACGGGCGCCGGACTGGAGGCCCGGCTGAGAGACTTCTTCCATCTTCGATTCGAACTGACCAAGCGGGAGGTGGAGGTCCTGGGCCAGATCATGTCGGGCCTGAGCAATCGGGAGATCGCCGAGACCCTGTACATTTCCGAGCAGACCGTCTGTGTCCATCGAAAGAATATCCTGCGAAAGGTGGGGGTGAACAATACCCAGAAGCTCCTGCGGATCGCATACGAACACCAGTTGGCCTGACGGACAGGGGATGCCAGAACGCATGATGACGAAATGATACATATAGAGGAATGACTCATAGGCAACTTGCACATTAAAAATTCCTTTATATATTAGTCATTTACATATCATATTCATCATAATATGTAAAATACCTAAAAATAGGTATGCCCTCCGGTGAGTTTGGACCTATTTTTGTAAAACCATTGTCAAACAACATACCCAAGAAGACCACGCGGTAACGCAACCACACGAATTCAGACCACGGGAAACCCATTCCCAGCCACATTCCACTAACCACCCGGAGTCACGCCCGGAACGACGTTATCTTATTGACAGACACTTACGCGACGACCATTTCCATCCGTTCAGGAGCGTATTGCTCTTCGCCTGACATCTGTCCCTCCACAGATCACGTCATCGGTTAGCCGGAATCCATGGCAACCTGACATTCACCGGACCTACCCGCCTGGAGTTCGAGGGTCGTAAAACGACATCCCATGAACACCATTTCCACTGCGCCCGGCGCAGTCAGACCGTTCGTATCTCTGTCTGTCAGCAGGTTGACTGCCCCTATCAAGGCCAGCCTCAGTGCGCTCCTCATCCTGATGGGCGTAACCTTCTCTCACGCTCAGGTATCCTTTCTTGCCGAGTCCATGATCGCCTCTCCTGGCAGTGTCATCGATGTGCCGATCAAGGTCAGTGAGTTTGACAGCATTTCCGGTTTCCAGCTGTCCATTACCTGGGACACCCTGGTCCTCCAGTTCGACAGCATCACCAATTACGATCTGGAGAAGATCGAGAACTTTGACTGGGCCCTGGATACCTTTCATCGCATGTCCATGTTCTGGTATGCCGACGATGTATATTCCGGCTATTCTGTCGAGAACGGGCATACCATCTTCACGCTGCGCTTCACCGTGATCGGGGAGATGGGCGATTCATCCTGGGTCAGCTTTGCGGATGAACCACTCGCTCCGGAGGTCATCGACTATAATGATGACCCGGTGGCGATCGACTTTACCTACGGATTGATCCAGGTACAGGAGAATTCAGCGATTGTACCCGCCTTTGTTCCACCCCTGAAGATGCAGATCATCCCGAATCCCTGCAGGGAGTGGTGCGACGTCCAGCTTGAGGTCAGTCAGGCAACCGACGTCGTGGTCCAGGTGATCAATCTCTCCGGTGCCGTGGTGTATGAGCTGGAACGCCATCTCTATCCAGGCCAGCAGGATATCAGTATCCCGGCAGGCGATGCACTGAACAGCGGTGGATATTACGT
This sequence comes from Lewinellaceae bacterium, assembly GCA_020636225.1. GTDB lineage: Bacteria > Bacteroidota > Bacteroidia > Chitinophagales > Saprospiraceae > JAGNXB01. The sequence goes on along the minus strand of JACJYI010000010.1, from coordinate 2,851 downwards.
CATCGTCACCTCCGAGCAGGGCCGCTACATCAAGCGGATGCTGATCCAGAAATAATTCCAAGACAACTTCACATTCCAAATTCCAAGGACAATGAAACGCATCTATTACCTCCTGTTGATCCCGCTCCTGCTGAGCGCCTGGCAATTGCCCGCTCAGTTGCAGGTCAGCTTTGACCCGTCGACGACGACACTTGCCGTTGGCGAGGAAAAAGTCTTCAATCTGGTGGTCAACAATAACTTCGACAACCTCGTGGGCTTAGAGTTCACGATGACCTTCAACCAGAGTCAGCTGGAATTCGTCGAAGCCTACCCACTGGTGGACACCACCAGCTATTCGACCTTCAAGGGGCTGGGAGTTGCCTTTGTTCCTCCGGGGAACCCGTCCTTCGGAACGGGAATCAAAGTCACCTATTATGACTTCTTCCTGACCGGAAAGAGCCTGCCGGACGGCACCAATTTCATCGCGGTGAAGTTGCGTGGCAAAGCACCCGGAACATCACAAATGAATGTGACCTGCAACCTGGCCCAGAACTATACCTGCGAGGTGATCAATGCGGCATTCAATGATATCGGGATTACCGGCACACCGGCCAATATCACCGTCACCGGATCCTTTGGGGGCATTACCGCCACCATTGGTGACGTGCAAGGGGGCATGGGCCAGACGGTTTGCGTACCGGTGACCGTGGACAACTTCCAGGACGTGTCCCTCATGGAATTTGGCATCGGTTGGGATCCATCGATCCTGACCTTTGAAAGCTTGCAAAACTGTAATAGCACCTTGCAGCTGGATTGCAGTCTGCCATTGCCCAATGGCAACTTCGGTTTCTTCAATGCGAATACCCTTCAGGTGTCCTGGATCAATCCGTTCAGTGGCGATGATCTGCCCAACGGCTCTGTCCTCTTTGAAGTGTGCTTTACGATCATCGGCAACACCGGGCAAACCTCACCGGTGAACTTCTTTGCCAACCCCAATCCCAGCCTGCCACCCAAGATCGAGTTCAGAAATTCCAATGATGATCTGATCCAGGTCAATACCGTGAACGGATCGGTCACCGTGAATGATGACAATGGCGCGGGCGTGACCATCGATATCGGTGAACGCAATGTCTGCCAGGGAGATACTTTCTGTGTACCCATTACGGCGACGGATTTCAATAACATCGTCGGGGCGCAGCTGTACATTGCCGGCAACCCGCTCAAGATCGACCTCGTGGGCGTGAAGGGATGTAATCCCAAGCTGGATCTACCCAACTGCTCCCTGGGCAACCTGACCTTCAACGAAAGCAGTGATATCCTCGGCTTCCTCTTCGAAGCCAACCCGCTGGATCCACTCGGGGTGACCCTTGACAGTGGAGAGGTCATGTTCCAACTCTGCTATCAGAACCTGATGCTGGAAGGACAGATGGACACTATCCGGATCGTTGACAAGGATCCGCTGATGTCAGAAATCAATGACACATCCGGTGTCGTCAACCTGATCCGTCAGATCGGCGTGATCAATACCGTACCGTGCAACTGCGACCTGAATGTATCCGCCACCATTGTGACCAAGGTCAACTGCCCTGGCGGTGCCGATGGCGCGATCAATCTCCTGGTCACCGGCGGCTCCGGAAATCTGACCTACACCTGGTCCCCGGCCCTGCCCAACACCAAGAACCCCAAGGATCTGGCTGTGGGCACCTACAAGGTGACCATCACGGATAATACCATTCCCAACTGCACCTGGGTATCCGGTGACATCGTTGTCGGGCTGAAGGCCCCTCAGATGATGATCGAGGATGTGACCATTACCCATGAATCCTGTTCGGGAAGCAAGGATGGCAGCATCGAGCTGGAGATCTCCGGCGGAACACCCAACTATGTGGTGAACTGGGGCGTCGGCGTCGGTGTCGGCAACCCGATCGGGAACCTGTCGGGCGGCATGTATACCGCCACCATTACCGACAATAACGGCTGCAAGATCACCGGTCCGACCCTGACCGTGAACAGCTCCAGCCTGAATCCGGCCATTGCCAAGACGGATGTGACCTGTTTTGGTTCCGGCAACGGTACCATCACTATCACATTGCCGCCAACCGGAGGACCCTACACGGTGACCTGGGATCCGACCTCAGCCGGATCAGGACCCAACCTCATCAATCTTGGCCCGGGGGCCTACACCCCCACCATTGTGGATGGCAGCGGTTGTATCACCGAGCTGGAGCCGATCTTCATCTTCCAGCCGGATGACATCACTCTGGATGGCAAGACCACACCAGTGCTGTGTGCCGGACAGGCCCAGGGATCCATCAATCTCACTGCCACCGGTGGCAACGGCACCTTCACCTACAAGTGGAGCAACAACGCCGTTACCGAGGATCTGATCAATGTGGTCAGTGGCAATTATAGCGTCACGGTGACCGATGGAAACAACTGCACCAAGACGGGCAGCTACACCATCACCGGTCCATCGAACCCATTGACGGTAACCGCCGTGACCACGCCGACGACGATCAATCAGTCGACCGGAACGATCACCCTGACCGTCACCGGCGGCAACCCCAACTACACCTACCTGTGGAGCAACAATGCCGTCACGAAGGACCTGACGGCCCTCTCTGCTGGCTCATATACCGTGACGGTCACGGACAGCAATGGTTGTACAAAGACCCTGACCACTACGGTATCCAATGCAGATGACAATGTGGTCACCTTCGATCGGGTCGACTACAATGGTTTCAACATTTCCTGCTATGGCCAGTGTGACGGTACCGCCGTCGCCTTTGCTCCCGGATCAGCAGCCCAACCTGTGACCTTCAAGTGGAGTGCCAGCGCCGGGAGCGTGAACACGGCCGTCGCCAATAAACTG
>JACJYI010000001.1 GCA_020636225.1 Lewinellaceae bacterium | reverse complement strand
TCTCGATCACCAGGAGGTAGGTGCCGGCTGCCGGCCTGCCAATGGGGATCTGGACTTCCTCCCGGTCAGCGACGGGCTGGATCTGTCGGGACAGGAGGGCCCGGCCATCCAGGGCGTATAATGTTGCCACCATGGACTCCCCGGCGCAGTCATTGATCGACAGCATCAACAGATCACGGATCGGATTGACCGAACAGCTGATCCGGCAGGCAGAAGCATGGTCATGGTCATCCGTGGACACCAGGTCGCTGAGCACGAAGACATCCTGGCCGGCATGCATGGGCTCCGCCAGGGTGACCGTCGTAGCCAGGACGGCCCGGATATTGTTGCTCAGGAAATTCAGGTCGAGGCTATCGACGACATCCTTGGCGGTATGATAGTTCTTGTTGCGGGTCTCGGCCCCGTCGGTCAGCATCAGGGCCTGGTAGCCGGCGTCCCAGAAGCGGGAATGATCGCTGCGCCGGAGATCGGGAGCGATCTGTCCGTTGCCCGGCACGGCCAGGGAAACGGTCCGCAATTCGGGCACATAGGTGTCGGCAGCGGTTTCAAAGGCGGTGATCAACGGCTGGGAAGCGGTATTTCCGGCCACGATCAGAAAGTTGCCCCGATACAACTGAGCGGCAATGTCTGCGGTAGCCGCTGGAAAGAGGAGGTCGAATCCTGCTGGTACTGTCTGGCTGTTGATCTTGTTGCTGAAATAACCGATCATTTCCATATTGAGTACACCGGCGATCTTCTCCCAGGACTTGATACCACCCTTGTTGACATATTCATTGCTGCCCACCAGGCCCTGCTCTTCAAAGGCAAATCCGATGTAGCGAATGCTTTTTCGGCAGGGTACCTGACTGAGGATTCGCGCCACTTCGATGGTCCCGACCACGCCGGTGGCATTATCGTCAGCACCCGGTCCCTGGGTGACTCCATCATAGTGGGCATCCACGATATAGGTGGTATCCTCATGCACCCATCCCCCCTGACGCGCAAGGATATTGGGGTAACTGTAGGTTTGAAAGAAGGCCGGTTGCTGCTCGACCTGGAGTCCGTACTGTTCGAACAGGGCCGTCAGCGTATCCCTGACCTGCTCCAGGCCGGAGGGATTTCCAGTGTGATGCCGCTTGACCGCCAGTTGGGTCAATCGCTCATACACCCCAGCTTCATCGACCTGGTCGACCAGGGCCTGGATATCCACCGGGTGCCCGTCGTCCGCCACGACACGGACTATGGCCTGGTAGAGATCCGGTAGCGACTGGGCAAACCAGGAGATCTGTCGACCCGGACCCGCCCCGATCCCGGGTCCGACATCGCCGAACACCGTGCCGTTCTCGGCCAGGAAGGTCTGGCCACCATCCAGGGAGATCCCGAACCAGACCTCGCAGGGATCGTATTCATCATCCAGCAGGTCATAGGTGACATAGACCGCCTGGGCGGGTTCATCCACCGATACATTGGTGATGATCACTTTCGGAGCGGCATTCTGGGCCGTGACAACAGACAGGGAGAGGGCCATGAGGATGGCCAAAGGGAAGATGGCTTTCATTTGGAGGGATTGAGCACCCCAAGATACTCGGTTGTCAATCAAGATGCAAGAGCCTGAAGAAGAGGAGGGGAATCCCAAATGACAAGCACAGACCGGGTGAAATTCCAAATCTCAAGCATCAAATCACAAATAAAATCCAAGCACGAATATTCAATGACCAAATCGGAATGTCATTATGGTCAATTGGAATTTGTGATTTGGTGCTTGCCTGGCCGCCGGCAGGCTGGTTTGTTTTTTGGAATTTGTGATTTGGAATTTACCTCCAGACCCAAAGAGAGCCGTTCATATTCCATCCGATCTTAGAGCCACCAATTCTTCCGTTTCGGTCATTGAATATTGGTGCTTCGAATTTATTTGGGATTTGATTTTTGGGATTTGGAATTTTACCTGACCCTCACCGGTGTATCCCCCACCGGCCTGTCCGGTCGGTGACTGACCTGCCATACGCCGACCAGCACCAGGGCCGTCCCGGCCAGCTGGATCAGGGTGATGGGCTCATGCAGGAAGATGAAGGCCAGGACGATGGTCGCCACCGGGCCGACACTGGCAATAATGGCAGTGTTGCTGGCACCCAGGCGCCGGATCCCTTCGGAGATCAGGAAGACAGGAATGACGGTGGAGAAGATGCTCAACCCCAGGAAGAGCAGATAGACCTCCAGCGGCCATTCCAGGTCTGTCAACGATCGGGTCAGGGTAAAATGGATGAAGGTCATCGTGCCGGCGAGCATCAACACCAGGCTGGTGTAGAGGATACTGCCCAGTCGCGCAATGGTGTCGCCCACCAGGAGGAGATAGGCGGCAAAGGAGATGGAACTGCCGAGGATCAACAGCGCCCCCCAGCCCATCTGGGTCGATTCCCGCAGGCCCGGTACCAACACCAGCCCGATCCCCCCATAGGTGAGGACCAGGGCCAATCCCTGCTGCCGGGTAATGGGGATCTTCCGGAACAAGGAGGACAAGACCACTACAATGGTCGGATAGGTGAACAGGATCAATCGTTCCAGCCCGGCAGACACGGTCTTCAGACCCAGGAAGTTCAGGAAGCTGGCCCCGTAATACCCCAGGAACGCGAACAGCGATAGCTGGCGCCAGTCGCGAAACGACAACCGGAATCCCGGCTTCCGGCGCCAGGACCAAATCGCCACCGCGGCAAAAAAGGGAAAGGAGAACCCCAGCCGCAAAGTCATCAGGGTGGTGGCATCCACTCCGTACGGATAGATCAGCTTGGCAAAGATGGCCTTGGCCGAGAAAAGGATGTTTCCCAGGATGACAAAGAGGATACCCGTACGCTGAGAAGTGGACAAACCGGTCGCATTCGTGGATGAAAAGAAGCCCAAAGGTACGCTTCCATGGATTGATACCGGGTGGAGGAGGGAGTTTGGAGGTTATGAGGTTATGAGGGGTCGAAAAGGGGAGGAGTCGAGAAGGGGAGGAGAAAACCGGCGGATAATAAAATATCGCTCATGCGGGTGTCTCACCGGCATCCCGCAGATGAATGGTCCTTCATGGCTGATCACGAGCCTTGCTTGTTTAGCGGTGTCTCACCGCATGGTTTTTTCTGACCACCGAAGCCTTTACGGAGGAGAGGAGAAAAAACCGGAGGAGGAGCAGGACTCTCTGTGTTCCTCTGTGCCCTCTGTGGTGAAACATCATCCTCGATCCAATCGAGTAATCGATCGAGCCGGGTCAGAGTGAACAGCAGCCGGAAAACAAAACCGATGGAACGAATCAACCCATACATGTCCGCCGTGGCGGAACCGAATCAACGGATCCGGATGTGACTATGTATTCTGTTTCAACCCCTCAACCCGCCTGTAAAATCCTAACAATCTCCGTTTCCAATCCGGGTAGATTATTTTTGATCAGTTGCCAGACTTCCTCAGCATCCACACCAAAATAATCATGGGCAACGATATTCCTGAATCCTTTGATTTTATCCCAAGGGACTTGGGGCTCATTCTCTTTCAGCCTGTCTGACAAGCGTGTAACAGATTCCCCTATTATCACAAAATTCATCAGGACCGCATCAAATGTCTTTTCATCTGCAAATAAAGCATCTGCATCCCAAATATCAGCAGTGAATTTTTTGATCTTGGCACAACTTTCCAAGATAGCCGCCAGATTACCGGTATCCTTTTCAGACATAGATTGCTGATTGGAGGATGTGTTGTTTAAAGTATGGCTTGATATACTTCTCCCTGCAAACATCGACTTGCTTGTCAAATCGCTCAGACACCAAATCCTTTAGTTTGTCCTTTTTCTCTGACAAATTTTCGGTTCCCGGCTGAAACTCAACAATCAGATCGATGTCACTTTGTTCATTCGCCTGACCCATGGCATAGGAGCCAAAGAGACCTATCCTCACCAGTTGAAGCTCCAGCAAGAATTCCTCTTTATGATCTCGTAAAAAGGTCAATATTTCCTCCTTGTTTATCCTGTTCATAGCTTGATCATGGAATACTGGCTGTCGTTGGTCTTGATCAATATCTGATTGCTGTTCATTTCGACCAGGTCAGACATTCATGATACCAGGTATTCCTCCGTTCAACAAATATAAGAATCGCTGGGCCAAAAGTCCAACCCCTGGCTATGCACCGCGCTGACTCAAAGGATCATTCAACCGGATACTGTTCTCCCATCAATTCCCCTCACTTGCCCACTTCCAATACATTTCCTGCCGGAATACCTTCACCGGCAACTTCTGCTTCATCACATAGGTGAGCAGTTCTGCGGGGGTCATGCCCCATTTCTTCACGGTCTTCCAGTAGGTTTTGGCATCCGGAGGGATGGTCCGCTTCGAGGTGCCAAACTCCTCATCGAACTCCCCTTCGGCAAAGAGGGAGGCATAGGCGAACTTGCCTTTCTTAGACAGCACCATCCGCATCATATCGGGGTCTTCTTCCCGGTACTCGTAAAACTCCGCTGAACCGAAAGCCTTACTGAGCCGGTTCAGAATGTCCTTAAGACGGGCCGTATGATCCGCGCATGCCTTGTAGTCTGCCTCATCGGCATAGTTGATGTAAGGCAGATGAAACCCGAACAGGAGGGTATGCCCCGGTATGGTGGCCATGCCAATCAGATTCTCGAACTGGATATCGTCGATCACTTCCGTGATCTCTGCTTCCCTGAATTTCGGTATGACTGGAAAACACTGCAGGATCTTTTCCTGATCATCGGAAGGGATATGATACCAGCGACATTGTTCCTCTACCAGGGTCAAGACATGACTTTGTTCGTTCGTTAACTTAATGCCCCGGTTTTCTTCTTTGATACGAAGGGATTCGAGGTATTCCTTATCAATAAGTCGATCATATGTAATCAAGTTTAAACCTAATCTTTCTGCCATTTCATAAAACATCTTCATCTCCCTGTAATTCTCCTTCCCATAAATTGAAGCAGAAATCCACTTACACCAGGTTATATAGGTATAGCATCGTTCATGGAGTGTTGTACTCTTCCTTGCCTTCTCATCATTATATCCCAAAATAAACTCTGAAAAACCACTCTTTGGTTTATTATCATTTATTTTTTCAATTGTCTTATCATCATAATGAAGTATATTTCTATAGTACTCGATCGTCTTGAAGTAAGTGTCTTTGGAATTTACAAATTCAGGATATTCTTGCATTAGCTTCAGAAACTCCTCCTCAGTAACACCTGAATCTCCTCCTTCTTTTGTGTTATGATCATCATAAGTCAAATGCTTAGAAAATTTCAATCCAACAGCCATATTAAACTATTAAATTACAAGTTAAACTCATTCTCAATTGAGCTGACTAAGACCTCTTTAATATTAGGATACCTAGCTTTGATTTCAGAAACCCAACTAGAATAATTACCTAATCCTGCATGCTTGACATAAATATGCAATGCTCTAACTTCAGGCAATTTCCCAACATCCTTTGCCCAATGTTCACTCATATCATTGAGTCTCTTCAAATGATCAGCATTTGTTGACATCCAGGATGCAACGTTGGTTGTGATAGTGGTTTTCATGCTTACCACTTTTACTTTTCCTCCAATGATCTTTTGAAAGTCAATCACTGGCCAATTATGGGGCGTAATAGTCAAGCCAGAATACCTGCCACTCTTTGCCATTAGTCTTTCAAAAAAAGTCCCTCTCTGGAAAAACTTAGGATATCCTTTAGCCCACCACTCCGCAATTTCTGCCTTTTTTATAGTTACATTAAGGTTGTTAATAAACTTGGTAGCTAATTGGTCTAACTCCGCAACTGAGCCACAGGCATTATGCACCCACAAACCACCTTCACCGACAAAGTAAGTATGAGTCCCGGCAACGGTGATATTGTAGACGGGATGCTCTCCTTCCAGTTTTTCTCTTGCCAGAAGGGTTGCCGTCCCCTCCTTCGTCTGAAGGACATCCCCGGGTTCCAACCAACAGGCTGGTTTCCAGCCGTTGGCGCCTACATCATAGAACGGATGTGAACCCGTGACTTCCAGGTCTTCCCCACTGTCAAAGGTCAGCTTCCAAACGTCATTGGAAGTGTGCTCAAATATCTCGAAATATAGGTATACCCCGCTTCTTCGTCAACATCTTCTCCAGACGTTATCTTGGGGGGGTGATGAATAGGGAGTCTGGAGGTGATGACTGCCCGCCGTAGCCCCCCCGAGTACTCAGGGGTCAGGGGTCAGGGGCGGAGGAGGGAGGGTATAAGGGGTCGAGGAGGGGAAGGGTCGAGAAGGGGAGGAGAAAAACCGGCGGACAATAAAGACCTTGATAAAAAATATCGCTCATGCCGGTGTCTCACCGGCATCCCAGTGATGAATGTTCCTTCATGGCTGATCACGAGCCTTGATTGTTCAGCGGAGTCTCACCGCTTGCCTTTTCGATACCTGGAGCAGGAGAGGAGGAGGGCCCTCTGTGTTCCTTTGTGCCCAGACGATGGCCGATTTAACCCCGAGTGCTCGGGGTGGATCCAGACCGCAAGCGTCTGGATTCGGATTTCGGTGCATTGGCCCTATACCATTTACCCTTCGCCTTTTACCCCTCCATCCTGTCAATCCGCCCAAGCAACCAGGAACACATTTTCTATTCTCAGCAATACTCTTTTATGACTTTTCAAAACATTTTGTTTATTTTCGCCCCAAACTCATCCCATGGCACAGGAAACCCGGGATCCGCAGCTGTTGCTGCAACAGGTATTCGGTTATGATCAGTTTCGCCCGCACCAACGCGAGGCGATCGAGCAGGTCCTGTCTGGCCAGGACGCCCTGGTGATCATGCCCACCGGCGGAGGAAAATCCCTCTGCTACCAGATCCCGGCCCTGGTCAGGGAGGGCGTC